>JBLWUQ010000040.1:0-5149 GCA_048268845.1 Maritimibacter sp. | reverse complement strand
CCCATGGGGGGCAAATGCGCGCATGTTCTCGCTGATCGAATGCGACAACTACCATGACCGTGAAGCGCCCGAGGGTGGCGAGTTGCACGACTACCTGCGGCGGAGGATCACCGACTTCGGCTGGCTGATCGGAAGGCCCGAGGCCTATTGCGCCGAAGACGCGGCCTGGATCCGCGAGTCAATGGCGATACCTGTCTGGATGGCTGAACATTACAACGACGACATCTTCGCGATCAGTCACGAAAGTCTGGACTATTGGCGCAACCTGATGGACAGCACGCCCGAGCTGTTCGCTGGGGTCGAATTTCTCGAACCGCTGCTGCGGGTGGCCTCGACCGCCGACTACAACGCCAAACAGCTGAAGCGTCAGAAACGGGTCGGTGCCTACCGCAACGATCTGGAGCCCGGCGGGGTTGCCGAACACTATCCTGCGCTTGCAGCGGGCGTTCGCAATCGGGAGATCGCTGGCGGGATCGAGGTCACGGGGTTCACGGTCAACGTTCATGATTATGTCGTTCGTCTGGTCAATTTGCTCGAGCGCCGCGGTGTTCGTTTCCGCTGGGGCACGAGGGCGACCCGCATTGTCAGGACGAACAGCATCGTCACGGAGGTCGAAATCGACGGCAGGGTCGAGGGTCGAAATCACTATTTCCTGTCGCTCGGCGTCTATGGCGCGGACCTGCTGCGCGGAACCGCGACGCAGTGCAAAGTGCACGGTGTCCTAGGTGCATGGATGACCATTCCGAATCTGGGACCCGGACTAAACGTCGCGTTGAAGATTGCGCGCATCGGCCATATCGCGTGCAGCGGCAACATTATCCCGGCGCGCGATGCGCAGGGGCGTCCGATCCTGATCTTCGGGGCCGGGGACGGCTACGGCGAACACCCGACTCAATCGCTGGGGGATGTGCTGCACCTGTTCAAACATTTTGGGCGGCTGGATGGATTGTGCATCGGGATCATCGGGCACCTAGGCTGGCGGGCGCACCGGTCTCTGGTCATCGCTCTGTCGCTGTTCGATGTGCATCTTGCCGTCCTGGAACCGCCGGGTTCTACCCCGCCCGACGACGTTCAGGCGCTGCTGAGTGAGCGCGGGACGAGGGTGACCCATTGCAGCGACGTCGGCCAGGTGTTGCAGCTTGCAGACGCAGTCACCACGCTAGGCGTCTACCACTCGAACTTCCATGCCGATTTCGACGATAAGATCAATGCGTCCTCCCGGCAGGGGCAACCGACCCCGGATGCGTATCGGATCACGGCGGCCGCCATTACCGGTCTGGGACGCCATGTCCCGGTCCTGCATATCGGACCGATCTCGGACCATGTGGACCGTGCGATGGATGCGATGCCCCAGGCGCACTACTTCCAGCAGGCCCGCGATGGCGTCTGGATGCGCGCGGCGCTGCTTGCGCTGTTGTTGCGGCAACAGCAGTGAACGGGGGCTTGGTATGACGGCACATGTGCAGATCGACGCAGGCACGTTGGAAACCGACAGCCTGTTCCTGATCACATCCGAGGTGCAGGCGGACCCGGCATTGCGCGCAGCGGCCGCAGCCGAAATGGAGCACATTGCGGGGTTGGCGGGGTACGGAGAGTGGGCAGCCGGTCTGGGACAGCGCGCACCGTTCGACCCGGGCCCCGGTCTGCAAGGCGGTGCGCTGGCGCGGGTCGGCCTCTTGCGCGACGGCCGGCTGTGCGTGCGCCTGAACCTGATCGAGGGGCAGGCCCTGGTTACCGATGCCGTCTGGGTCGATCCTAGGGTCCGGGTGTTCCCGTTCGCCGACGAAAGCACCGCCATCCATCGGCACTGTCAGACAAGCGGGCTACTGGAGGATGTCGATGCAGTGATCGACCTAGCGACCGGCAGCGGCAACAACCTGGCTCACTTTGCGCCGGACATGCCGGGGATCGGCTTCGATATTAATCCGAGGGCGATGGCCTATTTCCATATGAATCAGTGCCTGACCCAGCGCAGTGCCTGCATGGTCGCGCTGAACGACATCCGGCGTGGGTTCCATGACGTGCAGCCTTTCGGCGCTGCAGCGCGCCGCGTTCGAGGCAGTTGCCCGTTTCCGCCGTACCGATGCCGGACGTCGGGCACGGGTGTCTCTGCTGGGCTATTCGGTAGGGAACGCAGCCGATGCTCGTTGGGAGATGGTCGATCTTGCCTTGTCGATCCTGGGACCCCAAGGGCTGTCTTGGACGATCCTAGCCGACGAGGGCCTTGTCCGCGTCGACGGCAAACGGTTACTGGCCAACCCCTCGCCTTTGGTCGAGGCGCTTCATGCTGCGGGGGGCTGTGCTCTCTACCATCGCGATCCGGTGGAAATTCGCCAGATCTATGCCGAACTTGCAGATCAGCTGGTCCGGCAAGGCATGCCCGATCTGTCTTACCTTGTTATCGACATCAGGCCCGACGCATGAGCCGACCCCAAGACCCATCGTAAGGATGCACACCGTGAAGAATTACACGAACAACTCAGAGGCGCCACAAGGGGAGGGGCTGTTCTATGGATGGATCATCGTCGGCTCGGTCTTCTTCATGTCGGCCACTGCAGCGGGGATCATCTATTCCTTTCCAGCCTTCGTCGCCTCGTTCGAGGCGGAGTTCAAGACTGGGCGCGCCGACATCTCGCTGGTCTTCGCGGTCAGCGAATTCGTCTGGTTCATGACTGGGTTCGCAGCGGGTTTCGTGGCCGACCGGTTTGGTCCCCGCAACGTAGGGTTGCTCGGCGCGGTGATCATGGCCTTAGGGCTTGCCGGGGCGTCGATGGCCACTTCGCTGCCGCTGTTGTACCTAGCCTACGGGGCAGGCGTCGGTATCGGCGGCGGAATGATCTATGTGCCGGCCGTGGGACTGGTGCAACGCTGGTTCAAGGTGAAGCGCGGGCTGGCCTCGGGTCTGGCGGTGAGCGGAACTGGCGTCGGGACGCTGCTGTTACCACCTTTAGCGACGGCGTTGAACGAGACAATGGGCTGGCGCAGCGCGCACCTGGTGCTAGCGGGATGCGCGTTGGTGGTCTGCGGCGCCGCCAGCCTGCTGCTGGTATACCACCCGCGGGACATGGGCTTGGCCCCCGATGGGGGACCGGCCAACCCCGACGCCAGCCGGACCGCTCCCTTGCCTGGTCTTGGCCTCGCCGAGGCTGTGGTGCAAGCCCGATTCTGGCTTTTATACATTGCCAGCCTGCTGTCCGCCGCCGGTGTGTTCATCAATTACGTCCATCTGGTGCCCTATGCGACCGACAACGGCGTTTCAGCCCAGCTCGGCATTATCCTGATAGGCATCATGGGCATCTGCAGCACGTTCGGGCGCTTTCTGCTAGGAGGGCTGGCCGACAGGTTCGGCAGACGCACCTTGCTGACCTACATCTTAGCGGGTCTGTCGTTGACAATGTTCTGGTGGCTGCTTGCGCCGCCGGTATTCGCGTCTCTGTTGCTCTACGCCACGCTGTTCGGCATCCTCTACGGCGGCTACATCGCCTTGTTACCGGTGCTGGCGATGGAGTATTTCGGCGGTCACCGGATTGCCACCATCATCGGCGCGCTTTACACCTCGTGGGGCGTCGGCGCGCTCTTCGGCCCGACGATGGCAGGCGCGATTCGGGACGCTTCGGGTGCCTATTTCTACGCGATCCTAGTGGGCGCGATCAGCATGGCCATCTCGGCTCTGAGCTGCCAGATGATCCGCGAACCCGATACCTCTTATTGATCACCGCTTTCTACAGGAAACGAAGCCAGCCATGAACCGTCATACACCCGTCGTTCGTCCCGACATCCAGACCGATGATCTAGGCCCGAACGCCGATACCCTGCGACAGGTCGCGCGCGATTTCGGCACGCCCTGCTGGCTGTACAACGCAGGCGAGATCCGACGCCGCGTCGCTTCGCTTGGGGACTTCGACGCCCCACTGTGCGGCCTGGCTGTCATCGAAGAGCTTTGCGGCCGGCGCACCCAGGCCGTTGACCCGTTCGGCGCGCATCTTGACCGCGCCTGCCAGGCGCTGCAGCGCCATCAGGCCAATATTATCGAGACGGCGGCTCGTCTGGTGCGGGACGTGCCACGCCAAAGATAGAAGCTATGCTTCTATACTGCCTCAATAATCCGTCTCCACATAACCCCCCGAGCAATCGTAGGCGACCGCCGCCGCTGTTGCGCTGTTGTTCATGTAGTTCCGGGGGGCAGGAGTTGCGTCGCGGCGGGGATGTCGTTGTCGATCATCGTCTCAACCGCCGCCCCGCTGCTGACCTCCTTGAGCACCCGGACGCCGGTCACGCTGCTGTTCGGGGCGGCGAGGAGCATGAGGGTCAGGACGTTCGTCGTGCTCGCGACCGGGAAACTCGCGCCCAGATCGGTGAGCGTCGGCGCGCCCGAGGCATCGTTATGGACCAGTTGTCAGTTTGTGTGGGCGCCGCGCTGGAAGCCGATGCAGTTGACGACTGCCGAGAGGGTCGTGGCTAGCGCTGCCGTCGAGCCATAGAGGCCGAAGAACCCCATGCCGGTCGCTTGCAGTGTGACAAGCGACAGCCGGTTCACATAGGTGAAGCCGTCGAGGCCGTGCGCGGCATGCCGTTGGTGTTGACGGTCGCCTCGACCCCGGCGCGCCGCCGGCGCCGAGGTTCACGGTCTTGGTGAGGCCGGTGGTGGTCGTCCCGGTGTCCACCCCGTAGGTCGCGGTGCCCGTCGCCGTGCCGATGGTTGTCGCCGTCCCCGAGACCGTGACGGCGCCGGAGGCCGTCAGCGTGCCGGTGAAGGTCTGTGTGCCCGCCAAGGTCGCCAGTTCCGACGAGGTGTTCGGCAGCGTATAGCTCCGGGTCGTGCTGATTCCGGACAGCGAGAAGACCGCCTTCTTCGTGGGATCGGCGTCGTTGATCAGGCTGAAGACCGCATCCGAGATGTCGCTCGGCTCGCCCACCACCTCCCAGGCGCTGCCGGTCCAGACGAGAAACAGCGCCTCGGCCGCGAACGAAGTAAGCCAACCGGTGCGCGGGGCCTGTCGGATCCAAGCGCCGTCGATCCAGAAGGTGATGTTCAGGTCCCACCCGTCCCAAAGGCCTGTGACGCCGGAGGCCACGAGGTGTCGGTCGCCGTCTGCCGGGCTGGCGGGTGGCGTGGTGCGCGTTCGGTCGAGGACCGAGAGCTGCACCA
>JBLWUQ010000039.1:0-5182 GCA_048268845.1 Maritimibacter sp. | reverse complement strand
TCGATGAAGTTGATCACCGAGATCGGCACGTCGCAGATCTGCGCTGCGAGGGCGACGACCTCGTCGAAATCTTCTTCGCGGGCGGTATCGAGAATGCCATAGCTTCTTAGAGCGGCCAGACGTTCCGCCTGACGCGGATGACACTGTGCTTTCATTGATATTTCCCCGGTGCTTGACCGTGTGGACAATATAGAACCATGGTCTCCCCTACAAACGATCAATCCCCCAAAAGCACACGAAAATTCATGCGCTTAACCGCATGTAAGGACCGGTTAATCAGGTAGAACGCAACAGGGCGGGAAAGGTTCCCCCCCCGTGTCATTTTTTTTGCGTTTGCCGGTGTGGGGCCGGTCAGCCCGTCACATCAACAGGCGATAGCCGCCCGATTCGGTGACCAGAAGCCGCGCGTTGGAGGGATCGGGTTCGATCTTTTGGCGCAGGCGGTAGATATGGGTTTCGAGCGTATGGGTGGTGACGCCGGCGTTGTATCCCCAGACCTCGTGCAAGAGCACATCGCGGGCCACCACGCCATCGGGGGCACGGTAGAGGAATTTGAGGATATTGGTTTCCTTCTCGGTGAGGCGGATCTTGCGATCGTCCTCGTCGACCAGCATCTTGACCGCGGGGCGGAAGGTATAGGGCCCGAGCTGAAACACGGCGTCCTCGGATTGTTCGTGCTGGCGCAGCTGGGCGCGGAGCCGGGCGAGGAGCACCGGGAATTTGAACGGTTTCGAGACATAGTCATTGGCGCCCGCATCGAGGCCAAGGATCGTGTCGGCATCGCCATCGTGACCGGTCAGCATGACGATGGGGCTTTTGACGCCCTGTTTGCGCATCAGGCGGCACAGCTCGCGGCCGTCGGTGTCGGGCAGGCCGACATCTAGGATCACCAGATCGAAAATCCCCTCTTTCACCCGGCTCAGCGCCTCGGAGCCGTTGCCGGCCTCGAACACGTCGAAGTCCTCGGTCATCACGAGCTGTTCGCTCAGCGCTTCGCGCAGATCCTCATCATCGTCGACAAGCAGAATTTTCTTGAGCTGTCCCATCCGTATGTCCCATCTGTTGTGTTTGGCCCGTTGGTCTTGGCGCGTTGGTCTTGGCGCGGGCCGCATCCGTTACACCACAGATGGGACCAGCCCCCGCCAGGAGCAAGTTCTGCTACAAAGAGTTCACGGGCAAGTGTAACCTACGCGTGTTTTGTTTCATTCTGCGGAGCGATAGCGTATCGCTGCCTCAGATGATGACGAGACCTACAGGATAGCCCATGAGCCTCCGCCCCGATATTTCCGAGACCCTCGCCCGCGCCCGTGCCGATCTGCGGATGGGGGTGCCGATTGCCCTCATCGGTGAGGCGGGCAGTGCGCTGGCGCTGGCGGTGGAATCGGGGAGCGATGCGCGGCTGGCGGATTTGCGGGCGCTTGAGGGCACGATTGGCGTGGCGATCACCGCGCGGCGGGCCGAGACGATCAAGGCGCGGGCCTATGATGGGGATATCGCGCGGATCTGTCTGCCGAAACGGGCGGATATGGCCTGGCTGCAGGCGCTGGCCGATCCGGCGGATGATCTTGCGACACCGATGAAAGGCCCGTTTCACACGCTGCGAGACGGCTCGGCAGATCTGCATCGGCTGGCGGTGGCGCTGACCAAATCGGCGCGCATCCTGCCCGCCGCCATCGTGATCGAGACCGAACACGCGGCGCGGCTCGCGGCAGAGAACTTCCTCACCGTGGTGCCGGCCTCGGATGCGATCCTGCGGATGACCCAGGCTTCGGCCATGGATCCGGTGGCGAGCGCGCGGCTGCCGATGGAAGTGTCGACGGCGGGGCGGTTGCATGTGTTTCGCCCCGAGGATGGCAGCGAAGAGCATTACGCGGTCGAGATCGGCCGCCCGGACCGTGACAAGCCGGTGTTGGCGCGGCTGCATTCGGCCTGTTTCACCGGCGATGTGATCGGCTCGCTCAAATGCGATTGCGGGCCGCAGCTGCGCGGGGCGCTGGCGCAGATGGGGTCCGAGGGGGCCGGCGTGCTGCTCTATCTCAATCAAGAGGGGCGCGGCATCGGGCTCGCCAACAAGATGCGGGCCTATGCGTTGCAGGATCAGGGGTTCGACACGGTGGAGGCCAATCACCGGCTGGGCTTTGAGGATGACGAGCGCGATTTTCGCATCGGGTCGAGCATTCTGCGGCAGCTCGGGTTTTCGAGCGTGCGGCTGATGACCAACAATCCCGGCAAGATCGAGATGATGGAGCAGATGGGGATCACCGTGGCGGAACGGGTGCCTCTCAAGCTTGGCGAGAACGAGCATAACCGGGCCTATCTCGCCACGAAGGCGCAGAAATCGCGGCATATGCTCTGATCCCAATGGATCGGATCGCTGCCTCTTTGGGCAAATGTCATAAAACGGCAACGCCGCGCGCAGCAGGCCGCAAAAACGGTGGACGTTACAATTGCTTTCACCTTTCGAGTGTGAAAAAGCAGGCACGATACTAACCTTACCGAGTGAACCCATGGCCGATATTTCGCAGTCCGAGTCTTCCCGTAACCTGTTGTCGCGCGGTGCCGAGGAAATCGATCTTGGCCAACTTCTCGCAACATTGTGGCGAGGCAAGCTCTGGATCGCGATTGCGATGGCGGTGGCGCTGCTGATCGGGGGCTATTACGCCTTTGTCAGTGCGGTGCCGACCTATACCTCGTCGGCGACCGTCGCGCTCGAGAGCCGTCAGGATCAGGTGGTCGATATCGAAAGCGTGGTCACCGGGCTTGGCGGCGATCAATCCACCATCAACACCGAGGTCGAGGTTCTGCGCTCGCGCGGGCTCTTGGAGCAGGTGGTCGAGCGGCTTGACCTGACCAATGACCCCGAGTTCAACGCCGCGCTGCGGGAACGGTCGATGTTTTCGCTCGGCGCGCTCTTGTCGGTGCTGCGCAGCGGCAGCGATGAAGAGGTGTCGGAGCGCCGGGTGCTCGATTCGGTGATCGACGAGCTGTCGAGCAAGGTGTCGATCAGCAATATCCGCAACAGCTATGTGTTCCGGATCACGGTGACGACCGAGGCGCCGCGCAAATCGGCCCTGATCGCCAACACGGTGGCCGAGGCCTATATCCGTGACCAGATTTCGGTGAAATTCGAGAAGACCGCGCAGGCGACCGAATGGCTCAGCGATCAGGTGAGCACGCTGCGGCTCGACCTTGAGAATGCCGAGACCGAGCTCAAATCCTTCAGCAGCAGCACCGATCTGATCAGCCCCGAAGGCCTGTTTGCGCTGAACCGGCAGCTCAAGGATCTGCGCGACCGCAAGTCGAACCTGACCGAGGCGATTGCGGCGCAAAAGGCCGCGGTGGTGAACCTTGAGACGGTCGAAGGGCTCAGCCCCGAGGAAAAGGCGCAGCGGGCGAGCGATCCGAGCCTCGCGCGTCTGGCCGAAGATATTCAGAACGGTGTCGAGGGCGCGGCAGAGACGTTCGAGACACAATATGCGGTGCTTCTCACCCGGGCGCAGCAAGAGGTCCTGCGGCTCGAGGCGCAGTTCGAGGCGGTCGACACCTCGATCGTCGAGCTGACCGAGCGGATCGAGACGCAATCCTCGGAGCTGGTGCGGTTGCAGCAGCTTGAGCGCGAGGCGCAGGCCAACGGGCTCATCTATGAAGCGTTTCTGAGCCGGCTCAAGGAGACCACGGTGCAGCAGGGCATTCAGCAGGCCGATAGCCGCGTCCTGTCGCAGGCGGTGGTGCCGCTGTCGCCCTCCGCGCCGAAGAAACCCATGATCCTCGCGCTGTCGCTCATCCTTGGGGCGATGGTCGGTGGCGCTGCGGTGCTCATCCGCGAGATGTCGCAGAACACCTATCGCGTGGCCGAAGCGCTCGAGCGGAACACCGGGCTTACCGTGATCGGTCAGATCCCGACGATCCCGAGCCGCAACCGCGCCAACGTTCTGCAATATCTGACCGACAAGCCCAATTCGGCCGCGGCCGAGGCGGTGCGCAACCTGCGGACCTCTCTCTTGCTCGCGAATATCGACATGCCGCCACGGGTGATCATGTCGACCTCGTCGATCCCCGGCGAAGGCAAGACGACGCAATCGATTTCGCTGGCGCAGAACCTGTCGGGGCTGGGCAAGAAAGTGCTGCTGGTCGAGGGCGACATCCGCCGCCGCGTGTTCAGCGAATATTTCGACATTCACGACAAGCCCGGCTTCTTGTCGGTGCTGGCGGGCGAGGCGAGCTTGCAGAGCGCGGTGAGCTTCAACGAGCAGTTGCAGGCGGATATCCTGCTGGGCGAGACCTCCAAGGTCAACGCGGCGGATCTGTTTTCCTCGGACACGTTTGCCCAGTTCCTTGGCACGCTGCGCGACGCCTATGATTATGTGATCATCGACACGCCGCCGGTTCTGGCGGTGCCGGATGCGCGGGTGATCGGGCAGCATGTGGATGCGATCCTCTACACCGTGAAATGGGACAGCACGACCCATCGCCAGGTCAATGACGGGCTCAAGAGCCTCGCCAATGTCAATCTCAAGGTGACCGGTCTCGTGCTCAGCCAGATCGATCAGCGCGGCATGAAACGCTATGGCTATGGCGACAGCTATGGCGCCTATCAGGCCTATTACAGCGACTGATCGCCGCTTGGAGGGATGGCCGCCGGGGCTGCGTCCGGTGCCGTAAAGGTTTTGAAAAGAAATTCTCAAATGCTCTCCCGGACTTTGTCTTTGGGAGAGCCTTCATGTCCGACCGGTCCGACAATCTTTCGCTGCCCTATATTCAGCCATCGCAGGCGCAAAAGCATGTGACCCATAACGAGGCGCTGCGGCAGCTCGATCCTCTCGTGCAGCTCGCGGTGAGCAGTGCCAGTGTGACCACGCCGCCCGCCCTGCCCGAACCGGGGCAGCGCTATATCGTGCCTGCGGGCGCCAGTGGCGATTGGGCGGGCCAAGAGGGTGCGCTTGCGGTGTTTGAGGAAACGGGATGGGCGTTTTACGCGCCCAATCCAGGCTGGATCGCCTGGGTCGAGGACAGCGCGCGGCAAGAGGTCTTTGACGGCAGCGACTGGGGGCCGGGCATCGCCGCCCTGCAGGATCTCACCCATCTTGGCGTCAATACCAGCGCCGATGACATGAACCGGCTTGCCGTGGCGTCGCAGGCGACTTTGCTCACCCATGCCGGGGCCGGGCATCAGCTCAAGCTC
>JBLWUQ010000038.1:0-5283 GCA_048268845.1 Maritimibacter sp. | reverse complement strand
GCGAAAACCGTTCTCATAGACGCCGATCACCTGCACATTGCCGACCTCTTCGACCCGGGCGCGGATCGCATCCTCGAGCCCGGCCGCCATGGCGCGGCGCACATGGGCGCGGTCGTCAAAGAGCCAAGGCAGATCGAACACGCCCAGTTTCTTGTCGAGCTTCATCACGCCCGAGGCCACGTTGATCATCTCGATCGACCCGGCCTGCACATTGGTCATCAGGTCCTTTTCCTTGCCGAGCTGACCACCTGGGTAGAGCTTGAATTCAAACTGACCCGGCAGCCGCTTTTCGACCTCGGCGGCAAACAGTTCGGACTGCGCGTGCAGCGGCGAGAAATGCGAGACATGGCTGGCGATGCGCACTTCGCGGGCCTCGGCCCAGAGCGTGCCGGTGGCGCCAAACGCCATGAGCGCGGCCCCCGCGATACGGGTGTAAAAAGTCATTTGGGTCTCCTCCCTTACTCCGCCTTAGCGGATCTCCGTGTGATAGCTGAACTGCTCCGCCCGTCCCCTCGAGCGGCGCCATTCGATGGGCCGGTTGTCATAGCCTTTGGCCACCCGTTCGATCACGATGATCGGCGTCCCCTCGGCCACGCGCAAGAGGCGGGCGGTCTCGGGGCTGGCGGCCTCGACAGTCAATGTTTCATCGGCCCGCGCCACGAGTTGCCCACAAACCCGGTCATAGACCGGATAGAGCAGATCGCCGATCTCGCCCGTGGGCATCTCGGCAAAGGCGCGGAACGGCTCATGTGCGAGCCAGATTTCTTCGGCCACCGTCGGCACATCATCCTGCAAACGCAGGCGTGACATGGAAATCCCCGGCACCCCTTCGGGCCGCTCGAGCGCCTGCGCCACATGGCCCGGCATCGGCTCGACCTCACGGCGCAGGATGCGGCTCTCGGGGACGGAATATTCGCCCTCGGGGCTGCGGAACCGGAAGAACCGGAACAGCGAGGCGTCGAAGCTTGGGCGGCGGACAAAGGTGCCGCGGCCCTGAAACCGTTCGAACACGCCTTCGGAGACCAGAACATCGAGTGCCTTGCGCACGGTGCCAGCGGCCAGGCCATAGTCCTCGGCCAGCACGTTTTCCGACGGCACCCGGTCGCCCGGCTTTACCTGCCCGTCGATCACGCTTTGGCGCAGCACATCGGCCAGACGTTGGTAAATCGGAATGCGGTCGTCGCCCGCAAGTACAGCTTGGGTCATGCCAGTCTCCTCCTTGACAGCTATACTTCTATATAGAACTATATGTGTCAAGGAGGACGTTATGATCGCCACTGGACTACATAGCTTGATGGAGCTGCCCGAGGGGCGGTTTGACGGTCATTGCCACGTCTTCGACGCGGGCCGGCCCATGGCCGAGGGGCGCCGCTACACCCCCGGCTATGATGCGACGCCCGAGGAATTGTGCAGCCATCTCAAGGCCTTCAACCTGCGCGGCGCGCTGCTGGTTCAGCCAAGTTTCTATGGCTCCGACAACAGCTACATGCTCGAGACGCTGGACGCGTTGCAGGGGCGCGACGATCTCAGTTTTCGCGGCGTAGTGGTGCTCGATCCCGGCTTTGCGCCGGATTTCGGCGCGCTGAAGGCACTGGCGGCGCGGGGAATCACCGGGCTGCGGCTCAACCTTCTGCGCCGGGCGGAGGGATTCGATCACGGGCTTTGGCAGCCGCTCTTGAGCGCCGTCGACAGCCTCGGCTGGCATATCGAGCTGCATGTAGAGGAACAGCACCTGCCCCGGCTGCTGCCCGCGTTCATGCGCCGCTATTCGAAAGTGGTGCTCGATCATTACGGGCTGGTGACCTCGACCGAGGACAGTGACGGGCTGCGGGCGATCCTCGATCAGCCGCGCGACAGGCTCTGGGTCAAGACCTCGGCGGTCTACCGGGTCCACCCGCGCGCCGACCGTTCCAAGGATGTGGCCCGCATGGCGCCGCTGCGCGATCTTCTGGCCGAGCATCTTGGCGATGACCGGCTGATCTGGGGCAGTGACTGGCCCTTTACCCAGTTCGAACACCAGATGAACTATGATCTGGCGCATCGGCTGGCGGGCTAGCGCGGCTTGAACTTCCCCGCGCAAAGCCCATACTTGCCCCATCACCGAAATCGCGGGGCGGGCTGTGGCGCAGGACTTTACCAATCTGATCAAGCTGAGCGTTGGCACCACCAGTGTCGAGGACCTCGCCGCATGGCAGGCGGCGCGGCGGGCGGAGCGCGGCGATGATGTGGCGCGTCATGTCACCCGGATGTGGCCCAAGCGCGAAGACCAGCTGCTGCGCGGCGGGTCGATCTATTGGGTGATCCAAGGACATATCCAATGCCGCCAGACCATTCTGCGGCTCGATGAGGTGATTGGCGAGGACGGGATTCGCCGCTGTGCGATCATCCTCGCGCCCGAAATCATCCGCACCCACACCGCCCGCAAACGGCCCTTTCAGGGCTGGCGCTATCTGGCGCCGGGGGATGCGCCGGGCGATCTCACCGAGGCACGCGAGGGCGATGATGCGCTGCCTGCCGATCTCTCGGCGGCGCTGGCGGATATCGGGGTGATTTAAGCCCTTCGTCGGGCCTGTCATTTTGCCGTTACAAGGGCACGGGCGATCACATCTACTTGTTCGCACAGTCGAAGGCTAATTTCCGCCGAAGCGTGCGTGGCTTTTGAGCAACGTTGCGCCGATCAAAACATCCCCTCTGGAACTTTCCCCCGCCGAGACCGATTTCCCCAACATCGGATGAGGGATGAACCATCAGCCCGATCGAACAATCTGCGCCGTCTACACCCGGCGCTTGAACACAGAGAAAGATCAGGAGGATCACTCCATGTATAAGGCACTTACAACTATCGCAGCAGGCCTCGCCATCACCGCACCTGCCTATGCTGGCAACATCTCGGCCCCCGTGGTCGAACAGCCGGTGGCCGTGGCCCCCGCGCCTGTTGCGCCCGCGTCGCCTGACTGGACCGGTTTCTACGGCGGTGCCCAGCTCGGCTATGGCGATGTGTCCTCGAATGGCGCGCTGAATGGCGATGACGTCATCGGCGGTCTCAGCGCTGGCTACGATTACGACCTGGGCAGCTGGGTTCTCGGCGGCGGTCTCGACTATGACTTCGCCGACATCAACCTCGGTGGCGGTACCAACCTCGAGAACGTGTTCCGTGCCAAGCTCCGCGCTGGTTACAAGGTCGGCAATGGCCTGATCTACGGCACCGGCGGTTATGCGCAAGCTGACACCAACACCACCGGCAGCGAAGACGGTTATTTCGTTGGCGCAGGCTATGAGCACATGGTCTCGCAGAACATCTCGGTGGGCGGTGAAGCGCTCTACCACGAGTTCGAAAACGTGGGTGGCACCACCACCGACGTCGAAGCGATGACCTACCAAGCCAAGGTCAACTTCCGCTTCTGATCAGCCTCTGATCATTAGGAAGACAGGAGCCGGTCCACCCTTGGTGGGCCGGTTTCTTTATGGGCTTTTGGTGGGTCGGTAACCTGTCGGGAAAACGACGGTATTACGACTGTGGCGACAGGCGCACATGTTGCCCGCTTTTCCCGCCAACTGTGCAGAAAAGTGCTGCGTCGGTAACCCGTCGGTCTCGCGTCAGTAATGCGGCGGTCGCTCGTCGCCGAGGACGATGCCGCCGGTGCCTTCGGCCGCGCGGGCGCGTTCGCGCTCCATCAGCTTGTCGACGAAGAGGCTCAGCCGGTCGATCTGATCTTGCTGACGCGCCACCACATCCGAGAGGTCATCGACCTGCCGGGTGAGATGCGCGATGGTTTCTTCGAGATGCTCCATGCCCCTCCCCTAGGCCGATCCGGCGGCTCTGGCAAGTCCCAGCGGAGCTGCGGAGACGCCCTCGCAAGCCACCCTCGCCTTGCCCCCGCGCCAGCCATCCGCTAGACCGCGCGCAACGACGTTTCGGCAAGGACAGACGCCCGATGGCCAAACCCAAGAAAACCCCGCGCCCCAAGGCAGAAACGCCCAAGGGTTTCACCGATTATTTCGGCAGCGATGTGACGCAGCGCAAGGAGATGCTCGACGGGATCGCGGCGGTCTATCATCGCTACGGGTTCGACGCGCTGGAAAGCTCGGCGGTGGAGACGGTCGAGGCGCTGGGCAAGTTCCTTCCCGATGTGGACCGGCCGAATGAGGGCGTCTTTGCCTGGCAGGAAGCCGATGACAATGACAAGGGCGACTGGCTGGCGCTGCGCTATGATCTGACGGCACCGCTGGCGCGGGTCTATGCCCAGCACCGCAATGATCTGCCCACCCCCTATCGCCGCTATGCGATGGGGCCGGTGTGGCGCAATGAAAAGCCCGGGCCGGGCCGCTTCCGCCAGTTCTATCAATGCGACGCGGACACGGTCGGCACCGCCTCGATGGCGGCCGATGCCGAGATCTGCGCGATGCTGTCGGACACGCTCGAAGAGGTGGGCATTCCGCGCGGCGATTACCTGGTGCGGATCAACAACCGCAAAGTGCTCAACGGGGTGCTTGAGGTCATGGGGCTTGGCGAGGATCAGGCGCGCAAGGATGATGTGCTGCGCACCATCGACAAGTTCGACAAGGTCGGCGAGGCCGGGGTGCGCGAGCTCTTGGGCAAGGGGCGGCTTGACGCCTCGGGGGCCTATATCGACGGCGTCGGCCTCAGCGACGAACAGGCCGGGCCGGTTCTGGCGTTTTTGACCTCAAAAGGTGCGAGCACCGATGAGACGCTGAGCAATCTGCGGGCGGCGGTCGGCAGTTCAGCGATGGGGGCCGAAGGCGTCGATGAGCTGCAACAGATTGCGGACCTTTTGACCGCGCAGGGCTATGGCGCGGACCGGATCGTGATTGATCCCTCGGTGGTACGCGGCCTTGGCTATTACACCGGGCCGGTGTTCGAGGCCGAGCTGACCTTTGAAATTCTCGACGAGAAGGGCCGCAAGCGGCAGTTCGGCTCGGTCGCGGGTGGCGGGCGCTATGACGATCTGGTGGCGCGGTTCACCGGGCAGAAGGTGCCGGCGGTAGGGATTTCCATCGGGGTTGACCGGCTGCTCGCAGCGCTGCGGGCCAAGGGCCGGGTCAGCCGCGAGGGCCAGGGGCCGGTGATCGTGCCCGTGATGGATCGCGAGCGGATGGCCGATTATCAGGCGATGGTGTCGGAGCTGCGCAGCGCCGGTATCCGCGCCGAGGTCTATCTCGGCAATCCGAAGAATTTCGGCAACCAGCTCAAATACGCGGACAAGCGCGGATCGCCGGTGGCGGTCATTCAGGGCGGTGACGAGCTCGACAAAGGGGTGATCA
>JBLWUQ010000037.1:0-5521 GCA_048268845.1 Maritimibacter sp. | reverse complement strand
CCGAGAAATCCTGGGGCGGCGACGTCACCTTCGCCATGGTGCCGACGCTGGCACGGGCGTCAAACCTGGCCGACATGCCGCGCCTCGATCTTCTGGTGATTGATGAGGCGCATCACGCGGTGGCGGACAGCTACCGCCGGATCATCGACCGGGTGCGCGATGCAAACCCCGACGCGAGGGTGTTCGGGGTGACGGCAACGCCGACCCGGGGCGACCGCAAGGGTCTGCGCGAGGTCTTCGACAATGTCGCCGATCAGGTGCGGTTGGGCGAGTTGATCGCCTCGGGTCACCTCGTGCCGCCGCGCACCTTTGTCATCGATGTGGGGGTGCAGGAGGAATTGAAGTCGGTCCGCAAGACCAGTGCCGATTTCGACATGACCGAGGTGGCGGACATCATGGACCGCGCGCCTGTCACCGACGAGGTGATCCGCCACTGGCGTGAGAAGGCAGGCGACCGTCAGACCGTCGTCTTCTGTTCAACCGTCGCCCACGCCGAGCATGTGACCGAGGCGTTCCGCGCCGCAGGGATCACTGCTGCGCTGATCCATGGTGATCTGGCTTCTGAGACCCGCAAGGCCATCCTGGCTGATTACGCGTCAGGCAAGACCCGCGTGGTCGTCAATGTCGCCGTACTCACTGAGGGTTGGGATCATCCGCCGACCGCTTGCGTCGTGCTGCTTCGGCCCAGTTCCTACAAATCCACCATGATCCAGATGGTCGGGCGCGGGCTGCGCACGGTCGATCCGGAGGAGCACTCCGGCATCGTCAAGACCGACTGCGTGGTGCTGGATTTCGGGACGTCGAGCCTGATCCACGGCACGCTGGAGCAGGATGTCGATCTGGACGGCAAGACCGGCACCGGCGAGGCCCCGACGAAAACTTGCCCGGCCTGCGCAGCGGAGATCCCGCTCGCCGCCACCGAATGCCCGCTCTGCGGCGAGGTATTGCTGCAGGACGAAGGCGAGACCGGTGCGGACGCAGTGCCGCTCTCGGGTTTTGTCATGGCCGAGATCGATCTGCTGAAACGGTCCAGTTTCGCATGGGTCGATCTCTTCGGGACGGACGATGCGCTGATGGCCACGGGCTTCAACGCCTGGGGCGGCATCTTCTGGATGGAGGGCGTCTGGTACGCCATCGGCGGGGCCAAAGGCGAGCGGCCACGCTTGTTGGGCGTCGGCGAACGCACCGTCTGCCTCGCGCAGGCCGATGACTGGCTCAACACCCACGAGAGTGATGAAAGCGCCTTCAAGACGCGCGGATGGCTGCGCCAGCCACCGACCGACAAGCAGCTGAAATACCTGCCGCCCGGGTGCCGCCACGACTTCGGCCTGACGCGCTATCGCGCCTCGGCGCTGATGACCTTTGGCTTCAACAAGCGCGCTATCCAAGGGGTCGTAAATGCGGTGGCCGATCCCGAACGGAGGGCGGCATGACCCATGAAACCTTCAGCCCCCATCACTGCCGAGGACCGGCGGCGTCTCTGGCATCCGCGTGGAACGCTCTGTGCTGTCTGCCGGCAACCCACGCGTGGTTTTGGCTGGCGCGATCCGGTCCGGTCGAGGCGGCCCCGGCCATCGGTCTGGTTCTGCTCGATGCCCTGCCAAGGCTTGTGGACGCGTTTGGCGCGGGAGCGTTTTGCCATGGTTGACCTGACAGAAGAAGAACGCGCCGCCGTCACCGCCACCATGAAACGCGTCGCGCTGCTGATGGACGAGATCGGCTGGCAGACTGCATTCGCCGATCTGGCCGAGGCGCAGGTGCGCGCCCTGATCGAAGAGGCCGTCGAGGGTTTCCGTGAGGCCATGGCCGACATTGCCAAATCAAACGAGCCGGAGATCCCGTTTTGACCTTGGATTTCAATCACCGTCCCTCCATCGCAGAGCGGATCAACGCGCTGGTCGACGCAGCGCTGATCGCCGAACGCGAGGCCACGCCGCCCCGGACCTATCTCGGCGCGTCTCGCCTCGGGCATGCCTGCGAACGGGCGCTGCAGTTCGAGTTCGCTGGCGCGCCAAGGGATGAGGGTGCCGATTTCGGCGGCCAGACGCTGCGGATCTTCGCCATCGGTCACGAGCTCGAGGATCTGGCGATCCGCTGGCTGCGCGCCGCCGGGATCGATCTGGTGACCCAAAAACGCGATGGTGGCCAGTTCGGCTTCTCCGTCGCGGGCGGTCGTATCCGGGGCCACGTCGACGGGATCATCGCCGATGCCCCAGCAGCGCTTGGCATGCGCGCGCCGGCGCTCTGGGAATGCAAGACCATGAACGCGAAGAACTGGCGCGCCTGCGTCAAGGACGGCGTCACGGTTTCCAAGCCTGTCTATGCCGCCCAGATCGCGATCTACCAGGCCTACATCGAACCCTCGGTGCCGGGGATATCGACAGCACCGGCGCTGTTCACTGCGATCAACAAGGACACGGCCGAGCTGCACCATGAGCTCGTCCCCTTCGATGCTGATCTGGCACAGCGCATGTCCGACCGCGCCGTGCGGATCCTGCAGGCAACCAGCGCGGGCGAATTGCTGCCCCGCATCGCCGCCAACCGAGACTTCTTCGAATGCCGGTTTTGCGCCCATGTCGAGCGGTGTTGGGGGCTGGCTGCATGACTGACGAGCCCAGCCATCCATCCGACCCTGACCAGGACACACCCATGCGCGACGACACCACATCCGACATCCCCAAGGAGAACATCGTGCATTTCAATCCGTGGCGCGATTTCAACGATGCCGCGCCGCAGATCGACGTCTTCGGCGACGAGCCTGATCCGGAGCAGATCGCCCAGTTCATGCAGGTCGTCTTCGGCTATTGCGACGGGCTGATCCCGGTTCGCAGTTTCATCGACAAGGGTCAGGGCATCGATGGCCGCCCGCATAACATCTGGCTCGAGGCGGATCAGGCCGCCCCGGAGAAGATTGCCACCTTCGCAACATGGGCGTCGCGTGAGGGTGCGGCAGTCTACGTGATCCCCGGCACCGTAGCCGCGTCCGGCCAGGCCAAGGCCGCCGAAATTCTGCAGATGCAGACCGTCGTTGTCGATCTGGACACCGGCGACATCGCTGCCAAACGCGCCCATCTGGAGCGCCATCTTGGTGCCCCGACCATGGTGGTTGAAAGCGGTGGCGTGACACCCGAGGGGCAGCGCAAGTGCCACGTCTGGTGGGCGCTGACCGAGCCCGCTGAGGGCGACGACATTCGCCGTGTGTGCCGCCTGCGCGGGGACATTGCCGCCAAGGTCGGCGGTGACATGCATTTCCGCTCGGCCCACCAGCCGATCCGGGTGGCGGGTTCTGTCTATTACAAAAACAGCCTCAAGACGCAGGTTCGGATTGTCGAACTGAACGCCGACCGCGAGCGTGATCTGGCCGAGTTCATCGAGGCCGTCACCGACATGCCGCCCGCACCAGGCGTGTCTTTGCAGCCCGAGTTTACGCATCCAGACAAACCCGCCATGGACGATGTGCTGGTGACCCCGGTGCGCGAGGGCGCGCAAGACGACTGGTCCCGCTTCGAGGGCGCGTCCGCTGCGATCGGTCACTTCATCCGCATGGTCCACGAGGGCCGGATGACAAAGGACGAGGGCTGGGAAGGCATCTGTAGCTACAACGCCGCCATGCTGCGGCCGCAGTGGCCGGTGGAACGGCTCAAGCGCGAGTCCGAGCGGCTCTGGGACCGGCATGTCGAGAAATACGGACCGCCGCTGATCCGGCTGACCAATGGTGCACCGGGGCCGGAGGACATGCCCGCCTTCACGCTCGGCGCGCTGCTGGACGACCAGAGCCCCATGCCGGAGGACATCATCGCCCCCCGCGTTCTGACGCCGGGCGGGCTGCTGGTGCTGGGTGGCGCGCCCAAGGTGGGCAAAAGCGACCTGCTGATCTCCTGGCTTGTCCACATGGCCGCCGGTGTGCCGTTTCTCGGCTTCACGCCGCCACGGCCGCTGCGGATCTTCTACCTGCAGGCCGAGATCCAGTATCACTATCTGCGCGAACGCTTGAAGCAGATCGCCCTGCCGCCAGACGTGCTGGCCGCCGCACGCGACACCTTCGTTGCCACGCCAAAGCTCAAAATGCTGCTCGACAATGAAGGCAGCGTGCGGGTTGCCCGCGCTGTCCAAACGGCCTTCCCCGATGTGCCGGTGGACATCCTCTGCATCGACCCGATCCGGAACCTCTTTGACGGCGGGCCCGATGGCGGAGGCGAAAACGACAACACAGCCATGATGTTCTTCCTGAAAGAACGGGTGGAAGTGCTGCGCGACCATATCGACCCCGAATGCGGGGTCATCCTGATCCATCACACCAAGAAGCTGTCGAAGCAGCAGGTGAAGGATGATCCCTTCCTCGCGCTCTCCGGTGCCAGTGCCCTGCGCGGGTTCTACACCTCGGGCCTGATCCTGCATCGCCCCGACGAGGATTGCTCGCAACGAAAGCTGGAGATCGAGCTCCGGAACGGCCCCGCGTTGCCGCCAAAGGTGATCGACAAGATCGGCGGTCAATGGGTCGAGATCAACCCGATGAACGAACGGCTGGTGCGCCAGGACGTCGGGGCGAAGCACGACGCAGAACGGGACCGCAAGGGCGAGGTGATCTGCGGCCTGCTGTACGAAGAGGCCCTTCAGGGTCGGATGTACACGATGACACATTTCGCGGAGACCTTTGAAAACACCGGGGGGCTCGGTGGGCAATCGATAATCCGCGAACGGCTGAACGTGCTGACCACCAAAGGGTACGTGAAGTTCGTTCGCGGGGCCGCTGCGGCGGCGCTGGATCTGGCGACCGAGCGGAGCAAATACGGCTATCTCTGCGTCGAGACCATGCGTCTTGCAACCAGCCGGGAGCATGTCGATCCAGGCACCGGAGAGGTCACACCGGAGCTGATCGATGTCTTGCCCAGCCATTACAAATGCCCGCAAACCGGCGCTGTTCTGCCCGTCGAAAACCCCTCCGTCTGGGTCTATCGCGAGGTGGAGGAAGCATGATGAAACACGCAGTTTCGCCTTCCGAAATCTGGTGTCCAAATTCCGAAATCTGGCCAGATTTTGCAAAATCTGAAATCCTGCTGAAATCTGGAATCTGGCTTTTTCCATTTGGTTTCAGGGGATTGGAAGGTCCCTTGCAGATTTCGGAAGGGTGTTTCCGAAATCTGCTCCGCAATCTGGATTTACCCAACAAAATCAGTGTCCTACGCCAGATTTCAGATTTCAGAAAAGCCCCCCCAAAAGGGGTAGGTGTCCTCCCCGCTACAGGCGGGGAGAGCCACCACCTACCCCTGGGCAATTTCTCGGGTCGCAGTCTGACCCGTTCCACCCCTCGAGCAGCCAATCACAAAAGGAGAAAGCCCATGGCGGACCAGACCATGACCAACGCCAATCAGAACGCCGTCCGAAATGTGCCGCCCGCGTTTACCGGCCAGCGCACATTGCTGGCGCTCGATCTTGGCACAACCACGGGCTGGGCGCTGCATGGCGCTGACGGGCTGATTACCAGCGGCACAGCATCGTTCCGCAATGGCCGGTTCGATGG
>JBLWUQ010000036.1:0-5521 GCA_048268845.1 Maritimibacter sp. | reverse complement strand
AGGTTGTTGGCATATGTGATGTCGGCCGAGACCACGTTGCCGAGGGCGGAGCCGTTGCGGGTGATCGCCCCATTGAAATGGCCAAAGCGCTGCAATTCGAGAGCGGCGGGTGTGCCTGCGCTGGTCGTCGTCCCAACCGTCTCGCCCTGCGCCACCAGCCGCGCCGTCGCGGTCAGCAGGCCAGATCGCTGCATCTGCCAATTAATCTGGTCGAGCACACAGCCGGAATACATCGCAAAGCGTGGCACCTCTGGCATGCCGGTCTCGATGGACATGCTGGGCAGCGTCCAGGCACCGGACTGGAACTCATGCGTCCAGGGGCCGGTGCCGGTCGTGGTCGGATCGCCAAAGGCAGCCTTCAACCAGAAGCCAAAAGCCTCTGCGTCGAGCGGCACCACAACGTCGCCGTCGGCCGTCACCGCATCCTTGATCGGCGCCAGCGGATCGCGGCCGTAGCCCAGCAATTCGGAGTTTAAAAGCGGCTGCTCCGCGCCGAGCGATGTGCTGGCGAAGGGCATCTTCGTGAAACCGCCCACAGGGGGCGTTCCATAAGTCGTCTCGAACGCAAGCGCCATCTGCGCCCGCGCCCCTTGGGCTCGTGCCATCGTGTCCTCCTCGGATTGTCGGGGTCAGCCGAGCGGGTCGGCCGTGGAATAGTGCAGCGCCACCGGAATGACGGCGGCCTTCAAGCTGGCCGCGCCCTCGACCGGCAAATCGACCGGCCGCGGCGCTTCCCCTTCGACCCAGTCGCAGAGGCCGCCCAGCGTGCGGTCGGCGGCGATGGCCGTGCCGATGCTGGCGGTCAGCGTGTCGAAGGCGGCGTCACGGGCGGTGCCTTGAACGACCGCTTCGATCTCGGCACGGTGCTGGTAGTGATAGCGCAGCGGCGACAGCGTGACCTCGGGCTCCCCTGGCTCACCATCTCGGAGGATCAGCAGGCCCTCGGACGGCACGCGCTCTGGCAGAACCTCGCCCCGCAGGGCGGTAGCGGGCAGCGCCGAAAGCCGCGCGTGAAGCGCGGTGAGGATGGTTTCACGAGTGGTGGGCATCATTAAACCTACACGTTAATGTTAAGAGAGGAGCGTGTCAGGCGCTACCTACATCGGCTTGAACGATTGTGTCTGGAAAGGACTTCTGGTGGCTGCAAAGAATATCAATAAGAAGGCTGTGTCTGGTTCTCAGAAGCCTAAGAGACTGACTCCAAGGCCTGAAGTACTTCGTGAACTCTACCTTCTTTCAGGCAATCAGTGCGCCATGACTGGATGCAATAATGTCATCATTGATGATAAAGGCACAGTTATCGGACAAGTCTGCCATATTGAAGCTGCTATGCCTAATGGCCCGCGCTTCAACGAAAAGCAAACCAATGACCAGCGGCGGGCATTATCGAACCTCGTCCTCATATGTGCGAACCATCACCTCCAGATCGATAGCAAGAAGCATGAGGCAGATTGGCCTTTGCCTAGGGTCAAGAGACTGAAGGCTGAGCATGAGGCAAAATTCAAGGCAATTCCAGGCTCCCTTGAACAGAGGTTTAACAGCCAATTCAAGGACAGCACTGATGCGCTCGATCCTACCGATCCCGGTGAATTTCGGAAACTCGAGAAACTGCTTCCTGAGTGCAAGGTGTATGACGAGGAAGAGAGCAAACGCGCAGAGCAAATCAAGGAATTCCTTGAGCGAGCAGGTCGAGTCCCGCAGACGGAGAGGGAGTTCATGCTCGGCGTCATCAAGCGCGCAATAAAACTAGACGCAAGCAATGATGGGGAGGTGTCCGTGCATGTGGACGACATCATCAGTGCCCTGTCGGTTAGTCAATACAAGCTGAAGCAATTGGGGGCTGCGCTCGAGCGTCTTGGTGTCGGTGACGTGACTGATGTAGGAACCCCCCGCGGAGACGAATGGCATGCCAGAGTTTGGAACCCCTCCGATTTTCTCACTTGGTTTGACCTCAGCGCGTTTTGTGACAAGTCTGGTAATTCACTAGATGAGTTTGTCATCCATTTGAAATTTGGCTTGTTGGATGTTTGAAAGAGCATTGGCTTTGCGCACCGGCCGGTTTCAGATCTTTTCTCACTGACGCTGCTCCACCCAATTCGTCACGATCAGCCCCGGCACGCTGTCCAACGCCCGGTCTGCATCCCGCGCGAGATCCAGTCGCTTGGGCAGCTTTACCTGCGGCACCAGAAGGAAAAGCGGCGCCGTGACCTTCCCGCGTCCGGTCTTCGAACGGGACACAACTGCCTGGCCCTTCGTATTCAGCCGCCCCTCCGCAACGAGCAGGCTCGGGCCCGTCCGGCGATAAACGAACCGCAGCCGCAGACCGCGTCGTGTTTCCCATTCGCCGGGGGTGATCCGGCCGCCACGTGTGGATTTTCCAGCAGCGGGCAGCGGAATCGCCAGCCAAAACCCGTCCTTTGACCGGATCAGCGGGCCCGTGTCGTGTGCGCCGACAATAACCGGGGCCTTGGACCAGACCAGCGCGGCCGCATCGAGGCTCTCGCCCGACCGCGGGAAGTTCTGGTTGCGGATCGAGTTGGCGAGCCTTCGTCCAAGCCCCGCGCCAGTGATCTGTGTGCGCCACGTCGTCTTCAGCCCGGTTCCGGCCTCACGCATGGCGGCAGTCACCGCACGTTCGCCCGCCGCGACCTCGGCCGACATCATGGCGACGATGTCGGGATCGATGTCGAGCTTCAATTTCATGCCGGCCGCAGATCCACGGTCCAGACCAGCCGCTCACGGTCGCGAACAGGCTCGCCCTGAATGAGGAAGGCATCGCCGTCGATTTCCAATCGGTCGCCGGGACGCGGGGTCGGAACTTCGGCGACGCGCAGATCGATCCGGGTCGTTTCCGACCAGAGACGCGCTTCGCCGAAGTCGGTGATGGCATCAGCCTGCCGGGAGACGACGCGCACCAGCACGGGCGCGCCGCCGTCGGAGGTGTAGACCGCCTCTCGCCCGATATTGGGACCCGCGAACAGCGCATCCAGAATGGCGGCAAACGCCGTCATCAGAAGCTCGCGTTTAGGCGCACCCGGCCGATCAGGTCACCCGCGCCGCCAGCAACAGCCTCAACGGCTACGCCGACCAGCGTATTCGCTGTGGCGGTCTTGGTGGCTTCCTTGTTGGTGTTGTCCCAATAGATCTTGTCGCCTGCCGACCAGGCTTGGGATGCGACCTTTTTCAGATCGAAGATGCCGACGAGCGCGGCTTCGACCGTCTCGGCATTGGCGGCATCCCCGGTGGCCACGCCGAAAATGGAGCCTACCTGCAGACCATCGCCGGAGGTCACAGCGTAGGGCGCGGTCAGGGTGATGGTGTTGCCGGGTTGGACGTAGTTCTTCATTGTGGGATCCTTTGCAAACGGGAACGGGCGGCCCGATTGGACCGCCCGGCAGAGGTGAGATGCCAGGGATGACCCGGTTATGCGCCCGGGTTCTTGTAAAGACCGCGCCAGTCGATGGCCTTGGCACCAAAGTCGAGCCGGCACTTGATCTCGACCCCATCGACGTCGAAGCCATTGCGGGTCTCGATGTAGGCGCCCTGCTGGCCCTCGAGATAGGCGTACTCGATGGTGTCGATCTGGTTCGGGCTGGCGGCCAGATACCAGGCGGTCTCGCTGGCTGCGTCGAGGCGCGGCTCGCTGATCGGCGCGAGCGTGCGGATCGACTGCGGCACCACGCTGGACGTCGCGGCGGGCACGAGGTTCTGCGCGACCAGCTGCTCGGCCTTCAGCTCCAGCGAGGCAGGCACGATCAGGAAGGCGGGCCGGACGTTGAGCACCGTCTTCTTGTCGAGACCTGTCTGCTTGGCCATCGCCGCGCGGGCCGCACCCACGCTGCCGACGTCGAGCGCCGCGCCGGTGCCGGCGAGGTTCTTGTGCGTGGTGTGGAACAGCGCGTTGCCGTCGGCCATCGCTGGGTTGGCGGTGATGATGCCCCAAACCACGTCGCTCTCCAGCTGGGCGATGGAATTGCCATACATCGCCGGAATGCGCGTGAAGGCGTCGAGATCGTCGTTGATCAGCGTCTGACGGGTGATCGCGACCACCCGGCCATAGGTCTTGACCTTGTAGCTCTCCTTGCTCTCGCCAAGCGTGCCGCGCTTGAACTCACCACTTTCGCCGACCTCCAGCAGCTGCGGGGCTTCGCCGAGTTGGACCCGGTGCATCGCCTTGAAGTCGGTGGCCAGCACCTGGCGGCAGAACAGCATGAAGGTGCGCGAATAGGCATCGTAGGCCTGCCGCAGGGTCTTGTTGGTGACCGCCGACAGGATCTCGGGAAAGTCGGACGTCGAATGCAAGGCGCGCGTGGCCACTTCATCACGCGACAGGCCGCGCGTATTGACCCCGGCATTGCCGAGGCTTTCGCGGGCGAGTTCCATGAGCGTCATGCCACGATACTGGCGAGCGGCATCTTCCAGAGAGAAGAGCGTGGGGCTGTAGCGGTGCAGCAGCGCATTCGCCACCGCGTCGCGGCGGGTGATCTGCTCGTCGCGGCCACCCAGCGGGATCGACACCTGGCTGAAGGTGCGGGTTTCCTCGGATTTGGCAGCAACCTGATCGAGGATCAGACGGCGGGCTTCGCCTATATCCGTGCCGCGTTTCACCAGATCCTCAGCAAAGCTGCGCTCGAGGTTCAATCGGCCTGCCAGATCATAGATCGTGGACACACGGTCGCGCTCGGTTTCGCGGGCGCGGGTCGCGACAGCTTCGGTATCGGGTGCGGCGGCAGTGTCGGCCTTCTGCGGCCTTGGCTGCGCGCGGGTCTCAACGGCAGCGACCTTCGGCTCGGCCAAAGGCGTCTTCGGTTCGGTCATTCTGGTGTCCTCGGTATTGACCGGCTCGGTCGGCTGAGTGGCTTGGGTTTCGGCGTCGCTCGCCGGGTCAATGGATTTGTCCGTCATCGGGATGGCTCCTGTGTTGGTGGATGGGACGTCCCGGCGATGGAGGACGCAGTCGTTGAGGGAGGATTGGGCGCGAAAGCCCGCAGCGGGATCTGCCCCAACGGGCACGGCGGACACCTCGAAGGGCGTCCAGTCCACCGCGCGCCAGAGTTCGCGCGATGCTTCGGGCTTCGAGACATCAAAGCGGTGAACCTGATAACCGATCGACACCGCGCGGATGTGCCCGGCCTGGATGTCGCGCCAGATCGGTTCGACATCGGCGCGCTCAGAGATCCGGACCTGCGCAACGCCACGGCCGTTTTCGATCCGGGCAGACCCCGGAACGACCGAGCCGATCACGGCATCCAGCGTGTCGACCTCGTGCACCTTCAGAAACGGCGCGCCCGCGTTCAGCCGATCCAGCCGCACATGGGCCGGGTCGAGGCTCAGTTCCTCGTCATAGGGCTCGCCGAACAGGGTCGACCGGCGGACCCGTGCGCCCGCCGACCAGATCACCTCGACGGTGCGGGCGTCGGTATCGGCTGAGTTCGGCGCAAGCTCCGCCATCCGGCGCAAGGCCGGGATTTCGATCATCGTGTCCATGTGGTCAGTCCTGTTGGTCGGGATCGGGCTGCGC
>JBLWUQ010000035.1:0-5682 GCA_048268845.1 Maritimibacter sp. | reverse complement strand
TACTCAAGAAGAACAAGGTGACCGCGATCATGGGCGAGGCGACGATCCCTGCCAAGGGCAAGGTCACCGTCAAGACCGAGAAGGGCAGCGAAGAGCTCGCGGCGAAGCATATCGTGCTTGCCACCGGGGCGCGGGCGCGGGAATTGCCGGGGCTCGAGGCCGATGGCGATCTGGTCTGGACCTATAAACATGCGCTGATGCCGCCCCGGATGCCCAAGAAGCTCTTGGTCATCGGGTCGGGGGCGATCGGCATTGAGTTTGCCAGTTTCTACAACACGCTTGGCGCCGATACGACGGTGGTCGAGGTGATGGATCGGGTGCTTCCGGTGGAGGATGCCGAGATCAGCGCCTTTGCCAAGAAGCAGTTCGAGAAACAGGGCATGACGATCATGGAGAAATCCACCGTCAAGAAACTCGACCGGGCCAAGGGAAAGGTCACCGCCCATATCGAGCGCGGCGGCAAGACCGAGACGCTCGAATTTGACACGGTGATATCGGCGGTGGGGATTGTCGGCAATACCGAGGGGCTGGGGCTTGAGACGCTCGGCGTCGAGGTGGACCGGACCCATGTGGTGGTCGATGAATATTGCCGCACCAAGGTCGAGGGGCTCTATGCGATTGGCGATATCGCCGGGGCGCCGTGGCTGGCCCATAAGGCGAGCCATGAGGGCGTCATGGTGGCCGAGCTCATCGCCGGGGGGCATCCGCATCCGGTCCGCCCCGAGAGCATCGCCGGCTGTACCTATTGTCATCCGCAGGTGGCGAGCGTCGGCCTTACCGAGGCCAAGGCCAAGGAGGCGGGCTATGACATCAAGGTCGGACGCTTCCCGTTCATCGGCAATGGCAAGGCCATCGCGCTTGGCGAGCCGGAGGGCATGGTTAAGACGGTGTTCGACGCCAAGACCGGCGAGCTGCTGGGCGCGCATATGGTGGGCGCCGAAGTGACCGAGCTCATCCAGGGCTATGTGGTGGGGCGGCAGCTCGAGACCACGGAAGAAGACCTGATGAACACGGTCTTCCCGCATCCGACGCTCAGCGAGATGATGCATGAGAGCGTGCTCGACGCCTATGGCCGGGCCATCCACTTCTGAGCTGGCGATAGTCGGACAGGACCAATCGGGGGAGCGTGACCTTTCGGGGACACGCTCTTCTTGTTTCAGGCTGCGTCATACGCTCTCTTGTCTTGCCTGCTGGCGTCGAGCTAGGCAGGTCGGGACAGAGATGGAGATTTGATGTCCCGCGTTTGATTTCGGCAGGCTGACTGCCGAAGACTGCAAGAAGTGCCGCGAACTCCCGTGCCATGGGCGCGACGGAGGCGCATGATCTGTGGAAATCCATTCTTATAGAGCCCCGTAGGGGCAAACGAAGGAGGCTCTGACAGTGATCAGACCTTTCAAGGCGGCCGATCGTGAGATCGTGCTGAACATTTGGCGTGACAGTTCGACTGTGGCGCATCCCTTTCTCGGCCAGGACATCATGGAAAAGGCCGAAACGATGATCCGGGACACATTGCTTGATCTCGCCGAGATCTGGGTGATCGAAGCCGACGGCAGACCCGCCGGCTTTGTCGCGCTGTTGGGCAATGAAGTCGGCGGGTTGTTCCTGCATCCTGATGCCATGGGGCGCGGTTTGGGCCGGGCGTTGATGGATCACGCCGTATCGCTCAAGGGGGCTGTGACCCTGGAGGTGTTTCGCGACAATCACATCGGGCGCAAGTTCTACGCTCGGTATGGTTTCAAAGCGCGAGGGGAGAGCCTCGATGCGTTCTCTGGCCATCAGGTGATCCGTTTGGATTACACGCCAGGTTGATCAGCGATCCTTTGCAAAAGGTTGTTCCCGGTGCGCCGGGAACAACCAGCATCCGTGCAGCCTTTCCCTCGGCACTGCAATCTGGAAAGATGCGCCAAAACAAGGGAGGGCAGCGATGCCGAGCATTAACCGCGTCGTGATGCAGCGGACCTCGCGCAAGTGGCTCGAAGAGCTGCCTTTGCACGAGATGGATGCGGCGGAAATCTCGGGCAAGACCGGGCGGCGGTTCGAATTTCGCAGCTACAAGCGGTTTCGGTTCCCCCGGTATGACATCTGCGATCAGCCCTTCTTCAGCTCGGAGGGCGAGGTGCTGACATTCGACATCATCCTCGCCAATCAGGTCTGGGAGCATCTCGACCGGCCCTATGCGGCGACGCGCCATGTGCGCGAAATGCTGCGGCCCGGCGGCTATTTCTGGCTCGCTGTGCCGTTCTTCATCCCCTTTCATGCGGCCCCGATCGCTTGCAGCCGGTGGAGCGCGCGGGGGCTGCGCACCCTGCTCGTCGAGGTGGGGTTTCACCCTGACAAGATCCGCGCCGAGCAATGGGGCAACCGGCAGGCGGCGCTGCGCAATTTCGAGACGCCCTGGCCGCCCGGCTATGATGCCGAGACGGATGATCTCGAGAACGATCCCGAGTTCCCGATCTGCGCTTGGGCGCTGGCGCAAAAGTGACGCGCACGCGGGCGTCGTGCCAAAGCGAGATGCGTCCTGCTGACAAAAAGTGACGGTAATCCACGGCGTTCACAGTTTGTTCAGCCTTGGGGGTTGGCGTTGTCGTGTCGCGGCTCTATCTAGGGCGGGTGTATTCCGGGGGTGATGATGGCCGAGCAGACACATATCGAGGTGCGCGGGGCGCGCGAACATAACCTCAAGAATATCGATGTGAACATTCCGCGCAACGAGCTGGTGGTGATCACCGGGTTGTCGGGCTCGGGGAAATCGAGCCTCGCCTTCGACACGATCTATGCCGAGGGGCAGCGCCGCTATGTCGAGAGCCTCAGCGCCTATGCGCGGCAATTCCTCGACATGATGCAAAAGCCCGATGTGGATCATATCAGCGGCCTGAGCCCGGCGATTTCCATCGAACAGAAGACCACCTCGAAAAACCCGCGCTCGACCGTCGGCACGGTGACCGAGATCTATGACTATATGCGGCTGCTCTTTGCCCGCGCGGGCACGCCCTATAGCCCCGCCACCGGCAAGCCCATCGAGGCGCAGCAGGTGCAGGATATGGTGGATCGCGTGATGTCGCTGGAGGAGGGCACGCGGGCCTTTTTGCTGGCGCCGATCGTGCGCGACCGCAAGGGCGAGTATCGCAAGGAATTTCTCGAGCTGCGCAAGCAGGGCTTTCAGCGGGTCAAGGTCAATGGCGTGTTTCACGAGCTTGACGAGCCGCCGACGCTCGACAAGAAATTCCGCCATGACATCGATGTGGTGGTGGACCGGATCGTGGTGCGCGAGGGGATGGAGACGCGGTTGGCCGACAGTTTCCGCACCGCTCTCGATCTGGCGGACGGGATTGCCGTGCTCGAGACCGCGCCCAAAGAGGGCGAGCCCGAGCGCATCACCTTCAGCGAGAATTTCGCCTGCCCGGTGAGCGGCTTTACCATTCCCGAGATCGAGCCGCGGCTGTTTTCGTTCAACGCGCCCTTTGGCGCCTGTCCCGAATGTGACGGGCTCGGCATGGAGCTGTTTTTCGACGAACGGCTGGTGGTGCCGGATCAGAACCTCAAGGTCTATGACGGGGCGCTGGCACCGTGGCGCAAGGGCAAGTCGCCCTATTTCCTGCAGACCATCGAGGCCATCGCCAAACATTACGAGTTCGATCCGCAGACCAAGTGGAAAGACCTGCCCGCCCATGTGAAACAGGTGTTTCTCTATGGGTCGGGCGACGAGGAAATCCCGTTTCGCTATGACGAGGGCGGCCGGGTCTATCAGGTCACCCGCAGCTTTGAAGGGGTCATTCCCAACATGGAGCGGCGCTATCGCGAGACCGACAGCAACTGGGTCCGCGAAGAGTTCGAACGCTATCAGAACAACCGCCCCTGCGGCACCTGCGACGGCTACCGGCTTCGGGAAGAGGCGCTGGCGGTCAAGATCGCCGGGCTGCATGTGGGTCAGGTGGTCAACATGTCGATCCGCGAGGCGTTCGAGTGGTGCGAGACCGTGCCCGAGAGCCTCAGCGCCCAGAAGAACGAGATCGCGCGCGCCATTCTCAAGGAGATCCGCGAGCGGGTCGGGTTTCTCAACAACGTCGGCCTCGAGTATCTGACGCTGTCGCGCAATGCCGGCACGCTGTCGGGTGGCGAGAGCCAGCGCATCCGTCTGGCGAGCCAGATCGGCTCGGGTCTGACCGGGGTGCTCTATGTGCTCGACGAGCCGAGCATCGGGTTGCATCAGCGCGACAACGGGCGGCTTCTCACCACGCTCAAGAACCTGCGCGATCAGGGCAATACGGTGATCGTGGTGGAGCATGACGAAGAGGCGATCCGCGAGGCGGATTACGTCTTTGACATCGGCCCCGGCGCGGGCGTGCATGGCGGCCAGGTGGTCAGCCATGGCAAGCCCGAGGTGGTGGCGGCGGATGAAAATTCGGTCACCGGGCAGTATCTGTCGGGCCAGCGCGAGATTGCTGTGCCCGGCGAGCGTCGTCCCGGCAATGGCAAGGCGATCAAGGTGGTGAACGCCACCGGCAACAACCTGCAAGGGGTGACGGCGGAGTTCCCGCTTGGCCGGTTCGTCTGTGTCACCGGCGTGTCGGGGGGCGGCAAATCCACCCTCACCATCGAGACCCTGTTCAAGACCGCGTCGATGCGGCTCAACGGGGCGCGGCAGACGCCGGCGCCCTGCGAGACGATCAAGGGGCTCGAACATCTCGACAAGGTGATCGACATCGACCAGCGGCCCATCGGGCGCACGCCCCGGTCGAACCCGGCCACCTATACCGGGGCCTTCACGCCGATCCGCGACTGGTTCGCCGGGCTGCCCGAGGCCAAGGCGCGCGGCTACAAGCCGGGGCGGGTTTCCTTCAACGTGAAGGGCGGCCGCTGTGAGGCCTGTCAGGGCGACGGGGTCATCAAGATCGAGATGCATTTCCTGCCCGATGTCTATGTCACCTGCGAGACCTGCAACGGCGCGCGCTATAACCGCGAGACGCTTGAGATCCGGTTCAAGGGCAAGTCGATTGCCGATGTTCTCGACATGACGGTCGAGGATGCGCAGGAGTTCTTTAAGGCGGTGCCGTCGATCCGCGAGAAGATGGATGCGCTGATGCGCGTGGGGCTCGGCTATATCAAGGTCGGGCAGCAGGCGACGACCCTCTCGGGGGGCGAGGCGCAGCGGGTCAAGCTGTCGAAAGAGCTGGCGCGGCGGTCGACGGGGCGGACGCTCTATATCCTCGACGAGCCGACCACGGGGCTGCATTTCGAAGATGTGCGCAAGCTCTTGGAAGTGCTGCACGAATTGGTCGATCAGGGCAATACGGTGGTGGTGATCGAGCATAATCTCGATGTGATCAAGACCGCCGATTGGCTGTTGGATATTGGCCCCGGGGGCGGCGAGGGCGGTGGCGAGATCGTCGCGACCGGCACGCCCGAGGATGTGGCCGACGCGCCGCGCAGCCACACCGGACGCTATCTCAAGGAGATCCTCGCCGGCCGCAAGATCGCGGCGGAATAGGGCGCGGCGGCATCAGGCGGACAGCAAAAGGGGCGGCACCGGGCCGCCCCTTTCATAGTGTGGGATCGCGGTGGATTACAGCGCGGCGCGGGCGATGCGCAGGAGTTGCAGCATCTCATAGGCGCTGTCTTCGACCATCAGCACCTCGCCATTGACCACGGCGTAGTTATAGCCATCGGCCAGTTCCGGCAGCG
>JBLWUQ010000034.1:0-5808 GCA_048268845.1 Maritimibacter sp. | reverse complement strand
CGAGGATGTGGTCGTGGTGTTCCACAACCGGCCCGAGGGGGTCGTGCCGCCGGTGCCGGTGATCGATCTGAACGATCAGGTCTGTGAGGCGATGGGGCTTGGCCTGCCGCATGACTGGGGCTGGCGCTGTGGCGATTATTTCTACTATGCGTTGCGCGCGGCGCGGCCCGAGTATGAGTTTTACTGGCTTGTGGAACCGGATGTGATGTTCACCGGCGATCCGAGCAGTTTCTTTGCCGCCTTCGAGGGGGATGACCGCGATCTTCTTGGCGTGTCGCCGGGGCCGTTCGAGAATAAGGCGCATCCGTTCCTGAGCACATTGCAGCATCTCGAGCCCTATCGGGCGATCTTTGCGCTGACGCGGTTTTCGGGGCGGGCCCTGGACCGGCTGCTGCCGCAGCGGCAGGCGTCGGCCAAGGTGCCAAAGCTGGTTCGGAAATTCGCCAATGATGAGTTCTTTACCTTTTCGACGGTGCAGGCCGATCCCGAGCTGAGCATCGGGGATCTGGTCGAGGGCGCGCCGAGCTGGTTCGACGGGGCCTATGTAGAATCCGATCCGGATCTGCTCATTGATCTGGTGCGGGATGACGAAAGCCTGCGCGACAAGGTGTTCCACCCGGTCAAGACCAAGGAGTTCTGGATGACGTCGGTGGCGCATCGGCTCAGCAATAAGACCGCGTTCCTGAAACATATGGTGCCGTCTCTCAAGAAGCTCAGCGATGAGGAGATCGAGGCCATGGCGCAGATGGCCCATGACAATGTGCTTGCGGCGTTGAAGAAGGCGCGGGGCTGAGGCAAGGATGACGGTCAGCGCAGATAATCCCGCAGCTCGTCCCATTGTGACGATGCCCGCGCCCGAGGCGACGGATGCGTCCTATTTCGATCTGGGCACGGCCCTGTCGGATCTGGGGGCTGGGCGGGCGCTGCGCTTTCCGCCGTTCGAGATGGTCTATTGGCCGGATGCGGGGCTTCAGTTCGCGCTCAACATGGCACGCGATCCGATCCAGAAGGCGCTGCGGGCGGGGCGGTTCTTTGAAGAGGAAGAGCTGGGCCTGCTCGCAGAGCACGTCAAGTCTGGCGCAGAAGTGATTGATATCGGGGCGAATATTGGAAACCATGCCGTCTATTTCGCGACGCGGATGCAGGCGCGGCGGGTGGTGGTGGTCGAGCCCAATCCGCTGGCGCTGGCGCCCTTGGTGGCCAATGTCGTGCTTAACAAGCTGGGCCATGTGATCGATATGGGCGCGCTCGGCATCGGGTTGTCGGACCGCTCCGAGGGCGGCTTTGGCATGAAGCGTCATGACCGCAATCTCGGCGCGACCAAGCTGCGGGCGGGCAAAGGCGGGATCGAGGTCCATCCGGGCGATGCGATCTTTGCCGATGAGACGCCGGACCTGATTAAGATCGACGTGGAAGGCATGGAAATGAAAGTGCTTTTCGGTCTTGATGAGACGATTGCGCGGAGCCGTCCGGTGATCCTTGTCGAGGTGGATGAGGAGAACGCCGACGGGTTCGAGGCCTGGCGCCAACGCCAAGGCTATCGGATTGTCCGATCGCTGCGCCATAGCGCCAAGAACTGCAATCATCTGCTGATCCCGGAGGCGCGCGGATGAGTGTGATGGCCCCGGTGACACGTCCCGAATTGACCCTGCCTGAGTGCGAGGCAGAGCGGCTGCGCGCGGCCTATGAGGGCGCGTCTGTGGTGCTCGAATATGGCAGCGGCGGATCGACCGTGATGGCGGGAGAATTGCCGAATACCAAGGTGTTCTCGGTCGAAAGTGATCCGGATTGGGCGGCCATGATGCGGGAGTGGTTTGTGCAGAACCCGCCCGCCCAGGGCAGCGAGGTCGACGTGATCTGGGCCGATCTGGGCGAGACGAAGGAATGGGGCTATCCCAAGAACCGCAGCGGCTATATGCGCTATGCGCGCTATCCGCTGGCGGTCTGGGATCTTGATGAGTTTCGCCAGCCCGATGTGGTGCTGGTGGATGGGCGGTTTCGAACGGGATGTGCGATGGCGACGGCGCTGCGCACGCAAAAGCCCGTGACGCTGCTCTTTGATGATTATGCCAACCGTGGCCAGTATCACCGGGTCGAACGCTATCTTGGCGCGCCCGAGCTGCATGGCCGCATGGCTGAATTCACCGTGGCACCGAGCACGCTCGACGCCACCGATCTGTTGGAAATCGTGGAAATGATGATCCGGCCCTAAGCAGGGCCGAGACAAGATGAGGACGAAAGACATGTTGGAAATCAAGAACCTGCACGTAGATCTTGAAGAAGAAGACAAGAGCATCCTGAAGGGCGTCGACCTGACCGTCGAGGCGGGCAAGGTGCATGCGATCATGGGCCCGAACGGGTCGGGCAAGTCGACGCTGAGCTATGTGCTCTCGGGGCGTGACGGCTATGAGGTGACGCAAGGCAGCGCGACGCTCGATGGCGAAGACCTGCTCGAGCTGGAGCCGGAAGAGCGCGCGGCGGCGGGGCTGTTTCTGGCCTTCCAATACCCGGTCGAGATTCCCGGCGTCGGCAACATGACCTTCCTGCGCACCGCGGTAAACGCCCAGCGCAAGGCGCGTGGCGAGGAAGAAATGAGTGCCGCTGATTTCCTCAAGGTGGTGCGCGAGAAGGCGAAATCGCTCAAGATCGACGCCGATATGCTCAAGCGTCCGGTCAACGTCGGCTTCTCCGGCGGTGAGAAGAAGCGCAACGAGATCCTGCAGATGGCGATGCTCGAGCCGAAGATGTGCATTCTCGACGAGACGGATTCCGGTCTCGATGTGGATGCGATGAAGCTGGTGGCCGAGGGCGTCAACGCGCTGCGCGACGAGGGGCGTGCGTTCCTTGTGATCACCCACTATCAGCGTCTGCTCGACCATATCAAACCGGACGTGGTGCATATCATGGCCGATGGCCGCATCGTGAAGACCGGCGGGCCCGAGCTGGCGCTTGAGGTCGAGAACAACGGCTATGCAGGTATCCTCGAGGAGGTGGCCTAATGCTGCCGGTTCGCAAACATGCCCCGACCCCGCAAAAGAGCGCGGCGACCGAGGCGCGGCTGAACGCGCAGGCGCTGCCCGACGGGCCTGCGTGGCTGCGTGATATCCGTGAGGCAGCGGTGGCGCGGGTGCGCGACCGTGGTCTGCCGGATCGTCGTGATGAATATTGGAAATTCACCCGGCCCGAGACGCTGGTGCAGGCCGAGGCGCCCAAGGCAGCGGTTTTTGCCGGCGGCGATCAGTCGGTCTTTGCCAATGTTGATGCGCTCAAGATCGTGTTTGTCGATGGTGTCTTTGACGCCGAGGCGAGCGATGAACTGGCGCTTGACGGGCTGCGGATCGAGCGTCTGGCAGAGCTGAACGGCACCGATATTCACTGGGCCAAAGACCTCTATGGTGTGCTCGAAGAGCGTGGGCAATGGCCGGTCGACCGGCCGCTCGCGGCGCTGAACACCGGGTTTGCCAGCGATGGCGTGGTGATCCATGTCACCGGCCGGGTGAGCAAGCCCGTGCATATCGTCTATGAACATCACTCCGAGACCTCGGACGCGATGCTACATCATCTGGTCAAGCTCGACGCGGGCGCGGATGTCACCCTGTTGGAGACCGGCCCCGGCGCCGCGCGGTTCAACGCGGTGATGGAAGTGGATGTGGCCGACAAGGCCGGGTTCCACCACGTGCGCGTGCAAGGCCGGGATCATGAGCGGCGCAGCAACACCCATGTGTTCGCGCGGCTCGGCACCGAGAGCACGTTCAAGTCGTTTACCATGACCGCCAATGGCGTGCTCACCCGCAACGAGGCGGTGCTCGAGCTGACCGGCGATGATGCGGTGGCCCATGTCGCGGGGGCCGCGATGGGCGATGGCGATTTCCATCATGACGACACGGTCTTCATCACCCATGACGCCGAGAACTGCGAAAGCCGTCAGGTGTTCAAGAAGGTGCTGCGCAATGGCGCGACGGGCGTGTTCCAGGGCAAGATCCTGGTGAAACCCGGTGCGCAGAAGACCGATGGCTATCAAATCAGCCAGTCGCTCTTGCTCGACGGGGACAGCCAGTTTCTCGCCAAGCCCGAGCTCGAGATCTATGCCGATGACGTGGTCTGTTCGCATGGCTCGACCTCCGGGGCGATTGACGAGGACGCGCTCTATTACCTGCGGGCGCGGGGGCTGCCGAAAGAGATCGCGACCGATCTTCTGACGCAGGCGTTTCTTGCCGAGGCGGTGGATGAGATCGAAGACGAAGGTCTGCGCGAAGAGGTCGTTGGCCTGCTGAGCGGTTGGCTGGAGCGGCGGCGCGGCTGATGTCTGTTAGCCAGCAGATCGTGGCGACCTATAAGGGGCCGGGCCGTGTGGTCCGGCGCCTTTTGTCTGGGCCGGAGAGTGAGGGCAGGGCGCTTGCCATCCTGATGGCGGCCTGTGTCATCACCTTTATCGGGCAGCTGCCGCGCCTGTCGCGCGAGGCACATCTCAGCGGTGAAGAGCTCAACCCGCTGTTGGGCGGGGCGCTCTTGGGCTGGGTGTTCATGGCGCCGCTGATCTTTTACGCGCTGGCCTTTGTCAGCCATCTGCTCAGCCGTTTGGCGGGTGGGCGCGGGACGGGCTATGGTGCGCGGATCGCCCTTTTCTGGGCGCTTCTGGCGGCGAGCCCGCTCATCCTGCTATGGGGGTTGATGGCGGGGTTTGCCGGGCCGGGGGCCGGGCTTACCCTCGTGGGTCTCTTGTGGTGCATTGTGTTTTTGTGGTTCTGGATCGCGGGGTTGCGCGTCGCTGAATGGGGGATGGGTGAATGAACCGTGAGGGTATCATCGCATTGTTTAAGCAAACCCTGACAGAGCCTCGGGCGGCCGGGCGCTATATCATCGGGCTTGATCTGCCGGCGCAGTTCCTGTGGATGGCGCTGGCCTTTCTGGCGGTGCTGATGTCGCTTCTGGTGTCGGGGATGTTTCAGCTGGTGCCAATCCCCGAGGGCGATATGGGCGATATGGTTCAGATGAACCCGGCCTATCGCACGCCGCTCATGTTTGCGCTCATGCAATGGGGGCAGGCGGTGATTTCGGTCGTGGTGCTGACCTGGATCGGGCGGCTCTTTGGCGGGGCGGCGCGGATTGAGGATATGCTCGCCGTGACGATCTGGCTGCAGCTCATCGCGCTGGTGCTCGGCCTTGGGGTCGGGGTGCTCGTGGTGCTCTTGCCGCCGCTCGGGGCGTTCGCGATTCTCGCCTATATCGCTTGGGCGCTGTTCATCACGGTGGCGATGATAGATGCCGCCCATAAATTCGAAAACATGCTGAAATCCCTTGGCGTTTTCATCGCTTCGATCCTGGCGCTGGCGCTGGGCTCGGCGTTGATTGCCGGGTTGCTCGGTGTCTCGGCCTCTGCGGGAGGGCTCTAATGTATGATGTCGAAACGGTGCGGCGGGATTTTCCGATCCTGTCGCGGGAAGTGAACGGCAAGCCTCTGGTCTATCTCGACAACGGGGCCTCGGCGCAGAAGCCGCAGGTGATGATCGACGCGGTGACGCGGGCCTATTCCGAGGAATATGCCAATGTGCATCGCGGGCTGCACACGCTCAGCAATATCGCCACCGAGAAATACGAGGCGGTGCGCGGCATCGTGGCGCGGTTTCTCGGGGTGCGCGACGAAGAGCGGGTGATTCTCAACTCGGGCACCACCGAGGGGATCAATATGGTCGCCTATGGCTGGGCCATGCCGAGGATGCAGGCGGGCGATGAGATCGTGCTGTCGGTGATGGAGCATCACGCCAATATCGTGCCCTGGCATTTCCTGCGGGAACGGCAGGGGGTGGT
>JBLWUQ010000033.1:0-6142 GCA_048268845.1 Maritimibacter sp. | reverse complement strand
TGTGGAGAAGGACGCGGCGCTGGCGCGACGGTTCCAGCCCATCGTGGTGCAGGAGCCGACGGTCGAGGACACGATCAGCATCCTGGGCGGCATCAAGGAGAAATACGAGCTGCACCATGGGGTGCGGATCTCGGACAGCGCCCTGGTGACCGCCGCGACGCTCAGCCATCGCTATATCACCGACCGGTTCCTGCCGGACAAGGCGATCGACCTGATGGACGAGGCCGCCAGCCGGTTGCGGATGGAGGTGGACAGCAAGCCCGAAGAGCTTGACGCGCTCGACCGTGAGATCCTGCAAAAGCAGATCGAGGCGGAGGCGCTCAAGAAAGAGGATGATGTCGCGTCGAAGGACCGTCTCGAGAAGCTCGAGAAAGAGCTGTCGGATCTGCAGGAGCGGTCGCGCGAGATGACCGCGCAATGGCAGGCCGAGCGTGACAAGCTCGCCGGGGCGCGGGACCTCAAGGAACAGCTCGACCGGGCGCGGATCGAGCTCGACCATGCCAAGCGCGAGGGTGATCTCGCCAAGGCGGGTGAGCTCAGCTATGGCGTGATTCCGGGGCTGGAAAAGCAGCTGGCGGAGGCCGAGAGTGCCGAGGCCGATGGCGTCATGGTCGAAGAGGCGGTGCGGCCCGAGCAGATCGCGCAGGTGGTCGAACGCTGGACCGGGATTCCGACGGCCAAGATGCTCGAGGGCGAGCGCGAGAAGCTTCTGGGGATGGAAGAGAACCTGCATCGTCGGGTGATCGGCCAGAACCAGGCGGTGAAGGCCGTCGCCAATGCGGTGCGCCGGGCGCGCGCCGGGCTCAATGACGAGAACCGGCCGCTGGGCTCGTTCCTGTTCCTTGGGCCGACCGGTGTCGGCAAGACCGAGCTCACCAAGGCGGTGGCCGAGTTCCTCTTTGACGATGACAGCGCCATGGTGCGTATCGACATGTCGGAGTTCATGGAGAAACATTCGGTGGCCCGTCTGATCGGCGCGCCTCCGGGCTATGTCGGTTATGACGAGGGCGGTGTCCTCACCGAGGCGGTGCGGCGCAGACCCTATCAGGTGGTGCTGTTCGACGAGGTGGAAAAGGCCCATCCAGATGTGTTCAACGTGCTGTTGCAGGTGCTCGATGATGGCGTGCTGACCGATGGTCAGGGCCGCACCGTGGATTTCAAGCAGACGCTGATCATCCTGACCTCGAACCTTGGGGCGCAGGCGCTGAGCCAGCTGCCCGATGGGGCCGATGCCAGCGATGCCAAGCGCGACGTGATGGATGCGGTGCGGGCGCATTTCCGGCCCGAGTTCCTCAACCGGCTCGACGAGACGATCATCTTTGACCGGCTCAAGCGCGAGGATATGGCCGGGATCGTCACGATCCAGATGGGGCGCCTGCTCAAACGGCTGGCGGCGCGGAAGATCACGCTCGATCTCGACGATGCGGCGCGCAAATGGCTGGCCGATGAGGGCTATGACCCGGTGTTCGGGGCGCGGCCTCTCAAGCGGGTGATCCAGCGCGCGCTGCAAGATCCGCTGGCCGAGGCCTTGCTGGCCGGGGATATCCTCGACGGCAGCACGGTGCCGGTGAGCGCCGGGGCGGAGGGCCTGATCATCGGCGACCGGGTCGGCAGCACCAAGCGCCAGCCGCCCGAGGATGCCGTCGTGCATTAAGAGGTGCATTGAGGGTGCATGAAGGCGCGTGAGGCGCAAATCACCCCGCATGCGGGCCTCTGACCGGCCTGCACTCGGGATGCCAAGAGATTGGGCCGCGGGACACCCCCGCGGCCCATTTTTTCCGCGAAACTATGATGATTCTTGGGTGGAAAGCCCATCCCGGCGGGTCTATATAAGGGGCAGGGAGGAGTTCACTTACTCAGAAAAGGTGACCTCCAATGGCATTTCTAACTCAACGTCTGGTTTCTCTCCCCGATCTCGCGGGTGCCGTGCATCGTGGCTTTGCAGCCTTTGGTGACGCGCTGGTGTCGATCGTCGAGCATAACGGCCGTCTGCGCCGGATGCAGATGCTTCAGGATATGAGCGATGACGAGCTCGCGGCCTGCGGCATCAAGCGCGAAGACATCGTGCGCATCGTCTTTGACGCCTGAAACGGGACGCAAGATCCGGGGCCTCATCGAGGGGCAAATGACCGGGGCTTTTGACCCATGCCACCTGCCCGGCAAAGGCCGGGCAGTGGCCTGAAAACCGAAAGCTGAGAGCTGAGGCCTGAAAGCTGGGGCCTGCGACCTCAGACCCCTGACCGGGCTTGGCCCGGGTCAGATGACGCGGATCACATCCTTGTCGATGGCCAGCACATAGCCCTTGCGGGCGATGTTCTTGACCAACAGCTCGCTCACCATCTGATTGCCCAGCGTGTCGCGCAGCCGCTTGATGCGGGTGGCGCCGGCGGCCTCTTCGCAATCAGAGGCGTCGCGCCCGGAAATCATCGCCTCGATTTCAGAGCCCGAGAGAATGTCGCCATCCATCCGTGCCTCGGCCAGGATCGACAGGGTTTCCATCGCCGCATCGGTGAGCTTGAACCCCATATTGTTGAGATAGACCGATTTCTCGGCCCGGCTGATCAAGAGCGAGCTCACCTGAATGCCCGAGCGTTCGATCTGCGCCATACGGCGGTTGAGCGCCACCAGCATGATGAGAAAGACCACCGCCGCGATGAGCAGCGCCGCGGCAAAGACCAGCAGCACGAAGATCACCATCCGGTAGCTGGTGAGCGTCTCGGAAAAGGCGGTGCCGGAGAGTGCGAGAATTTCCAGAAGCTTGATCTCGCCATCGCTGGTCAGCGTGTCGTTTTCGACAAAGATCCGTTCGACGCGGGCGTTGAACGCATTGGCGTCGGGCAGCGAGACAAAGAGAAAGATCGCCGCGAGGGTGAGGATCACCACGATCGCGGCCACCCCCAGCGTGACGACGAGATTGCCCGAACGCCGTGCCTCGGTGACGGGGGTGTCAGCCGGTTGCATACTCGCCCTCCCCCGGGATCAGGATTCTTTGTCGGACAGAACCTTGAGCAGGGTCAGCCCGGCCGCGGCGAGCCGCGCGCGCAGCTCGACCGTGGCGGCGGGCACCGTACAGGGCCCGCTGATCTGGGCAACATCATAAAAGAGCTCAAGCGGATTGTCGCGCTTGGCCTTGTATTCGGCCTGACATCCGGCATGGGCGGCAGAAGTGCCGAGCGCGAGGATGAGGCTGGAGATGAGAGCGATCTGTTTCATGCCGCCACCTTGCGCGGAAATGCGGGCGCTATTCAATATCTCTCGGGCATCCGGGGGCGGGGCGGCGCGTGTTATCGGATAACAGGCGGGTGTTATTGCGTGGCGCGGCGGCTCGGGGTGAGGCTGATCCTGTCACTGCCGTGCCTGTTGCTGTCCTTGTTGGGTGCAGCGGGCGGGGCATCCGTAAAATGTAAGCTGCTCAAGAAAGGATACAAGCCATGTCCAGACGTTTCATCACCCTGATCTCGGCCGCGGCCATCGCGCTCTCTGGTCTGTCGTTTTCGGCCTCGACGGCCCGCGCCGACGACCGCAAGACCGCGCAATGGATCGCCGGCATCGCCGCCGCCGCCATCGTCGGTGCGGTGATCATCGATCAGAAGAAGGACCGCGAGCGCCGCAATCGCGAGGCGGTGCAACGCCAGCGCTATTACGATCAATATGGTCACAACCAATATCGCAACGACCAGCGCCGCGCCCATAAGTATCATGAGAAGCAGCGCAAGGAACGGATCAAGCAGCACCGCAAGGCGCATAAGCATGACCACAAGCATGGCCACAAACATGGCCACGCCCATGGCCATCAGCACCGGGATCATCAGACCCACCGTCAGAGCACCCGCAACGACCGCTATGACCGCTACGACAATTCGCACCTCGCCCGGCCTCTGCCGCGATCGGTGCGCAACAGCCAGCACGCCAAGTAAGATCTGGGCACCAGCGTAACGAGTGCCGAGCAGCGAGATCGAGCAGATCAGGAGAGGGGGGCCAGGCGCCCCCCTCTTTCATTGGCAGCCATGCCGAGGCCGGCCCGCGTCAGAGGGGGAGAGCGCGGGTGCTTTTATATTCGTGGAGCAGGACGCTCGATTGGATTTCCTGCACGCCGGGGAGCATGACGAGCTTGTTGTTCATCAGCTGATGGTAATGCTCGAGGTCGCGGACGATGATGCGGAGGCGAAAGTCGATGTCGCCGAGCAGCAGCTGGACGACCTGGACTTCGGGGATCTTCGAGGCTTGGGCGGCGAAGTCTTCGAGGGATTTGCGGCCGTGCTCCGAGAGTTTGATGCGGACGAAGACGACGGTCTCATAGCCCAGTTTCTTGGGGTCCAGCACGACGACGCGGTCCTGGATGATGCCCTCTTCCTCCATGCGCGACAGCCGCCGCCAGACGGGCGATTGCGACAGGCCGACGCGTTTTGCGAGCTCTGCGGCGTTCAGGTTTCCTTCGCTTTGCAGGACGCGGAGGATTCGGAGATCGGTATCATCGAGAGACTGCATTCTTATTCCTCATTAGTGGCCATGTCGGCATTAGTAATGCAGGCGCTGCGCCTGGCTCACGTAAAATAGGCCGAAAAATTCCCAAACGTCAAATTATAAGACTGTCCAACGCGGATAAATGGCAATGACGGGCAATAACATGCGCCAAGCCAGAGTTCGCTGCATGATCCATGCGCTTATTTGGAGGGGAACTAATGCCTTTGACAGACCCATGGCAGACGGGTCGTGTGCGCACCTTGCAGCATCCGGGTCGCTTTGACCCGGTGCGCATCAAGAGCAAGCATTCGGACAGCGCGCGTCACTTCAGGGTGACGTTGCAGCCGGGGAAATCGCTCTATGATGGGTTGGTCGAACCGATGCGGGCGGCGAATATCGAAGCGGCCTCCACCACCATTCTGGGGGGCTGGTATGCGGAGCTGAACTATTGCGTCGCGCCGCCGGACCCGCAGAAAGAGGCCATCGTGCGCTATTCGGCGCCGATCTATGGCGGCGAAAGCTATATGGTGTTCGGCAATGCGACGCTGGGCGTGAGCATGAAGGGCACCCCGATGGTGCATTGTCATGCCGCCTTTGTCCGCGAGGACGGGGCGCTCAAGGGTGGGCACATCATCCCGGAGACGACCATTGTCGGGCGTGACGGCATCTCGGTGCTGGTGACGGCGATGGACGATTTCGTGCTGCGTCAGGCCTATGACCCCGAGACCAAAATCCCCCTTTTCCAACCATTTGCGAGAACATGACATGACCATTGTTGAACATGGCGCCATGGGCCGCGTCGCCTATGCGCGGATCGCCCCGAATGAAGACCTCGTGCAGGGCATCGAGAAAACCTGTCTGGCCGAGGGCATTCGCAATGCGTTCGTGCGCGGCGCGCTGGGAAGCCTCGTCGATGCGACGCTGGTCAGCAAATCCGACGGCACGCGCGTGCTGGTCAATGGCCCGGCGGTCGAAGTGGTGAGCATCGCCGGCGAAGTCCGGGCGGGGCCGGACAACACGATTGCCGCTGCCCTCTCGGGGGTTGTGGCGGACACCGACGGACAGGTCTTTGGCGGGTTTTTCGTCCCCGGGGGCAACACCGTCTGCATGACCTTTGAAGTGACGTTGGAAGAATGGCTGCCCGCCGACGCAAGCGCGTAAGGCCCGGCACCGAACATGACAAAAAGGGATATCTAAAATGACCTCAGCAATCGTGGGTTGGGCCCACACGAAATTTGGCAAATCAGAGGCTCCGGATGTGGAGGCCTTGATCGGTGAAGTCGCAGGTGCGGCGCTTGAGCATGCGCAGGTCGATGCGGCGGATGTCGACGGCATCTTTGTCGGCGTCATGAACAATGGCTTTTCCAAGCAGGGGCTGGAAGGGGCGCTGGTGGCGCTGAACCAGCCGGAGCTCAGCTATACGCCGTCGGTGCATCTGGAAAACGCCTGCGCGACGGGCTCGGCGGCGCTCTATGCGGCGATGGATTTCATCGCGGCGGGCCGTGGCAAGGTGGCGCTGGTGGTGGGTGCGGAGAAAATGACCGCAACGCCGCTGAATGAGGTGGGCGATATCCTTCTCGGGGCCTCATATCGCAAGGAAGAGGCCCATGTGGGCGGCGGCTTTGCGGGCATCTTTGGACAGATCGCCCAGACCTATTTTCAGCAACATGGCGACAAG
>JBLWUQ010000032.1:0-6385 GCA_048268845.1 Maritimibacter sp. | reverse complement strand
GCCCCGGGCAGTCGCGGGCGCGGCGGGCAAGCGCCCGGGCCAGCGGCACATGGCGCAGGAATTGCGTCTCGAGATAGATCAGCCGCTCGGACCGGTCGATTTCGCTCAGGTGGGTCTGACGCAGCTCGTCGCAGACATTGATCGGCGAGACCCGCGCGAAATTGCGATTGCGGGGCCGCGACAGGGTGCGCAGGAAGGCAGGGTTGACCTTGGGCGGCGCGGCGCGGCCTGCGGTCACGTCGAGAAAACTGTCGAGATGGGCGCGGGCAGCGGCGACCACCGGGCCGGTGCAAAAGACCTGCACGTCGTGCCAGGTGCGTGCGGCGGGGCGGTCGTGGCGTTTCGTGTCATAGCGCCGGTCGTTCACATCGAGCCCGCCCACCGACAGGAGGCGATCGTCGAAGACCGCCATCTTCTGATGATGGGTGGCCGGAAAGAGCGTGACGCGCGACGGGTAGGTCTTGAGCGTGTCGGTCTCGGCGCAGGGTTCGGCGATGCCGGCAAGGCGCGGCATTTCGGCGAGGAAGGGCGCGCGACTGTCGCTGGGCAGCTTGGCCCAGCTGTCGCGGATCTCGCGCAGTTTGCGATTGATCAGCGGGCGAAAGAAGAGGCAGGGCAGGGGGCCGACCTTGGCGTCATGCAGTGAGGCGGTAAAGGTCAGATCACAGCCGGGCTGGGCCAGTTCGCGCACGGCGCAGACCTGACGCCGGGTGCGGCAGGTCTTGCGGTGCAGATCGGGGGCGGCGACGGGATCGAAATCGGTGATGATCAGCCGGATCCTGACGCCCCGATTGAGGCAATGAACGAAGAGATCGAACCAGCTCTCGCCGATCTTGCGGGCCTCGGGGGAGTGCAGCTTGGTGCGCAGGTCGAAAATGCGGAAGCTGCAGGTGACGGTGTCTGTCGCGTCGAGGAAGGCGCGTTCGAGCGTCGGGTAGGCTTCTTCGGCGGTGATGCAGACCTTGAGCGTGTCGATGGCATGGCCGGTCCCCGCGTGACCCTCTCCGGCCCGTGGGGCGTCGTCGTGCCGCGAGATGTCTGCCTGTGCCACGCGCGTAACCTTTCACTGCGGTTGAGTGTCTGCATCGGCGGATATTTATCAAGCCCTTCCGTGCGGGCTATCGAAAACTCAGCCCCCGCCAGCGAGGTGACGGGGGCTGACATCCGAGGGACAATCGGATGGTTTGGCACATGCAGGGTAAGGGACAGGACGTTGCATGTGCCTGGGACGAGGGAGGTTTCTCTCGGTCTTGTTGGGATAACCCGGCGGCGGCGGTCGGGTTCCGCGTGGTGGTGAATTTTTTTCGCGGAGTTTGTCGCGCGGCTGGATCAGGCTTTGGTGGCCGGGTCTGGCGCGGTTTCAGCCTCGGCACCCTCGTCCGGGGCGCGGCGCAGATGGCCGTCTTCGCTCACCTGATGGTCCGAGACATAGGCGTCGCGCGCGCCCGGCGGGCGGGGCGGGCCGACGGTGGTGTCGGCGGCGGTCTCAAGCTCCAACTCGGCGTTGATCAGCGCGCCGATGAGCACGACATAGGCGCTGATGTAGAACCAGAAGAGCAGCGCCACCAACGCCCCGAGCGAGCCGTAGACCTCGTTGAACGAGCCGAAATTGCGCAGGTAGGTGGAAAAGGCGATAGAGCCCGCGGCCCAGGTCGCCAGCGCGAAAAGCGCGCCGGGCGAGAGCCAAGACACCGTCGCGCCGCGCCGGTGCGGCCCATAGCTGGAGTGGAGCCCGGAACAAAGCAACACCACCCCCATCAGGATCGCCCATTTCGCGGCGGAGACGAACATCTCGACCTTGATCCCGAGGTTGAGGAAGGCCAGCGCCACGGGCAGGGCGATGACCAGCGCAAAGGCCACGAGGGCGGCGGCGATCATCACCATGGTAAGGGCCACGGCCACGCCATAGCGTTTCAACGGGTTCTTGCGGTGGTCTTCGCGGTAGATCGAGTTCAGCCCGCGAATGAGCGCCGCCGTGGCGTTCTTGGCCGACCAGATCGACAGGGTGAGCGAAATCACCGTGGTCCATTGCAGCGTCGTGTTGTCGGCCACGATGAGCGCGGTGATTTGTTCCTGGACCAAGAGATAGGCCTCTTCGGGCATGAATTGCCGGGCCACGTCGAATTGCGACAAGAGCTTGCTCGGGTCACCGGCAAAGCCCCAGACGGCCACCATGGCGGTGACCGCCGGAAAGAGCGACAGCAGCGCATAGAAGGCGACCCCGGCAGAGATCAGCCCGATGTTGAGCCGATCAATGCCGCCAAACACCCGCCCCATGCTGCGCCCCCAGGCGCGCAGTGGGAAACCGGTAGGAGAACGGGGTCGCAGTATCGCCATGTCAGGCGACGGCTGCGGATTTCGGGCCGGCGAGCAGCCAGATCAGGAAGCCCAGCAGCGGCAGCAGGACCACGAGAACCACCCAGAGCACTTTCTTGCCGGTGGAGGCACCAGAGCCGATGATCGACACGATGGCCCAGATGTCGAGCACCAGAAGGATAAAGCCGCCAATTCCGCTGAGTTCCGTCATGATCTTACCTTTCTACACCAAGAGGACACGCAAACGGGCGTTTGCGCAATCTCTCAACCGGGGCGGGGAAAAAAAGTTCCCCGCCCCGGTCAGCGTGTTGTCAGGTGATCTTAACCCTGAAGCGGCAGAACGTCCAAATCGCCTTCCACACGGGCCTGCATCGCCTGGGCCGCGGCATGGGCGCCGGCGGCGGTGGTGAAATAGGGCAGCTTGTCATAGAGCGCGACCGAGCGGATCTCGCGGCTGTCCTCGACCGACTGGGTGCCCTCGGTCGTGTTGATCACCAGATGGATGCCACCGTCCTTGAGCATGTCGACGATATTGGGCCGGCCTTCATAGACCTTGTTGACCACCTCGCAGGCGATGCCGTTTTCCGTCAGGAAGGCGGCCGAGCCACGGGTTGCAACGATCTCGAAGCCGAGATCGATCAGGGTGCGTGCGGTGTCGGCCATGGCCGGGGTCTTGTCGGCATCCTTGATCGACAGGAAGACGCGGCCTTCGGTGGGCAGGATGGTGCCCGCGCCGAGCTGTGCCTTGAGGAAGGCACGGGCAAAGGAGCGATCCCAGCCCATGACTTCGCCGGTCGAGCGCATTTCCGGGCCGAGGATTGTGTCGACACCGGGGAAGCGGGCGAAGGGCATGACCGCCTCCTTGACCGAGAACCACGGCATCGCCGGATCGGCGAGGGTGAGCGGATCGGCCATCGGCACGGTGCCGGGTTTGGCGTCCTTGGCATAGCTGCCGCGATGGGCAAAGTTCGACAGCGGCTCGCCCGCCATGACGCGCGCGGCGATGGAGGCGATGGCGCTGTCGGTGGCCTTGGCCACGAAGGGCACGGTGCGCGAGGCGCGCGGGTTGACCTCGATCAGGTAGATGTCATCGCCCTTGACCGCGAATTGCACGTTCATAAGCCCGACCACGTTCAGCGCCAGCGCCAGGGCGCGGGTCTGTTCCTCGATCCGGGTGATGATGTCTTGCGACAGCGAGTAGGGGGGCAGCGAACAGGCGCTGTCGCCCGAGTGGACGCCCGCCTCTTCGATATGCTGCATGATGCCCGCGACATGCACGTCCTTGCCGTCACAGATCGCGTCGACATCGCATTCGATGGCGCCCGAGAGATAGCCGTCGAGCAGCACCGGGCTGTCGCCTGAGACGACCACCGCCTCGGCGATGTAGCGTTCGAGCTGGGCCATGTCGCGGACGATTTCCATGGCGCGACCGCCCAGAACATAGGACGGGCGGATCACCAGCGGGAAGCCGATTTCATCTGCAATGGCAAGGGCTTCGGCGTCGGAATGGGCGATGCCGTTATGCGGCTGCTTGAGGCCGAGACGGTTCACGAGATCCTGGAACCGTTCGCGGTCTTCGGCGAGGTCGATCGCGTCGGGCGTGGTGCCGAGGATCGGGATGCCTTCGGCTTCGAGCGCATTGGCGAGCTTGAGCGGCGTCTGGCCGCCGAACTGAACGATGACGCCATGCAGCGTGCCGTTTTGCTGTTCGGTGCTCAGGATTTCCATCACATGTTCAAAGGTCAGCGGTTCGAAATAGAGCCGGTCCGACGTGTCATAGTCCGTCGAGACGGTTTCCGGGTTGCAGTTGACCATGATGGTTTCATAGCCGGTGTCCGACAGGGCGAAACAGGCGTGACAGCAGCAATAGTCGAATTCGATCCCTTGGCCGATCCGGTTCGGGCCGCCGCCGAGAATGACCACCTTCTTGCGGTCGGAGGGGCGGGCCTCGCATTCCACCTCGCCCATCACCGGGCTTTCATAGGTGGAGTACATATAGGGGGTCTGGGCCTCGAATTCGGCGGCGCAGGTGTCGATGCGTTTGAAGACGGCGGTGACGCCTGCGGCGCGGCGGGCGGCGCGGACTTCGGTTTCGGTCTTGCCGGTCAGGATGGCGAGCCGGGCATCGGTAAAGCCCAGCATCTTGACCGCGCGCAGCCCGTGTTCGTCGCTCGGCAGGCCATTGGCGCGGATCTCGGCCTCGGCCTCGACGATTTCGCGGATACGCTCGAGGAACCACGGATCAAAGGAGGTGACGGCCTGAATTTCGTCATTGCTCAGACCTTCGCGCATCGCCTGGGCGATGGTGCGCATCCGGTCGGGCGTCTGACGGCTGATCGCCTTGATGACGGCGGCACGGCCGGCCTCGGTCGGGCCTGCGCCTTCGATCTCGACCTCGTCAAATCCGGTGAGCCCGGTTTCCATGGACGCGAGCGCCTTTTGCAGGCTTTCGTGGATGGTGCGGCCGATGGCCATGGCTTCGCCCACCGATTTCATCGCGGTGGTCAAGAGCGGCTCGGAGCCGGGGAATTTCTCAAACGCAAAGCGCGGGATCTTGGTGACCACATAGTCGATGGTCGGCTCAAAGCTCGCCGGGGTGACCTTGGTGATGTCATTGTCGAGCTCGTCGAGCGTGTAGCCCACGGCGAGTTTCGCGGCGATCTTGGCAATCGGGAAACCGGTGGCCTTGGACGCCAGCGCCGAAGAGCGCGACACGCGCGGGTTCATTTCGATCACGACCATACGGCCATCGGCGGGGTTCACCGCCCATTGCACGTTCGAGCCGCCGGTTTCGACGCCGATCTCGCGCAGCACGTTGATCGAGTGGGTGCGCATGATCTGATATTCTTTGTCGGTCAGGGTGAGCGCCGGGGCCACGGTGATAGAATCACCGGTGTGCACGCCCATCGGATCGACGTTTTCAATGGAGCAGACGATGATGGCATTGTCGGCCTTGTCGCGGACGACCTCCATCTCGAACTCTTTCCAGCCCAGCAGGCTCTCGTCGACGAGGATCTGATTGACCGGCGAGGCATCCATGCCGGTGCGGCAGAAATGGATATAGTCGTCGCGGTTGTACGCGACCCCGCCGCCAGTACCGCCGAGGGTAAAGGCGGGGCGGATGATGGCGGGCAGGCCGATGTCTTCGAGCGCCTCGAGCGCGATCTGCACACCGGCGTCGAGATCGGCATTGCCGTTCTCTTTCTTGGGGGCGGTGACGATGGTGGCGCGGGGGTTTTCGATGCCGAGACGGTCCATCGCTTCGCGGAAGAGCTTGCGATCTTCGGCCATTTCAATGGCTTCGCGGTTGGCGCCGATCAGCTCGACGCCGAATTTCTCGAGCACACCCATGTCGGCCACCGCCAGCGCGGTGTTGAGCCCGGTCTGACCGCCCATCGTCGGCAGGAGCGCGTCGGGGCGTTCCTTCTCGATGATCTTGGCGACGATCTCGGGGGTGATCGGTTCGATATAGGTGGCGTCGGCCAGTTCGGGATCGGTCATGATCGTGGCCGGGTTCGAGTTCACCAGGATGACCCGGTAGCCCTCTTCGCGCAGCGCCTTGCAGGCCTGAGCGCCGGAATAATCGAACTCGCAGGCCTGCCCGATGACGATGGGGCCGGCCCCGATGATCATGATGGACGAGATATCGGTTCTTTTTGGCATGTCATTCCCCGGAGCAGCGCAAATTGGTGGCGTTATAGCTGTCGCGCGTCTCGGCGCAAGGGGGCGTGGTGTGGTTTTGAGGGTGTCAAGCAGGGAGCGAGCGTTTACATAGCCCCGATCACCGGAACAGGGGATGGATGGTGCAGATTCGCTTTGATCACGGGCCGGAGGGTGCGGCGTGCCGGTTTGACGCCGCGCGGCACGAGATTGTGGCCCATCAGCCGGACGAGGTGCCAGAGGCGCTGGCGGCGCTTGATGCCGCGCGGGCGGCGGGCGCATGGGTGGCGGGCTATGCGAGCTATGAGCTGGGCTATGCGCTTGAGCCGCGGCTGGCGCCGTTGATGCCCGAGGGCCGCGCGCTGCCGCTGCTGCGGGTCGGGGTGTATGATGCGCCTGACGCTGCCGC
>JBLWUQ010000031.1:0-12893 GCA_048268845.1 Maritimibacter sp. | reverse complement strand
GGCGCGACCGCCGACCTGGCCCGCCAGCTTGGCCTGCCGGTGGTGCTGGTGGTCGATTGCGCGCGGATGGCGCAGAGCGTCGCGCCGCTGGTCGCGGGCTTCGCCGCGCATGACCCCGCCGTGCGCGTCGCCGGCGTGATCCTGAACCGGATCGGCAGCCCGAGGCACGAGGCGATGCTGCGCCACGCGCTGGAGCCGCTGGGCATTGCGGTGCTCGGCGCCCTGCCGCGGCAGGCGGGGCTCGAGCATCCCTCGCGCCATCTCGGCCTCGTGCAGGCGGGCGAGCGCGGCGACCTCGAGACCTGGCTGAATCATGTCGCGGACGCCGTGGCGGCGGCGCTTGATCTCGACGCGCTGGCAGCGCTGGCCGCCGCCCTGCCCCCCGCCCCGCCAGCACCGCGCCTGGCCCCGCCGGGCCAGCGCATCGCCATCGCCCAGGACCGCGCCTTTGCCTTCGCCTATCCGCATATCCTTGACGACTGGCGCGCCGGCGGGGCCGCGATCCTGCCGTTCTCGCCGCTGGCCGACGAGGCCCCTGCCCCGGACGCCGATTTCATCTTCCTTCCGGGCGGCTATCCGGAACTCCACACTGCCACCCTCACCGCCGCCACGCGTTTCAAGGCCGGGATGCGCGCCGCCACCTGTCCGATCTACGGCGAATGTGGCGGCTACATGGTGCTGGGGCGTGGCCTGACCGATGCCGAGGGCATCCGCCACGAGATGCTGGGGCTGCTCGACCTCGAGACCAGCTTCGCCGCCCGCAAGCTGCATCTCGGCTATCGCCACGTCACCGCCACCGCCGGGCCGTTTCCCGGCCGCTGGGCCGCGCACGAGTTCCACTATGCCACGACGCTCGGCCAGACCGGCCAGCCGCTCTTTGCCGCGACCGATGCCGAGGGCACGCGCCTTGCCCCGATGGGCCTGACCACGGACCGGGTTTCGGGCTCTTTCGCGCACCTGATCGAGCGGGCTGAATAGGCCTTCCCTTTCCGCGCACCCGGCGATACGCAGTCCCGATGACCGATATGTCCACCCAGATCGACGATAGAAAAGCCAAGCGCAACGTCGCCATTCTGGTGCTTGCACAGGCGTTTCTGGGCGCGCAGATGCCGATGATCTTCACCATCGGCGGGCTGGCCGGACAGTCCCTGGCCACCAATGCCTGTTTCGCAACGCTGCCGATCTCGCTGATCGTGCTGGCCTCGATGCTGATGGCCAATCCGATGTCGTGGATCATGCAGCGCTTCGGCCGCCGCGCCGGGTTCTGGGTCGGCACCGCCGGCGGCACCCTGGGCGCGGCGATCGGCGCCTACGGGTTGATGCAGTCGAGCTTCACGCTGTTCATGGTCGGGTCGTTCTTCACCGGCTTTTACATGTCGGCGCAGGGGTTCTTCCGCTTTGCCGCCGCCGATACCGCGTCCGACGCGTTCCGGCCCAAGGCGATTTCCTACGTCATGGCGGGCGGGCTGGTCTCGGCCATCATCGGCCCGCAGCTCATCAAGATCACCTCGGACGCGATGGTGGTGCCGTTCCTCGGCGCCTACCTCACGGTGATCGCGATCAACCTCGTCGGCTCGCTCCTGTTTCTCGGGATCGACATCCCGAAACCGCCGAAACCCCATGTCGACGCACCGCGCGGTCGCTCCACATGGGAGCTTCTGACCACCCCGGTGATCGCGGTGGCGATCATCGTCGCCATGGTGTCCTATTCGCTGATGAACCTGGTGATGACCTCGACGCCGCTGGCCGTTGTCGGCTGCGGGTTCGATCAATCCACCGCCGCCGACATCATCACGGCGCATGTTCTGGCGATGTATATCCCGAGCTTCTTCACCGGCCACCTGATCGCCCGTTTCGGCACGCGCAAGATCGTGACGGTCGGTCTCGTCATCCTTGCCGGTGCGGGCGCGGTGGCGCTGCAGGGCGTCGAGATCGAGAACTTCTTCATCGCGCTGGTGCTTCTGGGCGTCGGCTGGAACTTCGGTTTCATCGGCGCGACAACGATGCTGGCCGGCGCCCACGAGGCGCATGAGCGTGGCCGCATCCAGGGCATGAACGACATGATCGTGTTCGGCGGCGTCACCATCGCGTCGCTCGCCTCGGGCGGGCTGATGAACTGCTCGGGCGGCAGCGCGCAGGATGGCTGGACCGCGGTCAACCTCGCCATGGCGCCGCTGCTGGCGCTGGCCGGGGTGGCGCTGATCTGGCTGGTGATGCGCCCGAAAGACGCCGAAATCTGAGCCTGTTGCGGGCTATTCAAGTCGATTGCACATGTTATGCTTGCCCTGCGAACAGGGGCAGGGATGACCATCATGATTGACGTGTTTGACCAGGCGGTCGAGGTCGCCTTTACCGGCGCGGACGGCAAGTTGCCCGACCTCGGGCGCACCGAGGATTGCCGGTTTTCGCCAGACGGGCGGTTGATGATGATCGCCGGCTATGCCGCACAGGCCGTCGCGGTGTTCCGCGTAGCCCAAGGCGAGGCCGGCACCGGCCCGGCGCTGCGGCTCGATGGCATGATGTCCTTGACGCATCCGACGATGAGCCAGCCGCACGGGGTCGATTTCATCGACGACCGGACCATTGCGGTGGCCAACCGCACCGGCTGGCTCAGCGTCCATGCCCTGCCCGAGATGGATTTCGACGGCGCGAGCGTTGAGGCGCCAATGCAGTTGGAGATCCGCCGCGCGACGACCTGGCGCAAGATGGAGGCGCCGGGGTCCGTCGCGGTGATCGACGAGGGTCCGGGCCGCTACGGCCTGCTGGCCTGCATGAACTACCGCCACATGCTGACGCTGCAGTCGGTCCGGGTCGCGAACGGCAGCCACCGCAAGCGCCGGGGGCGGATCGTCCTGCGGCGCGGGCTGAAAATTCCCGATGGTGTCTCGGTCTGCCGGTCCTCGGGGCGGATCGCGGTGTCGAACCACAAGGAACATGCGGTGCGGGTCTATCCGTCACTGGACGCGCTTGCGCCGGGGGCCGAGCCTTCGGGGCGGCTGACCGGCATGGACTACCCGCACGGGCTGCGGTTCTTCGATCAGGGCCGGGCGCTCCTGGTGGCCGACGCGGGCGCGCCGCTCATCCACCTGTTTCGCGACCCCGAAGCGCGCTGGCAGGGCGAGCGGACGCCTGATGCCTCGTTCCGGATCATGGACGAAGCAACCTTCGCGCGCGGCCGGATCAACACGCAGGAGGGTGGGCCGAAAGGCCTCGACATCGACCCCGCCGAGAGCCTCGTGGTGGTGACGAGCCATCATCAGCAGCTTGCCCCCTTCGACCTCAAGGCGCTGCTGCGGCTGGCCGAGGCCCGGCCCGCTACCAGCGCCCAAGCAGGGTGACGCCGATCAGCCCGAGACGCGCGGAGGCCTCGCTGCCCGCCAGCGCAGGCGTCCCGATCCACTCGGGATGCGCCCTCGCCCGCCGGATGATGCCCGCCGCCCGCCAGGCGCTGCGCGCGGCTGGCAGCGCCGCCCCGAACCGGGCGGCGCGCGCGCGGGCAAGGTCGGCCTCGGCCCGCGCGATAAGCGCGCCGTAGTCGCCCGACGGCCAGCCAAGCCAGCCGCGTGCCGACAATTCAGGCAGCGCGTTCAACCAGTTGGCCAGCCCCAGAGCCCGGCCCAATGCGCGCGCCGGCGCCTCGAGCGACGCCCCGCCGCCGAGTGCTGCCACCGCCGCCCACATCAGCCCGCCATTGGTCGCGCCAAGATAATCCCACAGCGCCTCCTCGCTGGCGAAAGCCTCGCGCGCCACATCGGCCCAGCGCGCCACCACGATGTCGTCAAGCACCTGCACATCGATTCCGGCCTCGCGGATCACCCCGGCCAGCGGTGCCGCCACCTCATGCGCGCGGGCGGGTTTGCCCTCGGCGATCTCGGCCAGCGTGTCGCGCCAGAACTGAAGCCGCATCTGGGCGATGACCGCCTCGCCCGTCATCCACGGCGCGCGCGCGATCTCGAGGTTGAAGGCAAAGAGCGGAAACAACCGCTCGCGCGCCGCAACCGGCCCGGTCATCGTGGCACGAAACCGGTCGGGGTCGCCCCTGGCCACGATCCCGGCACAGGCGGCGATGCTCATGCCAGCGCCACCCCGTCGCGCACCAGCTTCCAGTTGATTGCGTCCAGCAGCGCCTCGAAACTCGCATCGACGATGTTCGGGCTGACCCCCACGGTCGACCAGCGCCGGCCCTCGCCATCCTCGCTGTCGATGATGACGCGGGTCACGGCCTCGGTGCCGCCCTGGGTGATGCGCACCTTGAAATCGACCAGCCGCATGTCGTCGATGCATGCCTGATAGGGGCCGAGATCCTTGGCCAGCGCCTTTGACAGCGCGTTGACCGGGCCACGGTCGGCACCGCTCGCGTCCATCGATTCCGACACCGACAGCTTCTTCTCATCGCCGATCTTCACCACCACCACGGCCTCGGACAGGGTGATCATCCGGTTGTACTTGTTCTTGCGCCGCTCGACCGTGACGCGGTAGCGCTTGACCTCGAAGAACGCCGGCATCAGCCCCAGCATCCGCCGCGCCACCAGTTCGAACGACGCCTGCGCGCTGTCATAGGCATAGCCCTGATCCTCGCGCAGCTTCACCTCGTCAAGGATCTCGCCCAGCCGCGCATCGCCGGGTGCCACCTCGATCCCGGCATCGGCCAGCCGCTGACGCAGGTTCGACTGCCCGGCCTGGTTGGACATCGGCACGATGCGCGCATTGCCGATCAGCGCCGGGTCGACATGCTCATAGGTCGTGGGGTCCTTGAGGATGGCGCTGGCGTGCAGCCCGGCCTTGTGGGCAAAGGCCGAGGCCCCGACATAGGGGGCGGCGCGCAGCGGCACGCGGTTGAGGATGTCATCAAGCTGGCGCGACACCTTGGTCAGCGAGGTCAGCGCGGCCCTGTCCACCCCGACCGCATAGGCCGAACGGTAAGGCTCCTTCAGCAACAGCGTCGGGATCAGCGTGACCAGATCGGCATTGCCGCAACGCTCGCCCAACCCGTTCAGCGTGCCCTGAATCTGGCGCGCCCCCGCATCGACCGCGGCAAGGCTGCCCGCCACCGCGTTGCCGGTGTCGTTGTGGGTGTGGATGCCGAGGTGATCGCCCGGAATACCCGCCTCGATCACCGCGCGGGTGATGTCGTGGATCTCGCCCGGCAGCGTGCCGCCGTTGGTGTCGCACAAGACCACCCACCGCGCCCCCGCCTGATGCGCGGCCAGCGCACAGTCCAGCGCATAGGGCGCGTTGGCCTTGTAGCCGTCAAAGAAATGCTCGGCGTCAAACAACGCCTCGCGCCCCGAAGCCACCATATGCGCGACCGAGGCGCGGATGTTCTCGAGGTTCTCCTCCAGCGTGATGCCCAGCGCGGTCGTGACGTGGAAATCATGCGTCTTGCCGACAAGGCAGACGGCGGGCGTGCCCGCATTCATCACCGCCGCCAGCACCTCGTCATTGCCCGCCGAACGCCCGGCCCGCTTGGTCATGCCGAAGGCAGTGAAGGTCGCGCGCATCTCGGGCCGGACCTCGAAAAACTCGCTGTCGGTCGGATTCGCCCCCGGCCAACCGCCCTCGACATAATCGATCCCCAACCCGTCAAGCGCCCTGGCAATGGCGATCTTCTCCGGCGTCGAGAACTGCACGCCTTGCGTCTGCTGCCCATCGCGCAGGGTGGTGTCGTAGAGATAGAGGCGTTCAGTCATCACACCGCTCTTTCATCTTGGCCAAAATACTCCGGGGGTGTGGGGGCAGCGCCCCCACTCGGTCTTGGGAATTTGCCCACTCGTAGACAACAGATCGATCTCTCAACCGGGCCGCCCGCGGCCCGGTTCGCCCCCGACCCGCCCCCAGGGCGGGGGCGAAATCGCCCCCACCCTCGGTCCGGGCGCGAACCTGTGTTTCGAATTGTATCGGATTCATCTAATCCCCGTTAGCTTGGCCGGATCAAACCCGGCGAGTCTGGTCACGGAGACGCCGTCGTTCGAAATACGGACTTCGGCCCCGGCAGCGACGAGTGCATCCCGCAAAAAGTCGGAACGCGCATAGTCTTTCTGTGCGCGTGCTTCTTCAATCATGCCCTTGACGCGCTCGATTTCATCCACGGTGGCAAAGGCACGGACCAATACACCCCGTCGCTCATCGGAATCCCACGCGGAATCCACCGCGACATCGCTTCGGCGCAGATCAAAACCTAAGAGCCATTGAGTGGCAAATACACGCTCGAGAAAGTCACCCGTGCGACTGGATGCCGGATAGCGGTCGTAGAGTGCTCTGCGTCTCAGAAGGCCAATCGCCTTCACAGTGTCGAGGTCATCCGAGAGAGCCTCAACGACTTCCGGAAAGGCGAGTTCCGGTGACGGTTGCTCATCACCAAGTGCGCGCAGCCCGCTGAGCTTTTCGCTGCCTTGGGCACCGAGGATTCGCGCGAATTCATTCACGACAGCACGCGCCTCATGACGCCTCGCGGCTCCGAAATCCATCAAGCTCCGATAATGCGATAGCAAAAACGCCATCCGGATCTCAGAACCCAAAAACTTGCCAAGAACTTCATCCCCTTCCAGCAGATCATGCACGGTAAAGAAATTCCCCAGCGACTTCGACATCTTGCGCCCCTCGACCTGCAACATCTCGTTGTGCAGCCAGTAGCGCGCGAAGCCCGCGTCCGGATGGGCGCATTTCGACTGCGCGATCTCGTTCTCGTGGTGCGGGAACATCAGGTCGTTGCCGCCGCCGTGGATGTCGAATGTCTTGCCCAGAAGCTCATGGCTCATCGCCGAGCATTCGATATGCCAGCCCGGCCGCCCCCGCCCCCAGGGACTGTCCCATCCGGGCTGGTCCGCGCTCGACGGCTTCCACAGCACGAAATCCATCGGGTTGCGCTTGTAGGGCGCGACTTCCACCCGCGCGCCCGCGATCATGTCGTCGACCGAGCGTCCCGACAGCTTGCCGTAATCGGCATAGCTCTCGACCGCGAACAGCACATGGCCCTCGGCGGCGTAAGCATGGCCGCGCGCGATCAGGTCTTCGATCATCGCGACCATCGGCGCGATATACTCGGTCGCGCGCGGCATCTGGTCCGGCTCCAGCGCCCCCAGCGCCTGCATGTCGTCCAGATACCACTGCGTCGTCTCGCGGGTGATCTGCTCGATCGGCACGCCGCTTTCGGCCGCGCGCGCGATGATCTTGTCGTCGACATCGGTGAAGTTGCGCACATAGGTCACGTGGCCTGTCCCGTAGACATGCCGCAGGAGGCGATAGAGCACGTCGAACACCACGACGGGCCGCGCATTGCCCAGATGGGCGCGGTCATAGACGGTGGGGCCGCAGACATACATCCGCACGTTTTCGGCGTCGATCGGGGTGAAGACCTCTTTCGACCTTGTGGCGGTGTTGTAGAGCTTGATTTCGACCATGTTTTCCTCGCACGCGTCCGTTGCGCGGCGGGCTTAGCAACTTCAGGATCAAGAGGAAACAGAAGAACGGCCCGCCATGCGGTCGGGCACCCCGACCTATGTCAGCAGGTAATGCAGCAAATGATGTTGGCATACGTCTTCATGGAGCCGCTTCTAGCCGTTCTCCCCGCCCGCGTCCAGCATTTCGGCAAGCCTGCGCACGGTATTGAGGTTGCGCCCGGTCATCTCGCTGCCCGTGACCACCTTGCCCAGCCGTTCCGCCAGTTTCGAGCGCCCGATCCCGCCCGGTGCGTGCAGATGCACATGCCCACCGACGAGGCGCAAATCCTCCTCGGGCAGCTTCAGGGCATGATAGAGCGCCTTGTCGATCTGCGGTCTGTCCCAGCAGAAGAACACATGGCTCTGGTTGCCTTTTTCGGGCACGAACGGATGCGCTGCCAGCACGGCGCGAAAATCATCGCCTGACAGCACCAGCACCGGCACCGTGCGCCCATAACGCGCCGCCAGCGCCGCCTCTAGCGCCGCGCGCAGCCCCTCGGCTGGCCCCGGCGCGCGAAATATCAGGTTGCCCGAGGCGATCAAGCTTTGCACTTCGCGCCAGCCCAGCCCCTCGGCCAACCCGCGCAATTCCGCCATCTCGACCGTCACGCCGCCGACATTGACGCCGCGCAGCAATGCGACCCACTTCCCGCTGGAAACACCGTTCTCCATCGGTCAGACTGTCACCATGAGCCGCACCGTCGTCAACGATTTCTGCCGCAGCCTTCCCGGCGCGGACTGGTCCGAGCCGTTCGGGCCGGGGCACGATATCTGGAAGGTCGGCGGCAAGATCTTCGCGGCGATGGGCACGGTCTCGGACGGCGTGTCGCTCAAGACCCCGGATATCGAAACCGGCCAGATGCTGATCGACGTCGGCGCGGCGAAGAAGGCGCCCTATTTCCACCGCTCCTGGGTGCTGATCCCGTTCGGCGCCGACGAAGACGAGTTGCGCCACCAGATCGCGCGCAGCTATGACCTGGTGCGCGCGAGCCTCACGAAAAAGGCGCAAGGATCACTGCCGCCGCGCGCCTGATCAGGCTTCTGCCGCGTTGGTCTTGGCCGCGAGGACGCCCTTGACCCAAAGCTGCCCGACCTTCACCGCAACCCAGGGAATGAACAGCGTCGCGCCCACCAGCGCCAGCCCGCCGATGACGCGGAACACCTCGCCCTGCCCGGCCGCGCCCAGCACCAGCATGAGCGACGAGAACGCCGCCAGCGGGAAGGTGAACGCCCCCCAGAGCGGGCTGAACCCGGCCTCGGTCAGCCAGCGCGCCCGGATCACCAGGACGGCAAGGATCGCAATGGCAACGACGCCGAACACCAGCCCCAGCGTGGTCTGACCCAAGAGCATCGCAACGGTGCCCAGCAGGCTTGCCGGCGCAAGGTGAATGGCCAGCAGCGGGCGCAGCGGCGGCGGCACGTCGCGCCGGACGAGCTGCATGGCCGACGCCCCCCAGATCGCCAGAGCCAGCACAAGCGTCGCCCAGAAGATCGAGGTCGAGAGCGTGATCCAGCCCAGCGGCACGCCCGCCAGCGGGCCGACGATGAAGCCGACGAAGGTCAGGTGAAACACCGGCGTCACCTTGCGCGCCTCGGCCGGGCCGGTCACGAGGATGCGGATGATGAGCGCCAGCAGCAGCGCATGGACCACCAGCGCAATCACCAGAACCGCAGGCGCCGCCGCCGGCACGAAGGCCAGCGCCACGAGCGCCAGCAGCATCCCCGCCATCGACATCGCCGCCAGCCCGGCGCGGCCCGGCAACACCTTGAGGTCGTCCACCACCACGCCGGGGCGGCGGACAACCTTGCCGAGATAGGCGACCAGCGCGAACAGATAGGCCACCGTCACCGCGCCCATCAGCGCCTGCCCGACCGCGGGGCCGATGCCGAAGGCGTCCGAGGCGCGCAACCATGCGGTTGCCAGGCCCATCAGCCCGAGGATCGGCGGAAAGATCGCCGGCGGCGTGCGCCGCCACAGCCCCGGTTTCGGGGTGGCGAAGCGGTCAGGCCGGGGTGCGGGAAATCTGGGGGTCTGCATCTTCGTCTCCTCAAGGCTCTCTGCCCGAAATGGCCCCGGACAGGTCCGGTTTACATGCGCCCGGTGGTCGCGGGGCTACTTGCGTATCAATCGACGCCGCACCATCCGCCCCATCAGCCAGACCGCCAGAACCACCGGCACGACCAGCGCCGCCTTGGTCCAGTCCTTGTCGATCTCGAGGCGCGCGGCCACAGGCTCGAGCAGATAGGCCATGAGCGACACCGCGTAATAGCTGATCGCCACCACCGACAGACCCTCGACGGTCTCCTGCAGGCGAAGCTGCAAATCCGCGCGCCGGTCCATGCTCTCGAGCAGCGCCTGATTCTGCGCCGAACGCTCGACATCGACCCGCGTGCGCAACAGGTCACTGGCGCGCATCGCGCGCATCGCCATGTCGCCAAGCTGACGCTCGACCGACTTGACCGTGCGCATCGCCGGATCGTAGCGGCGCATCATGAATTCGTGAAAGGTCTGGCGCCCGTCCCAGCGTTCCTCGCGCATCACCTTGATGCGGTCGGTCACGATCGCCTCGTAAGCCCTTGTCGCACCGAAACGAAACGAGGTCTGGGCATGCAGCGTCTCAAGCTCGGCCGAGATCTGCAACAGCTCGCCCAGCTCGGCCTCGTGCGAGCGGGTTTCGCCGCGCAAGCCGCTGACCAGAGACGACAATTCGCCCTCGATCACCCCGAGCCTGCCCTGAACGCCGCGCGCCCGCGCCAGACCCAGCATCGACATCGTCTTGTAGGTCTCGATCTCGCTCACCCGCTGGACGATCCGCCCGACGCGCCGCTCGCTGACCCCGTCCGCGGCGAACACGGCAAAGCGCATGTGGCCGCCCGAATCGATGCGGAAATCGCCCGCCACCACGGCGGCACGGTCAAGCACATGCGTCGCCGCCACGCTTTCGGGCACGAACCAGTCGTCGATCTTGGCGCGCATCTCGTCGTCGCTAGCCATCGGCTCGACCCGGATCAGGGCCGAGGTGATGCGAACCCCCGGCGCCTCGGCCAGCCAGTCCTCGGGGAATACATCGAACACCGCCGGATCGAACGGGCGCAGGGCGTTGCCCTCGCCGAACACCGTGTAGGTGACGAACTCGGTATGCTGTTCCCACTTCAACCGGTGCTTGCCGATCTCGCCGGAATAATGGTTGGCGCCGGGGCCGGGATGCGCCGCGCCGAAACGGTCGAGCAGCGCATGCAGATGCGCCAGATCCTGCGCCCGGTCGCGCCCGGCGGCATCCTCGGGGCGCTTCACCGCCAGATAGACCCCGAAACACGGCACCTTGAGGGCCGGAAACGGCCGCGCGTGCAACTCGTTGGCCAGCGCATAGCGCAGCTCGTGGTCCGTGATCGTCGCCATCCCGCCTCCCGTCGTCTCAGCGAGGGATAGGGCAAATCCGCGCGCCGTGCCAGAGACCGCGTGTCGCGCCTGCCCCGGTCCTTGCTGCCCCGGTCTTTGCTCCTGAAATACCTCGGGGGTCCGGGGGCAGCGCCCCCGGCCTCGTCCTCTGGTGCCGGCGCGGCACCAGACGCCTCAGACCAGCCCGCCGGCGATCAGCGATTTCGCCAGCGCCCGGTAGGCCTCGGCCACCGGCCCCTCGCCCAGCGCGACCGGGATGCCGGCATCGCCCGCCACGCGCACCTCGCGCGCCAGCGGGATCTCTCCCATCATCGGCAGGCCGGTCTTCTCTGCCTCGGCGCGCACGCCGCCCTGGCCGAAGACATGGTCTTCGTGGCCGCAATTCGGGCAGATATAGGTCGACATGTTCTCGATCAGCCCGAGCACCGGCACGTTCACCTTCTGGAACATGTCGAGCGCCTTGTGCGCGTCGATCAGCGCCACGTCCTGCGGTGTCGAGACCACCAGCGCACCGGTCATCTTGACCTTCTGCGCCAGCGTCAGCTGCACGTCGCCGGTGCCGGGCGGCAGGTCGATCAGAAGCACGTCGAGCTCGCCCCATGTGACCTTGAACAGGAACTGCTGCAAGGTGCCGGTCAGCATCGGGCCGCGCCAGATCACCGCCTGGTCGGGGTCGAGAAACAGCCCGATCGAGATCAGCTTGACGCCATGTGCCTCGACCGGCTCCATCACCTTGCCGTCGGCGCTTTGCGGCCGGTCGCTGGTGCCCATCATCAGGGGTTGCGACGGGCCGAGCACGTCGGCGTCGAGCAGCCCGACCTTCTTGCCCATCCTGGCCAGCGCCACGGCAAGGTTCGAGGTCACGGTGGACTTGCCGACACCGCCCTTGCCCGAGGCGATCGCGATCACCTTCCTGACGCCGGGAATGGCCTCCGGGCCCTGCTGCGGCGTCGGGTGGCCGCCGACGCGCAGTTGCGGCGGCTCGCCAGCGGGCGCGGGTCTGGACGGGGAGGCGGGCGCGCTGTGGGCGGTCAGGATCACCGAGACCTTCTCGACCCCGTCGAGCCCGGCGACGGCAGCCTCGGCGGCCCTTCGCTGCGGCTCCATCCTTTCGGCCATGGCGGCGCTCGGCGCCTCGATCAGGAAGCTGACCGATCCGCCGTCGATGTTGAGCGCGCGGATCATGTCACGCGAGGCAAGGTCGCCGCCGTCCGGCATCGCCACGCCGGCGAGTGCCGCCAGGATGTTGTCGCGCGTCTGGGTCATGGCATTCTCCGATCCGGGTCTGGCTGCAATATGGCGCCAATAGATGACTGTTTTCGTCGCGATCACAAGGGACATATGCAATCCGGCGCATCTGACGCAAGGGAAACCTGTTAGCGCTCAAATTTAGGTCAGCACTACGTATGCAGTTTCTGCATAGCAGCATTGCCATCATGGGGTATTGTGCAAGTGCAGCATATGGCCCATCTACCTCTCAACAGCGCAACGAAGCGCTAACGCAAGCGCCCCGCGGAAGGGGCAGCACATTGAGAAAGAGAGACACGCAAATGGCATACGCAACTCATATCGAAAGCTCCCGTCGCGGGTTCTTCAACCGCGTAGAGGCCACCCTGAAAGCCTTCGGCGAAGCCCGCGCCCAGCGCAAGGTCTATCGTCAGACGCATATCGAGCTCAGCCGCCTGTCGAACCGCGACCTGGCCGACCTGGGCATCACCCGTGCCGAGATTTCGTTCATCGCCCGCGAGGCGGCCTACGGCACCAACTGATTCATTCCGGGCGCCCCCTCCTCCTCCCTGGGGCACCCTGAGACCCGGACCGGCGCTTCCTCCTCCCTGCGCCGCGACGGGTCGATAATACGGGCACGTTTTCTCCTCCCTGACGTGCCCGCGACCCGCCGGCGGCCCCACCTCCTCCCGGGGCCGCCGCGCGGGGTCAGAGATCGGGCGCAACCTCACCTCCTCCTGGGGTGCGCGCCTGGATACCGGATCGCCCAACCTCCTCCCTGGGCCGGACCGGACGCGAAGGCCTCCTCCTCCCGGAGGCCGGATGCA
>JBLWUQ010000030.1:0-15322 GCA_048268845.1 Maritimibacter sp. | reverse complement strand
GGCGGCTTGCTGGTGCGGTTCGCCGGGCCGCGCCTGGCCGCCGCCGATACCGGGCGCGGCGGTGACGATCCCTTGTTGCCAGTGCGGCTGCGGGCTGGCGGACGCAGCGTCGGCGGCGCGATGAGTTGGGGCGAGCCGCGCGCGCTGGCCGCGTTCCCGGAAAGCTCGCCGTTCTTCGGCCTCGATATTCCCGATGACGTCAACGTCACCTCGCAGGTGCTGGCCGAACCCGGACCCGACCTTGCCGAGCGCACCATCGCGGCGCTGGCCGATGGAACGCCGCTGGTCACGCGCAAGGCGCTGGGCGATGGGCAGGTGGTACTGTTTCATGTCTCGGCCAACGCCGAATGGTCCAGCCTGCCGTTGTCGGGCCTGTTCGTGCAGATGCTCGAACGCCTCGCCGTGTCGAGCCGCAGCGGAGCGTCCGACCGCAGCGCCCTTGAAGGCACGACCTGGGTCGCGGCGCAGGTGCTGGACGGCTTTGGCCAGCTTGACACGGCGGGCGAGCGGCCCGGTGTGCCTGGTGCCCGCCTGATGCTGCCGCCGGGGCCGGACCTGCCGCCGGGGCTGTACCGCTCCGAGGCGCGGGTGCTGGCGGTGAACGTGCTGGGGGCCGATGCGGTGCTGGAACCGGCGCGCTGGCCTGCTTCGGTTGCGCCGGAATGGCACGGCGAACGCACCGAGACCGACCTGTCGGGCTGGCTGCTGTTGGCGGCGCTGGTTGTGCTGGGGATCGACCTGATCGCATCGCTCGCGCTGTCGGGGCGGCTGGCGCGCGGGGTCGGGGGCGCGGCGGCGCTGGTGCTGGCCGCGATGATCCCGCAGGAATCCCATGCGCAGGAAGTCGACGCGGCGGTGATCGCCCCCGCCGGCAACGTGACGCTGGCCTATGTGCTCACCGGTGACGCCGCACTTGACGATGTGTCCGAGGCCGGGTTGCAGGGCTTGTCCGACCAGCTTTTCCGGCGCACCTCGATCGAGCCGTCGCCGCCGGTCGGCGTCGATCTGGAGCGTGACGAACTTGCGGTCTTTCCGCTGCTCTACTGGCCGGTCAGCGCCGGCCAGCCCGCGCCGACGCCCGAAGCCTATGCCCGGCTCAACGCCTACCTACGCGCCGGCGGCATGATCGTGTTCGACACCCGCGACGGCGATGTCGCGCGTTTCGGTTCGACCGCCACGCCCGAGGGCACAAGGCTGCGCACGCTGGCCCAGCCGCTTGACGTCCCGCCGCTGGAGCCAGTTCCCGAGGACCATGTCCTGACCCGCACCTTCTATCTGCTGACCGACTTTCCCGGCCGCTTTGCCGGCCAACCGGTCTGGGTCGAGGCCAGCCCGCCCGACGCCGAGCGCGCCGAGGGCATGCCGTTTCGCAACCTCAACGACGGGGTGACGCCGGTGGTGATCGGCGGCAATGACTGGGCGCGGGCCTGGGCGGTCGATGACAGTGGCATCGCGATGTTCCCGGTCGGGCGCGGCTTTGCCGGTGAGCGGCAGCGCGAGATGGCGTATCGTTTCGGCGTCAATCTGGTGATGCATGTGCTGACGGGGAACTACAAATCCGATCAGGTGCATGTGCCCGCGCTCCTGGAAAGGCTGGGGCAATGAACGCGGCGTCGGTGGTGTTTGATCCGGCATTCGGCTGGCCGGTGCTCTGGGTGGCGGCTGGAATCGCCGCGCTGCTGATCGCCGTGGCGCTGTGGCGCGGGTTGAAAGGCTGGGCGTTGCGGGCGCTGGCAGTTCTGGTGATTCTCGCCGCGCTGGCCGGGCCGTCGCTTCAGACCGAGGAACGCTTGCCGCTGGGTGACATTCTTGTCGCGGTGGTGGACGACAGCGCCTCGCAAACCCTGTCCGACCGCGCCGCGCAGACCGAGGCGGCGCTGGCCGACCTGACGCGCGCCGCTGCGGCGCGGGGGCTTGACCTGCGCGTCACCCGTGTTGGCGACGGCGAGGATGATCGCGGCACGCTGGCGATGACGGCGCTGGCGGGTGCGTTGGCGGAACTGCCGCGCGACCGGGTGGCGGGCATGGTGGTGATCTCGGACGGGCGCATCCACGACCTTGATGCCGCCCCGGTGCTGCCCGCGCCGCTGCACCTCTTGCAGACCGGGCGCGCGGCGGATTGGGACCGGCGGCTGGTCATCACCACCGCGCCCGCGTTTGCCATTCTGGGCGAGGAACAGGCGATCCGGCTGCGGCTCGAGGATATGGGCGACGCACCGGGGGCCGAGCGCGTGACGCTGGACATTTCGGTCGATGGCGCCGAGCCGTCGCGCCACGACGTGCCGCTGGGGCGCGATCTGGAACTGCCGGTGACGCTGACCCATGGCGGCCAGAACGTGATCCAGTTGACCACGCCCTTGGCCGAGGGCGAGTTGACCGACCGCAACAATACCGCCGTGATCTCGATCAACGGCGTGCGCGACCGGCTGCGGGTGCTTCTGGTCTCGGGCGAGCCGCATCCGGGCACGCGGACCTGGCGCAACCTGCTCAAATCCGACAGCGCTGTTGATCTTGTGCATTTCACCATCCTGCGCCCGCCCGACAAGCAGGATGGTGTGCCGGTCAATGAACTCAGCCTGATCGCCTTTCCGACGCAGGAGCTGTTTCTCGACAAGATCGACGAATTCGACCTGATCATCTTCGACCGCTACATGCTGCGCGGCATCCTGCCCGCCAGCTATCTGGGCAGCGTGCGCGATTATGTCCGGGCGGGCGGTGCGGTGCTGATCGCGGCGGGGCCGGATTTCGCCGGGGTGCAGAGCCTTGCGCGCTCGCCGCTTGGCGAGGTGCTGCCGGCGCTGCCGACCGCGCGGCTGTTTGACACCGCCTATCTGCCGGAGGTGACCGAGCTTGGCGAACGCCATCCGGTGACGCGCGGGCTGGGCGACTTTGCGCCCGAGGGTGGCTGGGGCCGCTGGCTCAGGCAGGTCGAGCTTGAGGCAGGCGGCGGCATGACCGTGATGTCGGGGGCCGAGGGCGCGCCGCTTCTGGTGCTCGACCGGGTCGAGGAGGGGCGCGTCGCGCTGCTCGCCTCGGATCAGGCGTGGCTCTGGAACCGGGGGTTCGAGGGCGGCGGACCTCAGCTTGAACTGCTGCGTCGACTGGCGCACTGGATGATGAAGGAGCCGGAGCTTGAGGAAGAAGCCCTGACCGCCAAGGCCGAGGGCGGCAGCATGACGATCACCCGGCGCACGCTGGGCGAAGGCGCGCGCTCGGTCACGGTAACCGGGCCGGACGGGGCCGAGGTGGAGTTGCCGATGACCGAGATCGCGCCGGGGCTGTTTCGGGCCGAATACGACGCGCCGTCGATGGGGCTTTACCGGCTGGCCGAGGGCGACACCGAAGCCGTCGTGGCGCTGGGACCGTCCGCGCCCAGGGAGTTCGAGGCCACCATTGCCACCGGTGAGGTGCTGACCCCGGTCATCGCACCGTTGCGCGGCGGGGTCGTGGCGCTGGAGGATGGAATGCCCGGATTGCGCCCCGTCGCCGAAGGCCGCGTCGCCTCCGGTCGCGGCTGGATCGGTTTCACCCCGCGCGAGGCCTATGCGGTCGAGGATCTGCGGATCACGCCGCTTGCGCCCGCCTGGCTGATGCTTCTGCTGGCCGCCGGGCTGGCGGTTCTGGCGTGGCTCTGGGAAGGGCGGCGGCGGTCTGCGGCAATCAGAACGGACGCGTGACCACCAGCCAGAGCACGCCGATCACCGCGATCACGCTGATCTCGTTGAACACCCTGAGGTAGAAATCGGATTCCTCGAACCTGCCGGCCTTGGCGCGGATCACCAGCCGCCCGGTCCAGACATAATGCGCCGCGATCAGCGCGACGACGCCCAGCTTGACGAGGCTCCAGACCGGAAAACCGAGCGTCCATGCCATCCAGATGCCGGTGACAACCGCGATCACGCCCAGCCCGGCGGAAAAGCGGTAGAGCCGGATGGTGAGGTCGCCGAGCGGGCCGAACTCGCCCAGACGCTGCCATTCCCGGCGCCAGTAGATCAACGCGCGGGGAACGGCGAAAATCGAGGTCATCCAGCCCATGACGGTAAGGATGTGTATGATCTTGAGCCAGTCCATGGCCGCTTTCTTCCGGGTTTTCACGGGCTTGCGCAAGGGGTTTCGAAACCTCTGGCGCTGCGGCGGTTCTGGTAATATGTTTTTACCAATTTGGAGGATCAGCCATGCAGATGCCCGAACCGAGCGCCGATATCCTTGCCCGCAAGGCCGGGATCGTGGCGCGGTTGCGGCAGGTGTTGCCAGCGGATGCGGTGATCGACGATCCGGTCGCGCTGAAGGTCTACGAATGCGACGGGCTGAGCGCCTATCGCTGCCCGCCGATGTGTGCGGTCCTGCCGCGCTCGACCGACGAGGTTTCGGCGGTGATGCGGGTCTGCCATGACGAGCGCGTGCCGGTGGTGCCGCGCGGCTCGGGCACGTCGCTGGCGGGCGGCGCGCTGCCGACGGCGGATTGCGTGATCCTGGGCGTGGCGCGGCTGAACCGGGTGCTGGAAACCGACTATGCCAACCGCTTCATCCGGGTCGAGTCGGGGCGCACCAACCTGAGCGTCACCGGCGCGGTGGAGGCGGACGGCTTTTTCTACGCCCCCGACCCGTCAAGCCAGCTGGCCTGCGCCATCGCGGGCAATATCGCGATGAATTCGGGCGGGGCGCATTGCCTGAAATACGGTGTCACCACCAACAACCTGATGGGCGTGACGCTGGTGATGGCAGATGGCGAGGTGATCGAGCTTGGCGGCGCGCATCTGGACGCAGGCGGACTGGACCTGCTGGGGCTGGTCTGTGGCTCGGAGGGGCAGTTGGGCGTCGTCACCGAGGCGACCTTGCGCATCCTCGCCAGGCCCGAGGGCGCACGGCCGGTGCTGATCGGGTTTGACTCGAACGAGGTCGCGGGGGCCTGCGTGTCGGATATCATCCGGGCGGGCATCCTGCCGGTGGCGATCGAATTCATGGACCGCGTGGTGATCCGCGCCGCCGAGGCGCACGCCCATCCGGGCTATCCCGATTGCGAGGCGCTTCTGATCATCGAGGTCGAGGGCAGTGAGGCCGAGATCGCGGATCAGTTGGCCCGGATCATCGAGATCGCGAAGCGTCACGATCCGGTGGCAATCCGCGAAAGCGGCAGTGCCGAGGAGAGCGCGAAGATCTGGAAAGGCCGCAAGACTGCCTTTGGCGCGATGGGGCAGATCGGCGACTACATGTGCCTCGACGGCACCATTCCGGTCAGCGAACTGCCCTTCGTGCTGCGCCGGATCGGCGAGATGGGGGACCAATACGGGCTGAAGGTCGGCAACGTGTTTCATGCCGGCGACGGCAACATGCATCCGTTGATCGTCTATGACGCGAACAAGCCGGGCGATCTGGAAAAGGCCGAGGCGCTGGGCGCGGATATCCTGACGCTCTGCGTCGAGGTCGGCGGCTGTCTGACCGGCGAGCACGGCGTGGGCGTCGAGAAGCGCGACATCATGCCGGCGCAGTATTCGGTGGACGATTTGGCGATCCAGATGGATGTGAAGGATGTGTTCGATCCGGCCTGGGTGCTGAACCCGGCCAAGGTGTTTCCACTGGAGGCCAGCGCGCCGCGCCGGCTGGCAAAATGAGCGCCTGCGGCGCGCAGGTTTGGTTTGATTGGGGGTTCCACCCCCATCGTTCAGTTTGCATGGCAAACTGAACGTCCCCCGGGAGTATTTCAGCCAAGATGAAGATGGGTGTTTCGAGCGAGAAGGAACTGGCCGAAGCGGTTGCGGCGGCATCCGGGCCGCTGCGCATTCGCGGCGGCGGGACGCGGGATATCGGGCGGCCGGTGGTCGGCGAGGTGTTGTCGGTGGCCGGGCTGTCGGGGGTCGAGCTTTACGAGCCGGGCGCGCTGACGCTGGTGGCGCGGGCGGGGACGCCTTTGGCAGAGATCGAGGCGCTTTTGGCCAGTGAAGGTCAGCGGCTGGCATTCGAGCCGATGGATCATCGGCTGCTGCTCGGGACCGAGGGCGAGCCGACAATCGGCGGCGTGGTGGCGGCGAACGTGTCGGGGCCGCGCCGAATCGAGGCCGGGGCGGCGCGCGATTTCACGCTGGGGGCGCGGTTTGTCGATGGCCGAGGGAGGGTGTTGAAGAACGGTGGCCGGGTGATGAAGAACGTCACCGGCTATGATCTCGTGAAGCTGCTGGCGGGGTCCTGGGGCACGCTGGGGGTGTTGACCGAGGTCAGCCTGAAGGTGCAGGCGGTGCCGGAGACCGAGGCGACGCTGGTGGCGCGCGGGCTGGATCTGCGCGACGGGGTCGCGGCGCTGGCGAAGGCGCTGGGCTCGCCCTGGGGGATCACCGGGGCGGCGCATCTGGAGGTCGGCGGCACAAGCGAGACACGGGTGCGCGTCGAGGGGCTCGAGATGTCGGTGCGCTATCGTGCCGGGGCGCTGGCGGGCGCGGGGTTTGATGGCTGGGAGGTTGTCGAAGGTGCGGCGAGTGCGGAGCTGTGGCGCGAGGTGCGTGACGTGGCGCCGTTCGCCGGTGACGGGCGGGTGGTCTGGCGGCTGTCGGTCAAGCCGTCGGATGCGCCGGAGATTTCGGCAACGCTGAGCGGGCAGGGGCTGGCGCATCGCGGTATCTATGATTGGGGCGGCGGGCTGATGTGGCTGGCGCTGGAGGATGGCGTCGCGGATGCGGGGGCGGCGCTGATCCGGAGGCAGACGGCACTGCATGACGGGCACGCGACGCTGGTGCGTGGGCCAGAGGCGGTTCGCGCCCAGATTGATGTCTTCGAACCTCAGCCCGCGCCGGTGGCGGCTTTGATGCGCGGTCTCAAGCACAAATTCGATCCAAGGGGCATTCTGAACCCAGGTTTGATGATGTCACAATCGGACAAGGTGGCAGGCTGATGCAGACGTTCTTCACTGACAGCCAACTTGAAGATCCCGGCATTGCCGAGGCCAACGACATCCTGCGCGCCTGCGTTCATTGCGGCATGTGCACCGCGACCTGCCCGACCTATCAGGTGCTGGGCGATGAGCTCGACAGCCCGCGCGGGCGGATCTATCTGATCAAGGACATGCTGGAGAGCGGGCGCCCTGCCGACGCGCGCACCGTCAGGCATATCGACCGTTGCCTGTCGTGCCTGGCCTGCATGACGACCTGTCCGTCGGGGGTGCACTACATGCACCTCGTCGATCATGCGCGGGCCTATATCGAGACGACCTACAAGCGGCCTTTCATGGACCGGGCGCTGCGACGGGTGCTGGCGAGGGTCCTGCCCTATCCCGGGCGGTTCCGGCTGGCGCTGTTGGCGGCCAAGCTTGGTCGGCCGTTTCGGGGGGTGCTGCCGGACAAGCGGCTGCGCGCGATGCTTGACATGGCGCCGAAGGTCATTCCGCCGGTCAGCCGCAATGACGCGCCGCAGGTGTTTGCCGCCGAGGGCGAGCGCAGGAAGCGCGTGGCGCTGATGACGGGCTGTGCGCAGAAGGCGCTGGATACCGACATCAACGACGCCACGATCCGGCTGTTGACGCGGCTGGGTTGCGAAGTGGTGATCGCGCGCGGCATGGGGTGCTGCGGCGCGCTGGTGCATCACATGGGCAAGGAGGACGAGGCGCATCGGTTTGCCGCGCGCAATATCCGCGCCTGGATGGCCGAGCTCGGGGGCGAGGGGCTGGATGCGATCGTCATCAACACATCGGGCTGCGGCACCACGGTGAAGGACTACGGGCATATGTTCCGGCTTGGCCCGCTGGCGGGCGATGCGGCGCGGGTGTCGGGACTGGCGGTGGACGTGACGGAATTGCTGGCGGAGTTGGATCTGCCGGAGGGCGATATGGGGATGCGCGTTGCCTACCACGCCGCCTGTTCCTTGCAGCATGGCCAGAAGATCACCACGCATCCCAAGGCGCTGCTGGTGCGCGCCGGGTTCGAGGTGGTGGAGCCTGCCGACAGCCATCTGTGCTGCGGCTCGGCCGGGACCTACAACCTGATGCAGCCGGAGATTTCGGCGCAACTCAAGGCGCGCAAGGTCGCGACACTGGAGGCGCGGCGGGCGGATGTGATCGCGGCCGGCAATATCGGCTGCATGATCCAGATCGGGTCGGGGACAGGGACGCCGGTGGTCCATACCGTAGAATTGCTTGACTGGGCCACGGGTGGGCCGAAGCCGGCAAAACTCGGGCCGTGACTGCGGCGGCGCTCTGCGCCATAATCCTGCCCAAAGCGCAGGCTAGAACGCGGGCATGAGACAGGGCATCACAGGATTTCTGGGCGGAGTCGCGCTCGCGGTATTGGCAAGCGTCGGCGCGGCCTCTGGCGACGGGCTGCGCGGCCTGATGACCGGCGACGACAGCCGGGGGTGGGAAGGCGTTGGCCGGCTCGACCTTGGCGGCACTGCGTTCTGCACCGGCGCGCTGATCGCCGAGGATCTGGTGCTGACGGCCGCGCATTGCCTGTTCGACAAGGCCACCGGCGCGCGCATCGCGCCCGAGCGGATCGAGTTTCTTGCAGGCTGGCGCAACGGACGCGCCGCCGCGTATCGCGGCGTGCGCCGGGCAGTGGCGCATCCGGGGTTTGACTTCGCGGGCGATGACCGGTCGCTGGACCTTGCCTTGATCGAGCTTGACCGGCCGATCCGCAATAGCGCCGTGCTGCCCTTCGCGGTCGACGGGTTTCCGAGACGCGGGGCCGAGGTCGGTGTCGTGTCCTATGCCCATGACCGGGCGGAAATGCCGTCGCTCGAGGATGTATGCCATGTGCTCGGGCGTCAGGCCGGAACGCTGGTGCTGGATTGCGATGTCGATTTCGGCTCGTCCGGGGCGCCGGTGTTCGACTCTTCGTCGGGCACACCGCGGATCGTGTCGGTGGTGTCGGCCAAGGCGACGATGGCGGGCAATGTGCCTGTGTCGCTGGGCACCAGCCTGACGGTGCCGCTGGCCGAATTGCGCGCGTTGCTGGCGGAAGACGATGGGGTTTTCACCCGGGTGCGTCCGACCGTGCGGGTCATGGGGCGGGACGAGGCCGGGTCATCGACCGGGGCGAAATTCGTCCGGCCGTGACCCGCGGCGGGGTGGTCGGGCCCGGCAGTGCCGCGCCCGACCGAGGGATCAGTTATGCGATCCGGTGCTGTGGTCCATGCCTTCCATCGGCATCGTGTCGTTGCGCTCGTTGTCGACCGGGATCTCGACCTCGATCCGCCCGGCCTTTTCGAACACCAGCGTCACGTTAACCATGGCGCCCTGCACGAACGGGCCGTTGAGGCCCATGAACATCACGTGGTCGCTGCCGCGCTGGAGGCTGTGCATGCTGCCGGCGGCGACGGGAAAGCCCTCCTCGACCTCGACCATGCGCATCACGCCGTTGGCTTCCTCGATATGGGTATGCAGTTCAACTTTCTGGGCGGCGTCGGATTCCGCCGCGATCAGCCGGTCGTCTTCATCGCCCATGTTGTGAATGATGAAGAAGGCGGCGCCGGACATCGCGGTTTCGCCGGCCGAGCGGGCATAGGCGTCCTCGATGGTGATCTCGGAGCCCGCAAAGGCGGGCAGGGCGAGCGAAAGCGCGGCGGCGGCCGCAAGAAGGGTGCGTTTCAGGGACATGTGTCTCTCCGTTGTCTGTCTGATTGTGTCTGGTCTGATGGAACTCAGGCCAGCGCGGGTGGGCCGCGTGCAGACGGAGAAAGCTCGTTGCGGGGGGCAGGCGTCGCCTGCGGAATGGGGGAGACGACGGCGATCAGGTGCGCCTCGGGTTCGGGCATGGCAGGCAGGGCCGTGGCCGCGGCGAAGATCGAGGTGCCGTCCGGGCAGGCCTCGACCTGCTCGACGGGCTGGCCATCGGGGCCGATGGATATCGTCGTCATGCCGACGCCGGAACAGATCACGATCTGCATGCCGATGTCGTGATTGGCACCGCGCGCATTGGCCAGCGCGAGGCTGGCCAGCATCAGGGATAGCGCCATCAGGCAGGAGATCGTTCGCTGCATCATGCCTTTCGACGTAGGCGGTTGCGCGACACCAAGCAAGGGACAAAAGGAAGCGGCCCCGCCAATGGCAGGGCCGCGTCAATCTCGTCAGTCGCCGGTCAGGGCTGCGATCAGGCCTCGGCGGTCTGGGCCTTGGCGATCTCTTTCTTGACCTTCAGCGCATTGGCCGACAGTTCGGCATCCTTCGCCTTGGCGAGGAACAGGTCGAGGCCACCGCGATGGTCGACGCTGCGCAGGGCTGCGGCGGAGATGCGCATCTTGACGCCCCGGCCAAGCGTTTCCGACATCAGGGTGACGTCGTTCAGGTTCGGCAGGAACCGACGCCGGGTCTTGTTCTTGGCGTGGCTGACATTGTTGCCCGACATCGGGCCCTTGCCGGTCAGTTCGCAGACGCGCGACATTGATCCATCCTCATTCTACGGGTCGGTTCCGGGCTTGCCCGGCCTTGCCTGTCAACACAAATGGGCGCCGCAGTGGCAGCGCCCCGAATTCCGTTCGCGGGCTTTAGGCGGTTTTCCGGGGACCGTCAAGTGAGTCGGCCGCGAAAAACCGGGCGCGCGGGGCGGTGGCGATTGAACTTTCTTGCCTCCGGCGGGAGTATTTGACCCAAGATGAAGGGATAGGCAATGGATGGCAGTCTGATCCGCTGCACGGGAAGGTTCGGCTTGGGGTCTCGCCGATCGGTTCAGGACGTGGCGTTGTTCGCGCAAGGCTGCCCGCCGCCGCGATAAGGCGTGACAAGCCGGGGTGGTCGCGCTACCAGACCGCATCCCTTGACGGAGGCGCGAATGTATCGAGACAGGATTAACAACCACGGCTAGGCCGCCGGTCCTGTCGGGCTGGCCGCCAGCCCCGATCCATTCCTTTCGCGCACTCCAAATCCGGCACCACGTCATGTTCCGCTTTTTTGAAAATCTGGTGAATCCCTTCGTGCGCCACGATGGCGCGACGCCGCCCGGCCGCATCGTGCCCTATCTTCGCTCGCATTACCGCAATTTCGGCGGCTGGATGATCTGGATGGCGGCGACTGGCGTGTTGGTCGCGCTCGTGGAAACCGGGCTGATCTTCTATACCGGGCGGATCGTCGACCTGCTCGACCTGACCGCGCCGGGCGAGTTCTGGGGCGCGCACGGGTTGGAGCTGCTGCTCGCGGCGCTGTTCGTCCTGTTCCTGCGCCCGCTGGTGATCGTCGCCAACCACTTCTTTCTGGAACAAACCCTGGCCAGCAACATGCAGGACCAGGTGCGCTGGCGCGCGCATCAGCACATGCTGGGGCAGTCGATGGGGTTCTTCCAGAACGACTTTGCCGGGCGGTTGTCGAACCGGGTGATGCAGCTTGGCCCGGCGGTCGAGGATTCGACCTACATGCTGTTCGAGGGCATCTGGTATTCGCTGACCTATGTGCTGGCGGCCATCGCGATCCTCGGGCAGTTCGACTGGCGGCTGTCGCTGCCGCTGGTGATCTGGCTGGTGCTCTATGTCGCCTATACCCGCTGGATCGCGCGGCGTGTCGCGGTGGCGTCCGAGAAATGGTCGGACGCGCGCTCGCTGGTGACGGGCCGGGTGGTCGATGCCTATGCCAATATCGAAAGCGTCAAGCTGTTCTCGCAGGCCGGGCGCGAAGAGGACTATGTGCTCAGCGCGATGCGCCGTCACCGGCTGCGGTTTCAACGCTTCCTGCGGCTGATGACCGAGCTTTCGTTTGGCCAGAACGTGCTGAACGGGTTGCTTGTCACCGGCGTTCTCGGCCCGGCGATCTGGCTCTGGACGCAGGGTATCGTAACAGTGGGCGAGGTTGCCGCCGCCTCGGCGCTGACGATCCGGCTCAACGGCATGTCGGGCTGGATCATGTGGGTGACGATTCGCCTCTTTGAACATGCCGGCGTGATCCGTGAAGGGCTGCGCTCGGTCGCGGTGCCGCATGAGATCACCGACGCGCCGGGTGCGGCGCGCCTGAAGGTCGAGGCGGGCGAGATCCGGTTCGAGGATGTCTCGCACCATTACGGCAAGGGCGAGGGCGGGCTGGATCATGTCAGCCTGGTGATCCCTGCCGGGCAGAAGGTCGGGCTGATCGGGCGCTCGGGGGCGGGAAAATCCTCGCTGGTCAACCTGCTGCTGCGCTTTCGCGACGCCGAGGAGGGGCGCATCCTGGTCGACGGGCAGGAGGTGCGCGAGGTCACGCAGGACAGCCTGCGCGGCGCGATCGGCATGGTCAGCCAGGACAGTTCGCTGCTGCACCGCTCGGTGCGCGCCAACATCCTTTATGGTCGGCCCGAAGCGGATGAGGCCGAGATGATCGCCGCCGCCCGCCGCGCCGAGGCGCATGAGTTCATCCTGAACCTCGAAGATCCGAAGGGCGGCCGGGGCTATGCCGCGCAGGTCGGCGAGCGTGGCGTCAAGCTGTCGGGCGGGCAGCGGCAGCGCATCGCCATCGCGCGGGTGATGCTGAAGGACGCGCCGATCCTGGTGCTGGACGAGGCGACATCGGCGCTCGACAGCGAGGTCGAGGCGGCGATTCAGGACACGCTTTACGGCATGATGGAGGGCAAGACGGTGATCGCCATCGCGCACCGGCTGTCAACCATCGCGCGGCTGGACCGGATCGTCGTGCTGGACGAGGGCCGGGTGGTCGAGGATGGCAGCCACGACGAATTGCTGGCGCAGGGCGGGATCTATGCCGGGCTCTGGGCGCGGCAATCGGGCGGGTTTCTCGGCAAGGAGTGAGCCGGGCGGCGCTACTCGTCCAGTTTGGCCAGCAGGTTTTCGGCAGCGGCGGTGGGCGACATCTCGCCCGCGGCGACCTTGGCATCAAGCCGTGCGGCCATTTCGCGGATCTTCGGGTCGCGTTCCAGCCGGGCCAGCAGTCCCGCGCGCAACTCCTCGGCGAACCAGTGCCGGGCCTGTCCTGCGCGGTTGGCGGCCCAGTGGCCTTGCTCGCGCCGCCACTCGGCCAGTTCGCGCATCGCCTCCCACGCCTCGGGCAGCCCGTCCTGCGTCAGCGCCGAGACCAGCAGCGCCTTGGGAAACCCCTCGGGGTCCTGCGGGCGTTTGCGCAACAGACGCAGTGCGCCGGAATAGTCGGCGCGGGTGCGCTGGGCGGTGTCGCGCAGCGCGCCGTCGGCCTTGTTGACAAGGATCAGGTCGGCCATTTCCATGATGCCGCGCTTGACGCCCTGCAACTCGTCGCCGCCAGCGGGCGCGATCAGCAGCATGAACAGGTCGGCCATGCCCGCGACCATGGTTTCGGATTGCCCGACGCCGACGGTCTCGATCAGCACGATGTCAAAGCCCGCCGCCTCGCACAGCGCCACGGCCTCGCGCGAGCGGCGGGCGACACCGCCCAGCTGGGTCTGCGACGGCGAGGGGCGGATGAAGGCGTTGGGTTCGCGCGCCAGCCGTTCCATCCGGGTCTTGTCGCCCAGGATCGACCCGCCCGAGCGCGCCGAAGACGGATCGACCGCCAGCACCGCGACCTTGAGGCCTTTTTCCACCAGAAACATGCCGAAGGCTTCGATGAAGGTCGATTTGCCGACGCCGGGGGTGCCTGACATGCCGATCCGGAGCGCCTCGCGCCCGGTGGCGCCGACCGCGTCGAGCAGGTGCGCGGCACCGGCGCGGTGATCGGTGCGGCTGCTTTCGACCAGCGTGATCGCGCGCGCCAGCGCCCGGCGTTCGCCCGCCACAACCCGCCTTGCCAGATCGTCGATATCCATCCGCTCCCCCGGCCGCTTTTTCCGGTGTTTCATCCGTCTTGCCCAGAGGGTCAGGCGATGTCCAGCCGGTTTCTTCGCCCCTCGGGTGGCCAGCGCGTGATCTGGTATGCTGAACTCAACGGCAAAGCGAATCGGCAGATCCGGGGTCAGATGCGAGTTCATTTCCTGTTTCTTGTGGCCTTCATGGCGTCGAACCTGCCCGCATGGGCCGAAACCGAGCGGATCAGTTTCGGGGTGCGCCTGTTCGGCCTGCCGGTCGGCGTGATGGCGACCGCGATCAACACCGAGGCCAGCGGCTATGCCGCGGCGTCGCAGTTTCGCACCACCGGGGTTGTCGGGTTGGTCGCGCGGGTCCGTTTCGAGATGGAATCGCGCGGGCGCGGCGCGCATCCCGATTTCGACCCGGCCTATTACCGCGAGGACATGGACACGGGCTTTCGCACCTCGTCGTCCGAACTTGCGCTTGCGCCGAACGATGCCCGCGTCGATCCGCTGGCGGCGATCCTGTCGATTCTGTCGGACCGCGAGGCCGGGCGCGGCTGTGCCGTGTCGGGGCAGACCTGGGACGGCAAACGCTCGATGTCGTTCGAACTGGTTGAATACGGGCGCGGCGATCAGGGCCTGACCTGCACCGGCGTGGCGGTGCGGCTGTCGGGCTATACCGCCGAGGAGATGGAGGAGGCCACGCATTTTCCCTTCACGGTGGATTACGACCTGTCGGGTGCCTGGCTCAGGGTGCAGCGCGCGGTTGTCGACACGATCCACGGCAAGGTTGCGCTTGTCCGCCGCTAGGGCTGCACCGATAACGGGGCCATGATGCCCCGGCTTCCCATCGACGACGTGATCCCCGAAGTGCAGGCCGCGCTGCGCGCTTTCGGGCGCGCGGTGCTGGTGGCGCCGCCGGGCGCGGGCAAGACGACGCGGGTGCCGCTGGCGCTGCTCGACCAGATCGAAGGCCGGATCCTGATGCTCGAGCCGCGCCGTCTGGCGGCGCGCGCGGCGGCGGAACGCATGGCCGAGACGCTGGGCGAGGCGGTTGGCGAAACCGTCGGCTATCGTATCAGGGGCGAGGCCAAGGTTGGCAAGACCACCCGGATCGAGGTGGTGACCGAGGGCATCCTGACCCGGATGCTGCAATCGGACCCGTCGCTTGCCGGTGTCGGCGCGGTGATCTTCGACGAGTTTCACGAACGCTCGCTCAACGCCGATCTGGGGCTGGCGCTGTGCTGGGAAGCGCGCGGCGCGCTGCGCGACGATCTGGTGGTGCTGGTGATGTCGGCCACGCTCGACGCCGGGCCGGTGGCGGCGCTTCTGGATGATGCACCGGTGGTGCTGTCCGAGGGCCGGGCGTTCCCGGTCGAGACGATCTGGCTCGACGCGCCCTTGCCCAAGGCGGCGCGGTTCGAGGCTTCGGTGGCGGCGCTGGTCCTGCGCGCGGTGGCCGAGACCGAGGGCGGCGTTCTGGTGTTCCTGCCCGGCGAGGCCGAGATCCGGCGGGTCGAGGCGGCGCTGTCCGGGCGGTTGCCCGAGGGCTGCGTGATCCGGCCCTTGTTCGGTGCGATGGAGATGGCGGCGCAGCGCGCTGCGATCAGGCCGGAGGCGGGCGGGCGCAAGGTGGTGCTGGCGACCTCGATCGCTGAGACCTCGCT
>JBLWUQ010000029.1:0-16566 GCA_048268845.1 Maritimibacter sp. | reverse complement strand
TCGCCGGGCGTGAGCCCGTCCTTGGCCTCGACAAGCTTGGGGAGGAAACGCGGATGAAGCCCCCACGGGTTCGAAACCGCCGGGTCGTAGTTGGGCGGCGTAACCTGTGCATCCCACGCCGCCCACTGGTCCTGCCGCGAATCGGTGACCGCGAACAACGGAGCCGCGATTGGCGGCGAAAACAGAGCCGCGGCGGTCACGACGAAATGGCGTCTGGTCAGCATGGCAATGGCCTCCTGATGGCTGTCGAAGGTGGCGCACGCGCAAGGCACCGGTCGGGCCGTCATTGGAACGCGCAGCTTTGCGAGGGTCCAGTCACAAACCCGTGGCTGGCCGAAATGTTCCGGACTTGGGTGCTTCGTCGCGCTCAGGTCACTCGATCCCGTTGGCGCGTTGCACCTCACGAATGTATGTCGCGATCAGGGCCACCGTCTGCTCGTCGATCCCGTCGACTGGCGGCATGTCGCCGAAATTCCAGTGGTGCGACCGCACGCCGGTCATCGCGGCCCTCAGAAATGCCGCGTCCGGGTGATGACCCGGCTCATAGATCGGATGGATCAACGGCGGCCCTTCGCCGGTTCCGCCGGCACCGTTCTTTCCGTGGCACGACGCACAGCGTTTCTCGTAGGCCATCTGCCCGAAATACCCCGGCGCGCTCAGGGGTTCGGGCAGGGCGACGGTTTCGGGATCGGGGGCCGGCGCGCCGGCCGCCGCCCCGTGCATTCCCGTGTCGACCCGCGGCTGGTCCCCACCATCGCCTTCGGATTGTGCCCACAGGGCCGTCGCCAACCCGGCGGCGATCAGGGTTGCGATCGCGATCATTTTCCCGGACATGTCTTCAAGCCTCCCTTCATATCTTTGCTCCCCTCAGTCTCAGCGAGTTGAACACCACCGACACCGACGAGGCGCTCATGGCGAAGGCCGCGAACATCGGGCTGATGAGGATGCCAAAGAAGGGAAACAGCACCCCTGCAGCAATTGGCACGCCTGCGGCGTTGTAGATCAGGGCAAAGAACAGGTTCTGGCGGATGTTACGCATGGTGGCGCGGGCAAGGCGCCGCGCCCGAACGATCCCATCGAGATCGCCTTTCACCAATGTGATGCTGGCGCTTTCGATGGCCACGTCCGCGCCGGTGCCCATGGCGATGCCGACATCCGCCTGGGCAAGGGCCGGTGCGTCGTTCACACCGTCCCCCGCCATGGCGACGCTGCGGCCCGCCTCCTGCAATTCCCTGATGATGCGCGCCTTGTCCTCGGGCAGCACATCGGCGCGTATCTCGTCGATCCCGAGACGGGCGCCGATAGCCCTGGCCGTGCGCTCGTTGTCGCCGGTCGCCATGATGACGCGAAACCCGAGGTCGTGCAGCGCCTCGATCGCGGCGGGCGTTGTCTCCTTCACCGGGTCGGTGACGCTGACCAGACCGGCGATTTCATCCCCCAGCACGACGAACATGACCGTCTCGCCCTCATCGCGGCGCGCATTGGCCGTGGCCGTCAATTCGCCGGGTTCGAGGCCCAGATCGGTGATCATCGCCAGATTGCCGAGTGCGACAGGTTTGCCGTCGACCGTGCCCTTGACGCCTTTACCGGTGACCGCCTCGAAATCCTGCGCATCGCTCATCGTCACGCCACGCTCCTCCGCCCCCCGAACGATGGCTTCGGCGAGCGGGTGCTCCGACCCGCGTTCCAGCGAGGCGGCAAGGCGCAGCACTTCGGTTTCGTCGTGGCCGGCCTCCGGCAGCACGGCGACGAGCTTTGGCGCACCTTCGGTCAGGGTGCCTGTCTTGTCGACGATCAGGGTATCGACCTTCTCGAACCGCTCCAGCGCCTCGGCGTTCTTGATCAGCACGCCCGCCTGCGCGCCACGGCCCGTCGCCGTCATGATCGACATCGGCGTGGCGAGGCCAAGTGCGCAGGGACAGGCGATGATCAGCACCGCGACCGCAGAGACCAGAGCATAGGAGAGCGACGGTGCCGGTCCCCAGATCGCCCAGGCGATGAAGGACAGGATGGCGATACCGATCACGGCAGGGACGAAGATGCCTGCGACCTTGTCAGCGTATTTCTGGATCGGCGCGCGCGAGCGTTGCGCGTTCGCCACCATCTCGACGATCTGCGACAGCATGGTGTCGGCGCCGACCCGTGTCGCCTCCATCACAAGGCTGCCATTGCCGTTGATCGTGGCGCCGGTGACGGGATCGCCGTCGGTCTTCTCGACCGGAACAGGCTCGCCCGAGATCATGCTTTCATCCACGAAGGACTGGCCACTAACTACGACGCCGTCGACCGGCACCTTGTCGCCGGGGCGCACACGCAGATGGTCGCCGACATGCACATCCTCAAGCGGGATTTCCTCCTCCGTCCCGTCCGGCCGGATCACCCGCGCGGTCTTGGCCGCCATGTCCAGAAGCGCGCGGATTGCCTTGCCGGTGCCTTCGCGGGCGCGCAGTTCCATGACCTGGCCCAGCAAGACCAGGACCACGATGACTGCCGCGGCCTCGAAATAGACGCCGACATGACCTTCGGCATCGCGGAACCCGTCCGGAAAGATGTCCGGTACGAGAACCGCGACGACGCTGAATATCCAGGCCGCCATCACCCCCATTGCGATCAGCGAGAACATGTTGAGGTTCCAGGACCGGAACGAATTCCAACCGCGCACGAGGAATGGCCAACCGCTCCAGAACACCACCGGCGTGCCCAGCACAAGCTCGACCCAGAGCGACCCGCGTTCGCCGAAAACTTCGCGCACTTCGGGAAAGCCGACAAACGGACCCATCGACAGGACCAGAAGCGGCAGGCTCAAGATTGCGCCGCCCCAGAAGCGCCGGGTGAAATCGACCAGTTCGGGATTCGGCCCTTCGTCGTCCAGCGTCGCCGTTTCCAGTTCCAGCCCCATGCCGCAGATCGGACAGGACCCGGCATGAGTCTGGCGCACCTCTGGATGCATCGGGCAGGTGTAGACGGCCCCGCGGTAACCCTTTGGCACCGTGTCGTATCTGCCGTTATCCGGGCTTGCACCGCCACCTTGGTCGTGAGCGTCAAGCTCCGCCTCCGGCACTAGGTGCATGCCGCATTTCGGGCAATCGCCGGGGCCGGCCTGGCGCACCTCGGGATGCATCGGGCAGACATGTGTCACGCTGTTGATGTCGGGTGCTTTGTCATGCGTGTGGTCGTTCATTTTCAAATCCTCTTCGCGCGGCTTGGGGCAAGCCTAATCCTTCCCCCGACTGGAAGGTCAAGGCGTGTTTCGGCGGGCCGAACCGCCTTCCGATCCGCTCGCATGGACATCGAGATTTGTGGTGTTCAGCCACGCGGCCCCCCGGTGCTTTTTCCAGTCCCTGACAGCGACAACCAGAAGCGGCGTCAGCGTCAACGCGCCCAGCCCGAACGCTGCCCAGATTACGCGGGAGGGATCGCCGCTTACAGCTTCGGTGCCGAAGTGAGCGAGCGCGAAACTGGCCGGAATGATCCCGGCGAGCGTGGCAAGCGTGAACCGCCAGAGGTGCAGGCGGCTCAACCCGGCCGCGTAGCTGACGATGTCGAATGAGATGAACGGCATCAACCGGCTGGCAAAGACCGTGAATGTCAGCGCATTCTGAGAGCCGAGCCAGCCCGTGTCCACCTTGCCGCCCAACCACCCGACGAGCGCCTCGCGCCCGAGGTATCGGGCGAGCCCGAATGCCACAAGTGCGCCGAGTTCGGCGCCGGCGACGATGTAGACGGTCCCCACGGCATGCCCATAGGCAACTCCAGCCGCCAGCGCGATCGGGGCGCTCGGAATTGGCGTCGCGACGATCGCGATTGTCATCAGGGCGACGATCAGGGCCGGTCCCCATACGCCCGCATCTTCCACCCACCCGGAGACTGTCTCGCCATCGAAGCTTTCGATGATGTCGGCGAGCGGCCCCATAGCCAAGGCGACAATCCCGATGACCAGCAGCGCACCGCCGAGCAATCGTGCGGTTCGCCGGGAAACGAACCGGTTCGTTCCAGCTTCACGTGACATGAGGTGCAACCAGGAAGACCGTCGCCAACGGCTGGGGTGCTTCGCAAAACGGTTCGCCAATCCGAGACGGCGCGTCATCCCGGATGCTGTCGGTCATCATACGCCTTGTCTCCCGCCTATTGGCGATCAATCCCGTCTCCTCGACGCCCGCGGGCATTGGCAACCCAAGGTCTGGGAACTGGCAGTCAGGCCGAATCAACGGCAGCGCGCAGCATATCGCGAACCTCACCGGCAACGTCCTGGAGCTGGTCGTTCGCGATAGCCTGCATCGACGCCACCGGGTCGATGGCGCTGATCTCGGTGCCGCCACCCACCTCTCGCAGGATAACGTTGCACGGCAGCATTGCCCCGACGCGAGGCTCGATGCCGATTGCCTTGTGGGCCATCTGCGGATTGCAGGCGCCAAGGATGCGATAGCCATCCATGTCGACGTCGATCTTTTTCTTCATCGTCGCCTTGACGTCGATTTCGGTGAGAACGCCGAAGCCCCTATCAGCCAAGGCGTCGCGGATACGCTTTTCCGCGTCGTCGATACTGACGCCGGAAAGCGAGCGGTTATAGGTATAGGTCATTTCCATCTCCTCGGGATCGTTTGCGCGGTGCAGGATGTCACATCGCAACCGCGGTTGTTGCAAGAACCAGCCAGACAGCCATCGGTTTCAGGCTCATCGGATCGACTTCCAAAAAAGCGGGTGAAGTCAGGACCGATGGGCACTCGAGGCGCGGCGTCGGGCATGGACGTCGGCCCCGCGGCCCGACGTCCGTAAAATGCTCAGTTGTCGTTCATCATGTCGCCGGCGCCCATGCCCGGGCGGTCACCGGGCTGCATCGACCCCACGCCGTCGCGCATTTTCCACATGCGCTCCATCCTGTCGGCGAGGGCCGCCATTTCATCGGCGGTAACGGCACCATCGCCATCGGCGTCCAGGTGCTGGAAGCGATCCACCATCTTCTCGCGGATCATCGCGCTGTGCAGAGCCTCGAATTCCTCGATCGACAGGGTTCCATCGCCATCACTATCATACTCGGCAAGCTGGGTTTGCAAGTGCATCCGCAGTTTCTCGGGCGTCAACGCGCCGTCGCCGTCGGCATCGAGCATTTGCATCATGTCGCCGCCCATCGGGCCCATGCCACCCATCATGCCGCCGCCCATGGGGCCCATGCCACTCATCATGCCACCGCCCATCATCTGGTTGTGCATACGCTGCATCATGCCCATCATGTTTGTCATGTCGCCCATCATTCCAGAGCCGTCTTTCATCATCACGCCGGTGTGACCGCTCGGGCCAGGCTGGCCGCGGTGTCCGTGATGATTATCCGCGATTGCGGCCCCTCCGATAGCGGATGCGGCCAGGACAGTCGCTGCGAACAGTATTTTGCGGGTCATCGTGATTTCCTCGTGCTTTGGTTTCGACAGGCTTCATATGGCAGCGTTAAGTTGCAGTGGAACACGAGGAAACGGGAGTTTTGTAACACCTCGTAGCAAGCGCCACCGTTGTTACACTTCGTGACAATTCTCTTCGGGAAACCAATGCGGTAATCGCTAAAAGGACCCACATGACCGATCAGCCTCATATCCTTGTCGTGGACGATCATCGCGAAATTCGCGACTCCGTTTCGCGCTACCTGGAGAAGAACGGCCTGCGCGCGACGTCTGCCCGGGATGCCATCGAGATGGACGCAAAGCTCGCAAGGGGGCAGTTCGATCTGATCGTCCTCGATGTCATGATGCCTGGCGAAGACGGGTTGTCGGTGTGCCGCCGTCTGTCGGCCAAGGGCGACGTGCCGATCCTGATGTTGACGGCGCTCGGCGATGAGACCGATCGGATCGTCGGGCTGGAGATCGGCGCCGACGACTACCTTGCCAAACCGTTCAATCCCCGCGAACTGCTGGCGCGCATCAAGGCCATCCTGCGGCGCTCGACGCTGCCCGAGACCTATGCCGGAAAGCTGTCGGGACGACGCATCGCGTTTGCGCAGTGGACCCTGGATGCCGACAACCGCCTGCTGACAAACGAGAACGGCGCGCAGGTCGATCTTACCGTCTCGGACCTCAAGCTTCTTGTCGTCTTGCTCGAGCGGCCCCGTATCGTTCTCAACCGCGAGCAGCTTCTCGATCTTACGGCGCGGCGCGCGGCCTCTCCATTCGACCGCACGATCGACAACCAGATCAGCCGTCTGCGCCGAAAGATCGAAGCCGACCCCTCGCGGCCACGCTTGATCACGACCGTGCGCGGCGGTGGCTATTGCCTGGCCGCCGACGTGACGGAGTTGAGCTGATGGCGCGTCCGTTCGACAGTCTGCGTGGCCAACTGATCCTGTTGATCGTTGCTGCTCTCGCCGCCGCGCAAGCGGTCAGCCTCTGGTTGTTCGTTGACGAGCGGAGCCTCGCCGTGCGTGCCGCGCTCGGTTTCGAGGCTGCCGGGCGTGCTGCCAACGTCGCCAGGCTGATCGAGGAAGCGCCGGCGACGCTGCAGCCGGCCATCCTGCGGGCGGCCAATTCGCCCTTGGTGCGCTTTGACGTATCCGACGCGCCGACCGTCGATCACGAGACCCACGCCGACAGCGGCGCTGTCGAGGCGCGCGTCCGCGGCCTGCTCGGTGCCAGCGACGCCCGCGAGATTCGCGTGGAATTGCACGAGGTCGATCACGGCATTCTGCCGATGCCGCATCTGGCGCCAGAGATGGCCGAAATGCACCTGGCGATGATGCGCGGCGACCTGTCGGCCATCGAAATGCAACTGTCGATAGCTCTGACGGACGGCCAGTGGCTCAATGTCGGCACGCGGTTCGAGCGCCCGCCCTTGCAGTGGCCTTGGGTATCCTTCGTGAGTTTCGGGATCACGGCCGCCATCATTCTGGTTTCCGCGTTCTGGTTTCTTCTGACGCAACTGACCGGGCCGCTGTTGCGCATTTCGCGTGCCGCCGACAGTCTTGGACGCGGCGAAAACGTCGGCCCGCTGCCATTGATCGGACCCGCCGAGTTGCGAAACCTGACGCAGACATTCAACAGAATGCAGGACAGGCTGACCCGTTTCCTCGCCGATCGGACCCGGCTTCTTGCCGCCCTCGGACATGACCTGCGGTCCCCGCTCACCGCACTGCGCGTCCGCGCCGAGATGGTGGATGAGCGTGAGACGCGTGACAGCCTCATCGCCTCGATCGAAGAGATGCAGGAGATGGTGGACTCGACGCTGTCCTTCGCGCGGGGCATCGCAAGCTCGGAAGACGACGAGACGGTCGAAATGGGCGCGTTTCTCGCCCGACTTCGCGCCGACATGCTGGACAGCTTCGCCTTGCACGACGCGGGGACCGTTCGCCTGCGTATGCGACCACAGTCGGTCCGGCGCGCCCTTCGCAACGTCATCGACAATGCCGAACGCTACGGTGGAGAGGTCGAAGTCAGCTATGGGCTGGAGGGCGATCACGCCTTCATCCGCATTGGCGACAATGGGCCCGGAATACCCCAGGCCGACCTCGAACAGGTCTTCGAGCCCTATTTCAGGCTTGAGAAATCCCGGTCGAAAGAGACCGGCGGCACCGGGCTTGGCCTGTCCATCGCACGGACGATCATCCGGGCGCATGGCGGAGACATCAGCCTCGCCAATCGGCCGCAAGGCGGCATCGTCGCAACCGTGACGCTGCCACTGGATCCGCAATCCCTGGAAAATAAAAGGAAAATGCCATGAAACTTCAAAGCTTTATCCCCGCTGCATGCTCGCTCGGACTTGTCGCGACACCGGGCGTAGCTGATTCCTACGAGGGTTTCGGCCACATGATGTGGGGCGGTGGCTTCGGGATGTTCGGTGGACTGATGATGGTGGCCGTCTGGGCGCTCATCATAGGGCTGATCGTTTTCGCCGTTCGCGGATTCTCCAACCGGCCAGGCGCGGGCAATGGGCAGAATGCGACCGATATCCTTCGCGAACGCTATGCTCGCGGTGAAATCGACGAGGACGAATTCGAGCGGCGGCTGGCCAGGCTGGACGCCGGAAAACGGTGACGAACGCGCAACCGTTCCACGGATCAAGGTTCCGGTGGGGGAACTAAGTTTGTCCGCGATCCGCGTCGCGACTCGCCTTGGCGACCCAGCACATGTCGCAGACCGGGTCGCCGTGGGAGAGGGTGCGTCGGCGGCAATAATGGCCCCTTTGGTCACCCCCGGCGATGACGTCGGCACCAGGCCAGTCGTAGCGGCACCAGCTTTGCCGGAACGTCTCCAACGAGTCCGGGTCGTCCTCCGCCCGGGCCATGCGGCGCACGAAGCTCTGGGGTGGGCAATGGGTGAAATGGGTCAACAGATCGTCGCCTTCGCGGCTCACCCGAACGGCGTAGCCCGGCGCGCCGGAGGGCGCGAAGGGGAATATCAGCAGTGCGCGGATGGTCCAGCGCAGCCGGCGGCCGGGATCGCGGGTGAGCAGGCGCACGGGCAGAGCGCTGAGCGCAAGCATCCGTCGGTAGATGTCCCAACCGAGATCGGCAACCACCTGCCGCGCGGTCTCAGGTGCGATGGCGCGAGCCCGCAGGCTGCGGTCAGCCGCCATCGTCCAGACCGCCATTTCCACCATCACCTGGCTGCCGAATGTCGGAAGCTCCGCCTGCCGTGCCTGGGCGCGCAGTTGGGTCGCCTCCGCGGTCATCGCGGCCACGAAGGCCTCGATTTCCGGTGCCAGCCAGCGGACCTCGTGCCCCTCGGTGTCGCGAAGGCCGCGCATGGCAAGACCGCGCCGCGCCGTTCGGACCACGAAGCGGCCTATCAGTTTGCGCGCCAGCCGCAGACGAAACGAACCCTCAGACATCGCCGGTCTGCCGGTCCGATGTGATGTCGATCATCTCGGCGCCGCGCTCGTCGATGCAGCCGGTCTCGATCTGCAGCGTGACGAAAAAGAAGTCGTGGGCGTCGCGGAGCCTTGCATGAGCGGCGCGCTGGATCGCCTGGGGGTCGGCGTCGTCGTCGGCGCGGACATGGGCAGTGAAGACGTTGCGGCCGCTGGTCAATGTCCATGCGTGAACATGGTGCAGGTCGCGCACGCCATCGAGCGATTCCAGATCCGCGATCACTGACGTCAGGTCGATCTCGGCGGGCGTCGCCTCCAACAACAGCCGCGCCGCATCCCGCAGGATGCCCCAGCTTGCCCAGAGCAGCACGAAGCCGAACGCCATCCCCAAGAGCGGGTCGATCAGCAGGAAGCCGGTAAAGCGGATTACCAGCGCCGTGACGATGATAAGCAGGCTGCCCACGAAGGTCTGGATGATGTGCCAGAGCGCGCCGCGCACGTTCAAGTCGTTGCGGCTCTGCTTCCAGATCAGGCCGAGCGAAATGAACTCGGTCACAAGACCTCCGGCAGCGGCAAGCAGCATCGGCCCGGTCGGAAGGTCGATCGGTGAATTCAGCCGCATCGCCGCCATGTAGACGACGACCAGGGCCATCGCGGCAAGGAACCCGCCATTGACCAGGGCACCGAGGATTTCGGACCTGTACCAGCCAAAGCTGAATGTCGCGTCGGCCGGCCGCCGGGACAGCCGGGCCGCACCCAGAGCGACCAGGACTCCGCCTACCGCAGAAAACGTGTGAAATGCGTCCGACAGGACTGCTATCGAACCTGTCCAGAGCCCGATACCCAGTTCCACGATGAAATAGAGACCGGTCAGCCAGGCCGAGATGACCATGCCCCGACCGCTAGTCGGCATGTGCGATCCGTGGCCGCCCATATGGGCATTTGTTTCGGAACTCATCGAACCGCCTTTCTGCGGCATCGCGCGAACGACTCGTGGACTGGGCGGAATGGTTGCATCTTACTCACCCGAAGCGACCGCCCGTTCCGCCGCCTTCGCCAGTGCCGACATCACGACCTCAGAGGACAGGAGCTCGGGCAAAACGATTCCCTCTGGGGCGCCCGGCCCATAGACGGCATTGAACGGAATACCGTAACGACTGAAGCTTTCGAGATAGCGCGAGATCGCCTCGTCAGGACGGGTCCAGTCAGCTTGCATTGCCGTCACGTTCGGCGCGCGAATGGCCGTCAGAACCGGCTCGCGATCAAGGACGAGCGCCTTGTTTGCCTTGCAGGTGAGGCACCAATCGGCGGTCACATCGACGAAAACGACCTCTCCCTGCGATACGAGCCTCGGAATCTCTCTGCGGTCGAATGCGGCCCATTCCGCCGCCGGGGTATCGCTCGGCGTACCGGCCTCCGACAACAGCCCCGCCGAGACGATGGCGAACACGCCCATGACCGCAGCCCCGAAGAGGCGGGGACCCGCGGTCAGGCGATTGATCGAGAGGATCGTGGTCAGGGCCGCACTTGCTGCCAGGACCGCAAGCGCGGTGCGCGTCCCGCCGACGCCGATCATCACCCAGAAAAGCCACCCGGCGGTTCCGGCGAGGGCCAGCCCGAGCAGCACTTTCATCCACAGCATCCAGCGGCCTGGTTTTGGCAGGCGCGAGATTGCTGCTGGAAACATGGCGACGACGAGATAGGGCAAGGCCAGACCAAACCCCAAGGCGGTGAAGATCACCGCGATGTCCAACACCCGTCCGGCCATCGCAAAAGCCACGGCGGTGCCGAGGAATGGCGCCGAACATGGTGTCGCGAGGATGGCCGCGAAAGCGCCTGTCGAAAAGTCACCAATGTAGCCTTTACCGCCACCGGCGCGGGCAAGGCGGGTCTGTATGGCAGACGGCAGATCGATTGCAAACGCCCCGAACAGGTTTGCCGAAAAGACAGCCAGGACAATGAACATCACCGCCAGAAAAATCGGGTTCTGGAATTGCAGCCCCCAGCCCACATTCATTCCCAGACCGCGGGCCGCGAGCGTCAGAGCCGCAAGCGTCCACATGAAAGCGAGCACACCGAGTGCGGAAACGGCAAACCCGGTGCGGATGCGGGCCGTGCCCTGGCCGCGGGCCTTCATGGCCGAGGAAAGCTTGATTGACAGCACCGGCAGCACGCACGGCATGACGTTAAGGATCAGTCCCCCGATGAAGGCGATCGCGGCAATCCAGGCCAGTTCCGCCACGCCCGGCAGAACACGGCCCAGCTTGAAAGGCGGCTGCGAGGCTTCATCGCTCAGCTCCACGAACAGGCTGGCCGCACGATCGGTATCGGTTACGGTGATCCGCAGGTCCGGCAAGTCGGCCGCCGCGCTCAGAATAGGCAGACGAGCCCAGAGCAGGTGGCCGCCTTCGCCAAGTCGGATGTCGGGCTTGCCGAAAGTGGTCCTCTCCCCCAGTTCGGGAAAGACATCCGGGCGGTCGAACGGCGGCTCGCTTCGCGCGGTCAAAGTCAGCGTCGCCAGACCTGGGTCAAGGTGGGCCGACTCGATTGAGATGCCGCTTTCGGCGCCCTCGTCCGGCACTTTCTCGGCAAAGGTGGCAATGAGCGATGCTGCTGCGGCGTCGATGCCACTGGCGCGTGGCAGCGACAGGGTCAGAACAAAGTCCTGCGGAACGCAAACCGTCGAGCAGATCAGAAGCGTGACATCGGCGTTCAGTCGCACCGGTGCGCCGGGTTCGGACAAGGCGATACGCAGCGGAAACACGACGTCATCGTGATACCCGAAATTCTCGATCCCGAAGGCGGTGAACCGGTCCGGTCGAGGCCAGAGGAAATCGACCTCCGCTACGTTTTCCGACCCGGCCCAGTCGATGGACGGAGGGATGCCGACCTCGCCAGGCGACCGCCAATAGGTCTTCCAGCCTTCGCCCAGGTTCAGATGCAACCCGGCCGAAAGGGATGCCGCGTCGGGGTCAACCCCGTTTTCGGCCACGATCAGACGCGCCGCGACCGCCGGGTTGGAAAAGATCTCGGATTCGGCGGCGTGCGATACGTCGGCCATTCCCATACCGAGAGCGCTGGCGCAGGCGCAGGCCAGAAAAGCCCGTCTTTTATCGAGGCCACGCATCAATCTCTTCATCAAACCTTCAAACACCAGGATCACCGACCTTGCATGGCTTCCATCTCTGCTACACGCCGGATCGTACCCCGAGCGACATGACGCCAGGCGACCAGATCCCGTCGGTCTTCCGCGGGTCGTCATCGCCACTCAGCGTTGAGGCAAGTTGGCAGATCGCCCGCTTGATGAGAGCCGAACAACACCGTCCCGATTACCCGAGTAGCATTGCGCAATGGTCTGAGAACCGGGCGCGAGGTTGAGTTAGAGGCATCCCGCGCTGGAAGGTCAACGATACAATCCATTACAAAAATCACTGTTTTGTCAGGGCGCGCTTGCTTGACCTTCCCGCGCTGGAAGGTGGTCTATCCTGCCCGGACAGGCAAGTTTCAGATGTGAGAACAGGTCATGAATAGACAAGGCGAGAAGTCCGCCGACCGGCGCAGATTTCTGTTGGCCGCCGCTGGCGGCGCTGTCGTTTTGGCGGCCCCGGCGGTGCTTCGCGCACAGGGAATGGCACAGGACGCTGCTCCGGTAAGACGCAACGCGTCCTCTTTCCGGTTGCACGACTGGCGCGATCACTTCGATACACTGGGCAAGGGCATCCTGCTGTCCGACACCGTCACAAGGGTTCTTCAGCATTGGACCGCCGATGGCGAGATGCGCATCTACCCGACATCGGTGCCGCAGTCGGACGAACTGACCCGCCGCGGCTATACCGAGATCGTCTTCAAGGACGAGGCCCCCGACTGGGTGCCGACACCCTCGATGATCGAGCGTGATCCAACCTTGCCACGCTACGTTGAGCCCGGGCCGGACAATCCATTGGGCATTCGCGCCATGCACCTGAGTTGGCAGTATTATCGCATTCATGGCACCAACGACACGCGCAAGATAGGTCGCAAATCTTCGAACGGCTGTATCGGCCTCTACAACGAGCAAATTGTCGAGGTCTTCGACAGAACCCCGGTCGGCACCCAGGTCAAACTCATTTGACCGGGTCGTCCGGTTTCGAGGAGCGGAAAGCACCATGAACAAGACGTTGCTGGCGATCGTCGCCTTCTTTGTCGTCGGCGGGACCGCGGTCTACTGGAATGCGACACAGCCGCCGCCGCAGGGCGCGGGTCATTCGATGGTTCCACCCGATACCAGCGCCCTCGCCGAGGGTGCCCCGATCGCTGACGTGACACTTCCGACTGAACTGTCAGCAAACGCGCTGATCGGGAAACGGGCGTTCGAAGCCAAATGTGCCGCGTGTCACGGAGCGAATGCAGCCGGCCAGAACGGCGTCGCACCGCCGCTCGTTCACAAGACTTATGAGCCAAGCCACCATTCCGACATGGCCTTTGTCCTTGCGGCAAAGAACGGCGTCCGGGCCCATCACTGGAACTTCGGAAACATGCCAGCGGTCGAGGGTTTGACAGACGGCGACGTGAAGATGATCGCACGTTACATTCGTGAACTCCAAGTGGAGAACGGGATCTTTTGAGGGCCCAGGCGGTGCTGCGAGCGATGGCTATCTATCTTCTCGGCAGCGGCATGCCGAGGGGCGCGACGTTAGCGGGGGCGCCGAAATCCGACAAGATCATCGATTGACACAGCGGGGCGGCTGGCCGTCCCGACTACTTCAAGGACACGTATAGAGATGACGACACGGCGAGAATTTCTTGGGCAGGGTGCGGCGACGATCGCAGCCTTGACTGTCCCGGCTCTGGGGCGTGCCGCAACGCCACGATTTGACGAACTCAAGGCACGGCCCGCGAGCGTCCAACTTGCACCCCCAACCTATCCCAAGACCAAAATCTGGGGTTATGACGGTGCTATGCCGGGAACAGAGTTACGGCTGGCACAAGGTGCACGGCTCCAGAAATCGTTTCAGAACGAATTGCCTCAGGCAAGTTCGATCCATTGGCACGGGGTCCGCATCGACAACGCGATGGACGGTGTTCCCGGCCTGACGCAACCGGCGGTCGAGCCGGGACAAGGCTTTGACTACGATTTCGTGGCTCCGGATGCCGGCACCTACTGGTATCACGCACACAATCGGTCGACCGAACAAGTCGCGCGGGGGCTTTACGGTGCGCTGATCGTCGAGGAGTCCGAGGCGCCGGATTTTGACCGCGACGAAGTATTGATCCTCGACGATTGGCTTCTCGACCCAGAAACGGCGCAGATAGACCCCGACTTCACGTCCCGCCATGATCGCAGTCACGCGGGGCGGCGTGGCAACTTCATCGCCACCAATGGGCGCCACGATCTGTCGTTGGACGTGAAACAGAACGAACGTCTGCGACTGCGGCTGATCAATGCCGCAAACGCCCGGATCTTCATTATGGCGCTGGACGGCATGGAGGGCTGGACGATGGCCCTCGATGGCATGCCGCTGGCTCAGCCGGAGCCGGTGACAGATGGGCTGATCCTCGGGCCTGGCCAGCGCGTGGACCTGATCGTCGATGTGATCGCCGCCCCCGGTGAAACGGCGCATCTGGTGCGCATCGAAGACCGCGAGAGTTTCTCTCAGGTGCCGTTTGCCGTGTCGGGCCGCGCCGCGCTGGCACGCCGTGGGCCACCTCGTCCGCTGCCAGAAAACCCGGGAATGGGTGTCTTGGGCCTGGACGGGGCCGTTCAGGCCCGTCTCAACATGCAAGGCGGGGCAATGGGTACTTTGGATACGGCGATCCTGGACGGCGAACGCAGGACCTTTCGCCAACTGGTCGAGGCGAACCAGTTCTGGTCCTTCAACGGGACAATCGGGATGACTGACGAACCGCTCGTGAGCGTGTCGAAGGGCGAGACGGTCACGCTGGAGATCTACAATGACACGTCATTTCCGCATGCGATGCACCTGCACGGGATGCATTTCCGCGAGGTTTCGGGGAACGCCGGACTCGGCCCGTTGCGCGACACGTTGCTGATGTTCGGCGGCGAGACCCGGACCATCGCCTTTGCTGCGGACAACCCTGGGAAATGGCTGTTTCATTGTCACATGCTCAGCCATGCGGCTTCGGGCATGATGACCTGGCTGAAAGTCGCGTGATGCGGAAGCTCCTGGTCCTGTCTGCCTTGCTCCTGTCCGGCGCCGGAGCCGGTGCCTGGCTTTTTGGCAAGAGCGGGGACCGAACCGACACGCCCTCAGAACACATCGATCTGGCAGCGGGCGAACAGCTCTATCAGGGCTACTGCGCCTCCTGCCACGGTGCGAACCTGGAGGGCCAGCCCGATTGGCGGTCGCCGGGACCGGACGGGGTGTTGCCCGCGCCGCCGCATGATGAAACCGGGCATACCTGGCACCATTCCGACAGCATTTTGTTCGACTATACCAAATTGGGGGGCAAGGCAGCCCTCGCACGCCAGGGTGTCGATTTTGAAAGTGGTATGCCAAGCTTTGACGATCAATTGAGTGATGCGGAAATCGGGAACATCCTCGCCTATATCAAATCCACCTGGCCGGACCGGCAGCGCGAGGTGCAGGCCGAACGCAGCGCCTCAGAGTGACAGAGACAAGGAAACCGACAATGCGTCCAATACAAACCACCGCCTTGGCACTTGGCCTCGCCTTCACCCCGATTGGCAGCTTCGCCCAGGACCTGAGCGATGCGCGGATCAAGGAACTGGCGCTGCAAGCCATTCGGGAAAACCCGCAGATCATCATGGAAGCGGTGCAACTGCTTGATGAACAGCAAGCCGCAGCTCAGGCCACAGCGCAAATGGATGTCCTGGAAAACCAGCGCCAACTGCTTGAGCGCGACCCGAACGCGCCCGTTTTGGGGAACCCCGAGGGCGATGTAACCGTCGTGGAGTTCTTTGACTACAACTGCCCCTATTGCAGACGGGCCATGTCCGAAGTTCAGGGGTTGCTGGAGGCTGACGAGAATGTCCGGCTGGTCTACCGCGAATGGCCCATTCTCAGCGAGGGTTCGGTATTTGCGGCCAAAGCTGCCTTGGCCGCACGAGAACAGGGCAAATACGAGGAGTTCCACTGGGCGCTGATGGGGATGGATGAACGCGCCGAGGAAGCGTCAGTCATGCGTCTGGCCGAAGAAACCGGGCTCGATATCGAACAACTGCGGGCCGACATGGAAGCGCCCGAGGTGCAGGATCATATTGACGAGTCAATGCGCCTGACACAGGCACTCGGTTTCAACGGAACGCCGTCATTCGTGATCGGCGATGACCTGGTTCCCGGTTTCGTTGAGCAGGAGCAACTTGAAGCGCTCGTCGACAAGGCGCGCGACGGCGATTGATCGCGCCCACCGGACCGTTGGATTGGCGCCGGGGGTCGCCGGCGCCATTGCCAGTTTCAGGTCGCAGCCAAGGTCGTCGCCTCGTATCCGGCTTCGCGGATCGTCTCCGACAAAGCCTGCTCGTTCAAGCTGCTCTCGACGTCGACAATGCGCGCGCCAAGATCGCACGAGACCTTGGCGGCGGGGTCGATGGCGGCGATCGCCTTTTCGATTGCCGCGGTGCAATGCCCGCAGCTCATGTCCGGTACGCTGAATCTGGTCATGCCTGTCTCCTTTTCACATGCGCTCAGGTGAGATCTTCCACCGCTGGAAGGTCAAGAGCCCGTGAAAAATAATTTGAACCATTGACCTTCCAGTGAGTGGAACCCCTATCTGGGACGAGAACAACCCGAGGAGTCGTCCATGTCAGCCCCGCAAACC
>JBLWUQ010000028.1:0-20020 GCA_048268845.1 Maritimibacter sp. | reverse complement strand
GTCTTGCCGTGGTCAACGTGACCAATCGTGCCGATGTTCACGTGCGGTTTGGTACGTGCAAACTTTTCCTTAGCCATGCTGGCCTCCTCTTGTCTCTGTGTCGCGAACGCGGGCCGCGTTACGCGTATTTCGCCTGAATTTCATCCGAAATGCTCTGCGGAACCGGATCGTAATGGTCGAACTGCATGGTGAACTGGGCACGGCCAGAGCTCATCGAACGCAGGGTGTTGATGTAGCCGAACATGTTGGCCAGCGGCACGAAGGCGGTGATCGCGATGGCATTGCCCCGCGGTTCCTGCCCCGACACCTGACCGCGACGCGACGTCAGGTCACCGATGACGTTGCCGGTATAATCCTCCGGCGTCACCACTTCGACCTTCATCATCGGCTCGAGCAGTTTCGCACCGGCCTTGCGCAGACCTTCACGCATGCACATCCGACCCGCGATCTCGAACGCCAGGACCGACGAGTCGACATCGTGGAACTTGCCGTCGAGCAGCGCGACCTTGAAGTCGATCACCGGGAAGCCCGCCAGCGGACCGGAGTCCATCACCGACCGGATGCCCTTCTCGACGCCAGGCACGTATTCCTTCGGCACCGAGCCACCGACGATGCGGCTTTCGAACGAATAGCCCTCGCCCGGTTCTGTTGGCGAAATCAACAGCTTGACCTCGGCGAACTGACCCGAACCACCCGATTGCTTCTTGTGGGTGTAGGTGTGCTCGACCTCGTGACCGATGGTCTCGCGGTAAGCCACCTGCGGTGCGCCGATGTTGGCTTCGACCTTGAATTCGCGCTTGAGGCGGTCGATCAGGATGTCGAGGTGAAGTTCGCCCATGCCCTTCATGATGGTCTGGCCCGACTCGAGGTCGGTCTCGATCCGGAAGGACGGGTCTTCGGCGGCAAGCCGCGCCAGTCCCTGGCTCATCTTTTCCTGGTCGTTCTTGGTCTTCGGCTCGACCGCGATCTCGATCACCGGATCGGGGAAGGTCATGGTTTCCAGCACGACCGGTTTCTGCGGATCGCAGAGCGTGTCGCCCGTGGTGGTGTCCTTCAGGCCCGCAAGCGCGATGATGTCGCCGGCATAGGCTTCTTCGATCTCCTGGCGGTCGATGGCGTGCATCAGCATCATCCGACCGACACGCTCGCGCTTGCCCTTGGTCGTGTTCAGCATCTGGTCGCCCTTCTTGATCGACCCGGAATAGATCCGGGTGAAGGTCAGCGAGCCGACGAAGGGGTCGTTCATGATCTTGAACGCCAGCGCCGAGAACGGCTGGTCATCCGACGCCGAGCGCGGGATGTTGCGCTCTTCGGTCACGTCGTCCGGCGAGAAGCCCATCAGGGTCGGCACGTCCATCGGACCGGGCAGGAAATCCACCACGGCGTTGAGGAGCGGCTGCACGCCCTTGTTCTTGAAGGCCGAACCGGCGAGCACCGGGAAGAACGACAGCGAAAGCGTGCCCTTGCGGATCAGCTTGCGCAGGGTGTCCTCGTCGGGCTCGACGCCTTCGAGATAGGCTTCCATCGCCGCGTCGTCCTGATCGACGGCAAGCTCGATCATGTTGTCGCGCCATTCCTTGGCAAGAGCCTGAAGCTCGGCACGGATCGGCTGGCGAATCCAGCTCGCGCCGAGGTCTTCACCGACCCAGATCCATTCTTCCATCTTGATCAGGTCGATGATGCCCTCGAGCTTGTCCTCGGCACCGATCGGCAGCGCGATCGGGCAAGGAGTCCCGCCGGTGCGGTCCTTGATCATCCTGACGCAGTTGAAGAAGTCGGCACCGATCTTGTCCATCTTGTTGACGAACACCAGCCGCGGAACCTTGTAGCGGTCGGCCTGACGCCAGACGGTCTCGGTCTGCGGCTCGACACCAGCATTGCCGTCGAGAAGCGCCACGGCACCGTCGAGCACCGCCAGCGACCGCTCGACCTCGATGGTGAAGTCGACGTGGCCCGGGGTGTCGATGATGTTGAACCGGTACTTCGTTTCCGCAGTGCCTTCATCGGTCGGATCTTCCTGACGCTGCCAGAAAGTTGTGGTCGCCGCCGAGGTGATGGTGATCCCGCGCTCGGCTTCCTGCTCCATCCAGTCCATGGTCGCGGCGCCCTCATGCGTCTCGCCCATCTTGTGGCTCTTGCCGGTGTAGAACAGGATCCGCTCGGTCATCGTCGTCTTGCCGGCGTCGATATGCGCCATGATGCCGAAGTTGCGGTAGTGGTCGAGGGGGTATTCGCGTGCCATAAGGATCAGTCTCTCGGGTTTACCAGCGGTAGTGGCTGAACGCCTTGTTCGCGTCGGCCATCTTGTGGGTGTCTTCGCGCTTCTTCACGGCGGAACCGCGGCCGCTGACGGCGTCGACCAGCTCACCGGCCAGGCGCTCTTCCATCGTGTGCTCGTTGCGGGCGCGCGAGGCGTTGATCAGCCAGCGGATCGCCAGCGCTTCACGACGCTCGGGGCGCACTTCGACGGGAACCTGATAGGTCGCACCACCAACCCGGCGCGAGCGAACCTCGACCGACGGCTTGATGTTGTCGAGCGCTTCGTGGAAGACCTCGATCGGAGCGCGCTTGATCTTGTCTTCGACACGGCCAAGGGCGTTGTAGACGATGGTTTCCGCGACCGACTTCTTGCCGTCGATCATCAGGTTGTTCATGAATTTCGTCAGGACCCGATCGCCATACTTGGCGTCGGGCAGGACTTCGCGCTTTTCGGCGGCGTGACGACGGGACATTTCGTATACCTCTTATTTCGGACGCTTGGCGCCGTATTTCGAACGACGCTGCCGGCGATCCTTGACGCCCTGGGTATCCAGCACACCGCGCAGGATGTGATAGCGGACACCGGGAAGGTCCTTGACGCGGCCGCCACGGATGAGCACGACCGAGTGCTCCTGCAGGTTGTGGCTTTCACCACCGATATAGCTGATCACCTCGTAACCATTGGTCAGGCGCACCTTGGCGACCTTCCGCATGGCCGAGTTCGGCTTCTTCGGCGTAGTGGTATAGACGCGCGTGCAGACGCCGCGTTTCTGCGGGCACTGCTCCAGGTGCATGGACTTGGAGCGCTTGACTTTGGGCTGCCGCGGCTTGCGGATCAGCTGTTGGATCGTTGGCATTGGGTCTCGTTCCCCGTGTTGCAACACATTTCAAATCGTTTCAGCGTCATACGCGTCCGTAAAACGCAAGGTGCCGCACCCGCCCCATTACCTTGGGGCGAAGCGGTGGGTTCTCAGAGGATCGGGGCCGCCCTTTCGGGTGTAGCCCGGATCGTGTCCACTTATCTTTTGCATACAGGCGTGCGAAGCGAGGTCCGACAGCCCGAATGGCGCGCGTATATGGGGAGTCGGGGGGGTTGTCAACACGGGGTTTGTCGCCGGGCGGTTTGGCGCGAACCCCGATGGTGCCCGGTGCCGCGATTGTTATGATCACGTCGAAGGTCGCGGTGCAAGGATCGGTGAAGATGCGGGTGCTCGAGGACAGCGTGGTCGTCACGTCGATCAAGGACGAGGGGCCGTTCATCCTGCAATGGGTGGCCTGGTATCGGATGCTGCCTGAACACCCGCCTCAGACGAGCCGCTCACGCCGCAACAGCACCTGCTCGCGGTAGAGCATGAACAGCCCGGTCCCGACCACGATGCCGGCCCCAAGGAAGGTCAGCGGTGCGGGCCAGTCGTCGAACACCACGAAGCCGAGGATCAGCGCGAAGATCAGCCCGGTATAGCGGAACGGTGCGATGAAACCGATATCGCCCACGCGCATCGTCATCACGCTGAGCAGATAGCCGAAGAATATGAATATGGCCGCCGCGCCAAGCAACTGCGCATGAACCAGCGTCACCGGCGCCCAGGGTTCGGCGGCGCTGGTCAGCGCGAAGAACACCGTGATCACCAGCGCCGTGATGAAGGCGATGGTCAGCGACGGCACCTCGGGCGGCAGACGGCGCGACAGCAGGTCCCGCAGGGTGATGAAACCGACCGCGGCAAGCCCGTAGAGCGAATAGACATCGAAACCCTCACTGCCGGGCCGGACGATCAGCAGCACGCCGACCAGCCCGAGCAGGATCGCGATCATCCGGCGCAGGCCGATCGGCTCGCGCAGGAACACCGCCGCCGCCAGCGCCACGGTCATCGGCAGCGCCTGCGTCACCGCGTGCAGGTTGGCGATCGGCATTTCGGTGAGCGCCTTGAGAAAGAACCAGGTCATCGCGATCTCGGCGCTGGCCCGGATCATGATGAGGCGCCACTCACTCCGGGAAAACCGGAACCGGAGCGCCCCGAAACGCGCCGCCAGCACGCCGATCAGGACCGTGGCGCCGATGCCGCGCAACACCACCGCCTGCGGCACCGTCATGTCGGCGGTGACGAGCTTCATGCAGGTGTCGTTCAACGCGAAAGCCGCCATCGAACCGGTCATCCAGACCGCACCCTTGATGTTGTCACTGAGCCGCATGCCGCCTCCAGACCCGACCGATAGCAGCGCCCGGTTGGGCGGGCCAGATCAATTCAGGCGCCGCCACCTTTCGGCCGCCATGCCAGGGTCGAGACGCCGCGCGGCGGCGGCGATGCCGATCCGCCCCCAAATTCCCCGACCCAAACGAAAAGCCCCGCCGGTTTGGCGGGGCTTTCCTGTGTCGTTGCCGCGAAGATCAGTCCCGGCTGTCTTCGCCCTGATCCGGCATATCGACCGGATCGGCGGCCTTGCCGAACACGTCGTCCGCCGAGTAGGCGCCGGCCTTCTCCTTGGGCGCAGCCAGGGCTGCGGCGGCTTCGGCTTCGGCGCGGGCCGCCTCGATGACCTTGCGGTCGCGGTCCTGGGCGATGTGGCGCACCTCCATCGTGGCGCCACCGGTGCCTGCCGGGATCAACCGGCCGACGATGACGTTCTCTTTCAGGCCGACCAGCTTGTCGCGCTTGCCCTGCACCGAGGCTTCGGTGAGAACCCGCGTGGTCTCCTGGAACGAGGCCGCCGAGATGAACGACCGGGTTTGCAGCGATGCCTTGGTGATCCCCAGAAGGATCGGCGCCCCTGCTGCCGGACGTCCGCCCTTGGATATCGCCTTGTCGTTCGCGGCGTCGAACTCGGCCTTGTCCACGTGCTCGCCCTTGAGCAACGTGGTTTCGCCCGATTCCGAGATCTCCCACTTCTGCAGCATCTGGCGAACGATCACCTCGATGTGCTTGTCGTTGATCTTCACGCCCTGCAGCCGGTAAACGTCCTGGACCTCGTCGATCATGTAATCGGCCAGCGCCTCGACACCCATGATCGCCAGGATGTCATGCGGCGCCGGGTTGCCGTCCATGATGTAGTCGCCCTTCTGGATGAAGTCGCCTTCGGCCACCGGGATGTGCTTGCCCTTGGGCACCATGTATTCCACGGGCTCAAGGCTTTCGTCCGCAGGCTCGATCGAGATCCGGCGCTTGTTCTTGTAGTCCTTGCCGAAGCGCACATAGCCGTCGACCTCGGCGATGATGGCGTGGTCCTTCGGACGCCGGGCCTCGAACAGTTCCGCCACCCGCGGCAGACCGCCGGTGATGTCCTTGGTCTTGGCGCCTTCGCGCGGAATACGCGCCACCACGTCGCCGGCCTGGATCTCGGCCCCGTCCTCGACGGACAGGATCGCGTCCACCGACATGGTGTAGGTCAGCGGATTGCCGGCATCGTTGCGCACCGGTTCACCGTCCGCGCCGACCAGAATGACCTCGGGCTTGAGGTCCGAGCCCTTGGGCGCAGAGCGCCAGTCGGACACGATCTTCTGGGTCATGCCGGTCGCGTCGTCGGTGTCTTCGCGCACCGAGATGCCCGAGACGAGATCGACGAATTTCGCGGTGCCGGCAGCTTCGGCGATGATCGGCAGGGTATAGGGGTCCCACTCGAACAGCTTGTCGCCACGGGCGACCTTTGCGCCGTCCTTGACGTAGAGCTTGGAGCCGTAGCCCGGCTTGAACGACGCCCGTTCGACACCGTGCTCGTCGATGATCGCGATCTGCATGTTGCGGCCCATGATGACTTCGTCACCGGCGGCGTTCTGCAGGGTGCTGGCGTTGCGGAACTCGATCTTGCCTTCGTGGCTGGCTTCCTGGAACGACTGCTGGCCGCCCTGGGCGATGCCGCCGATGTGGAAGGTCCGCATCGTCAGCTGCGTGCCCGGCTCGCCGATCGACTGCGCCGCGATGATGCCGACGGCCTCGCCGTTGTTCACCATCGTGCCGCGGGCAAGGTCACGCCCGTAGCACATCGCGCAGACGCCTTCCTCGGCCTCGCAGGTCAGCGGCGAGCGGATGCGCATCGAGGCGACGCCCGCGTCTTCCACCATGTCGGCCATGCGCTCGTCGATCAGCTCGCCCTTGGTCAGCACCACCTCGCCGGTGGCGGGGTTGATGACATCCTCGGCGGCGACCCGACCGAGAATGCGCTCGGCAAGGCTCGACACGACTTCACCGTCGTTGACCGCCGCCGATGCGGTGATCGCCAGCTCGGTGCCGCAATCCTTCTCGCGAACGATGCAGTCCTGCGCCACGTCGACCAGACGCCGGGTCAGGTAACCCGAGTTCGCGGTCTTGAGCGCGGTGTCGGCCAGACCCTTGCGGGCACCGTGGGTCGAGTTGAAGTATTCAAGAACGGTCAGGCCTTCCTTGAAGTTCGAGATGATCGGCGTCTCGATGATCTCGCCCGAGGGCTTGGCCATCAGCCCGCGCATCCCGCCAAGCTGCTTCATCTGCGCCGGAGACCCCCGCGCGCCGGAATGCGACATCATGTAGACCGAGTTCGGTTCCATCTCGGCGCCGGCATCGTCGTAGCGCACCGCCGAAATGTCGACCATCATCGCGTCGGCAACCTGATCGGAACATTTCGACCAGGCGTCGACCACCTTGTTGTATTTCTCGCCAAGGGTGATGAGGCCGTCCATGTATTGCTGTTCGTATTCCTTGACCTGATCGCGGACCGATTCGACGATCCCCCACTTCGAGTCCGGAATGACCATGTCGTCCTTGCCGAACGAGATGCCGGCCTTGAACGCTTCCTTGAAGCCCACCGTCATGATCTGGTCGCAGAAGATGACAGATTCCTTCTGGCCGCAGTAGCGGTAGACGGTGTCGATGACCTGCTGCACCTCTTTCTTGCGCAGAAGCCGGTTGACCAGGTCGAACGGCGCCTTGGCGTTCACCGGCAGGAGCGTGCCCAGACGGATGCGGCCCGGCGTGGTGTCGTAACGCTTGTAGACCTCGTTGCCTTCCTCGTCGATCTGCTTGATCCGCGCCTTGACCTTCGCGTGAAGGTGAACCTCACCGGCGTCGAGCGCGTGCTGGACCTCGTCGGCATCGGCAAAGACCATGCCTTCGCCCTTCATGCCCGTGCGCTCCATCGTGATGTAGTAGAGGCCAAGGATCATGTCCTGCGACGGCACGATGATCGGCGCGCCGTTGGCGGGCGACAGCACGTTGTTGGTCGACATCATCAACACGCGCGCTTCAAGCTGCGCCTCGAGGCTCAGCGGAACGTGCACGGCCATCTGGTCGCCGTCGAAGTCGGCGTTGAAGGCCGCGCAGACCAGCGGGTGAAGCTGGATCGCCTTGCCCTCGATCAGGATCGGCTCGAACGCCTGAATGCCAAGACGGTGCAGCGTCGGCGCGCGGTTCAGAAGAACCGGGTGTTCGCGGATCACCTCGTCAAGGATGTCCCAGACCTCGGGGCGTTCCTTTTCGACCAGCTTCTTGGCCTGTTTGACCGTCGAAGACAGCCCTTTGGCCTCGAGCCGCGAATAGATGAACGGCTTGAACAGTTCGAGCGCCATCTTCTTGGGCAGCCCGCACTGATGCAGCTTGAGTTCCGGTCCGGTCACGATGACCGAACGGCCCGAGAAATCGACCCGCTTGCCCAGAAGGTTCTGGCGGAAGCGGCCCTGCTTGCCCTTGAGCATGTCCGACAGCGATTTCAGCGGACGCTTGTTGGCACCGGTGATGACCCGGCCGCGACGGCCGTTGTCAAAGAGGGCGTCGACCGATTCCTGCAACATACGCTTTTCGTTGCGCACGATGATGTCGGGCGCGCGCAGCTCGATCAGCCGCTTGAGGCGGTTGTTGCGGTTGATGACGCGTCGGTAGAGGTCGTTGAGGTCCGAAGTCGCGAACCGGCCACCGTCGAGCGGCACCAGCGGGCGCAGCTCGGGCGGGATCACCGGGATCACCGTCAGGACCATCCATTCCGGGCGGTTGCCCGATTCAAGGAAGCTCTCGACGATCTTCAGACGCTTGATGATCTTCTTGGGCTTGAGCTCACCAGTGGCCACGGCCAGATCGGCGCGCAACATCTCGGCCTCGCTCTCGAGGTCGATCGCGGCCAGCATCTCGCGGATCGCCTCGGCGCCGATATTGGCGGTGAAGGCGTCCATGCCGTAGAGGTCCTGGGCGTCGAGGAATTCCTCCTCGTTCATCAACTGGCCATAGGTCAGGTCGGTGAGACCCGGCTCGATCACGACGTAGTTCTCGAAGTAGAGAATCCGCTCGAGATCGCGAAGCGTCATGTCCAGCATCAGGCCGATGCGGCTGGGCAGCGACTTGAGAAACCAGATATGCGCAACGGGTGCGGCCAGTTCGATATGGCCCATGCGCTCGCGGCGCACCTTCTGCAGCGTCACCTCGACACCGCATTTCTCGCAGACGACGCCGCGATACTTCATGCGTTTGTATTTGCCGCAGAGGCACTCGTAGTCCTTGATCGGCCCGAAGATCCGGGCGCAGAACAGCCCGTCACGCTCGGGCTTGAAGGTCCGGTAGTTGATCGTCTCGGGCTTCTTGATCTCGCCGTAGGACCAGCTGAGAATCCGTTCGGGCGAAGCCAGCGAGATCTTGATCTCGTCAAAGATCTTCGGGCTCGCGAGCGGGTTGAACGGGTTGGTGGTCAGTTCCTGGTTCATCTTGAATTCCTTGGGTTCGGTGCGAGGGGATGGGCGGCGGCGAGCCCTTTGGAAAGGGCTCGCCAAGGGCCAGTCGCGGCCTTGTGGCCGTTACTCATCCTCCTCCGCATCCAGGAGTTCCATGTTGAGGCCGAGACCCCGGACCTCTTTGACAAGCACGTTGAAGCTCTCCGGCACGCCGGCCTCGAAGTTGTCCTCGCCCTTGACGATCGACTCGTAGACCTTGGTGCGGCCGGCAACGTCGTCCGACTTCACCGTCAGCATCTCCTGCAGCGTGTAGGCGGCGCCGTAGGCTTCCAGCGCCCAGACTTCCATCTCGCCGAAGCGCTGACCACCGAACTGCGCCTTGCCGCCCAGCGGTTGCTGGGTCACGAGGCTGTAGGGTCCGGTCGAACGCGCGTGGATCTTGTCGTCGACCAGGTGGTGCAGCTTGAGCAGATACTTGACGCCGACGGTCACAGGGCGGGCGAACTGCTCGCCGGTGCGGCCGTCGAACAGGATCGACTGGCCCGAGGTGTCGAAACCGGCCCGGATCAGAGAATCGTTCACATCGACCTCTTTCGCGCCGTCGAACACCGGGGTCGCGATCGGAACGCCACGGGTGACGTTCTCGGCCGCGGCAACCAGCGTCGCCTCGTCCATCTTCGAGATGCCTTCTTCGTAGACATCGTCGCCATAGCTGTGATGCATCGCCTCACGCACCGGGGTCAGGTCGCCCGAGCGGCGGTATTCACCCAGCGCATCGTCGATCTGGATTCCCAGACCGCGCGCGGCCCAGCCCATGTGGGTTTCGAGAATCTGGCCCACGTTCATCCGCGACGGCACGCCGAGCGGGTTGAGGCAGAAATCGACCGGGGTGCCATCGGCGAGGAACGGCATGTCCTCCATCGGCACCACTTTCGAGATCACGCCCTTGTTGCCGTGACGGCCGGCCATCTTGTCGCCCGGTTGCAGCTTGCGCTTCACCGCGATGAAGACCTTGACCATCTTCATCACGCCCGGCGGCAGGTCGTCGCCGCGGCGCACCTTCTCGACCTTGTCCTCGAAGCGATGCTCGAGCGCGCGTTTCTGCGCCTCGTATTGCGCATTCAGCGCCTCGACCTGGGCCGCGTCCTGCTCGCCTTCCAGCGCCAGTTGCCACCACTGGCCGCGCGACAGGGTGTCGAGCAGCGCGTCGTCGATCTTCGAGCCGGCCTTGACGCCTTTCGGCCCCTTCACGGCGGTCTTGCCCTCGATCATCGTGCGCAGGCGCGCATAGGTGTTGCGGTCGAGGATCGCCATCTCGTCGTCACGGTCGCGCGCGAGGCTTTCGACCTCTTCACGCTCGATCTGAAGCGCGCGCTCGTCCTTCTCGACGCCGTGGCGGTTGAACACCCGGACCTCGACGACGGTGCCGAAATCGCCCGGCTTGACGCGCAGCGAGGTGTCGCGCACGTCCGACGCCTTTTCACCGAAGATCGCGCGAAGCAGCTTTTCCTCGGGCGTCATCGGGCTTTCGCCCTTCGGGGTGATCTTGCCGACCAGGATGTCGCCCGGCTGCACTTCGGCGCCGATATAGACGATGCCGGCCTCGTCGAGGTTGCGCAGCGCCTCTTCGCCCACGTTCGGAATGTCGCGGGTGATCTCTTCCGGGCCGAGCTTGGTGTCACGGGCGGCGACCTCGAACTCCTCGATGTGGATCGAGGTGAAGACGTCATCGCGCGCGACGCGCTCGGAGATCAGGATCGAGTCCTCGTAGTTGTAGCCGTTCCACGGCATGAAGGCGACGACGACGTTCTTGCCGAGCGCCAGTTCCCCCATGTCGGTGGACGGACCGTCGGCAATCACCTCGCCCTTCTCGACCGTCTGCCCCACCGTCACCAGCGGGCGCTGGTTGATGCAGGTGTTCTGGTTCGAGCGCTGGAACTTGCGCAGCCGGTAGATGTCGACACCCGGATCACCGATCGAAAGATCCGCCGTGGCGCGCACGACGATCCGGGTGGCGTCCACCTGGTCGATCACGCCCGCGCGGCGCGCCTGGATCGCGGCGCCCGAATCGATGGCAACCTTGGCCTCGATCCCGGTTCCGACCAGCGGCGCCTCGGCCTGCAACAGCGGCACCGCCTGCTTTTGCATGTTCGAGCCCATCAGCGCGCGGTTGGCGTCGTCGTTCTCGAGGAACGGGATCAACGCCGCCGCGACCGACACAAGCTGCTTGGGCGACACGTCGATCAGATCGACGCTTTCGCGCGGCGCCATGGTGTATTCGCCCGACTGGCGGGTGTTCACCAGATCGTTCTCGAACCGGCCGTTCTCGTCGAGATGCGCGTTCGCCTGGGCGACGGTGTGGCGCATCTCCTCGGTGGCGGACATGTACTTGACCTCATCGGTCACCTGCCCGTCGACAACGCGGCGGTAGGGGGTCTCGATGAAACCGTACTTATTCACCCGCGCATAGCTGGCGAGGTTGTTGATCAGGCCGATGTTCGGGCCTTCCGGCGTCTCGATCGGGCACATCCGGCCATAATGCGTCGGGTGCACGTCGCGCACCTCGAAGCCGGCGCGTTCGCGGGTCAGACCGCCCGGCCCAAGCGCCGACAGGCGGCGTTTGTGGCTGACTTCCGACAGCGGGTTGGTCTGGTCCATGAACTGCGACAACTGCGACGAGCCGAAGAACTCGCGCACCGCGGCGGCGGCGGGCTTGGCGTTGATCAGGTCCTGCGGCATCACCGTGTCGATCTCGACCGACGACATCCGCTCCTTGATCGCGCGCTCCATGCGCAGCAGGCCGACGCGATACTGGTTCTCCATCAACTCGCCGACCGAGCGCACCCGGCGGTTGCCGAGGTGGTCGATGTCGTCGATGTCGCCCTTGCCGTCGCGCAACTCGACCAGCGCCTTGACGCAGGCGATGATGTCCTCGCGGCGCAGCGTGCGCTGGGTGTCCTCGGCGTCAAGGTCGAGGCGCATGTTCATCTTGACGCGGCCAACGGCCGACAGGTCATAGCGCTCGCTGTCGAAGAACAGGCTGTCGAACAGGGCAGAGGCGGCATCGACGGTGGGCGGCTCGCCCGGACGCATAACCCGGTAGATGTCCATGAGCGCCGAGTTGCGGTTCATGTTCTTGTCGATCGCCATGGTGTTGCGGATGTAGGGGCCGACGTTGATGTTGTCGATGTCGAGCACCGGAATGTCGGTGATGCCCGCGTCCATCAGCTCCTTCAGCGTGCCGCCGGTGACGTCGCCGTTCTTGTCGACTTCCCAGGTCAGCTCATCGCCCGCCTCGACATGGATCGCGCCGGTGTCCTCGTCGATGATGTCCTTGGCGACATAGCGGCCGAGAATCGCATCGAACGGCACCAGAAGCTCGGTGACCTTGCCCTCGTCGATCAGCTTCTTGACGGTGCGCGGCGTGATCTTCTTGCCGGCCTCGAAGATGACTTCGCCGGTCTTGGCATCGACCAGATCCATGGTCGGGCGGGTGCCGCGAACACGCTCGGGGAAGAACCTGGTGACCCAGCCCTTGTTCTTCTTCAGCTTGTAATCGACGGTGTCGTAATAGGCATCCATGATGCCTTCCTGGTCGAGCCCCAGCGCATAGAGCAGCGTCGTCACCGGCAGTTTGCGGCGACGGTCGATGCGCGCGAACACGATGTCCTTGGCGTCGAACTCGAAATCCAGCCACGAGCCGCGATAGGGAATGATGCGGCAGGCGAACAGGAGCTTGCCCGAGGAATGGGTCTTGCCCTTGTCGTGGTCGAAGAACACGCCGGGCGAGCGGTGCATCTGGCTGACGATCACCCGTTCGGTGCCATTGACGACGAAGGTGCCGTTATGGGTCATGAGCGGCATGTCGCCCATGAACACGTCCTGTTCCTTGATGTCCTTCACCGACTTCGCGCCGGTATCCTCGTCGATATCGAACACGATCAGGCGCAGCGTCACCTTCAGCGGCGCGGCATAGGTCATGTCGCGCTGCTGGCATTCCTCGACGTCGTATTTCGGCGCCTCAAGCTCGTATTTCACGAACTCGAGCACCGCGGTCTCGTTGAAATCCTTGATCGGGAAGACCGACTGGAACACCCCCTGGATGCCTTCGCCGTCGGTCGGCTCGGGCGCATCGCCGGAGTTCAGAAACAGGTCGTAGCTCGACTTCTGCACCTCGATGAGGTTCGGCATTTCCAGCACTTCGCGGATCTTGCCGTAATATTTGCGGAGACGTTTCTGGCCAAGGAAGGACTGCGCCATGGGGTTTTCACCTATTCTTTTCTCACTGACGCGCCAGCCGTCGGGCTCCGGCTGCGCGCCGTTCGAAACGGGGGGTTCGGATCAATTCCCGGGCGCCGTCCCACCGGCGCCCTCCCGATCCTCAAACCACGCCTTGGAAAGGGCTTTTCGGCAAGCCCTTGCCAAGACAGGTTCGGCTGGACCCGGATTTCTCCGGACCCAGCCATATTTTGTGTTCGGAGCCTGGGCTCCGACAGCCGTCAGGCTACGTCGACTTCCGCGCCGGCGCCGACCAGCTTGGCCTTGACGTCCTCGGCTTCGGCCTTGGACACGCCTTCCTTGATCTTGCCACCGGCCTCGACGAGGTCTTTGGCTTCTTTCAGGCCGAGGCCCGTGATCGCGCGGACTTCCTTGATGACGGCGATCTTGTTGCCGCCAGCCGACTTCAGGACGACGTCGAATTCGGTCTTTTCCTCAGCGGCGTCGCCACCGGCGTCGCCGGCCGGACCGGCCATCATCACGGCGCCGCCAGCGGCGGGCTCGATGCCGTATTCGTCCTTGAGGATGGTTTTCAGTTCCTGGGCTTCGAGAAGGGTCAGACCCACGATCTCTTCAGCAAGTTTCTTCAGATCAGCCATTTTACTGTTTCCGTTTTCTGGTCATGTGATCCAACGTCTGCGATTTTGCGCCACGCCGGTCTCTAGATTGCTTACGCAGCTTTTTCCTCAATGGTGGTGAGGATGGATGCGATGTTCGAAGCAGGCGCGCCAATGGCACCGGCGATGTTGGCAGCAGGTGCACCGATCTGCGACACGATCTGAGCGATGAGCTCTTCACGCGACGGCATCGATGCAACGGCTTTGACACCGGCCGGATCCAGAGCCGTTTCGCCCATGGCACCGCCGAGGATCACGAGCTTGTCGTTCCCCTTGGCATATTTGTCCATGACCTTGGCCGCAGCCACAGGGTCTTCTGAGAAGGCGAGAACGGTCATTCCCTCGAGGTATTTGGTGATCGAAGCCACCGTCTTGCCTTCGAGGGCGATCTTGGCGAGCTTGTTCTTGGCAACACGCACCGACCCGCCCACAACACGCATTTGTGCGCGCAGGTCCTGCATTTCAGCAACCGTGAGACCTTCGTAGCGGGCAACCACGACGACGCCAGAGCTTTCGAAGATCTGGCCGAGTTCCTCGACCACTTTCTCTTTCTGGGCTCTATCCACAGTTTCACTCCAAGTATGGAGGGCATTGCGACCCTCCGGCTCATGTTTCACCGGGCCTGAACCCGATGGTCGGGTCCTTACGGGTCTGCCAATCTCGCCCCGGAAGGCCGGGAGGCCATCCGAAGAAATCCGGGTCTACCCGTCTCGGGCAGGAATTATGGAAGCAAGAGCGCCACCACCCACCGTCTCGGACGAATCATCTGGCCGCTCCGAAACCTTCGGGGCGACCAGACCGGGCGGTGTCTAGTGCTTTTGTCGGGGAAGGGCAAGGGGCGGTGTCGCAATGATCTTGCGCGCTCACGACACCGGCATCCCGGCCCGCCGCCGCGCCGTCCGGATCGTGACCTGCGGCAACCGCCCTGCACATGGAAAAGGCGCCCCGCAAGGCGCCTTCCCGTTTGTCTGCGGTGCGCTCGGGCTCAGTTGCCCGTGGCGCTGTCGAGGCTGACCGACACGCCCGGCCCCATCGTCGAGGACAGCGAAACCTTGCGCATGTACGAGCCCTTGGACCCGGCAGGCTTGGCTTTCTGAACCGCGTCCACGAAGGCGCGCACGTTCTCGACCAGCTTGGCCTCGTCGAACGAGACCTTGCCGACACCGGCATGAACCACGCCGGCCTTCTCGACCTTGAACTGGACCTGACCGCCCTTGGCGGCCTCGACGGCCTCCTTGACGTCCATCGTCACCGTGCCGACCTTGGGGTTCGGCATCAGGTTGCGCGGGCCGAGGATCTTGCCCAGACGGCCGACGATCGGCATCATGTCCGGCGTCGCGATGCAACGGTCGAACTCGATCTTGCCGCCCTGAATGGCTTCCATCAGGTCTTCGGCTCCGACGATGTCGGCGCCGGCGGCCTGGGCCTCGTCGGCCTTGGCGCCACGGGCAAAGACCGCGACGCGCATGGTCTTGCCGGTGCCGTTCGGCAGCGACACCACGCCGCGCACCATCTGGTCGGCATGGCGCGGGTCGACGCCGAGGTTCACGGCGATCTCGACGGTTTCATCGAACTTCGCGCTGGCATTCGACTTCACCAGCTTGATCGCGTCCTCGACCGAGACGTTTTCCTTGCCGACAAAGGCTTCGCGGGCGGCGCGGGTGCGTTTTCCAAATTTGGCCATGACTTACCCTTTCACCTCGATACCCATCGACTTGGCCGAGCCAAGGATGGTCTGCATCGCGCCTTCGATGTCGACGGCGTTCAGGTCTTTCATCTTCGCTTCCGCGATCTCGCGCACCTGCGCGACGGTCACGGTTCCGACCACGTTGCGGCCCGGCGCTTCGGAGCCGCGCGGGCGGTTGCGCTTGCCGACCGGCTTGAGCCCGGCTGCCCTCTTGAGGAAGTAGGCCGCCGGCGGCGTCTTGATCACCATGGTGAACGACTTGTCGGCGTAATAGGTGATCTCGGTCGGGCAAGGCTGACCCTGCTCCATGTCCTGCGTCTTGGCGTTGAACGCCTTGCAGAATTCCATGATGTTGATACCGCGCTGACCGAGGGCGGGGCCCACGGGCGGCGAGGGGTTGGCTTGACCTGCAGGAACCTGCAGTTTCATCTTGCCGATAATCTTCTTGGCCATTTGGCCGCTCCTTTCTCAACACCGGTGAAACGCGTTCCGCCGGTTTCGGTTGATGTGGTCTGGTCCGGCAAACGCGTCTGCCTCGCCTCCCACGATGACCACGGCTCCACCTGGAAGCCGCGGCATATGCACCCTAGCCCTGTTTCGTGACCTGGGTGAATTCCAGTTCGACCGGGGTTGCCCGGCCGAAGATCGACACCGACACCTTGAGGCGCTGGTTGCCTTCGTCGACACCCTCGACCATGCCGTCGAAGCCCTCGAACGGGCCGTCGGTCACGGCCACCTTTTCGCCGATGTCGAACGAGATCAGCGTGCGCGGTGCCGCCTCGCCTTCCTCGACCCGGCCGAGGATTGCCTCGACCTCGGCATCGCGCATCGGCATCGGCCGGCCCTGCGGGCCGAGAAACCCGGTGACGCGGTTGATCGAGTTGATCAGGTGATAGCCCTGATCGGACATTTCCATATGCACCAGAACATAGCCCGGCATGAACCGGCGTTCGGTCGAGACCTTCTTGCCGCGACGGATCTCGATGACCTCTTCGGTCGGGACTAGAACCTCGTCGATCTCGTCCTCGAGCCCGGCATCGGCAACGGCAGTCCTGATCTGCTCAGCGATTTTCTTCTCGTAGTTCGAGAGAACGCTCACCGAATACCACCGTTTCGCCATCTGTGTCAGCCTCACATCGCATTCGGGCGGATCACCGCCGCTCGTCATTGAATTCCAAGCGGTTACACTGCAGCCACCCGAAACAAAAAGCGGCGTGCAACTCGAATCATTGCACGCCTGTTCTGGAATTGAGGCCCGCTCTACCCGCGAAACACCGTGGATTCAAGCCCTTTGCCACAGGTCCGGCGCATGCCATGACCCGTCCCGGCGCAGCGCGCGGCGGGTCATCCGAACTGGTTGAGAACCCCGGACAGGCCCGCACGGATCAGGAGATCGACCAGCGAAAAGAAGATCGCCGTCAGCGTCGCAAGGGCGAAAACCATTCCGGTGGTCATCAACACCTCGCGGCGGGTCGGCCAGACCACCTTGGAGACTTCGGAACGCACCTGCTGGATAAACTGGAACGGGTTGGTTCTTGCCATGAATTCTGCCTTTCGCGGAACATGGCGCACATACGGCAAGCGCCGGGGGTTTTCAAGCCCGCTGTCCGCGCCCGGCCCGTTTGCCCGCGCCGCGTCCGGCACGCGCCTTCCCGATCCGGCCCGCACGCGCGAGGGCGACCCACAAGCCCGCGAGGATCACGGCCGCCACCACGGTCAGCATCAGCCATTTGCCGTCCATCGGCGCGTAGCTGAGCATCCCCACCGCCGCCATGCCCAGCGCGAGCCTGGCAAGGAACGGCGCGTCAAAGCCCGATGCCTTCGTGGCCGGTTCGGGCGCTTCGCCGGTCGGCGCGGGGGTCGAGATCTCCGCCGTGACGGCTTTCTCGTGTGCCATCTCGCGTGTGGCCACCGCGTCACGGGCACGGGCGGGTGCTGGTGCGGCCCGCTGCGGCGCGCCACGCGCGGCGATCCGGCCCAAGGGAGTGTTGGGCGCGATCGACCCGGCCAGCGGCATTGCCGGCCCCGAGCCGCCCGAAACCGACCCCTCCGCAAGCGCATCTACCGGGCTGCGCCTCGCCGCCTCGGCGCGTTTCACGAGCCGCGTGACCAGCCCGAACAGCACCACGCCGAACGCGACCAGCCAGCCGATCCCGCGAATCTTCATCGCCTTCATCGCCGCGCCCTGCTCCACGGACGCGACGGCGCGGCCCTCGGCCGGCGCCGACGCATTCGGCGTCGCCGCCTCATCGACCAGTGTAGTGCGGTAGGTCTGCTCGGTCAGATAGGCGACGCCCCCCGCCAGCGGCAGATAGGTCCACCACGGCAACAGGAACAAGAACAGCAAAAGTCGCAGCACCCCATGCCTCCAGACGATCCGGCAACGATGGATGCAGAATCGCCGCGAAATCCGGCGCGGATTTGGCAAGAACGCGGAAACATCTGGAATGTCGGCGGGAATGGCAGGGGCAGCAGGGCTTGAACCCGCGACCTACGGTTTTGGAGACCGTCGCTCTACCAACTGAGCTATACCCCTGTGGCCGGGATGTGACATACGAAAGCGGTCCTGCATTTGCAAGGGGTAATGCGCAACTAGAACCACCGTTTCCAGCGCAGAAACCCCAGCACGCCAAGCGTGATCGCTATCATCGACGCGCTGAAAACCGCAAAGGCGCGCGGGTCGTCGGTGCCGGGCATTCCGGCGATGTTGATGCCGAACAGCCCGGTGAAAAAGCCCAGCGGCAGGAACACCGCCGACAGGATCGACAGCATATACATGTTGCGGTTGATCCGGTCCGAAAGCTGCCCCGCCAGTTCCTCGCGCAGAACCGCCAGTTGCTCGCGCATCGCGTCGAGGTTCTCAGTCAGCCGGGTGATCCGGTCATGCACCTCCTGCACATGCCGCCGGTCGTCGCCCGACAGCAGCGGCCCGGTCGAGCGCATCAGCGCCTCGAGCGCGTCACGTTGCGGCGAGATGTGGCGGCGAAAGGTGATCGCGGCCAGCCGGGTCCTGATCACCGTCAGCCTGTGACCCGGATCGGGTGAGTCGATCACCTGCTCCTCGATTTCGGCGGTGGCCTCGCCAAGGTCGGACGCGAAGGCCTCGATCTCGACGTTCAGGTATTCGGCCAGCGCCGCCAGAAAGGCCCCGGCGGTGCCGGGATGGTCCGGGCCACCGATGCTCGCGGCCAGATCGTCCAGCACCGGCAAGGGCTGGCGCGACAGGGTGACGATGCGGTGCGGATCGGCCCAGATCCGGATCGACACCATGTCCTCCGGGTCGGCATCTTCGCGACGGTTGATGCCGCGCAGCACCAGCAGGACGCCGTCCCCGATGAAGGTCGCGCGCGGACGGGTTTCCTCGGCCAGCAGCGCCTCGGTCGCGTGTTCGTCGAGATAGCCAAGATTGGCTTCGATCCAGCCGCGCGTGGCCGGGTCGGTGGCGGGCAGATGCACCCATGCCAGATCGTCGGCACGCAGCGCCGCGATGGCGTCGGGCTCGGAAAGCGGCTGGCCGGCGCGGGCGCCGTCAAGGGCATAGGCGTGGCGAATGAGACTGGCCATGCGCGCATCTTGGCAGGGCGGATCGGGCTGGACCAGCGCAATTGCGCGCGCCTCCGTCCGCCTATGGCCGCAACCGCGCCACCGCACCCGCCAGCGCTTCGGCATCCGCCGAGGCCAGAACCGGCAAGAGCGCGCGGATTTCCTCCAGCGGCAAATGCCACCACGCCAGCCGGTCGAGCAGCGCCGTCACCTCCGGCGCGAACCGGCGGTGGACCTCGGGGGGCGGGTTGCCGGCAACCACGCTCCAGCCCGGCACGTCGCGCGCCACCACCGCCCCCGCGCCGATGATCGCGCCGTTGCCGATGCGCACCCCCGGAAGGATCAGCGCGCCATGCCCGATCCAGACATCATGGCCGACCACGGTATCGCGGCCTTTCGCGAACTCGGCCCGATAAAGATCGAGCACCTCGTGGTTGAACATCGCAAACGGATAGGTCGAGAACCAGCGTTTCGGGTGATCCGCCGACGAGGTGATGAACCTTGTGCCATGGGCGAACTGACAGAACCGCCCGATCACCAACCGCTCGGGCGCACCGGCATAGAGATAGGGCGCAATCCGCGCGGCATAGTCCTCGACCGGGTCGAAATCGTTGTAATAGGTGTAATCGCCGACCTCGATATTTGGGTGGTCGATGACGCGGGCAAGCTGGACGGTCTGGACATGCGGCTCGCCGTCGAGACGGGTCAGGGGATGACGCGCATGGGCGTCGAGAAAGGGGACAGGCATGGCTGAACTCCTGTGAAACGGGTTGCGTTCGGATCAGGTCAGTTCAGCGCTTTGTCCATCAATCCCTCCATTGGTGATGAGCCGTTTTTAGCACATCGCCAAGGAACGAAAAAGGGCCGCCCCGCAGGACGGCCCTTTCAGGAATACGACGCGTATTCTTACGCGATGACCTTGGACACGACGCCCGAGCCGACGGTGCGGCCGCCTTCGCGGATGGCGAAGCGCAGGCCTTCTTCCATCGCGATCGGGGCGATCAGTTCGGCCTC
>JBLWUQ010000027.1:0-23739 GCA_048268845.1 Maritimibacter sp. | reverse complement strand
GAAACAGATAGCGGTTTTTCTGAGCCATAAGAGCACCTTAACATGCTCTCAGAAACACTCAGCTGGAATAGACCCTTGGACCAAGATGAAGACAGGGGTTGCAAGACGGTTGGGCTATCCCTGCCCTCTCAGCCCCATCGCGAGGATGTCGCGCGCGGTGGCGGCCAGCGTTTCGTCCGAAAGGTCCGGCAGGTCGAGCGTCGCCAGACGCCGGGCCTTGTCGCGCGTCAGGCGGGTATAGCGCGGGTCGTAATGCGCGCGGATCAGGTCTTCGGCCAGATCGCGGTGCCGCCCCTCGGTGGCCAGCGCCTTCCAGGCATCGACGCGGGCATGGCCGTGGTAGCGGATCAGCTTGCCCAGCACCGCGTCCAGCTTGACCGGGTCGGCGATCAGGTCGGCATATTCATCCGTCAGATGCGCGGCGCGGGCGGCGAGCGGTGCCGACAGCATCACCCTCGGCGCGGCGATCATCGCCTGCCACAGCGATGGCGGCAGGATGCGCTGCCCGATCTTGGAGCTTTCGGCCTCGAGATAGACCGGCCGGGACGGGTCGAGCCGGACCAGCGCCATCGACAGGCGCGATTCAAATGCTTTCTGCGACGGCTGCGCCGCACCGGTCGGCCCGAAGACCGAGCCGCGGTGTTCGGCCATCGCCTCGAGGTCGAGCACCTGCGCGCCCGCCGCCTTGAGGTGGCCGAGCAGCCGGGTCTTGGCGGGGCCGGTGCCGCCGTCGATCAGAACCAGCGGCGGGGCGATCGGCGCGTCATAGAGCGCCGCGACCACCAGCCGCCGATAGGTTTGATAGCCACCCGCGACGATATCGACGCGCCAGCCGATCTCGCGAAAGATCGCCGCCAGCGACCCCGAGCGCTGCCCGCCGCGCCAGCAATAGACCAGGGGCTTCCAGCCGCCATCGCGATCCGCCAGCGGGCCTTCGAGATGCTGGGCGGCGTTCCTGGCGATCAGCGCCGCGCCGATCTTGCGGGCGAGGAAGCGGTCCTGTTGCACATAGATCGTTCCGACGCGGGCGCGCTCGGCATCCGAGAGTACCGGCAGGTTGATCGCGCCGGGAATGTGGTCCTCGGCAAATTCCGAGGGCGAGCGCACGTCGATCACCTCGTCGAACGGCAAGGCCAGAAGGTCGGTCAGGGCACGCAGCGTCAGGGGCATGTGAAACCTTGGGGCGAATTGCTGCCTGTCCTAGCGCGGCGCACCGCCGAGCGCCAGCGCGGGCCGTTGCAAAATCCGGGTGGCCTTCATAGATCTTTTGCAAAAGGAGAACACGATGCGGTGGTTCATTTCGGCGGCCCTTGCGGCGGTGACGAGTGTTTCAGCGGCCTTTGCCGACACGGAGAATGCGCCGACATGGCGCCTGCTGTCGGTCGGCGGGGTTGAGGCCGTGGGCGACGCCTTCATCGGGTTCGGCGCTGACGGCGCCTTCGGCTCGACCGGCTGCAACCGCTTTTCCGGCGGCGTCGAAGCGGTGCCCGGCGCCTTGACCTTTTCCGAGGCGATGGCCGTGACCCGCATGGCCTGCCCCGGCCCGTTGGGCGAGCAGGAAAACGCGGTTCTCGCGGCGCTTCGCGGCACCGTCGCGGTTGCCTATGATCCGGTCGCCGAACAGATGGAACTGCGACCGGCAGATGACGCGCCGGTGCTTCTGTTCGCGCGCACGGTCACGGGTGACATGAAAACCTGCGCCGTGGAAACGCGGTATTAATCTTTCTCGGGTTTGCTTGTGTCATGCGTGGCACAAGGCATATCAGGCAGGTCGTCCTGCATGTCGGGTTCTGGAAATGCGGCTCGACGACGCTGCAGGAAAGCCTGCGCGCGTCTTCGGCTGACCTCGCCCGCTACGGGTTGATCTACCCCGAGGCTCCGGTGCTGCGCCAGCGCCGGGTGATCGACGCGTTTCACTCTGATCCGGCCAGCCTGTTCTGGAACCGCAACAACGGCATCACGGACCCGGCGGTGCTGGAGCAGAACCGCGCCGCCGGGCTGACCTTCCTCAACCGCCACATGCACCTCGCGCGCGGCAAGACGCTGCTCATGTCGTCCGAGCATTTCATCGCGATGCCCGAGCCTGACCTTGCGCGGCTGCGTGACCATCTCTGCGCGCGGACCGACAGGCTGCGCGCGGTGGTCTATGTCCGCCACCCCGTCGCCCATGCCCGCAGCGCGGTGCAGGAGCGGGTGAAACAGGGCGTGACGACGGTGGCCGAGGAACGGAAAACGCCCCGCGCCTATCCGCTGCGACAGGAGATCGAAAAGCTGGTCGCGGTGTTCGGGCGCGACGGCGTCAGCGTGCGGCCGTTGGAGCGCGCCAAGCTCGCCGGCGGGCAGATCACCCGCGATTTCCTGACCATCGCCGCGCCGGGGCGGGTGCCTGACGATGCGATTCGCGACCTTGTGGCCAACCGCTCGCTGTCGATGGAGGCGCTGGCGCTCGCCGACGCGCTGGCAGCGAGCGAACCGGCGTTCTGCGGCACCGGGCGCAACCCCGGACGCGGGTCGCGCGACTGGCTGCATGACATCGACGGTGCGCCGGTCACGCTCGAGGCGGCGTGGGAAGACCGGATCGAGGCGCTTGGCCGCGCCGATCTGGCGTGGCTGAAACAGGAATGGGGCATCGACCTGCCACGTCCGAGGCGCGCCGCGCCGGACGGATTATGGTCGCCCAAGGCGGTGTCGTCGCTTGCCAACGCCCTGAACCGGCTGAGCCTCGCCGCCGGGCCGTAGCCGCGCCCCGATACCGCCTTGGCGCCCGACACCTCCAGACTGCGACATCGCCGCGCAGAAATTCGCCGAAGTCGCCTCTCGACGGCTGCGTTATATTGATATAACACTGCCCTCGAAACAACCCGGAGGCCCGACACATGCCCAACCGTTCGACACCCAACCCATGGCCCGCCCGCATCGCCGCAATCATCGGCGGCCTGTTCGGGATCGCCACCCTGTTCAGCGCCGGATCGGTCCTGTTCGGCCCCGAGGCGGCGCGCGCGGCGGCGGGCGATATCGTGCCCTTCGTCGTCTGGTTCAACCTCGTCGCGGGCTTTGCCTATGTCACCGCGGCACTCGGCATCTGGCAGGGCAGGCCCTGGGCCGGATGGCTCGCGGCGGGGATCGCGGCGGCAACCGCCATCGTCGCGATCGGCTTTGCCTGGGTCACGTTGCAGGGTGCCGCGTTCGAGATGCGCACCGTCGGCGCCCTTGCGCTTCGCGTCGCGCTCTGGACCATCATCGCGGCAATCGTGCTGCGGAAGGGCCGTGCATGACGGTGGCTGAAACGAGCATCCGTCAGGGCGAGATCCTCGACGCCGCCCTGGCGCTCGCCTTCGAGGGCGGGCCCGCGCGCGTGACCACGGTGGCCATCGCCGAGCGTCTTGGCCTGACCCAGCCGGCGATCTACCGGCATTTCCGCAGCAAGGCCGATATCTGGGCGGCGATCACCGACCGGCTCGGCGCCGAGGTGGCCGCCAATATCAGCGAGGCCGAGGCTGAACCCGGCCCGGCGCTGGCGCGACTTCGGCGGCTGATGCTGGGCCATCTCGAGCTTATCCGCCGCACCCCGGCGCTGCCTGAAATCATGCTCGTGCGCGACCCGAACAGCGCCGATGCGGTGGTGCGCCTGACCATGCAGACGCGCATGGCCACGTTTCAGAAGGCGCTTCTGACCTTCTGCACCCAGGCGCAGGCCGAGGGCGACCTGCGCGCCGACATAGACCCGCGCGACATGGCCGCGCTGATCGCGGGCGTCTTGCAAAGCCTTGTCCTGCGCCTGATGCTCGGCCGCAATCCGGCGGTGCTGCTCGATGATGGCACCCGACTTCTGAACCTGCAACTGGCCGCCTTCGCGCGGCAAAGCGAGGCATGATGCGTAGCGGTTTCAAACTGATCCTGCTGACCGTTCCACTCGTAGCCCTCGGGGCCGGTTTTCTGGTCTATACCCTCAGGACCAAGGCGCCGCCGGTGCAGATCGAACAGGCCGAACGCACCACGCCGGTGCGGGTGATCACCGCCCGCGACGGCGCGGTGACCCCGGTCGTCACCGGCCATGGTCTGGTGACGCCCGCGCGCACCTTCGAGGCGATCGCCCAGGTCGGCGGCACGGTGGCCGAGGTCAACCCGAAGCTGACGCGCGGCACGGTGCTGCCGGCCGGCTCGATGCTGCTGCGGATCGCCGACGCGGACTACGCGCTTGCCGTGGCGCAGGCCGAGGCCAACATCCGCGCTGCCGAGGCCAAGCTGGCCGAACTGGCGGTGTCCGAGGAAAACCAGCGCCTCGCGCTGGAAATCGAAACCGAGGTGCTGGCGCTGAAAGCCGCCGACCTTGAGCGCGCGACGACCTTGCAGGCGGGCGGCAACATTCCCCGCACCGCACTTGACGCGGCGCGCGCCGGGCATCTGGCGCAACGCCAGAAGGTGCAGTCGATCAACAGCACGCTGGCGCTGATCCCGACGCAGCGCGCGGTGCAGCAGGAACAGATCGCCGTGTCACGCGCGGCACTGGAAACCGCCCGGCTGAACCTTGGCCGCACCGAGTTGCGCCTGCCCTTCGCGGCGCGGGTGTCCGATGTGATGATCGAGACCGGGCGTTTCTTGCGCGTGGGCGAGGTTGCGGCCACTTTCGACGGTGTCGAGACCGCCGAGGTCGTGGCCCAGGTGCCGGTGACGGACCTGCGCCGGCTGTTGCGTTTTGCGGCACCCGACGCCGAGGCCTATGCTGCCGATCCCACCGCGATCACCCAGGTGCTGCGCGGGCTGGGGCTGTCGGCCGAGGTGCGGCTCGATCTGGGCGGCGAGGTTCTGGTCTGGCCGGCCAAGGTCGACCGGGTGAGCGACAAGATCGACGCCAAGACCGCCACGCTGGGCGTGATCGTGACGATCGAGGGCGCTTATTCCGGCGCGACGCCGGGCGATCATCCGCCGCTGACCAAGGGCATGTTCGTCGAGGTCGCGATCTCGGGGCCCGAGATTGCCGGGCGCGTGGTGCCGCGCGCGGCCCTTGCTGGCGAAGCGCTTCGCGTGGTTGACGGCGAGGACCGGCTCGAGGTGCGCAAGGTGACGCCGCTGCTGGTCGAGGGCGAGGTTGCGGTGATCGCCGAGGGCCTCGCCGCGGGCGAGCGCGTGGTGGTCAGCGACACGCCGGTCGCGGTCGGCGGCATGCTGCTCGCCCCGGTCGAGGACGAAGACCTGGCGGCGCGGCTGGAGGCCACGCGATGATCCGTTTCTTCGCCGGCCACCCGACGGTTGCCAATATCCTGATGCTGGTGTTTCTCGCCTCCGGCCTGATCGCCGCACCGACGCTCCTGCGCGAAACCTTCCCGCGCAAGTCGCCCAGCATGGTCGAGATCAGCGTGCCCTATCCGGGCGCGCGGGCCGAGGATGTCGAGACCGGCATCTGCGAGCGGATCGAGGCCGCGCTCGATTCGGTCACCGGTCTTGACAGCGGCTCCTGCGAGTCGCGCGAGGGGCTGGGCCGCGCTGTGGCGGTGATGCGCGAGGGCGGCAATTTCCAGGCCTTCGTGGCCGAAGTGACCGGCGAGGTCGAGGCGATCACCGATTTCCCCGAACGCGCCGAGCGGATCGAGGTGCGCCCCCTGGGGCTGACCGATTTCGTCGCCTCGGTGGCCGTCACCGGCGCTGCGACGCGGCCCGATCTTGAAGCCTATGCCGAAGCCCTGCGCTCGCGCATGTTGCGCTGGGGTGGGATTCCCAAGGTCGATATCCGCGGCTTTCCCACGCTTGAATTGCGCATCGAGGTCGACCCCGTCGCGATGCGCCGGTTCGGTGTGTCCGTCTCCGACATCGCCCGCGCGGTCGGTTCTGAAAGCCTCGACATGCCGGCGGGCAACCTCGACGGGATGGATGAAAGCCTGCTGATCCGGGTGGTCGAGGAACGTCAGGACCCCGAAGCGCTGGCCGACATCGTGGTGCGTTCCTCCGCCGGCGGCGGACAGGTGCGGCTGGGCGAGATCGCGACCGTCCGCGAAGGCTATGCCACCGACAGCGGCACCATCACCTTCAACGGCCGCCCCGCGGCCCTGCTCGACATCACCAAGACGGCGACCGACGATTCGCTGCGCACGATGGACGCGCTGGAGGCGTTCCTTGCGTCCGAGCGCGCCGCGGCGCCGCCGGGTGTCACGCTCGAGGTTGCCTCCGACACCGCATCTCTGGTGCGCGAACGTCTGTTGCTGGTCGTGGTCAACGGCATCCAGGGCTTTGCGCTGGTCTTCGCGCTGCTGTGGGTATTTTTCGGCCTGAGATTTGCCTTCTGGGTGTCGCTTGCGCTGCCGGCCTCGTTCATGGGCGGGGTCGCGATCATGGCGGTGACGGGCTATTCGCTGAACCTGATGACGACCATCGGGCTGCTGATCGTGATCGGGCTGTTGATGGACAGTGCGATCGTCGTCGCGGAAAACATCGCCCGCCACCGACAACTCGGCCTTGCGCCGCTCGAGGCTGCCGTCAAGGGGACGAGCCAGGTCTTCGTGAACGTGCTGGCCTCGTTCGCGACCACGGCGATGGTGTTCGGCTCGCTCGCGTTTCTCAAGGGCGACCTCGGCGCGGTGCTTCGGGTTGTGCCGGCGGTGATGCTGTTCGTGCTGACGGTCTCGCTGATCGAGGCGTTCCTGATCCTGCCGCACCACCTGCTCAACAGCCTTGAGCCAAGACGCGGGCGCGTGGCCCGCGCGACCGAGGCCGCGATGGACTGGATGCGCGAGGGCACCGGGCGGATTTCCGACGTGATGATACGGACGCGCTACATCGTGGTCGGGCTGTCGGTGACGGTGCTGTTCATCTCTGTCGCCCAGATCGCCGGCGGCAATCTCAAGTTCACCGCCTTCCCCGAGCTTGACGGCGACGTGATCGAGGCGCGGGTTCTCTTGCCGCAGGGCACGCCGCAGGCGCGCACCGATGCGGTGATTGCAGCCCTGGTCGACGGCATCGAGGCGGTGAACGCGCGCTATGCGCCCGAACAGCCCGGCGGCGCCGATCTGGTGCGCCATGTGACGGTGCTGCGCGGCGTAAACCGCGACGCCTTCGAGGCGGGGGCGCATGTCGCCACCGTCTCGGTCGACCTGTTGCCCTCGGTCCAGCGCACCCTGCGCCCCGACCCGATCATGGCGGCATGGCGTGCCGAAGTGGGCGAACTGCCCGATATCGTCGCCTTGAAATACGACGAGAGCACCATCGGCCCGGCGGGCATCGCGCTTGACATGCGGCTGAAGGGCGACGACCTCGACGCGCTCAAGGCAGCGGCGGTCGAGCTGACCGACTGGTTCCTGAGCTATGAGGGCGTGACCTCGGTGATGGACGATCTGCGGCCCGGCAAGCGCGAGATGCAGATCCGGCTGAACGAGGCGGCGGGGCCGATGGGCATCACCGCGGCGATGGTCGCGGACCAGTTGCGCGCCGCCTATTTCGGCACCACGATCAACGAGGTGATGGTCGACGGCCGCACCTTCGAGGTGACGGCGCAACTGGCCGAGGCGGCCTCAAGCAGTTCGCGGGTGTTCGACGATTTCGTCCTGTTCCGGCCCGATGGCACCGCCGTGCCGCTGTCGGTGGTCGCCGAGATCGAGACCGCGCGCGGCTATGCCCGGATCAACCACGAGGACGGGGTGCGCGCCGTCACCGTTCAGGGCACGATCGACACCGGCGTCGCCAATGCCAACGCCATCGTGTCCGACACGCTGGCGCGGTTCCTGCCGGGGCTGCTCGAACGCTATCCGGGCGTCGAGCTTGACGTCGAGGGCCAGCGCGCCGAGGCGACCAAGACGCAGATGTCGATGATGTCGGGCTTCGTGATCGGGCTGCTCGGTGTCTTCGCGCTGCTCAGCTTCCAGTTCCGCTCCTATCTTGAGCCGATCGTGGTGATGCTGGTGATCCCGCTGTCGCTGGCCGGGTCGATCTTCGGGCATATGGCGATGGGGCTGGATTTCTCGATGCCCAGCCTGCTTGGCTATGTCGCGCTGGCGGGGGTGGTTGTGAACAACTCGATCCTGCTGGTCGAATTCGTCAAACACGAACACGGCGAGGGTAATGCCAGTGTGACCGAGGCGGTTTCGGCCGCCGTCAGGGCGCGGTTCCGGGCGATGTTCCTGACCACCGGAACCACCGTCGCCGGGCTGATCCCGATCCTGACCGAGACCAGCATCCAGGCGCAGATCCTCGTGCCGCTGGTCGCGAGCCTGGTGTTCGGACTGGTCGCGGCGATGATCGTGGTGATCCTGGTGCTTCCGCCGGTCTATGTCATCCTCGACGATTTCGGGCTGACGACGCTTGCCCGCGACAAAAAGGACGCGGCAGCGGCAGAAGCCGAGGCAAACGCGGCGTGATCCGCCCCATCGCGGTTGAACGCCGGAGCAATGACGTGCAGCCTGCCGGGGTGAGGCAAACGGAGGCGCTGGATGCCCGACACCCGACTTGACCTGTTCGTCATCGGCGGCGGCGTGAACGGCTGCGGCATCGCGCGTGACGCCGCCGGGCGGGGCCTTTCGGTGACGCTGGCCGAACAGGGCGATCTGGCCGGGGCGACCTCGTCGGCGTCGTCCAAGCTGTTTCACGGCGGGCTTCGCTATCTGGAGTATTACGAGTTCCGGCTGGTGCGCGAGTCGCTGGCCGAACGCGAGGTGCTGTTGCGCGCCATGCCGCATATCGCCTGGCCGATGCGCTTCGTGCTGCCGCATCACCGGGGCCTGCGGCCGCGCTGGCTGCTCCGGCTCGGGCTGTTCCTCTACGACCACCTTGGCGGGCGAAAGATCCTGCCGCCGGCACGCAGCCTCGATCTGTCGACCTCGCCGCTCGGCGCGCCGCTGAAGGATATCTACCGCAAGGGGTTCGAGTATTCCGACTGCTGGGTGCAGGATTCGCGCCTTGTCGCGCTGAACGCCCGCGACGCAGGCCAGCGCGGCGCGACGATCCTGACGCGCACCCGCGTGACGGGCGCGAAACGGCACAAGGATCACTGGGACATCACCACCGAAGACGTGATCACCGGCAATGAGACCACGCATCGCGCCCGCGCGCTGGTCAATGCCGCCGGCCCCTGGGTGGCCGAGGTGCTGCGCGACACGCTCGGCATCGACAGCCGCGAAAAGGTGCGCCTGGTGCGCGGCAGCCACATCGTCACGCGGCGGCTGTTCGACCACGATCAGCCCTATATCCTGCAGGGCGGCGACGGGCGCATCGTCTTTGCGCTGCCGTTCGAGCATGATTTCACCCTGATCGGCACCACCGAGGTCGACCATCAGGCCACGCCCGGCGATGCGACATGCAGCGACGACGAGGCCGCCTATCTCTGCGCCTTCGTCTCGGAGTATTTCAAGCGCCCGGTCACCGAGGCCGATATCGTCTGGCGGTTTTCCGGGGTGCGGCCGCTCTATGACGACGGGGCAAGCTCGGCAACCGAGGCGACGCGCGATTATGTCCTGTCGCTCGACGAGAGCGGCGCGCCGCTGGTGAGCGTGTTCGGCGGCAAGATCACCACCTATCGGCGGCTGGCCGAAGGCGTGTTGGCCAAGCTTGGCCATTCCGGGGCGTGGACAGCGGGTGTGGCGCTGCCGGGCGGCGATTTTCCGTGGAACGGCGCGCCGGATCTGGTGGCCGGGCTTTGCGCGGATTATCCGTTTCTCGGCCATGACTGGGCAGAACGGCTGGTGCATGCCTACGGCACCGATGCGCGCCTGCTTCTGGGTGCGGCGCAGGCGGCGGCTGATCTTGGCCGCGATTTCGGCGCGACGCTGACCGAGGCCGAACTGGACTGGCTGCACCGCCACGAGTTCGCGCGTACCGCCGAGGACGTGTTGTGGCGGCGCACCAAGCTGGGCCTGCGGCTGAGCGAGGCCGAGGCGCGGGCGGTGGCGGCATGGATGGAGGCCCGCGGAGGGGACAGGGCATGACACATATTCTGGCGATAGATCAGGGCACGACCTCGTCGCGGGCGATCGCGTTTGACGCGGCGATGGCGCCGGTTGCCTCGGCGCAGCAGGAGTTCACCCAGCATTTCCCCGGCTCTGGCCATGTCGAGCATGACCCGGCGGATATCTGGGACAGCGTCCTGACCACCGCCCGCGAGGTGGTGGGCCGCGTCGGGGCCGCTAATGTCGCGGCCATCGGCATCACCAACCAGCGCGAAACCACGCTGATCTGGGACCGCAACACGGGCGCGCCGATCCATAACGCGCTGGTCTGGCAGGACCGGCGCACCGCGCCGATCTGCGAGGACCTACGCGCGGCGGGGCATGAGCCGATGATCTCGGCGCGCACCGGGCTGCTGCTTGACCCGTATTTCTCGGCCACCAAGGTCAAGTGGTTGCTCGACAACGTGGACGGTGCGCGCGCGCGGGCCGAGGCGGGCGAGTTGGCGTTCGGCACCATTGACAGCTTTCTGATCTGGAAGCTGACCGGCGGCAGGGTGCACGCGACCGACGCCACCAACGCCGCGCGCACGATGCTCTATGACATCCGCGAAGGCCAGTGGGACGCGGAGATCTGCGCGCTTCTGGGCGTGCCGATGGCGCTGTTGCCCGAGGTGCGAGACTGCGACGCCGATTTCGGCAGCACCGATCCCGCGCTTCTGGGTGCTGCCATTCCCATTCTCGGGGTCGCGGGCGACCAGCAGGCGGCGAGCATCGGTCAGGCCTGTTTCGAGCCGGGGATGATGAAATCGACATACGGCACCGGATGTTTCGCGCTGCTCAACACCGGGGGCGACATGGTGCTGTCGCAAAACCGGCTGTTGACCACCATCGCCTACCGGCTGGCGGGCAAGACCACCTATGCGCTGGAAGGCTCGATCTTCATCGCCGGGGCGGCGGTGCAGTGGCTGCGCGACGGGCTGGGCATCCTGCCAAGCGCGCGCGAGGCGGGCGCGATGGCGCGCAAGGCCGACCCGGCGCAGCAGGTCTATCTGGTGCCCGCCTTCACCGGCCTTGGCGCACCCTATTGGGACAGCGATTGCCGGGGCGCGATCTATGGGTTGACCCGTGGCACCGGGCCGAACGAGATCACCCGCGCCGCGCTTGAGGCGGTCGGGTTCCAGACCAACGACCTGATCGAGGCGATGCGGGCGGATTGGCCCGACTACACCGACGCGCCGCTCCGGGTCGATGGCGGCATGTCGGCGTCGGGCTACACGATGCAGTTCCTCGCCGACATCACCGGGCTTGCCGTCGACCGGCCGGCCGTGCTCGAGACCACCGCGCTTGGCGTCGCGTGGCTGGCGGGGATGAATGTCGGGCTATACCCGGATCAGGCGGGGTTCGCCGCGAACTGGGCCGCCGACACGCAGTTTCGCCCCGCGATGGACCCGGAGGACCGGCGCGCAAGGCTGGATGGCTGGGCCGATGCGGTGCGCCGGACCTTGTCCGGGGGCTGACGCGCGGGCCTCGGTTAACCGATGGGCGCGGCGCCCAAGGCATGCTAGAGCGCCGACGCAGACCGCGCGAAGGAGCCAGGGCGATGGGCAATTCCAACACATATTCCGACACGACCGCCGATATCGGGCACCAGTCGGCCAAGCCCGTCGATCTGGCGGCATGGCTTGAAACCCTGCCCGAGGCCGAGATGGTCGGGCATCTCGACGCGATGCCGCTGGCCCGGCGGGCCGAGGTGTTCGCCTGCCTGCCCATGGGTCTTCAGACCACGCTGGCCCAGCAGATGGCGCAGCCGGGACTGGCCGAGCTTGTCACCGAAATGGATTCCGACGACCGGGCCGACCTCTTCAAACACCTGCCCGAGGACGACCAGCAACACCTGATGCGCGGGCTGGCCGAGGGCGAGCGTGACGACATCCGCCGCCTTTCGGCGCATGACGAAAGCAGCGCCGGGGCGATCATGACGTCGGATTACGCCACGCTCGGCGCCGACATGACCGCGAGGGAGGCCATCGCCGCCCTGCGGGTGCAGGCGCCGGGGAGCGAGACGATCTATCGCTCCTATGTGCTCGACGAGGGTCGCCGGCTGATCGGCTCGATCCGGCTGCACGAACTGATCCTGGCCGAGGACGACACCCCGATCGCCCGGATCATGGACCGCGCGCCGGTCTCGGTCACGGTCGACACCGACCGCGAGGACGTCGCCCGGATCATCGGGCGCTACGACCTGCTGGCGCTGCCGGTGGTTGACGATGACGGGCGGCTCGTGGGCATCGTCACCCATGACGACGCCGCCGACGCCTTGCAGGCCGAGACGACCGAGGACTTTCACAAGATGTCGACGGTGCTGCCGTTCAGCGAAAGCCTGCGCGACGCGACCATCGGCGTGCTCTATTCCAAGCGGATCGTCTGGCTGGCGCTGCTGGTATTCGGCAACCTGTTTTCCGGCGCCGGGATCGCCATGTTCGAGGAGACGATCCTTGCCTATGTCTCGCTGGTGTTCTTCCTGCCGCTGCTGATCGACAGCAGCGGCAATGCCGGGTCGCAATCAGCGACGCTGATGGTGCGCGCGCTTGCCACCGGCGACGTTGTGCTGAAGGACTGGCGCGATCTGATACTGCGCGAACTGGTGGTCGCGGCGGCGCTGGGGGCGACGATGGCGCTGGTGGTGTTGCCGCTGGGGGCATGGCGCGGCGGCGCGGATGTGGCGCTGGTGGTCGGCTCGACGATGTTCCTGGTGGTGATCGTCGGCTCGCTGGTCGGCATGTCGCTGCCGTTCCTGCTGAGCCGGCTTCGCCTCGATCCGGCCACGGCCAGCGGGCCGCTGGTCACGACGATCTCGGACGCGGTGGGCGTGCTGGTCTATTTCAGTATCGCAACGCTGGTCCTGACGCTGTGAGCGGGGTCAGTCGCCGGGCTGCTGCGGGCGGCAGATCAGCACGTCGCAGGCACCCTCGCGCAGCACGCGCCGGGTGACGCTGCCGATGAAGGCGCGGCGGATCAGGCTGGTGGGGCCGGGGCCGAGCACGATGAGGTCGACCTTGGGGTTGCGCGTCGCGCGGATCAGCGCCGTCGCCGGATCGCCGCGCAGGACCTGCGTTGTCGGGCGCGGCGTGACCCTGCCCGCCAATGCGCGCAGATCGGTGCTTGCGCTGGCGGCCAGCGCGTCGCGATGCGCCGTCAGCGCCGCCTGATCGGTCCCGACCCGCAGCATCGCCTCTTTCAGTTGCGGCGGGATGTGCACCGCCTGAACCAGCCGAAGCGCCACCCCCGGCAGCAGGGTCGCGACCTGCGCGATGGCACCGGCGGCATCGTCCTTGCCGTCGGTCGCGATCAGGACGCGGGCATAAGGCCGGTCGACCGGGCGCTTGACCACCAGAACCGGCACCTGCCCGGCCGCGACCAGCCTTTCGGTGGTCGAACCGAGGAGACGCTCGGTGATCCGGGCACGCTCATGTGCCCGCATCACCACGAGGTCGGGTTGCACGTCGTCGCAGATCGCGATCAGCCGCGGCGCGGGCGAACCGGTCTCGATGCGGATCTCGACGTCGGCGCTGGCGGCACCAAGCCGTGTCAGCGCCGCCTCGATCCGGGCGCGGGCGGCATCCGCCGCCTGCCCCGCCAGCGTGCCGGCGCCCGGCGCATCGGTGCCGCAGCCCGGCAGGTCGACGACATGCACGACGTCCAGCCGCCCACCCTGCAAGGCCGCGATTTCCAGCGCGCGGGCCAGGACGTCATCGTCCTGCGGGAACTGGTCCACCGCGGCAAGAATGTGCGCGGGCGTCATGGCGTCGCTCCCTCGGTCCGGCAGGTGTCACGGCCGCGTCAGCGCTCGCCCACCCGGTTCAGCCGCCCGTCATCCGCCGGTAGGTGCCCAGCATGGCGTTGGTGTTCATCATCGCCATGCGCATGAAGGCAGCCGTCGGATCGGGCATCTTGTAGCGAGCATACCGGGCGGGCGGCGTCAAGGGAACGACGTCGGCCGGCTGCTCGGGAACAACGCCCTGCGCGGCGATCGCGTCAGGGGCAACCTTGGGGAACAATTCGTCGAAGTCGGCTTTGCTGAGCATCATGGTCTTATTCCTTCGCTGTCAGGGTTGCGCGGGGCGCGACGGGGCGGCGGGCCTGCTACTCGTGGAGCATCACCGGCACCATCCGCAACTCTTCGTCGTCGAAGCCGTTGACGATGCGCGCGATGTCGCCACGGTAGAGACCGATATCGGCGAGAATCCGGTCATCCAGCCGCTCGAGCGCCAGCCGCATGCGGTTCCTCTGCCAGCGGCGCACCGCCCCGGCGATCGCCATGCGAATGAATCCGGTGTCGCGAGGTGCCTTGCCTCCGAAAGGGGCGGGTCCCAGCGGGTTCGTGTCGAGATAAACGGACATGTCGTCCTCCATTTCCGATTGCCGATAGCGCGACGTGGTCCACCGCTCGTCCGGGCAAGGGAAACGCGGATCCGCGCGTCCATGGCCCGGGGCGGCAAGATCACCCCGTCGCATCCGATTGATTGTGCGAGTTCAGAAAACCCCCGAGGCGTGGCATGGGCATCATGGCCCGCCCGCTCGGGGCTACCGGCGGTTCAGAATACGTTCCGCGAAGCGCGAAACCCTCATATGAAGTCTGAACATGGTCATGGTGCTGATATGGGCCTTTGCCGTCGGGGTTTCAATCCACCTGCCATGGACTGCGACCTTCCGGCGCAATCTGGCCTGTTTTCAGGGGGAAATCGGCTCATACACCGGCCAAACGGCACGAGAGATTGACTTGTGGGCAGCGAATCCCTACCTCTTGAGGCATGTTGGTGTCACTCGATCATATCCGATTTCGCTTGCTGACCCGCCCGCGTCCCCGGGCGGTCTAGGCGCGTTCGCGCCCGTCGTCCCCCGGGGCTCCTCACATTTCCGATCCGACCAAGCGGCGACATTGACGCCCGAGGAGAAGCCATGACCCGTATCCTGCACATGCACCCGGCCCCGACCGACACCAGCACCCGCCCGACCACTCCGGTCAGGGCAGCGACGCCGCTGCCCGCCTCTGACCGGCAGCATCTCGTGCGCCATCTCAAGCGCTGCGTCTCGGACGGTACGCCGCCACGGCCCCTGTTGCAGCACGTGCTCGACCACAAGGTCAAGGTGACGCACTCGGTGGATGGGGCCTGCCCGGACGACCTCGTGTGCTGCGGCCGCCTTGTCACCTGGTCGGTGGATGGCGGGCCGGCGCGCACCGGGCTTCTGACGCATCGGGCAAGGGCGGGGGCGAACAGCGGCGTGATCGCGGTCGCCTCGCTTCTGGGGGCGACGCTGATCGGGATGCGCGTCGGGCAACGCGCACCGCTCCTGTGCGACGACGGCACCATCGTGTCGCTTGAAATTCTGAACGTGACGACCACGACCTGACCGCGATTATACGATTTATCACCGCAGAAGGGCGGCACGCCTGCCGTCCGTTAACCCACATCGACCTTTCAGACCCGCCAACAACCAACCGAGGGTGACCACATGAACCAGGTAATCAAGACGAGCCGCGCCAAGGCCCCGAAAATCATCGTCAGCGAAGAGGACCTCGCGCATTTCGAGTCGCTGGCCGACGGCGCGATGCAGCGCAATCCGGCGCTGGCCGATCGCCTCTTGGACGAAATCAGCCGCGCCAAGGTGGTGTCGGCAAGCAAGATGCCCGCGACCGTCGTCGCGATCGGCAGCACGGTGACCTATCGCGATGAGACGACCGGGCAGGAAAAGTCCGTCACGCTGGTGTTTCCCGAAGACGCCGACATCGGGCGCGGGCTGGTCTCGGTGATGACCCCGATCGGCGTCGCCCTGCTCGGGCTGACCGAGGGCGCCGCGTTCTATTGGGACACCCGCGAGAACCAACGTCGGACCCTGACGGTGATCCGCGTCGAACAGGCCAAGGCCGATCCCGAGGCGGCGAAGGCATGATGACACGCATGATACCGGTCGATCCGACCCGACATGGCGAACCCGGAGAGGGCCAAAAACTGAGGTAGAACCGACCTCCAGGCTTTCTCCGGGCGACCCAGGCCACCGCATACCCGCCACTGCTATTCCGGAGAAAACCCATGAGTTCACGATCTTCACGCCAGCATTGCAGCCGATGCAACCTGTCGATGCCCCGCGCCGCCGCCTACCGATGCCCGCATTGCCACCAGCCCATCGCCGGAGCCGGCGCAAGGCCGCCCGCGCCGCCGCTGCCTCGCCGCAGACCGGCCGCGGTGGTAAGCCGGGGGACAGCAAAATGACCATCAGACAAAACGCCCGCCGTCTTGTGTGGCCGGCGGTGTTGATGCTCCTGAGCCTCGTTCCGCTGATTTTCCGTTCCGAGATCACCGGCTATTTCGATCTCGACCCGACCCTGCCGCCCGGCGTCTTCGCGGTGGTCTATTTCGCTGCGGCCTGGCTTGTCAGCCGGCTTCTGGCCATGGCGCTGGATCAGGCCGCGACACGCGGGCGGCCCTACCCGCGGCTGCTCAAGGACCTGATCGCCGCGGTGGTGTTCCTGATCGCGCTGGTCGCGACGGCGGCGATGTTCATGGGACAGGGCGCCGTCGGAGCACTGGCGGGATCGGGCCTTGTGCTGGCCATGCTGGGCTTTGCCATCCGCAACGTCGTGGCCGACACGCTGTCGGGGATCGCGCTGGGGATCGAGGGACCGTTCCGCATCGGCGACTGGATCGACATCGAGGGTCTCGGGCGCGGCAAGGTGATCGAGATCGGTTGGCGCACCACCCGCATCCTGACCCGCGACGCGACCTACATGATCCTGCCCAACAGCCAGATCGCGCGCCAGCGCGTGACCAACTATTCCGCGCCCAAACCGCAATACCGCGCACAGGTGACGATCACGCTGGACCATTCGATGCCGATCGCGCGCGCCCGCGAGGTCATGCTCGAGGCCGTCAAGAGCGCCAAGCTGATCCTGCACGACCCCGCACCCGACGTGCGCGTGCAGGCCTACGAGGAGGGCGGGATCACCTATGCCCTGCGCTACTGGCTGGCCCGTTTCGACCGCGACGTCGATTGCCGCGACGAGGTCTACAGCCTGGTCGACGACGCCCTGCGCCGCGCCGGAACCCTGGCCCCGCGCCGGCGGATCGAATACTTCACCGCCGTCCCGCCCGCACCACTCGGCCACCGCCCCGAGCCGCGCCCGCCGCTCGAGGTGGTGGAGCCGTGAGTAAAGGCTAAGGTAGCCGAGCTTGCTCGTCGCCGGCACCGCTCAGGGTTGGTATCAACGGGTCTTCAAGCGTCCCGCTTCAGTGCCGTGACGATGTCTGCCCAGTAGCTGGGGTCCGGATAGCGGTTGTGGGTGATGCTGACGCCGTCGGCGATGCCGGCCAGTCGATCGCGCAGCTTGCCGGCGATTTCGTGACGTTCCCCTACCACCGCTATTTCATTGAGAATCTCGTCGCTGATCAGCCCGGTCATGTCGTCCCAACGGCCCGCTTTGGACAGCTGATTGAGTTCGGCATGGATGTCCTCCCAGCCATGGCAGGCCAGGGTGGGCAGGTAGGCAGGGGTGGAACCGTAGAAAGCCAGCTGCTTGCGCGCAGCCAGTCTGGAGGCGTCGAAGGCTTCTTCGGTATCGGCAGTGACTACCAGAGTGGCACAGATCACCTCGATATCGCTACGCTGACGGCCCGACGTCCGCAGACCCTTTTCCAGAGCCGGGAGAGTGTTTTCCATCAATGAGCGTCGCGTGTTGAAGGGATGGCCGATGAAGCCGTCGGCTGCCTCGCCGGCCATAGCCGTCATGAGGGGACCGAAGCCGCCGGTGAGTATCGGTGGGGGACCATAGGGGTTCGGCCCCGGATTGAACGCCGGGATCATGAGGGTATGCTGGTAGAATTCGCCTTCGAACTTGAGAGGGGAATTGCCCTCCCAGCAGTCCCATATGGCCTTGATGGCCAACACGATTTCTCGCATCCGGGCAGCCGGATGGGACCAGGTGGAACTGAATCGCTTCTCGATATGGGGCTTGATCTGGGAACCCAGGCCAAGAAAGAAGCGGCCGCCGGAGATCGACTGCATGTCGTAACCCAGGTTTGCCAGGTTCATGGGATTGCGAGCGAAGGCGATGGCAATGGCTGTTCCGAGGCGCAGCGTGCTCGTGTGCTCGGCCGCCACGGCGAGTGTCAGGAATGGGTCGTGCTTGGCCTCGAAGGAGAATCCTCCGTCGTAGCCGATGTCCTCCAATTCCTTGTAGATAGTGCGCGCCTTGCGTGGATCTTCCAGAGGGGCAGTCGTATAGATTTTCATTCGCGTCGGTCCAAGACTATTTTTCGGGATTTCAACGTCATAACGCATGCCCACCAACCCGATGTCAATCTGCGGTTTCAGTGGCGGTGCCCAGGAGATTCTGGACTTCGAGAGTGTTGCGTTCGACAGGTTTCATTGCCGGCAGCCTTCAAGAAACTGTAGCATTCCTCGTCAGAGAAAAGGTCACGGGCGTGCCCGACGGCGCGTCAGAAATCGTTGCATCTCCGGGCAGTCGCTGTCGGATAAGAGCCTTGAGTTTGAGGCAGCCATCGCCCGCTGCCACGCGAACGCGATCATTTGACTTGAACTTCGGACGCGGCACGAAGACCCGCCGCACCATCACGCCCACCTGGTTCTCTACCGAGCCTTTCTCCCAGCCCGAGGCAGACGTGCAGGCCACCGGATCGACCAGATCATGCCTACACCGAAGTTTTCTAGCGCAGCCTCCAGCATAGGTTTGACGCCAGGAAGGACCCGCCGATTTCAGGGAAATGCGCCTCGCTGTGGCCGTGCGTCGCGGGACCGAGCGAATGGAAACGGGGAGAAACGTCTTCCGACGCACTCTCCCCCTCATATGCTTCAGATAGCATGGATCTGTTGCAGCTGTCGAAGCTCAAAGTGCTGCAACGCTTCATGCAGCCGCAGCGTTTGGCTTAGTCACGCACCTCAAAGCAGGTTGGTGATTTCGATGCCTATCCTATAACATCTCAAGTGGGCGCGAGGAGCAGATACGGTTCCGACTCTTCTTGCTCAACGCGCTCAATGTATTCTCGGCCGTTGATTCCGCGCGCAATCAATGTCCGAGCGAGACTTGGTTGAGACGCGATGCGTAACCGAACTTCTGAAAAGTCCTTCGATATTCCCAGCGCCGTTTTCTGATCGCCCTCGAATCGGCCGACCATCAGGTCGCGCGGCATCAAAAAAGCTAGGTTCTGCAGTTTGACGCATTGGTGGTGTGCTCTCAATTCGGCCGCCTCTTTCATGTCCAGCCAAAGCAGCGATTTTATCTGCGCACCCCCACATAGGGCCAAACTCGCCAAGAGGGCGCGCACCAGCCCAGCATCCACGCGCGCTTCAATTACGACCTCTGCCAGACCGCTGTGCAACTCGTCAAAGACGAAACTCATCCGCTCTTCGACTGCTGTGATGACGTCTTTTGCGTCAGGCCTCACCTCGGCTTCTTGTAGACGTTCTAGTGCCGTCCGCACCGCAACAACCTTGGATCGTAGGTTCATTTCGCGCCATTTCGATGGCAACCCGGCGACGGAGGCCTCGATGCCACCAAGCGACTTATCAACTTGGTCGAGGCGTCTTAAGATCATCGCGGTGCTTGCCGCTGTGACGCCGATGCCAATAACGGATGATGCCAAAGCCGCGATTTGCAGTGTCTGCATCGTCCCCATCATTGCCTGCATCGCGTTTAGCTTGTGGGAAATCGCCGCATTTTGTGCTATGCCGATCAAACCCGTCGCACCTGTCGGATCGAACGAAAGCCCGGTTTGAAGAACTTTTCGCAATGCGCCCGTTTCTTGAAGGTGAGCAACTATCCGGCCGGTTGACGAATCTCTGAGCAGAGCACCGCTGCGAATGATATCACCTGCAAAATGGGCACCTTGAAACTGTAGCGGAATATCGAATGGGATAGTCACTTGGCCATCTCCATTCTCTTCAACGCGACGCCCTGCAATTCACCAAAAAGGACATGCTTCAGCGAGACAAGTTTTGTGCCATCTGCCACGCCCAAGACCCGCGTGGTAATTGCGTCATGCAGAGATGCTTTTAGCTTGGACTTTAGCCGCGTTATTGCTTTCGAACGTACGCCGGGGCCAGCAGCTAACAGAACAGCGCTTCCAGCTAATGCTACAACCGCTGCCGGTATCAAATTTCCACCGCCAATAGTAAACCATAGTACGACCGTTCCAGCAGTTGTCATCCCCCCCGCAAAGAAGGGTATTCCTGCAACGGGAGCGGCAGAAACAGCTATTGCTGCTCCGGCTGTCGCCATGTCGCCGTACGACCATTTTTGATATGCGTCTCCGCCCTCGGTCTTATAAGCTGACGCCCGAAAAGACTCGTCAATCTCATGTGTCAGTTCTTTATAGGTTCGTTCTATCCAGTCAGCGACAAGTGGCTCAACTTTGTTAGCGACGAACCTGCCTCGCTTCAGAAAATCTGCGACTGACATATCATCAATGACTTTGTCCACGTTGTAAAACAACGCCGGCATTCGGTCAGGCATAATCTGAGCGATTCTTTCACGCTCTCCTTCCCACCAGTCCAGAATTTCAGCTTGGACAACTTCCGTTGGCAATTGCATGACATTCATCCGTTACGCCTTCCGACGGATATCAGTAGACTTTCTCGGGCTTTGCAAGTCTATTTTCCTTCCGGAAACAGATACTTCCCAAACGCGGCGCTGTGGAAGGCAATGCGGGTTTGCCCGGACAGCATCCTATGAGACCGACCGAGCCGAGTGCATCAGCGTCCATTGAGCCGCGTCCTGCCGGACACATCCGCCGTCGCGGATTTCTTTGTCAGATTTATTTCGTCCCTCTCATCTCATTTTGCTTCAACAATCAGGCTGCGGCCGCTCCGCCGATACCCGGGCGGCTCACTTGGAATTCCGTTCCGTCGGTCCAGAGCCGGTGCAGGATGACTGCAAGGCGCCGCGCCACCGCAATCTGTGCCCGCCGCATGCCCCGCCGCTGCGCTACCTGCATTCCCCATCGCCTCAGCCAGTTCCAAGACCGGACACGGCACAGCAATACCGTGGCAGCCTCGCACAGCAGGGAACGCACCATCCGGTCACCGCACCGTGTGATCCTGCCGGTTCGGTCGGTCTCGCCGGAAGCGTATTTGCGCGGTGTGAGGCCGAAGTGCGATCCGAGCAATGACGCCTTCCTGAACCGGCGTGGGTCTTCGACGGCAGTCCGATACGCCAGCGCCGTGACCGGCCCCACGCTCGGCACACTCACAAGCCGGCAACAGACCGGACCCGAGTTCGCAACGGCCAGATCCTGCCGATGCAAATCTGCCAGCCGCGCAGTTACTTTATACCGGACACGCAGGACCGCATCTGCAATTTCTTCGAGGACCGCTATGTCAGAGACCAGCTCGCGCACCCGGTCCTCGAAACGACCGACCGCGACACGCCCGACCTTCAGCCGAAGGGCTTCAGAATAGCACGCAGATGATTGCCCAGCGTCGTGCGTGTCTTCACCAGCATGGCACGGTTGCGCACCCCACCCGCTTCAAGCGCCGTCAGTCTGACAAGGCCCATCAGCAATATCCAACTCGGATATGTTCAATGCCTCTTGTAGCCATATGAGTCATAAATTTTCCATACCAGCCTCAGAGCCGATTCTGCCGAAACCTCAGGACGAACAGACAAAATGAGCAAAGGGTTGAACATTGTTGGGTTGGCACAGCAACAACCAGACCGGTCCGTTCATGGACATTATCGAGGAGGACTGGCAGGGCAATATGGATATGAATAGCAAGGGCGTTCCGATTGGAACGCGGGTAGCCTCAAACCAATTCACAAAGCAGGGGTCGGGGGACACGATTTTCAACACCCCTTCGATTGCCTTGAAGCGAGGCTATCCACATTTTTCTCATTTCTGCGCATCGATTTTCGCTATGGCGGCGCTTACTCAGGCCGTTGCGCGCGCCTTGGGCGAACCCAAGATCACCGTCTACGCCTTCGGTCCAAACGAGGAAAAAACTGAACTACCGGAACAGCTAGACCCCGAATTCATCCAGCATAGCCAAACCAAAAATGAAAATAAAGCATTCGACGGCATTCTGATCGGTCGCCCTGATATTCCGGCCAGAATCGCGGGGACCACCACCTTCGTCGCTTCGTCAGCGTCTGACAAAAAGCTGGTAAAACCATCATGAGTGACAGCTGCATAGTACTTATTTGAGAACGGGGGAGCAGTGAGAAAGCTGACCGAGGTTGGAATAGCAGGCTTTTCGTCGATTATTGGCCTCGTCGGTGGCATCGCCGTCTTGGCTCATCAGAGTCCAAACGCGCGGTGCCGAACATTACCAGGATGGGTGCCATTTTACTTTCGACGGCCAGCGGAAGTAAGTAGTGGAGGCCACTGGAATCGATTCCGAGTACAAACAGAAAGATCTCGGCATGAAAAGCAAGTTGCACTCAGTTTGGCCAAGCGAACATGGCTATGTTTCCACGCGCACTCGTCGCCAAAGCAACAGACAAGCCGCCTTTCGGTAAACGAGCCTGCCCACACATCGATGGTAGAAAAAATAGCCCAATAGCCAACAAGGAGAGAAGCAAATGCGCGCTATCCGCTTTCACAACGCAAGAGACATTCGTGTAGAGGATGTCCCAGCACCACAAAGAAACCTTCTGGCTGACGAGGTTCTAGTTCGTCCCGGAGCTTGCGGTATTTGCGGGACGGACCTTCATGAATACATTGCTGGGCCCATCGTCACGCCGAGCGATCCGCACATTGACACGGGCGCGACCAATCCTCAAATCCTCGGCCACGAGTTCGTGGCGGTAGTCGAAGCGGTCGGACGAGACGTCACCCATGTCAAACCGGGCGATCGGATTTCGACACAACCGCTGATTTCGCCGCGCGACGACTATTATGGACGACGCGGGCTGTATCATCTGAGTGAAAGAATGGCCTGTGTAGGGTTGAGCTGGGCTTGGGGCGGAATGGCTGAACAGGCGATTCTGCCAAGCTATTGCGCCCAGAAGATGCCTGACGAGGTTACCGACGATCAGGCTGCAATGATCGAGCCAACAGCCGTAGCAATGTATGGTGTGGATCGTGGCCAGATTAGCGCCGGATCGACGGTTCTGGTGTCTGGCGCCGGGCCAATTGGCGCATTAACCGTAATCTGTGCCCGCGCCGCCGGAGCCAGCCTGATCATCGTGTCAGAGCCGAATCCGAACCGGCGCCAGATCATATAAGGGATCGACCCGGCCGTTGTTGTCGTCGATCCCAGGAAGACCAAGGCTGGCGACGTTGCGCGTGACTTGACGGAAGACAATGTCGGCGTTGATGTCGCCCTCGAATGCGTCGGGCTTGAAATATCGCTCAACACCTGCGTCGACGCGGTGCGTCGAGGTGGCAAGGTGGTTCAGGTCGGCCTTCATATGAAACCAGCCAGCGTCGATGCGATGCTGTGGGCGTTGAAAGACATCAGCGTCGAGGCGACGTGGTGCTACCCCACATATGTCTGGCCGCGCATTGCAGGCCTGATCGCGGCAGGCAACCTGCCCGTGGAGAAAGTTATCACCGGACGAATTGACGCTGACGATGTGGTAGAGAAGGGGTTCAAGGCACTGCTTGACCCCTCGGGAGAGCATCTGAAAATCCTCGTGAACACCTGACCAAATCGGGTTCAGACAAGGGCTCGATCGACCGGTCACTGAGCTTTCATTCAGCCGCGACCGAAGTCGGACGGTCGAAGACCTCGTGATCAAGTCACCTGTCAACGGCGGAGTAAAAACCGACCACGTGGCGGCGCAAAACCAGGCCAGTTGCGGGCGCGGAGCGCCATGGCGCGCGCTTGTCACATAGCTGGCGCGTGCCATGGCGCA
>JBLWUQ010000026.1:0-26647 GCA_048268845.1 Maritimibacter sp. | reverse complement strand
TGCGGGCCACCTTGCAGGATTTCGACGTCGAGGCCGAATTTCTCGTAGGTGCCATCGGCAAGGGCTTGATAATAGCCGCCGTGGTTGGCCTGGGCCAGCCAGTTGGTGCCGAACTTGACCTGGTCCAGCGCATTTGCCGCCCCGGTGCTCAGCATGACGGCCGCAGCGGCAATCGCGACCTTGAAGACGTTGTCCATTCTCATGTCACTCTCCTGTTTGGTTGATCGAAGGAAACCGGTTCCTGGATTCTGTGCCGTTGGTTCGCGCGTTGGGTTTTGCTTGCCTTGCTTGCCGGGCCGTTGGTCAGGCCGGAATTCTGTGGGTTTGCCGGGTGCCCGGCGGCGCGGCGGTTGCGACGCCCCGGCGATACACTTTTCGCGCCGCGCTCGATCTGGCGATCAGGTCCGTGACCGACCCGGCGGCGAAATGGATGAAATCCGCGGGTGCTCCGACGGCGATCGGTGGCTGGTCTAGGCCCAGCCACTTCATCGGCAGATCGGTGATGGCGCTGAGCCAGTCCTGAGGGTCCAGCCGGGCGTTCACGACGCCGAGGCGCAGGATTTCCAGCATGTCGTAGTCGCCATAGGGAAAGAACGGATCGCGGCAATTGTCCGAAGCCAGCATCGTGTCGATGCCGCTTGCGCGCGCCTCCTGGATCGGGGCAAGGCCGCGAAACACCGGCGTGCGGCCGGGGGTGCTGTCCTGAAGATAGGCGTTCGACGTGGGCAGGGCGACCAGCCCGACACCGGCACCGGCGGCGCGGTCGAGCAGGCGCAGGACAAGGTCGCGCGGCCGGCGCGACAGCGCGCAGCAATGGCCGCACAGAACCCGACCCGCCAGGCCGCGCCGTTCGGTTTCGGCGACGATCAGGTCAATGCCGGTGACGGTATCATCAAGCGTTTCATCGACATGGAAGTCGAGATGCAGGCCGAATTCCTCGGCGAGGTCGAAGGTCAACGCGATCTTGCGGGCCTGATCGTCGTTGCCCAGCACGAAGGCACCGAACACGCCGCCATCCGCCGCAACCCGGCGGGCAACCTCGCGCCCGCAAAGCTCCATGTCGTCCAGCGGCAGAAGCGAGGCCAACTGAAGCTCGACGCGACCGCGCCAGTCGTCCTTCATGCCATTCAGCACCTCCCAGGCGAGCGGCACGCCGGGGTCGCGCCAATCGACATGGCTGCGCATCGCGCGCGTTCCGTGCTGCCAGGCGCGCTCCAGCGCGTCGCCGGCGCGGGCGGTCAGGTCGTCGTGCGTCCAGTTCACCGCATCGGCGCGGGTTGTGTCGATCGCCTCCATCAAGCCGCTGGCCAACCCGTCGACCCGGTCGATGATGCCCGTCTTGTCGAGATGGACGTGGATATCGGCAAAGAGCGGCAGCAACAGCCCCTCTGGCGCGCGGTCGGCGGGGGACAGCTCGGTGATGGTCCCGTCAGCTACCGCCACCCGCCAGCTTCCATCACGCCCGGCGATTCGAACCGAGGCGAAGGGTGCCTCAGTGCTCACGCCGGACCTCGCTTTCGTGCCAGTGGCCAAGCACACGGCGCGACATCCAGGCGGTGGCCAGAAAGATCGCGATGCCCAGCGCAGAAACCATCGTCAGCGCCGCGAACATGCGCGGTATCTCGTTGCGGAAGCTCGATTCGAGGATGCGCGAGGCGAGCCCGGTGTTGGAACCGGCAGTGCCCGCCACGAACTCGGCCACCACCGCGCCGATCAGCGCCAATCCGCCCGCGACCTTCAGGGCCGACATGAAGAACGGCAGCGCCGAGGGCGCCAGCAGATAGCGGAGCCGCTGCAGCGGCGAGGCGGAATAGAGCGTGAACAGGTCGCGCAGGTTGTGGTCGGCGCTGCGCAAGCCGATCACGGTGGACGACAGGATCGGAAAGAACGCCACGATCCAGGCACAGATCAGCAGCGCCGCGAAGGTGGAATCCACATAGATCAGGATCAACGGCGCAATGGCGACGATCGGCGTGACCTGAAGGATGACGGCAAAGGGAAACAGGCTGATCTCGACCGCGCGCGACAGCGCGAAGATCGTGCCGATCAGGATACCGCCCAGGATCGCTAGCCCGAGCGAGATCAGCGTCAACTTGATGGTGAACCATAGCGACGGCAGCAACGACGGGCCGTCCTGGATCAGGGTCTTGACGATCAGACTGGGCGAGGGGATCAGGTAATGCGGGATCTCGTAATACCACACCGCCGCCTCCCACGCCGCGAGGGCTGCCGCCATCGTCAGGGTCGGGGCGGAGTATTTTATGATCCGCTCGGTCCTGAGCGCGCGCGCGTGCGCCTTCCTTGCTTCTTCCGCCCGGATATTCGCCACCATGGTGACCTCCCCTGACCTGCTCGACTCGTTGCGTCGAAATGGCAGTTTCGGCTGCCTTGTTCCGAAAAAGCTAGATCAACCCGACCGACAGGTCAAATCAAAAGAAGCGAGGACAGCATGGGCGTTGTCAGGCGTCAGGCGCCGGATGGCCGAGCTTGTTCATGTCTGATGTCATAAAAAAACGTTCTATAACAATGAGTTCGATTTTCAGGCGAAAAACCGAGATCGGGCGTTGGCGAAAAATATCTGTTGCCCTGTAAGAAATATCGTCTTACCGTGATCACGAAATGAGGTGGAGATAGCCATGCCGGTTGTGACAGTGCAGGTCTGGAAGGGGCGGTCGGTCGATCAGAAGCGCGCTCTTTGCCGGGCGATCACCGATGCGATGGTGGAGCATATGGGGGTCAACCCCGACGGGCTTCACATCATTATCCAGGATTACGAGCTCGAGAACTGGGCGCGGGGCGGGGTTCTCGGCGTCGACCGCAAGGATATCCCGAGCGCCGATCTCGACAAGCACCGATAGGGGGCGCGAATGCTCGAACTTCTCGACCACAAGAAAGCCGCGCTGCTGGTGATCGACCCGCAGAACGCCTTTGTTCACCCCGAGGGGACGCTGGGCATTTCTGGCATCAACATTGCGCCGGCGCAGGCGACCATTCCGTTGATCCGCAAGCTTGCCGAGGCATTTGACGCGGCCGGCTCGCCGGTGTTCTGGACGATGCAGGAGCATACCGCGCTGGATGCGCGCCGCAGCCGCAAGAAACTGCCGTCGCATACCACCAAGCGCAAGAAGGTGTCGGCGCTGGCCGGAACCTGGGATGCCGCCTTCGTCGACGAGATCGCCGACCTTGCCCACAAGGTGCCCGAGCACGTCATCCGCAAGCACCGCTTCGGAGCCTTCTATGAAACCCGCATGGCGATCATGCTGGAGCTTTACGGGATCGAATCGCTGTTCATCGTCGGCGCGACGACCAATGCCTGCGTCGAAACCTCGATCCGCGAGGCCTATCTGCGCGACTATGACGTGGTCGCCATCGAGGATGGCATTGCCGGGGTGCGGGCCGACTGGGAGGCCTCGGCCAAGGAGGTCTGGCGGCACTATCTTGCCAATATCGTGACCAGCGACGTGGTGTTCGACTGGCTCAAGGCTTCGGCGGCGCCGAAGACGCTGGGCTTCGGGCACATGCTGCTGAAATGCCGCGACATGGACGTGTCCGCCGCGTTCTACATCGACAAGCTCGGGTTCACCCGCAAGGCCGACGCCAAGCCGCTGGCCGACGGGCGGCCGCTGATCGTCACCAACCAGGGGCTGGGGCTGACCGGCGGGGGCACCGGCAACCAGGACCAGATGGACCATTTCGCCTTCGAGGTGCGCGATGTGGCCGGGATGGCGGAACGTCTGAAAGCCGCCGGAACCCCGTTCGTGCGCGAGCTAGGGCCGGGGCCGTACGGGCTGACGATCTATGTGAACGACCCCGACGGCAACATCGTCGAGCTTTTCGAAGTCCAGTGAAACCAAGGGCGCGCCGGGCCTGACCTGGCCGGACCTGCTGCCATCATAGATATGGATAGGCCATGAAACTCGTAAAATGTGAAATGTTCCGCATAGCCGTGCCGCCGAGGCGCGAGCATACCTGGGCCTCGAAGATGGCGACGCCGATCGGCCACCACGCGGTTCTGCGCCTCGAAACCGACGACGGGATCGTCGGTTGGGGCGAAAGCCCGGCGGGCGAGACCTGGGGCGGCAGCGACATGCGTTATTATGGCGAGACGCCGGAAACCGTGTCTCACATCGTCGAGAACCACCTTTTCCCGGCGATCAAGGACATGGACCCGGTGCATATCGGCATGATCCACAACCGGATGGACAAGGTCGTCAAGGGCCACCCCTATGCCAAATCGGTGATCGACAACGCGCTGTACGACATCATCGGCAAGGCGCTGAACCGCCCTGTCTGCGACCTTCTGGGCGGCGATTATCGCGACGGGATCGAGGTTGCGCATTCGCTTGGCATCATGCCGGTCGACCGCTGCATCGAGGAATCCAAGATCGCGGTGGCCGAAGGCGTGCTTACCATCAAGTGCAAGACCGGGCTGGACGCCGCACGCGACGTCGAACTGGTGCGCCGCCTGCGCGAGGAGGTGAGCGAGACGATCAAGATCCGCGTCGACGGCAACGAAGGCTATGGCAGCGTCGCCGAAGCGGTGCGCGTCACGCGCGCGCAAGAGGAATACAACATCCTGTTGTGCGAACAGCCCCTGATGGGCGCGCGCGCGCTGGCGCAGGTGGCGTCGCGCATCGACAGCCCGGTGATGGCTGATGAATCCGCCTGGACCGTTCAGGACATCATCGAGCTTGACGCGCTGTCGGCGGCGCAGTGTTTTTCCTGCTACGTCACCAAGCCGGGCGGGCTTTATCGGGCCAAGCAACAGGCCGACGTGGCGGCGGCGCTGCATATGTATTGCGACATCGGCGGGTCGATCGAGCTGGGTATCGGCAATGCCGCCAACCTGCATCTGGGCTGTGCGCTGCCCAACGCGATCCTGCCCAGCGTCTGCCCGGTTTCCAAGCCCAAGGGCCAGCCCGGACCGGAGGTTGCGGGGATCTATTATCTCGACGACGTCATCACCACGGCGTTCGAGTTCAAGGATGGCAAGGTCATGCGTCCGAAGGGGCCGGGGCTTGGGATCGAGGTCGATCTCGACAAGATCCGCGCCTATTCGATATGAGCCGGGTCGCTGTTCTTGGCGCGGGCGGGGGCGGCCTTTCTGCTGTCACCGAACTGACCCTGCGGGGCTTTGACTGCGCCCTGTGGAACCGCGGCGAGGCGGCGATTTCCGGGATCATCGACAGCGGCAAATTCGGCTATTCTGGCGTGTTCGGCGAAGGCGAGGTCGCGCCGGTGTTGGCAACGCGCGATCTGGCCGAGGCGCTGGACGGGGCCGACGTGGCGCTGGTCACGCTGCCGACGCTGGCCCATGCCGGCATCGCGCGGGGACTGGCCGATGTGAACTGGTCGGGGCCGGTCGTGCTCAACCCCGGTCATACCGGGGGCGCGCTGGAATTTCGTGCAGTCTATCAGCAGCTTGGCGCGAAGTTGCCGCCGCTGGCCGAATTCTCGACCCTGACCTATGTCGCGCGCAAGCCGGTGCCCGATCATGTGACGACGACCGGCGCGGCCAAATCAGTGCGCGTGGCGGCGCTGCCGGGGGGCGAGGCCGCGCTTGACTGGGCCAGGCGGCTGTATCCCGGCGTCGATCCTGTCGGCGACGTGATCTTTTCCAGCCTGTCGGGCACCAATCTCGTGCTGCACCCGCCGGGCGCGATCCTGGGCGCGGCCTGGGTCGAGGCGACGGGCGGCGATTTCACCTTCTACCGCCAGGGGCTGACCGAGGGCGTGGCGCGCGTCATGCGTCAGCTTGACGACGAGCGGCGCGCGGTCGGGGCGGCGTTCGGCCATGACCTGCCCTCGCTGGTTGGCGAGATGGCGCGGATCGGCACGGTCGAGGCCAGCGACGCCGACCTGCCGCTGCGCGAGGCGATATCGGGCGGCGAGGCCAATGCCAGGATCAAGGCGCCCGACAGCCTGAACCACCGCTACTACCTCGAGGATTTCGGCCACGGGTTGCTGCCCTTCACCGCCATCGCGGCGGTTGCGGGTGTGCCGGTGCCGGTCGCGTCCTCGCTGCTTGGCGTCGGGCGCGCGCTGGTCGGTGAAGCGATGATGGACCGTGGCCGCAGCGCCGCAGCTTTGGGGATCGAAGGGCTTTCGGTCGCCGGTTTGCTAAAGATCGTAAGGGGATAGACGTGCAGTATCAGATGCCGGACTTGACAAGGATTGATTGGACCGCGTTGCGCATCGCCATCGTCGGCGGTGACGAGCGCGAACAGGAGATCGCCCGCCTTGCGGTCGAAAGCGGCGCCAGCGTTGCGGTGTTCGGCTTTCCGATGCCGGAGGGTGGCATCCTCGGCGCGCGTCTTGCGATGTCGGCGGGCGATGCGCTGGAGGGGGCCGATTTCATCCTGTTCCCGATCCCCGGCATGTCGAACGAGGGTGCGCTGTTCGCCACCGAAAAGATCATTCCCGACGCCGCCATGCTGGGCCGAGCCCGCCCCGACGCGCATCTGATCATGGGCTTGCCGCACGACAACCTGATCGCGACCTGTGCCGAGATGGGACTTGGCTTGCACGAATATGAAACCGACACCGAGCTGATGTTGCTCCGGATGCCGTCGATCGTCGAGATGGCGCTGAAGCTGATCATCGACAACACCAAGGTGTCGATCCACGGCTCCAAGGTCGTGGTGGTCGGGCAGGGTAACGTCGCCCACACGCTGACGCGCGATCTGATCCTGCTGGGGGCTTCGGTCACCGTTGCTGCCCGCAACCCGGTGCAGCGGGCCGAGGCCATCGTGATCGGCGCGCGCGCCGTAACGCTCGACCAACTTCCCGAGGTCGTCACCGATTGCGACATCTGCCTGTCGGCGGTTCCTGCGCCTGTGGTGACGGCAGCGATCATCGACCTTCTGCCGAAATCGGCCTTCCTTGCAGATTTCGCGGCGCCTCCGGGCGGGGTCGATCTCGACCATGCCAGATCGCTCGGCATCAACTGCCTCTGGGGCCGTGCCCTTGGCAGGCGTGCGCCGATCACCGTGGGGCGGAGCCAGTGGAAGGGCATCGCCGAGCGCATCATCAAATACGTGGAGGAACGTCAATGAAATACGATCTGGTCATCAAGAACGCCCGGCTGGTCGATGAGCAAATCGACAGCTTCGGCGCGATTGCCGTTGCCGATGGCAAGATCGCCGGGATCACGGGCATGGGCGACGTTCCCGACGCCACACGGGTGATCGACGCGGGTGGCAGGCTGGTGATGCCCGGCGTGTTCGATCCGCATTGCCACCTTGGCGTGAACTACGACTACGACGACGACATGCGCACCGAACTGGCCGCGGCGGCGCGCGGCGGCATCACTACGGCGTTTCTCTATATCCGCAACAAGGACGGCAGCTATCTGCCGTTCTACAAGGACCGGCGCGCGCGGGGCGAGGCGAATGCGCCGATCGACTTCGGCTTTCACTTCGGCATCCAGCGCGAGGAACACATCCACGAGATCCCGCAGATCGTGGCCGAAACCGGGGTGCAGTCGTTCAAGCTCTATTTCGGCTATGAACCCGACAACCCCATCGGCATCGTTCCGGCCAATGACGGCTGGGTCTATGCCACGATGCGCGAAGTGGCGAAACTGCCGCGCGGCGTTGTCAGCGTGCATTGCGAGAACACCGCGATTGCCGGCTGGATCAAGCAGGAACTGCTGGCGACCGGCCGCACCGACCTGGCCGCCTATTCGGAATCGCGCCCCGTGATGTGCGAGATCGAGACGATCAAGCGGATGATATTCCTTGCCAGGAAGACCGGCGCGCGGCTTCAGGTGGTGCATACCACGGCCGGCGAAGGCCCCGATCTGGCCGCCGCCGCGCGGGCCGAGGGGGTGGATGTCCAGATCGAGACTTGCCCGCATTATCTGGTCCGCACCGCCTATGACAAGGATATCGGCGTCGAGGCCAAGATCTCGCCGCCGCTGCGCGACGAGGAGCAAAAGGAATGGCTCTGGCGTGGCATGCTGAACGGGCGGGTCTATTCGCTGGGCTCCGACCATGTGCCGTTCTTTCCGAAAAAGGGCGAAAACATCTGGACCGAAAAGCCGGGCATCGTGTCGTTCAAGTGGGAACTGGCCCTGATGATGCACCACGGCGTGCATCAGCGCGGCATGTCGTTGCAACGGCTGGTTCAGCTCAATTCGGCCAACCCGGCGCGCCGCTTCGGCATCTATCCCAACAAGGGCTCGCTCAACCCCGGCACCGATGCCGATCTGATCATCGTCGATCCTGATCTCGAACGCCTGGTCGAGCATGACGGCAAGGGCACCTGCATCTACGAGGGCATGAAACTGAAGGGCTGGCCGGTGCTGACCGTCAGCCGGGGCGTGGTGGTCTGCGAGGACGATCAGGTCGATGACGCGCATTATGGCAGAGGTCTCTGCCTGACGCGTCCGGGTATGTAATTCGAGGGAATGGAGAACGAAAATGGCTCGTGGAAGCAATGAACTCGCGACCGCCTATTGGAAAATGGTCGCGATCAGAACGTTCGAGGATAGGGTACATCTCGAGAACGAGAAGGGCAATATCCCCGGCTTCATACACCTCTACGCCGGGCAGGAGGCGATCGCCACCGGGGTCTGCATGGAGTTGAAGGACACCGACTACATCGCCTCGACCCACCGCGGGCATGGCCATGCCATCGCCAAGGGCTGCGACATCCGCTCGATGATGCACGAGCTTTACGCCAAGAAGGGCGGCATCTGCGGTGGCAAGGCGGGTTCGATGCACATGGCCGACATGGATGTCGGCATGATGGGGGCAAACGGCATCGTCGGGGCGGGCAACCCGCTGGTCTGCGGTGCCGCACTGACACACAAGACGCTGAAAACCGGCGGGGTTGCGGTGTCGTTCATGGGCGATGGCGCCACGAACCAGGCCGCAACCCTTGAATCGCTCAACCTCGCGTCCGTCTGGAAACTGCCGGTGATCTTTGTGGTCGAGGACAACGGCTATGCCGAGGCGACGCCGTCAACCTGGTCGATCGGCGGCGGCGACATGATCAAGCGCGCCGAGGGGTTCGGCATACCTGGTTATACCGCAGACGGGTTCGACTATTTCGCCGTCAACGAACTGACCAAGAAGGTGGTCGAGCGTGCGCGCGCGGGCGAGGGACCGTCGCTGCTTTACCTGCCGGTCACGCGCTACTATGGCCATTTCGAGGGCGACGCCGCCACCTACCGCGCCAAGGGCGAGGTCGAGAAGCAGCGGCGCGAACAGGACTGCCTCGACAAGTTCCGCAAACGCGTGATCGCCGAAGGGCTGATGGCCCAATCCGAACTTGACGCGATTGACGCCGAGGTCGCCAACCTGGTCGAAAGCTCGGTCCAGAGCGCCGCCAAGGATGACGTGCCGGATCTGGCCGTGCTCACCCAAGACGTTTACGTCAGCTACTGAACAGGAGCGGAACATGTCGAAGAAAACATATCGGGAAGCGATCCGCGAGGCGCTCGACCTTGAGATGGCGCGCGATCCCCGCATCATCCTGATCGGTGAGGACATCGCCGGTGGCAAGGAATCTACCGGCGAGGATGACGCCTGGGGCGGTGTCATGGGCGTGACAAAGGGGTTGATCGGCAAATATGGGCACGAGCGTGTGCTTGACACCCCGATCAGCGAGTTGGCGATCATGGGGGCCGCCGCAGGTGCCGCAGCCACCGGAATGCGGCCGGTGGCCGAGTTGATGTTCAACGACTTTTTCGGCGTCTGCCTTGACCAGTTGATGAACCAGGCGGCCAAGTTCCGCTACATGTTCGGCGGCAAGGTCAGAACGCCCATGGTGGTGCGGACGCAATATGGCGGCGGGCTTCGCGCTGCCGCCCAGCATAGCCAGACGCTCTATTCGATGGTCACGCATATCCCCGGCCTCAAGGTGGTCGCGCCGTCCAATCCCTATGACGCCAAGGGTCTTCTGATTGCCGCGATCCGCGATGACGACCCGGTGATCTTCATGGAACACAAGGCGATGTACGACGACATCGGCGAGGTTCCCGACGAAGCCTATACGGTGCCGCTGGGCGAAGGCCGGGTGATTCGCGAGGGCGACGATGTGACCGTCATCGCACTTGGCCGCATGGTGCAGGTGGCCGATGAGGCGATCAGATCGCTCAAGGCCGAAGGGATTTCCTGCGCGCTGATCGACCCGCGCTCGATTTCGCCGCTGGACGAGGAATTGCTGCTCGAGATGGTCGAGGAAACCGGCCGGGTGGTGATCGTCGACGAGGCCTACCCGCGCTGCGGTGTGGCGGCAGACCTGTCCTCGATCATCGCGGAAAAGGCGTTCTCACACCTCAAGGCTCCGATCCGCAAGGTGACGGCGCCGCATACGCCGGTGCCATTCGCGCCGAATCTCGAGGATGCCTATCTTCCAAGCGCCGCACGGATCGCGGCAGCCATCCGGGAAACCAGCGCTTACTAAAAGGGGCCAATCATGCCGAAAATACATGCTTTGACCATGCCCACCTGGGGCATGTCGATGACCGAGGGCAAGATCGTCGGTTGGACCGCCAGCATTGGCGATGAGATCGAGGCCGGCGACGAACTGGTTGAAATCGAAACCACCAAGCTGACTGGAACGCTGGAAGCCCATGAGGGCGGCGGCGCACTGCGCCGCGTCGTGGGCGAGGTCGGCGAGGTCTACCCGGTCGGCGCGCTGATCGGGGTCGTGGCCAGCGAAGACGCCACCGATGACGAGATCGACCAGTTCGTGTCCGGCTTCGTGGTAGAGGCGGGTGCCGATGGCGGCGAAGCTGGCCCGAAACAGGAGATCGTCGATCTCGACGGCGTTGCGATCAACGTCATAGCGACCGACGAAGTCGAGGGCCGCGCGCCGTTGCTGCTGATCCACGGCTTCGGCGGCGAGGCGGGAAACTGGGCGCTGACCCAGTCCGCGCTGTCAGCCACCCGTCAGGTCATCGCGATCGACCTGCCGGGACATGGCCAATCCACCAAGGTGCTCGACAACCCGAGCCCTGAAACCTTCGCGGCGCTGATCGCCAAACTGGTGCGCCATCTCGGGATCGAGCGGCTGCATGTCGCGGGCCATTCCTATGGCGGGCTGGTGGCGTCGATCCTTGCGGCCAAGCTGGGCGGCAAGACGCTGTCGTTGACGCTGGTCGATCCGGCCGGGTTGAGCGACGATACCGGCAGCGACTACCTTGGCCGGTTTGTCGAGGCTCAGGACCGCAAGTCGTTGAAAGACGTGATGTCCATGTTGTTCGAGGATACCGGGCTGGTGTCTCGCTCGATGGTTGCCGAAGTGCTGGATTATCGCCGGATCGAAGGCGTGCAGGAGACACTTGCCGCCATCGCCACGGACCTTGCCGCGCGCAACGGCAAGTTCGGCAGCCTTCCCGCCGATCTGGCGGCGCGCACGCTGGTTGTCTGGGGCGAGAAGGACAAGATCTTCCCGGTCGCGCAGATCGAGCTGCTTCCATCCGAGGCGGAAAAGCGCATCGTCGAGGGTGTCGGGCATATGCCGCATATCGAAAGCAGCGATTTCAATCGGTTCCTGCCGGAGTTCCTTTCGCGCTTCGACGGCTGACGATCACATCCGCGCAAGGGACAGGTCGGCGGGGTGCCGGGGGCATGCTTTACTTCCCGACAAGCCTCAATTACGTTTCGTGATCACGGACCAGTAACGTCACAGGATGCCAGGATTACCGAATGCAGTTTCCCTCCAACCCGGATGATGAGACCTCGATCTGGCCAAAGACGATTGGCGGCGACGCACTTCAGGACAAGGTTTACCGGCATGTGGTCTACCTGCTGACCTGCGGCTATTTCCGGCCCGGCGAAACGCTGTCGCTGAGGCAGTTGTCCTCGGCGCTGAATGTGTCGGAAACGCCGGTCCGCAACGCGCTGAACCGGCTGCTTGCGGAATCCGCGCTCGACGTGCTGCCCAACCGCCATGTGCAGGTTCCGCTGCTGAGCAGGGCTCAGTTCGATGAGATCATGGACCTGCGCAAGCTGATCGAGCCCGAGATCGCGATGCATTCCTACCGCAACGCAACCCGCACCGATATTGCCCGTTTGGAAGAGATCAACAACGAACTGCTCGAGGCCATCGCCGCGCGTAAATTGCACCGTTGCATCGCGCAGAACCAGTTGTTCCACCTGACCTTCTATGAGCTTGCGAACCGTCCCCTGACGTTCAGCCTGATCTGGCAATTGTGGCTCAGATCCGGGGCCTTCATGTTCACCACCCTGCTGTCGGATGACATCACCTGGCGGGCCGAGCAGCACGAAGCCCTGATCCGCGCGTTGAAAATGAAGGATATGGATGCCTGCGTTAGGGCGATTTATGACGATATTTCCGAGACCTACAAGGCGATCATCAGGCTGCCCAACCCGCGCCTGTTCGCCGCCTGAGGCGGGTGCCGTCATGGTCAGCCCTTTCAGTCCATCGACCCAGAGCGTCAGCATTCTGACCGGCGCGCTGGGCAGCGGCAAGACGACCCTGCTCAATCGTCTGGTGTCCGATGCGGCGATGAAGGGCGCGATGGTTCTGATCAACGAGTTCGGCGATATCGGGCTCGACCATGAAATCGTCGGCGAGATCAGCGAAGACGTGATCCTGCTGGCGTCCGGCTGCATGTGTTGCTCGCTTCAGGGCGACCTGCGCGACGAGCTGGTCAAGATCATCGAACGAACCCGGTCAGGCGAACTTCATATCGACGGGCCGATCGTAATCGAGACGACCGGGCTGGCCGACCCGCTACCGATCCTCAAGCTGATCAACTCCGACGAGGTGATCCGCGAGGCGATGTCTGTCAACCAGATCGTCACGGTGGTAGATGCCACTGCAGCGGTCGGTCAGGTGCGCGCGTTTCCCGAGGTCGAGAACCAGATCGCGCTGGCAGACATCCTGGTGCTGTCCAAGACTGACCTGTCGGACGCCGCAATGCAATCGTCGGTGTCGGCGCTGATCGAGCGGTTGAACCCGGCGGCGACGGTGCTCGACAACACCAGCGATCCGGACCTTCAGGACGTGATCGCCGCCCTGACAGGAACCTACGTGCCGCGCCGCGTCGCACCCTGGTTCAAGGAACAGGCCCGCCACCGCCAGCCCGGCGAGGTCGGCAGCTTCGTGATCGAGATCCGCCGCACCATCGACAAGGACCGCTTTTTCCTGTGGCTGCAACTGCTGGTTCAGGCGCAGGGGGAACGCCTGTTGCGGATGAAAGGGCTGATCCCCTTCGCCGATGGCGCGGCCTATGTGCATTCGACCGGGCCGCTGTTCTACCCGCCCGAACCGCTGGGCGCGGGCGCGGGCAAGCGCAGTTTCCGCCTGATCGTCATCGCGCGCGGGCTTGAGCGCGAGGCGATCGAGACGAGCTTTCGTGGCTTCTGCGAGGATGAGCCGCCCGCCCTGGAGGCTGCGGGCGACGCGCCCCTTGCCGCGACGACGCTTGCGCCGGTCTCAGACGGTTTGCAGGCGAAAATCGCCGCCGCCCTGCCGCTGCCGGATCTAACGGGGCAGCCGCATGAACTGCTGTGGGGGCTGCACAACCCGTGGTCGCTGGCGGGCCAGCAACTCGATGCCTGGGCGGTGCTTGAGATCTGCGAGTCGCCGGAAATCCTCGCGCATGTCGCGCGGCTGCTCGGCCCGGACATCAACCTTCTGGCGACCGAGGTGATCGGCCCCACGACGCGCTGGCTCAGGCAACGCAAGGGCAGGGCGCTTGCCGATGAGGCGGGGTTCTTTCCGGTCGAGCGCGGTCAGGTCTGCGCCTGCCGGTTTTCCCTGACCGATCGGGGCGACGCGTTCCGGCTGCACCGGCTTGACGGCCCGGTCGATTGCGGCCCGCTTGACGGCGACTGGCTGGACTTCGTGATCTATTATGCGGATGCCCGCGCCCATTTCGACCGAAGCGACAGCCACCCGGCGAATGTCGCGCGCAACCGGGTGCGGCCCCTGGCCAACACGGCGGCGATGCCGATCTGGCTGGTGGCCGGGCAGGACCAGGGCGACAACAATTACGCGGTTGGGTTCAGCCGGCCACAGCCGGAATGGCTGCGCGTCGCGGCCCAGTAGGTGATCTTTTCAGCGGCGGTCCGGCGTGGCCGGGGGCAGGGTTGGCCGTCCGAGGATGATGTCCGACGCCCTGTCGGCGATCATCATCACCGGAGCGTTGATGTTGCCGCCAGTCAGGTCAGGCATCACCGAGGCATCGACGACGCGCAGGTTATCCACCTCCCGCACCAACAGGTTCTCGTCGACGACCGATGCAGCGTCCACGCCCATCCGGCAAGTGCCGCAGGGGTGATAGACGGTCCGGACGGTATCCTTGATATATATCTCGAGGTTGTCGTCCTGCACCTTGGTGCCGGGCACCACCTCGGCGCCGCAGACCGGCGCATAGGATGGTTGCGACACCAGGCGCCGGACCAGAAGCAACCCGCGCTTGAGCGCGTTGAGGTCGGCGGCGGAGTCCAGGAAGTTGTTCCGGATGACCGGGTCCGCCGTTGGATCGGCTGACCTGAGGCTGACGCTGCCGCGCGCCTCAGGCCGCAGCAGGCAGACCATAAAGCTCAGCCGTCTAGGAAACGCGCGCCGGATCAGCGGGAACCAGGGATGTGACGAATAGGAATTGCGCCCGAAATAGATCTGAAGATCGGGGATCTCGGCTTCGGCGGTGCTGCGCACGAAGCTCGTGCAGAAGACGGGTGGGAGTGCGGCCGGTCCTGTCCTGAACAGCCAGCCGCGCAGAACATTCAGCACAAGGCGATCATACCTCAGCAGCGCCTCGAACCGCGACGGGCCGGTGTTTTCATACTCCAGCTCGACCCCGGGATGATCCTGCAGGTTCTGGCCCACCCCGGCACGGTCGGCGACCACCTCGATACCCAGACCCCGCAGGTGCGCGGCTGGGCCGATGCCCGAACGCATCAGGATCTGGGGGGTGTTGTAGGTGCCGGCGCAGATGATCACCTCGCGCGCCGCACTGGCAAAGCGTTTCTTGCCGCCATGTTCATACTCGACCCCGATGGCCCGCCCGCCCTGAAAGCGAACCCGGTCAACCAGCGCGCGGGTCACAAGCCGCAGGTTGCGACGCTTGCGCGCGGCGCGCATGAAGGTGGCGCCCGAACTCATCCGGCGCCCGCGCGCATAGTTCGCCTGGATGACAGCCAGCCCCTCCTGCTCGGCGCCGTTGTAGTCGGTCGCCCAGGGAATCCGAAGGCTTTCGCCCGCTTTGCGCCAGACGTCGATCAACGGGTCCTCGATTGGCACCGTCTGCACCGGGATCGGCCCCTCAGCGCCGCGATAGGGATCGGGACCATCGGCAAACCGCTCGATCCGCTTGAAGTAGGGCAGCACATGGGCATAGGACCAACCCGCCAGCCCGGCCCTGGCCCAGCGATCAAAGTCTGCGCGGTGCCCGCGCACGTAGACCATGAGATTCAGGCTTCCCGAACCGCCGACAACCTTGCCGCGCGGATGTGACAGCCGGCGACCGTTCAGTCGCGGTTCCGGCTCGCTTTCGTAGGGCCACTTGAAACGGGGGTCTTTCCAGATCTTGGCGACCCCGAACGGCAAGTTCATCAGCCAGTTGTTGTCCAGACCGCCATATTCCAGCACAAGAACCTTGTGGCTGCCCTCAGCGCTCAGCCGTTCGGCCAGCACACATCCGGCCGATCCGGCTCCGACGATGACATAGTCGAAGATCTCGTCACCGGCTGTTGTCATGACCCGCCGTTTTCTCCCTTGTCGCGGTGGTTCTGCCGCACCCGGATGGCTGCGCGCCTCAGGCCAGCAGCCGCTCGCAGGTTTCGATGATCTTGGCGGTATAGGCGTCCGGTTCGCGGTCCCACAGGTGTTGGCCGATCAATTCGACCTCGTAGGAGCCGCGATAGCCTGCGTCCTTCAGAACCCCGACGAAATAGGCCAGATCGACCACCCCTTCGCCCGGCACCGCGCGCAGATCGCTGTTGCCCCGCATCACGTCGCAAAGCTGCACACCGGCGATCAGGTTCTTCATTGCCGCAATGCCGATCTGCTCGGCAAGGTCCGGGTCCCACCAGGTGTTGTGCACGTCGATCTCGACGCCGATGCCTTCGCCCAGCGCCTCGCACCATTCGATCGCCTGCTTGATCGTGCTGACCGAGGTCAGGCTTTGCACCCGCGACGGATGCACCGGTTCAAGCGCGATCCGGATGCCGTGGATGCGGCCATGCTCAAGCACCTTGACCGCCTGCTCGAACGCCACCTTGCGACACTCCTCAAGCGAGCCGTCAAAGCCGTCAAGTCCGGGAACCAGCAGGGTCATCGAGGTGCCGCCAAGCTCGGCCGCAATCTCGACCGAGCGCAGCTTGTCCTCCAGCGTCACCGACGATTTACCCCGGTCGAGCCAGCCGCAGATGTTGGTCACGGCGATCCCGGCATCGTCCAGCATCCGGCGCGCCTCGGCGACGCCCACCGGGTCAATCTTTTCACGCCAAAGCGCGATGCGCCGGATGCCGTGGCGCTGGTAATGCGCGATCAGGTCCACGAGGTCGAAATTCCGGTTCGTTACCGAATTGAAGACAAGGTCGGTCACGCGGTCGCTCCTTTGTTTTTCGGCTCCGAGGCGGCCTTGAGCATGTCCGACGATTTTTCGACGAACGACAGGAAATGTACATCGGTGTGAAGCGCCGTGCTGCGCGGGTAGGGCACGTCAATGTCGACCTCGCCGAAGATCTGGCTGGTCTGCGGCGAGAACACCAGCGTGCGGCTTGCCAGATAGGTCGACTCAAAGACCGAGTGGGTGACGAAGATCACCGTCCAGTTGAACCGCTCCCACAGCGCCAGAAGGTCGTCGTTCAGCCGGTGGCGGGTCAATTCGTCAAGCGCGGCAAAGGGTTCGTCCATCAGGACAAGTTTAGGCTCGGTGATCATCGCGCGCGCGATCGAACAGCGCATCTTCATGCCGCCCGACAACTGGCGCGGATAGGCGTCGGCGAATTCGGTCAGGTTCACGGTTTCCAGCGCGTCACGAATCCGGTCGTCGACCTCGCGTTTGGGAAGGCCCTTGAGGCGCATCGGCAGGTAGATGTTCTCGTAGACCGTCGCCCAGGGCATCAGGGTCGGTTCCTGAAAGACGAAGCTGATCTCGCCGTTCTTGGCCGAGATGCCGTGAAGGTCCACCGTGCCGATGGTCGGCTGGTTGAGCCCCGCGATCAGGCGCAGCGCGGTGCTTTTGCCGCAGCCGGACGCGCCAAGGAAGGCCACGAATTCCCCCTGCATGATCTCGAGATTCAGGTCTTTCAGCGCCACGACCGAGTTCCCGAATGTCTTGGTGACATCCGTCATCGTCACACTTGGCGCTCTGGCGCTCCCCGCTCCATTATCCATGTGTTCTCCTCCCTGCAGTCCAGCCATCATCCTACGCATACCTTCTGCGGGCAATTGCGGTTTCGGGGTGTCGCGCGACCTCGATCATTGACACGGCCACATTACGTGATCACAATACGTGACACAACCAATTTCGATTCCACTTTCTACATGTTAAGGGGCCGCAATGAACCAGGACACGATTGCCAAGGCTGTTGCGGCGCTTGCAGGGGAAAACCTCGATGCTTTCGTGGTCGCCAGTCCGGAAAACTTCGCCTATCTCGCGGGGTTTGTCGTGCCGTCGCACCATGTGCTGCGCTGGCGTCACAGCATGTTCGTCCTGACTGCGGATGGCCGGGTCTTCGCCTTTACCGTCGACATGGAAGAAAGCACCGTCCGGCGCCATTTGCCCGATGTGCCGCTGCGCAGTTGGGGCGAATTCACTGAGAATTCGATGCATGTGCTGGCCGATTACCTGACGGAAATCGGGCTGGCCAAGGCGCGGATCGGGATCGAACTGGACTATCTTCCGGCGCGCGATCTGACGCATCTGACCGAAAAGTTGCCCGGCGCGGTCATTACCGGGTCCGAGGACATCTTCAACCGGATGCGGCACATCAAGACCGCCTCGGAAATCGACCTGCTGCGCCGCCTGTCGCGGATATCGGAGAAGGGCATCGGCGATGCCTACCAATCGGTCGGTATCGGCTCGACCGAGATGGACATTGCCGCCGCGATGACGCGCAGCATCTACGAACAGGGCGCGCAGGATTTCAAGTTCATGATCGTCGCCACCGGTGAGCGCAGCCAGTTGCCGAACGTCGGACCAAGCCTGCGCAAGCTTGAAAACGGCGATGTCTGCCGGGTCGAGATCTTCGCGATCATCGACGGCTATCATGCCGGCGTCTGCCGCTCGGCGGCGGTTGGCGAAGCGCCGGCGAAGGCGCGCGAGATCTGGTCGGTGCTGTCGGACGCGACCAGCCAGCTGGTCGACATGATCCGACCTGGGCTGCCCTGCAGCGAGATTTATCAAGCCTACCTGAAGATGGTTGCGCCGCTCAAGATGCCGCCGATTGACTTCGTCGCTCACGGGATCGGCCTGCACCTGCACGAAGACCCCTATATGTCAGCCGCCGACGCCACGATTCTGGAGCCGGGAATGGTGATGGGGATCGAGCCGCTGATCTATCGCACAGGCCATGGATTTGGCTTGCAAAACAAGGATATGATCCTTGTCACCGAGACGGGGTGCGAGCTTTTGTCGAACCAGATCGACACACGCGAGTTGATCCGAGTCGGTTGAACACATCTGTTTGAGGAGGGTCCGATGACCAGACGCACATTGATTGAGGGACTTCAGTTCCTGTTCACGGTCGACCGGCAGGATCGGGTCTTCCGCAATGCCAGCATCGTCGTCGAGGACACTTTGATCGTCGATGTCGGGCCGGTGGACGAGGTCGCGGCGCGCCATTCGTGCGACAGTTTTGACGAGATCATCGACGGGTCGATGCTGGGCATCTGCCCCGGTTTTGTCGACAGCCACGTTCACCTGTCGGAAACCCTGTCACGGGCAGTGTTTCCCGACAACCTGAATACCCGCGCCTGGGTGTTTCACTGGGCCAAGCCGTTCTATGCCCATATCACCGAAGAGGACGAATACTGGGGCGCGCTTCTGGGCACGACCGAGATGCTGCGCGGCGGCACCACCTGTTTCCTCGACATGGGCTCGCAATACGATCCCGGCATCACGGTGCGGGCGATGGAACAGACCGGCATTCGCGGCATCACCGGCCGCCACGCCGCCGACAACCGCCCCGAGGTCGCGCCGCGTGGCTGGACCGACGAGATGATGGACCACCACTTCTTTCCCGACGCCAAGACCGCGCTCGCCGAGCTTGAGCGTTGCGTCGTGAAATACAACGGAGCACTTGACGGGCGGGTGCGTTGCTGGGTGAACATCGAGGGCAAGGAACCCTGCACGCTGGAACTTCATGTCGGCGCGCGCGAACTGGCCGAGCGGCTTGGGGTCGGGACCACCTATCACCTTGCCACCTCGATCGAAGAGGCGAAGGTCTGCGAGGCCAAGCATGGCGGCGACTGGCCGGTCACGCGGATCGGCAAGGCCGGCGGGTTGGGGTCCAACCTGGTGATCGCCCATTGCGCCGCGGTGCAGGATGAAGAAGTGACGCTGATGGCGGAAAACGGCGTCTCGGTCGCCTTCTGCCCGTCATCGTCGTTCAAGCTGGCCAAGGGCGCGACCGCTATCGGCAAGTATCCCGAAATGGTCGCGGCAGGGATGGCGGTCGGGCTTGGCACCGATGGCGTTTCGGCCGCCGGCAACATGAACCTGATGCGTCAGATGTTCCTGGTTGCGGGCATGTTCAAGGATGCGCGCGTCGATGCCACCGCCTTCGACGCCCGCCGGGCGCTGCGCGCCGCCACCATCGAAGGCGCGCGCGCGTTGGGCTGGGATGACGAGATCGGCTCGCTCGAGGTCGGCAAGAAGGCCGATTTCATCCTGTTCGACCTCGACCATATCGAATGGACGCCCTATTTCGACCCGCTGCAGGCGCTGGTCTATTCGGTATCGGCCGCGACCATCGACCAGACCTGGGTTGACGGACGGCCCTGCTATCAGGACGGCAAGGTCATCGGCGTCGATGAACCCGCGCTGCGCCGCAAGGCCCGCGAACTGGCCGCCGCCGCGGTGGTCCGGGCCGGGCTGCACGAGGACGACGTGCCGACCGAGACAGCACTATACGACGAAGGCAACTGAGCATGGGCGAACTGGCCTATCCCGAGATCCGGCACCTCATCGCCGGAGTTTCAGTGCCCAGCACGTGTCACCTGCGTCCGGTTCTCAACCCCGCCAATGGCGAGGAAATCGGCCAGATCCCCGGCTGCGACCCTGACACGCTTGATGGGCTGGCGGCGATTGCCTGGCAGGGCTTCGTCACCTGGCGCGCCACCCCGGCGCTTGACCGGGCGGTGATCCTGAAGAAGGCCGCCAACCTGATGCGCGCCGGGGTCGATGCGCTTGCCGTAACGATCTCGACCGAACAAGGCAAGCCGCTGCACGAGGCGCGCGGCGAGATTTTCGGCACGGCGGCGATTTTTGAGTGGCTGGCGGACGAGGCTTGCCGGATCAATGGCGAGGTTCTTGCCAGTCGGATCAAGGGGTTCCGGCAGGAAATCCGGCACGAGCCGATCGGCCCGGTGCTGGCCATCGCACCGTGGAACATGCCGGCGATGATGGCGGGCCGCAAGATCGCGCATGCGCTGGCGGCGGGCTGTTCGGTGATCGTCAAACCGGCCTCGGAAACCCCAGCGATCGTGATCAGGCTGGCGGAAATCCTGCTCGAAGCCGGGCTGCCGCCCGAGGCGATCACGGTGATCCACGGCAATTCGGCGCGGATTGCCGAGGTGCTGATCGCCAAGCCGCAAATCCGCAAGGTTTCGTTCACCGGATCGACCGATGTCGGGCGGGTTCTGGGTGAGATCTGTGGCCGTCACATCAAGCGTTTCACCGCCGAACTGGGCGGTCATGCGCCGGTCATCCTGCATGAAGACACCGATATCGACAGCGCCGCCAGCCTTCTGGCCGCCGCCAAGTTCTTCAACGCGGGTCAGTCCTGCATGGCGCCGACGCGGTTTTTCGTGCATCGCGCGATCATCGGCGACTTCGCCGACGCCTTCACCTCCAAGGTTGCCGAAATTCAGGTCGGCGACGGGCTGGCGCCGGGAACGAATATGGGCGCGCTGATCAACCAGCGCGCAGTCGGGGAGATGGCGAGGTTTGTCGAAGATGCGGTCGCCAGCGGGGCAGACCTGCGCTTCGGCGGCACGCGGCTGGACGACGTGGGCAGTTTCTTCGCGCCCTCGGTCCTGATGAACGTGCCGATACAGGCCCGGATCATGTCGGAAGAACCCTATGGTCCGCTGGCGCCGATTGCCGCGTTTGACCAAGTGGATGAAGCAATCACAGCCGCGAACAGCTTGCCCTACGGTCTCTGCGCCTATGTCTTCGGCGGAGATCAGGCGCGCGCGGCGCGGACCGCTGGCGGCATCGAGGCGGGGCTGATCGGGATCAACACGCTCAATGTCGGCGGGCCGATGGTGCCGTTCGGCGGCGTCAAGGATTCGGGCCTTGGTCGTGAGGGCGGCCGCCAGGGGCTGCTGGAGCATTACACCACCAAAACCTATTCCACCGTGGAAACGACCGCATAGGAGAGATCGCGATGAGTGACACCAAACGCAGGGCCCTGATCACCGGCGGCGCGCAAGGAATCGGCTTCGGCATTGCCACCCGACTGGCCGAAGACGGTCATCATGTAATCATCGCTGACGTCAACGGCGAGGCCGCCGACAAGGCTGCCACAGGGCTGCGCGACCTGGGCCATTCCGCCGAGGGCGCGGTGATCGACGTGTCCAAGCGCCCGTCGGTCGAGGCAGCGCGCAAGGCGATCGGGGCGGTCGACATCCTGGTCAACAACGCCGGGATCTACCGCGATACACCCCTGCTGGAGTCGCCGCCCGAGGACTGGATGGTGGTGTTCGACATCAACCTTTACGGCTCGATCCATTGCACGCAGGTGTTCGGGGCCGACATGGCCAAGGGCGGCTGGGGCCGGATCATCAACCTCGGTTCGCTCGCCAGCGCCACCGCCTATGGCCGCGATCTGGCCTATGTGACCACGAAAACCGCGGTGGCCGGACTGACCCGGGTCACGGCGGTAGAGCTTGGGCCGAACGGCGTCACAGCGAACGCGATCTGCCCCGGCAACATTATGACCGACATGATGCGCCACGTTGCCGTCGAGGTTGAGGCGCGCGACGGGCTTGAGCCGGGCACCTTTCTGGACACTCGCGCCAAGGAGATACCGGCCCGTCGGCTTGGCGCTCCCTCGGATATCGCTTCGATGGCCTCGTTCCTGTGCCGCGACGATGCGGAATATGTAAACGGACAGCTTTTGCACGTGAACGGCGGGCTGTATTTCGGCTGATCAGGCTGGATTGCCGCGGCCGTTCTGCGTGGGCGACCCCGCGTGCCAATCCGCCCGGGCGGGCGCAGAGTGCGCGCGTTTGCCGGGTGCATACCGGTCGCTGGTGCGTGGGTCGCGTCCCCCGCTTCCATCGTCGCGACGCCCCGTCCCGCACCATCGAAAAGCCTGAAAAACTGAGTTGGAAACACCCAGATATGATTTGACAAGCGGATATCGTGATCACATCCTGTGATAGCGTAATGTGGTATTTCCGATGCCGCGTCGCCAGAAACGGCGTGATGGAACGTCCGCCGAGCTACAATAGGGAGAATTCAAATGTCCAAGACCAGAGTCTTGACGCGAGTGCTTGCCGGCGCAGTCGCGCTCGCCACCGGGATCGCCGCCACCGCCGCAATCGCCCAGGACGAGATCAATGTCCGCTTCAGCTGGAAGCTGAAAGGCGAATACGGCTTTCTCTACTTTGGCGAACAGGCCGGTGTTTTCGAAGCGAACGGCATCAACCTGAACCTCGGCGAAGGCGCCGGATCGCAGGCGGCACTGGGTGCGTTGATCCAGGGGCAGGAAGATGTCGTCATCATGCCCGCCATTTTCGCGCTTTCAGCGATCCAGAAGGGGATGCCGATCAAGATCGCGGCGCTTTATCAGCCCGCAGCTCCGGTGGTTCTGATCTCGCATCCCGAGAACCCGGTGCTCACGCCCAAGGATCTCGAAGGCAAGACCATCGCCCATTCGGTCGGCGAGACCGGCACGTCCTATCTGAACGTGTTCTGCGAGATCAATTCGATCGACTGCAGCAAGCTCAGCATGGTCCTGATGGATTCGGGCGTCCGGGTGCCGCAGTTCCTGCAAAACCAGGTCGATGTCGTCAGCGTCTATTTGACCAACGACCTGCCGACCCTCATCGAACAGACCGGGGTTGAATATCCGGTGCTCGACCTTGCCGAATACGGGCTGGCGGTGCCGGGTCTTGCGGTCGTCGTCAGCAACGAAGACCTGGCCGGAAATGCCGACGCGTTGAAGCGCTTCCTTGCGGCAACCGCCGAAGCCATCGAGATGACCAGGGCCGACCCCGCCGCCGCGACCGCAGCGTTGATGGCGGTCTGGACGACAAGCCCTTCCGCCGCAGTGGTTCAGGCGCAGATCGAGGCCACATCGGACTCGTTCCACTCGGCCGAAGGCAAACCGCTGGGCTGGATCGAAGAAACATCCATCGCCAACGCGCTCAACCTCTTGGCGAGCACTGACGATCTCGGCGAGATCAAGCCGGTCGAGACCTTCTACACCAACGAGTTGCTGGCCGAATAAGCGCGCCTCAAGGGGAACCGGCCGCGCCGGTTCCCTACCCAACATCGAAAGAGAGGGACTGGAATGGCTCGAACCGTGCGAAAGCGGCGCCTGATCGAACGACATTCGGCACTTTTGCTAAGCGCATCGCTGATCATCCTCTGGCAAGTTCTCGTTCCTGTTTTCGGGCTGTCTTCCTTCGTCCTGCCGACGCCCTGGATGATCGCCAGCCGTATCGCCAACGAACTGCCGCTATTGGCGATCCATTCCTACTACACCTTTCTCGAGGTCGCGCTTGGCTTCGGGCTGAGCGTGGCCATCGGCATCCCGCTGTCATTGGCGATCTTCTACTCGCCGGCGTTCGAGAGGGCGGTCTATCCGATCCTCGTCGCCTTGCAGACGGTGCCGAAGGTCGCGCTGGCGCCGCTTCTGGTGCTGTATCTCGGCTATGGCTGGGCACCGAAGATCATGCTGGCGTTCCTGATCTCGTTCTTCCCGATCGTGATTTCGACCGTCGTCGGTTTGCAGTCCCTGAACCGCAATCTGGTCTCGCTGGTGCGCTCGATGGGGGCGAGCGAGTGGCAGACCTTTTTCAAGATCCGCCTTCCCGCGGCGCTGCCCAATATCTTCGGCGGCTTCAAGGTCGCGATCTCGCTGGCTGTTATCGGCGCGGTGATCGGCGAATACATCGCCGCCGAGCGCGGACTGGGTTACCTTCAGTTGCAGGCAAACTCCAACTTCGACACGACGCTGAACTTCGCCACGGTGATCACGATCTCGGGGCTTGGCGTGGCGCTCTACTTCGTAATCGCCTTCATCGAATCGAAGGTCATTTTCAGACACTGATCCGCGGCTCGCGGGCCGGAATCAGCCCGATGTCCAACCAGAAAAGAACCGAGACGAGGTAAGCATGACCAGCACGACACAGCGCAAGGGCGCGTCGATCGACATTGCCGGGTTGTCCAAGACCTATCTGACGCGCGAGGACGAGGACCTTCTGGCGCTCGACGTGATAGATGTCCGGATCGAACCGGGCAGTTTCGTCGCCGTGGTCGGGCCGAGCGGGTGCGGAAAAAGCACGCTGCTGTCGCTGCTGGCGGGCCTTATCCCGGCGACAGAGGGGACGATTTCGATCGACGGAGAAGTGGTCACCAAGGCGCACCCCAAGGTCGGAGTGGTGTTTCAGTCCGACCTGTTGCTCGACTGGCGCTCGGTGCTCGACAACATCCTGTTGCCGATCGAGATCAAGAAACTGCCGGTGCGCGAATACCGCGCCCGCGCCGACGAGCTGCTGGATCAGGTCGGGCTGTCCGGCTTCGGCAACAAGTTTCCGTCCGAGCTCTCGGGTGGCATGCGCCAGCGCGTCGCGATCTGCCGGGCGATGATCCAGGAGCCCGGCCTGTTGTTGATGGACGAACCCTTCGGCGCGCTGGACGCCTTGACGCGCGAGCAGATGATCATGGATCTGCAATCGGTCTGGCTCAAGATCGGCAACACCGTGCTGTTCATCACGCATGGCATCGACGAAGCGGTGTTTCTGGCGGATCGGGTTCTGGTGATGTCGCCGAGGCCGGGCAAGATCGACCTTGACCTTACCGTCGACATTCCCCGGCCCCGACACTGGGGCCGGGTCCACGAAGACCCCGCGTTTCATGGCTACGTCCGCCAGATCCGCGACATCTTTGAGGCGAAAGGCGTTCTCGTCGCCCATTGACGCCGGTTTGCCGGGCGTGCCCGGAGACGCACGGGCGGGTCACCGCGATAATCTGCAGGGTTCCGCCTTGCGCCGGGTCGCGCTGCGCAGGCACCGGCACTCCAATACTGACAACACTTCAGGAACAGCCGCTTGCGAGCCGTTCTTGAAGTGTTTCAGTATAGGAGGAACCCAAATGGAGCGGGCGATGAGATTCGAACCCACGACCCTAACCTTGGCAACTATAAAAACTATTTGGAAACATAGGCTTGCGCTTTGAATCTGGTAAAAGAGGTTGATCGCAATGGCTACAATCCGAAAGCTCCCCTCCGGTAAATGGAATGTACAGGTCCGCAGCAAAGGGAAACTCTACGCATCGAAAACCTTCGTTCATAGAGGCCAAGCAGAAAAGTGGGGCCAAGCAAAGGACGCGGAGCTTGGCCGAGGGCATCCTCTCTTCGTTGATGCAGGGCACAAATACTGCATTGAGGTACTTGACGGTAAGCCGTCTCAACTACTTGCGGCAAACCGAGTGGATCGCATTTCTCGCTATCCTGCGATGACGCAGATTGAGCAACCTTCTGTGGTTGCCGCCCGTAGAGCAAGAAGTTTTTGATCTTATTGGCGCGTGATCGTGTCGTCTAATCGCAGCCAGTATTGCAAGCATTTTCTTTGCACCACCCGGCGTTGAACGTCGGGGAGGTATTCAGGTCATGCGCGAGATCAATGCGCCTGAGGCTCCGAGTGCGGACGGTCGAAACGTTTGCCGGGTCAGGGTCGTCTTCGCGGTCGACACAGCGGTCGCCGCATGATGGGTCTTCGCGGAGGAACCTTCCAATGTGCGGTCCGCGCTCGGCTGTTTGAGCTGGTGCAACTCGATCAGCGGAATGGCTCGACCTACGTCCCGGCAGGGACGCTTCGGCGCGCTCGTGGCTTGAGCGCTATTGGTGAAGTATCAGGCTGCGGCCTTTGCGACCCGACGAACGAGGCGTCGGCCCGGAGCATGGCATGCATTATGACCGCGAGTTTTCGTGCCACCGCGACGGCAGCGCGCTTGAAGCCGATGCGCTCCTTGAGTTTCAGCCCCCATGTCCGTAGGTCGCTGTCGGCAAGGCTGCGGGTCAGGATGACCATCCCCGGCCCAGGGTGGAGATGGGAGGGTTTCGCCGGGGGCGGAAGATCTTTTTTCGTCGCCGGGCCGGCCCAGTGCCGGGTGTCCTTCTCCGGTATGCCCGGCCCTGTTCTTGGGTCGGGCGATCCGCCTGCGCGGCGGCTCAAGAAAGATATAAGACCGATCCTGCGGACAGAATAATGAATCCGAGAAAAATTTTCATGGTCTGCTTGGACGCGAGGTGAGGTG
>JBLWUQ010000025.1:0-33062 GCA_048268845.1 Maritimibacter sp. | reverse complement strand
GGGCAAGGGAGGGGCGCTGCCCCTCGGGTTCGGATCGCGAGCGATCCGAACCCTCACCCCGAGGTATTTTCAGAGCAAAGACAGGCAGGCGGTCACTCGGCGGCTTGTGCCGCCGGGGTGCCGCCGGCGCGGAACTCGGCCAGAAGCTCCTCGCGGCGTTTGCCGGCGGCCTCGGCGTTCGCCGCCTTGACCGGGCCGAAGCCGCGGATCTGGAGCGGCAGGCGCGCCAGCTCGGTGGCGGCGCCTTTCGAGGCCGGGGTGTAGCCCGCCAGCACCTCGTCCATGTCGGCCTCGTATTGCCGGATCAGCGCGCGTTCGAGCTTGCGGTCATGCGAGCGGGCGAAGGGGTCGAGCGGCGTGCCGCGCAGAGCCTTGAACTTGGCCAGACCCTTCGTCGCCTTCAGCATCCACGGGCCGAACTCGCGCTTTTTCGGGCGGCCGTCGGGGCCGATCTTCTCGATGATCGGCGGGGCCATGTGGAAGGTGAACCTGAGGTCGCCGTCGAACTCGGCGCGGGCCTTCTGCTCGGTGGTCTGCATCAGGCGGGCGACCTCGTATTCGTCCTTGTAGGCCAGCAGTTTGTGATAGCCCAGCGCCAGCGCCTCGCGCATCTCCGGGTCGGGGGCGCGGTCCACGAGTTTGAGGTAGCGTTTGGCCAGCCGCCTGTTCTGGTAGGCGGTCAGGTGGTCGGCGCGATAGGCGATACGCTCGTCCAGCGTTTTCGGCTTGTCGACCACATCGCCGGTGATGTGGCGCTCTGCCTCGTCAGGATGGAGCGCCGCCCAGCGGCCCAGTTCGAAGGCGCGCTGGTTCATCCCGACCGCCTGGCCATTGAGCTCGATGGCGCGCATCAGGGCCGCGTGGCTCAGCGGCACGAAGCCCTTCTGCCAGGCCGCGCCCAGCACCATCATGTTGGAGTAGATCGAATCGCCCAGCAGCGCCTTGGCGAGGTCGGTCGTGTCGATCAGCATCAGCCGGTCCTTCAGCCGCGCCTCGAGCGCCAGCGCGAGGCGGCTGCCGGGGATGGTGAACTCGGTGTCGCGGGTGAAATCGCCGGTCACGGTCTCGTGGCTGTCGACCACACCGCCGCTGCGTCCGGTCTTCATCAGACCCAGCGTCTTGGCCCCGGCCGACACCACCAGTTCGCCGCCGATCAACGCGTCACATTCGCCGGTGGCGACGCGGATCGCGGAAATGTCCTCGGGTTTTTCGGCAATCCGCAGGTGCACCGTGACCGCGCCGCCTTTCTGTGCCAGCCCTGCCATTTCCATCATGCCCGCGCCCTTGCCGTCGATATGGGCGGCCTGGGCCATGATCGCGCCGATGGTGACGACGCCGGTGCCGCCGACGCCGGTGATGACGCTGTTATGGGTGCCGTCGATCGCCGGCAGAACCGGCTCGGGCATGTCGGGCAGCTCGATCTCGGCGGCGGCCTCCTTGCGGATGGTCGCGCCCTCGACGGTGACAAAGCTGGGGCAGAAGCCCTTGACGCAGGAGAAATCCTTGTTGCAGGACGACTGGTCGATAGCGCGCTTGCGGCCAAGCTCGGTTTCCACCGGCACGATCGAGACGCAGTTGGACTGCACGCCGCAATCGCCGCAGCCCTCGCAGATGTCGGTGTTGATGAACACCCGCTTGTCGGGGTCGGGGAAGGTGCCGCGCTTGCGCCGGCGGCGCTTTTCGGCCGCACAGGTCTGCACGTAGAGCAGGACGGTCACGCCCTTGATCTCGCGCAGTTCCTTTTCGACCGCGAGCAGATCGTCGCGGGTGCGCGTCTCGACCTCGCGCGGGAAGGCGGTGAGGTCGAGGTCTTCCTTGGGGTCATAGACCATGACCACCTTCTTCACCCCGGCCGCGACCATCTCGCGCGCGATGCGCGGCGCGTCCAGCGCGCCTTCGTTGGGCTGGCCGCCGGTCATCGCCACGGCATCGTTGTAGAGGATCTTGTAGGTCATCGTGGTGCCCGCCGCGACGGCGGCGCGGATCGCCAGATAGCCCGAGTGGTTGTAGGTGCCGTCGCCAAGGTTCTGGAAGATATGGCCACGGGTCGAGAACGGCGCTTCGCCGATCCAGTTCGCGCCCTCGGCCCCCATATGGGTAAAGCCGGTGGTCTCGCGGTCCATCCACTGCGCCATGTAGTGACAGCCGATCCCGGCATAGGCGCGGCTGCCGTCGGGCACCTTGGTCGAGGTGTTGTGCGGGCAGCCCGAGCAGAAATAGGGCAGGCGTGCGGCGATTTCCTCGGCGTTGTCGGCGCGCTTGGCCTCGCGCACCGAGGTGAGGCCAGCCTTGATGCCATCGGTGGCGCGGCCTTCCTCGAGGAAGATCTCGCCCAGTTTCTCGGCGATCCACATCGGGTCGAGCGCGCCGCGCGTCGGGAACAACTCGTCGCGGTGCATCCCGCCGGCGCCGCCCTTGTACCAGCCATAGACCCGGCGTTCGCGCCGGTCGTCGAAGATCGCTTCCTTGATCTGCACCTCGATCAGCTTGCGCTTTTCCTCGATCACCACGATCAGGTCGAGCCCTTCGGCCCAGGCGTGAAACCCCTTCATGTCCAGCGGGAAGGTCTGGCCGACCTTGTAGGTGGTCAGGCCCAGCCGCTCGGCCTCGGCCTCGTCGATGTTGAGCAAGCGCAGCGCATGCACGAGGTCCAGCCAGTTCTTGCCCGCCGCGACCAGCCCGATCCTGGCGCCGGGCTTGCCCCAGACGCGCCTGTCCATCCTGTTGGCATGCGAGAACGCCTCGGCGGCGAAGCGTTTGTAGTCGATCATCCGCGCTTCCTGCGCGTGCGGCGTGTCGGCGAGGCGGATGTTCAGCCCGCCCTCGGGCATCGCGAAATCCTCCGGCAGCACGAGCTGGGTGCGGTTCGGGCGTCCATCGACCACGGCGGTGGCCTCGATCGTGTCCTTCATCGTCTTGAGACCGACCCAGAGCCCGGAAAACCGGCTGAGCGCCCAGCCATAGATGCCGTAGTCGAGGATTTCCTGAACGCCCGCCGGCGAGACCACCGGCATGTAGGCGTCGATCAGCGCCCATTCCGACTGGTGCAGCACGGTCGAGCTTTCGCCGGTGTGGTCGTCGCCCATCGCCAGAAGCACACCGCCATGTTTGCTGGTGCCGGCCATGTTGGCATGGCGCAGCGCATCGCCCGAGCGATCCACCCCCGGCCCCTTGCCATACCACAGGCCGAAGACGCCATCGAACTTGCCCTCGCCGCGCAATTCGGCCTGTTGCGCGCCCCAGAGCGCGGTGGCCGCGAGGTCTTCGTTCAACCCCGGCTGGAACAGCACGTCGGCGGCCGCCAGTTCCTTTTTCGCCCGCGTCATCCAGATGTCGACCGCGCCCAGCGGCGAGCCGCGATAGCCGGTGACAAGCCCGGCGGTGTTCAGCCCCGCCGCCCGGTCGCGGGCCTTCTGCATCAGCATCAGGCGCACCAGCGCCTGCGTGCCGTTCAGGAGCACCGGGCTCTTGTCCAGATCGAACCGGTCGTGCAGGGATACATCCTGGCGGGTCATCGCGCTCCTCCGATCAACGATTAGCCTTGGCTCATAATAGGTCAAAAAAGCTGACCTGTAAAAGAATAACGCCGCGCTCGCAGTTGTGGCTTTTCACATGTGCTTGAGAGTAAGGATGTATGCGATCGGCGGCGACAAAGGGTTTGAGTGTTACATGCTGGACTGGGACAAGCTCAGAATATTTCACGCCGTGGCCGACGCGGGCAGCCTGACCCATGCCGGCGACACGCTCAACCTCAGCCAGTCGGCGGTGTCGCGCCAGATCCGCTCGCTCGAGGAAAGCCTGAACGCCACGCTTTTCCACCGCCACGCGCGCGGACTGATTCTCACCGAGCAGGGCGAATTGCTGTTCGACGCCACCCGGGCGATGTCGCAGCGGCTTGACGCCGCCGAGGCGCGGATCCGCGATTCAAAGGACGAGGTCTTCGGCGAGTTGCGCGTGACCACCACGACCGGCTTCGGCTCGCTGTGGCTGGCGCCGCGCCTGCCCAAGCTCTATGCCCAGCACCCCGACCTCAAGATCGACCTGATGCTGGAGGAACGCGTGCTCGACCTGCCGATGCGCGAGGCCGACATCGCGATCCGCATGAAGGAACCCAGCCAGGCCGACCTGATCCGCAAGCGGCTGATGAGCGTGAACATGCGGCTTTACGCGATGCCCTCCTACCTCGACGAACATGGCCGGCCCGAGACCATGGCCGATCTCGGCCCGCATCGGCTGATCTGCATGAACACCAGCTCAACCCAGGTCAGTGCCGGGTCGAGCTTCACGCAGGAGATCCTGGCGCACGACATCCAGTCGATGCTGACCGTGAACAACTATTTCGGCGTGTTGCAGGCGGTGCTGAACGGGCTTGGCATCGGGGTGCTGCCTGACTATGTGGTGCAGGACTTCCCCGAGCTCGAGCGTGTGCTGCCGGGCGAGGAATCGGTCGAAATCCCGGTGTTTCTGGCCTATCCCGAGGAATTGCGACATTCCAAGCGGGTCGCGGTGTTCCGCGATTTCGTGACCGAGGAAATCTTTGAATTCCGCAAGAAGATGCAGCTTCTGGGGCTGCGCTAGCACCGGCCCGACGAGCCATGCACGCGGCGCATAGCCGCATTGCAGCAATTGCGCTTGAACTGGCGGCACCCGCCGCTTACTTGGGGATCAAAGGCGATCATTGAAGAAATTCTGAGCGTCTTTTACCTCCCTGTTGGACTTAGGCCGGGCCTTGTGCCCGGCTTTTTTTTGCCCCTGTCCCGGCCGTGCGCCGCTGCCCTTTGCCCCCTTCCCCCGCACCGCGCCTTCGCTTATGACACCGGCCAAGGACGCAACCGAAGGGGATGCCCCGTGACGCAAGAGCCCGTGCTGCAAGAGCCCGAAATCACCGAAGACCTGATCGCGGCCCACGGGATCAGCCCGGACGAATACGCCAATATCCTGCGCATCCTGAACCGGGACCCGAACTTCACCGAACTGGGCATCTTCTCGGCGATGTGGAACGAGCATTGTTCCTACAAGTCATCGAAGAAATGGCTGCGCACCCTGCCGACGACCGGCCCGCAGGTGATCTGCGGCCCCGGCGAGAACGCCGGCATCGTCGATATCGGCGACGGTCAGGCGCTGGTGTTCAAGATGGAAAGCCACAACCACCCCTCCTATATCGAGCCCTATCAGGGGGCCGCCACCGGCGTCGGCGGCATCCTGCGCGATGTCTTCACCATGGGCGCGCGCCCGATCGCGGCGATGAACTCGCTGTCCTTCGGCGAGGTCACCCACCCCAAGACCAAGCGTCTGGTCCATGGCGTGGTCGAGGGCATCGGCGGCTATGGCAACTGCTTTGGCGTGCCCAACATCGGTGGCGAGGTGCGGTTTCACGCCGCCTATAACGGCAACTGCCTCGTCAACGCCTTTGCCGCCGGGCTGGTCGACACCGACAAGATCTTCTACTCGGCGGCCAGCGGAGTCGGGATGCCGGTGGTCTACCTCGGGGCCAAGACCGGGCGCGACGGCGTCGGCGGCGCCACCATGGCCAGCGCCGAGTTCGACGACACCATCGAGGAAAAGCGCCCCACGGTGCAGGTCGGCGACCCGTTCACCGAAAAGCGCCTGATGGAGGCCACGCTGGAGCTCATGGCGACCGGCGCCGTGATCTCGATCCAGGACATGGGGGCCGCAGGCCTGACCTGTTCGGCGGTCGAGATGGGCGACAAGGGCGAGCTTGGCATCCGGCTCGACCTCGACCAGGTGCCGCAGCGCGAAACCGGGATGACCGCCTACGAGATGATGCTGTCGGAAAGCCAGGAGCGGATGCTCATGGTGCTGCGCCCGGAAAAAGAGGCCGAGGCGCGCGCGGTGTTCGAGAAATGGGACCTCGACTTCGCCATCGTCGGCGAGACCCTGCCGGAAGACCGCTTCGTCATCATGCACAAGGGCGTCTGCAAGGCCGACCTGCCGCTGCGCGCGCTGTCGGGCAACGCGCCGGAATACGACCGGCCCTGGGTGCCCACGCCAGCCGCCGCCCCGCTGGGCGATGTGCCGGGGATCGACCCGATCGACGGGCTGAAGGCACTGATTTCCTCGCCCAACTACGCCGCGAAACAATGGGTCTATGAGCAATACGACCACATGGTCATGGCCGACACCCTGCGCGCGCCGGGGCTTGGCGCGGGCGTGGTAAGGGTGCATGGCACGAAAAAGGCGCTCGCCTTCACCTCGGACGTGACACCGCGCTACGTGTTCGCGAACCCCGTCCTCGGCGGCAAGCAGGCGGTGGCCGAAGCCTGGCGCAACCTCACCGCCGTGGGCGCGACCCCGCTTGCCACCACCGACAACCTCAACTTCGGCAACCCGGAAAAACCCGCGATCATGGGACAGCTCGTCGGCGCGATCCAGGGCATCGGCGAAGCGGTGGCGGCGCTGGACATGCCGATCGTGTCGGGCAACGTGTCGCTCTACAACGAGACCGACGGCACCGCGATCCTGCCGACACCGACCATCGGCGCGGTCGGGCTGATCGCGGATTACGAAACCGACATGATCGCCGGCACCGCCCGCGACGGCGATGTCGCGCTGATGATCGGCGAGGGCCACGGCCATCTCGGCCAGTCGGCGCTGCTCTACGAGGTGTTCCACCGCGAAGAGGGCGACGCCCCGCCCGTCGACCTCGCCGCCGAACGGCGCAACGGCGAGTTCATCCGCGCCAACCACCGCCTCATCCGGGCCTGCACCGACCTGTCGGACGGCGGCCTCGCGCTCGCCGCCTTCGAGATGGCCGAGGCGGGCGGCGTCGGCGTGTGTCTCGACGCGGGCGACATGGCGACGCTGTTCGGCGAGGACCAGGCGCGCTACCTCGTCGCCTGCACCTTCGACGAGGCCGAGGCGCTGATGGTCGCGGCGGGCCGCGCCGGGGTGCCCATCGCCAGCGTCGGGCGCTTCACCGGCGACAGCGTGAAATTCGGCGCGTCCGAAGCCCCGCTCGCCGACCTCGCGCATATCTTCCGCACCAGCTTCGAGGCCACCGCGACCTGAGCGCCGCCTCAGACCCCGGTGCCGATCGGGCAGGCAACCCCGGTTCCGGCAACCCCGCAATAGCCGGCGGGGTTCTTCGACAGATATTGCTGGTGATAATCCTCGGCCCGGTAGAACGGCCCGGCCTCGGCGATCTCGGTGGTGACGGGGCCGAAGCCCGCCGCGGCAAGCCTCGGCGCAAAGGCGTCACGCGATGCCCGTGCGGCGGCAAGCTGACCCGGCGCCGTCGCATAGATCGCCGAGCGATACTGCGTGCCCCGGTCATTGCCCTGCCGCATCCCCTGGGTCGGATCATGGCCCTCCCAGAACACCCGCAGCAGCGCCTCGTATGAAATCACCTTCGGGTCGAACACCACCCGGACCACCTCGGTATGACCGGTGCGCCCGGTGCAGGTCTCCTCATAGGTCGGGTTCGGGGTGAAGCCGCCAGCATAGCCCACCATCGTCAGCCAGACACCCGGCAGGTCCCAGAACATCCGCTCGACGCCCCAGAAACAGCCCATCGCGAAGATCGCGACCTCCATGCCCTCGGGCACCTCCATCGTCAGGGGGCGGCCGCTCACGTGATGCACCTCGGCGGTCGGGATCGCCACCGAGCGCCCCGGCAAGGCCTCGGCGGGCGTCACCATTTCCAGCTTCTTCATCAGTCCGAACATCTCGCGGCCTCCTGTCACTCTGGCCACAACATAGGCGCGGATCGCGCCGCACGCGAGACGAAGGGCCGTGACAACACCGTATCGTGACCGCGTCGCGCACCTTACCCCCGGCTTCATCTTGGCCTAAATACTCATCGCCCGAGCGCCCGTCCCCCGGACGGGTGCGAGGTATCCGGCGCGCCGAAGGCGCACATTCTAATAAAAGCTCTGCGGGTCGATATCGACCGACAGCCGCGTGTCGCCCCTGGGCACGAACTGCCCGACCCATTCGCGCAGCGCCGGCTGGATCGCCACGCCCTTGGCGGCCTTGACCAGCAGCCGCACCCGATGCCGCCCGCGCACCCGCGCGATCGGCGCCGGGGCCGGGCCGTAGACCTGCGCGCCCACTTTCCGCAACGGCCCGTCGGCGCGCGCCAGCGCATTGCCCAGATCGAACGCCGCCTCCGCCGTCGAGGCCGAGATCACGATCCCCGCGAGCCTTCCATAGGGCGGCACGCCGGCGGCCTGACGTTCCGCAGCCTCCGAGCGCCAGAAGCTTTCCTCGTCGCCCGACAGGATGGCGCGGATCACCGGGTGTTCGGGCTGATAGGTCTGCAACAGCGCCAGCCCCGGCTGCTCGACCCGCCCGGCGCGCCCGGCGACCTGACGCAGCAGTTGAAAGGTCTTCTCCGCCGCGCGCAGGTCCGAGCCCTGCAAGCCCAGATCGGCGTCGATCACCCCCACCAGTGTCAGCAGCGGAAAGTTGTGCCCCTTGGCCACCATCTGCGTGCCGATCACGATATCCGCCCCACCCGCCGCGATCCGGTCGATCATCTCCTTCAGCGCGCGCGCCGAGGCGAACAGGTCCGACGACAACACCGCCAGCCGCGCCTCGGGAAACACCGCCGCCACCTCTTCGGCCAGCCGCTCCACGCCGGGGCCGACCGGGGCCAGACGCCCCTCGGCCTCGCAACTGGGGCAGACCTCCGGCATCGGCTTCGTCTCGCCGCATTGGTGGCAGACGAGGCGTTTGAGGAACCGGTGCTCGACCATGCGCGCGTCGCAGTGGTCGCAGCCGATCTGGTGGCCGCAGGCCCGGCAGATCGTCACCGGCGCATAGCCGCGGCGGTTGAGAAACAGCAGCGCCTGCTCACCCTTCGCCATGCGCTCACGCACCGCGGATTGCAGCGTCGGCGAGATCCACCTGTCGCCCGGCAGATCCTCCGCCCGCATGTCGATCGCGCGCATCTCGGGCAGAACCGCCGCACCGAAGCGCGCGGTAAGGTCGAGCCGGGCATACTTGCCCGCCTCGGCATTGGCCCAGCTCTCGAGCGAGGGCGTGGCCGAGGCCAGCACCACCTGCGCGCCGGTGAGCGAGGCGCGCAGCACCGCCATGTCGCGCGCCGAATAGAGCACGCCGTCCTCCTGCTTGTAGGACTGGTCGTGCTCCTCATCGACCACCACCAGCCCGAGGTCGCGAAACGGCAGGAACAGCGCCGAGCGCGCGCCGACCACAAGGGGCGCCTCGCCCTCGCCCGCCATGCGCCATGCCCGCCTGCGTTCGGTCATGGTGACGCCGGAATGCCATTCCGCCGGGCGCGCGCCGAACCGCGCCTCGACCCGGCGCAGGAATTCCGAGGTCAGCGCGATTTCGGGCAAGAGAACCAGCGCCTGACGGCCCTGGGCCAGACATTCGGCAACGGCTTCGAGATAGACCTCGGTCTTGCCCGAGCCGGTGACGCCGCGCAGCAGCGTGGTGCCATAGACCCCGGCGCGCAGCCCGGCGCGCAGCACCTCGGCGGCCGCCGCCTGATCGCCGGTCAGCGCCTTGCCCGGCGCCTCGGGATCGAGCCGCGGATAGGGCAGATCGCGCGGGTTTTCTTCCTCATAGAGCGCGCCCTGCGCGACCAGCCCCTTGATGACCGAGGGCGAAACCCCGGCCATCCCGGCCAACTCACCCAGCGTGAACGCCAGTCCGCCATATTCCTCGAGCGTCGCGATCACCCGGCGGCGCGCGTCGGTCATGCGCTCGGGCGCGCCCCGGCCCAGCCGATAGACCTTCTGCATCGACGGCGGATCGGTCAGCCCCGGCGCGCGGGTGGCCAGCCGCAGCATCTGGTGCATCGGCGTCAGGGTGTAGTCGCCGACCCGCATCAGGAAATCCGCCATCTCGGCGCGCATCGGCGCGATGTCGAGCACCCGGATCACGCTGCGCAGCTTGGCCGCGTCAAACCCGCCCTCGCCCGGCCCCCAGACCACGCCCATGACGCGGCGCGGCCCCAGCGGCACCTCGACGAAAGCCCCCTGCCATGCGCCGCCCTCTGGCGCGCGATAGGTCAGCACCCGGTCGAGCGGCTGGGTGGTCAGCACCGCCACGCGCGCGCCCGCGTCGAAGAACTCCGGCTCAGCCATGCCCACCCGCCTCTTTGGGGTTTCGGCACCAGACAGGCTCCTGTATGACAGCGCCAACAGCACTCAGCAGCACAACACGGAGCCGCGCCATGAAGTTCTTTGCCGACACCGCCGACGTCGATGCCATCCGCGAGCTGGACGCCCTTGGTCTGGTCGATGGCGTCACCACCAACCCGTCGCTGATCAAGAAATCGGGCCGCGACATCCTCGAAGTGACGAAGGAAATCTGCTCCTTCATCGAAGGCCCGGTCTCTGCCGAGGTGATCGCCACCGAGGCGGACGCGATGATCGCCGAGGGCCGCAAGCTGGCCGAGATCGCCCCCAACATCGCCGTCAAGGTGCCGCTGACTCTGGACGGGCTCAAGGCCTGCAAGGTGTTGTCGGATGAGGGAAACATGGTCAACGTCACGCTCTGTTTCTCGGCCAATCAGGCCCTTCTGGCCGCCAAGGCTGGTGCGACCTTCATTTCGCCCTTCATCGGGCGGCTGGACGACATCAGCATGGACGGCATGGAGATCATTTCGGAGATTCGCCAGATCTATGACAACTACGGCTTCGAGACGCAAATCCTCGCCGCCTCGATCCGCAGCGTCAACCACGTCAAGGAGGCAGCCCTGATCGGCGCCGACGTGATGACCGCGCCGCCCGAGGTCATCAAGGCGCTGGCCTCGCATCCCCTGACCGACAAGGGCCTCGCCGCCTTCCTGGCCGACGCCAAGGCGGCCGGCATCAAGATCGTCTGACGCGACGCGGGCTTTGCAGGTTTTCAACCGGGCGGCGGGCGATCCACGCCCGCCGGCGAAAAAAGATGCAGAAATCCAACCCCGGCTCTGCTAAGGTCCGGGCAATTCGAACGAACAGCAGCATATGACCAACATGACCAGCACCGCGCCGATCAGCGACGATCTGAGAGACCGGATCATTTCGCAGCCCGAAGTGATTCTCGACGACCATGACCTGATGCGCGCGCTGATCGCCGCCAACGAGCGCGCAATGGGCGGCAATATCATCGACCTGCGTGGCGTGGCGATGGAGCGGCTGGAAACCCGGCTCGACCGGCTGGAGGACACCCACCGCAGCGTGATCGCCGCGGCCTACGAGAACCTCGCCGGCATGAACATCATCCACCGCGCCGTGCTGCGGATGCTCGATCCGGCCGATTTCGAGGCCTTCATGTCTGACCTTGGCGGCGAGGTCGCCGAGATCCTGCGGGTCGATTGCGTGCGTCTGGTGCTTGAAAGCCTGCAATCGGACGACACCACCTCGGTCGAGCGTCTGGGCAAGGTGCTGGTGGTGGGCGATCCGGGGTTCTGCGACCGCTACCTCGGCAATGCGCGCGACTTCGCCGGGCGCAGCGTCAGCCTCCGGCAGGTGCAGGAGCAGGACGGCGGCATCTACGGCGAATCGGGCTTCTGGATCCGCTCGGAGGCCTGTATCCGCCTCGACCTCGGCAAGGGCCGCCTGCCCGGAATGCTGGTGCTGGGCGCCGAGGATCCGCACCAGTTCAAACCGGGTCAGGGCACTGACCTGCTGGCGTTCTTCGGCGGCGTCTTCGAGCGCGCGATGCGCCGCTGGCTGTCGTGAGCGGGGATCGGATTTCTGCAAGCAGGCTTGCAGTTTTCCGATCGATTACCGCTAGAAAAGTTCGAAAAAGACATGTCTGACTCGCTCGCCATATCGCCGGGCCAACGCGACGCGCTGGCCGGATGGCTCGACCACCTGCGCGCCCTGGACGGCGCAGCCGAGAATACCGTTACGGCCTATCGCGGCGATGTCGCGGGCTTTCTCGCCTTCATGGCCACGCATCAGGGCGGAGCCGCCGGGCGCGCTGCGCTGGCCTCGGTCACGCTGCGCGACATGCGCGCATGGATGGCGCATGAGCGCGCCCGCGGGATCGGCCCGCGCGCGCTCGCCCGCGCACTGTCTGCGGTGAAAGGCTTCTATCGCTGGCTGTCGGAGCGCGACGGGTTCGATGCCACCGCGATGCTCGCGACCCGCAGCCCGAAATTCACCAAGAAACTCCCCCGCCCGCTGACCGAGGAGGCCGCGGGTGCAGTGATCTCGACCGCCGGGACGCAGTCAGGCGACGGCTGGATCGGCGCGCGCGACGCAGCGGTGGTGACGCTGCTCTACGGCTGTGGCCTGCGGATTTCCGAAGCCCTCGGGCTGACCGGACGCGACGCCCCCCTGCCCGAGGTGCTGCGGATCACCGGCAAGGGCGGCAAGGAGCGGCTGGTGCCGGTGCTGCCGGCAGCACGGGATGCGGTCGCGGCCTATCTGCGGCTGTGTCCCCATGCGCGCGAACCCGACGCGCCCTTGTTTCGCGGTGCGCGCGGCGGTGCGCTGAACCCGCGACAGGTGCAAAAGGCGGTCGAGCGCGCGCGCCTGCAACTCGGCCTGCCCGCCAGCGCCACGCCGCATGCGATGCGCCACTCCTTCGCCACGCATCTGCTCAATGCCGGCGGCGATCTGCGCGCGATACAGGAACTGCTCGGCCATGCCTCGCTGTCGACCACGCAGGCCTATACCGCCGTCGACACCGCGCGGCTGATGGAGGTCTACGAGGCCGCCCACCCGCGCGCGCTGTCCTGACAATTCAAGACGAATCCGCCGGATCGGGTCACCGAATCTTTACGAATCAGTGCGATTCTGACTGCAAATTCGCTTGACCAAAGCGTTTTGCATCGGATCAGCCCCGCTGATCGGGTGCAAAGCGCCCACCACAATCAGAAGGCGTGGGCCTTTTCCATTTTCCCTGTCGCAGGGAAAACGCAAAAGGCTTCAGAAAGGACAGGCCATGAATGCGTTTTCGCTGATCGACAAGCTCGTGTCCGGCAAGGCTGCCGGTGCGGTTGCAGGTTTCACCGCCGATACCGCGCGCCAGGCCACCCGCCCAGGCGGGCCGCTCGGCAACGGGTTCTCGGATATCTGGAACAAGCTCGACGCCAACGACGACGGGCGCGTCACCGGGCGCGATGCGCTGGGCCATGCCGTCATGGCGGGGGCCTGGGCCGTCGATACCGTGGGCAAGGCGATGGGACTGGAAATGGATCGCGGCACCTCGTCGGACCGGAGCATGGTGCGCAGCCCCGCCGATGGCCTCGCCACGCCGGCGCAGATGATGTTGGCGGGGTCCGGCCGGGCTGACGGCGCATCCTCGTCACAAGGCACGGTGCCTGCGACCGACCTCCCGGCGTTCGACGCGATCCGGTCAACCTATCAGGCGATGCGCGCGGCACGGCTCTGACGCAGGGCTGCGGGCAGCGCGATGCCGCAACGGAAACCGTCAGGGATTTGGCCGCAGCAGGAAACAGGAGGCGCAAAGCCGTTGCGGGACAGGGCGGTTTCGGTCATGTAGGCGGGCATGAATCGTGAACTCAAAGCCCTCTCCGTCCACCTTTTCACCGCTCTCGGCGCGGTCTGCGCCATGCTGGCAATGCTGGCGGCAGCCGACGAGAAATGGGGGCTGATGTATCTCTGGCTGGTTGTGGCCTTCGCGGTCGACGGAATCGACGGTCCGCTGGCACGGCGCTACGAGGTGACGGTCTACGCCAAGAAGATCAACGGCGTTCTGATGGACATGATCATCGACTATCTCACTTATGTCTTCATCCCGGCCTATGCGCTGTTCAAGTCGGGGCTGTTGCCGGGCCTGACCGGCTGGATCGCGATCATCGTCATCACTTATGCCTCGGCAATCTATTTCGCCGATACGCGCATGAAAACAAAGGACAATTCCTTTGCCGGCTTTCCGGCCTGCTGGAACATGGTGGTGATCGTCCTGTTCGCCACCCAGCCCGATTTCTGGATCACGCTGCTGGTGGTGGTGGCGCTGGCGGTGGCGATGTTCACCAACCTCAAGTTCGTCCACCCGGCCCGCACCCAGCGCTGGCGCGCGTTGTCGCTGCCGATCGCGGTGGCGTGGACGGGGTTTGCGGGATGGGCGGCCTGGGTCGATTTCCACCCGGAAAGCTGGGCGCATTGGGGGCTGGTCGGAACCTCGCTCTACCTGCTGTTTGCCGGTGTCGCGCAACAACTGATCCCCGCGCGCAGCCGCGCGGGACGCGACCGCCCGGCCTAGAGCCGCGTCAGCACGACGCCGGACACGACCAGCCCGGCCGCCAGCAGCTTGCCACGGTTCATCTTCTCGCCAAACAGCGCCCAGCCGATCAGGACGGCGAACAGGATCGAGGTTTCGCGCAGCGCCGTGACCAGCGCGATCGGCGCCTGGGTCATCGCCCAGACCACCACCGCATAGGCGATGTAGGAGGCCGCGGCGGCAACCAGCCCGAGCCCCCAGCCGCGCGGCGTGGCGCGCAGAACCCGCCGGCCGCGCAACATCAGGATCACCGGCACGTAGAACACCGCCGCCAGGATCAACAGCCAGCCGACATAGGCGATCGGGTCGCCCGAGACCCGCGCGCCGGTACCATCGACCAGCGAATAGCCCGCCGTCGTCACCGCCGCGCCCAGCGCGAAGGGCAGCATCCGCCGCGATTCGCCCGAGGAAAACACCCCGCGCGCCATCGTCATGATGCCAAGGCCGAGCACGAAGATGCCGAAATACTCGGTCGCCGTCACCGAGTCGGCCAGGGCAAAGGCCCCGACGACGGTCACGATCAGGGGCGCGGTGCCGCGCGAGATCGGATAGACCCGGCTGAGATCGCCGTGCTCATAGGCATAGGCGAGGAAAAGCTGATAGGTCGTGTGGATCAGCGCCGAGCCGACGATCCAGGGCCAGGCCTCGGGGATCGGCAAGGGGCGCAGCGCCACCACCACCACACCGATCGCGGCGTTGCCCACCGTCAGCATCAGCATCCCGGTCTGCTTGTCGCCGCCGGTCTTGATCAGCGCGTTCCAGCCGGCGTGCAGGAGTGCCGCGGCGAGCACGGCAAGAAGGACAGGCAGGCTCATCGCGGCTCCGTTTTCGCGAAAGCTAGTGCAGTGTTACGGGTTTCACAATCGGGCTCGCGCGTGGCCAGGGCCTTTCGGAAAACCCTGGCCGCGTCGCGTCATCCCAGCGCGTCGTCGCAGCGTGCGCAGGTGCCCGGATGCGGATGCGCGCCGACATCGGGCAGGATCTTCCAGCAGCGCTGGCATTTCTCACCTTCCGCGGTCTCGAAGATCACGCCGATGCCGTCGATCTCGGGCAGGCGGAAGGCCTCGTTGGGCATCGGGTCGCTGGTCACGACCACCGCCGAGGTGATGCAGATATCGGCAAAATCAACCGATTTCAGCGCCTTGGCCAGCGCCGGATCGGCGACATGCACGACCGGCGCCGCCTCGAGGGAAGCGCCGATCACCTTGTCGCGCCGCTGGATTTCGAGCGCCGCCGTGACCACGCGCCGTGCCTGCCGGACGCCCGCCCATTTCGCCGCCAAGGGCTCGTCGAGCCAGTCGGCAGGGGTGTCGGGGATGTCGGTGAGGTGGACCGAGCTGTCCTCGCCGGGGAAGCGTTCGAGCCAGACTTCCTCCATCGTGAACACCAGCACCGGGGCCAGCCACGTGGTCAGCCGGTGGAACAGGATGTCGAGCACCGTGCGCGCGGCGCGGCGGGTGGGGGCATCATTCGCGTCGCAGTAGAGCGAGTCCTTGCGGATGTCGAAATAGAGGCTCGACAGATCGATCGTGGCGAAGTTGAACACCGCCTGGAACACGCCCTGGAAATCGTAGGAATCGTAACCCTTGCGCACCACCCGGTCGAGTTCGGCAAGCCGGTGTAGCACCCAGCGTTCCAGTTCCGGCATTTCGGCCGGATCGAGTTTCTCGGCGTCCGAGAAATCCACCAGATTGCCCAAGAGGAAGCGCATGGTGTTGCGCAGCCGGCGGTAGCTGTCGGCGGTGCCTTTCAGGATCTCGGGGCCGATGCGCTGGTCGTTGGTGTAGTCGGTCTGGGCCACCCAGAGCCGGAGGATATCGGCGCCGTATTGCTTGACGACGGTCTCGGGCACGATGGTGTTGCCCAGCGACTTGGACATCTTCATGCCCTTCTCGTCCAGTGTGAAGCCGTGCGTCACCACCCCGCGATACGGCGCGCGGCCCTTGGTGCCGCAGGCTTGCAGCATCGAGGAATGAAACCAGCCCCGGTGCTGGTCGGTGCCTTCGAGGTAGAGGTCGGCGATGCCGTCCGGTGACCCGTCGGGGCGGTCGCGCAGCACGAAGGCATGGGTCGAGCCTGAATCGAACCACACGTCGAGCACGTCGAACACCTGGTCGTAGTCGTCGGCGTTGTGGTCGGGGCCAAGGAAGCGCGCCTTGGCGCCCTCGGCATACCAGGCATCGGCGCCCTCGGCCTCGAAGGTCTCGACGATGCGGGCGTTGACGGCCGGGTCTTTCAGCAGGAACTCCGGGTCGGTCGGAAGCTTGCCATTGCGCACGAAACAGGTCAGCGGCACGCCCCAGGCGCGCTGGCGCGAGAGCACCCAGTCGGGCCGCGCCTCGATCATCGAATAAAGCCGGTTGCGCCCGCTCTGCGGCGTCCATTGCACCAGCTTGTCGATCGAGGTGAGCGCGCGGCTGCGGATGGTCTTGCCGTAGGTGTCCATGCCGTCGCCAAGCTCGCGGTCGATGCCGACGAACCATTGCGGCGTGTTGCGGAAGATCAGGGGCGCTTTCGAGCGCCAGGAATGGGGATAGGAATGGGTCAGCCGCCCGCGCGCGACAAGCGCTCCGACATTGGCAAGCGCGCCGATCACGGCGGTGTTCGCGTTGCCTTCCTTGCCGTCGGGCTTGACGATCACCTCGCCGCCGAACAGCGGCAGATCGGGCCGGAACGAGCCGTCCTCGCGCACGTTATGCGTCATAGGCAGCCCGTATTTCAGGCCGACCTGATAGTCGTCGTCGCCGTGGCTGGGCGCGGTGTGGACAAAGCCGGTGCCGGCGTCGTCGGTGACGTGATCGCCGGGCAGAAGCGCCACGTCGTAGTCCCATTCGCCGTTGTCGGCGGCACCGCGCAGCGGGTGGGCGCAGGTCATCGCCGACAGCTCATCCGCCTTGACCTCGCGCAGACGGGCGTAGCCCTCGACCCGCGCGGCGGCAAAGATGTCGTCGGCCAGATTGTCGGCGATGATCAGCTTGTCGCCGGGGCGGGCCCAGTTGTCGGCGGCGGCTTCGGTCACTTCCCAGAGGCCATAGGCGATGTCGGGGTTGAAGCAGACCGCGCGGTTCTGCGGGATCGTCCAGGCGGTCGTGGTCCAGATCACCACCGGCAGCCCGCGCAGGTCGTCCGGGCCGGCGATCACCGGGAATCGCACCCAGATCGTGTGCGACTTGTGGTCGTGGTATTCAACCTCGGCCTCGGCCAGCGCGGTCTTTTCCACCGGGCTCCACATCACGGGTTTGGAACCCTGGTAGAGTGCGCCGTTCATCAGGAACTTCATGAACTCCTCGGCGATCACCGCCTCGGCGTGGAAATCCATCGTGATATAGGGGTCGGCCCAGTTGCCGGTGACGCCAAGACGCTTGAATTCCTCGCGCTGGATGTCGATCCAGCCTTCGGCGAAACGGCGACATTCCTGGCGGAAATCGACGATATCGACCTTGTCCTTGTCCAGCCCCTTGGCGCGATACTGCTCCTCGATCTTCCATTCGATCGGCAGGCCGTGGCAATCCCAGCCCGGCACGTAGCGGGCATCGCGCCCCAGCATCTGCTGCGAGCGCACGATCATGTCCTTGAGGATCTTGTTCAGCGCGTGGCCGATATGCAGGTGGCCGTTGGCGTAGGGCGGTCCGTCATGCAGGATGAAAGGCGCGCGGCCGGGCTTTTCGCGCAGCCGGTCATAGACGCCGATCTTCTCCCACCGCTCAAGCCAGCCCGGCTCGCGCGTGGGCAGTCCGGCGCGCATCGGGAAATCGGTTTTCGGCAGGTTCAGCGTGTCTTTGTAGTCGGGCGTCTCGGCGCACATCGGCTGTGTCCTCTGGCTTGGTCGGATGGTGTTTAGGGGATGGGCGGCGCGGGGTCCATACGCCTTGTCCCGGCGTCTGGTGTCAGAACGCCGGGCCGGTAATTCGGATGATGATCGCCAGCCGATATGCCATCCTGGCGCTTATAGGGGCGCGCGGCGCGGGCGTAAAGCGGGGTCAGCGCCGGTCGAAAAGCCCGGTCAGCGCGCGCTGGACGAGGCGCGTGACCGAGGGGCGCTTGACGCGGCCAAAGGGCAAGGGCCGGCAGACCTCCATCGCGGCGACGCCGACGCGCGCGGTCAGCGCGCCGTTCACCACGCCCTCGCCAAAGCGGCGCGACAGTTTCGACAGCACCGACCCCCCGGCGAGCGAGCCGATCATGTCGTCGCCCACCGCCACCGCGCCGGTCGCGACGATGTGGGTCATCACCGCGCGCGTCAGCCGCCACGACCCGAAGGCCCCGGCGCGGCCGCCGTAGATCTCGGCGATGCGGCGGATCATGCGGATGTTGGCGGTCAGGGCGACCGTGACATCGGCCAGCGCCAGCGGCACGATCGCCGTCACGGTGGCGACCTGACGCGCGGCGGCCTCGACCTCGCGCATGGCGGCGGTGTCGAGCGGCGCGATCAGCTCGGTCTCGGCCAGCCCGATCAGCCCGTCGCCGTCGAAAATCTCGGGCGCGCGCTCGGCCACCCGCTCGCGGCCCCAGCGCATGTCGTCGCGGTCGCGGTAGAGCCGGTCGAGCGCCGACAGCACGGCGCGCGCGGCGGTCAGGTCGTCGGCGGAAAGGGCTGCGGCGGCGGCCTCCTGCAGCCTGTCGACACGCCGGAGGCGCGCAAAGGCCGCCAGTTCGCGGATCGTGATCGCCAGCAGGACCAGCACGAAGGCCACGACCAGAACCGTGGCGGCAAGGCCCAGCACCGGGTTGCGGTCGAGAAGATCGGTGACGAAGCGCCAGGCGGCGACCGAGACGATGAAGCCGACCAGCGACACCAGCAGCGTCCAGAACCAGCGCCCCAGCCGCGACGGCTTGCGCGCGGCAAGGCGGGCGGCGATCTGCATCGCGGCGGGTTGCGGCAAGCCGGGGTCGGCTTCCGGCACCGGCGGCGCGGTGGCCGGGGTCTCAAGGCTGGGCGCGTCGGTCTCGATCAGGACCGGGCCGTCGTTGCGCTCGGTCATCGGGTTTTCTCCCACAGATAGCGGATGTCGGGCAGTTGCGCGTCGTTGCCGGCACCACCGCTGCGCGCGACCTCATGAAAGCCGTGGCGTTCGTAAAACGCCCGCGCGCCGGTGTTGAACTGGTAGGCCCAGAGCGTCAGCCGCGTCCGGCCGCGTTTGGCGCGCCCCAGAAGGGCGGCGCCCACCCCCTGCCCGCGCAGGCCGGAAGCGACGTAGAGCGCCACCACCTCGTCGCCGTCCCGTGCCAGAAAGCCGACCACCCGCCCCTCGCGCCGCGCCACCGTGACCCAGCCGCGCGCCACCAGATCGCGGGCAAACGCCTGTTCATGCTCGCGTTTGTGGATGCGCGCGATCCAGTGCGTCTCGTCCGTCCAGTCCGACAGGATGGTGCCGATGGCGGGCGCGTCCCCGGCCCGCGCCTTGCCCAGCCGGGCCGGGCGGCGAAGCAGCGTCGCGATCACAGCTTGTCCCCGATCAGGAATTCGGCGGCCTTGTCGAGCCTTATATGCGGCGGCCCCTCGCCCGGACGCCGCCCGCCCGGCGAGGGCGCGAAACGCATCACCCGGTAATCGGCGTCAAGCCAGCGCTCTGCCCCCTCGCGCGCCGGGGCGATCAGGCGCATCGGATCGTCGGGCAGACGGCCGGGGTAGAGCGCCGCCGACTTGCCGGTATCCAGCAGCGTGCCGCGCACGCAGTCGAGCTTGCGCCCGTCATGCTCGACGGTTTCCTCGGTGGTGGTGCGCAGCGCCGCGATCGACATCGCGCCGGTCACGGCTCCGGCGAACTGCGCCCGGTCGCGGGCATCGCGCATCATCGCCTCGATGATCGCGGTCAGTTGCGGGTGCTGGGTGTGGTGCAGGTGGTCGGCCTTGGTCGCGGCGAACAGGATACGCTCGACCCGGCGGCCAAGGAAAAGCCCGGTGAGAAAGGCGTTGCGACCGGGGCGGAAGGCCGAGAGGATCTCGGCCATCGCGCGGCGCAGATCCTCGAAGGCGGCGGGGCCCGCGTCGATCGCGCCCAGCACATCGACCAGCACCACCTGCCGGTCGATCCGCGCGAAATGGTCGCGAAAGAACGGTTTGACCACATGCGACTTGTAGGCCTCGAAGCGGCGCTCCATCTCGCGCCAGAGGCTGGCGCGCGGGATGCGGTCGGGTTTGGGCAAGGGGGCGAAGGTCAGCGCCGGACTGCCCTCAAGCTCGCCCGGCAACAGGAAACGGCCCGGCGTGCAATCGGAAAAGCCCGCCGCGCGCGCCGCGTTCAGATAGGCGGTGAAGCTGGCGGCCAGCGCCTTGGCGGTGGGTTCGTCGTATTTGCCGTCGCCTTCGGCGTGGTCGGCCTGTGACAGGAAATCCGCCGCCATCGGGCGCGGTGTGATCCGGGCCAGCGTGCCTTGCGACCAGGCCTCATAGCTCTGATCGAGCAGCGCCAGATCGAGCAGCCATTCGCCGGGGTAATCGACGATGTCGAGATGCACGATGCGCGGGCCGCGGTAGCCTGAGAGCAGCCCACCGCGGCGCAGCTTGAACGACAGCCGCAGTTCGCTGACCGCGCGGGTCGAGGCGGGCCAGCGCGGCTCGGGCCCGGTCATCGCCGCCAGATGGGTTTCGAAGTCGAAGCGCGGGATGGTGACGTCGGGCTGGGGTTGCAGGAACGCGGTCTGGATCCGGCCTTCGGCGGCGGCGATGAGTTGCGGCATCCGGCCCCGGTCCATCAGGTTGGCGACCAGCGAGGTGATGAACACGGTCTTGCCGGCGCGCGACAACCCGGTGACGCCAAGGCGCACCACCGGTTCGAACAGGGTTTCATGCAGGCTGTCGCCCGCCGCCTCGATCTGGCGCACGATCCCGTCGGCGATGTCACCCAGCCCCAATGGCCCTCTCCGTTCGTTTTCACCTACATAGGCGGTTCGCGGCGGGCTTGCCAGCATCGGGCGCGACAAGAGGGCCGGACCGGGGGCCAGCCCCCGGACCCCCGGAGTATTTGGGCCAAGATGAAGGGATGCTGGACGGGGTGAAGGCAAGAGGGTATCCCGGCGCAATGCCCCGCTATGCGTTGAAAATCGAATATGACGGCGCGCCGTTTGCGGGATGGCAGCGGCAGAAGGATCAGGCGGCCGTGCAGGGCGCGATCGAGGCGGCGCTGGCGCGGCTTGAGCCGGAGGTGGCGTCGATCGCGGCGGCCGGGCGGACCGATGCCGGGGTTCATGCGCTGGGACAGGTGGCGCATTGCGATCTGGCCAGGGACTGGGCGCCTTACCGGCTGATGCAGGCGGTCAACCATCATCTCAAGCCCGCGCCGGTGGCGGTGGTGGCTTGCGCGCGGGTGGATGAGGCGTTTCACGCCCGGTTTTCGGCGGTTGAGCGGCGCTATCTGTTTCGCCTGATCACGCGACGGTCGCCCTTGGTGCATGACCGGGGGCGGGCCTGGCGGGTGGCGCATGAGCTTGATGTGGACGCGATGCGGGCGGGGGCCGGGCGGCTGGTCGGGCGGCACGATTTCACCACGTTCCGCGCCGCGCAGTGTCAGGCGGCAAGTCCGGTCAAGACGCTGGACGAGCTTCGCATCGAGGTCGAGGCTTATCCCGGCGGGCACGAGTTCCGGTTTCATCTGCGCGCGCGCAGTTTTTTGCACAACCAGGTGCGCTCGATCGTCGGTACGCTGGAGCGGGCCGGGGTCGGCGCCTGGACGCCCGAGGACGTGAGCGAAGCACTCGAGGCGCGCGACCGGGCGGCCTGCGGGCCGGTCTGCCCGCCCGACGGGCTCTATCTGGCCGGGGTGGGCTATCCGGTCGAGGTGTTCGGCTGATCGCGGTCTTGCGCGCCGGACACAAGATGTTGCCCCCTGCCCCTTCGGGTGGTCTAATGCGGGGAAAATAAAACCCGACAAGAATCGAGCATATGGCAAACGACCTTCTCTCCGGCAGCCCGGACATCTATGACGCTTCGTCCATCGAGGTGCTCGAGGGGCTGGAGCCGGTGCGCCAGCGCCCCGGCATGTATATCGGCGGCACCGACGAGCGCGCGCTGCATCATCTGGTGGCCGAAATCGTCGACAACGCGATGGACGAGGCGGTGGCGGGGCATGCCAACCGGATCGAGGTGGTGCTGCACGAGGATTACTCGGTCAGCGTGCATGACAATGGGCGCGGCATCCCGGTTGATCCGCATCCGAAGTTTCCGGGCAAGTCGGCGCTCGAGGTGATCCTGTGCACGCTGCATTCCGGCGGCAAGTTCTCGGGCAAGGCCTATCAGACCTCGGGGGGCTTGCATGGTGTCGGCTCATCGGTGGTGAACGCGCTGTCGGATTCGATGGTGGTGCAGGTCGCCAAGAACAAGGAGCTCTACGAGCAGCGGTTTTCGCGCGGCAAGCCCTTGGGCCCGGTCGAGAAGATCGGGGCTGCCCCGAACCGGCGCGGCACGGTCGTGACCTTTCATGCCGATGCCGAGATCTTCGGCCACCAGCGTTTCAAGCCCAAGCGGCTGTTCACGCTGGCGCGCTCCAAGGCCTATCTGTTCTCGGGCGTAGAAATCCGCTGGAAATCGGCGATTGACGATGGCGAGACGCCGACCGGGGCGGTGTTTCATTTTCCCGGCGGGCTGTCGGATTACCTCAAGGAAAGCCTTGGCAATGCCTCGACCTATTCCGACACCGGCTTTCACGGCAAGGTCGAGTTTCGCGAGAAGTTCGGCCAGCCGGGCTATGTGGAATGGGCGATCAACTGGACACCGTCGCGTGACGGCTTCATCCAGTCCTATTGCAACACCGTGCCGACGCCCGAGGGCGGCACCCACGTTGCCGGGTTCTGGGCCGCGATCCTCAAGGGGATCAAGGCGCATGGCGAGCTGATCGGCAACAAGAAGGCGGCGCAGATCACCCGCGAGGACCTGATGGCGGGGGGCTGTGCGCTGGTCTCGACCTTCATTGCCGATCCGTCCTTCGTCGGCCAGACCAAGGACCGGCTGTCGAGCGAAAGTGCCGCCAAGCTGGTCGAGGGCGCGGTGCGCGACCATTTCGATCACTGGCTGGCGGCGGATGGCAAGTCGGCCGGCGCGATCCTCGATTTCCTGATCCTGCGCGCCGAGGAACGACAGCGGCGCAAGCAGGAGAAGGAGACCGCGCGCAAGACCGCGACGAAAAAGCTGCGCCTGCCGGGCAAGCTGGTGGATTGCACCATCGCGACGCGCGACGGCACCGAGCTGTTCATCGTCGAGGGCGATTCGGCGGGCGGTTCGGCCAAGATGGCGCGCGACCGCAAGACCCAGGCGCTGTTGCCACTGCGCGGCAAGATCCTGAACGTGCTGGGCGCGGCCTCGTCCAAACTGGGCTCGAACGCCGAGATTTCCGATCTGTGCCAGGCGCTTGGCGTCGGGATGGGGTCGAAGTTCAATATCGACGACCTGCGCTATGACAAGGTCATCATCATGACCGATGCGGATGTCGACGGGGCGCATATCGCGGCGCTGCTGATGACGTTCTTCTTCACCCAGATGCGGCCCCTGATCGACCGGGGGCACCTCTATCTGGCCTGCCCGCCGCTCTATCGGCTGACGCAGGGCGCGCGCCGGGTCTATGTCGCGGACGACGCCGAGAAGGAGGCGATGATGGCGGCGGGCCTTGGCGGCAAGGGCAAGATCGACCTGCAGCGATTCAAGGGCCTGGGCGAGATGGATGCGAAGGACCTCAAGGACACCACGATGAACCCGGAGACCCGCAAGCTGATCCGGGTGACGATCGACGAGGACGAACCGGGTGAGACCGGCGATCTGGTAGAGCGGCTGATGGGCAAGAAGCCGGAGCTGCGCTTCCAGTATATCCAGGAAAATGCACGGTTTGTGGCGGAACTGGACGTGTAGTCCGGGCATGGGTCGGGCTGGCCCGACGCCTACACGAAATCGCCTGCGTCGATCATGGATGCGAGGATCGTGTCGAGGGTGATGCTGTTGCCGGTGCCGTCCGCGATCACGGTGCCGCCGCCCGCCTGCGTGATGCTGAGGTCGGCGAAGACAAGGCCGGTGGCCGAGAGGTCGATCTTGTCGATCCCGTCCTCGAAATCGGCGATCCGGTCGGCGCCCCAGCCGGGGGTGAAGACGAAATGGTCGGCACCCGCGCCACCGACCAGCCAGTCGTTGCCGGCGCCGCCGTCGAGCCTGTCTGCCCCGTCGCCGCCATAGAGCCGGTCGACGCCGCCGCCACCGAACAGCATGTCGTCGCCATTCGCGCCATAGAGCCGGTTGCTGCCCTCGTCCCCGGTCAGGCTGTCGCCGTGGGCGGTGCCGTGGAGGTTCTCGACCGAAACGAAGCTGTCGCCTGCCGCCGCGCCGGAGGCGGTGTTCGTGCCGAGGTTTACGATGACGCCGGAGGCCTCGCCGGCATAGCTGACCTGATCTTCGCCGGGGCCGCCGTCGAAACTGTCGGCGCCTGGCCCGCCGACCATGTAGTCGTCGCCCGCGCCGCCGATGAGGGTGTCGTTGCCGGCCCCGCCGAGCAGCTTGTCGTCGCCGCCCGCGCCCGACAACAGGTCGTCGCCGTCGCCGCCGATCAGCCGGTTCGCGCCCGCATCGCCGGTGAGGGTGTCGGCGTGGGACGAGCCTGCGAGGTTCTCGATCGAGATCAGCGTGTCGCCCGTGGCGTCGCCGCCCGAGGCCGCGCCGGTGGTGAGGTTGACCGTGACCCCGGCGGCGGAGCCCTCGTAGACCGCCATGTCGGTCCCCGCCCCGCCGTCGATCCGGTCGGCCCCTTCGCCGCCCGAGAGCCAGTCATTGCCGGCCTCACCAAAGAGGCTGTCGTCGCCGGAACCGCCCCGGATCCGGTCGAGGCCGCCGCCGCCGATCAGCGTATCGTTGCCGCCGAAGCCGTAGAGCCGGTTGTCGCCCGCGTCGCCGGTCAGGTGGTCGGCGTGGTCGGTGCCGCCGAGGTTCTCGATCGAGGTGAAGCTGTCGCCCGCCGCCTCGCCGCCCGACGCACTGCCGGTCGCGAGGTTGACGGTGACGGGGGCCGCGCCGCCTTCGTAGGAGACCATGTCGGCCCCGGCTCCGCCGTCGAAGTGATCGGCACCCGGCCCACCGCAGAACCAGTCGTCGCCCGCTTCGCCAAAGAGGATATCGTCGCCCTCGCCCGCCCTGATCCGGTCGTCGCCGCCGCCGCCCCGGATCACGTCGTTGCCGCCGAGGCTGTAGAACCGGTTCGCGCCCGCGTCGCCCGTCAGGATGTCGGCATGCGCCGAGCCCACGATGTTCTCGACCCCGGCAATGGTGTCGCCCGCGGCATCGCCGCCCGCGCCGGTGCCGGTGGCGAGGTTGACCGTGACGCCGACGGGCGAATCGCGCCAGGACGCCTGGTCGATGCCGGCGCCGCCGTCGATCACGTCGGCCCCGGCGCCGCCCTCGAGCCGGTCGTCGCCGTCACCGCCGATGAGGATATCGTCGCCCGCGTCGCCGATCAGCCAGTCGTCGCCGGCCCCGCCGATGAGCAGGTCATTGCCTGCCAGACCGTAGAGCCGGTTCGCGCCCGCATCGCCGGTCAGCGTGTCGTCATGCGCCGAACCCTTCAGATCCTCGAGGCCGATGAGGGTGTCGCCGGTGGCCGTGCCCCCCGTGGCGGTGCCCGCGCCAAGATCGACCTGGACCCCCACGGGCGAGAACTTGTAGGAGGCCTGATCCGTCCCCGCCCCGCCATCCAGCCAGTCTGCCCCCGCGCCGCCGTTCAGAACGTCATCGCCTGCGCCGCCCGCGAGCGTATCCGCGCCCGATGAACCATAGAGCGTGTCGTTGCCATCGCCGCCGTCAAGGCTGTCGTCGCCGCCCTGCCCGTTCAGCACATCGTCGCCCGCGCCGCCCGACAGGATGTCGTTGCCCGAGCCGCCGTTGATCAGGTCGTCGCCGCCATTGCCACGAACGATATCATCGCCCGCGCCGGTGTCGATCACGCCGCGGCCGGGGCCGTCGAAGACCTGGTCGACCTCGCTGATCGTGACGCCGGGCAGCGCGCCGTAGGTCACGACATCGCCGGGCGCGAAGCCCGAGCCTGCGGTGGCGGGGCCGACGGCGCTGATCTGGGTCTGGAAGAACAGCCCGACCTCGAACGGGCTGGCAAAGGCCGGCAGGGGCGCGCCACCCAGCACCAGCGCCATTGTCATCGCGCTGGCGGGGTCGCGGATCGTCATGAGATGAGTCGTCGAGCCCGCGCCCCATGTCAGGGTGCCGATCCGGATTTCGGCCCCCGGCGTGTCGAGCGCGAAGGGTTGACCGCCGATCATGACGCCATTGGCCGCGAAATCGACATCGACCAGCGGCAACCAGCCGGGCGTGAGGGTGGCGATCTGATAGCTCGTCCCCGTCACCGCATCGGGCAGGCTGAGCGCCACCGTGACCGGTGCGGCCCATATGTAGTGGCCCGTCACCGCGTCCTGCATCAGCCCGAGCGCGGTGTAGCTGTAGGTCGTCATCGCCCCGTCTCCACCTTCCGGCGCCGAGTCGCGCCAATTTCCGCCACTTTGCCAGACATCGCTGAACGCCCGGTTAATCCGTCGGGTGCTACGGTTGACATGCGCGCCTGTTGCGCCAAGCTGGGCCTCTGGCGGAATTGGGGGTGCGACGTGCAAGGCTTCTGGGTGCGAGCGATGTTGCTGGCGGGCGCGGTGGCGCTGGCCGGGCCGGGCCATGCCCAGAGCGAAGCGGCGCTCGATCAGGCCGAGGCGGCGCGCGCGCGGCTCGACCTGCCCGAAGCGCTCGCGATCCTCACGGCGGCGATCGAGGCCGCGCCGGATGACGCGGCACCCTTGGTCGCGCGGGCGGGCATCCATCGCTCGATGCGGCGCCCGTCGCTGGCGCTGGCGGACCTTGGCGCGGCGCTCGAACTGGCCCCCGAGGATGCCGACGTGCTGGTCCTGCGGGCCGAGACCTGGCGCGCGGCCGGGGCCTTCGACAAGGCGGCGGCGGATTACGGCCGGGCGCGGGCGCTGCGTCCCGATGATGCGGCGCTCGCGGCGGATGAAGCGGCGATGCTGGCCGAGTCCGGGCGCAAATCCGAGGCGCTGGCGGGTTATGCGCGGGCGGTCGAGCTTGCGCCTGATGATGCGGCGCTGACCGCCGCGCGCGATGCCTTGCTGGCCGACCTGGCGGAGGCGGACCGTCCCCGGTTCGTCTATGACCCCGAGGCGCTGATGGGTGCGGAGTTCACCATCGACGTCGGCGACACGGACGCGCCGAACCGGCTGATCGTGGTGCGCGATGGCGCGGCGCTGGCCGCCGAGGGTGGGGTTGCGCCCGATCTTCTGGCGCGGGCGGTGGCGGCGGGCGCGGTGCGGATCACCCATGTCTTCACCTATTCCGGCCGCAGCAGCACGATCTGGGCCAACCTCGCCCTGATCTGCGCCGGGCCTGCGCTGGGCGCGACCGAGGCGGCGCTGATCTCGGGAGAAGGCCGCAGCGCGCTCGAGGCGGTCGAGACGAGCGGCGACACCGAGGCGCTGCGCGGGCTGATCGCGGCGGCCTATGCGCTGGGCGGGCAGGAGGCCGGAAAGGTCGAGGGTTGCGCGCTCGACCGCGGGCTGGCGCTGCGCTACCTCGCCGACTGGACCTCGGTGCAGGAGCGGATCGGCTGGCGCGGCGACACCTATCTCGACCGCCCGCCCGTCTATGTGCTGAACGACAAGCCGGTGGCGGCGGGCTGGCTCGATGCCTGGCTGGCGGCGCAGGTGCCGGCGGAGGCTGTCATGGAGGACGTGACCGAGCCGGTCGCCGGCGATGCCGCGCCGGCGGACGAGACTGCCGCGCCTGACCCGGTCGCGGTGGCCGACGCGGCGCTGGCGCAGATCACCCTGCCCGACCCGGTCGAACTGCCGCCTGTGGCGGAGGACGACGCGCGGGCGGATGAGGCCGCGGACGGTGACGACGAAGCGGAGACTGAAATCGCGACGACCGACCCGGAAGTCGAGACCGCGACGGACCCGGTCGAGCCTGCGCCCGAGGCTGACCCTGAGCCCGCCGAGGCGGCCACCGAGGTCGAAACCGGCCCCGCCGAGGCCGTGGCGCAAGACGTGGCACCAGAGGGCGAGGACGCGGCGATCGTGGTGGCTGGCGACGTGGTGGAAGGTGACCCGGCCACTCTGGATGCCGCCGAACCGGAGACCGAAACCGCGCCCGACCCGGCTGAGCCAGCGAGCGAGCCCATCCCTGACACGGCCGCGGAAGACATACCCGAAACGCCCGAAACCGACCCGGCGACCGATACCGAAACCGACCCCGCCATCGCCGCCCCCGAAGACGACACCCGCCCGAAACCGAGGCCGCAGGACCCCGAAGCCGAGCCCGACGACGGGGCCGGGAGCGAGGTCGAGGACGTGCGCCTTGCCACCGCGCTCAAGGGAATCTGGGCGCCGTCTCTGGCGCAATGCCTGGCCTATCTCGAGGCGATCGAGACGCCAACGCACCTCGACCAGGCGATGCCGGACCCGGCCGCCGACCCGCCGCTGGGCGCGCTGCTGATCACCAGCCGGCGGGCGCAGCCGTTCGATGGAAGCGCGCTGATCTGCGTCGCGGAGAGCTTTGCCGAGGCGGGTGACGAAAGCGATGCGGTGCTGTCCTGCCGCGATGGCGGTGCCGAGGCGGGCGAGATGCGCCTGCACGCCCGGCCCTCGGGCGGGCCGTCGCCCTGGCTCGACATGACGCATGGCGCGGTGGAAACACCGGGGATGCGGCAATGCCTGACGCTGGGCCAGCTCGGGGTGCGCTTCGCGGACCTCTGGCAGGTCGACAAGGCGGCCTGCACCGCCCGCGCGCCGCTGACCGATGCGATGCTCGAGTTCCAGCCCAAGGACGGCGCACTGTGGCTGACGCTGCGCCTCGGGGACGACGCGGCGCTGGCCGACCCGGGCGGGCTGGCCGCGGCGGTGGACGACGTGGCGCTGACGCCGGGCAGCGGGGTGCTGGCCGATGGCGCCTACAGCCTGCCGCTCGGCCCGTTCGACGAGGTTGCGCACCACCTGTCGGTCGGCATGTTCCTGTTCGTGACGCCCGAAGACACCGGTTTCCCCGCCCTGCGCCTGCCGCTTCTTGGCAGTGGTCGGGCGATGGCGGCGCTGGAGGCCTGCGCGGGGGAGTAGGACGCCAGCATGCCGGACTTGTGACAGGGCGCGGGGTCGGGACGCCGGAAAGGGTCGTTTGCGACCCGGACGATGCGCGCGAGGGGATTCTTGGCGAGGCAGCAACCCGGTCGCGGGTGGGCAGCGGTGATCGTGAACATCGCCAACCGGAGCGCGGCAGGACCCGGCGCGGTTCGGGGCGACGGCAGGTATCGTATCCTTGGTGCAGGGCCGGTTGATCGACGACGTCGGGAATAGCGACGCAGTCCACGTCTGGGCAGCCCGGTTTGACGCAGCCGATCCGTGCGCGAACGGTCTCGCCACCATCGCCGGGCGAGCGGTTTCCTGTGGGGTGGGCCGCCAGTGGATGGGCCGCATGCACCTCGGGAATCGTGTCGACGCCGGGCCTCGTCCCCACGCGCGGCGGTCTCGACAGCCTCGCGGGCCTGCGGCTGAATCAACGGAATGGTCGGGAACCTCGCAACCGGGCGAAGCGCGGCGGCCTGTCTCACGGCCATTGGCGGTCCGCGCATGCCTGTTGACGACGACGCGCCTCGCGCGCCCTCACGGTCCCTGCCCCGCATTCGTGCCGTCGAGGGCCGCGCGGTAGGTCGTCGCGCGCCCGCGCCCCTCGGTCTTGGAGACATAGAGCGCGACGTCGGCGTCGCGCAGCATCCGGGCGGCTTCGGGGGTTTCGTAGTGGCTCGACCCGATCAGGCCGATCGAGGCCGAGACCGTCAGGCGCTGGCCCTGATGCTCGACCGGTGCCTCGATCCGCCGGATCAGGCGGGTGGCGATGGCTTCGAGGTCCCGATCCACGGAGATGTCGGCGACGACCAGCACGAATTCGTCGCCGCCGACGCGCGCGGCGATGTCGCCGTCGCGGGTTTCGGCGCTGAGCGCCCTTGCGACGACATGCTCATCGCCCGCCGCGTGGCCGAAGGTGTCGTTGACCGCCTTGAAATGGTCGAGGTCGATCCGCATCAGGGTAAACGGCGCCCGGCGTGCGATCAGCCGGGCCAGGACCTGGTCGAGCGCGCGGCGGTTGGCCAGCCCGGTGAGGGTGTCGGCCAGCGCATCGGCCTGGGCCTGGGCGCGGGCGCCGTCGAGGCGCTCGTTCAGGTGGCGCGATTCCGCCATCGCCGCCGATTTGGCCTCGACCAGATAGAGCATCTCGACCGTCAGATCGGTCGCCGCGAAATCCGATCCGGCCAGCCCGAACCGGGCCACCGCGTCGACCACCGCGATCCCGAACGAGAGGTTGACGAGCACGCCGGTATCGGGCCCGAGACAGTAGGCCGCGCCGATCACCGGCGTGCGCGCGGCGTCGCGCAGGCGCAGGTGCACCTTGCCCGAAGGCACGGAACAGACCTGGCTGACGGTGCAGCCGGAGCCGCTGCGGCGCTGCTCGAACACGTCGGAAAAGGCACGCCCGGCCAGCACCTGCCCGGCATGGACCTTGGCGAGGGTCGGGCCGGCGTTGAGGATCGTGCCGTCGGGCGCGATCAGGACGTGCATCGGCATCATCCGGTTGAGCGCCTCGGGGCCAAGCGTGATCTTCGGCGCCGCCATCGTCAGCCCGACAACCGTTGCGCCAGGGCAAAGCCCCGGTCCTGCCCGAAATCGCGTTCCAGAAGCTGAAGCCGCAACCGTCCGTCGGGGGCGGAAGGCTCGATCACCACCAGCGCGCCGTAATCGTCGGCAAGCGCACGCAACAACCCGCGCAGGATGTGCACCGCGCCGGCGTGGGAATGTCGGCAGGTGACAAGGAACGCGCCCTCGCCCAGATCCTCGACCTCGATCTCGGGCAGGTCGAGGTCGGGCACGGCCAGCCGCCCGCGGCCGCGCAGATCCTCGAGCGAGAGGATGAAATCCTCATAGTCCACGCCGCCGAATCGCAAGAGCCGGCGCACCCGTTCGGCGCTGGGATCGGCGACCAGGTAGGTGCCGAAATCCTCAAACAGATCCTCGGCGCGCTGGCCAAGCCGGCCTGCCGCGCCCGCCACGATCCGGTCGATCAGCGCGTCGTCATAGTGAAACATCGGCTCGAACCCGTCGGCGCCGGTGTCGAGCGTGGCCATCAGCGCGGTCCAGACCCCGGCGCCATAGGTGTTGCGAATGAAATTCTCAAACGACCTGTAAATCAATCCGTGCATGCGACTGTCCCCAGCGTGCCGGACCGATCCTATGGCGCGGATCTTAACGAATGACTAAGGCCGCGCGGTTTTCTTTCGCGCGGGGGCAATCCGCCTCAGGTGCCGAGCCATTCGGGCAGGTGGCCGATATCGGGCAGGACCGCATCGGCGAGCGCGCGCAGGTCGGAGGCGGGTGTCGGGCCGGTGGTGACGGCGATTGTCCACATCCCGGCCGCGCGCCCCGCGATCAGGTCGTGCTGGCTGTCGCCGACCATCACCACCCGCGCCGGGTCGAGCCCGGTGGCCTGTGCGAAGGCCAGGCATTGCCCCGGCGCGGGCTTGGCGCCATGGCCGCTGTCGGAGCCAGCGATGAAGGCAAAGCGGTCCTCGATGCCGGCCTTCGCCAGATGCGCGCGGGCCGGTGCCTCGGCATCGTTGGTGGCCACGCCCAGCACCAGCCCGCGCCCGAGCAGGCCGTCGAGCAGCGGCGCCAGCGGCACGGCTTCGGCAATCGGCGCGGCCATGCCTTCGGAGTTGAGTAGGTCGACCACGCGCGAAAGGGGTTGGCGCAGGACGGGCGCGAGGACATGGGCGACCTCCTCGGGCGTGCCCGCGATCACCGGCGAGCCGGGCACGAACAGCCGCGCCACCGGGTCAAAGCCGATCGCCGCCGCGATCGCCGCCGCCATTTCCGCGTCGCCCCGCGACAGCCGGGCGATCAGGCTGTCGGTCCAGGCGACCCAGGTGGCCGCGAAGTCGAAGAGTGTTCCGTCCTTGTCGAACAGGATCGCGTCTATCTGCATGTCAGGTCCAATGCACATGGCCACCACCCGGCAGCGCCTGTCGCGCGGCCATCGGAGCCTCATATTCCAGCCCGGCCGCGTCGCAGAGCGCGATCACCCAGGCATCGTCCATCATCACGAAATCGAGCACCGAACCGAGAAAGGCCGGATCGGCGGCGCCGGCGCGCAGATCGGCCTCGGTCGCGCCTGAGGCGCCCAGAAACACCGGCAACAGCTCGTCATTTCCCGCGAGCCAGCCCAGCGCCGTCAGCGCCACAGTCTCGGCCATTTCCTGCTTCATCCTGCCCCGCCCTGCCCCTCGGAAACACTTTGTTAACGAATCTCAGGCAAGTCTTACCAAAGCGAACGCAATTCTACACGTCTCACAGGACCGACTCGCAAAACATCCTCGCAGGGCATCATGGCTGGCCGCATTCTCATCGCCGACGACACCGCCACAGGCCGGATCCGACTCAAGGTCGATCTGGCCGAGGCGCGCTATGACACGCTAGTGGCGCCCGCGCCCGGCGCGGTTCTGGCGCTGGCGCGGCGCGAGCGGCCGGACCTCGTGCTGCTGGGCGGCGGCGCGCTGGCCGAATGTGCGGCGTTGAAGGCCGACCCCGCGACGCGCGCGATCCCGGTGGTGGTGCTCGAGGCGACGCCGGGGCGCGATGCGCGCCTTGCCGCCCTTGGTGCCGGGGCCGACGAGGTTCTGACCAAGCCCTACGGCGCACCGGCGCTTCTGGCCGTGGTGCGCACGCTGCTCCGCCGCCGCGCCACCTTCGACGATCTTGCCCGCCGTCAGGGCAGCGCCGCCGATCTGGGGTTTGCCGAATCGGCGCAGCGGTTCCTCCGCCCGGCCCGCGTGGCGCTGGTGGCGCCGACGCCCGAGACCGGGCTGCAC
>JBLWUQ010000024.1:0-33686 GCA_048268845.1 Maritimibacter sp. | reverse complement strand
GGCCAGACGCCGGCGCAATTCCTCGGCGGCGGCAAGCTCGGCCAGACGCGCGGCCTCGGCACCGGAAAGCTCCGCCTGCATGGTCGAGAACCGTTCCTGCAACGCGACGGCGGCGGCCTGTTCCTTGAGCCGCGCCGCCTCCTCGTCCGACAGCGCCGCCTCGACCTCGGCCAGACGCAGCCGCAACGCCTCGGCGGCGGCGCGCTCTGCCAGTCGCGCGGTTTCCTCCTCGGTCAGCCCGGCCTCAAGCTCGGCCACCCGCGCGGCCAGCCCCTCGGCGGTCGCCGTCCCGTCCTCGAGCCGGGCCAGCGCATCGGCCAGCGTGCTTTCGCGCTCGGCAAGCGAGGTCTCGGCCTGTTCGAGCCGCGCCAGTGTCTCGCTCAGCGAGGTTTCCCGCGCGGTCAGATCGGCGCGCGCGGTCTCAAGCGCGGATTCGCTCGTCTCGAGCCGCGCCAGCGCGGTGGCGAGCGAGGTGTCGCGATCCGCGATCCGGGTGCGCAGATCGGCGACCATCGCATCCAGCGCCTCGCGCTGCGCCGCCGCCAGCCGGGCAGCTTCGGCCTGCGCGTCGATCTCGTCACGGGCCGCGGCCAGAGCGAGGTTCATCGCCTCCTGTTCCGAGATCAGCCGCGCCTCGGCCGCCTCAAGCTCCTCGATGGTGGCCGACATCCGCACGCCCGCCGCGCGCGCCGTGTCGCGTTCGGCCAGCAGGGTCGCCACCTGCGCCTCGAACGAGGTGATGCGGGCGGCGCGCGCCGCAAGCTCGGTATCCTGTGCCTCGACCTGCGAGCTCAGCGCCGCGATCAGCGCCGATTGCGCCTCGGCCTCCGCCGTGGCGCGGTCGAGCGACGAGGTGAGCGTGCCGACCTCGGTTTCCAACTGCGCGCTGCGGCCCCGCTCCAGCCCCAGCGCATCGGCCAGTTCGGCGACCTGCGCCGACAATTCGTTCAGCTCCGTTTCCTGCCCCGAGATGGTTTCGCGCAACACGTATTGCACCACCATGAAGATGGTCAGCACGAACATCAGAACCAGCAGAAGCGCCGTCATCGCATCGACGAAACCGGGCCAGATCGAACCCGAAATCCGTTGCGTGGATCGGCGCGACAGGGCCATGTCAGACCCGCCCTGTCGCCTGACGGATGGCCTGCGTCAACGCCCCGATATCGGCGCGCAACTCGGCAAGGCTTTCCTGCCGCCCGGCCGACATTTCCTCGAGAATGCGCAGAAGCTGCACGTCGATCGAGCGCAGGCGCATCCGGCTTTCGGCATCGACATGCGCGCCGCCTTCTTCGGCCTGCGCCTCGAAATGCGCCAGCATCCGGTCCTGGCTTTCGGCCATGCGGATCAGATAGGGGGTCGAGACGCCCTCATCCTCGATCCGCTGCGTCAACCGGTTGATCGACCCCGCCAGATCGCCCAGCCGCTCGTCGACCAGCGCACGGCTGACGTCGGATTGGGTGAACATGGTCTGGAGCGCTTCCATCTGCTCGGCCATATGCGCGAGCCAGGCGTTCGCCCCGGCCGGCTCGCCCATCCCCTCGCCGTCGCCGGGGGTGAAGCCGAACTTGGTGATCGAGGACAGCCATTCCTCAAGCTCGCGGTAGAACCGATTCTGGCCGTGGGTGGCGAACAGCTCCAAGAGCCCGACGATCAGTGACCCGGCAAGGCCCAGCAGCGACGAGGAAAACGCCGTGCCCATGCCGCCCAACTGGCTTTCCAGCCCGGTCATCAGGCGGCCGAACACCTCGACGCCACTGTCGGTCTCACTGGGCGCGAGCGAGCGGATGGTGTCGACCATGGCCGGCACGGTCGTGGCGAGGCCGAAGAACGTGCCGAGAAGGCCGAGGAAAATCAACAGGTTGGTGATATAGCGCGTGATGTCCCGCTCTTCGTCGATCCGCGTCGCGACGCTGTCGAGCACCGAGCGCGCCGAGGTCGAGGCGATCTGCATCCGCGCACCCCGCGCCCGGAGCAGGGCGGCGAGCGGTGCCAGCAGACGCGGCGCGCTGTCGGGTTCGTCATCGCCGCGCCCCGAGGTGATGCGCTTGATCCAGCTTACCGACGAGGTCAGCTGGAAGACCTGCCAGAAACAGGCGAAAAGCCCTATCACGAAAACGAACAGGATGAACCCGTTCAGGTAGGGGTTGGCGAGGAAGACCGGCAGCACGCGCGGCAACGCGATATAGACCCCGACGCCGGCGAGCGCGAGCACGAACAGCATCGTCAGGATTTGCCGCACGGGCTGGGTAAAGTTCGGCTCGGCCCCGCGATCCGGCTGGTCCATCAGGACACTCCCGTCGCCATTATCATTACGCGCGAAGAATAGGCGCAGAGGGCCGCATTGCCAAGGACAGAAAGGGCGACGGCCATGCTCAGCCCTGCGCGTTCAGCGCCCGCACGACGCGCGCCAGCCATGACAGGTCGGCATCCTCGATGCCAAGCTCCTCGAGATGCCGGGCGGTGTTGTAGAGGTATTCGTTGTTCGGCCCCATCCCCCCGACCGCGCGGGCGATGATCGTGGCCTGTTCGTCCAGCGGCAGCCCGCCGCAATACTGAACGTGTTCGGTGTCGATGATGTAGCAGACCGCCTCGACCCGCCGCCCGTCGTGCAGATCGAGCGTGAGCCGCCTTTCCACATAGGCCGACGACACCAGTTCGCGTTCACGCAGCGCCGCCAGCGTCGGCGCGTGGGCGTCGGGTGCGACCCGGAACGCCAGCCCGTGACAGGCCGCGCCCTCATGCGGGTCGAGCGCCAGCACGAGGCCGGGGTTCTCGACCGTGCCGCGATGGTGGATCGAGCGCATGCAGAAGCTGCGGGCAAACCCCGGCAGCGTGGCAAGGCGGGTTTCGACATGGGGAAAACCCGGATTCCACATCAGGGACCCATAGCCGAACACCCAGAGATCCTGCATCGTCATCGCGCTGGCCCTTGCGCCCCCGTGTCGATAGAACGGCCACATTCCTATCAGAGAGGCTCTCATGCGCAAGCTGCCGTTGGTTCTGGTTCTTCTGGGTGTCGTGGTCTTCGCGGGCTGGGGCGGCTACTGGTTTGTCGGCTCGCGCGGGGCCGAGGCCGCGCTCGCGGGCTGGTTCGATGCGCGCCGCGCCGATGGCTGGGTGGCAGAGTATGACGGGCTTGGCACCACCGGGTTTCCCAACCGGTTCGACACCACATTCACCGGGCTGGAACTGGCCGACCCCGAGAATGATCTGGCCTGGAGCGCGCCGCTCTTTCAGATCCTGACGCTGAGCTACACGCCCAACCAGTTCATCGTGGTCTGGCCGCATGAACAGGTCCTGGCACGGCCCGACCAGCGGCTGACGATCACCTCCGAGACGATGCGCGGCTCGATCACCTTCGTGCCGAACCTGTCGCTGCCGGTCGATCACGCCACGTTCGAACTGGCGGGGACGCAATTCGCCTCATCGAAAGGCTGGAGCAGCCGGATCGGGGCGGGCCAGATCTCGGTCCGCCGCACGCCCGAGGCCGAGGCGGACGATACCTATGACCTCTATTTCACCGCCACCGACATGGTGCCGGGCAAGGACTACATGGAGACGCTGCGCGGCGTCGCCAACCTGCCCGACACGATCGACAGCGTGACGGTGACGGGCCGCGCCACCTTCGACGCGCCGTGGGACCGCTATGCGATCGAGCGTCGCCGGCCGCAGCCCACGCGGGTCGAGCTTGACCTGCTGACGGCGGACTGGGGCGACCTCAACCTGATGGTCGCGGGCACGGTCGACGTGGCCGACGACGGCACGCCCACCGGCGAGATCACGGTAAAGGCAACCAACTGGCGCGACATGGTCGAGATCGCGCGCGCATCCGGCGCGCTGTCGGAGGACTGGGCCGGGCCGGTGATCAAGGCGCTGGAGGTCATGTCGTCGCTGTCGGGCGATCCCGAGACGCTGGACGTTCCGGTGCGGTTCTCGCGCGGGATCATGTCGTTCGGGCGCATCCCGGTGGGTGCGGCGCCCAGGATCCGGCTCTGGTAGCCGTCAGGGCAGCAAAAACAGCGTGATCGCCGGAAACGCGATCAACAGCGCGACGCGCAGGATGTCCGACGCGATGAACCACAGGATCGCCTTGTAGGTCGCCACGATGGGCGTCGCGCGGTCCATCGTGTTGATGATGAACAGGATCATGCCCACCGGCGGCGTGATCAGCCCGACCTCGACCACGATCAACACGAGGATGCCGAACCACAGCGCGGTATGCTCCAGCCCGATCATGCTGGCGCGCGCCTCGGTGATGCCCACGCCCAGCGCGCTGGCCTGATCGCGGCTGAGTCGCACGCCCTCGGCCAGCGCCGACCTGATCGCCGCCAGCATGTCGGGCGCGATCCCGTCCGGCACGCCGCCCGCCAGGATCCGCGCGGCCTCGTCCAGTTGCATCGCGGTGAAATCGACCAGCCCGAAATCGAGCGCCGCGACGATGGGATAGAAGATCGGGATCGTCAGCAGGATCATCGACAGGCTGTCCATGACGCAGCCAAGCACGAGGTAGAACAGCAGGATCACGATCAGCACCGTGTAGGGGCCGAACCCCTGCGCCACGACCCAGTCGGCCATGCTCTGCGGCACCTGCGTGACGGCGAGAAAGCCGTTGTAGAACGCCGCCCCGAGCACGATGAAAAAGATCATCGCGGTGGAACTGGCCGTGGCGGTGAACGCGCCCAGCAGCGCCTTCAGCGTCAGCTCGCGGCTGGCCAGCGCGATCAGGCCGGTGCCAAGTGCCCCGACCGCAGCACCTTCGGTCGGGGTGAACAGCCCGCCATAGATGCCGCCCACCACCAGCGCGAAGACCGCGAGCACCGGCCAGACATCGGCCAGCGCGCGAAACCGCTCGTGATAGGGGATCGGCGCCTTCACCCCGGCGCTGGCCGGGTTTACCCGGACATAGAGCGAGATCGCGAGGACATAGCCAAGAGCCGCCAGCAGGCCCGGCACGATGGCGACCATGAACAGCTTGGCGATGTTCTGCTCGGTCAGCACCGCGTAGATCACCATCACCATCGAGGGCGGAATCAGGATGCCCAAGGTGCCGCCCGCCGCCAGCGTCGCGGTCGAGAAGCCGCCGGAATAGCCCGCGGCGCGCAACTCGGGCAGCGCCACCCGGCCCATCGTCGCCGCCGTCGCCAGCGACGAGCCGCAGATCGCGCCGAACCCGGCACAGGCGCCGATGGTCGCCATGGCAACGCCGCCCTTCCTGTGGCCCAGCCAGCCCTCGGCGGCCTTGAACAGCGCGCGGCTCATCCCGCCGATACTGGCGAAATGGCCCATCAAGAGGAACATCGGCACGATCGACAGCGAGTAGGAGGAAAACGTCGTGTAGGTCTCGGACTTGAGGCGGGCCAGCGCGATGGCGGGGCTGCCATTGATCAGGGTCAGCCCGACCAGCCCGGCCAGAAACATCGCGAGCCCGATCGGCACCCGCATGAAAATGAGGAGCAACAGGGCCGGAAACGACCACAGACCGATCTCGAAATGGGTCAATCGGTCGCTCCGGTCGGCTGCGGCAGAAAGCTGCGCCCGGTCACGGCCTCGACGATGCGCACCCCGGCCAGATAGACCCCGACGACAGCGCCCAGGGCGGCGGCGGCAAGGCTGGCGCCGTAGGGCCACCACAGCGGGAATTGCAGCAGGAAACTGGTCTGGCCACGCTGGTATTTGTCCATCGTGCCATGGAAAAGCTGCACCGCGATCAGCACCAGAACCGCCGCGAAGACCACCGAGATCACCATCTCGAGGATGCGTCCGGCGCGGGCGGGCAGCCGTGCGGTGAAGACATCGACCACCGCATGGCCGCCGGTGATCTGGGCATAGGGCAGGAAGGCGAAGACGGCAAAGGCGGTGCCCGCCTCGACCAGTTCATAATCGCCGGTGATCGCCCCCAGCCCGGTCTCGCGCCCGATGATCGAGGCGACGACCATCAGGACCAGCGCGGCCAGAACCACACCACCGAGGATGGCGAGGCCTGTTGCGAGCCCAAGGAAAAATCGGTGCATGCTTCGGTCCTGGCTGGGCATCGCGGGCGGCGCGGCAGGGTTTCCCGCCGCGCGCACCCGTTCGTCACTTGGCGTAGGTGTCGATTTTCGCCATGTCGGAGGCGCATTGCCCCATCAGCGTGCGCGCCTCTGTGACCAGACCGGCACCGTCCTTGCCCTTGCCATCCATCTCGGCGGCCCATTCGGCGTGGATCGGAAGCGCAAGCTCATACCAGGCGTCGGCCTCGGCTTCGGAAATGGTGACGATATCGTTGCCCAGATCGACCGCGAATTGCCGTGCCGGCGCGTCGGCGTCGGCCTGGGTGCCACCGGCGAAGACCGAGAAGGCAAGCCCGGCATTGGCGTCGATCACCGCTTTCAGGTCGTCCGGCAGACCCTCATAGGCGGCCTTGTTCATCGCCAGGATGAAGGTCAGGTTGTAAAGCGCCGGGCCTTCGAATTCGGTGTGGTTGCTGACAAGCTCGGGCACCTTGAGCGATCCGGTGACCTCCCAGGGGATCGTCGCGCCATCGACCACGCCGCGCGACAGCGCCTCGGGCAGGGACGGCACCGGCATCCCGACCGGCTCGGCCCCGACACGTTCCAGGAGCTTGTTGACCATGCGCGAGCCGCCGCGGATCTTCATGCCGGCAAGGTCGGCGGGCACGCGCACCGGGCTTTTCGTGTGCAGAACGCCCGGCCCGTGGACCCAGGTGCCGATCATCTTGATGTCGGAGAACTCGCCGTCCTTCATGTGTTCGTCGAACATCTGCCAGAATGCGCAGGACGCGGCGCGCGCGTCGGTGACCATGAAGGGAAGCTCGAACACCTCGGTGGTCGGAAAGCGCCCCGGCGTATAGCCCACGGCGGTCCAGACCACATCGGCGATGCCGTCGATCGCCTGGTCGATCAGATCGGGCGGGGTGCCGCCCAGCGCCATCGCGCCGTAGCGGTCGATCTTGATGCGGCCACCCGAGTCGGCCTCGACCTTGTCGGCCCAGACATCGAGGATGAGTTTCGGCACATTGGCCTGAGGTGCGAGGAACTGGTGCAGTTTCAGCGTCACCTCCTGCGCGAATGCGCCGCTGGCGGCGAGTGCGGACAAGGCCGCGGCGGCGGCGAGGCCGGCTATCCTGTGGCGTCTGGTCATGGGGTCCTCCGTTTCGTGCACGTGATCTGGCACAGAGCGGCGCGTTTTGCCATGGCCTTGCGCGTCAATCTGGCACGCCGCGACGCTTTCCTGCGCGTGCGCGGATCGGCCCGCTTTGGCTCATCATGGCCCGAAACCGGCGAAATCCCGCCCGCGCACGGCCCGGATGGCAGGGCCGCTGGCCTTCCCGGCCCAGCGCCTTATGGAGCCGCCTTCGCGCCTGATGGCGCAAACGGAACCATCCGGAGAACGACATGACATTGAAACTGAACCGGGCCGGCGCGGCCCTCGCCGGCCTTGTGCTGCTGGCCGCAAGCGGGGCCAGTGCCGACACCATCGTCTCGTCCAAGGGCGAGGAGCATCTGAGCGCATGGATCACCGGCTATACCTATTGGGACAACACCCCGCCCGGCTCGGCGGCGATTGCCCGGCCGGTGGTACATGAACGCGCCGGCGGTATCGGCACCTGGGCCGATCCGGTGACGGTGGCGGTGGGACGCTCGGGTGGCGGGTGGCATTACGAGCCGGGCACGCGGCTCTACCTGGCCGACCTGCGCAAATACGCCGTGGTCGAGGATCTCTGCGGCGCCTGCGGCAATGGCCGGGGCGGGCGGGTGCATATCGACATCTATGTCGGCGGGCAGGCGACCTCGGCGGCGACCGCGCGCGCCTGTGCGATGAAGATCACCGCGGTGCAGGACATCGTCGTCAACCCCGGCCCCGGCCGCCCGGTCGTGGCGGGAGAACTGGCCGAAGGGTGCCGGGTGTTCTGAGGCAACGCCCGGCTGAACGCCGGGCGAAGGGAGGGGGCGCTGCCCCCTGCGTTCAGTTAGCCGTGGCAAACTGAACGCCACCCCCGGAGTATTTCAGCCAAGATGAAGGGGCTGGATCATTCGCCCGGCTGTGTCGCGTGGCCGTGGTCGGGCGGCGTCGGGAAGAAGCGCCCGATCCGGCGGCCCATCCCGTCGGTGTAGGTCAGGAGCACCGGCACCACGACCAGCGTGAGCAGCGAGGACGAGATCAGCCCGCCGATCACCGCATGTGCCATCGAGGCGTTCTCGCCGGTGCCGCCATGCAGGTTGAGCGCCAGCGGCAGCATCCCGAAGATCATCGCCAGCGTCGTCATCACGATCGGCCGGAACCGGGTGCGCCCGGCATGGACGAGGCCGTCATAGAGGTTGCGCCCCTCGCGCACCTGCTGGTTGGCGTTGTCGACCAGCAGGATTGCGTTCTTGGTCACGAGGCCCATCAGCATGATGAAGCCGATGATCGAGAAGATGTTGAGCGTCGAGCCCCAGGCCAGAAGCCCCAGCATCACCCCGATCAGCGCCAATGGCAGCGACGACATGATCGCGAAGGGTTGCAGGAACGAGCCGAACTGGCTGGCCAGCACCAGGTAGATGAAGATCACCGCCAGAAGCAGCGCCGCGCCCGCCGATCCGGTGATGTCGGCCATCTGCTCGGCGTCGCCGCCGGTGGCGATGCGGTAGCCCAGCGGAATGTCGAGACCCTCCATCGCGGCCTGAAGCTGCGCCGTCACCGCGCCGATCTTGACGCCGTCGAGGTTGGCAGTGACACGCACCGAGCGGTCGCGGTCCTCACGGTTGATCTCGCCCGGCCCCTGGCTCTGGACGATGGTGCCGACCTGATCGAGCCGCACCACGCCGGACACGCCGGTCGCGCCGCTCTGCATGATCGGGAGCGCGCCAAGCACCGCGGCGTCGCGCCTTGCCTCTTTCGGCAGGCGCACCACGACGTCGAGGGTTTCGCCCGCCGGCGTGGTCCATTCCGAGACGGTCTGGCCGCTCAGCATCGGGCTGAGGGTCGCGCCGACCAGTTGCAGCGACACGCCAAGGTCGGAGGCGACGTCACGGTCGAGCCGCACGCCCAGCGTCGGCTGCGGATCGTCGAGCGTGGTGCGCACGTCGACGAAGCCGTCGATCGCCTCGAGATCGGCCTTGAGATCGTTCGCCAGCCGTTCGAGCACGCCGAGGTCGGAGCCGAAGATCTTGACCTCGACCGGCGGGGCGACGTCGCCGAAGCCGGTGGGGGCGCCGACCGAGAAGCGCGCGCCCGGAATGGATTTCAGAACCTCGCGGGTCGCGGCGGCGAGGTCTTCCGGGCTTCGGGTGCGCTCGTCCTGCGGCACCATGCGCACGATGATCGTGGCGCGGTTCTCGCCCGAGGTGGTGCCCGAGTTGACCGTGGCATAGGTGCCCATCACTTCGGGGAAGCTCGCCCGCAGGAACGCGTCGACCTGGCGGATCTTCTCGGCGGTGCGCTCGAGCGAGGTGCCGACCGGGGTTTGCAGATCGACCTGGTATTCGGAGGTGTCGGACGGCGGCACGAACTCGGCGCCGACCTGGGGAAACACCGCGAGCCCGGCGACGAACGCTGCCAACGCGACCGCGAGCGTGGTCTTGCGGAATTTCAACGCCTTCTTGAGGAGTTTCGAGTATTGCTCGCCAACCCATTCGAAGAACCGGTCGAACTGCGCCACCAGCCGGCCGATCGGTCCGCGCTTGACGTTCGGATCGGCCGAAGGGTCATACCAGACCGACGAGATCATCGGGTCGAGCGTGAAGGCCACGAACAGCGAGATCAGCACGGCGACCGATACGGTGATGCCGAATTGCAGGAAGAACCGGCCGAGGATGCCTTCCATGAAGGCCACGGGCAGGAACACCGCGACGATGGACAGGGTGGTGGCCAGCACCGCCAGCCCGATCTCGTTGGTGCCGTCGAGCGCGGCCTGCCGGTGCGTCTTGCCCATCTTGAGGTGGCGCATGATGTTCTCGCGCACCACGATGGCGTCGTCGATCAGGATGCCGACGGCCAGCGACAGCGCCATCAGCGTCATCATGTTCAGCGTGAAGCCGAGAAAGTAGATCACCGTCATCGTGCCGATGATCGAGATCGGCAAGGTGAGGCCGGTGATCACCGTCGAGCGCCATGAATTGAGGAACAGGAACACGATCGCCACCGCCAGCGCCCCGCCTTCGAGGATCATGTTCTGGACCGAGTGGAAGCTGTCGATCACCGGCTTGGCGTTGTCGCGCAACACCTCGATTCCGACATCGGCAAACTCGTCCTCGGCTGCCATCTTTTCAAGCTCTTCGCGGATCTTGCCGGCGATCTCGACGGTATTGGCGCCTTGCGTCTTCACGACGTCGATCGCCAGCGCGTATTCGCCGTCGAGCATGGCCAACGAGCTGCGTTCGGCCAGTTCGTCGCGCAGGTCCGCGATATCGCCCAGCCGGATCGGCTGGCCGGCGCGGCGCGCGACGATGATGTCGGCGAAATCACCGATGGTCTTGAGGCGGCCCTCGACCTGGACCGAGGTGGTCGAGGCGGCGTCGGAAATGGCGCCGGCGGGCCGGTCCTGGTTCTCGGCGGCGAGGGCGGCGGTGACTTCGGCCACGCCCACCGACAGCGCGGTCAGCCGGTCGGGATCGACCTCGACATGCAGTTCGCGCGGCACGCCGCCGACCACCGAGGCACGGCCGACGCCGCGGATATTGGCCAGCCGCTTGGCGATCACGTCCTCGGTCAGCGCGGTCAGGGCGCCGACATCGAGCCGGTCGGACCTGATGCCGACCGACATCACCGGGATCTCGCCCGGATCGAAGCGCAGGATCTGCGGGTCATCGGCGGAGTCCGGAAAGAACCCCTGAATCTGGGCAATCCGGTCGCGCACGTCCTGCGCGGCCGCGGCCGAGTCGATCTCGAGGTCGAACAGGATGATGACCATGGCCGAGCCGGTGCGCGCGACGGCCTGGATCGAGTCGATCCCGGCCAGCGTCGATACCGCGTCCTCGATCGGCTTGACGATGTCGCTTTCCACCGCCTCGGGGGTCGCGCCGGGATAGGACTGGACCACCGCGACGACCGGGAAATCGACGTCGGGCAGTTGCTCGATGGGCAGACGCAGGTAGGAGAACGCGCCGATCACCAGCAAGGCGACCATCATCATCGTGGCAAAGACCGGCTGGTTGACGCTGATACGGGTCAGGAACATGGGGTTACTCCACCAGCTCGACTTGCATGCCGGGCTTGAGCTCCGGCAGCGGTTCGGCAACCACGGTTTCGCCGGGCTCAAGCCCCGAGGCGATCTCGACGATGGTGCCGCTGTCCCATGTCCGCACCACCTCGATGCCGCGCCGGACGGTCATGCCGTTGTCGACGACGATGACGTATTGCCCGTCGACGTCGCGGTGAACGGCGCCCGAAGGCACGCCCAGGCCGCCCGATCTGGTCTCGAGCACGATCCGGCCCGAGGCGAACATGCCGCCGCGCAGCTCGCCGCCCTCGTTGTCGAGCGAGACATAGACCGGCAGCATCCGGCTGCCCTCGATGGCGACGGGGTTCAGGCGTTCCACCTGGCCGGTGAAGATGCGGTCGCCAAAGCCCTCGACCTTGAGTTCGACGCTCTGGCCGGGGGCAAGCCGCGGCGCATAGCTGACGGGCGCGGTGGCCGCGACCTCGAGCCTGGTCAGGTCGACCACGTTCATCAGGGGCGAGCCTGCGCCGACGAACTGGCCGGGGTCGATCGACCGGGCCGAGATCACCCCGTCGAACGGCGCGGTGACGGTGGCACGATCGAGCGAGCGGCGGGCGTTCTCAACCATCGTCGTCTGCGCCGCCAGCGAGGCGGTCAACTGGTCGAGGTTCGAGCGCGACCGGTCGAGCGCGTTGGACGCCGACAGGCCACGGTCGACCAGATCCAGCGTGCGCTCGTATTCGGTGCGGGCAAGGTCAAGCTGCGCCTGCGTCGCATTGGTGTTGGCAAGCGCCTGGGCAAGCTGGCTTTCCAGCCCGTCGACCTCGAACTGCACCAGCACGTCGCCTTCGGACACCGTGTCTCCGGGCTGGCCGTTCACCGTGATCACCCGGCCCGACACTTCCGCCGACAGGTGCAACTGGCGCGCGGGGGCGAGCGAGCCGGTGGCCTTCAGCGTCTCGCGAAGCTCCATCGGCGCGACGGTCGCGACCTCGAACGGGGCGAGTTGCAACAGCGGCGGGCGCGCGGCACGGGCGGCCGCTTCGGCGGCAGCGGCCTCGCGCGCGACCTCGCGCTGGTCGATCAGCGCCTGCAACTGCCCGGTCTGGTAGAAATAGCCGCCCGCGCCACCGGCGAGGACGAGAACGATCAAGGGCCAGATCCACCAGCGCCGCTTTTTCGGCGGCAGACCCCTGGCGATACGCTCGGCGGCCGCCTTCTCGCGCTCATTCATCGCCCAGTCGGGCTTGGCTTCGTCCTTGCTCATGTCTCACTCTTTCAATTCGGTTGCTTGCGCGCCGCAGGGACCGTCCGAGACCCGCACCGCCCATTCGTCGAAAAAATCCGCCGAGGCGCGATAGGTGTGGGCAAACCCCGCCACCCGCGCCCGCGCGCCGGGGTCATCGTCGGGAAACGCCGCCACGATCTCGTCGATCCGTTCGCCATTGGCGCGAAACCGCCCGGCCATCGCCTGCAACATCTGCCGCATCGGGTTGACCTCGGCCTGATAGGCGTCCTGACGCGCGCCCACCGGCGACACCCGCCGCACCGAGCCGCGATTGGCCAGCATCCGGGCGTTGGTGCTGGCCGAGGCTTTCGAGATCTTCAGCGCTTCGGTCATCTGGCCAAGCGTGCGCGGCTCGCCCTCGACGATCAGGTATCCGAGGATCTGCCCCGCAATGCGCGGCTGCCCCTCGGCCTGCATCATCAGGCCCATCTGTGCTATGAACTGGTCGCGCGGCGTGGTCATGGCGGCGGAGATAGACGCTTTTGTCGGAGCGTTCAATGTGAATTGAACGCATTGATCACACAAAAACGTGACAGGTTACGCGACGTCAGCGTCCGAACAGAAGGCTGCGCACGGCCTGACGTTTCGGCTCAAACCGCGCCATCGCCTCGCATAGCGCCCGGCGCTGGCGGATGGGGCCGTCGCCAACATGCTCTGCACGGAAAAACCGTTGCAAACGCAACAGGTTGCGTTGCTCATAGGCGGCGAAACCGTCGTCGCCCGGCGTTTCCGGATAGCGCGAGAAGTCGTCGTGAAACCGGATGCCATGCGCGGCTTCAAGCGCCCGGTTCGACGCCGCAAAACCGGCAACAAAGTCCCGCGCCGCCGTCCGGGTCGGCAGGAACCGGGTGGGATCAGGTTCGAGCATGTCCGACCGGATCACGTGTTTCAGCGCATCGGGCGACGCCCCCGCCGCCCGCAGATCGACCAGCAGACGCACCGCGTTCGCACCGAGCGTCGGGTTCGCGTCCTCCCCAATGCCGGGAATATCCGCGCCGAGCAGGGTGGCGAAATCGGCGACCACGTTGCCTGCGGGAAAGGCCCGGCGGTCATAGACCCGCAGGATCATCTCGGCCTCGGGAAAGGCGCGCTGCCACGCGGCGAGTTTGGCGTCGAAGCTCAGGTAGGCCCGCACCATCGGCGTCAGCGCCGGCAGGCGGTCGTGGTCAAGGCCAAAGAAATCGCCCGCCTTGATCGACTTGGCTGCCTGCGCCTTTTGCGACACGGCCAGTTCGTCCTGCCGCCGCAGATAGGCGAGGATGCGCACCCGATCAAAGCCGCCACACACCGCGCCCGCGAACCGCGCGATCTCGTCCTCCTCGAGGAAAAACAGGTCCTCCGCCGACAGGACCGCGTTCTGCGTCCCTCCCGCAAGCCGCGCCCGGATCGCCGCCAGCGTCGGCGCGGTGATCGTGATCCGCCCGCTGTCGGACGACATCTCGAAGCCATTGCCCCAGTTCGGCGGTCCCTTCGGCTGCTCTGCCACCTGCCAGCCCTGACGGCGCAGCCCCCGCCGGGCGGCGAGACAGGCGCGCTGGATTGCGCTGGTGCCGGTCTTGTGGGCACCGATATGCAGGAAAAGCGTGCGGGGCATGGCGGGTAGGGACCGGGCTGACGGTTTCGGGGCGGAAGCGGGCCGAGTTTACCCCGGCGTGGCAGGGCCGAAAACCCCAAGACCGCGCAAGCGCCGCATTGGAGCCCGCGCGCATCTGCGCTATCGAGGCGCGAAACAGCACCGGGACCGCCAGACATGATGCAGATGCCCTTGCCGCTGACGCGCGACCTCGTCCTGATCGGGGGCGGGCATGCGCATGCGCTGGTGGCGCGGATGTGGGGGATGAGGCCCCTGCCCGGCGTGCGGGTGACGCTGATCAACCCCGGTCCGACCGCGCCCTATTCGGGGATGCTGCCGGGGCATATCGCCGGGCATTACAGCCGCGACGCGCTCGACATCGACCTCGTGAAACTCGCGCGGTTCGCGGGGGCGCGGCTGATCCTTGGCGCGGCGACGGCGATTGATCCGGTGGCCAGGACCGTGACCGTCGAGGGACGCGGCGCTATCGGCTATGACGTCGCCTCGATCGACGTGGGCATCCATGCCGAGATGCCGGGAATTGCCGGCTTTGCCGAGCACGCGACCGGCGCCAAGCCGCTCGACACCTACGCCGCGCGCTGGCGCGAGTTCCTTTTGCGGGCCGGTGCGGGCGAGGTTGCGCCCGAGGTCGCGGTGATCGGCGGCGGTGTCGCCGGGGTGGAACTGGCGATGGCGATGGCGCATGCGCTGCGCGCCAGGGTCGGGGCTGCGGCGCGGGTGGCGGTGATCGAGGCCGAGGCCGACATCACCTCGAAGAACCCCGCGACACGGCGGCATCTCAGCGCCGCGATGGCGCGGCTGGGCGTCACCCTGCACGCGCCCGCCACGGTCGCGCGGATCGAGGCTGACCGGGTGGTGCTGGCCGATGGCGGCGAGGTGCGGTCGCGGTTCACCCTCGGCGCGGCGGGGGCGTTCGCGCATGGCTGGCTGGCCGATAGTGCGCTGCCGCTGACCCCGGAGGGGTTCATCCCGGTTGATGCGACGTTGCAAGTCGAAGGCCATGACAGCCTGTTCGCGGTCGGCGATTGCGCCCACATGCCCCACGCGCCCCGGCCCAAGGCGGGCGTCTTCGCGGTGCGCGCCGGGCCGGTGCTGTTTCACAATCTGGGCGCGACCCTGTCGGGCGGCAGCCTGCGCCGGTTCGCGCCGCAAAAGGATTACCTCAAGCTGGTGTCGCTGGGCGGCAAGACCGCGCTGGCGGAAAAATGGGGCCGCAGCCTTGCGGCACCTCTGCTGTGGCGCTGGAAGGACCGGATCGACCGGAAGTTCATGGACAAGTTCCGCCACCTGCCGGTGATGCCGCCGCCTTCCCTGCCCGAGCCGGTGGCGCTGGGCGTGGCCGAGGAACTGGCCGGGGCGCACAAGCCGCTCTGCGCCGGCTGCGGCTCCAAGGTCGGGCCGGGGACGCTGGCGGCGGCGCTGGCCACCCTGCCCCGTGCCGGGCGTGCCGATGTGATCGCCGGGCCGGGCGACGATGCCGCCGTGCTGTCGGTCGGCGGCGCGACGCAGGTTCTGACCACCGACCATCTGCGCGCCTTTACCGAGGATGCGGGACTGCTGGCCCGGATCGCGGCGGTGCATGCGCTGGGCGATATCTGGGCGATGGGGGCCAGGCCGCAAGCGGCGCTGGTCTCGGTGATCCTGCCGCGCATGTCCGAGCCGCTTCAGGCCCGGACCATGGCCGAGATCATGGGCGCGGCGGCTGACGTGTTCTCCGCCGAGGGCGTCGAGATCGTCGGCGGGCATAGCAGCATGGGCGCAGAGATGACGCTGGGCTTCACCCTGACCGGGCTGGTCGAGGGCACGCCGATCACCAATGCGGGCGGGCGCGCGGGCGATGCGCTGATCCTGACGCGGCCGATCGGGACGGGGACGCTGCTGGCGGCCGAGATGCAGGGGAAGGCGCGGGGCAGCGATGTTGCGAAGATGCTCGCGGTGATGGCGACGCCGCAGGGCGATGCCGCCACGATCCTTGCCGGGGCGCATGCGATGACGGATGTGACGGGCTTTGGCCTCGCCGGGCATCTGATGGCGATCTGCAAGGCGTCGGGGCTGGCGGCGGAGGTGCAGCTCGACGTGGTGCCCCTGTATGACGGCGCGCTCGATCTGGCCGAGGCTGGCCACCGCTCGACCATCCACGCCGCCAACATGGCCGCAGCGCCGGTTCTGGGCGCGAGCGGGGCGCGCGGCGCGCTGTTGCACGATCCGCAGACGGCGGGCGGGTTTCTGGCGGCGGTGGAGGCGGGCGAGGCGTTCGGGCTGGCGATGGAATTGCGCGCCGCCGGGCACGAGGCGGCGGTGATCGGAACGCTTGTGGCGGGCGCACCGATGATCCGCTGCGTCACGCCGTGAGGTCGAGCCGCATGACGTGGCGTCTTGTGCCGGCCATCGCGACCTCGCGAAATCCGAAGCTCTCGTAAAGACCGACCTTCCCCATGAAGCGATAGGACGGCGATGCCGCGTCAACCGCCGTGACCTGAAACAGCGTGGCGCCTGCCCTGCGCGCCGTGTCGATGGCGGCGGCGGTCAGGGCGTGGGACAACCCCTGCCCGCGACGTTCGCGCGGCACGAAGAAACAGGAAATCGCCCAGGTGGTCGTCGGGTCGATGTCCTTCGGGCCGCCGAGACGGGCGAAGGTTGCGAGCGGTCCGGTCGAGCACCAGCCGACCGGGGTGTCGCCGTCATAGGCCAACAGCCCGACATGATCGCCGCGCGCCACGCGGGCCTGCATCGCCGCGCGGCGCAGCGCCCGGCCCGCGTCGCCCTTGGCGCGGGTCACGTCCGAAGGCTTGTCGCGCCAGGCCATGCACCAGCAGAAATGCGGTGCGCCGCGCGCCTCCATGAGGCGGGCGAGGTCGTTGAAATTGCTCTGGTCGACGCTTCGGATCGCGCAGGTCATGGCTGACTCTAGCACATCCTGGAAAAGGGGGCGCCCCGCCCGGCAAGGGGATGCGGACGGGGCTTTTTCGCGCTGTGAGTGGGGGGCAGGAACGAGCGCGAATAAGGTGGAGGTGAAGGGGCGGCGTGGGGTGGGGTGGGACGATGCGCCGCCCCCGTCAGGCGGCGTTCACCATGCGCGCACTGGCAGCATAAGTGCGCGCATCCTCCTTCGTCATGGCGGCCACAAGCGCGCGGGCCTCTTTCTTGGTGTAGGTGGTATAGGGCGGCTCGTCATCGCCATCGACGAAATCGACAGACACGGTGCCGGGGATGTCGGCGGGCGCATAGACCAGCGCGCCGCCATCGGCGAACACCACCTCGTCCGAGGTGAAATGCAGCGTCACCACCTCGACCGGGCGCTGGCCGACCATCCGCTCGATCCCGCGAAAGCCGACGAGGGCGCATGCCGGGACCAATGCGAAGGGGTCGCCGGACATCTCCTCGGCGGCGTCGCTCTCGATCATCACGAATTGCTCTGGCAGAAGCATCATCGGATGATCGTTGCCGATCGCGCCGGCGGGCACGCAGACCGGGCTGGCGAATTCCGGCACCGAGTCGTCGACCGTGAAGTGAACATCGCGGGTCACGGCGACGACCTTCTGCATGCCGTTGTCGAAGGTCATCACCCGGTCACCCACCGTGACGGCCTGAACCGGACGCCAGCCAAGCTGGGTGGCAACGCGGCTGCTGCTGACGAAACCCTTGGTCCGGTAGCTGGCAAGCGCCGAGGTTTCCTCGCCGGTGCCGGCAAAGCCGGGTTCAGCCACAGCGCGGGCGATGCGGACCGAAAGATGTTTGCCGAGCAGACCGAACATTGCGCGTCTCCGAGCTTACTTAGGGTTGAGGTGGTCGTGCCTCGCTTTCGTCAAGGTTAAGGTTTGTTTGCGATACAGGGAAAATCTTGGACATAAATGAGGCATTGTTTGGGCATTATGCCAGATTTCGAACAGATCCGGCGTTCAGCACTGAAATTGTTGCCGGTTTGGCGACGGTTCGCCTCAACCGAAGCTGTAAGAGAACGCCAAAATGTCCGATTCACACCCGTTCTGGACACAATCGACATCAGATTCGGAGTAATATTGACGGTAGTCGCGCAACCGATTCGAGCAATTGATTTGCGCAATCTCCCCAAGGTTGTAGCGAAGATGGCTTTCCAAGGGCGCGAGGTCATCTTTCAGGTGCTCGAGCCGGATATAGAGGTCGGCCCGGTCCACTCCGTCGGCATCGGTGACATAGCGCGAATAAGGAAAGTCACGCATGCCCGCCTGCACAGTTTCGGTGTGGAGGAAGTCGGAAAAGGACAAGCCCTGCGCCAGCGCCACCGCCGGGTGGTCGAATTTCTGATCGCGCAGCCAGTGGTAATAGCTGACCATCCGGTCCCAGGGATTGCGCACCAGCGTGAAGACGAAGAAATCCTCGATCTCGTCCTGCGTCACCAGCCCGTAGAGGTCGGTCAGCATCGAGTGTTTCCAGAGCCGGCCCGATGCCTCGACATCCTTCACCAGCCCGCGCCGTCTGCGCGCTTTCGGAGTGTCGCCCAGCATGATGTCGTCCTTCATCGCCCGCGCCTCGAGCGCCAGCGCCAGCGAGGTGCCGCCGGTCTTGGGGGCGTGGACAAAGATATAGCGGCGGCCGCGCGACAGGATCATGCTGCAAGATTAGCGGGCGCGCCGGGCAAATGCCAATGCAGCATTGACCGGGCGGGCGGGCGCGTGCAAATCGGATCGAGACATGACGGGAGGTGCAGATGGGCTGGCTGAACGACGAGACCGGGCTGGAACGCAACGCGGCGAATTTCGTGCCGCTTTCGCCGCTGTCGCATCTCAACCGCGCCAAACGGGTGTTTCCCGACAAGACCGCCCTCGTCGACCGTGGCCGGCGCCTGACCTACCGGCAATACCACGCCCGCGCCTCGCAACTGGCCTCGGCACTGGCGGGGGCGGGGGTCGGTCCCGGCGACGTGGTGGCGACGATGCTGCCCAACATCCTGCCGCAGGCCGAGGCGCATTTCGGCGTGCCGGCCACCGGGGCGGTGCTCAACACCATCAACACGCGGCTCGATCCCGACACCATCGCCTATATCCTCGGTCACGGCGAAGCCCGGGTGGCGCTGATCGACAGCCAGTTCCTTGCCGTCGCCGAAGCCGCCGTCGCGCGGATGGAGGGGGGCGGCCCCTTGCTGATCGAGGTCGCGGACGATGCGGCCGGGTTTCCCGCCTCGGGACGCCACACCGAATACGAGGATTTCATCGCGGCGGGCGATCCGGACTTCGCATGGGTCATGCCGGGCGACGAATGGGAAAGCCTTGCGCTCAACTATACCTCCGGCACCACCGGGCGGCCCAAGGGCGTGGTCTATTCGCACCGGGGGGCGTATCTGCACACGCTCGGGCTGTCGCTCGACTGGCGACTGGGGCGCGACACGGTCTACCTCGTCATCGTGCCGCTGTTTCACTGCAACAACTGGGTGCACACCTGGGCGATCCCGGCGGTCGGCGGCACCGTCGTGTGCTGCCGCGACATCACCGCCAAGGCGATCTATGACGCCATCGCCGACGAGGGCGTGACGCATTTCGGCGGTGCGCCGATCGTTCTGAACATGATCGTCAACGCCAGGGACGCAGAGCGGCGCAAGTTCGGGCACATCGTGCAGGTCTATACCGCAGGCGCGCCGCCGCCCGCCGCGACGCTGGCGGCAATCGAACCCCTGGGCTTTGCCGTCACCCAGACCTACGGCCTGACCGAGACCTATGGCCATGTCGTCGAATGTATCGCGCGCGACGACTGGGCCGATCTGCCCGACGCGGAACGCTACGCCATGAAGGCGCGCACCGGCGTGCTGCAGGTGGATATGGAGCAGGTCACCGTGCTGGACGAGGACAGCATGGAGCAGGTGCCGATGGACGCGGCAACCATCGGCGAGGTGATGTTCAGGGGCAACGTGGTGATGAAGGGCTACTTCAAGAACCCCGAAGCCAGCGCCGAGGCGTTCCGGGGCGGCTGGTTCCACTCCGGCGACATCGCGTTCCAGCACCCGGACGGCTACATCAAGATCACCGACCGCTCCAAGGACATCATCATCTCGGGCGGCGAGAACGTCTCGTCGGTCGAGGTCGAGGGCGCGCTGATGCACCACCCGGCCGTCAGTCTCTGCGCGGTGGTGGCGAAACCCGACGACAAATGGGGCGAGGTGCCCTGCGCCTTCGTCGAGCTGAAGGAGGGCGCAAGCGCCACCGAGGAGGAACTCATCGCCTTCGCCCGCGAAAGGCTGGCCGGGTTCAAGACGCCGAAACGGGTGATCTTCACCGAATTGCCCAAGACCTCGACGGGAAAGATCCAGAAATTCGAGCTGCGCAAGCTGGTCGAGACCCTATAGCCCGGCTGGACGACCCGCCGCGCCCCGCGGTAACGTGACGCCGAGGATTACCGGAGCAGCCTGCCTACCATGACGGCGCTTTCCCAATTCGACCGGCTGGAAGCCCCCGGCCTCTGGCGCGCGACCCCCGAGGCGCAGCGCCAGAACGTCGTCGTCTCGCTGGGCGATGCGACCCTCACGGTGACCGACACCTCCGAGCGGCCGCTGTCGCATTGGTCCCTGCCCACGGTCCAGCGGCTGAATCCGGGCAAGGTCCCGGCGATCTATGCGCCCTCGGCGGATGGCGATGCGGGCGAGACGCTCGAGATCGACGACGACGACATGATCGCCGGCATCGAACAGGTGCGCGCCGTGATCAAGCGCAGGCGCCCGCGTTCGGGGCGGCTGCGGCTGGTGCTGACACTGGGGCTGGTGGCGCTTCTGGGCACGCTGGCGCTGACATGGCTGCCGGGTGCGCTGGTGCGCCAGACGGTCTCGGTGCTGCCGGACGTGACGCGAAGCGCTGTGGGGCAGAAACTGCTCACACGGGTGCGGCGAGTGGCAGGCGTGCCGTGTTCCGCTCCCTCGGGCCGGGCGGCGCTGGCGAAACTGTCGCGCCGGGTGCTGGGCACGCCTGCGGGCAGTGTCGTGGTGCTGTCGGCGGGCGTCAGCCATGCCGGCCACCTGCCGGGCGGGATCATCCTCATCAACCGCGCGCTGCTCGAGGATTACGAGGAACCGGACGTCGCCGCCGGGTTCATGCTGGCCGAGAACGAACGCGCCCGGCGCGACGACCCGATGGTGGCGCTGCTGAACCACGCCGGAACCATCGCCACCGCGAAGCTCCTGACCAGCGGCAAGATCGCCGAGTCCGTGCTCGACAGCTACGCCGAAACGCTGCTGACGACACCACCCACGCCCCTGCCCGATGATGCGCTGCTGACGCGCTTCGCCGAGGCAAAGGTGCGCTCGACCCCCTATGCCTTCGCGCTGGACCAGACCGGCGAAAGTGTGCTCGGGTTGATCGAGGCCGACCCGGTCCCGGTCGCCGCGGCCGAACCCCTGCTGCCGGACGCCGATTGGATCAGCCTGCAGGGGATTTGCGGCGGTTGAAAACAACGCCTGCTGCCCCGCGCGGGGTTGTCCCGGCAGGGTGATCGTCGGTCGTTCGCTCATCGTCACAGACAGGAATGAAGTGGCGGGCCCGCCTTTGGGCAAGTGATCCTTCGCCGGGCGCAGAGCCTCGCCTGCACCTTCATCAGGTGGTCTTCGGTGTCCCGGCTAGCCCCTCGCCCGGTTTTCTTATGCCGGGGTCAGGGCGTGGATACCACTTTCGTGCACGGGCATGTTCATACCCCATCAAGGTTAACGGCCCTGAAACCCTGCGTGCGCTGCTTCATCTTGGTCCATACACTCCGGGGGTCTGGGGGCAGAGCCCCCAGCCCGAGGCGGGGGTTTCACACCCCCGGACCCCCGTGGAGTATTTCGCCAAGATGAAGTGAGGCGGTGGCCTCTCAGCCGCGCGTGAAGGCGTCCGAAAAACCGTTGCGGCGCACCACTGACAGGGCGTTTTGCAGCGCACCCGCATCGGTGAACGGCCCGGCCATCACCACCGACAGACCCGATGCGGTCTTGCCGATCCGTCCGGGAAGGCCGAGGCTGGCCAGCTTGTTCGCCGCTGCCGTCGCATTGGCCGGGTTGCCGAAAACGCCGATCTGGACATAGCCCGCGCCGGTCGCCTGCGGCGCCGGTGCCGCAGCACCCTTGGTCGAGACTACCGGGCGCACGCCCTCTACCGGGCGCATCGGCTGGTCGTTGGTCCAGACCGCCGCCATCTGCGCGTCGCCCAGCGCGGTGCGCGGGCCGCGGTTGGGGTTGAGCCGGTCGTCGTCCCAGGCCGGGCGATAGCCCGCAGGCACATAGACCCGGCCCGCATCGGGTTGCACCGGCAGGCCATAGCCCGAGCCGAAAGCGGGTGCGACTGGTGCGACGGTCGTGGTCGGCACCCGGTAGGTGGCGACCGGCAGGCCGGTCGCCACGCTCGGAACCGGCGCGGTGACTGCGCTGCCAACGCCGACGCCATAGCCGGAGCCGAAATTGTTGCTGGCGCCGCCCGGCGGCACGCCGCCGATCAGGACGCGGGCCGATCCGGCGGGCAACGGTGCAGGCGCGGTCGCGGACGGGGCGCGCGCGGTCACGACCGGCAGCGTCCCCGGCACATCGGCGGGCGGGTTGATGATCAGCCGTGTGCGCGCGCCGTTCGCGTGGCTGATCATGGTGGTGGCCGGTTGCGTCTGGCCGGGCGCGCAGGTCACGCGGATGGTGGAATTACCCACCCGCACGCGGGCCTCGCTGCCATCGGCGGGGCATGTCACCGACAGGGTGCGCGCCTCGGCTGCGGGCGTGGCCACGGCGAGTGTCGTCATCGGCACGTTGACCGGTTGCGGCTGGACCGGCGCTACCGGTGCCGCGACCAGCGGCGGGGGTGGTGCGACGGCTGCCGTGCGGCGGGTGTTGGCCGAGGGTGTCATGCCGCAGACCACCTGTTTGCGGTCGCCGGTCAGGCGCGGCACCCAGTTGACCGTATTGCCGATATTGGCGCGCACATAGGCGCAGCCCCGGCTGTCGATATAGACATCGCTGGAATAGCCCGCTGGCGGCCGCTCGCGCGGCTCGGCGGCTTCGGCCAGAGAATAGGCATTGGCAGTCGTGCCGGTCACGATGAGGACCATCGCCAAAGCACTCGCATCACGGAACAATTTCATGTTGTGCCCCCACACAAGATGTTTCGTCACAATGTCGCATCGCCTGCCGGCTGTCTAGGGCAAGTGTCCAGAGTTTGCGGACAATCCGCGCATGGACGCCCTATTTCGTACCATACATCCGGTCGCCCGCGTCGCCAAGGCCGGGCACGATATAGCCCTTGTCGTTCAGCTTCTCGTCCACCGCGGCGGTGATGATCGGCACATCCGGGTGCGCCTGCCCCATCCGCTCGATCCCTTCGGGGGCCGCCAGCAGGCAGAGGAAACGCAGGTTGGTGGCGCCCGCCTTCTTCAGCAGGTCGATCGCCGCGACCGAGGAGTTGCCGGTGGCCAGCATCGGGTCGACGACGATGACCAGACGATCCTCAAGCTCGGTCGGCACCTTGAAGTAATACTGCACAGGTTGCAGCGTCTTCTCGTCGCGATAAAGCCCGACGAAGCCGACGCGCGCCGAGGGGATCAGTTCCAGCACCCCGTCGAGCAAGCCGTTTCCCGCGCGCAGGATCGAGATCAGCGCCATCTTCTTTCCCGCAAGGATCGGCGCTTCCATTTCCTGCAGGGGCGTTTCGATGCTCGTGCTGGTCATCGGCAATTCGCGCGTGACCTCGTAGGCCAGGAGCAGCGAGATCTCGCGCAGCAGGCGGCGGAACCCTGCGGTCGAGGTGTCGCGCTGGCGCATCAGGGTCAGCTTGTGCTGCACCAGCGGGTGTTTCACGATGGTCAGGTGTTCATACATCGGTCGGCTCCAGTCGTTTCGCGATCCGCGCGCGGGTTTGTTCATCGCAGAAGGCGGCGTCCAGCGCCACCCGGTTGAGCGCCGCGAAATCGGGCGCGTCCCAGCCGAAGGCGCGGGCAAGCTCGTCGTATTCGCGGCTCATGCTGGTGTGAAAGAATGGCGGGTCGTCGGTCGAGACGGTGACGCGCACGCCGGCATCGCGCAGCCGGGCGATGGGGTGGGAGGCGAAATCCGGGTAGACGCCCAGCGCCACGTTGGAGCCGGGGCAGACCTCGAGCACCACGCCGGTTTTCGCCAGATGATCGACCAGCGCCGGGTCTTCGATGGCGCGCACGCCGTGGCCGATGCGCTCGACCTTGAGGTGGTCGAGGGTGTCGCGGATTTCCTCGGGCCCGCGCCACTCGCCGGCGTGGGAGGTGAGGCGCAGACCGGCCTCGCGCGCCATGTCGAAGGCATAGGCGAAATCGCGGGGGTGGCCCGAGTTCTCGTCGCCGCCCATGCCGAAGCCGACGATCCAGTCGCCCGCCGTCTCCTGCGCGCAGCGGGCGGTCTCGATGGCCGCCTCGGGGCCGAAATGGCGGATGCAGGTGACGATGCCGCGCAGGGTGATGCCCTGCGTTTCGGCGGCGGCGGCCGCGTCCTGCATCGCGTGCAGATATTCCTTCCACGCGCCCACATCGCGCCCGCCGCAGAAGTCGGGCGACAGGAAGCTCTCGAGGTAGATGACGCCGTGTTCGGCCGCTTCTTCCAGCACCGCCGTGACCAGATTTGCGTAGTCCTGCGGGGTGGACAGCGGCGCGGTGGCGGCTTCGTAGATGTCGAGAAACTGCAAGAAATCACGGTATTTATAGGCACCATCCGGGCCGAAAATGCCGGAAATGTCCAAGTTCTTCTGTTTGGCAAGCGAGCGGATGAAGGCGGGCGGGGCGGCACCTTCGAGGTGGTGATGAAGCTCGACCTTGGGCAGCGATCTGAAGCTCACAGAAACGACCTCCCGGCGCCGCGCTCGGCCAGTCCGAGATGGGCGGCGACCGATGCGCCGATGTCGGAAAATCCGACATGGCCGATGGCTTTGAGGCCGACGCCATGACCCAGGACCGGCACCCGTTCGCGGGTGTGGTCGGTGCCGCTCCAGCTTGGGTCGTTGCCGTGGTCGGCGGTGAAGATGACCAGATCGCCGTCGCGCAACCGGGCAAAGAAGCGCGGCAGCTGCGCGTCGAACCATTCCAGTGCCGCGGCATAGCCCGCCACGTCGCGGCGGTGGCCGAAATTGGCGTCGAACTCGACGAAATTGGCGAAGACCAACGCGCCGTCGACGGCCGTGTCGGCCAGCCCGATCAGCGCTTCCATCAGGTCGGCATCCGCCCCCTTGACCTCGTCGGTGATGCCGCGATGGGCGAAGATGTCGCCGATCTTGCCGACGGCGTGCACCGGGCGGCCTTCGGCGGTGGCCCAGTCGCACAGCGTCGGGCTTGGCGGGTCGAGGGCGAAATCCTTGCGGTTCACCGTGCGTTTGAAGCCGTCTTTCTCGGACCCCAGGAAGGGGCGCGCGATCACCCGGCCAACGCGCATGTCGTGCACCATCGGGGCCACGGCGCGGCACATGTCGTAGAGGCGCTCGAGCCCGAAGGCCTGTTCATGCGCCGCGATCTGCACCACCGAATCGGCGGAAGTATAGACGATCGGCCAGCCGGTGCGCATGTGCTCGGCGCCAAGTTCATCGAGGATCACGGTGCCGGAGGCATGCCTGTTGCCGAGGATGCCATCGGTGCCGGCGGCCTTGGCGAGTGCCCTCGTCAGATCGTCAGGGAAGGCGGGATTCGTGTCGGGGAAATAGGTCCATTCCCACGGCAGCGGCACACCGGCGATTTCCCAATGGCCCGAAGGCGTGTCCTTGCCGCGCGACACTTCGGTCGCGGCACCCCAGAGGCCAGTGGGCGTCGCGCCAAGGCCCGGCCCGGCGTGGCCCGAGGCGAGCTTGAGCGCGGCCCCCAGCCCCAGCGCATCGAGGTTGGGCATGTGCAGTGGCCCGCTGCGGCCCTCGTCGGCGCGGCCTTCGGCGCAGGCATCGGCGATGTGGCCAAGGGTGTTGGCGCCGGTGTCGGGGCGGCCGTTGTTGAAAAAGCTGTCGGCGTCGGGTGCGCCGCCGATGCCGACCGAATCCATCACCACGAGGAAGGCGCGGGGCATGGCCTAACCCTCCATCTGAGCTTTGGCGAAGGCCTCGGGCAGAAGCTCCTCGATCTTCATGGTCAGGGTCTTGCCCGCCATCGTGCCCATGGTGACGAGAACGCCTTTCGGTGCGAACTCGGCGATCTTCTGGCGGCAGCCGCCGCAGGGCGTGACCGGCGCGGGTGCGTCGCCGACCACCGCGACCTCGGCGATCTCGGTGTCGCCTGCGGCCACCATCGCGGCGATGGCACCGGCCTCGGCGCAGGTGCCTTCGGGATAGGCGGCGTTCTCGACGTTCACCCCGACATAGACCTTGCCCGAAGCCGCCCGGATCGCCGCCCCGACCTTGAAGCCGGAATAGGGCGCGTGGGCGTTGTCGCGCACCGCCTTTGCGTCATCCATCAACGTCATCGCAGCCTCCGTTTGACCTCTTGGTCCAAGTTTGCAGGCGCGCGCGCCGCGCGCAAGCTGAAAGCACGTGCTATGGTGGCGGAGCTTGCAGCGGCGGCGCGGTTTCGGTTATCTGCCATCGCAGGCGATAGTTTAATACTAAACCATCTTCGAGGAGACCCCCCTTGACCGACCCCGTATCGAGCCCGAAACGTCACGCGGCGCTGGATTATCACGAGTTCCCCAGGCCCGGAAAGCTCGAGATCCGCGCCACCAAACCGATGGCCAACGGGCGCGACCTGAGCCTCGCCTATTCGCCCGGAGTGGCCGAGGCCTGCCTTGAGATCAAGGCCGACCCCGACGCCGCCAGCCGCTATACCGCGCGCGGCAACCTCGTGGCGGTGGTGACCAACGGCACGGCGGTTCTGGGGCTGGGCAACATCGGCGCGGGGCCGTCCAAGCCGGTGATGGAGGGCAAGGCGGTCCTGTTCAAGAAGTTCGCCAACATCGACTGTTTCGACATCGAGCTGGATGAGGCTGACCCCGAGAAGCTGGCCGATATCATCTGTGCGATGGAGCCGAGCTTTGGCGCGATCAACCTCGAGGACATCAAGGCGCCGGAATGTTTCATCGTTGAACAGATCTGCCGCGCGCGCATGAAGATCCCGGTATTTCACGACGACCAGCACGGCACCGCCATCGTCGTCGGCGCCGCCGCAACCAACGCGCTGCGCGTCGCGGGCAAGCGGTTCGAGGATATCAAGGTGGTCTCGACCGGCGGCGGCGCGGCGGGCATCGCCTGCCTCAACATGCTGCTGAAACTCGGGGTGAAGCGCCAGAACGTCTGGCTGTGTGACATCGCCGGGCTGGTCTACGAGGGGCGCGAAGAAGACATGACGCCGCAGAAGGCGGCGTTCGCGCAGGCGTCCGGCCTGCGGTCGCTGGGCGAGGTGATCGAGGGGACCGATCTGTTCCTCGGCCTGTCCGGCCCCGGTGTGCTGACGCCCGAGATGGTGCAGAAGATGACCGCGCAGCCGATCATCTTCGCGCTGGCCAACCCGACGCCCGAGATTATGCCCGAGGATGTGAGGGCGGTAGCGCCGGATGCGATCATCGCGACGGGGCGGTCGGATTTTCCCAATCAGGTCAACAACGTGCTGTGTTTTCCGTTCATCTTTCGCGGCGCGCTTGACGTTGGCGCCACCGAGATCAACGACGCGATGCAGATCGCCTGCATCGACGCCATCGCGGCGCTGGCGCGCGTCACCACGAGTGCCGAGGCGGCGGCGGCCTATCGCGGCGAAAAGCTGAGTTTCGGCCCCGACTACCTGATCCCGAAACCGTTCGATCCGCGCCTGATGGGGATGGTCGCCGTTGCCGTCGCCAGGGCCGCGATGGAAACCGGCGTCGCGCGCCGTCCGCTCGACGATCTGCGCGCCTACAAGGAGCGGCTGGACCGCTCGGTGTTCCGCTCGGCCCTGATCATGCGGCCGGTGTTCGAGGCCGCCGCCACCGCCGAGCGCAAGATCGTCTTTGCCGAGGGCGAGGACGAGCGTGTGCTGCGCGCCGCCAATGCGATGCTTGAGGAAACCACCGCCGCGCCGATCCTGATCGGCCGCCCGGAAGTGGTCGAGAGCCGGCTGGAACGCGCCGGGCTGCCGCTCAGGATCGGGCGCGACCTCGACGTGGTGAACCCGGAGAACGACCCGCGCTACCGCGACTACTGGGAGACCTATCACGACCTGATGATGCGCCGGGGCGCGACGCCGGATACCGCCCGCGCGACCCTGCGCACCAACACCACCGCGATTGCCGCCGTGATGGTGCACCGGGGCGAGGCCGACAGCATGATCTGCGGCACCTTCGGGCAATACCTGTGGCACCTGAACTATGTGACCAATGTGCTGGGCACCGGGCCGGGCGGGCTGCATCCGGTCGGCGCGCTGAGCCTGATGATCCTCGAGGATGGTCCGCTGTTCATCGCCGACACCCATGTCCACCCCGAGCCGACCGCCGAGCAGATCGCGCAGACTGTCCGCGGCGCGGCGCGGCATGTGCGCCGGTTCGGCCTTTCGACGCGGGTGGCGCTGTGCAGCTATTCGCAGTTCGGCAACCTCGATTGCGACAGCGGGCGGCGGATGCGCGCGGCGCTGGACATCCTCGACTCCGAGCCGCGCGATTTCGCCTATGAGGGCGAAATGCACGTCGATGCGGCGTTCGACGTCGACCTGCGCGCGCGGATCTTTCCGGCTGCGCGCTTCGAAGGGCCGGCCAATGTGCTGGTCTTCGCCAACACCGATGCGGCCTCGGGCGTGCGCAACATCCTCAAGATGAAGGCCGGCGGGCTCGAGGTCGGGCCGATCCTGATCGGCATGGGCAACCGGGCGCATGTGGTGACGCCCTCGATCACCGCGCGCGGGCTGCTGAACATGTCGGCCATCGCGGGAACGCCGGTCACGCTTTACGGTTAGCGACGGGTGTCGTCCTTGCCCTTGTCCTGGCCGAGGCTCGGCGGGGCGGGCGGCTGGAACGTCGTGGGGGTCGGCTTGACCGATTGCCCCAGCCCCAGACGGTCGGCGCCGGTTGCGTCGGCGGCGGGGCTGGTCAGGAGCGGGCCGCCACCTGCAACGGTGTCGTCGGTCGGGGCGGGGCGGTCTCCGGTGTCAGGGGCGATCTCCTCGCGTGGCGAGGCGAGCGTTGCTTCGGCCATCGGCAGCTCGATCCCGGCCACCAGCAGGACGGCTTCGGGTGCGGCTTCGGTGTTTGGCGGCGCGATGTCGGCCACGGGCGGCGCGACGCCGGGCGCGTCCTCTGGTTTTGGCGCCTGTGTCAGAGGCAGGGCGGCCGACACGGGCGCGCGTTCCGCCATGGGCGGCACCGGCGCGGCGATCGCTGCCATCCGCACCTCGGACCCCGGCCCGGTCGCGGACATGTCGGGCGGGATCGCCCATGCCGACGGGGCGACAGGCTCGGCCAGCGCCTCGACCACCTCCGGCGGGGTGGCGGGTTCGAGGGACGGCATCGGCGCACCTTCGAGCACCGCGATCGCCGCCGCGCCGGTCAACTGGTCGAGCAACACAAGCTCGCCGGTCGAGATGTCGAAGCGCCTGATGCAGGCCTCATAGCCGAACAGCCCGCAGAACGAGCCGTGCAGATCGAGCGTCAGGATGCCCCCCGGCGCGCGGTCGTAGCCCCGGATCACGTCAACGAAAAGCGGTTGGTATTCGGTTTCGCGGTTCAGATAGAACCCCACCGTGCAGCCGCCCGAGCCGCAGTGGAGCGAGGCCATTTCCGAACAGACCGCAGCAGCGAAGTCGATCACCATGTCGGTGCGCCCGTCGCCGTCGAGGTCTTCGGCGCGGGCAAAGCCGGGCTCGACCTCGACCGTGCCGCCAAGCGCCTCGCACTCGGCCTCGATCTGCTCCAACACCTGCGCGGCGGGGTCTTTCAGCGGCACCAGCGGCAGCGGGCAGGCGTCGAGCACGGCGCCGATCGCCCTGCCCGAGCCGAGCAGCGAGATGTCGCGGGTCATGACCTCGCCGCCGAACCCCAGCACCAGCGCCGCCCGGTTGCCAAGCCGCAGCCGGGCGATCAGCTCGCGGTGGTCCCTGGCGTCGAACGCGGCGCGGTAGAGATAGGCGTTCTCATCCGGCTGGGTCTCGAACGCCAGCGTGGTGAGCGGCTGGCCATCGACATCGACACCGACCAGCGGCGGGTCGAGCGGCGCGCCGCCGGCATAGGCGATCTCGTAATGCAGCGGCCCGCCATCGGCGCAGCCCAGCGAGAAGCAGAAATAGTTCCCGGTCTCGGCATCGTCGAGCGGGCAGACCATCGCGGCGGGGCCGGCGCGGCTGTCGTCGGCCGGCAGCACCTCCCACCCCTGCCCGCGCGCCGGAGCGGCGGCGAGGATCAGCGCGATGAGGGCGAGGCGTAGCAGGGTCATGACGGTTCCGGTCGGTGCGCGCGCCAGTCTAGCGGGTTCCCCCTGCCCCGCAAAGCATCTGCGAGGCGGGCAGAACGAATCGCCCCGATGGTTTGCATCACGTCGTGGCGCGGTTTGCAAAGCCTCCTGCCTATGCAGGCGCACTGCATAATCTCAAGGTATTTTGCAAAACTTTGCAGGTCGCTTTCCGCCGAAACTGCAAAGCGCCGCGCGAAATTGTCCCGGCTGGCGGCAATCCTCTTGCCCGAGGGTCGGCTCGTGATTAACACCTCAACAAGCGGCTTTGGAGGAGGACGAGATGCGATACAAGGACGTCTACGCAGCCTGGCAGACAGACCCCGAGGGGTTCTGGATGGACGCAGCCAAAGCCATCGACTGGGACAGGATGCCCTCCAAGGCGCTGTTCGACGACAAGGCGCCGATCTACGAATGGTTCTCCGACGGGCTGGTCAACACCTGCTGGAACGCGGTCGACCGTCATGCCGAGGGCGGGCGCGGCGATCAGGTGGCGATCATCCATGACAGCCCGATCACCGGCACGCAGCAGAAGATCACCTTCTCCGAATTGCAGGACCGCGTGGCGCGCTTTGCCGGCGGGCTGGCGGCGCGCGGCATCGGCAAGGGCGACCGGGTCATCATCTACATGCCGATGGTGCCCGAGGCGGTGATCGCGATGCTGGCGGTCACGCGGATCGGGGCGATTCACTCCGTGGTGTTCGGCGGGTTCGCCGCGAACGAACTGGCGGTCAGGATCGACGACGCCACGCCCAAGGCGATCATCGCAGGCTCCTGCGGCATCGAGCCGGGGCGCATCGTCGACTACAAGCCACTGCTGGACGGCGCCTTCGAGCGCGCCAGCCACAAGCCCGAGTTCTGCGTCATCCTGCAACGCGAGCAGAAGCCCGCCGAGCTGACCGCCGGGCGCGATGTCGACTGGGCCGAGGTCGAGGCCGCCGCGCCGGTCGCCTGCCTGCCGGTCGAGGGCAACCACCCGGTCTATATCCTCTATACTTCCGGCACCACCGGCGCGCCCAAGGGCGTGATCCGCCACACCGGCGGGCATCTTGTGGCGCTGAACTGGACGATGAAGAACATCTACAACGTCGATCCTGGCGACGTGTTCTGGGCCGCCTCCGATGTCGGCTGGGTCGTCGGCCACAGCTATATCTGCTATGGCCCGCTGATCCACGGCAACACCACCATCGTGTTCGAGGGCAAGCCCATCGGCACGCCGGATGCGGGCACCTTCTGGCGGGTGATCTCGGAGCACGGGGTCAAGAGCTTCTTCACCGCCCCGACCGCGTTTCGCGCCGTCAAGCGCGAGGACCCCAAGGGCGAGTTCATCAAGAAATACGATCTGTCCTGCCTCGATCAGGTCTATCTGGCCGGTGAGCGCGCCGATCCCGACACGATCATCTGGGCGCAGGACCATCTGAAAAAGCCGGTGATCGACCATTGGTGGCAGACCGAGACCGGCTATTCCATCGTCGCCAACCCGCTGGGGATCGAGGCGCTGCCGGTCAAGGTGGGCAGTCCCTCGGTGGCGATGCCGGGCTATGACGTGCAGATCCTCGACGAGACGGGGCGCGAGTTGCCCGCGGGCGAACTGGGCGCCATCGCGATCAGGCTGCCGCTGCCGCCGGGCACGCTTCCGACGCTGTGGAACGCCGAGGAGCGGTTTCGCAAGAGCTACCTCAACGCCTTCCCCGGCTATTACGAGACCGGCGATGCGGGCTACAAGGACGAGGACGGCTATCTCTACATCATGGCGCGCACCGATGACGTGATCAACGTCGCCGGGCACCGGCTGTCGACCGGCGCGATGGAGGAGGTTCTGGCCAGCCACCCGGACGTTGCCGAATGTGCGGTGATCGGGGTCGGGGATGAACTCAAGGGTCAGGTGCCGATGGGGTTTTTGTGCCTGAGCAAGGGCGTGGAGCGCGACCACAAGGAGGTGGTGGCCGAATGTGTCAAGCTGGTGCGCGACCGGATCGGGCCGGTGGCGGCGTTCAAGCTGGCGGTCGTCGTGGACCGGCTGCCCAAGACCCGCTCGGGCAAGATCCTGCGCGCGACGATGGTGTCGCTGGCGGACGGCAAGGACTTCAAGCTGCCCGCGACGATCGACGATCCGGCGGTCCTCGACGAGATCAGGGAGGCGTTGCAGGAACTTGGTTACGCCCGGGACTGACGCGGCCATCCTCGACAGGCATCGCGGGGCTGGATTTCCGGCGCCAGAGGGCGCACCCTGTGGCGAAACCGCAGACAGGCTGGAAACGGAGGCTCTGGTGTGAACAGCCCGGCCAACCGACGACCGGTGCCGGCAGAAAAGGCGCCGACGATCACGGCCCTCGTCGTGGCCGAGCCAAACGACGCCCGCCCGCTGCCCGAAAGCCTGTTCACCAAGGCCGGCTGCGCCGTGGTGCAGATGGCGAACCCGGCGATACTGCCGGCGCTTTGCGCCCGGCACCGCCCGCAGATCGCCTTCCTGCCGCTGACCATCGCCGGCCAGCCCTCGCTGGCGGTGTTGCGCGCCGCGATGGCACCGCAGCGTTTGCCGGTGGTGGTGGTGGTGGCCGACAACGACCAGATCAACGCCGCCGCCGAAGCGATGCGCGACGGGGCCTTCGACTGCCTGTTCCGGCCATTCTCGGAGGCGCGTCTGGCCAAGACCATCGACGGCGCGCTGGGCCAGTTGCACCGGACCGGCACGCCTGCCGCGCGCATGGCGCCGGTGCCGCGCACCGCCCCCGAGATGCCCGCAGCACCGGTCGAGGCCAAAGCGGTCGTCACCGTGGCCGACGGGCTGGTCGCCGCCGCACCCGCCACCCATGCCGTGCTGACGCGGATCGACGCGGTGGCGCGGTCTGCCGCACCGGTCCTGTTCACCGGCGAGGTCGGCACCGGCAAGACCCGGCTGGCGCGGCTGTTGCACGACCGCTCCGACCGGGCGTCACAGCCCTTCGTGACCATCGACTGCGCCACGCTGACGACACAGGGCATCGCCTCCGCCGCATGGTCGGGGGACGGAGCGCTGGCGCGGGCCAAGGGCGGGACACTGTTTCTGGACAATCTCGGCGCGGCCGATCCGGCGATCCAGCCGCAGATGATCGGGATGATCGACAGGACCACCGGGCCCGATGCAAAGGCGGACGTCCGACTGCTGGCGGCCCTGCGCCAACCGGAGCCGGTGGGGCGCGAATTGCGGCCCGAGTTGTTCTATCGGCTGAGCGTCGCAACCATCGCGCTGCCGCCCCTGCGCCAGCGGCTTGAGGATACCCCCGCCCTCGCGCCCGCCCGGCTGGCCGAGTTCGCCGCCCGCGAAGGGCGCGCGCCCGTGTCGCTGGGGCAGGATGCCATGGCGGTTCT
>JBLWUQ010000023.1:0-34726 GCA_048268845.1 Maritimibacter sp. | reverse complement strand
CAGGGCGCGGGCGCGCTGGGGCCGCGCGAGTTGCCGGTCGACGGCGTGTTGATGCCGGGCGCCGCGACGGCCGAGCTGATCGAGCAGATCGAGGCGGCCGGCCCCTTCGGCGCCGGAGCCCCCGCGCCGCGTTTCGCCTTTCCTGACATGCGGATCGAGTTTGCCAAGCAGGTGGGTGCCAACCACCTGAAACTCGGGCTGGGCGACGGCTTGGGCGCGCGGCTCGACGCGATCTGTTTCGGTGCCTTCGACGGGGCGCTGGGCCCGGCGCTGGCAGGCCACGGCGGCGCGCGGTTCCATCTGGCCGGGCGGCTCGAGCTGAACCACTGGAACGGCCGCACCAGCGCCCAGCTGCGCCTGGAAGACGCGGCGCCGGCGTGAGCCCGGCGCTGGTGGTCGCCGCCGCCCGCGCGCGGTGAGCCACACGCAAAGTTTTTTCGAAGCGGCAGAAGAATCCCCTTGCCCTCGGTCCGCCGTTTTCCTAGAACCCGCGGCACTGACAGCGTGGCCCGTTCGTCTATCGGTTAGGACGCCAGGTTTTCAACCTGGAAAGAGGGGTTCGATTCCCCTACGGGCTGCCACTTTTCCTGCTAAACACCTGTTATTCATCGGCTTTCATGCCCTGTCTGCCCTGATCGGCAGACCGTTTCGACGGTTTCCCGGCAGCCAGCTCGCCAAAGCCGCCGTTCGCGAGGCGCGTTCGGGCGGGTTTCGTGGCGTGTGAGGCCGTTGGCATCGCAGGCTTCTGCAAGCCCGAACTTGGCAGTCCCTCCCGTGATCCGGGCAGGTTGGTGTCTCGGTCGCTGGGACTACGCCGGCGACGACCGCAGGACTGCCGTCCTTGTCTTGCCGGCGAGGCTTGGAAAGGGTTGCGGGTGGTCACTACATCCTGTCAAAGTGTCTCCTGTCCTTCCCACGTTCTTCGACGCCCGCTCGGAGCATGCCAACGCAACGAGACCGACAATGGCGCAACTTGATCTCAGACACATGGCGGAACCTGGCGCCACGACCCATTTCGGCCTTGTCGTCGACGGTCGTACGATCGCCTACGCCTATATCCGCAAGAATGCCTGCACGACCTTCAAGGCGATGTTCGAGGCCCTGTCGAGGTTTGAGGAAGACACCGCCCTCAAGCTGATGATGCGTCATCATCGCATCAAGTCGAGGAAGGTGCGAAAGGCTGACCTTCGGCTCTGTGTCCTGCGCCATCCGGAGGACAGGATCAGGTCGCTTTATCGCAACAAGTTCATTCAGCGCAACGGTTGCCAGGATCTGTTCTCGAGCTACGCGCGGGTGACCGGGCGCGATCCCATGGCGGCAAGTTACCGCGATTTCGTGACGCTCTATCTTTCCCGTCCCCTGCCGACGCTCGATCCGCATGCCCGCACACAGATGTCGTGCCTGATGCCGGTGCGCTATGATCATGTCCTGCGCTTCGAGACCCTGCTGGACGATGTCACTGCCGCCCTCGGACCGGGGATCGCCCGGCGGTTCTTCACGGTTCCCACCAACGCGACGTCAACCTTGCCGAAATACCGCGAGGGTATCGTCGATACCGAAGCCCGCATCCTCGCGGCGCGCTTTGCCGAGACCGGCAGGATGCCTGACGATCTTTCCTTTGCGGACGAAGCCCTGTCGCGCGAGCTGGCCCGGATATATGCCGACGACTTCAAGCTGTTGGCCATGTTGCGCCCGGACTGACGCGCCCGAATTCATCCGCGATGAGCGGAGGGCTGGGTGCCCTGACCGGCGCGCTCGGGACAGTCCACATGCCGTCAGGTATCGACCCCGTGCGCCGTCTTACTCCTCGAACTCGACCAGCAGGTCCTTGGCGTCGATCTGCGCGCCCGGTGCGACGTGGACGGCCTTGACCACCGCGTCGTGCTCGGCGTTGATGCCGGTTTCCATCTTCATCGCCTCGATGGTCAGGAGCAGCTCGCCCTTCTTCACCGCCGCCCCGACCCTGGCCGCCACCGTCGCCACCACGCCGGGCATCGGTGCGCCGACATGGGCCGGGTTGCCGGCTTCGGCCTTGGGGTGGGCGGCGCGGGTGGCCTGCACCTTGCGGTCGGGCACGCGGATGGTGCGGGGTTGGCCGTTGAGGTCGAAGAACACCTTGGCCTCGCCCTCGTCGTTGGTGTCGCTGATCGCCTGCAGCCGGATTTCCAGCGTCTTGCCGGGGTCGATCTCGGCCGAGATTTCCTCGCCCGGTTCCATGCCGTAAAAGAACGTCCGGGTCGGCAGGCTGCGCACCGGGCCGTAGGACTTGTGCCGCTCGGCGTAGTCCGAGAACACCTTGGGATACATCAGGTAGCCGTTCAGATCCTCGTCGTCGATCTCGACATCGAGCTTTTCGGCAACCTCGCGGCGAACCGCCTCGATGTCGATCGGGGCGAGTTTCTCGCCGGGGCGGGCGGTCGAGGGTTTCTCGCCCTTCAGCACCTTCTTGACGATGCCCTCGGGAAAGCCGCCCGGCGGCTGGCCAAGGTTGCCGCGCAGCATGTCGATCACCGAATCCGGGAACGACACGTCGACCTCGGGGTCCTCGACCTCGGCGCGGGTCAGGTTCTGGCTTACCATCATCAGGGCCATGTCGCCCACCACCTTCGAGGACGGCGTGACCTTGACGATATCGCCGAACATCAGGTTCACGTCGGCATAGGCCTGCGCGACCTCGTGCCAGCGTTCTTCAAGGCCCAGCGAGCGTGCCTGCGCCTTGAGGTTGGTGAACTGGCCGCCCGGCATCTCGTGCAGATAGACCTCGGAGGCGGGGGCCTGAAGTCCGGCCTCGAAGGCGGCATACTGGCTGCGCACCGCCTCCCAGTAGATCGAGATCTCGCGGATTGCCGACACATCAAGCCCGGTGTCGCGCTCGGTATGTTCCAGCGCAGCGACGATCGAGCCAAGGCAGGGCTGCGAGGTCGCGCCGGAAAACGCGTCCATCGCCGCGTCGACCGCATCGACGCCGGCATCCACCGCCGCCAGCACCGAGGCCGCCGAGATGCCCGAGGTGTCGTGGGTGTGGAAGTGGATCGGCAGGCCGACCGCATCCTTCAACGCCGCGATCAGCGCGCGCGCGGCGGGGGGCTTCATCAGCCCGGCCATGTCTTTGAGCCCCAGCACATGCGCGCCGGCGGCCTCAAGCTCGCGGGCCATGCCGACGTAATACTTGATGTCGTATTTCGCCCGGTCCGGGTCGAGCACGTCGCCGGTATAGCAGATTGTGCCCTCGCAGACCTTGTTGGCCTCGATCACCGCGTCCATCGCCACGCGCATGTTCTCGACCCAGTTGAGGCTGTCGAACACCCGGAAGACGTCGACGCCGGACGTGGCCGCCTGTGCCACGAAGCTCTGGACCACATTGTCGGGGTAGTTGGTGTAGCCCACCCCGTTCGAGGCGCGCAGCAGCATCTGGGTCATGATGTTGGGCATCTGGGCGCGGATGTCGCGCAGGCGCTGCCAGGGACATTCCTGCAGGAAGCGATAGGCGACGTCGAAGGTGGCACCCCCCCAGCATTCGACCGAGAAAAGCTGTGGCAGGTTGGCGCTGTAGGCGCGCGCGATGCGGATCATGTCGATCGAGCGCATCCGCGTGGCCAGAAGCGACTGATGCCCGTCGCGCATTGTGGTATCGGTGACAAGCACTTGCGTTTGTGCCTTCATCCAGTCCGCGACCGCCTGCGGGCCTTTCTCGTCGAGCAACTGCCTTGTGCCGGGCGCGGGTGTCTCGGTGCGCAATCCGGGGCAGCGCGGCGCTTTCAGGTCGGCCTTGGGCAGGGCGCGGCCCAGTGTCTCGGGGTGGCCGTTGACCGAGATGTCGGCGATGTACGTCAGGATCTTGGTCGCCCGGTCGCGCCGTTCGGGGAAGTCGAACAGCTCCGGCGTCTCGTCGATGAAGCGGGTGGAGTATTCGTTGTTCAGAAACGTCGGGTGGCGCAGCAGGTTCTCGACAAAGGCGATGTTGGTGGACACGCCACGGATGCGGAACTCGCGCAGCGCCCGGTCCATCCGCGCGATGGCCTGTTGCGGCGTCTGGCCATGCGCCGTGACCTTGACCAGGAGCGAATCGTAGAACCGCGTGATGACCGATCCGGCATAGGCGGTGCCGCCGTCGAGCCGGATGCCCATGCCCGTGCCGGTGCGGTAGGCGGTCAGCCGGCCGTAATCGGGGATGAAGTTGTTCTGCGGGTCTTCGGTGGTGATGCGGCATTGCAGCGCGTGGCCGTGCAGCTTCACGTCATACTGGCTGGCGACGCCGGTGGCCTCGGTCAGGCTCTTGCCCTCGGTGATCAGGATCTGGGCGCGCACGATGTCGATGCCGGTGACTTCCTCGGTCACGGTATGCTCGACCTGCACGCGCGGGTTGACCTCGATGAAGAAGAACTTGCCGGTGTCCATGTCCATCAGGAACTCGACGGTGCCGGCGCAGGTGTAGTTCACATGCTCGCAGATCTTGCGGCCAAGGTTACAGATCTCCTCGCGCTGGGCGTCCGACAGGTAGGGGGCGGGGGCGCGCTCGACCACCTTCTGGTTGCGGCGCTGGACGGAACAATCACGCTCCCACAGGTGATAGATGTTGCCATGGGTGTCGCCCAGGATCTGCACCTCGACGTGGCGGGCGCGGGAGATCATCTTTTCGAGATAGCCCTCGCCGTTGCCGAAGGCGGCCTCGGCCTCGCGCCGGCCCTCGCGCACCTTCTCGGCCAGTTCGTCCTCGGAATTGATCGCCCGCATCCCGCGGCCGCCGCCGCCCCATGAGGCTTTCAGCATGAGGGGATAGCCGATCTCGGCGGCCTCGGCCTTGATCGCCTCCATGTCGTCGCCCAGAACCTCGGTGGCGGGGATGACCGGCACGCCGGCCTCGATCGCCACGCGCCGCGCGCTGGCCTTGTCGCCCAGCTTGCGCATGGTCGCCGCGGTCGGGCCGATGAAGGCGATGCCGGCCTCGTCACAGGCATCAACGAAATCGGGGTTTTCCGACAACAGGCCATAGCCTGGATGGATCGCGTCGGCGCCGCTTTCCCTGGCGACCCGGATGATGTCCTCGATCGACAGATAGGCCGCGACCGGCCCCAGACCCTCGCCGATCCGGTAGGCCTCGTCGGCCTTGAACCGGTGCAGGCCCAGCTTGTCCTCCTCGGCATAGACCGCGACGGTGCGCTTGCCCATCTCGTTGGCCGCGCGCAGGATGCGGATCGCGATCTCGCCGCGGTTGGCGACAAGGATTTTCTGGAATTCCGGCATGTCTTCTCCCTCGGCCCGTCGGTTCGGTGACGAATTCGTAGGGGACGCTGCACTGCGGCGCAAGGGCGCTGCGCGTGCGCGTGTTACATTTTGCAAGGTTCTGGCGGGCAGGGGGCGTCCCGGCGTTTTCGCCGGGACGGCGCCTCACTCCGGTTGCGGGTCAAGCTTGCTGGCGAGCTTGATCTCGTCGAGGATCAGCGCAAAGAGCAGCCCGAACGCCGCCAGCCCCGCCGCGATCAGGAAAATCGGCTGGATCGCGTTGGCCACCGCCTCGCCGATGGCCGCGCGCGCCGCTTCCGGCATGGCGGCCAGCGTGCGCGGCCCGATGTCGAGCCCGACACCGCCAGCCATCGCGCCGCCTTCGCCGCCCATGCCCGCCGCCAGACGCGCCGCGAACAGCGCGCCGAACCCCGCCACCGCGACCGAGCCGCCGATCTGGCGGAACATCAGCCCGGCGGCAGTGGCGGTTCCGAGCTGGCTGCGCGCCACCGCGTTCTGGACCGAGGTCGTCAGCACGGGAAAGATCGCCCCCATCCCCAGCCCGACCACCGCCAGACGCAGCGAGAACGACAGCGTCGTCGTCTCGGGCGTGATGCCCGACAACATCAGATAGCCCGCCGACACCAGACCCAGCCCAACGATCGGCAGCATCTTGTAGCGTCCGGTCTTGCCCATGAACCGGCCCGCGGCCAGCGAGCTGAAGAGGATGCCGCCGGTCATCGGCAGCAGCATCAGACCCGACAGCGTCGGCGTCACGCCCTTGGCGATCTGCAGGAAAATCGGCAGGAACGTCACCCCGCCCAGCATCGCGGCCCCGACCACGGTGCTCATCACCGATGTGACCCAGAAGACGTTCATGCGAAACAGCTCGAGCGGCAGGATCGGCTCGTCCGCGCGGGTCTCGACGACGAGGAAGACAAGCGTGCTCACCACCGCCAGCGCCGCCAGCCCGAGGATCTGCGGCGAGGCCCAGGGATAGGTCGCCCCGCCGAGGCTGGTCGCCAGTGTCAGCGACGCGAGCGCAATCGACAGCGTCGCGGCCCCGGCCCAGTCGATCTTGTGCTTGACGCGCTTGCCGGTGGCCTTGAAGGCGGTGCCGAACATCAGGACGGCGGCCAGCCCGATCGGCAGGTTGATGTAGAAGATCCAGTGCCAGGTAAAGACCTCGACGAACAGCCCGCCGATCAGCGGCCCGACCACTGCGGCGATCGAGAAGGTGGCGGCAAAGACGCCCTGGACCTTGCCGCGATCCTTCGGCGGGATCACGTCGCCGATCACCGACAGCGCCAGCACGAACAGCCCGCCGCCGCCCAGACCCTGAAGCGCGCGCGACAGGATCAGCCAGGTCATCGAGTTCGCCGCACCGCACAGCGCCGAGCCGAGCAGGAACAGCCCGACCGAGGTGAACACCATGTTGCGCCGGCCATAGAGGTCGCCCAGCTTGCCGTAGATCGGCGCGGCGATGGTCGAGGCCAGGATATAGGAGGTGACCACCCAGGACAGGTGCTCAAGCCCGCCAAGGTCGGCCACGATGGTCGGAAGCGCCGTCGACACGATGGTCTGATCGAGCGCGGCCAGCATCAGCAGCAGGCCGATCGACAGCACGATCAGCCGGATCTTTCTGGGTCCGTAACTCGGATAGGTTGCCTGGGCCGGCGCTGCGGCGGCGTGGGTCTCGGTCATTGGATGTCCCGTCATTTTGTCGCAGGTCTACGCGGGCGGCAAGATGCATGTCAACCGCACATATATGTGAATGACAGGGAGTTGACTGGCGCACCCGGTGTTGCGATACCGCGCCCATGTCCGACCCGCGCCACAGAACCCTCGGCCGTCCCTCGCTGCTCGATGCAAGCGGGCTGTCGGAGGTGTCGCAGGACGCGCTGCTCGACCTCGAACAGGCGTTTTTCCAGTGGCATCGCAAGGTGTTGAAGGGCGAGTTGACCGGGCGGTTGCTGGCGGAAAGCGGCCATCCGATCGAGCCGGGGCAGTTTCACGGCCTTACTGCCGTGGCCCGGATCGCCGCCGGTATCGGGCGTGGCGCACCGACTGATCCGACAATCGGGCTTCTGGCCGAGGAAATGGCGATCGACCCGTCGCGTGCCTCGCGGGTTGCCGCCGATCTGATCGCGCAGGGGTTGGTGCGGCGCGAGGCGGCGCAGGACGACGGGCGCAAGACGGTGCTGCGCCTGACACCCGAGGGCCGCGCGGTGCTGGGCGACATGCGCGACCGCAAATGGCAGCATTTCGTGCGCGTGTTTTCAGGCTGGAGCGAGGACGAGATTGCCTGCTTCGCCCGCCTCTTCGCGCGCTACGCCGAAGACATCATGGGCGAGGCGGCGGATTGACAGGGTGAACCAGGCCAGGCGCGCGCGGCAAACCGGCAAGAACATTCACCGAACACCTTTCCCTCGCCCGCCACCGGCGCTATCTTGCCCGACATGAGCCCGACCGACGATCCCGCCCCGCTTTCGCCCCCCGGCCCGAGCCTCTCGGCCCGCGCGATGGCCGCGCGTCCCGCGCCCTATCTCGACGACCTCAACCCGGCGCAGCGCGCCGCGGTCGAGGCGCTGGAGGGGCCGGTCCTGATGCTGGCGGGCGCAGGCACCGGCAAGACCAAGGCGCTGACCACCCGGATCGCGCATCTCTTGCACACCGGCACCTGCCGCACCAATGAGATCCTCGCCGTCACCTTCACCAACAAGGCGGCGCGCGAGATGAAAGGGCGTGTCGCCCGGCTGTTGGGCCAAAGCGCCGAGGGGATGCCCTGGCTTGGCACCTTCCACGCGATCTGCGTCAAGCTCCTGCGCCGCCATGCCGAACTGGTCGGGTTGAAGCCGAACTTCACCATCCTCGACACCGACGACCAGATCAGGCTGTTGAAGCAGCTCATCATCGCCGAGAACATCGACGAAAAGCGCTGGCCGGCGCGGCAACTGGCCGGGATCATCGACGGCTGGAAGAACCGCGCCTGGACGCCGGAAAAGGTGCCCGCCGCCGAGGCTGGCGCCTTCAACAATCGCGGCACCGAGCTTTACGACGCCTATCAGAAGCGCCTCTTGACCCTGAACGCGGTCGATTTCGGCGACCTCTTGCTGCACGTCGTCCATATCTTCCAGACGCATCCCGATGTGCTCGACCAATACCAGCGCTGGTTTCGCTACATCCTGGTCGACGAATATCAGGACACCAACGTCGCGCAGTATCTCTGGCTGCGCCTGCTCGCCGCCAAGCACAAGAACATCTGCTGCGTCGGTGACGACGACCAGTCGATCTATGGCTGGCGCGGCGCGGAAGTGGGCAACATCCTGCGGTTCGAAAAGGATTTTCCCGGCGCCAAGGTGGTCCGGCTGGAACAGAACTACCGCTCGACGCCGCATATCCTTGCCGCCGCCTCGGGCGTGATCCGGGGCAACGAGGACCGGCTGGGCAAGGAGTTGGAGACCGAGGCTAAAAAAGGCTACAAGGTCGACCTCATTGGCCATTGGGATGGAGAGGAAGAAGCCCGTTGGATCGGTGAGAAGATCGAGGCGATGCAGCGCGGCCTTGCGGAACCAAGGATAAATGTTCGGTCGCAATCGAAGTCACAAGAAGCAGATCGAATTGCCAAGAACGCCGCGAACCGGGCTGGCGCGCGAGGAATCCCTGCGGGTGCCGCAGGGGATTCGAATACCGACTTCAAAACGCAAAACCTTCACTCGGTCGAACCGCACAAAGAAAGATACGATTTTTCTTTGGATGAAATCGCCATCCTCGTGCGCGCCAGCCACCAGATGCGCGCCTTCGAGGATCGGTTCCTGACCATCGGACTGCCCTACCGTGTGATTGGCGGCCCGCGCTTTTACGAACGCCTCGAAATCCGCGACGCGATGGCCTATTTCCGCCTTGCCGTGTCGCCCGACGACGACCTCGCCTTCGAGCGTATCGTCAACACCCCACGCCGGGGTCTGGGCGACAAGGCGGTGCAGACCATCACCCGCGCGGCGCGCGCTTCTGGCGTGTCGCTGGTCGAAGGCGCGCGGATTTGCGTCGAACAGGGCGAGATCAAGGGCAAGGGCGGCGGCCAGCTTGACCTGCTTTTGCGCGGAATCGACCGCTGGCACCGGCAGGTGCAGGCCGAGGCCGACACCCATATGGAACTGGCCGAGACGATCCTAGATGAATCCGGCTACACCGGGTTCTGGCAGAACGACAAGACGCCGGAGGCGGCAGGGCGGCTGGAGAACCTCAAGGAACTGGTGAAGGCGCTCGAGCAGTTCGAGAACCTGCAAGGGTTTCTCGAACACGTCTCGCTGATCATGGACAACGAAACCGACGAGGCCGGCGAGAAGGTCACGATCATGACGCTGCACGCCGCCAAGGGGCTGGAATACCCCGCGGTTTTCCTGCCGGGCTGGGAGGATGGGCTGTTTCCGTCGCAGCGCTCGATGGACGAAACCGGCCTCAAGGGGCTCGAGGAAGAACGCCGCCTCGCCTATGTCGGCATCACGCGGGCCGAGGAGCTTTGCACGATTTCCTTTGCCGCGAACCGCCTCGTCTATGGCCAGTGGCAAAGCCAGTTGCCATCGCGCTTCATCGACGAATTGCCGCCAGACCATGTCGAGGTGATACCCACCGGCCTGCAGGGCGGCGCCTATGGGGCTGCGGGCGGGATGTCATCGCGGCTCGAGGATCGCGCGGCGCGGGCGGATGCTTACAACTCTCCAGGCTGGCGGCGGATGCAGAGCCAGAGCGCCAACCGACCGGTGCACAGCCCGAGCGAATCGCGCAATCTGGTGATCGACGCGACGGCGATTTCCTCGTTCACCAAGGGCGACCGGGTATTTCACCAGAAATTCGGCTATGGCACGGTGATGGGGATCGAGGGCGACAAGCTCGATATCGAGTTTGACAAGGCCGGTGCGAAAAAGGTGGTGGCGCGCTTCATCGACCCCGCCGAGCGCGCGGGCGACGTGCCGTTCTAGCGGCGGGATCGACGCAAAGCCGCTCTATTTCAGATACTTGGCCGCTTCCTTGCGGGCAAAGGGCTTCATCCGCGCGCCGTGGGCGTTGAGGAACACCCGCACCCGCGCCGCGTCGTGCTTGGACAGATCGCGCAGCCACCAGCCCACCGCCTTCTGGATGAACCACGCGCGGTCGTCGACATAGCCCGCCGCCCAGCCCAGCACCCGCTCGCGCACCGCTGTTTCCTCGGGCTTGGGGTTGTTCAGCCGCGCCCAGGGCAGGGTGATGACCAGCGCGGCGCGGCGGGTCCAGAGATGATCCGACGTGGTCCAGGGCTCGACCTCGTCGATCCGCGCCGGGTCGGCCATCAGCCGCCGGTGCCCGGCCATAGAGGCGTGATCGGCAATCGCCCAACCGTCGAAATCCGGCACCCAGGACTTGATCAGCGCCCAGACCGCCGCGTCGGGCCGGATTCGTGCCTGGGTCAGCAGCTTGGCGGCGGCGATCCGTGCCTCGTGAATGTCGGTCTGCCAGAGCGCATCGGCCAGCGCCACGCGCCCCTCGATGTCGAGCACCTGCCGCCACTCTTTCGCCAGATCGCTCACCACCGGCACCGGCACGCCAAGATAGGTGCGCGCGACCTTCATGTAGGCCGCAACCCCGGCCGCGCGCTCGGTGTTCGCGTGCGCCTGAAGGGCGGCCAGCGCCGCCTCGGGGGTCATTCGACCGTCACGGATTTTGCCAGATTGCGTGGCTGATCGACGTCGGTGCCCTTGGCGATGGCGGTGTGATAGGCCAAGAGCTGCACCGGCACGGCATAGAGGATCGGCTGCAAAAGCTCGGGCGCGTCGGGCATGGCGATTGTGGTCCAGACCGCGCCGCCCATCTGCGCAATCGCGCGGTTGTCGGCGATCAGGAGCACCTTGCCGTCGCGCGCCATGACCTCCTGCATGTTCGACACTGTCTTGTCGAACAGCCGGTCATGCGGCGCCAGAACCACCACCGGCGTGTCGCGGTCGACCAGTGCGATGGGGCCGTGCTTGAGTTCGCCAGAGGGGTAGCCTTCGGCGTGGATGTAGCTGATTTCCTTCAGTTTCAGCGCGCCTTCCAGTGCCAGCGGATACATCTGGCCGCGCCCGAGAAACAGCACGTCGCGCGCTTCGGCCAATTGCATGGCGACCTTGTGGATCGCCTCGTCGGCGACAAGCGCGTGGCTCATCAACCCCGGCAGGGTGCGCAGGTCGGCCAGCGCCGTGGCGATCTCGTCGTCCGACATCGTGCCACGCTCCGCCGCCGCCTTCAACGCCATGACAAGGAAGGTGGTCAGCATGCAGGTGAAGGCCTTGGTCGAGGCGACCGAGACTTCGACCCCGGCATGGATCGGCACCGCGACATCGCTTTCGCGCGCGATCGAGCTTTCGGGCGAGTTCACCAGACTGACGACGCGCATCGCCTTGCCCCTGGCGTGGCGCAGGGCGGCCAGGGTGTCGGCGGTTTCGCCCGACTGGCTGACGAACACGGCGAGGGTGCCGGGCGGAAAGATCGGGTCGCGATAGCGAAACTCGCTGGCGATATCGACCTCGACGGGCAGGCCGGCGACACGCTCGAACCAATATTTTGCGACCAGACCTGAGTAATGCGCGGTGCCGCAGGCGACGATGCAGATGCGGCTGACTTGCGTGAAATCGACGCCGGGCAGGTCCATGGCGATCTGTCCGGTGCCGGGGGCGACATGGGCGTCGATCACGTTGCCGACGACGGTGGGCTGTTCGGCGATTTCCTTCATCATGAAGTGGCGATGGCCGGCCTTCTCGATCCGGGCGGCGTCGATATGCACCTGCCGCATCTCGCGGTTGGCGGGCCTGTTCTGCGCGTCAAAGATCGTCGCGCCGGCCCGCGTGATGACGGCCCAGTCGCCTTCTTCCAGATAGGTGATCCGGTCGGTCAGCGGTGCCAGCGCGATGGCGTCCGAGCCGACATACATCTCGCCGTCGCCATGGCCGATGGCCAGCGGGCTGCCCTTGCGCGCGGCGATCATCAGGTCTTGCTCGCCGTCGAACAGGAACAACAGCGCAAACGCGCCCTCAAGCCGGGCGAGGGTTTCACGCACCGCGGCCTCGGGGGTCTTGCCGTCCGCCATGTGGGATTGCACCAGCATTGCGACGGTTTCGGTGTCGGTGTCGCTTTCGAAGCCGATGCCTTTTTCGCCCAGTTCCGCGCGCAGGGCCTGAAAGTTCTCGATGATGCCGTTATGCACCACCGCGACGGGGCCGGCGCGGTGCGGGTGGGCGTTGGCGGTGTTGGGCGCGCCGTGGGTTGCCCAGCGGGTGTGGCCGATGCCCGAGTGGCCGGGCAGGGGGTCATGCACCAGCGCATCCGACAGGTTCACGAGCTTGCCCACCGCGCGACGCCGGTCAAGCGTGCCTTCGGCGTTTACCGTGGCGATCCCGGCGCTGTCATAGCCGCGGTATTCCAGCCGTCTCAGCCCCTCGACAATGGTCGGGGCCACTTCGTGATTTCCCAGAACCCCCACGATGCCGCACATGGTCTCAAACCCTTCCTGCCGTCAGGTGCATTTCTTACACTTTTGCAACTTATTCGCTGCCTGATGTTCGTTTAGTCTTATCCTGCTTCAACTTTTCCAACATCCGCGGCCAGAACCCCAGCTTGTTTTCCTGCTGAGCGCGACCGATCGCCATCGCCCCGTCAGGCACGTCGCTGGTGACGACCGTGCCGGTGGCGGTCATCGCGTCGTCACCGATGCGCACCGGGGCCACCAGCATCGTGTCCGAGCCGATGAAGCTGCGCGCGCCGATATGGGTGTGGTGTTTCATCACCCCGTCGTAATTGCAGGTGACGGTGCCCGCACCGATATTCGCGGACTCGCCGATATAGGCGTCGCCGATATAGGTCAGGTGGTTGACCTTGGCGCCGGCGGCGATCTCGGCGTTCTTGATTTCGACGAAGTTGCCGACCTTGGCACCCTCGGCCAGTTCCGCGCCGGGGCGCAGCCGCGCGAAGGGGCCGACCACCGCGTCGCGGCTGACATGGCAGCCTTCGAGATGTGAGAAGGCGCGGATGCGCGCGCCGGTCTCGATGGTCACGCCGGGGCCGAAAACCACGTTGGGCTCGATCACCGCGTCGCGGCCAACCCAGGTGTCCTGGGCGAAAAACACGGTGTCCGGCGCGATCAGCGTGACGCCGGTTTCCAGCGCCTCGACCCGCTTGGAGGCCTGAAACCGCGCTTCGGCGGCGGCCAGTTCGGCGCGGGTGTTGATGCCCAGCGTCTCGGCCTCGTCACAGGTGACGGCTACGGCCCTGAGGCCGCGCGCATTGGCGATTTCCACGATGTCGGTGAGGTAGTATTCGCCCGAGGCATTGTCGTTGCCGACGCCGGCGATCAGGTCGAACAGCACGGCCGCGTCGGCCATCACCACGCCGGAATTGCACAGGGTTATGGCGCGTTCTGCCTCGGTTGCGTCCTTGAACTCGACGATGCGTTTCAGCGCGTCGTCCTCGACCACGAGCCGCCCGTAGCGCCCCGGGTCGGCGGCCCAGAAGCCCAGCATCACCACGTCGGCGCCCGTCACCCGTGCTGCGACCATCCGCTCAAGCGTCTCGCCCGAAATGAACGGCGTGTCGCCATAGAGCACCAGTGCGTCACCCTCAAACTGGGCCAGCGTATCCCTTGCCGCGGCCACCGCGTCGGCGGTGCCGTTCTGCTCCTCCTGCACCGCGATGGCGATGCTGTCGTCGATGCCTTCGGCCGCTTTCGCCACCGCTTCGGCGCCGTTGCCGACGACCAGAACGACCCGCTCCGGCTCCAGCGCCGCGCCCGAGGCGAGGGCATGGGCAAAGAGCGGCACGCCGCCCAATTCGTGCAGGACCTTGGGCAGGTCCGATTGCATCCGGGTTCCGTGACCCGCCGCAAGAACGATGAGCGCTGTCGGCATGATCCGCCTTTTCTGTTGCCTGCCCCGTTTTAACCGTGGCCGGTCAGGCTGCAAGCGAATTGGCGCAGGCGGTCGCAATGGGCGGGAAGGTGTCGGCGCGTTGATCGGTTGACGCCGCAAGCGCGCCACATCAGTCTTTCGCCATGAAGCCGCGTTTCACAGGATCGTTCACCCAGCAGGAGCCGTTGCCCGAGGCGGCGATTGCGGCTGCCGTTCGGGTGATGAGGACCGGACGCCTGCACCGCTACAACACCGCGCCGGGCGAGGTGGCCGAGGCGGCATTGCTGGAGCGTGAGTTTGCCGACTGGATCGGTGCGAAATACTGTCTCGCGGTGGCCTCGGGCGGCTATGCGCTGGCCACGGCGCTGCGCGCCCTGGGGGTGGGGCCGGGCGACAGGGTGCTGACCAACGCCTTCACGCTGGCCCCGGTCCCCGGCGCGATTGCCAGCGTCGGGGCGGTGCCGGTCTTCGTCGGCGTGACCGAGGCGCTGGTGATCGACCTTGACGACCTTGAGGCCAAGGCGGGTCAGGCCGATGTGCTGCTGCTGAGCCACATGCGCGGCCATATCTGCGACATGGACCGGCTGATGGCGACCTGCGACGGGGCCGGAATCCGGGTGATCGAGGATTGCGCGCATACGATGGGCGCGCGCTGGAACGGGGTCAGGTCGGGGCGGCACGGGGTGATCGGCTGTTTCTCGACGCAGACCTACAAGCACCTCAATTCGGGCGAGGGCGGGCTTTTGGTGACGGACGATGCCGAGGCGATGGCGCGCGCGGTGGTGCTGTCGGGCAGCTACATGTTCCACGACCGCCACCTTGCCGCGCCGGGGCCGGAGGCCTTCGCGGCTTTGGCCTATGACACGCCGAACATCTCGGGCCGGATGGACAACCTGCGCGCGGCGATCCTGCGGGTGGAACTGGCCGGGCTGGAGCACCAGTGCGCGCGCTGGAACGCGCGTTACCGGGTGGTCGAGGCGGGGCTGGCCGGGGTGCCGGGGCTGACGCTGATCGAGCGGCCTGCGGCCGAGGATTACGTGATGTCGTCGTTCCAGTTCCTGCTGCTCGACTGGACGGCCGAGGCCGTTGGCGAGGTCGTCGCGCGCTGTGCGGCGCGCGGGGTCGCGCTGAAATGGTTCGGAGCACCCGAGCCTGCGGGCTACACCTCGCGCTATGACACCTGGCGCTATGCTCCGACCGCGCCGATGCCCGCGACCGACCGGGTGCTGGCGGGGCTTCTGGACCTGCGTCTGCCGCTGACGTTCTCGCTTGAGGATTGCGCGCTGATCGCGCGGATCATCGGTGAGGAGGTCGGCGCCGTGCGGGGGCGATAGTCGCTGCCGGAAACAGTCTGGTGACGCGATCCCTGCGAAATAAGGCGAATTCGACAAAAAACCGACGCAGTTGGCCGCGATAACCGCCGCGTGACCAATGCCGGGGGCGTCGGGAACGAGACCCAAACGAGAGACGTCATGACCGATCACCACCCTGACCCGCACCGGAGCGCCGTCCGGCCGCGCGGCAAACCGACCGCGCGCCGCCGGCTGCACCTCGCGTCGCGCGCGTTCTGGCGCGACGAGGTCGGGGCGACCACGGTCGAGTTCGTGGTGGTGACGGCGATGGTCGTCGGGCTTGCCGTCGCCGTGACCGCCGCAATCGCGACCGGGGCGCAGCAAGGTGCCGAGCGGATCGAGAAGTGCATGGAGATCCAGGGCAAGCTGCTCCAGAAGGATCTCAGCTATGAGCAGCAGTTGAAACGTATGCAGAAACGCTGCGCCAAGATCTGAGGCTGCGGCACGGCGCCTGAAACGCCGTGCCCTGTCGCTCAGCCCTTGGCCTTTTCCGCCGCCGCGACGTGTTCCTTGACCGCGATGAAGCTGTCGGGCGTCACCGAGATCGTGTCGATCCCGGCCTCGACCAGAAAGCGCGCGAAGGCGGGGTTGTTGGAGGGCGCCTGTCCGCAGAGCCCGACATGGCTGCCCGACTTGTGCGCCTTCTCGATCACCGTCGCGATCATCCACTTCACCGCCGCGTTGGATTCGTCGAACAGATCGGCCAGCGCACCGGAATCGCGGTCCACCCCCAGCGTGAGTTGCGTCAGGTCGTTGGAGCCGATCGAGAAACCGTCGAAGCGGTCGGCGAATTCCTCGGCCAGGATCACGTTGGCGGGGATCTCGCACATCACGTAGATCTCGAGGCCGCGTTCGCCACGCACAAGGCCGTGACGCGCCGAAACCTCGAGCACCCGGTCGGCTTCCTCGAGCGAGCGGCAGAACGGGATCATGATGACGACGTTATCGAACCCCATGTCCTCGCGCAGCTTCTGGATCGCCTTGCATTCCAGCGCATAGCCCGGCTCGTAGCTTTCCGAGTAATAGCGCGAGGCGCCGCGAAACCCGATCATCGGGTTTTCTTCCTTCGGCTCGAACTGCTTGCCGCCGACCAGATCGGCATATTCGTTGGTCTTGAAGTCCGACATGCGCACGATGACCTTGTTGGGCCAGGCCAGTGCCGCGATCCGGCTCAGCCCGCGCGCCAGCGTGTCGATGAAGAACTGCGCCTTGTCGTCATAGCCCTTGGTGAGGTCTTCGATGAATGCGCGGTCCTTCTTCTTCTCGACCTGATCGAAATGGATCAGCGCCAGCGGGTGCGCGATGATGGCGTTGCTGATGACGAACTCCATCCGCGCCAGCCCGACGCCGTCGATCGGCAACCGCCACCAGCGCGCCGCGGTGGACGGGTTGGCGAGGTTGAGCATGATCCTGGTGCGGGTTTCGGGCACCTTGGTCAGGTCCAGTTCCTCGACCTCGTACTTCGCGAAGCCCTCGTAGATCAGCCCTTCGTCGCCTTCGGAACAATCGACCGTCACATCCTGCATGTCATGCAGCACATGCGTCGCGGTGCCGGCGCCGACGATGGCCGGCACACCAAGCTCGCGGCTGACGATGGCGGCGTGCGAGGTGCGCCCGCCGGCATCGGTGATGATCGCCTTGGCGCGTTTCATGATCGGCACCCAGTCCGGGTCGGTCTGGGTGGTGACGAGGATCGCGTCGTCGACGAACTTGTCGATGTCCTTGACGTCCTCGATCAGGCAGATCGTGCCGGTCGCCACCGCCGAGCCGACCGACAGGCCCTTGAGCAGCACCTTGCCGTGGTCGGTGACCTTGAAGCGCTTCATCGCCCCGACCTCGGCGCGCGACTGCACCGTTTCGGGCCGGGCCTGGACGATGTAGATGCCGCCATCGACCCCGTCGCGCGCCCATTCCATGTCCATCGGGCAGTTGTAATGCTCCTCGATGGTGCGGGCAAAGCGCGCCAGTTCGACGATTTCCGGGTCCGACAGCACGAAGGCTTCCTTCTCCGCCTTCGAGGTCGGGACGTTCTTGGTGTCGCCGCCCTCAAGCCCGGCGTAGATCATCTTCTTTTCTTTGGCGCCCAGCTTCTTCTCGATGATCGGGGTCAGTTTCTTGTTGTCGAGGAAGGGCTTGAACACCTGGTATTCATCCGGCGTCACCGCGCCTTGCACCACGTTCTCGCCCAGCCCCCAGGCCGCGTTGATCAGGACCGCGTTGGGAAAACCGGTTTCGGTGTCAATCGAGAACATCACGCCCGAGCCGCCGATGTCCGAGCGCACCATCAGTTGCACGCCGATCGACAGCGCCACGTCGAGGTGGTCGTAGCCCTGCACGTTGCGGTAGCTGATCGCCCGGTCGGTGAACAGCGAGGCAAAGCACCTGCGGCAGGTGTCAAGCAGCGCCTTTTCACCCACCACGTTGAGGAAGGTTTCCTGCTGTCCCGCGAAGGACGCATCCGGCAGGTCCTCGGCGGTGGCCGATGAGCGCACGGCGACCGAGGGCTTGTCGTGCCCGGTGCGGCGGCCAAGCTCGTGATAGGCGTCGATGATGGCCTGTGCGGTGTCTTCGGAAAACTCGCCCGCGAGGATCGCCGCGCGCACCTTCTTGCCGGCCTCGGCCAGCGATATCTTGCCCGCGTCGAGATCGGCCATGGTGGAGCGGATGACCTTGGTCAGGTCGTTTGCGGTGATGAATTCGCGAAAGGCATCCGCCGTGGTGGCATAGCCGGGTGGCACCTTGATGCCGAGGGGTTCAAGCTGCGACACCATTTCGCCAAGGGATGAGTTCTTGCCGCCGACAAGGGCAACATCCTCGCGCCGCAAATCCTCGAACCAGATCAGGTGGCGCATGTTGTCGGTGGATTTGGTCATGGCATACGTCCTTTTGCGGGAGTTGCCATGTGCCTAGCCGATCACCGCCCGGCCTGCGTTGATCAAGGTCAATGCTGGCGCTGACGGGCGTTCATGCCGCGCCGGCCGGCCTCAGTCCGGCGGGCGGGTATGGGCAAGGAGGGTCTGCGCGTCCTCGGGGCTGATGACGCGGGCGGGGGGCGCGAGGAGCAGCCGGCCATAAAGCGCGCGGTTGGGTTCCTCGGCCATCAACGCGGCAAAGCGCGCGCGCCGCCACGCCACCGCCTCGCCATGCAGCCGGGCAAGCTCCGGGTCGGCCATCAGCCGGGCGCGGTGCGGTCGGGTCAGCGGATCGCTCGCGCGGATCGTCGTGTCCTCGACCTGGCACCAGTTCCGCTCGGTCCAGTAGTCGAGCCCAAGCCGCTCCGCCCCATGCACCGCGCGGCCCCGGTCGCGCTTGACGATGTAGCTTTCCATCGCCCCGAGCGCGTAGTGGTTGACCTGCGCCAGCGCATAATGGCTGCGCCCGAACGGCGAAAAGATGCCCTGCCGGCGAAACCGGGGCTCGAGCGCGCGGCCTTCGCCATCGAACCAGCGCATCGCGTCGGCCTTGTCGGGCTCGGGGCTGCGCGGCCGGTGAACGCCGAGTTTTCGATATGCGCCGCTGTTGCGATAGAGCGTCTTGAACATGAAGGCCCGCCACGGCCAGATCATCACTTCGGGTGCTGCGCGGGTGAAGACCTCGGTGACGGGCCGATCCTCGAACGCCTGCACGCCGCAATTGCCAAACAGTCGCCATGTCAGGGTGATCGCCTCCGCCTCGGGCAGGGCGGCCCTCAGCGCGCCAAGCGTATGATCGCCCGCATGGATGTTCACGAATTCGTCGATGTCGAGCGTCATCAGCCAATCGGCACCCGTCACCAGCGGATGCCGGTCGGCGATCTTCATCGCCGCCCATTGCACGCCGCCGTCATGCGGGCCGGGGTTTTCGACATGCGTGACCTCGCCCATCGCCGCCAGCCGGTCGAGCATCGCGCCGGTGCCGTCGTCGCAATCGTTCGACAGGACGAGGAAATCGCTGAACCCGATGCCCCTGTGGTGCGCCAGCCATTCGATCAGGAACGCGCCTTCGTTGCGGACCGTCAGAACGGCGGTGGCGCGCATCCTACCAATCCCGGCGGAAGGTCACGACCTTCTTGTCCGAGCTGCGCGGATAGAACGTCAACCCGGCCTGCCCGAAAGCGTCGAACACCGCCTGCACGCCGGCCTTGCCGATCCATTGCGGGTGCAGTTCCACCACCGCGAGGCGCAGCCCCGAGAGGTCGGCCAGCGGCAGGAGATCGGCCTCGGCACCCTCGATGTCGCAGACCAGAACCGTCGGCCTGACCTTGCGCATCACGGTGTTGACGTTCATCACCTCGACCACGTGTTCGCGCAGGACCGGGCTGGTTCCGCCCGGCGGCTCGGCCATCAGTGACGAGGCCGAGAAGGGCGCGCGCTCGTAGAAGGTGGCATTGCCCTTGCGTCCGCCCAGCAGCGCGTTGGTGACCTCGACCTTGTCGGCGATGCCGTTTTCGGCGTGCACCCGGCGGATATAGGGAATGAGCCTCGGGTTGGCCTCGAACGCGTGAACGCGCCGGGCCTTGCAGCTTTTCGCCATCAGCGTCGACATGAAGCCGATGCCCGCGCCAAGCTCCAGCGCCACATCATCCTCGCCCACCAGCCCGCGCACCGCCGCGGCCTCGCGCAGCTCGTAGCTGTTGGTGCGCAGGAGCTTTCTTGTCTTGCGCGCGATGAAGGCGGGATCGTCCGGAAACAGCAGCCCGCGCGAGCGGATGTTGACGAAGGCCTCGGGCGTGTCGTCCTCGCGCCCGCTCTCCTGGACGGTGATCGCTGCGGCTTGGGTCATCCTGTGCCTCCTTCCGGCTCAGTTTTCCATGTCGAGCGCCAGCGCGAAGGCGACGCGTTCCATCTCGGTCAGATCGGTTTCGAGCGCCTGGGTATAAAGCTCCTCGAATTCCGGGGTGTCGTGCAATTCGCGCAGCTTGGCCTTGTGCCAGGCGATGCCCGCCTCGTGCAGGTGCCTGACCTCATCGTCCTGCATCAGCCGCGCCATCTCGGCGCGCACCCGCGGGATGTTGCGCTTGATCGTGATGTCGCGGTTGCCGCTCCAGTCCATCCGGACCCAGTAGTTCAGCCCGATCGCCCGGTCGACATGCAGGGCCCGGCCACGCTGGCGCTTGATCAGGAAGCTTTCGGCCGAGCGCAGCGCGTAATGGTTGAGCTGCAACAGGTCATAGCCGATCGACTTCAGGTCCGAGCGCCAGCCCTTCTGGTGCACGCTCTCGGCCATTGGCTGGCCCGAGCCGTTGACCCATTTGACCTTCGGCGCGTGATCCTCGCGCAGCTTGTTGGGGCGGTGGCACGACAGCTTTTCATAGGCGCCGGTGTTTTTCGTCATGGTCTTGAAGCCCCAGACGGTATGCGGCTTGGGGCAGAATTTCGGTGCGGCCATGTCGAACTGGTCGATCACCAGATCGTCGGCAAAGCGGGTAACGCCGTTATGGCCAAACAGCCGCCAGGTCATCGCGACGTTGGTTGCGTCCGGCACCCGTTCGAAAAAATCGTCAAGCCGCCCGTTGCCGCAGCGGATGTTGATGAATTCGTCCACGTCGATATGGATCACCCAGTCGGCGTTCCGGATCACGGGTTCCTTCAGCGACTTGTTCAGCGCGTGCTGCTGCGGTGAGTTGCCTTTCCAGTCGTCGTTGTTGCGGTGCTGGACGACGCCGAGCGCCTGCAGCCGGTCGAGCATCGCGTCGGTGCCGTCCGAGCAGCCGTTGGTGTAGATCAGGAAATTGTCGACCCCGATCATCCGGTGATAGGCGATCCATTCGAGGATATAGGGCGCTTCGTCCTTCATGCAGCCGACGATGACATTGCCGGAGCGGCCCTCGGGCAGGGTGCGGACGGGCACCTCGGTGAAAGCGGCGGCAAGCTCCTCCTCGTTGACGCGGCCAAGCCGGTTGTGCGGCGCGAAGCGGCCGGTGCGTAGGTGGTGGAAGTTCTCCTTGGCACGGTCGGACAGGATCTTTTCGGCGACCGGCGTCAGCTTGGCATCGGCATGGCCGTTGACCATGGCGGGGGCCGCGGTCTCGGCGGCCTTCTTTGCCTCGCGCGTGGCGCTATCGATCCGGGGCAGGAAGGCGGCGGTGTATTGCGTGGCGCGAAAGCCGCCGGTCGGGGCCGGTTCGTCGCGCGGGCGCAGCGCACGGTCGCGCTTGAGTGTGGCGCGCTGAAGCGCCGGATGCTGCTTCACCAGCACCCGGTTGTCCGCCTCGAAGCGTTTCGACAGCGCCACCAGCCGGCCCGGCCGGATCGGATCGCCCGGCACCGCGACCTCGTTCAGAAGCCGTTTCCACAGCGTGCGCGGAATGATCCTGTCCCTGGCGAGCAGCCTGACGAATACCTCATTGAGCGCGCGATGGCGCGCCAGCGTCTCGGCGGATGGCGGGGCGGGCATCGCTGGCGGCTCGGCCTTGCCGATGGTGCCCTCGAGCCCCAGCATCTCGCGGATTTCGTCGACCACCTCGGGGCCATGAAACACCTCGGGCCGATAGGGGCGCAGCACCACCTTGCCGTCGCCGAACACCTCGGACCAGAGCCGCACCACAGCGGCGTAGTCGAGCCAATGCGGCATCGCCTGAATCTCGGGAAAGTCGTTCAGACCGGGCGTGATGTTGCCCCAACCGGCCAGCGCGGTCTTGCGCCAGTTCACCGCGCCGGCCGCGTCAAGCTCGCGTGACAGCGGCGCGGTGCGGCCGTTTTCCAGCGCCTCGGCGTAGTGGCGGACCAGCACCCGCGCCTGTTCGTCGACATGGGCAAGGATCGTGATGTCATCCGACAGCGGCGTGAGCAGCGCGCGCAGCCGCACCAGTTCCGAGCGGTTGGGCAGGGTTGCCAACTGGCTGGCCGAAACGACCAGCACCGAGGGCATGTCGCGCGCAACCTCGCCCGCCAGATCCTGCGCCACCATGTTGCGCAGCCGCTCTTGCGCCGCGGGCGGGCCAAAGCCGCGCGTCACGCGCATCGGATCGACATGCGCCGGGTCCGACACCGCCATGTAAAGCCGCGTGTGGTTCTTTCGCCCGAGCGCGCCGGCGTAAAGCACGCCCTGTTGCAAAAGCTGCCCGCGCTTGTCGTTCATGACGGACTGCAACGCCTCGGCGCCGCATTGGGGCAGGCCGATATGCACGATGATCCGCATCAGACCGCCTCGCCCTCCGGGTGGTTCTCGTTCTGGTTGGCCTTGCCCCACCACGGCAACTCGATCCCGAGGAAGTCCGAGATCTTCGCCTGCGCGTCGGGGTCTTCGATGTCGTAATCCATGAAATCATCCGCGCCGTCGAATACCCGGCGGCAAAAGGCGACGTGGCCCTCGATCCAACGCTCAAGCTCGCCCGGTTTGCGGCCAAAGCCTTCGGGCAGGCCGGGCACCGCGTTCATCGGCAGGCGGCGGGTGCCGAGGTTCGACCAGCGCCGCATGGAATCGGCGTGTTTCACCGGGTCGCGGTGCGACAGGATGAACTTCGCACCGGGATGCAGCGCGCGGATCGTCGCCAGCAGCGCCCAATCGGTCTGCGGCCAGAGGTTCTTGCCCTCGCGCAATACCTCGATCTCGGTGAAGGCGTTGAAATCATGCAGGTAATGCAAGGGGTCGCCGTGGTCGAAATAGCCCTGATACATCAGCTTGCCGACGAAACCGCGCATCGTGTCGCTTTGGCCGGGGCGGATCTTCCAGTCGGCCACGCGCATGCCGGCGTGTTTCAACGCCTCGCCCAGCGTGGTGGTGCCGGACTTGGGAAAGCCCAGGTTGATCACTTTAAGATCGTCAGGTATCGACATGAAAAATCACGAAATAAGTTCCATCAATTCAAGCTCCGCCGGGCTTTCGCGCGGCAGTGTCAGCAGGCGTTCGCGCAGCGCGGCATAGGCCGGATCGGCCAGCAACCGGTCGCGCGTCGCGCGGTGCGCCGCCACCGCCTCGTCATGCAGGGCGCGCAGGGTGTCGTCGGCCAGCAGACGTTTCATCTCCTTGCGCAGACGCGGCATGTAGCGCTGGATCGAGCGATCCTCATAACCGTCGTCATTGCGCTCGCGCCAATAGGTATCGTCGAAATCGCGGTTCTCGCGGTTCACATCGCCCCGGTCGTTCTTGACCAGATAGCTGTCGAGCGAGCGCAGCGCGTAATGGTTCAGCGTCGCGAAATCGCGCGCGCCATTGGCGGGAAACTTGCGGATCCGGCGCTTGTTCGCGGCGGTGCGGAACTTCCACGGCACGTCGCGCCCGCTGCCATCGGTCCAGGCGGGGCGTTCGGATTTCTTCAACCCCTCGCGCATGAAGGGCCGATGCGCGCCGTAGTATTTCACCGGAAAATCCCTGCGGATCAGCGTCTTGACCTCTTGCGCGGTCTCGGCGCACCAGATGTCGGGGTTGTGCGAGCGGGTGAACTGCTCGATCACCGGGCGGTCCTCGAACCGCTCCACCCCGCCATTGGCAAAGAACTGGAAGGTCACGGAAATTGCCTGCGGGTCGCCGCAGGCCGCGATCAATTCGGGGATGGTGCCGGTGCCGGTGCGGATATTGAGAAACTCGTCGACATCGGCGATCCAGACCCAATCGGCCTCGCTGACCACGGCTTGGCGCTTGGCGTCCTTCAACGCCTCCATCTGGTAGTTGCGCCCCTCGGCCGGGTTGGGCAGGTGCACAACAAGCCCCATCTCGGCCAGCCGGTCCAGAATCCGGTCGGTCGCATCGGTGCAGTCGTTTGAATAGAAAAGGAAATCCGTCACGCCAATGACGCGGTTGAATGCGATCCATTCCACCAGAAACGGGCCTTCGTTCTTGACGCAGGTCACGGCGGTTATGCGCATCGGTGCGCCTCTGCCAGCCTGAAGGGATAGAGCCTCATGTCACCGCCTGCCTGGTTCTGCCCGGTTGCGATCGGTCTGGCGCCGAATTCCTAGCATAGTATGGGCCAGATCGGGGGAATCCGTCAATGTTTGCGGAGGATTTGACGCTTATGAACGCCCCAGGGTGACGGTGAACGCCCCCATCGTCACCAGAGCGCCGCCACCAATGCGGTTCAGCCACACGAACACGGCGGGCTTGCGGATGCGGCTTCGCAACTTGTCGGCCAGCAGCGCATAGATCAGCGCGTTGAGCGTGCCGAGCGTGACGAAGGTTGCGATCAGGATGGCGAATTGCGGTGCGAGCGCGGCTTCCGGGCGGATGAACTGCGGCACGAAAGCCATGAAAAAGACGATGGTTTTCGGGTTTGTCACCGTCACCATCGCGGCGTGGAAGTAGATCTGGCGGACATGCTTGCGGCTGGTGTCGGTCAGGTGGAGCTCGGCCGGTGCGCTGCGCAGGAGCTTGACGCCGAGATAGACCAGATAGCCCGCGCCGACCCATTTCAGCACCGAAAACAGCGTCGCCGATGCCAGGACCAGCGTGCCCAGCCCCAACAGGCTTGCCGTCATCGCGATCAGGTCGCCCGTGGCCACGCCAAGCGCCATCCCGACCGCCACCCGCCGCCCCTGGCTCAAGGCATAGGACAGCACCAGCAGGACCGTCGGCCCCGGAATGATCAGGATGAAAATCGTCGCCGCGACATAGGTCAGCCAGAGTTCGAGCGGCATCGGCGTCTCCGTTTTGCGCGATCTGGTCAGAATCGGGGGCGAAGGTCAATCGCGCCTGACAATGCGTTTGGCGACCAGCGGCGACAGCACGATCACGATCACGATCCGGAGGAGATGGTGGGTGACGACAAAGCCAAGGTCGGCGCCCGCGATGATCGCCACCACCACCATTTCGCCCTGACCGCCGGGCAGGAACGACAAGAGCACGTCAAGCTCGTGCGCCGGGCTGAGATGCGTCGCGACCCACAGGAACACACCCGAGATTGCCAGTGCGATCAGCGAATAGACCAGCCCCGCGCCGACGAAATCGCGCAGCTCGCGCCGGGTGATGCCGGCGTATTTCGCCCCGACCGCCAGCCCGATGAAGAACTGCGCCGCCCAGATCATCTCGGCCGGTGGGCGCTGCTGGATGATGCCCGCCAGCGACAGCGCGGCGGTCAGGATCATCGGGCCGAGGATCGACGCGCCAAACAGCCTGACCTTCGCCGCCGCCCACCAGCCGATCAGTCCGGCGACGATCATCAGGGCAATCTGGAGCGGCGGCACGCTCGACGCCGGCGCGCCCGGTGGCGCGGTCAGGTCGATGCCGTAGACCCAGGCGATCAGGAACGGCGCGATGGCGACGATCACGAGAATACGCGTCGCATGGATCAGGGACAGCGCGCGCGGATCGCCACCGGCCTCTTCGCCGAAGATCAGCATGTCCTGAAGCCCGCCCGGCATCGCGCCATAGAAGGCTGTCGGGGCATCAAGCCCGGCGACACGCCGCAGAAACGGATAACCCGCAGCCCCGATGGCGGCGACGAAGAACGGGATCAGCAGGAGCGTGGGCAGATACTCGGTCAGCGCGACCAGCGTGTCGCGGGTGATGCTGGCCCCGATCGCCACCCCCAGCACCGTGCGCATCACCGTGCCGACAACGCCCATGCCCTGCATCGGCAATCCGACCAGCGCGGCAACCAGACACCCCGCCATCGGCCCCAGCAACAGCGGCAGCGGCAGGCCCGACACCCAGAATACCACCGTGCCGATAGCGGCGGCGGCCAAGGCGATCAGTCGTGGTCTTGTGACGAAACCCATCCTTTCGCGATGCACGGCGGCGCGCGAAAAGGCAAGCGGGGCTTGACGTTCCGACCCTCGCCATGGCCCAAATGCCGGGACGGAGGATCAGACATGCGGACAATCCCCAAAACGATAGACGAGGTCGAGGCGCTGCTGGCCGGGCAGAACTACGTCACCGGCCGGGCGCTGGCGACGGTGACCTTCCTGGCGCTGAAACTCGGCCGGCCCCTGTTTCTCGAAGGCGAGGCGGGCGTTGGCAAGACCGAGATCGCCAAGGCGCTGGCGGCGGGGCTGGGGCGGCGGCTGATCCGGCTGCAATGCTACGAGGGTCTCGATGCGGCCTCCGCCGTCTACGAATGGAACTTCCCCGCCCAGATGGTCGCGATTCGCAGCGCCGAAGTGACCGAAAGCACCGACCGCGCGACGCTGACGGATGAACTGTTCTCGGAGCGTTTCCTGATCCGCCGCCCGCTGCTCGAGGCGATGTCGCCCCAGAGCGGCGGCGCGCCGGTTCTGCTGATCGACGAGATCGACCGCACGGACGAGCCGTTCGAGGCGTTCCTGCTCGAGGCGCTGTCGGATTACCAGGTCACGATTCCCGAGCTTGGCACCGTCCGCGCGCCCGAGCCGCCGATCGTGATCCTGACCTCGAACCGCACCCGCGAGGTGCATGACGCGCTCAAGCGCCGCTGCCTCTATCACTGGGTCGACTACCCTGATTTCGAACGAGAAATGGAGATCCTGACCGCCCGCGCGCCGGAAGCGACCGAGACCCTCTCGCGCGAGATCGTTGCCTTCGTCCAGCGCTTGCGCAGCGAGGATCTGTTCAAGAAACCCGGCGTGGCCGAAACCATCGACTGGGCGAAATGCCTGCTCGCACTCGACGTCATCGCGCTCAGCCCCGAGGTCATCGCCGACACGATCGGCGCGATCCTGAAATACCAGGACGACATCCAGCGCCTGGCAGGCTCCGAGGCCGCGCGATTGCTCGAGGAAAGCCGCAAGGCGTTGAAAGGCGCCTAGATGCCGCTTCATCTTGGCTGAAATACTCTGCGGGGGTCCGGGGGTGCAAAACCCCCGGCTCCGGCCTGAAGGATATGCATGAACCTTCCTGATCTCGACCTGCCCGACAATCCGCGCTTCACCGCGAACCTGACCCATTTTGCCCGCGCGCTGCGCGCCGCCGGGCTGAAGGCGGGGCCGGGCAAGGTGATCGAGGCGGCGCGCGCGGTGGCGGCGGCGGGGTTCACCGAGCGGCAGGATTTCTACTGGACGCTTCACGCCGTCTTCGTGTCACGGCCCGAGGAGCGGCGGGTGTTTCATCAGGTGTTCCGGCTGTTCTGGCGCGATCCGCGCTACATGGAGCAGATGATGGCGATGCTGCTTCCGGCGATCCGTGGCGTGCAGGACGAGCGCGCCGCCGAGGCGGGCGCAAAACGCGCCGCCGAGGCCCTGCTTGATGGCGTCGAGCGCGAGCTGCCGGATATGGGCAGCGATGACGGCGAGACCGAAATCGAGGTTGACGCGACGCTGACCATGTCGCGCGAGGAACGGCTGCGCCGCCTCGACTTCGAACAGATGTCGACCGCCGAGATCGCCGAGGCAAAGCGGATGCTGGCGCGCCTCACACTGCCGGTGAAGCCGCTGGCCAGCCGCCGCACGATGGCGGCGCGCCGTGGCCGTCTGCCCGACTGGCGCCGCACGATGCGCGATGCGATGCGGCAGGGCGGCGAGATCCGCGACTTCGCGACCAGAAACCGCCGCGAGCGCTGGCCCAACCTGGTGGTGCTGTGCGACATATCGGGGTCGATGTCGTCCTACAGCCGGATGGTGCTGCATTTCCTGCATAGCGTGGCCAATGCCAAGGGCGCAGGCTGGGCGCGGGTGCATGGCTTTACCTTCGGAACGCGGCTGACCAACATCACCCGCCACCTCGCCATGCGCGATGTCGATGCCGCACTGGCCGCCGCCGGGGCCGAGGCGCAGGACTGGGAGGGGGGCACGCGGATCGGCCAGTGCCTGCACGCCTTCAACCGCGACTGGTCGCGCCGGGTTCTGGGGCAGGGGGCGGTGGTGCTTCTGATCACCGACGGGCTCGATCGCGACGACGCGGACGCGCTGGGCCGCGAGATGGAGCGGCTGCACCTGTCGGCGCGGCAGGTGATCTGGCTGAACCCTCTGTTGCGCTGGGACGGATTTGCGCCGAGGGCCGCCGGCATCCGCGCGATGCTGCCGCATGTCGATGCGCTCCGGGCCGGGCACAACATCGCCTCGCTCGAAGCGCTGGCGCGGGCAATTTCGTCGCCGGACGATCCGGGCGAAAAGACGCGGATGCTGGCGCTGCTTTGAGGTCTTGGCAAATTGTGCGCCTGCGGCGCGCTGCTTTGTCTCTGTCCCGGCCTGCGGCCGGGACCTCGGGTATTTGAGTATTTGTGGCCAAGATGAAGGGCCGTGCCGGGGTTTCTTGACCCGGCGCGATCCGGGGGGTAGGCGGGGCGCAACGAGGGAGGGCGAGATGCCGACATTCACCGCCTTGACGACGCTTGTGGGCCAGCGCGCGGCTGACGATCTGGGCGCGGCGCTTGAGGCGCTGGAGCCCGAGCCGATCGGTGTCGGGGTCTATGAGATCGAGGACGGCTCCGGGCTGTGGGAGGTTGGCGGATATTTCACCGAGGCGCCCGACGAAATCGCGCTGGCGCTGCTTGCCAAGGCGCATGGTGCCAAGGATTTCGCGGTTTCAGAATTGCCGGAGGTCGATTGGGTCGCGCATGTCAAACGCGAGCTTGCGCCGGTCGAGGCCGGGCGGTTCTTTGTCTATGGCGCGCATGACGCCGACCGGGTGCCGCGCGACCGGGTGGCCCTGAAGATCGAGGCGGCAATGGCCTTCGGCACCGGGCATCACGGCACGACGCTGGGCTGCCTCACGGCGCTCGATGCGATGGTGTCGCGCGGGCTGGTCAAGCACAACATCGCCGATATCGGCTGTGGCACGGCGGTGCTGGCGATGGCGGCGGCGAAGGTCTGGCCCTATTCGGTTCTGGCCTCTGACATCGACGCGGTCGCGGTCGAGGTGGCGCGGACCAACGTGGCGGCCAACGGGTTGAGCGACCGGGTGCACGTGATCGAGGCGGCAGGTTTCGATCATCCCGACTTCGCGCAAGCCGCGCCTTTCGACCTGGTCTTTGCCAATATCCTCAAGGGGCCGCTGCTGGCGCTGGCGCCGGACATGGCCCGGCATATCGGTGTCGGCGGCCATGCGATCCTGTCGGGTATTCTGAACGATCAGGCCGACGAGGTGGTGCAGGCCTATCTGCGCGAGGGTTTCGTGCTCGGCTCGCGGGAGGTTTTCGGCGACTGGACGACGCTGGTGCTCAAGCGCGCGTGACCAGCCCGGCGCGCTGCCGCATTTTTGCCTTATTTCGCTCCTATCCTTTTTCGGTCGTCATCCACGCGACGGGATTGGAAAGATGGATGCAAACCAGGCGCGATTTCAGCAACGGCTGAACGACATCACCCGCAAGCATCGCCGCAGCAGCGGGCGTTACGTGCGGCTTGAGGAGCGCGACGGTATCCTGATGCCGGTCGAGCGGGTCAGGGTTGCGCGCCGGCCGCCCTTGCGCGGGATCATGCTGGCGCTGCTTGCCTTTCTCGGGTTCAAGGCATTCCTGTTCGCCTATCTCGGCCCGGTGACCTATGCCGACCGGCTGGCCGAGCTCGAGGGCGGCAACGTCGTCGAGCAGATGGGGGCATGGGCGATGCGGCCTGACCTGGTGTCACGCACGATCGCCGCAGCCCTGCCGGACTTCTAAAGCTCGATCTCGACCAGGCCCAGCCGACGGGCGTTCTCGGTCGACAATATCCCGGAATTCAACCCGTTTTCGATCTGGAACGTGCGGATCGCCTGGCGCGTGGCGGTGTTGAGCGTGCCGTTTACCGGGCCGTCGTAGCGTCCGCGGATCGTCAGGGCGCGCTGCACCGAGGCGATGAAATCGGGTGTCCAGCGCGGCGGGCAGGGGGTTTCGAAATAGACGTCCTCTCGGCCGCCGACGATCCGGTGGTCGGTGCGTTCCTCGTAGCGGGCGGGGGCGATGATGTTGCCGCCGGGGCCGATCTCGGGTTCGGCGATCAGCACGCGTTCGGTGACCTGTTCGATCACCGCGGGCGTCACGTCCTTGCCGTAGCAGGCGCCGGGGCGCGCGCCGGGCGGGCCGAGGGTGAAATCGGTGATGATCACCTCGTCGCCAAGGTCGGCGCGGGTGGTCGCCTCGGGCGCGGCGCAGCCGGCGAGCGCAAGCGTCGCGACGAGCAAGAGGCGCGCGGCGCGCGGGGATATGGTGGTCTGGATCATCTGCCTGTCCGGTTCTCGGGACCGTTTCGCCAGAGCATAGCGGGTTTCGCGCGCCGGGCCTAGCCCCCGGATCGCGGTGCCCGGTTGCCTCTGGCAATGGCCGCAAAGAGCGGTTATCTCACCCTGTGCGCGCGTAAGGGGAACACCATGGCCGAGATCAAGAACTTCGAAAAGCCCGGACCGGTCGAGAGCGACTGGGCGGCTGCAATCTCTCCGATCGAGGAGATCATCGAGGAGGCCCGCAACGGCCGGATGTTCATCCTGGTCGATCACGAGGACCGCGAGAACGAGGGCGATCTGGTGATCCCGGCGCAGATGGCGACGCCCGAGGCGATCAATTTCATGGCGATCAACGGGCGCGGGCTGATCTGCCTGACACTGACGGGCGAGCGGGTCGATGCGCTGGGCCTGCCGCTGATGGCGTCGCAGAACGCCTCGCGGCACGAAACCGCCTTCACCGTCTCGATCGAGGCGCGCGAGGGCGTGACCACCGGCATTTCCGCCCATGACCGGGCGCGTACCGTGGCGGTGGCGACCGACCCGACCAAGACCGCCGCCGACATCGCCACCCCCGGCCACGTCTTTCCGCTGCGCGCCAAGGATGGCGGCGTGCTGGTGCGCGCCGGGCACACCGAGGCCGCCGTCGACATTTCGCGGCTGGCCGGGCTGAACCCCGCCGGCGTGATCTGCGAGATCATGAACGAGGACGGCACCATGGCGCGGCTGCCCGATCTGGTGGCCTTCGCGCAGAAGCACAAGCTCAAGATCGGGACGATCTCGGACCTGATCGCCTATCGCCACCGGCACGACAACCTGGTGCGCGAGAGCGCGGTGCAGAAAGTGACTTCGGCCTATGGCGGCGACTGGATGATGCGGGTCTTTACCGACGAGACCCAGGGCGCCGAGCATATCGTGTTGTCCAAGGGCGATCTGAGCACCGACGCGCCGGTGCTGGTCAGGATGCATGCGCTGAACCCGCTGGAGGATGCGCTCGGGCTGGGGCCGAGCCCGGCGGATGAGTTGCCGCGCGCGATGCAGGTGATCGCCGACGAAGGCCGGGGCGCGGTGGTGCTCTTGCGCGATCCGTCGATGAAGCTGGCGGTGGGCGGGCGCGTTTCGCCGCAGATCCTGCGCCAGTACGGCCTCGGCGCGCAGATCCTGTCGGCGCTGGGCATTCACCGCATGATCCTTGTCACCGACAGCCCCAAGCCGAAGATCGTCGGGCTTGAGGCCTATGGGCTGTCGATCGAGGGCACCTGCCCGATCACCAGGGGCAAATGATGGCCGGGACCGAGACACATTACATCCTGCCGCGCCCGGCGTTCGACAAGCCGGTGAAGCTGCTGATCGTGGTTGCGCCCTATTACAAGGACATCGCCGACGATCTGATCGCCGGCGCCAAGGCCGAGATCGAGGCGGCGGGGGCGTCCTGGGAGCTGATCGAGGTGCCCGGCGCGCTTGAGGTGCCGACCGCGATTTCCATCGCCGACCGGCTGTCGAATTTCGACGGCTATGTGGCGCTGGGTTGCGTGATCCGGGGCGAGACGACGCATTACGACACCGTCTGCAACGATTCGTCGCGTGGGCTGACGCTTTTGGGTTTGCAGGGGCTGTGCATCGGCAACGGCATCCTGACCGTGGAAAACCGCGATCAGGCCGTGGTGCGCGCTGACCCCTCGGACCAGAACAAGGGCGGCGGGGCTGCTGCGGCGGCGATGCATCTGATTGCCTTGAACCACAAGTGGGGCAGCGCGCGAAAGCCGGTTGGCTTTGGTGCCTTCGACACCTACAAGCTCGCCGATCAGGATGGCGGCGGGACCAAGGCATGACGCTTTCGAACAACCAGAAACGCAAGATGCGCTCGGCGGCGCGGCTGTTTTCTGTGCAGGCGCTGTTTCAGATGGAGGCCTCGGGCCAGACCGTCGAGAAGGTCACGCAGGAGTTCGAGGACTTCCGCTTTGGCGAGGTGTTCGACGATATCGAGATGGCCGAGGGCGACCCGGACCTGTTTCGCAGCCTGCTCGACACCGCGGTGAACATGCAGGCGAAGATCGACCAGTTGACCGACCGCGCGCTGGTGGCGAAATGGCCGATCGCGCGGATCGACCCGACGCTGCGGGCGCTGTTTCGCGCGGCCAGTGCCGAGCTTCTCCTTGGCGACACCCCGCCCAAGGTGGTGATCACCGAGTTCGTCGACGTCGCCCGCGCCTTCTTTCCCGAGAGCGACGAGCCCAAGTTCACCAACGCCGTGCTCGACCACATCGCGCGCGAAGTCCGGCCCGAGGCGTTCTGAGCCCGCTTCCGCCGTTTTCCGTCCCTCGCAGGTTCGTGACGCGCCGCCCCTGTTGCTGCGGGTCTTCGGATGCTACATTGGGAATATGAACAGATCAGGGGGATCGCTCATGCCACGTCTGGTTCGGCTCTACATCACTCAGGTTCTGATCGGCTTCGGCCTGTCGGCGGTCTTCGTCACCGCGCTGCTCTACACCAATGTCGGCAACCTCTGGCATCTCATCTCGACCTCGGACATCGGCTGGATCGCGGTGGTGATGCTGTTCATGTTCAACGGCATCGTGTTTGCCGGGGTGCAGTTCGCGATTGCCGTGATGCGCATGGAGCAGGACGACACGCCCAAGGGCGGCACGCGCGTTCCGGTCGCGACCGACATTCCGGTTCGGGTCGAGGCCACGGCGCCGCGTCGCTGACCACCAGCCCGGCCATGTATCATTGAAAAACACCGCGCCCCGGTGCTCTGGAGCATCCGAGGCGCGGTGCAATGGGTGGCGGGACCGCACGCATCCGGGAGGTAACTAATTCCCGAGGACCTGCATATACAGGTGGGCGCCAGATAACCGGACCAAGGCCCAGACAGAGCCAGCTCCCTCGGAGTTCGTTAAGGCCAGAGGAATTTGACCTCTTGTCGAGAAGGGCAGATCGCCAAGCACAGAGATAGGCCGCAACCCCGCGCCGTTCAAGTCCCCTGTGTGACTGGACAAATGTTCATGTATTGTTCATTCTGATCCCATGCAGGACCACGTCCTTCAACCCGGCCAGATCCTCGCGCGCGGTGTCGCCCGCCACCTGCGCCAGCACGACTTCGTGTCGATCGAGGAATTCGTGCCCCGGCGCGGGCTGCGCGTCGATGTGTTGGCGCTCGGCCCGAAGGGCGAGTTCTGGGTGATCGAGTGCAAATCCTCGCGTGCCGACTACATGGCCGATGGCAAGTGGCAGGGCTATCTCGAGTGGTGCGACCGCTTTTTCTGGGCGGTCGACGCGGATTTCCCGACCGAGATCCTGCCGGCGGAAACCGGGCTGATCATCGCCGACGGCTATGACGCCGAGATCCTGCGCAGCGGTCCGGAAACCCGGCTCGCGCCCGCGCGGCGCAAGGTGATGTTGCAGAAATTCGCCCGCCACGCCGCCAGCCGGTTGCAAGGCTGGCGCGATCCGGGGGTCAGCGCTTTTTTCGACCCGGCTTCTTAGGGCCAGCCTCGGCCATCGCTCGGGCCTGGGCCGCGGCGGCCCGGATTTCCTCGGCGATGTCCTCGGCCTCGTCCGGCTCGAAGTCCATCGGCAGGTCGATGCCGTCGCCGGCGACGTAGATCCGCACCATCCCCAGCGTTGTCGGGCCGATCTGGAGATTGGCGGTGATGTCGGATTCCGAATTGATGCCCATGGCGGCCTCCTGAAAACTCAGCCCCGCGATACGCGCGGTGCGGACGTTTTTCAAGCCCGCGCCTCTTGCATTGGCCATGACCGGGCGATAAATGCAGGGCACGTGCCGACATAGCTCAGTAGGTTAGAGCGCTTGATTGTGGATCAAGAGGTCCCCCGTTCGAGCCGGGGTGTCGGTACCATCCTTCCCGTGCAATCCCGCTTCCGGCCCTGCACCGGCATCGTCCTCTCGGACTAGTCTGCCGTGATAAGGGGCCGTTGCCGCCGTGACGCTAGGCTTTGCCGACGCTTCGCCAAGGGAGGAAACGATGCGATTCACGAGACTGGGATTTCTCGCCGCCGCCACGCTCACCGCGCTGGCCGCGCCGATCCACGCCGACGAGGGCTGGCAGGTGCTGGCACAATTCGATGACCGCCCCGAGGGTCTGGTGGCCGATGGTCAGGGCGGCCTGTTCGCCAGCCTGTTCGCCTCGGGACGCGTGCTGCGCATCGCCGGTGACGGCAGCGTCACCGAGATCGCTTCGCTCACCGAGGCCACCGGCGGTGCGGCAGGCAGCACGATCGGCATCGACTTCGACGGCAAGGACACGATCTATG
>JBLWUQ010000022.1:0-37021 GCA_048268845.1 Maritimibacter sp. | reverse complement strand
CGCGACGATGACGGGGCAGCCGGCCATCGCGGCCTTCTGCACCATCTCGACGGAGATGCGCGAGGTCAGCACGATTGCGCCGCTGGCGGCGTCGATCCCCGTCCGCGCCAGCGCGCCGATCAGCTTGTCGAGTGCGTTGTGCCGCCCGACATCCTCGCGCACGGCCAGAATACCCTCACCGGAACGCAGGAAACCGGCGGCATGAACCGCGCGGGTCTGGTCGTGCAAGGGCTGGTGGTGCATCAGCGCATCGGTCGCGGCGGCGATCTCGGCCCGCCCGAGCGTCAGCGATCCGCCATCGACACGCGGCACGCTGCGCACCGCCTGTTCCAGCGAGTCGATGCCGCAAAGCCCGCAGCCCACCGGCCCGGTCATCCGGCGACGCCGGGCCTTCAGTGCCTCGGAGCGGTCGTCGCGCAGCGTGAACCGCGCCTCGATCCCGTTGGGATGCTCGACGATCTCGAAGCTGTCGATCTGATCGAGCGTTTCGATCACGCCTTCGGTCAGCGCGAAACCATGCGCGAAATCCTCAAGATCCGCCGGGCTGGCCATCATCACCGCCAGCGTCTCGCCGTCGAACGACACCGCAACCGGCGTCTCCTCCGGCAAGGCGCGCGTCACCTTGCGGGTGCCATCGCGCCCGACCGCCAGACCGGGAAGGCTGAGGACCGGTTTCATTGCCTACTCCGCCGCCGGCGCGATCCGGCGCGACAATGCCGCATGTGCCGCATAGTCTTCCTGCCACTCGCTCGGCCCGTTGGAAGGCGCGACCTGCACCGCCGTCACCTTGTATTCCGGGCAGTTCGTCGCCCAGTCGGAATAGTCGGTGGTCACCACGTTGGCCTGCGTGTCGGGGTGGTGAAAGGTGGTGTAGACCACGCCGGGGCTGACCCGGTCGGTGATCGTCGCGCGCAGCGTGGTTTCGCCCGAGCGGCTGGCCAGCCTGATCCAGTCCCCCTCGCGAATGCCGCGGTTCTCGGCGTCATGCGGGTGGATCTCGAGCAGGTCCTGATCGTGCCAGACCATGTTGGCGGTGCGCCGTGTCTGCGCGCCGACGTTATACTGGCTGAGGATCCGCCCGGTGGTCAGAAGCAGCGGGAAGCGCGGCCCGGTCCTTTCGTCCGTGGCGAGGTATTCGGTCACGATGAACCGCCCCTTGCCGCGCACGAAACCGTCGACATGCATCGTCGGCGTGCCTTCGGGGTGGTCCTCGTTGCAGGGCCACTGGACCGATCCCAGCCTGTCGAGCAGATCAAAGCTGACCCCGGCGAAACTGGGCGTGGTCGCGGCGATCTCGTCCATGATCTGGCTGGGGTGGGTGTAGCTCCAGCTCGCCCCCAGCGCATTGGCCAGAAGTTGCGTCACCTCCCAATCGGCATAGCCGTTCCTGGGCGCCATGACCTTGCGCACCATGTTGATGCGGCGCTCGGCGTTGGTGAAGGTGCCGTCCTTCTCGAGGAAGGTCGAGCCGGGCAGGAACACATGGGCGTAGTTCGCCGTTTCGTTGAGGAAGATGTCGTGGACGATCACGCATTCCATCGCCGCCAGCCCGGCGGCGACGTGCTGGGTGTCGGGGTCGGATTGCAGGATGTCTTCGCCCTGCACATAGAGCCCCTTGAAGGTTCCGGCGACAGCGGCATCCAGCATGTTGTTGATGCGCAGGCCCGGCTCCGGGTCGATGGTGACGCCCCAGAGACGCTCGAACACTTCGCGGACCTCGGGGTTCTTCACATGGCGATAGCCGGGCAACTCGTGCGGGAAGCTGCCCATGTCGCACGAGCCCTGCACGTTGTTCTGGCCGCGCAACGGGTTCACGCCCACGCCCTCGCGCCCGATATTGCCGGTCAGCATGGCAAGGTTGGCGATGCCCATCACGGTGGTCGAGCCCTGGCTGTGTTCGGTCACGCCAAGCCCGTAATAGATCGCGCCGTTGCCGCCCTTGGCGAAGGTGCGCGCCGCGGCGCGCAATTCGGCGGCGGGGACGCCGGTCAGCGCTTCGGTCGCTTCCGGGCTGTGGCGGGGTGCGCGAACGAAGTCGGCGAAAGCCAGGTATTCGTCCCAGTTGCAACGCGTGCGGATGAAATCCTCGTCCGCCAGCCCCTCGGCCACGATCACATGCGCCATCGCGGTGACGACGGCGACGTTGGTGCCGGGGCGCAGCGCCAGGTGATGGTCCGCGCGCACATTGGGCGATTTCACCAGGTCGATCCGGCGCGGGTCGATCACGATCAGCTTGGCGCCCTCGCGCAGCCGCTTCTTCATCCGCGAGGCAAAGACCGGGTGCGCGTCGGTCGGGTTCGCGCCCATCACGATCAGCACGTCGCTATGCTCGACCGAATCGAAATCCTGGGTGCCGGCGGAGGTGCCGAAAGCCTGCCCCAGCCCATAGCCGGTGGGCGAATGGCAGACGCGCGCGCAGGTGTCGGTGTTGTTGTTCTCGAACACCGCGCGGGCCAGTTTCTGCACCAGGTAGGTTTCCTCGTTGGTGCAGCGGCTCGAGGTGATGACGCCCAGCGCCTTCTTGCCGTGCTCCTTGCGGATGCTGGCCAGCCGGTCGGCGGTGAAGCTCAGCGCCTCGTCCCAGGACACTTCGCGCCACGGCTCGTCGACGCGGTCGCGGATCATCGGGTTGAGAATGCGCTCCTTGTGGTTGGCATAACCCCAGGCGAAACGGCCCTTGACGCAGCTATGCCCGCGATTGGCCTTGCCGCCCTTGTGCGGCACCATGCGGATCAGCTGGTCGCCATTCAGCTCGGCCTTGAACGAGCAGCCGACACCACAATAGGCGCAGGTGGTGATGACCTCGCGCGTCGGTATGCCCAGTTCGATCACGCTGTTCTCGATCAGCGCATCGGTTGGGCAGGCCTGCACGCAGGCACCGCAGGACACGCAGTCGGAGGTGAGGAAGTTGTCACCCGCCGCCCCGGCCGAAACAACGCTGTCAAAGCCGCGCCCCTCGATCGTCAGCGCATAGGTGCCCTGGATATCGTCACAGGCGCGGACGCAGCGCGAGCAGAGGATGCACTTGGACGCATCGAAGGTGAAATAGGGGTTGCTCTCGTCCTTGGGCAGATGGCGCGGATTGTTCCGCCCGCCCTGCTCGGCCTGGAAATGATTGTCGCCCGGCGCATAACGCACCTCGCGCAGCCCGACCACGGCGGCCATGTCGTGCAATTCGCAGTCGCGCCCGGCAGTGCAGCTCGCAGGCTCGGACGGGTGATCCGAGAGATAAAGCTCCATCACGCCCTTGCGGATGCGGCGGATCTTTTCGGACTGGGTGTGCACCACCATTCCGGCGGCGACCGGCTGGGTGCAGGAGGCGGGGGTGCCCTTGCGACCCTCGATCTCGACCACGCAGAGGCGACAGGAGCCGAAGGCGTCGAGCGAATCCGTCGCGCAGAGCTTCGGCACCTGGATGCCGGCCTCGGCGGCGGCGCGCATCACCGAGGTGCCCTCGGGCACGGTGACGTCGAAACCGTCGATGGTCAGGGTCACCGGCGCGCCGGTGCTGGCGGGCGTGCCGTAATCGGTATCGTCCCAGGGGATGATGAAGTCCTTCATTGGCAATCCTCCGCCATCTGGTGGCACCGGCGCCGCGCGGCGCCGTCAATCGCGGTCGCGCGACCGCGTGTCCTGCGCTGCAAGGTCATCGCGCCGCCTCCTTGCGTCCGGTCTGGTTGCCGGCAAAATCGTCGGGGAAATGCGTCAGCGCCGACATCACCGGATAGGGCGTGAAGCCCCCGAGCGCGCAGAGCGAGCCGTCTTTCATCGTTTCGCACAGGTCGGTCAAAAGCTCCTCCGCCCCGGCTTCGCCCGCCGCGATGCGGTCGATGGTCTCGACCCCGCGAACCGAGCCGATCCGGCAGGGGGTGCATTTGCCACAGCTTTCCACCGCGCAGAATTCCATTGCGAAGCGGGCCAAGGATAGCATGTCCGCGCTGTCATCGAAGATCACAAGCCCGGCATGGCCGATCAGCCCGCCCGCGCCGTCGAACTCCTCGTAGCCGAACGGCGTGTCGAACCCGGACACCGGGAAATAGGCCCCGAGCGGGCCGCCGACCTGAACCGCCTTCACTGGCCGGCCCGACCTCGTGCCGCCGGCGATGCCGTTCACGATCTCGCCCAGCGGCACGCCGAAGGCGATCTCGTAAAGCCCGCCGTATTTGACGTTTCCGGCGATCTGCAGCGGGATCGTCCCGCGCGAACGGCCAAGGCCGAAATCGGCATAATGCTCGGCACCCCTCTCGAAGATCACCGGAACGGTGGCCAGCGAGATGACGTTGTTGACCACGGTCGGCTTGCCGAACAAGCCTTCCAGCGCGGGCAGCGGCGGCTTGGGCCGGACCTCGCCGCGCTTGCCTTCGAGCGAATTGAGCAGGCTGGTTTCCTCACCGCAGACATAGGCCCCGGCCCCGACACGGATTTCCATGTCGAAGGCGTGGGGAGAGCCGAGCACGCTGTCGCCCAGCACGCCCGCCGACCGTGCGATCTCGACCGCGCGGGTCATGGTCGCGATGGCGTCGGGATATTCCGAGCGCAGATAGACATAGCCCCTGGTCGCGCCGACGCCGATGCCGGCAATCGCCATGCCCTCGATCAGGCTGAACGGATCGCCCTCCATGATCATCCGGTCGGCAAAGGTGCCGCTGTCGCCCTCGTCGGCGTTGCACACGATATACTTCTGGTCGGCTGTCGCCCCGGCCACGGTCTGCCACTTGATGCCGGTCGGAAAGCCCGCCCCGCCCCGGCCGCGCAACCCCGATGCCTTGACGGTTTCGACGATCTGATCCGGCGCGGCAATCGCCTTGCGCAACCCGCTCAGCCCGCCATGCGCCTCGTAGGCGGCAAGGTCGAGCGGGTCGATCACGCCGCAGCGGGCAAAGGTCAGGCGGGTCTGTCCGGCCAGAAACGGGATCTCCTCGGTCGGCCCGTGACCTGCCAGCGTGCCGTCCAGCAGCGCGGGCACGTCCTCTGGCGTCACCGGACCGAAGGCATGGCGCACGCCGTCGATCTCGACCTCGGCCAGCGGCTCCAGCCACGCCATGCCGCGTGATCCGACGCGGATCAGTTCGACCGCAAGCCCGCGCTTGTCCGCCTCGGCGGTGATCGCGGCGGCAACCTCGTCCGCGCCCACGGCGCGTGCGGCGGCATCAATCGACAGAAAGACCTTCATGCGCCCAACTCCGCCAGCAACCTGTCCAGTTTGGCCTCATCCAGCCGGGCCACGACCTTGCCGTCGATCATCGCGGCGGGGCCGGAGGCGCAGAGGCCGAGGCAATAGACCGGCTCGACCGTCACCGCGCCGTTCGCGGTGGTGCCGTGCCATTCGGTGCCGAGTTTTTTCAGCGCCGCCTCGGCCAGATCGGCCCCGCCGACCGATTGACAGGCCTCGGCGCGGCAGATCTTGACCACGTGCCGGCCGGCGGGCGTGGTGCGGAAATCGTGGTAGAAGCTCATCACCCCATGCACCTCGGCCCGGCCGGTGTTCAGCTTCTCCGCGATCAGCGGCACGGCAGCGGTGGGAATGTGGCCGTAAGCCTCTTGAATCGCGTGCAGAATCGGCAGCAGCGGCCCCTCGAGGTGAAGCTGCGTTTCGATCAGGTCGGCAAGGGCTTCGGCAGTGGGTTCGGTGGCTGTGGTGGCCATGTCTGTCCTCGTATGTGTCGGGCGGTGATCCCCGATTGGTGCGCGCCGATCAATATCAATAAACCGTTGACCCATTGAGAAACTCAATCGTCCCGCGCGAGCGTCCCGGCCTCGTCCAGAAGCGCCTGCAATACCGGCGTATGCGGCTCCTGATAGGGCGCGACCAGCCCCACGCTGTAAGCCTCGCCGTTGGCCTTGATCGGCACGATCGACAGCGCCTTGCCGGCGGCCAGAAACCGCGCCAGATCGTCCGGCAGGATGGTGATGCAATCGCTGCGTTCGACATAGGAGGCGAGCATGATCGGCGAGTTCGACTCCATCTGTGCGACGGGGGATTGGCCGGTATCCATGAACGCTTTCATGATGATGCGCCGGTTTTGCATGTCAGGCGTCAGCAGACACAGCTTCTCGCCGCCGATCTCTTGCCAGTCGACGCTGTCGCGGCCCGCAAGCCGGTGGTCGCTGCCGCACACCATCGTGTAGCTCTCACGGTAGAGCGGCACGGTCGAAACCCGCCCCAGCGGCTCGTTGTCGAGATAGGACAGGCCGGCGTCGATCTCGAGGTTTTCCAGCATCGCGAGGATCTCGATCGAGGTGCGCGACAGGATGGTGAAACGCACCTTTTCGTGCCGCTGCTGGAACCCGGCGACCAGCCGCGACGCCCAGGTCAGCGCCGTCGGGATCACGGCGAGGCGCAGATGCCCGCTCAGCCCTTCGCGGGTGAAACGCATCTCGTCGCGGAACCGGCGCACGTCTCCGACGATCTGGCGCGCCCATTCCAGCGCGCGCTGGCCCTCCGGCGTCAGCCCGCCATAGCGCGACCCGCGCCGGACAAGCTGGACGCCAAGCTGCTCCTCAAGCTGCTTGATCCCGGTCGAGAGCGTCGGCTGGGTCAGCCCCAGACTGGTTGCCGCCCGACCGAAGTGCTGTTCGGTCGCCAGCGCGATGAACATTTCAAGCTTGCCGAACATGATCGGATCGCCCCATTGGTTATGTGATTTTCGATAGGTAATTCCTATCACTTACCCCACATCGGAGGCAAGAGGGCCGCGATCACTCGCGCGGGGCCGCTGCCCGGCGCAGGCGGTCGTTGATCGCGCGGCCCAGCCCGGTTTCCGGGATCGGCGAGACCGCGATGGGCACATCGCCTTCGCTGTCGAGCCGGTGCAGGTGGTGAAACAGGTTCGCCGCCGCCTCGACCAGATCGCCGGATGGCGACAGGTTCAGCGTGGCCTCGACCGGGCCGAAGCCGAGCAGGCGTTCGCCGGGGCGCAGGTCGGTGGCGTTCAGGCGCAGGCCCGCGCGGGGCGCGTAATGCGATTGCAATTGTCCGGGCGCGGAAACGGTATCGCCGGGCGCGAGCATGGCCAGTTTCGCGCCAAGGCAGGCTTCGATGGCCTCGGCAGGCAGGCCACCGGGGCGCAAGAGTGTCGGCACGGGGTCAAAGCCGACGATAGTGCTTTCCACCCCGACCGCGCAGGCGCCGCCATCCAGCACCGCCTCGATCCGCCCGCCAAGCGCGGCGACCACATGCGCGGCCTCGGTCGGGCTGATCCGGCCCGAGGGATTCGCCGAGGGTGCGGCGATGGGGTGGTCGACCGCGATCAGAAGCGCGTGGGCCAAGGGTTGATCTGGCACCCGAACGGCCACGGTTGACAGCCCCGCCGACACCAGCGGCGACAGGGCAGCGCCCGGCCGGATCGGCAGCACCAGCGTCAGCGGCCCCGGCCAGAAGGCATCGGCCAGCCGGGCCGCATCCCCCTCAAGCACCGCGATGTCACGCACCCGCGCCGCATCGGGCAGATGCACGATCAGCGGATTGAACCGGGGACGGCCCTTGGCCTCGAAGATCCGCGCGACGGCGGTGTCGTTGGTGGCGTCGGCGCCAAGGCCATAGACCGTCTCGGTCGGGAAACTGACCAGTGCACCGGCGCGCAGAAGGGCGGCGGCGCGGGCGATGCCTGCGGCATCGGCGCTCAGAACTTCGGTGTTGCTGCCATCCATGACGTCGCGTTTCCGTTTTTTTCGGGCGGTCGCAGGGGTAGGGTTGCTTCCATCGCCTGCCTAACCGGCGTGTCGCCACTTGCCAAGTCGGACGAAAGGAAAGCCATGCCCTACCGCGCCCCCGTCGAGGACATCCGGTTCCTGCTCGACCATGTGGTCGGCTTCGATCAGGTCACGGCGACCGCGCACCATGCCGAGGCGACGCCGGACACCGTCGCCGCGATCCTGACCGAGCTTGCGAAACTGACCGACGACGTGATGGCGCCGCTGCAACGGGCTGGCGACATGCAGGGGGCGCGGCTCGACAACGGCGTGGTGCGATCAAGCCCAGGTTTTCGCGACGGCTACCGCCAGATCGCCGAGGGCGGCTGGGTCGGCATCTCGGGCGATCCCGAATATGGCGGCATGGGCCTGCCGATCAGCCTGACCGCCGCCGCCAACGACATGATGTCGGGGGCCTGTCTGGCGTTGCAGCTCAACCCGCTGCTGACGCAGGGCCAGATCGACGCGGTGGAGCATCACGCCTCGGACGCGCTGAAGGCGATCTATCTGCCCAAACTGATGTCGGGCGAATGGACCGGCACGATGAACCTGACCGAACCGCAGGCCGGCTCGGACGTCGGCGCGCTGACCACCAAGGCGGTGCCGAACGGCGACGGCACATTCGCCGTCACCGGCCAGAAGATCTTCATCTCCTGGGGCGATCACGACATGGCCGAGAACGTCTGTCACCTCGTGCTGGCGCGGCTGCCGGACGGCGCGCCGGGCACCAAGGGGATCAGCCTGTTCATGGTGCCGAAACTCATCCCCGACGAAGGCGGCAACCCCGGCCCGCGCAACAGCCTGCGCGTCGTCAGCCTCGAGCACAAGATGGGCCTTCATGCCAGCCCGACCTGCGTGATGAGTTTCGAGGGTGCGACCGGCTGGCTGGTGGGCGCGGAGCATGCCGGGATGAAGGCGATGTTCACCATGATGAACAACGCCCGCCTTCTGGTCGGAACGCAGGGGATCGGCGTGGCCGAGGGGGCCTATCAGCACGCGCTGGCCCATGCGCGCGAGCGGGTGCAGGGCAAGACACCGATAGCGGGCGGAACCGGCGCCATCGTCGATTTTCCCGACGTGCGCCGGATGCTGATGCAGATGAAGGCCGAGATCGTCGCGGCACGGTCAATCGCGCTGGCCTGCGCGGTGGCAATCGACATGGAACGCGCCACGGGCGAGGCCGACTGGGCGGCGCGCGCGGCGCTTCTGACCCCGATTGCCAAGTCCTACGGCACCGATACCGGCATCCTCGTGGCCCAGCTTGGCGTTCAGGTGCATGGCGGCATGGGCTATGTCGAGGAAACCGGTGCCGCGCAATATTACCGCGACGTGCGCGTGACCTCGATCTACGAGGGCACCAACGGTATTCAGGCGATGGACCTTGTCGGGCGCAAGATGATGGACGGCGGCGAGGCGGCATTTCGTCTGCTCGAGGAGGTCGAGGCCAATGCCGAGGCGGCGCGCGGCACCCTGCCGACGCTGGCCGAAGCGGTCTGGGAGTCGGGCGAGACGCTGCGCGAGGCGATCGAGTGGCTGGTCCAGCAGGACATGCAGGACCGCTTTGCCGGCGCGGTGCCGTTCCAGTCGGCCTTCGCGCGGGTTCTGGGCGCGCATTTCCACCTCAAGGCGGCGCTGGCCGAGGGCGGAACCGGACCCCGCACCGCACTGGCCGCGTTCCATGTCACCCGGCTGTTGCCGGAACACAAAGCCCTGCTGGAGCAGGCACAGGCCGGTGCCTCCGGGCTTTATGCACTATCGGTGGAGGACCTTGCCTGATGAATGCGCCGCTGACCTTTCCGTGGGAAACGCCGCCCGAGCCCGGCGAGGCAATCGAGCTGGCCAAAGACCTGCTTTGGATACGGATGCCGATGCCGTTCCGGCTCGATCACGTCAACGTCTACGCGCTGTGGGACAGCGACGGCTGGACCATCGTCGATACCGGGATCGACACCGAGGACAGCCGCAAGATCTGGCACGACGTCCTGCAGGGACCGCTGGGCGGCAAGCCGGTGGCGCGTCTGATCGTCACCCATCATCACCCCGACCATATCGGGCTTGCGGGCTGGTTCCAGACCGAGCACGGCGCGCAACTGATCACCACGCAGACCGCGTGGCTTTATGCCCGCATGTTGCAGCTCGACCGGCAGATCAAGCCGCTTGACGAGACCCTTGCCTATTGGCGCGCGGGCGGCATGGACCCCGAGCTTTACGAAAAACGCCGCACCGAACGGCCGTATAATTTCGCCGACGTCGTGGCCGACCTGCCGCTCGGGTATCAGCGGGTGAAGGAGGGCAGCGTGCTGCGTTTCGGCGGGCGCGAGTGGGACGTGCATATCGGCAACGGCCACGCGCCGGAGCACGCGACCTTCTGGTCGCGCCATGGCGATCTGGTGCTGGGCGGCGATCAGCTTCTGGCGACGATCAGCCCGAACCTCGGCGTCCACGCCACCGAACCCGACGCCGATCCGGTCGGCGACTGGCTGGAAAGCTGCGAGTTCCTCAGCCAGTTCGCCAACGATCAGCAACTGGTGCTGCCGGGGCACAAACTGTGCTTCATGGGGCTTCCGACCCGGATGCGGCAGTTGATCGACAACCACCATTTCGCGCTCGACCGGCTGCTCGAGTTCCTCGACACGCCGCACACCGCGGCCGAGTGTTTCAAGCCGCTGTTCAAGCGCAGGATCGGCGAGGGCGAGTACAATCTGGCGCTGAACGAGGCGATCGGGCATCTCAACCACCTCTACCGCACCGGCAAGATCACCCGCAAACGCCGCGCCTCTGACGACGCCTGGATGTGGCAGCGAAAGGCGTAAACGGCGGGGGTGCAACGGGCGTTTCAAATTTCGCGTGAGACGCCAATCCAAACCGTGACAGCCCGCGACAAATCGTCTAAGCCAACGAAACACCGAAGGCCAAGGACGAGGAAGATCAATGGCAGAGCACAAGCACGGAACCATGGATGCAAGGGTTCAGGAAAAGACGTTCGAGGGCTTCATCAAGTTCATGGTGCGCTCCGCAATCGCGATCATCGTCGTGGTCGTTCTGCTGGCGATGTTCGGCGCGTAACGGCGCGCGGCCGCCAACCGGCGGCATGGTTTTTCGGTGGGATTTCATGCGGCGTATTTTTCTGTCCCTGTTTTTGCTGCTCGGACTTGCGGCCTGTGCGGCCGAGCCGGTCTGGGCGCCGGATGAAGAGGTCGCACGCGCGCATTTCACCGCCAGCGGCCCCCCCACGATCACGCTTTTCACCATGGTCAACACCCGCTCCGGCAATGGCGGCCACGCCGCGCTGCTGGTCAGCGGCTCCGAACGGCTGCTGTTCGACCCGGCCGGCTCGTTCAAGCATCCGCGCCTGCCCGAGCGCAACGACGTGATCTACGGCATGACCGACGCGGCGGTCGATTTCTATATCGACTACCACTCGCGCGAGACATGGCGCGTCTACAAGCAGGACATCGTGGTCAGCCCGGAAGTGGCGGAAATGGCGCTGCGCGCGATCCGCAATTATGGCGCGGTGCCGAAAGCCTTCTGCACCAACGCGATCACGACGGTCCTGAAGGACCTGCCGGGCTTCGAGTCGATTCGCGTGACCATGTTCCCGACCGTGGCGCAGGCGGCGTTCGCGAAACTGCCCGGTATCACCCTCACCGAATACCAGGACGACGACCCCGACAACAACGGCTACCTGCTGGCGCGCGGCATCTGACACGCGCGGGCGGGGCGCAAGCCTGACCTTGTGATTTGCCGCCCGTTGGCGCAATCCTTTGCCGATGCTGACCAAACACCAAATCCAGGTGCGATCCCCAAGGGGGGTTGCCATGAAGCAACCTTTCGGCGTGATCCTTGCCGGTGGGCAGGCCACCCGCATGGGCGGCGGCGACAAGGCGTTGCTCGAGCTTGGCGGGCAGAGCCTGCTGGCGCATGTGTCCGAGCGGCTCGCGCCACAGGTGGACCGCCTCGCGCTGAACGCGAACGGCGATCCGGGGCGTTTCGGCTCCCTGGGGTTCGACATCGTGGCGGATTCGGTGCCGGGCCATGCCGGGCCGCTGGCGGGCGTGCTGGCCGGGCTCGACTGGGCCGGGGCTGCCGGGGCCGACCATATCGTGACGGTGGCGGCCGACACGCCGTTCTTTCCCTGCGACCTTGTGCCGAGGCTTCTTCTGGCGGCAGAGACGGGCGGCACCCCGATCGCACTCGCCAGATCGCCCGAGGGCATCCACCCCACCTTCGGGCTCTGGCCTGTCACCTTGCGCGACGACCTGCGCCGGGCGCTGTCCGAAGGCACCCGCAAGCTGCGCGCCTGGGCGGCGGAGCATGGCGTGGCCTATGCCGATTTCCCGGCCCGGACGCCGGATGCCTTCTTCAACATCAACACGTCCGGCGACCTTGCCGCCGCGCGGCAATATCTGGCGGAGCGTGCGACATGAGGATCTTTGGCGTCATCGGCTGGAAGAACGCCGGCAAGACCGGGCTGATGGAGCGGCTGGTGGCCGAGATCACCCGGCGCGGGTTCCGGGTTTCGACGGTGAAACACGCCCATCACGCCTTCGACCTCGACCATGCCGGCAAGGACAGCTTTCGCCACCGCGAGGCCGGCGCGCGCGAGGTGCTGCTGGCCTCCTACCGGCGCTGGGCGCTGCTGCACGAGGTTGGCGACGAGGGCGAGCCACCCTTGACCGAGTTGCTGGCCAAGCTCGCCCCCTGCGATCTGGTTCTGGTCGAGGGCTACAAGCGCGACGCACACGCCAAGATCGAGGTGTTTCGCGACGAGACCGGGCACGAGATGATCCAGCCGGGCGACCCGACCGTGCGCGCCGTGGCCTGCGACGTTGCCTTGTGCGATTGCCCGGTGCCGGTGTTCGACCTCGACGATACCGGGGCAATCGCCGATTTCATCCTGTCCGAGACCGGGCTGGTCCAGTCAGATGCGCCCGACCGGCTTGGCTGCGATTGTTTCGCCCAGCCCGAGGCGCAGGGGCTGGCGACCGTCGCCGAAGTCCAGTCCCGACTGCGCGCGTCGCTGCGCGCCGTGACCGGGGTCGAGACCGTGCCGCTGGCAGGGGCGAAGGGGCGTATTCTGGCGCGGGACGTGACCGCCCGCCGCGCCAATCCGCCCGCGACGAATTCGGCGATGGATGGCTATGCCTTCGCCCATTCCAGCCTGCCCGCGACGGGTGCCGGGCTGCAACTCGTCGAGGGACGCTCGGCGGCGGGTGCGCCTTATGCCCAAGCGGTCCCGCCCGGTCACGCGGTGCGCATCTTCACCGGCGCGCTTCTGCCCGAAGGCACGGATAGTGTGGAGATGCAGGAAAACACCTCGCTCAAAGCCGGGCGGCTGATGCTTTCCGGCAGTCCTGCGCCGGGCGCCAATACCCGCGCCAAGGGCGAGGATGTCGCTGCCGGGGCGCGGGTGCTGACGGCGGGGCGCAGGCTGGGGCCGCAGGAACTGGGCCTGCTGGCGGCCGTCGGGGTGCCTGAAGTTGCGGTGCGCAACCGCTTGCGCGTCGGCGTCCTTTCCACCGGCGATGAACTGGTCGCGCCGGGCGCGACCATGGACCCCGGCAAGACCTATGACGCCAACCGCCCGATGCTGATCGGGATGGTCGAGGATTGGGGGCATGAGGCGGTCGACCTTGGCCATGTGCCCGATGATCCGGTGGCGCTGCGGGCCAGTCTGGATGCGGCGGCGGACCGGCTTGACGCGATCCTGACCTCGGGCGGCGCTTCGGTGGGCGATGAGGACCACGTCTCATCTCTGTTGCGCGCCGAGGGGCATGTGGCGCAGTGGCGCGTGGCGATGAAGCCGGGCAAGCCGCTTTTGCTGGCGCAATGGCGGCGCGTTCCGGTGTTCGGGCTGCCGGGTAATCCGGTCTCGGCCTTCGCCACGGCCTGCCTGTTCGTCCACCCGGCGCTGTCGGTGCTGGCGGGCGGTGCGTGGCGCGCGCCGCGCGCCTTCACCCTGCCTGCCGCCTTCAGCTGGTCGAAAAGCGCCGGGCGGCGGACGTTCCTTCGTGCGCGGCTGACCGATGACGGCGCGGTCGAGGTGTTCCGTGCCGACGGCTCCGGCATGATCTCGGGCCTTGCCTGGGCGGAGGGGTTTGTCGAGCTTGCCGAAGGCGCCATCGACATCGCGCCGGGCGATCCGGTGCGCTATGTGCCGTTTACCAGCTTCGGGTTGCGAAACTAGAGCGCTGGAACCGCTGGTTCCCGGCGATTTCAGCCGCCCTTCTAGGCGCAGCGCCTTGCGTACAGCGTGAAAGTCCGACCTACCTCAATGTCGCCCAGTTTCTTTCCTTCATCCACTCATAGAATTTCTTCTTGTTGTTGCCTATCCCAAGCTCATTTCCTGTGTCGTCTTTGCTGTTGTAGAACTTTCCGCTCCCAATTAGCCAAATCACCTTGTCGAATTCATAGGGCGTGACTTCCACTTCCTTCGCGCATTCCACTATTCTCTTATGGATAACGTAGTCTTTTGCTTCGGGGGGGCAAATCGCAAACTTTACTAATACATCCTTTAGGTGAACATCTGGCTTTGCAAATTCTGTATATCCAATCTCCTTGAGGAAATCACAAGCTAGCGCATATCCGAAACCGTGAATCTCTGATGACAATACCAATGGTAGCGCCGCACGTGTGTCTGGATCAGTATAGAACTTGTCTACCCAGATCTTGAAATCCTCGACTTCGCCAAAGAGTGAGAGAAAATTGGCGGCCGAGATAACGCCCTTTGAAAATTGGGGCCAATGGCTTTTAGCGGCGCGCCTAACATTGGTTTTCCCAGATGTCTCGACCATGTGGCCCAGGAATTTGTCGGTGTCACCATCGCAACTCGTCCTATAGAAGTGTAGGATTTTCAGGTGATCAAAATCGAAAAGCGCACCTTCAAGAGCCGCAAGGTCACCAATCACATTTGCCTTGCTTTGTGCGTTTTTCCACGATCCGAGTAGACGAATAAACACCGTCTTTAGAGAACTTATGTCCGCACTTTCAGGATTGGGCTTGAGATGAAGATTGAGGACTTCGTTGGCATCTTCTCGGCCCGCTTCCTCTAGTTTTTCGATCAGAAACTGCTTGGCCTCAGAATACAGGTCCTTGCCTTTGACAATCTTCATCCGCTCTACTCTCCTACGCTATTCATTTTGCCCCAGCTTAATGCCTAGTCGAACGTCCCCGTCACACGGCCCAGCAGCATGAACGCGCGCGCCGTGCGGGTGTCGCCGAGGCGCGCGATCTCGCTGTCGTCCGCGCCCGGCTCGAAATCGGAAATCACCTCGTCGAACCGGCGCAGGAAATGGTGCACCGCGTCGCGAAAGATCGTGTCCTGCTTCATCCGTGCGGCGGTCAGCGCCAGCGACGAGCGGTCGCGCACGCCGCCGAGTGCCGCCACGGCGCGGCCACGCTCGCCCTGGGCGAAGCGCCGCCAGACCTCGGGGCGGGCGCGGTCGGGGCGCAGGTCGTCCATGTAGATGCCGTCCTGGCTGAGCAGGGTCAGCACGTCCTGCGCCGCCTGGATCAGGCTCGCCACCTTGCGGTCGGACAGCGCGCGGCGCAGGGCGGCAAAGCCTTCGATGTCCTCGGCGCTCTCGGGAAAGTTCACCGCCCGGATCAGGTCGTCCACCCCGATCGGCGGCGCCACCGCGCCTGCGGGCGTATCGAGGGCAAGCGTCCCCTGTCCGCCGTCCTCCTCGATCGCGGCGACCGATCCGGTCGCGGGCGGCGGCGACAGCTTGCGCATCGCCTGCGGGCGGGACGAGGCGAAGGTGGCGATGGTCTGTTCGGTGTGGCGCTGAGCCTGCGCGATTTCCTCAAGCTTGCGCGAGAAATCGACCGCCTTCGCGCTGAGCGCATGGGTCTGCTGGGCCTGCAGATGGGTCTGCCGCATCGCCTCGAGCGTCGTTCGCAGCCGCGCGCTTTCCTCGCGCATGACGCGGACCGAGCGTGACGCGGATGCCGCCAGCCAGATCACCGCGACCGGCATGACCACCGCGAGCAGCACCATGACAAAGCGCAGCGAGTCGCCGCTGGCCGGGCTGGCGCCGCCGAGCACCAGGAAATAGACCGCGCAGCCGACCAGCCACAGCACCGACAGCGCGGCGGCGACCACTTCCGAGGCGCTGATGCCGCGACCGCGTTGGCGCCCATAGACCCCGAGGTCCATCGCGCTGCCTTTTTTGCCGTCCGCCATTTGCTTTCTTCCCGGGCTTCCGGTCCTAGATATAGTCGATTTCGAGGATCTCGTAGCTCTTTTCGCCGCCCGGAGTGTGCACCTCGATGCTGTCGCCTTCTTCCTTGCCGATCAGCGCGCGCGCAAGCGGTGATTTGATGTTCAGCTTGCCCTTCTCAAGGTCGGCCTCGGGCTCACCGACGATCTGATAGGATTTCTCCTCGTCGGTGTCCTCGTCGACCAGCTTGACGGTGGCCCCGAACTTGATCGGACCCGACAGCTTGGTCGGGTCGATCACCTCGGCCAGGCCGATGATGCCCTCAAGCTCCTTGACGCGGCCCTCGATGAAGCTCTGCTTTTCGCGGGCGGCGTGGTATTCGGCATTCTCCGACAGATCGCCATGCTCGCGCGCCTCGGCAATCGACCGGATCACCGCCGGACGCTCGACCGACTTCAGGTGCTTCAGCTCGTCGTTCAGCGCGGTGTGACCCGCGCGGGTCAGAAAGATCTTTTCCATGAGAACCCTTGGCCTTGATCTGGCGTGGTCAAAACGGAACCGGACCGCGTTGGCGGCCCGGTCCGGCGATATCGCGGCGGCGCACCTTTCGCCACTGTTGGTCAAACAGAAGGATAAATCCAAGGGCAATGCAACGCAATTATTGTGGTCTGGCGAAGCGAATCGCATGATGTGACCCCGGTAACGCGGTGTCGTGATTGACCCCTTCGCACCGGGCCGGTATCGACTTGGCAACCAGATCGGAGGGCAAGATGGCCGAAATTGAACGCGAAGCGATGGAAGTCGATGTTGTGATCGTGGGGGCGGGGCCGGCAGGGCTGTCCGCGGCGATCCGGCTCAAGCAGATCGACGCCGATCTGAACGTGGTCGTGCTTGAGAAGGGCTCCGAGGTCGGCGCGCATATCCTGTCGGGTGCGCTGCTGGACACTTCAGGCATCGACGCGCTGATCCCCGACTGGAAGGACAAGGGCGCGCCGATCAACGTGCCGGTCAGGAAGGACAATTTCTATCTGCTGGGCGAAGGCGGCGGCCTCCGCGTGCCGAACTGGCCGATGCCGCCCCTGATGTCGAACCACGGCAAATACATCGTCTCGATGGGCAACGTCACCCGCTGGATGGCTGCCGAGGCCGAGGCGCTGGGGGTCGAGGTCTATCCCGGCATGTCGTGCTCCGAAGTGCTGTTCGACGAAAACGGCGCGGTGCGCGGCGTGGTGGCGGGCGAGTTCGGCAAGAACCCCGACGGCACGCCGGGCGAGGCCTATGAGCCGGGGATGGAGCTGAACGGCAAATACGTCATGATCGCCGAGGGCGTCCGCGGCTCGCTCGCCAAACAGTTGATGAGCCATTTCAAGCTGTGCGAGGGCCGCGATTTTCCGAAATACGGCCTCGGGATGAAAGAGATCTGGGAGGTCGATCCGGCCAAGCACCGCGAAGGCACCGCGACGCACACGATGGGCTGGCCGCTGGGCAAGAACGCCGGCGGCGGCAGCTTCATCTATCACGCGGAAAACAATCAGGTTTATATCGGGTTCGTGGTTCACCTGAACTACGCCAACCCGCACCTCAACCCCTACATGGAATTCCAGCGCTTCAAGCATCATCCGATGGTTTCCGAACTGCTCGAGGGCGGCAAGCGCGTGGCTTATGGCGCGCGGGCGATCTCCGAGGGCGGCTATCAATCGATGCCGAAGGCGGTGTTCCCCGGCGGCGCACTGCTGGGCGACTCTGTCGGCCTCGTGAACGTGCCGCGCATCAAGGGCAACCACAACGCGATGCTCTCGGGCATCGCGGCGGCCGAGGCGGCGGCGGCGGCGATCAAGGCCGGGCGGTCGGGCGACACGCTTGACGCCTACGAGGCCGAGCTGCGCTCTGGCCCGGTGGCGAAAGACCTCAAGAAGGTGCGCAACGTCAAGCCCTTGTGGTCCAAGCTGGGCCTCACGGGCGGGCTGGCGCTGGGCGGGTTCGACATGTGGGTGCAGACGCTGTTCGGCGGCTCGCTGTTCGGCACGATCAAGCACGGCAAGTCCGACGCGGCGGCGACCGGCGAGGCCAGCAAGTTTGCCAGGATCGACTATCCCAAGCCCGACGGCGTGCTGTCCTTCGACCGGCTGACCAATGTCAGCTTCTCGGGGACGAACCACGCGGAAAACCAGCCCTGCCACCTGCACCTGAAGGACCCGACGATCCCGATCGCGCTGAACCTGCCGAAATACGACGAGCCGGCGCAGCGCTATTGCCCGGCGGGCGTCTACGAGGTGGTCCAGGGCGATGACGGGCCGCGGTTCCAGATCAACTTCCAGAACTGCGTGCATTGCAAGACCTGCGACATCAAGGACCCGTCGCAGAACATCACCTGGACGGTGCCGCAGGGCGGCGACGGGCCGAACTATCCGAACATGTAACACTTGCGTCACCCCGGCGCGGCCATCGCCGCGCCGGATTGCGCCCGACCGCCTGGGCCAGTAGGTTCGGTGCGAACCAGTCCAGACGGAGGCCCATTTGCCCTTTCCCCGCACCCTCCGCCCATCGGGTCTTGCTACGGGTCTTGCCGCACTTCTTGCCCTGACATCGCTGCCCGCGCTGGCAGCCGAAGACTACGCCGGCGCCTATCTGGCCGCGCGTCATGCGAACATCGAGGGCGATTACGCGGCGGTGGTCGAATACGGCACCCGCGCGCTGGCGCGTGACCCGGAAAACCGCGGGCTAATGGAGGGTCTGATCATCGCGCAGGTCGGGCTTGGCCAGCTTGGCGATGCGGTGCCGGTGGCGCGCCGGCTGGCCTCGCTCGCCCCCGAAAACCAGATCGCGGGGCTGGTGATCCTGGCCGACACGCTGCAACGCGAGAAATGGGAAGCGGCGGATGCGCTGTTCGAGAACGGTCTCAGCCTCGGCGGGCTGATGAACGACCTGATCCGGGCGTGGTCCGCGATCGGGCAGGGCCGGATGAGCCAGGCGGTCGATCTGTTCGACGGGCTGGCCGCGCGCGAGGGCAGTGCCGAGGCGGCGCTGTTCCAGAAGGCGATGGCGCTGGCGCTGGTCGGTGATTACGAGGGTGCGGCCAATATTCTCGGCGGCGGCGAAATGGTGCTGCGCCTCAACCGCAACGGCATCGTCGCCTATGCCCAGGTTCTGAGCCAGCTTGAGCGCAACCCCGATGCCGTCGAAATGCTGGACCAGGTGTTCCCCGAAACGACCGACCCCGAGCTTGTCACCCTGCGCGCCGAGCTGGAGGCAGGCAAGCCGATTGCCTTTGACGCGGTCAACTCTGCCGGCGAGGGGCTTTCGCAGTTGTTTTTCGAGATCGGCGACTCGCTCCAGGGCGAGACCGATCCGGGGCTTGTGCTGATCTATGCGCGGATGGCCGAGCATCTGAAACCCGACAATGCCGGTGCCATCCTGCTGTCCGCCGAAGTGCTCGAGGAAATGCAGCGCTATGAACTGGCGGCGACCGCCTATGACCGGATCACGCCCGACAGCCGCGCCTATCCGCAGGCGCAACTGGGCAAGGCCACGGCGCTGCGGCGGCTTGGCGATGTTGCCGGCGGGATCGAGGTGCTTGAACGGCTGGCCGAGGATCACGCCGACATCGCGGCGGTTCAGGTGTCGCTGGGTGACGCGCTCCGGTTCGAGCAGCGCTATGCCGATGCGACGCCCTATTACGACGCCGCCATCGCGCTGTTCGAGGAGGACCATCCGGGGCAATGGGCGGTCTATTTCGCCCGTGGCATCACCGAGGAACGCGAAGGTCTGTGGGACAAGGCCGAGGCCGATTTCCGCAAGGCGCTTGAGCTGTTTCCCGATCAGCCGAGTGTTCTGAACTATCTGGGCTATTCCTATGTCGAGCAGAAAAAGAACCTCGACGAGGCGCTCGACATGATCCAGCGCGCCGTCGCCTCGCGCCCGTTCGACGGCTATATCCGCGATTCGCTGGGCTGGGTGTTCTACCGCCTTGGCCGCTATGACGAGGCGGTCGAGGAGATGGAGCGCGCGGTCGAGCTGATGCCGACCGACCCGGTGCTGAACGACCATCTCGGCGATGTCTACTGGGCGGTGGACCGCAAGCGCGAGGCGCGGTTCCAGTGGAGCCGGGCGCTGTCCTTCATCACCGACGAAACCGACCCCGACGAGCTGAAGCCCGAGCGGGTGCGCCAGAAACTCGAACTTGGGCTTGACGCCGTGCTGGAGGCCGAGGGCGGCGAGCCGATCAAGCGATGATGGCCCGCACCTTCGCCCCCGCCAAGATCAACCTGACCCTGCACGTCACCGGCCAGCGCGGCGACGGCTATCACCTGCTCGACAGTCTGGTGGCCTTTGCCGATGTCGGCGACCGGGTGTCGGTGATGCCCGCCGAGGAACGGGTGCTGGAAGTCACCGGCCCGATGGCCGAGGGCGTGCCGACCGACGCGCGCAACCTCGTGATGCAGGCGGCGGCACTCTACGACCTGCCGGTCAAGGCGGTGCTGCACAAGGTCCTGCCTGCTGCGGGCGGGCTTGGCGGCGGATCGTCTGACGCGGCGGCCACGTTCCTGGCGATGGCCGATCTGACCGGACAGCATGTGCTGCCCGAGGGCGCGACCGATCTGGGCGCCGATGTCCGGGTCTGCCTGATGCGGCAGGCGGCACGGATGCGCGGCATCGGTGAGGATGTGACGCCGATCGAAGGGATGCCGGAGTTGTTCGCGGTGCTGGCCAATCCCGGTGTGGCGGCGCCGACCGCCGAGGTTTTCGCTGCACTGACCGACAAGACCAACGCGCCGATGCCCAAACGCCTGCCGCGCTGGCGCGCGGGCTGGACGCTGATCGACTGGCTGGCATCGCAGCGCAACGACCTCGAGGCAGCGGCGATCACGGTCGCGCCCGAGATTGCCGAGGTGCTCAGGACGCTGGCGGACCTGCCGGAGGCGCGCCTCGTGCGCATGTCCGGCTCGGGTGCCACGTGCTTTGCGCTGTTTGAAGACCGGGTCGAGGCCGAGGCGGCGGCGCAGGAGCTGACCGAGGCGCAACCGGGCTGGTGGGTGACTGCCGCGACCTTGCGCTGACCTCAGTTCAACCGCGCGACCACGTAATCGGCGACGTCCGCCAGCATGTCGCGGATCGGGTGATCGGGCAGGTCGACCAGCGCCGCCTTGGCCTTGGCCGTCCAGGCAAAGGCATCCGTGCGGGTCGCCGCAAGTGCTCCGTGGCGGGTCATCAGCGCGATGGCGTGTTCCAGATCGCCCTCGTCCTGCCGCCCGTTCTCGATGGTGCGCACCCAGAACGCGCGCTCATCCGCGTCGGCTTTGGCAATCGCCTTGATCAGCGGCAGGGTCAGTTTCTGCTCGCGGAAATCATCGCCCTTGTCCTTGCCGATGCCGTCGCCTCCCCAGAAATCCAACAGATCGTCGGCAATCTGGAACGCGATCCCCATCGCGTCGCCATAGGTATGAAGGGCATTAACCGCCGCGTCCTCGGCCCCGGCAAGCACGCCGCCAACCTCGGTCGCGGCAGCAAACAGCGCGGCGGTCTTGCCGCGCACCACCTGAAGATAGGTATCCTCGCCGGTCGCCAGATTGCGCGATGCGGTCAGTTGCAGCACCTCGCCCTCGGCAATCGTCGCAGCGGCATTGGCCAGGATGCGCATGACCCGCATCGAGTCCGCCTCGGTCATCAGCTGGAACGACCGCGCAAACAGATAATCCCCGACCAGAACCGAAGACTTGTTGTCCCAGAGCAGGTTGGCGGTGGGTCGGCCGCGGCGCTTGGCGGATTCGTCAACCACGTCGTCATGCAGAAGGGTCGCGGTGTGGATGAACTCGACCGTCGCGGCAAGGTGCACGTGATGCGGCCCGTCGTAGCCCATCAACCGGGCCGAGGCGAGGGTGAGCATCGGGCGCAGACGCTTGCCGCCGGCCTCGATCAGATGCGCCGTGACCTCCGGGATGCGCGGGGCATGTTCGGAGGCCATCCGCTCGCGGATCAGCGCGCTGACCGCGCCCAGATCGTCGGCCAGATAGGCCGCCAGCCGGTCATGCGGCTTGTGCGCTGTGGCGTCATGTTTCGTCACGTTGCTGTCTTCCCGTATCACCCTGCGTCAAGCTCCTCTCGACTCCGCCCTATGAAAGCCGCTAAGTCTCTGAGTATGAAAGAGCTTCTACGCACCAACGACCCGACCGTCATCGCCTTCGCCACGGCGCTTCTGGACGGCGAAGGTATAGCGACCTTTGCCGTTGACGTCCATATGAGCGCGCTTGAGGGGTCGATCGGAATCCTGCCCCGACGGCTGCTTGTGCGCGACGAGGAACTCGCCCGCGCGCGCATCGTGATGGCCGACAACGGTATCGAAACCGGAGACGGCTGACATGGCTTTCGCGCCGGACGCAGTCAGCGAGGACGGGTTTCTCGGCGGCAGGCTGATCCTGCGCCAGCCCCGGCAGGGCTACCGTGCCGGGGTCGATCCGGTATTGCTGGCCGCGGCGGTTCCGGCCGAGGCCGGGCAGTCGGTGCTGGACCTTGGCTGCGGTGTCGGCGCGGCGGCGCTTTGTGTCGGGGTGCGGGTGCCGGGCATCAAACTGGTCGGGGTCGAACGTCAGGCGGATTACGCCGACCTTGCCCGCGACAATTCGGCGCGCAATGGGGTTGCGATGGAGGTGCACACCGCCGATCTTGCCGCCTTGCCCGCCGATCTGCGCGAGATGGCCTTCGATCACGTTATTATGAACCCGCCCTATTACCTGCCCACCCGTGCCACGCGGTCGGGCGATCCGGGGCGCGGTGCGGCGATGTTCGAGGATACGCCGCTCGCGGACTGGATCGACGCCGCGACACGGCGACTGAAACCGCGCGGCTGTCTCAGCCTGATCCAGAACGCCGAACGACTGCCAGGCATATTGCGGGCGATCGACGACCGGCTTGGCTCGCTGATCATCAAGCCGATATGCCCGCGCGAGGGCCGCGACGCGATCCTGGTGATCGTGCAGGCGCGCAAAGGCGGGCGTGCGGCGCTGCGCCTGGCCGCGCCGCTTGTCCTGCAGGAAGGCAGCGACCACCCCGGCGACCGCGACCATTACCGCCCCGAGGTTCGGGCGATCCTGCGCGACGGCGGGCGGCTGTCGCTCGCGTAGGTCCGGACCGGCAATTTCCCGCCGTCCCATACGCCCGGCATCGGTGCGACCTTGCGCGCCTTACCGGATCGCAAGGTTTTCGTGACAAGACTCGGATTGTGTGGTGCACTCGGGGTGCGAGGACTGAAAAAAGGAGAATGCCATGAGTCTGGACGCCCATCTGAGCGAACTTCAGAAAAAGCATGAAGCTCTGTCCGACCGGGTCGAAAAGGCGCAACAAAGCCTGTCGACCGACGATCTCGAAATCGTGGCGCTTAAAAAAGAAAAACTGCGCCTCAAGGAGGAAATCGAGCGGCTCAAGCACGGCTGATTTCAGCGTATCACGTCGGCTGACCCCGCCTCCGACCGGAGCGGGCAGCCAGTACTGCGCCCAAGGTAATCAGAACCGCGGCGAGCAGGATTTCCCGCCGCGGTTCAGCCATCCCGGCAAGGATCAGCGCGAACGTCGACAACAGCGGCGCCGCATAGGACGCGGTGCCGAGAAGCTGGATGTCGCCGCGCTTCACCCCCACATCCCAGGCATAGAACGCAAGCCCGACCGGGCCGAGGCCAAGGCCGACAAGCGCCGCCCAGCCCAGCGATTGCGCGGGCCAGACGGTGGTTTCAAACGCCAGATGCGCGGCGAAGGAAAGCCCGGATGTGGCCAGACAGAACACAGCAACCGCGGCCGTCGGGGTCGAGCCAAGGCGGCGCGACAGCACCGAATACCCGGACCATGTCAGGGCGCAAAGCACCGCAAGGCCATAACCGGGCAGCGCGTCGGCGCTGACCCCTGAAAGGCCCGTCGCGACAATCAGCGCGGCCCCGGCAAAACCCGCCAGCGCACCGGCAACGTGGCCGACACGCAGGCGTTCACCGGGCAGCAGGCCCGAGAACAACACGATCAGAAGCGGCCAGAGATAGGCGATCAGCCCGGCCTCGACCGGCGGCGCGAGGCGAAGGGCCGAGAAGTAGAAGGCGTGATAGCCGAACAGGCCGAGCGTGCCAAAGGCATAGACCCGCCAGGACACACGGCGAAGCTGGCCGAGATTGCCGGTTGCGACGACCCATCCCAGCCCCGCCAGCCCGCCGATGGCAAAGCAGATCGCGTTCAACTGGAACGGCGGCACCGGCGCTGTGGCGACCGTGAACAGCGCCAGAAGCGACCAGAGCAGGACGGCGGAGAAGCCTATGGCGGTGGCGGTGCGCAGGGTCATGCGGCGGTTTGACACGAAAAGACCGGCCCCGGAAGGCCGGTCTTCGGGTCGCGCTCGCTTCGATCAGACGAAGAACTGGCCGCCATTCGCGGAGATCGTCGAGCCGTTGATGAACGACGCGTCGTCGGACGCCAGGAACACCACGCAGCGCGCGATTTCCTCGGGCTCGCCCAGGCGGCCGGTCGGGATCTGCGCGATGATCGAATCACGCACTTTCTCCGGCACCGCCATGACCATCTCGGTCGCGATATAGCCGGGGCAGATCGCGTTGGCGGTGATACCGGCGCGCGCGCCTTCCTGCGCCAGCGATTTCACGATGCCGAGGTCGCCGGCCTTGGTGGCGGCATAGTTGACCTGCGCGAACTGGCCCTTCTGGCCGTTGATCGAGGAAATCACCACGACGCGCCCGAACTTGCGCTCGCGCATCCCCGGCCAGACCGGGTGCACCGTGTTGAACACGCCGGTCAGGTTGGTGTCGATCACTTCGTGCCATTGCTCGGGCGTCATTCTGTGGAACGGCGCGTCGCGGGTGATGCCGGCGTTGGCGACGACCACCTCGATCGGGCCGAGGTCGGCCTCGACCTTGGCGATGCCTGCGACGCTGGCCTCGTAGTCGGCGACGTTCCACTTGTAGGTCGGGATGCCGGTCGCATCGGTGAACTTGCCGGCGGCCTCGTCATTGCCCGCGTAATTCGCGGCGACTGTATAGCCCGCCTCTTTCAGTGCCTTCGAAATCGCTTCTCCGATGCCGCGCGTGCCTCCGGTGACGAGTGCAACTCTTGCCATGGTTTCCTCCAGTCTGGCGAATCTGATGTCAGTAACTCTGTTACGTCGTTGATAAATTATGCGCAATAAAGTTGCGCAAAAACAACCCTTCACCGACAAATAAAAAAGGGGCGCCGAAGCGCCCCTTGGCTACGAGATGGTGCCGTTACGGGCGCTCGAGGCACATGGCCACGCCCATGCCGCCGCCGATGCAGAGCGTGGCAAGGCCCTTGCGCGCATTGCTGCGCTTCATCTCGAACAGGAGCGTGTTGAGGATGCGCGCGCCCGAAGCGCCGATCGGGTGGCCGATGGCGATGGCGCCGCCGTTGACGTTCACGCGGGCCGGGTCCCAGTCCATGTCCTTGTTGACCGCGAGCGCCTGCGCGGCGAAGGCTTCGTTGGCCTCGATCAGGTCGAGGTCCGAGGCTTTCCAGCCCGCCTTTTCCAGCGCCTTGCGCGAGGCATAGATCGGGCCGACGCCCATGATCGACGGGTCGAGCCCGACGGTCGCGTAGGACGCGATGCGCGCCAGCGGCTCAAGCCCGCGCTTTTCGGCGGCTGCTGCCGACATCAAGAGCACACCGGCGGCGCCGTCGTTGATGCCGCTGGCGTTGGCGGCGGTGACGCTGCCGTCCTTGGTGAAGGCCGGGCGCAGTTTCTGCATCGCCTCCATCGTGGCGCCGTGGCGGATGTATTCATCCTGGTCGATGACGATGTCGCCCTTGCGGGTCTTGACCGTGAAGGCCACGATCTCGTCGGCGAATTTCCCCGCCTTCTGTGCCGCCTCGGCCTTGTTCTGCGAGGCGACGGCAAACTCGTCCTGCATCTCGCGGGTGATCTGCCATTTCTCGGCGACGTTCTCGGCGGTCTGGCCCATGTGATAGCCGTTGAAGGCATCCCAAAGCCCGTCGCGAATCATCGAGTCGATGTATTTGACGTCGCCCATCTTGTGCCCGGCGCGCAGGTGCGCGACGTGCGGGCTGAGCGACATGCTTTCCTGACCACCCGCGGCGACGATGTCGGCATCGCCAAGCTGGATGTGCTGGGCACCGAGCGCCACGGCGCGCAGGCCCGAGCCGCAGACCTGGTTGATGCCCCAGGCCGAGCTTTCGATCGGCAGGCCCGCGTTGACATGCGCCTGACGGGCCGGGTTCTGGCCCTGGCCGCCGGTCAGCACCTGGCCGAGGATGGTCTCGCTCACCTCGGATTTGTCGATCCCGGCACGCTCGACGATGGCTTCGAGCATGGTCTTGCCCAGGTCATGCGCCGGGGTGTTGGCGAAGGCGCCGTTGAAGCTGCCCACGGCGGTGCGCGCAGCAGAGACGATTACGACATTGGTCATGGTCTTCCTCTCGTGGTCAGTCCGGCCCGCGCCGGCGGATGCGCCGAAGGCTGAATTCCTGCCGGCATTGACGTTTTCTTTATGCTGCGTTGCAGAAAAAATCAACCCGGCGCGCGCGGGGAAACACTGTCGGTCCGGGTCAGGCGGTTCGGCTCCGGGCCGCTTCATGCCACCACGGGCGCACCGTAGGTGCGGCAAAGCAATAACCCTGTAAAAGATCATAGCCAAGGTCGATGAGAAATTGCGCGTCGGCCGCCGATTCGACGTGCTTGGCGACCGGGAGCATGTCGAGGTGCCGCGCGAGCGACAGCATCGCCGCCGCGATCACCTGGTTGTCGGGGTTGGTGGCGATGCCCTGGATGAACTGCCCGTCGATCTTGACGATATCGAAGTAGAACTCCTTGAGATAGCGAAACGCGGTATAGCCTGCGCCGAAATTGTCGAGCGCGAAGGCGACGCCGTGGCGCTGCATCTCGGCCATGAACACCTGGACCAGCTCCGGCATCACGTTCGCGGTGCGCTCGGTGATTTCGAGGATCAGCCGCTCGCCAACGGTCGGATGGCGTTCCAGCCCCCGTCGCAGCGTGCCGATCCATCGCGGATAGCCGATCGAGCGCGCCGACATGTTGATGGCCAGCCGGAGCGACGGCACCTCGGCCAGCGCCCGCAGCGCGATCTCGAGCGCGAGGGTATCGAGCCGCCGCCCCAATTCCTGGCTTTCGACGATGTGGATGAACTCGGCGGCGGGAATCATGCGCCCGGTCGGGTCGAGCACCCGAATCAGCCCCTCGTAGAATGCCGGCACATCGGTGTCGCTGGCGCGCATGATCGGCTGATAGGCCAGCGTGACCTGGCCGGTGTCAACCGCGCGGCGCACCATGGCCACGGTTTCGCGGTCGCGCTGGTCGATGGCGACCGAAAGCGGGCAGGACGGGTCCATCGAAGGGTCGTCGAAATCGGGCAGGGCTGAATCGCTCATGGGCTCCTCGCACGTTCCTGCCGTTCTTATGCCCCAGCAGCTAAGATGGGGTTAAACCTTGGATTTATCTAAAATTATCATCACTATGGCGCAAGCGCGGGAGGTATGGATGGCGGAACGCTGTGGCTGGTGCGGGGTCGATCCGCTCTATGTGGCCTATCACGACGAGGAATGGGGCGTGCCGGAATACGATGGCCGCGCGCTCTGGGAAAAGCTGATTCTCGACGGGTTTCAGGCCGGGCTGAGCTGGATCACCATCCTGCGCAAACGCGACAACTTCCGCCGCGCCTTTGCGGATTTCGACCCCGAGGTGATCGCCGGTTGGGGCGAGCCGGAGGTTGCGCGCCTGTTGAGCGACGCCGGCATCATCCGCCATCGCGGCAAAATCGAGGCAACCATCAGTAACGCGCGGGCCTATCTCGCGATGGGCGGTTCGGACGCCTTTTCAACGCGGATCTGGGCCCATGTCGACGGCGCGCCGCTGGTGAACGCCTTCGCCTCGCAGGCCGAAGTCCCGGCCTCGACTCCGCTGTCCGAACGGGTGTCGAAAGACCTGAAAAAGTCCGGTTTCCGCTTCTGCGGGCCGACCATCACCTATGCCTGGATGGAGGCTTGCGGGCTGGTCAACGACCACATCATCGGCTGTCCGGCGCGCAGGGTCTGACTAGTCAGCCGCAATCAGCGCCGCCAGAATCGCCTTGGCGCTGTCGGACGCCCAGTCGGCATCGCCCATCAGCCGCGCCAGCTCACGCCCCTCACGGTCGAGGATCACCGTCACCGGCAGGCCCATCACCGACATCTCGCGCGCCAGCGTCTGTTTCGGGTCGAGCAGGATCGGCAGGCTTTCAACCCCGATCTCGTCAAAGAACCGGCGAATGGCCGGCACCTTGTTGCGCCCGGTCGCGACCGGCACGACGGCGAAATCCTCGCCGCCCAACTCCGCCTGCAACTCTTCGAGCGTCGGCATTTCCGCGCGACAGGGCGCGCACCATGTGGCCCAGAAGTTCAGCACGACGATCTTGCCGCGATATTCCTCAAGACTGTGCTCGCCGCCTTGCGGGTCGGAGAACAGGGCCGTGCCCGCAGGCTTGGGTTCGCTGTGGAACATCAGCTTCTTCATGTCGCCATCGCGCAGCGCCTCGACCGAAGCGGTATCGGCATGGGCGATGTTTGCACAGACAAGGAGGGCCGCGTATAGCAGGGCGGAAAGACGGGACATATGCTTCTCCAGGGGCCGGACGCCATGACAGATACCACGAAAGCCGCCAATGCCATGTGGGGCGGGCGCTTTGCCGACGGACCCGATGCGATCATGGAGGCGATCAACGCCTCGATCGGGTTCGACAAACGCCTCGCCCGGCAGGACATCGAGGGTTCGCGCGCCCATGCCGCGATGCTCGCAGCGCAGGGCATCATCACTGATAAGGATGCGGTCGCGATAAGGGAAGGCCTACTCACGGTCCTGTCAGAGATCGAGACTGGGGCGTTCCGGTTTTCCACTGCGCTCGAGGACATTCACATGAACGTCGAGGCGCGGCTGAAAGACCTGATCGGCGAGCCCGCCGGGCGGCTGCACACCGCGCGCTCGCGCAACGATCAGGTGGCGACCGATTTCCGGCTCTGGGTGCGCGATCAGGCCGACGCGGCGATCCAGGGGCTTGATGCGCTGATGGCAGCACTTCTGGGTCAGGCCGAGGCCGGGGCCGATTGGGTGATGCCGGGCTTCACCCACCTGCAAACCGCGCAACCCGTGACCTGGGGCCACCACATGCTGGCCTATGTCGAGATGTTCGCGCGCGACCGTTCGCGCTTTGCCGATGCCCGCGTGCGGATGAACGAATGTCCCTTGGGCGCGGCGGCGCTGGCCGGCACCGGCTTTGCCATCGACCGCGACGCGACGGCACAGGCGCTGGGGTTCGACCGGCCAATGGCCAACTCGCTCGACGCAGTGTCGGACCGCGATTTCGCGTTGGAATTTCTCGCGGCTGCGACGATCTGCGCCATGCACCTGTCGCGCTTCGCCGAAGAGCTGGTGATCTGGTCCTCGGCGCAGTTCCGCTTCGTCACCCTGTCGGACCGGTTCTCGACCGGCTCGTCGATCATGCCGCAGAAAAAAAACCCCGACGCCGCCGAACTGATCCGCGCCAAGATCGGCCGGATCATGGGCGCGATGGTCGCGCTGTTCACGGTGATGAAGGGGCTGCCCTTGGCCTATTCCAAGGACATGCAGGAAGACAAGGAACAGGTGTTCGACGCCGCCGACACCCTGATGCTGGCGCTGGCGGCGATGACCGGCATGGTCACCGACATGACTGCCAACAAAGGCGCGCTCGAAGCCGCCGCATCCTCGGGCTTTTCCACCGCCACCGACCTTGCCGACTGGCTGGTGCGCGAAGCGGGGCTACCGTTTCGTGACGCCCACCACGCCACCGGCGCGCTGGTGGCGTTGGCCGAGGCCAAGGGCTGCGTTCTGCCGGACCTGTCGCTGGCCGACATGCAGTCGGTCAACCCGGCGATCACCCAAGGCGTGTTCGACGTGCTCACGGTGCAGGCCTCGGTCGCGTCGCGCACCTCATACGGCGGCACCGCACCCGCCAACGTGCGCGCCCAGATCGCGCGCTGGCGCAAACGGATCGGCTGATGTCGGGGCTCCGCATCACCTACCTGGCCCTCGCGGTTATCGGCGCTGTCTGGCCGATGTGGCATTTCGTGGCCTACCTCACCGGCGAAGGCGGCTCGCTGTCCGGCATGGTCGCAATCTGGACGGCAAACCACGCCGTCACCGGACTGACGCTCGACCTGATGATCGCGGCCGCAGCGCTGATCGTCTGGGCCTTGGGAGAAACCCTCGTGCGCCGCAACTGGATCGCGCTTGTCGCGATCCCCGCCACGCTCGTCGTCGGTGTTTCGTTCGGCCTGCCGCTTTATCTGTTCCTCCGTAGCCGGCCGATCACCTGATCTGCTTCATCTTGGAGAAATACTCCAGGGGGTCCGGGGGACAGCGTCCCCCGGCTCGGGCTGGGGGCTCTGCCCCCAGACCCCCGGAGTGTATGGACCAAGATGAAGATGCGAGCGCAAGGTTACAGGGTCGTTAACCTTGCTGGCCTATACCCTTTCCCGTGCACGAAAGTGGTATCCACGCCCCGACCCCGGCATAGCAAAACCGGGCAGGGGCTAGCCGGGACACCGAAGACCACCTGATGAAGGTGCAGGCGAGGCTCTGCGCCCGGCGAAGGATCACTTGCCCAAAAGGCGGGCCCGCCACTTTTCAGACGGTTTGACTGATTACACGCCCCGACGTCGACACCCTGCCGGAGGAAACCTCCGCGCGGGGCGAAACCGAATTGCCCCGGGCGCAAGCTGTGCTATGACCCACGCCGGTATTCCAGGAGGCGCGCGATGGATCATTTCAACTACCGTGGCGGCATCCTTCATGCCGAGGACGTCGCGATTCCCGAGATTGCGGCGGCTGTCGGCACGCCGTTCTACGTCTATTCCACCGCGACGCTGACGCGCCATTTCGGGCTGTTCACCGAGGCGCTGGCGGGCATGGATCACCTGATCTGCTACGCGGTGAAGGCCAATTCCAACCTTGCCGTGCTCAAGCTGCTGGGCGACCTCGGCGCCGGCATGGATGTGGTCTCGGGCGGCGAATACGCGCGCGCGCGGGCGGCCGGTGTGCCGGGTGAGCGGATCGTGTTTTCCGGTGTCGGCAAGACCCGTGACGAGATGCGCATGGCGCTTGAGGGTGGCATCCGGCAGTTCAATCTGGAGAGCGAGCCCGAGATGCTGGCGCTGTCGGAGGTCGCGGTGTCGATGGGCGTGACGGCGCCGGTCACGATCCGGGTGAACCCGGATGTCGACGCGAGGACCCACGCCAAGATCGCCACCGGCAAGTCCGAGAACAAGTTCGGCATCCCGATCTCGCGCGCCCGCGCGGTCTATGCCGAAACCGCCGCGCAGCCGGGGCTGGAGGTGGTGGGTATCGACGTGCATATCGGCTCGCAGCTCACCGAACTGGAGCCGTTCCGGCAGGCCTATACCAAACTGGCCGAGCTGACCCGGCAACTTCGCGCCGATGGCCATATCATCAGCCGGCTCGACCTCGGTGGCGGGTTGGGCATCCCCTATGAGCGCTCGAACACCGCGCCGCCCTTGCCGATCGAATACGGTCAGGTGATCCGCGAAACCGTCGGCGATCTGGGCTGCGAGATCCAGATCGAGCCGGGCCGCCTGATCGCCGGGAACGCCGGTATCATGGTCAGTTCGGTGATCTACGTCAAACAGGGTGAGGGGCGGAAATTCCTTATTGTCGACAGTGCGATGAACGATCTGGTGCGCCCCTCGATGTATGACGCGCACCACGACATCGTGCCGGTCATCGACGGCCCCGCAGGCGCGCCGCAAGAGCCCTTCGACATCGTCGGTCCGGTCTGCGAATCGGGCGACACCTTCGCGCGTGGCCGCGACCTGCCGCTGTTGGCGGCGGATGACCTGATCGCCTTTCGCTCGGCCGGTGCCTACGGCGCGGTGATGGCCTCGGAATACAATTCCCGCCCCCTCATTCCCGAGGTTCTGGTCAGCGGCGATCAATTCGCGGTCATCCGGGCGCGGCCGACCTATGAAGAGATGCTGGCGCGCGATACAATTCCCGCGTGGCTCTGACAGGATGTCGGGGCCGAAGCGAAAGGCCTTGATGGACACCCAGGATCTGCCAGAGGCAGCCGCCCGTCAGTTGAAACGTCCCCTCGCCCTCACGCGGGCCGGGATGGCGTTCGAGCGCGCCGCGCGCGCCTTCTGGCCGCTTGCGACCGTGCTGCTGCTGGCGCTGGCGTTCCTCTTGTCCGGGGTGCTGGTGGTGCTGGCCGGGTGGGTCGCACAGGCGCTGGCCGGGGCGCTGGTGCTGGGCGCGCTTGTGGCCGGTATCGCCGGGCTTCGCCGCTATCGCCATCCGACGCGGGCCGAGGCGCTGGCGCGGCTGGATGCGACGCTGAGCGGCCAGCCGATCACCGCCCTTGGCGACACCCAGGCCATCGGCGCGGGCGATGCGGCGTCGCGCGCCGTCTGGCAGGCGCATCTGGACCGGATGCTGAAAACGCTGGCCGGGGTGCGCGCGCCGCGCCCTGACCCGGGCCTGCCGCGCCGCGACCCCTACGGCCTGCGGCTGATCGCGCTGACCGCCGCTGTCGCCGCTGGCCTCTTTGGCATCCGTACCCAGACCGGCGACCTTGCTACGCTCCTTCCCGGTGGCCCGGCGAGTGCCGCGATGGCCGGGGCAAGCTGGGAGGGCTGGATCGAGCCGCCGTCCTATACCGGCAAGCCGACGATCTATCTTGGCGACCAGAAACCGGGCGAGCTGGCGGTGCCGGTCGGCAGCCGCGTGACCCTGCGGCTTTACGGCAAGCTTGGCGCCATCGACGTGGATGAGAGCTTTTCGCAGACCCCGCCGACCGAGCCGCTGCCGACGCGGCTGTTCAAGATCGACCGCGACGGGACCATCGAGATCGGCCCCGACCGCTGGGAGATCACCGCCCTTCCCGACCGCGCGCCGCAGATCGCGCCGGATGGCGAGTTGACGCGGACCATCGCCGGAGAAATGCGCCTGCCGTTCCGGGCGGTGGATGACTACGGAATTTCGGCGGGGCAGGCGACGATTGCGCTCGATCTGGCGCGCACCGACCGGCGCTACGGCCTTGCCGCCGAGCCCGAGCCGCGCGAACCGATCATGGTCGACCTGCCGATGCCGTTCCGCGGCGACCGGGCCGATATTGCCGAAGTGCTGGTCGAAAACCTGTCGGAACACCCTTGGGCCGAATTGCCGGTGCGGGTGGTCTTTACCGCCAACGATGCCGCCGGGCAGTCGGGCGACAGCGCGCCGGTGGAAATCGTCCTGCCGGGGCGGCGGTTCCTCAATCCGCTGGCGCGCGCCATTGTCGAGATGCGCCGCGACATCCTGTGGTCCGCCGCCAATGCACCCCGCGCCGCGCGTATCCTGCGCGCCGTTTCAAACCGGCCCGAGGGGCTGTTTCCCAAGCATGTGCAATACCTCAAGCTGCGCACCGCCGCTCTTGATCTGGAAGACCCCGCGCTGACCGGAGAGCTGCGCGACGAGGTTGCCAAGGCTCTCTGGGATCTGGCCACCGAGATCGAGGATGGCAGCCTGTCGGACGCGCTCGAACGTCTGCGCCGCGCACAGGACCGCCTGTCGGAGGCGATGCGTCAGGGGGCGACGCCCGACGAGTTGTCCGAACTGATGCAGGAATTGCGCGACGCCACGCGCGACTACATGCGCCAACTGGCCGAACAGGGGCCGTCCGAGGGCCAGCCCGGCGAGGGCGAGGATGGCGAGACCATGGAATTGTCGATGCAGGACCTGCAGGCGATGATGGACCAGATCGAGGACCTGATGCGCCAGGGCCGCACCGCCGAGGCGCAGCAATTGCTCGATATGCTGCAGGAGATGATGGAAAACATGGAGATCGCCGAGGGCCAGCAGGGCTCAGGCGGCGACAGCCCCGGCGAGCAGGCGATGCAGGACCTGAAACAGACCCTGCGCGACCAGCAGGGCTTGTCGGATCAGGCGTTCCGCGACCTTCAGGAACAGGGCAACCCGACTGGCGGCGAGGGCGAATCCGGTGACAATGTCGGGCGCGATGGCGGTCAGGGTCAGGGCGAGAGCCACAATGGCACCGACGGCGATCAGGGCGAGGGCGGCGCAAGCGGCCAGAGCCTTGCCGAGCGTCAGCGCGATCTGGAAAACCGGCTCGAGAACCAGCGCCGCGGCCTGCCCGGTGCCGGCACCCCCGAGGGCGACGCGGCGCGCGAGGCGCTGGACCGGGCCGGGCGCGCGATGGGCGAGGCGGCGGATGAGCTAGAGGGCGGCAACACCTCCGGCGCGCTCGACCGGCAGGCCGAGGCGATGGAGGCGATGCGCGAGGGGATGCGCGAGCTGGACGAGGCGATGCGGCGCGAGGCGCAGAACGAGCCGGGTCGGCAGGGGCAACTGCCCGGCACGCCCGGCGAACTGCGGCAATCCGATCCGCTTGGCCGCGCGCCGGGCGGTGCCGGGTCGGCGGCCACCGACAGCCCGCTTGAAGACGGCGAAGACGTCTATCGGCGGGCGCAGGACCTGATGGAGGAGTTACGCAGGCGGTCGGGCGAGACCGAGCGGCCGGAGCTTGAGCGCGACTATCTCAAGCGGCTGCTCGATCTGTTCTGAGCCCTACTCGCTGGCGGCCCCGGTATCCGGCGCGGCCATTTCCTCGAGCTTGTCGATCATCGCCTGCGTGTTCACTTCCAGCCACAGCCGGCCCTTGTCGACCGTCTCGACATAGGTCGCGAGGGCAGGTTCCGCCGAAGGCAGGCGCTCGGTGATCATCGGGGCAAAGACATAGACCGCCACCGCGATCAACACGAGCAGCACGACAAGCATGAAGCCGCGCCCGAAGCCGCCGCGTTGCCGTGACGCCGGGGCGGGTTCGCGCGCGCCGGTCGGGGCATCGCGGCTGTCGAGCGTCGAATTGATCTCTTCGATGTCGGGAAACAGGTCGCGGCGAGCGGTCGGGGTGTCGGGTTCGTCGCCCGGTTCCGGCATGGAGAAATCGTCGGGGTCCTCGTCGAGGTCGATGCCGCGCATCCGCGCCATGCGCTCGCGCGCCAGTTGCCGGCGCTCCTCGTCCGGGTCCTGACCGCGGTCGAGGCCAAGCTCGGTCTGGGTTTCGACCTGCTCCGGGTCATGGCCGCCTTCGCGCTCACGCGCCGCGATCTCGCGTTCGGCCTCCTGCTTGAGGATGTCGCGCACGCCGTCGTCAACGACACGGCGCTCCGGCAAGGGCGGCGGCGGCGCGTCGTCATCGCCGGCATCTTCGTCCTCGGCTTCTTCCGCTTCTTCCGCTTCGGCCTCGACACCTTCGGCGTGATCGGCCTCGTCGTCCAGGGCTGCGTCCTCGGCCTTTACGGCCTCGCCAGAACCCTCGTCGGCCTCCTCCGGGCCGATCGGTTCTTCGGCGGGTATTTCAGGCGCAGCCTCGGCCTCGTCGGGGTGACCGGCGGGGCGCTGATACCATGCATGCCCGCAACCGGAACACTGCACGTCACGTCCGCTGTCGGGGATGACCTTGTCATCGACTTCGTATTGCGCACCGCAATTCGGGCATACCAATCGCATGTCGCCCACGCTCCCTCGCGCCCTACCGGCGCTGTTTACTGTCCCGAACCCCAGAACGGCGTCAGTATGTGCGTGGAATTACGGAAAATCAAACCTTTGCAATCGCGCGATTGCAACAAAACCGCCGCTGGGGCAAAACTGTCGCCGTTGACGCAGCGGGGTTAAGGCGTGATCGAGTTCGAGGAAGTGTCTTACGGCTATGGCGGCGGGCCGCTTCTGGCCGACGTTTCGTTGCGCCTCGCGGCGGGGTCGTTCCATTTTCTGACCGGGCCGTCGGGGTCCGGCAAGACCACGCTGCTCAAGCTCTGCTACGGCAAGCTGCTCGCGACAAGCGGGCGCGTCGGCCTGTTCGGGCAGGACGCCCGCAGCCTTGACCGCGACGACATCGCGATGATGCGCCGCCGGGTCGGGGTGGTGCATCAGGACTGCCAGTTCCTCGATCACCTGACGGTGACCGAGAACATCGGCCTGCCGCTCACGGTCTCGGGCCGCACCGCGACCGAGGAGGATCTGGGCGAGTTGATCCAGTGGGTCGGGCTGGAAGGTCAGCGCCAGTCACGCCCGCCGGAATTGTCGGGCGGCGAACGTCAACGCGCGGCGCTGGCCCGTGCGGTGGTGATGTCGCCTGACGTGATCATCGCCGACGAGCCGACCGGCAACGTCGATTGGGAGATGTCGCTGCGGCTTCTGAACCTGCTGGTCGAGCTGAACCGCATGGGCAAGACGGTGATGATCGCGACCCACGACCTCAACCTGATCCGCGCCGCCAAGGCGCAGGTGCAGGCGCGGGTGCTCAGGATCTCGGCGCACCGCGTGCAGCTTGCCGGGGCAAACCTGTGAGCCGCGCCCTCGCCTTCCTGCAGTTCCTTGCCGGTGACGCGCAGGCCGACCGGGTGGTGCCGCCGACCGGCTTCACCGCGCGCCTGACGGTCTTTGCCTCGGCGGCGATGGCGTTCCTGACCGTCTTCGCGCTGGCGCTATCGCTGGCCACCGGGCGGCTGGCGCAGAACTGGAGCGACGCGCTGGCGCAGAGCGCGACCATCCGCGTGTCGGCCCCGGACGGGCAGATGGAGGACCAGGTGATCGCGGTGATGGACGTGCTGGCCTCGACGCCGGGTGTCCGCGACGCCCGCGCCCTGACCGACGACGAACAGCGTGCCCTGCTCGAGCCTTGGTTCGGCCCCGACCTGCCGCTTGACACCCTGCCGGTGCCGCGCCTCATCGAGGTGATCGAGGCGCCCGAGGGGTTCGACGCCGCCGGGCTGCGGGCCCGTCTGGCGGGCGAGGCGCCGGGCGCGGTGCTTGACGACCACACCCGCTGGCGCGAGCCCTTGGTGCGCGCGGCGGACCGGCTGCGCGCACTTGGGCTGGTGTCGATCCTGCTGATCGCCGCCACCACCGGCACGATGATCACGCTGGCGGCGAATGCCGCCCTGTCGGCCAACGAACAGGTGATCCGGGTGCTCCGGCTGGTGGGGGCGCGCGACAACTACATCGCGCGCGCCTTCGTGCGCCGCTACTCCCTGTGCGCGCTCGCCGGGGCGGGGGTGGGGACCTGGTCCGGTGCCGCCGGGGTGTGGCTGCTGGCGCTGCCCGAGGG
>JBLWUQ010000021.1:0-41224 GCA_048268845.1 Maritimibacter sp. | reverse complement strand
GCAAGCCTGTTGAAGCAAACCCGTTCGCTGCACTTGATAGGATGTGACCCCGGCAAAGCGGCGGTGCGGGCCGGGGGGCGGTTCGATACTGAATCGGGATGGATTTAAGGACCGGCGTGGGAAGCCTCACGAATGCGCTAATACAGTTTTCCCCTCACGCGCGCGCAAGTGCGAGGCAGACGCCGATTTAGGCCGGGAGCAATGCTTCCCGGCTTTTTGCTATCTTTGGGCATTGGAACCGCTGATTCCGTCCGGTGAAAACCTGCGCGAAATCCGGTGACAAATCAGGTGACAAGGCCGAAAATCCCCTAAAGGCTCAATCTGGACCTTTCGCAACCTATTGGTATATTTGGGATTTTGGCTCCGGCGGTAGGGATCGAACCTACGACCAATTGATTAACAGTCAACTGCTCTACCGCTGAGCTACGCCGGAACACGCGAGGGCGATTTAGCAATACGGTCGGGGTAGCGCAAGGGGCTTGGTGCGGATTTCTCCAATCATGTGCGGCGGAAGGTGGCGTTTGTGGTGAGGGTGGGGGCGGCGGCGGTTTTGCCGCGGGTTGTCAGGTCGATCAGGTGGGCGAAGACGTTGCGTTCTGCCGCGAAGATCAGCGCCCTGGGCGTGTCGGTGTAGATCGTCCGGGTCAGCTCTGCGACCGTGGCGGGGGCGGTGGCGAGGGCGGCGAGGATCTCGGCTTCGCGGCCCTCGCGGTGGGCGATCAGCCAGGCGAGCCGTGCCGCCGGGTCGGTGATCTCGGCGCCGTGGGCGGGGTAGTGGATGTGGTCCTTGCGCGCCGCCAGCTTGCGGCTTGAGGCCATGAAGGCGGTCACGTCGCCGTCGGGGGGCGAAATCAGCGTCGAGGCCCAGCCCATCACGTGGTCGCCGGTAAAGACCGCGCCGTCCATCGCAAAGCACAGGTGGCTCGACAGATGGCCGGGGGTCCAGATCGCCTCGACCTCGATGCCATTGCCGATGGCCAGCATCTCGCCGTCGCCGATCAACTCGTCAGGGGCGAAGTCAGCGTCGATGCCTTCGCCGCCCGAGGTCATGCCGCGCGCAACCAGATCGCACATCACCTCCGAACGTCCGGCCGTGGCGGGGCCGAAGGCGTGGATGCGCGCGCCGCTCGTCTCCGACAGCGGGCGGGCGAGGGGGGAATGGTCGATATGGGCATGGGTGACAAAGATGCGCGCGATCCGCTCGCCCCGCGCAAGCCCGGCGAGGATGGCGTTGTAATGTCCGGCGAGCGGCGGGCCAGGGTCGATCACGGTGACGTCGCCTTCGCCCAGCACGAATGTATTGGTGCCCCAGAGCGTCATCGGCGAGGGGTTCGGCGCGATGATCCGGCGGATGCCGGGCGCAAGGGTTTGCATCACGCCGGTCGGCGGAGCGGGCATCGGGGCAGGGGCTTGCATGGCGTCTCCTTCGGCGCGACGAAAACCAACCGGGCGCGGTATTGCAAGTGCGACGTGGGGTGCAGCGGGCAGAGGTGCCGCGATCAGGCCGCTCCGACGCGGCCCATGATGCGCATGGCGTCGCCCGCGAAGCCGACTTCCCAAGCCTTCGCGTCGATCATCGTTCCCGCCGCCGTTCGGTAGGGTGCGACCTGAAGCACCGCGCGGCGCAGATGGGCATTGGCGCGCGCACCGTCCGAGAACCGGACCACCGCCGGGCCATCTGCTGCAGCACCTGTGACGATCCGGCCACGGGCACCCGCGAACAGGTGCGAATGAAAGGTCTCGACCTCGAGCACTACATCGAGAACGAGGTGCCGCAGCCGCAGGAACTGCTGGCGTTGGGGTTCTCGACCACGAAGCGCGCGCCGATCAGCTCTTCGGTGAAGTCGATCACCGCATCGGCGAGGAAGGGCAGCGACACTTCGTCGATCACCACCTGTTCGCCGTCACCTTCCAGCACCAGATCGCCCTCGGCGGGGTCGTCGAGCGAGATGTCGTATTGGAATCCCGAGCAGCCGCCGCCGTCGACGGCGACGCGCAGGGCTTTTCCGGACTGGTTTGCTCCGATTTCGTGCAGCCGCGCAAAGGCGCGGGCGGTCACTTTCGGGGGCAGGGTCAACTGCATGTTCATTCCCCATGTTCCTTCTGTTCGCTGGAAGGAATATATGGGGTGCGGGACAGGGCGGCAAGGCGTGCCGCGATACAGAGAAACATGGGGGCCGCAATGCGCGCCGTTTATGCCAGCGACCCGGCCAAGACGCGTGGGCGGCTCTTTCACGAGGACGAAAGCGCCTTTCGCACGCCGTTCCAGCGCGACCGCGACCGGATCATCCATTCCTCGGCGTTTCGCCGGCTCAAGCACAAGACCCAGGTCTTCGTCGAGCACGAGGGCGATTATTACCGCACGCGGCTGACCCATTCCATCGAGGTGGCGCAGGTGGCGCGCACCATCGCCGGTGTGCTGGGGTTGAACGGGCAGTTGACCGAGGCGGTGGCGCTGGCGCATGACCTTGGCCACACGCCGTTCGGCCATACCGGCGAGGATGCGTTGAACGCGCTGATGCAGCCCTTTGGCGGGTTCGATCACAACGCGCAGGCGGTGCGGATCGTGACGTCGCTGGAACGCCATTACGCCGAGTTCGACGGCTTGAACCTGACCTGGGAAACCCTTGAAGGCATTGCCAAACACAACGGCCCGGTGACGGGCGATCTGCCGGTGGCGCTGGCCGATTACAACGCGCGCCATGATCTTGAACTTCACACCCATGCCAGTGCCGAGGCGCAGGTGGCGGCGCTGTCGGACGATATCGCCTACAACAATCACGACCTGCAGGACGGCTTGCGCGCCGGGCTGTTCACGGTGGACGAGATCCGCGCCCTGCCCATCGTCGGGGCGGCCTTTGCCGAGGTCGACCGGCGCTATCCGGGGCTTGAGGCCGACCGGCGCCAGCATGAGGCGCTGCGCCGGGTGTTCGGGGTGATGGTCGAGGATGTGCTGGTGACGTCGCGCCAACTGATCCGGGAACTTGACCCTGCGTCGGTCGAGGACGTGCGCCATGCTGGGCACCCGGTGATCCGGTTTTCCGAAGCCCTCTGGGCCGACCTGACCGAAATCCGCGCTTTCCTGTTCAAGCGGATGTATCGCGCACCCTCGGTGGTGACGATGCGCGAGCGGGTGACGAAGGTGGTCGAGGACCTGTTTCCGCTGTTTCTGGCGCGGCCCGAGCTGTTGCCGGGCGAATGGCGCAAGGATGTCGAGCAGGCGAACGACCAGACCCGTCTGGTGCGGATCGTGGCAGACTACATCGCCGGCATGACCGACCGTTTCGCGCTGGAAACCCACGCAAGGCTGATCGGCGGCGAGGGCTGACCCGCCCGCCCCGTTGACCTTGGCGCGTTCTGTGCTAGACCCCGCGATACCCCTTGAAGGACGCGGAAAATGAACCTGTTTGCCGATATTCGTGCACTCGTGATCGACAGTCTTGATGCGATGGTCGCCGAGGGCGCGTTGCCCGAGGGGTTGAGCCATGACGCCGTCGCGGTCGAGCCGCCTCGCGACGCGGCGCATGGCGACATGGCGACCAATGCGGCGATGGTGCTGGCCAAGCCCGCCGGGCTGAAGCCGCGCGACATTGCCGAGGCGCTGGCGGCCAAGCTGGCCGCCGACCCCCGCATCACCCGCGCCGAAGTGGCCGGACCGGGCTTTCTGAACCTCGACCTTGCCCCGACGATCTGGGTCGGTCTGATCGAGACCGTGCTGGCCGAGGACCTCGCCTATGGCCGCTCGGACATGGGCGCGGGGCAGAAGGTCAACGTCGAATTCGTCTCGACCAACCCGACCGGGCCGATGCATGTCGGCCATACGCGCGGCGCGGTGTTCGGCGATGCGCTGGCCAGCCTGCTGGAGTTTTCCGGCCATGACGTGACGCGCGAATACTACATCAACGACGGCGGCGCGCAGGTCGATGTGCTGGCGCGCTCGGCCTATGAACGCTACCGCGAGGCGCTGGGTCATGTGCCGGTGATCGCCGAGGGGCTCTATCCCGGCGACTACCTCGTGCCGATCGGCGAGGCGCTGGCGCGCGAGGTCGGCGAGCGCTGGATCGACCAGCCCGAAGCGGTCTGGCTGGCCGAGGTGCGCGACTATGCCACCGACAAGATGATGGAGATGATCCGCGCCGATCTGGCCCTGCTGGGCGTCGAGATGGACGTGTATTTCAGCGAGAAATCGCTCTATGGCACCGGCCGGATCGAAGCCGCGATCGAGACGCTGCGCGACAAGGGGCTGATCTACAAGGGCACGCTCGAGCCGCCCAAGGGCAACCTGCCCGAGGATTGGGAGCCGCGCGAACAGACGCTGTTCCGCTCGACCGCGCATGGCGATGACGTTGATCGGCCGATCATGAAATCGGACGGCACATGGACCTATTTCGCGCCCGACATCGCCTATCATTATGACAAGATTTCCAGAGGCTTCGACGCGCTTATTGATGTGTTCGGCGCGGATCACGGCGGCTACGTCAAGCGGATGAAGGCGGCGGTTTCGGCGCTGTCGGACGGGAAGGTGCCGCTGGACATCAAGCTCACGCAACTGGTCAAGCTCTACAAGAACGGCGAGCCGTTCAAGATGTCCAAACGCGCCGGCACCTTCGTCACCCTGCGCGATGTGGTCGAGGCGGTGGGCCGCGATGCGACCCGGTTCCACATGCTGACGCGCAAGAACGACGCGCCCTTGGATTTCGACTTTGACAAGGTGCTGGAGCAAAGCCGCGACAACCCGGTGTTCTACGTGCAATACGCCAGTGCCCGCGCCCATTCGGTGCTGCGCAAGGCTGCCGCGATGGGGGTTGCACCGGGCACGCCCGCATTGACCGATGCCGCCGAGATCGCCGTTGCGCGCAAACTGGCCGAATGGCCGCGCCTGGTCGAGATCGCGGCGCGCACGCATGAGCCGCACCGGGTCGCGTTCTACCTCTACGAACTGGCGTCGGACTTCCACGCGCTCTGGAACCGGGGCAACGACAATCCGGAGCTTCGGTTCGTGCGGGAAGGTGACTCGGATGCAACATCGGCGAAAATCGCGCTACCGCGGGCCGTTTCCATTGTGATTTCCGCAGGTTTGGCTATTCTTGGTGTGACCCCGGTCGAAGAGATGCGCTGATTTCAGGCGCACGAGGGGACCGAGGCAGAGGCAAACAGAAAAACGGCGAGGCGCATATGCGCCACAACGCCGGAACGAGGCGAGACATGGCAGCAGCGGACTGGGGCGGCATGGATGCCGTCTATCCTGAATCCTCCAATCCCACCCGACCGGCGCATTCCGGCGTATCGCGCGCCCTGAACGTGCTGGGCGCGGTCCTGTCGGTCGCGCTGATCGCGGGGCTGATCAACTGGGGCTACACGCTGGTGATGCGCGACGTCACCGGCATCCCGGTGGTGCGCGCGCTGGAAGGCCCGATGCGGATGCAGCCCGAGAACCCCGGCGGGGTCGCGGCCGATTATCAGGGGCTGGCGGTCAACACCATCGCCGCCGAAGGTCAGGCCGAAGGCCCGGCCGAAAGCGTCACCCTTGCCCCCGCGCCGGTGGCGCTGGCCGACGAGGACCTGCCGGCGATGAGCGGCGCCGAGGTTTCCGCGGTGATGATGGCCGAAGCCGACGAGGTCGTGGCCACGCCCGCCCTGCCGGAAGGTGTCGCGCCCGATCCGATGGCCGTCGCGCTGGCGCTGGCCGAAGCCGTCAGCGACGGGGTCGAGCCCCTGTCGGGTGACGAGGCCGATCTGACCATGGCCGCGGCGCCCGCTTTCGCCGCAGAACCCGCAGCCGAACCGGACCCTGCGCCCGAGACCAACCGTATTCCCGCCAGCGTGCCGGGAGTTGCCGTGTCGCCGCGTCCGTTGCGCCGGCCGCAGGACCTTGTTGTGACCCGCGCCGCCCTGACGACCGCGCCGGTGATCGCCTCGGTGCCCGCGGCCGGATCGACGGTGCGCGAGGTCGCGCCGGACACGCTTCCGGCCGGGACGCGGCTGGTACAGCTTGGCGCGTTCGACAGCGCGGACGTGGCGCGCGCCGAATGGGACCAGCTGGCGCTGCGCTATGAGGACATCCTTGACGGCAAGGACCGGGTGATCGAACAGGCGCAATCGGGCGGCAAGACCTTCTATCGCCTGCGCGCGCTGGGGTTTGACGATCTGTCCGACGCCCGCCGCTTCTGCGCCGCGATGATGGCGGGGGGTGCGCCCTGCATCCCGGTAGTCACCCGTTGAGCCAACCGGGCGCCTTCATCCTTGGCTGTGAAGGCCCCGGCCTGAGCAGCGCCGAGCGTGACTTCTTCCATGCGGTCCAGCCCTGGGGCTTCATCCTGTTTTCGCGCAACGTCGAGGACCCGGCGCAGCTTCGCACGCTGACCGCCGATCTGCGTGATGCTGTCGGGCATGACGCACCTGTCTTCATCGACCAGGAGGGAGGGCGCGTCGCGCGTCTTGGCCCGCCGCACTGGCGCGACTGGCTGCCGCCGCTCGAACAGGTCGAGCACAACAAGCGCCATGCGGTGCGCGCGATGTATCTGCGCTACCGGCTGATCGCGGACGAATTGCGCGCGGTCGGGATCGACGGCAATTGCGCGCCGGTGGTCGACATTGCCCAGGTCGATACCCATCCGATCCTGAAAAACCGCTGCTATGGCGATGACGTGGTGCATGTGGCCGAAATCGCCGGAGCGGTGGCGAGCGCGCTGGTCGATGGCGGGGTGCTGCCGGTCACCAAGCACATCCCCGGCCATGGCCGCGCGACCCTCGACAGCCACGAGGCGCTGCCGCGTGTGACCGACAAGCTCGGGGCGCTCAAGGTCAGCGATTTCCTTGCCTTCGAGGCGGTGGCAAGCCTGCCGCTGGCGATGACCGCGCATGTGGTCTATGAGGCGATCGACCCCGACAACCCGGCCACCACATCGCCCGATGTGATCGCGATGATCCGCGAGACGATCGGGTTCGGCGGGGTGTTGATGACCGACGACATCTCGATGGGCGCGCTGTCCGGGCCCATCGCCGCGCGCGCACGGGCCGCGCTTGACGCAGGCTGCGACATGGTCTTGCACTGCAACGGCGACATGGGCGAAATGCGCGCGGTTGCCGAGGCGGCAGGGGCGCTGTCTGGCGACGCCGCGCGCCGTGCCGAGGCCGCGCTGGACTGGCGGCGCACACCCGACACCATTGACATCGCCGCATTGGAGGCCGAATTTCACGACCTGATGACTGGTCGGGCGTGATATGGCGGACAATGACTTTCAGGCCGACGTGCTGTCGGTGTCCGAACGGATGGCCGCAGAGGCGCTGATCGTCGATGTCGATGGCTACGAGGGGCCGCTTGATCTGCTTCTGACGCTGTCGCGCACCCAGAAGGTCGACCTGCGCCGCGTCTCGGTGTTGCAACTGGCCGAGCAATATCTGGCCTTCGTCGACAAGGCCCGGCATCTGCGGATCGAACTGGCGGCTGACTACCTGGTGATGGCCGCCTGGCTCGCCTTCCTGAAATCCCGCCTGCTGCTGCCGCCCGAACCCGGCGAGGAGGGGCCGTCGGGCGAGGATCTGGCGGCGCATCTGGCGTTTCAGCTGGAACGTCTGCAGGCGATGCGCGAGGCGGCGGCGTCCTTGATGGCGCGTGACCGGCTGGGACGTGATTTCTTTGCCCGTGGCATCCCCGAAGATGTGCACCGAACCCGCAAGGTCAGCTATTCCGCGACGCTGATGGACCTGATGCAGGCCTATGCCCGCATCCGCACCAAGGACGAGTTTCGCCCCTATGTCATGGACCGCGACTCGGTGATGACGCTCGAGGAGGCGCTTGAGCGGATGCGCGGGCTGATCGGTTTCGCCGGTGACTGGACCGATCTGACCAGCTATCTGCCCGAGGGCTGGCAGGTCGATCCGGGGCGCAGGCGTTCGGCCACGGCGGCGAATTTCGCGGCCTCGCTCGAGCTTGTGAAGACCGGCGCGCTCGAGATCCGCCAGAGCGAGATGTTCGCGCCGATCCAGATACGAAAGAAGCACGATGGCTGACGAACCCGAGGCAGAAGCGCCGCGCGAGAGCCTGTTCGAAGCCCCGCCGATGGGCGAACAGGAACGCATGGTCGAGGCGATCCTGTTCGCCTCTGCCGATCCGGTGTCGGTGGCCGAGCTTGCCGCCCGGATGCCGCATGGCTCGGACCCGGCCGAGGCGCTGGTCCATCTGCGCAAACGCTACGAGGGCAGGGGCGTGCAGGTCGTGCGCGTCGGCGACGCCTGGGCGATCCGCACGGCGCCGGACCTCGGGTTCCTGATGCACAAGGAAGTGGTCGAGCAACGCAAGCTCAGCCGCGCCGCGATCGAGACGCTGGCGATTGTCGCCTATCACCAGCCGGTGACGCGCGCCGAGATCGAGGAAATCCGTGGCGTCAGCGTGTCGCGCGGCACCGTCGATCTCTTGATCGAACTGGGCTGGATCCGCTTTGGCCGGCGCAAGATGACGCCGGGCCGGCCCGTGACCTTCGTGGTGACGCCCGAGTTCCTCGACCAGTTCGGGCTGGAAAGTGCCCGCGATCTGCCGGGGCTGAAAGAGCTTCGCGCCGCCGGCCTGCTCGACAACCGCCCGCCGCCGGGCGGGTTTGGCGACGGTGACGAGGCCGACGAGGACGCTGGGAACGACGACCAGTCGGAGTTGTTCGAGGATTGAGCCATCCGGCTGGCCGCGAATGGCGGGCTTGGGGGAAACCGGGCGATCTGCTAGTATGCCCGAAAAAGAGGCGCACATGAACATCGACCAGATTATCCGAATGATCTCGCGCATGGTGATGCGCCGCGCGATGAACCGTGGCGTGAACGCGGGCATCGACCTGGCGGCGCGGCGCGGCAAATCCGCCGAGGATATGACGCCGCAGGAACGCCGACAGGCAGGACAGGCCCGGCAGACCGCAAAACGCGCACGTCAGGCCGCGCGATTGACACGTCGGATGCGCTGACGCGCGGTCGGAGTCTGGAATCGCGTCGCGCCCGGCGTCACACCGCCTTGAAATGCTTGGACAGTTTAAGCCCCTGGCCCTGGTAGTTCGACTTGATGCCCGCGCCATAGAGCGTTTCCGGCACCTCGGCCATGCGCTCATAGACCAGCCGCCCCACGATCTGCCCGTGTTCCAGCACGAAGGGGGCTTCGTGGCAGCGCACTTCCAGCACCCCGCGCGAGCCGGTTCCGCCCGCCGCGTCGTGGCCGAAACCGGGGTCGAAAAACCCGGCGTAATGCACGCGGAATTCGCCGACCATCGCCAGATAGGGCGCCATCTCGGCGGCGCAGTCGGGCGGGATATGCACCGCCTCGCGCGACACGAGGATGTAGAACGCGCCGGGGTCGAGGATGATGTGGCCATCACGCGCGTGGATCGGCTCCCAGTATTCCGAGGGCTCGTAGTGGTCGATCAGGTCAAGGTCGATCACGCCGGTATGGGGCTTGGCGCGAAAGCCGACCAGATCGCCGTCGCGCGGTTTCAGATCGACCGAGAAGCCCAGCCCCTGATCAATCACCGCCGGGCCGTCGACCAGCCGTTCGCTTGCGTGGCGGGCCGTCAGTTCGGCGTCTGACAGCACCGCTTGCCCGCGACGAAACCGGATCTGGTTAAGCCGCATCCCCGGACGCACCAGAACGGAAAAACTGCGCGGGCAGATCTCGGCGTAGAGCGGCCCGTGATAGCCCGGCGCGATCCGGTCGAACTCGAACCCGCCATCGGTGATCGTGCGCGTCAGAAGATCAAGCCGCCCGGTCGAGCTTTTCGCGTTCGCCACCGCCTGCACGCCTTCGGGCAGGGCAAGCCCCTCCATCAACGGCACGACATAGACCGCGCCCTTTTCCAGCACCGCGCCCTGGGTCAGGTCGATGCGGTGCATCTCGAATTCGCCAAGGCGGTCGGCCACGGTCGCGCCGCCGCCGGTCAGGAACGAGGCGCGCACCCGGTAGGCGACATGGCCAAGCCGAAGGTCGAGCGAGGCGGGCTGGATCTGGTCTTGCGTGATCGCCGGGTCGGCGGTGATGATGCCATCCTTCACCATTTCGGCGATGGTCTGGCTGGGGAGGACGCCGGTGCCGGGTCGTGCGCTGGTTTGCGTGGTCATCACACCCTCATCCCGGATACGCGAACGCCCGCCGCGGATGCGGGCGGGCGGTTCCGGTTTTCATGCCGGTTTTGGTCGGGCTAGCAGGACTTGAACCTGCGACCTTCCGTCCCCCAGACGGACGCGCTACCAGACTGCGCCATAGCCCGACGTGGCCCTCTACATAACCGTTTTGCGCACGGGGGCAAGGTGCAATGCGCATGTTTCCCGCCTAGCGCCGGGGGCCGGTTTCCGCCCCGATCCGGCCTGCCAGCGCGCCCAGCCGGTCGGCCAGCGCCTGAAGCGTCGCGGCCGGCAAATCGACCTCGGCGGTGCGAGCCCGTCGCAGCAAGGCGGCGACCGGCGCGCGGTCGGAATGATAGGCCGCGTCTTCGGGGTCGGGGCCGATGTCCGGCATCACGAGGGGCGCGGGCGGCGGCGCCGGGGCAGGCGGCTCTGGCCTTGCCTCGGGGGCGGGCGGGGCAGGGGCGGCGGCCACCGGCTCCGGAGCGTCGGGCACCGGCGCTTCGGTCATGCCTGCCGGATCGGGCCGGTCGGGAGCGGGCGCAGGTGTGGGTGCCGCGGCGGGAACCGGGTCCGGGTCCGGCGTCGGCGCGTTGAAGTCCGCGCCCGGCGTCGTCTCGCCCTCGGACATCTCGGGTTCGGCGTCATGGGCGTGGAAGGCGACGCGCTCGGGGCTGGTCTGGTCGTCGGCATCATCCGGGGCCGGGTCCTCGGGCGCGGCCCAGTCGGGCTCGGCCTCCTGGATGGCCTCCGGCTCCCAGGCCTCAACCTCTTCGGCATCCTCGATCGTCTCGGCCTCGTCGCCGCGACGCTCCGACAGTTCAACCACGTTCGATGGCGTCACGTCCTGGGCGTCGGCGGCAAGATCGAGCGGCGGCGACATCCCGGACACGTATTTCACGCCCTGTTCGCGCAGGAGTTTCTGCACCCCGCGAATCGTCATCCCGTCCTCGTGCAGCAGTTTGCGGATACCGCCCAGCAGCTCCATGTCTGCGGGCCGGTAATAGCGCCGCCCGCCGGCGCGTTTCACCGGTTTGACCTGGGAAAAACGGCTTTCCCAGAAGCGCAGCACATAGGTGGGCACGCCCAGCCATTCGGCGACCTCGCTGATGGTGCGAAACGCCTCGGGTGACTTCTGGTCCATGTCTTTGCCTGTCAGTTCTTGCATGCTGCTCTCGGGTTTCGGTCTAGCGCCTGTTGCCCGCAGCCACGCGCTCCTTCATCAGATGCGACGGGCGGAAGGTCATCACCCGCCGTGGCAGGATCGGCACTTCTTCGCCGGTCTTGGGATTGCGCCCGACGCGCGCCGCCTTGTCGCGCACCGAGAATGTGCCAAAAGACGAGATCTTCACCGTCTCGCCGCGCGCCAGCGCATCGGACATGTGGCCAAGCACGCTTTCGACAAGCTGGGCGCTTTCATTGCGTGACAGACCCACCTCTCGAAAGACCGCTTCGCTCAGGTCCATGCGGGTCAAGGTTTTACCAGTCATGCGTCCCCCCGGGAATATCGGTGGCGCAAGCATGGGCGCATCGGGTTTTCAAGTCAAGATCAACGGTTTGGGGGCAGGGGCTGAGGCGGCTACCAGCGCAGCACCACGGCACCCCAGGCCAGACCCCCGCCGATCGCCTCGGTGACGATCAGATCGCCCTGCTTGATCTGGCCGCGCGCCTTGCCGACCGACAGCGCCAGCGGGATCGAGGCGGCCGAGGTGTTTCCGTGATCCTGCACCGTGACGATGACGTGATCCATCGACAGGCCGAGCTTCTTCGCGGTGCCCTGGATGATGCGTAGGTTGGCCTGGTGCGGCACGATCCAGTCGACATCACCGTGCCCGAGCCCGGCGCGCGCCAGGGCGGCGTCGGCGGTGGCGGCCAGCTTTTCGACCGCCTGGCGGAACAGCGGATTGCCCTGCATCTTGACCACGCCCGCCGTGCCGGTGCTGGACACGCCGCCATCGACATAGAGCATGTCGCGGTGGCGCCCGTCGGAATTGAGGTCGGAGGCGAGGATGCCGCGATCGTCGGAGGTGCCGTCGCCCTCGGCGAGTTCGAGCACCAAGGCGCCCGCACCGTCGCCGAACAGCACGCAGGTAGACCGGTCGGTCATGTCGAGGATGCGCGAGAACGTCTCGGCGCCGATCACCAGCACGCGGTCGGCCTGGCCGGTCAGCATCAGCGCGTTGGCGGTGGTCAGCGCGAACACGAAGCCGGCGCAGACCGCCTGAACGTCAAAGCCGAACCCCCGCGTCATCCCCAGACCCTCCTGCACCATCGTCGCGACGGAGGGGAAGGTCAGGTCGGGCGTCGAGGTGGCGACGATCACCGCGTCGATCTGGTCGACCGGGATGCCGGCATCGGCCAGCGCGGACCCGGCGGCGGCGATCGCCATCTGCGAGGTGGTTTCGCCCTCGGCGGCAATGCGGCGGCGCTCGTTCCCCGAGCGGGTGCGGATCCATTCGTCGGTGGTGTCGACCTTGTCCTCGAACCACGAGTTCGGGACAATCCGTTCGGGCAGATAATGCCCGACACCCCGGACCACCGCACGTTTCGTCATTTCAGTTCTGTTTCCTGCTCGCGGTCTTTATCCACGTCATCCTGACGCGCCACCGGCATATATGCAACCCGAGCCGCCAGTTTGTCGTCAAAGCCCGAAAGGGCAAGGTCATGAGCCAGTTGCACCGCCGCCGCGATGCCGGTGGCATCGGCGGATCCATGGCTTTTGACCACCGTGCCGTTCAGCCCGAGAAAGACGCCGCCATTGACCCGGCGCGGGTCGATCCGGGCCGAAAGACGCTTGAGCGAGTTCGCCGCGAACATTGCCGCCAGCCGTGACAGCGTCGTCGCCTTGAAGGCTTCCCTGAGGAAATCCTTGAACATATGCGCGGTGCCTTCGGCGGTCTTCAGCGCGACGTTGCCGGTGAAGCCATCGGTCACCACCACGTCGACCTTGCTGGAGGGGATGTCGGAGCCCTCGACATTGCCGATGAACTCGAAACCGCCATCCCTGGCCGCGTCCTGGATCAGCTCGGCCGCCGCCTTGATCTCGGTGCGGCCCTTGTGCTCCTCGGTGCCGACATTGAGCAGCCCGACGCGGGGGCGGGCAAGGCCAAGGCTGTTGCGCGCGAAGCTGACGCCCATCAGCGCGTATTGCATCAGGTCGACCTCGTCGGCGCGCACATCGGCGCCGACGTCGAGCATCACGTTGAAACCGGCGGGGTTCTTCGAGGGCCAGTAGCAGGCAATCGCCGGGCGGTTGACGCCGGGCAGCTTTTTCAGCCGCATCATCGACAAGACCATCAGTGCGCCGGTATTGCCGCAGGAGACGCAGCCCCCGGCCTCCTTGTCGCGCACCGAGTCGATCGCCGACCACATCGAGGTGTTCTTGCCCGAGCGCAGCACCTGCGCCGGCTTGTCGTTCATCGTCACCACATCTTCGGCATGGCGCACGTCACAGCGGCCGGCAAGCTCGGGCCGTTTGGCGACCAGCTTGTCCAGCTCGGCCTTGTCGCCGTGCAGGATGAAGGCGATGTCGGGGTTCTTGCGCACGGACATGGCAAGACCGGCGACAACGATCGCCGGCCCGTGGTCGCCACCCATGGCGTCAACCGAAACAACGATTCTCTGCGGCCCTGCGGGCGCGGTCCCGGTCTGTGAAGGCTCGGTCAACGCCGCCATGGCAGGTCCGGGAAGTTCGGGGCGCGGCTTACGCCGCATCCTCATCGTCGAACGCCGCTTCGCCAGTCATCGCCACGACCTCACGGTCGTTATAGGTGCCACAGGAGGGGCAGACGTGATGCGGACGCTTGAGCTCGCCGCAGCTCGGGCATTCGTTCGGGTTAGCCGCCACCAGTGCGTCGTGACTGCGGCGCATGTTGCGGCGCGACCGCGTGACTTTGTTCTGCGGGACAGCCATGTCCAAACCTCGATATTCGGGGGCCGTTCGGATCTGTCCGGGGCCCGGTGTTTCATGAGTCTGACGCCTCATAAGCGCAAACGCGCCCGCTGTCCAACCCATCGTTAGAAGAAGCGCGGAACATAGTGCGGATTTGCTGAGGCGCAAGGTATTTCTGCGCCGTCTATCAGGATTCGCCGCGCGTATTCAAGGCGTCACGAAGGCAGGTCTCAGCCGCGTTCGGGGTCGTCGCCGCCGGTCAGCTTGTCGCGCAACCCGGCAAGGCCGGCAAAGGGCTTGACGTCATCGTCGCTCAGTGCGGTCTTGCCCGGTTCGGTGACTTCGGCCCCGTCCAGTGCTGCGCCCTCGGCACGCGGATAGACCGGCAGCGCCAGCGCCAGCGCCTCGACCATCACCGCGCCGATGTCGATCACCTGACCCAGCGGCTCGTCGTCGACCACCTCGGGCACTTCGACCTCGTCGCCCTCGGGCTCCGCGAAATCGGCGCGCCAGGCGCGGGTGACATCCTCGTCGATCCGGGTCGTGACCGGGGCGAGGGTGACGACGCAGGGCTGCACCACCGTCGCCCCGAGACGGGCGACCAACCGCCAGTCGCGCCGCCCCTCGGGCTCGAGCCGGCCCTCGAAGCGCAGCTTGCGCAACTCGATCAGGCCAAGGTCATCGGCGATCGCGCGCCGCGTCTCGGCGCCCGGCACGACCAGAACCGGCGTCGATTCTCTGGTGGCAAGCGCCGAGACCCGCAGGACCGGGCCGGGACGAGGTGACGGATTGCTGTCGCTCATGGTGTTCTCTTGCTTTCGTTTCTTGAATAACGCGCCATCCTTATGTAAGCCGATAGCCAGAACAAGCCGGACAAGGCAAGGGGGCGGTATGTCGAACGCGGGATGGATGGTGAGAACCCTGGTGGCAGCATTGGCGCTGGTCGCTCTTGCCGCATGTTCGCCGGTCTATCGGTATCACGGGTTCATCCCCACCGATGAAGACCTCGCCGAGATCACCGTCGGCCTAGATACCCGCGTCACGGTGGCCTCGATCATCGGCAAGCCCGGCACCTCCGGGCTTCTGGCCGAAAGCGGCTGGTATTACGTGCGCAGCGAATTCAAGCATCAGACCTATCAGGCCCCGGACGAGATCAAGCGCGAAGTCGTGGCGATCACCTTCGACGCCGATGGCGTGGTCGAGAACGTCGAACGCTTCGGGCTCGAGCGTGGCCAGGTCGTGGTGCTGTCGCGCCGGGTGACGGATTCGAACATCAAGGGCGTCTCGATCCTCAGCCAGCTGTTCGGCGGTCTGGGCGGCGCCAACGCGATCCGCAACCTGATCAACTAGCCAGAAGCCGGGATACGCCCCGAAGACCGCAACCGGTCTTCGGGACCTGCCTTGCCTTCGCAACGTCAGGGCTTCTCCCGCGATGGCGTGAAGTCGATCGCCACACCGTTGATGCAGTAGCGCAACCCGCCGGGGCCGGGGCCATCGGGAAAGACGTGGCCCAGATGCGCGCCGCAATTGTCGCAATGCACCTCGGTGCGGCGCATCCCGAACCGGGTGTCCTCGGTCTCGCCGACCGGGGCGCCGACAACCGGGCGGGTGAAGCTCGGCCAGCCGCAGCCGGCATCGAACTTGTCGGACTGGTCGAACAACGGCGCGCCGCAACAGGTGCAGGTAAAGCCGCCCGGCACCTCGGGAAAGTCGTCATGGGTGAACGCGCGTTCGGTGCCGTGGTTGCGCGTGACCTCGTAGGCGAGGTCCGACAACTGCGCGCGCCACTCGGCATCGGTCTTGTTGACGGGCGTTTTGGTGTCGTTCATGTGGGCCTCCTTGCCGTTGGCTGCGGGCTTGCCTTTGCCCGACTGCGGTTTCATATCTATTCACGGTGCAGCGCCGCGCCAACAACCCCGAGGGTCCTTTGTCTCACAAGGCGTTGATCGAAAAGGGCCGCTATGCCGCGCGGCTGGCCGATGACGCAGCCGGTATCCGCGCCGCACAGGCCCTGCGCGCACGGGTTTTCCGCCCCGGCCAGGACGCCGGGGCCGACGCCGACAGCTTTGATGCGGCCTGCCGCCACATGCTGATCGAGGACCGCGACACCGGCGATCTGGCCTGCTGTTTTCGCATCCTGCCCTTCGCCTCCGGCAGCGGGATCGGCCAGAGCTATTCCGCCCAGTTCTACGACCTCACGCGGCTTGCGACCCATGCCGGACCGATGGCCGAGATCGGCCGCTTCTGCATGACCCCCGAGACGCATGACCCCGACATCCTGCGCCTTGCCTGGGGCGCGCTTGCGAGCTTCGTCGATCGCTCCGGAACGACGCTGCTGTTCGGCTGCTCATCGTTTCACGGCACCGACCCCGCCCCCTATCTCGACGCGCTGGCATTCCTGCGCGACCGCCACCTCGCGCCAGCGCACTGGCGTCCCGGCGTCAAGGCTCCGGCGGTCTTCGATCTGGCCGAAAACCCTGTGGATGAGCCCGATCCGGCGCGCGCGTTGCGGGGGATGCCGCCGCTTCTGCGCAGCTATCTGATGCTGGGCGGCTGGGTCTCGGACCATGCGGTGATCGACCGCGACCTCGGCACGCTGCACGTCTTTACCGGCCTCGACGTCGGCGCGGTGCCCGAGGCGCGCAAGAAGCTTATGCGCGCCGTGGCGCAGCCGAGTTGACGCCGCCGCGGCGCCCGGATACCTCCCCCCCATGGCACGCGCACCGCTTCTTCAACTGACCGGCATTTCGCTGACTTTCGGCGGCGACCCTGTGTTCTCCGGGCTTGACCTCGTGGTGCAACCCGGCGACCGGGTGGCGCTGGTCGGGCGCAACGGTTCGGGCAAGTCGACGCTGATGAAGGTCATGGCGGGGCTGGTCGAGCCTGACCACGGCACCCGCGTGCTGCCCTCGGGCATCTCGACCGGCTACATGGAGCAGCACCCGGACCTGTCGGGCTTTGCCACGCTGGGCGATTTCGCCACCAGCGGGCTCGACCATGGCGAGGATTACCGCGTCGCGCGCGCCGCCGAGGGGCTGAAATTCGACCCCACGACGCCCTGTGCCACGGCCTCTGGCGGCGAGCGGCGGCGCGCGGCGCTGGCGAAACTGCTGGCCGAATCGCCCGACCTGATGCTGCTCGATGAGCCGACCAACCACCTCGACATCGAGGCGATCGCCTGGCTCGAGGCCGAGCTTGGCACCAGCCGGGCGGCCTTCGTCATCATCTCGCACGACCGCGCCTTCCTGCGGGCGCTGACCCGCGCGACGCTGTGGATCGACCGCGGCGAGGTGCGCCGGCAAGAGCGTGGATTCGCCGATTTCGAGGCCTGGCGCGACAAGATCTGGGCCGACGAGGACATGGCGCGCCACAAGCTCGACCGCAAGATCAAGTCCGAGGCGCGCTGGGCGGTCGAGGGTATCTCGGCCCGGCGCACCCGCAATCAGGGCCGGGTGCGCGCGCTCGAGGAGATGCGCGAGGGCCGGGCGGCGCAGATCCGACGGCAGGGTGCGGCCGCGATGGCGCTGGAGGCCGGCCCGAAATCCGGCAAACGGGTGATCGAGGCGCGCGGCATCTCGAAAACCCTCGGCGGGCGCGAAATCCTGCGCGACTTCTCGGTGATGATCAACCGCGGCGACCGGGTGGCGCTGGTCGGGCCGAACGGGGCGGGCAAGACCACCCTGTTGCGCCTGCTGACCGGCGAGCTTGCGCCGGATGAGGGCAGCGTCAAGCTCGGCACCGGGCTCGAGATCGCGGTGTTCGACCAGAACCGCGCGTCGCTGGTCGAGGACGCCTCGCTGTGGGAAAACCTTGTCGGCGACAGGGATCTGCGCGTCTCGGACAAGGCCGACCAGATCATGGTGCGCGGCACGCCCAAGCATGTCGTGGGCTACCTCAAGGAGTTCCTGTTCGACGAGGCCCAGGCCCGTGCTCCCGTGCGCGCGCTGTCGGGCGGCGAAAAGGCGCGGCTGATCCTTGCCAAGATCATGGCCAAATCCTCGAACCTTCTGGTGCTGGACGAACCGACCAACGATCTCGACGTCGAAACGCTCGACCTGCTGCAGGAATTGCTGGCGGATTACGACGGCACCGTGCTCCTGGTCAGCCACGACCGCGACTTCCTCGACCGCGTCGCCGCCACCACCATCGCGATGGAGGGTGACGGGCGCGCGACGATCTATGCCGGTGGCTGGTCGGACTACATGGCACAGCGCAGCACCGGCGACACTCCTGACGAGACGGCGGCACCCAAACCCGCCGCCACCCCGGACAGGCCCCGGTCGGGCAAAGCCTCGCAATCCGGCCTCAGCTTCACCGAGAAACACCGGCTCGAATCGTTGCCGGGTGAGATCGACCGGCTGACCGACGAGATCGCGAAACTCGAGGGGCTGCTGTCGGACCCGGCATTGTTCACGCGCGAGCCTGCGAAATTCACGAAAGCCACCGACGCGCTTGTCGAGAGGCAGAAAGCCCTCGCCGCCGCCGAGGAAGACTGGCTTGCGCTGATGGAAAAAGCCGAGGCCTGAGCCTTCATCCTGGCTCAAATACTCATCTTTTCGACGCTTGCGCCGGTGCGCTCCGCCTCAGGTCAGCCCCGCCACCATGATCACTGCAACGTAATGCGTGGCCGAGGCCGCCAGCACATGACCATGCCAGATCGCACGCGAAAACGGCCAATGGTCGCGGTGATGGAAGATCGTGCCGAGCGTGAAGATCAGCCCGCCGACGACGATCAGCACCAAAGTCGTGACCGGTAGCGACTGGATCAGCGGCCAGGCGGCGACCACCCCGAGCCAGCCCTGCGCGAGGTAAAGCACGAACCCCAACGCCTGCCAGCGGTGGAAAAACGCGAGCTTCAGCACCACGCCGATCAGCGCGATGCCCCAGGCCGCCGCCGCCAGAGCGAGGCCGCGCCCGCCGCCGATGCCGATCAGCGCCATCGGCGTGTAGGTGCCCGCAATCATCAGGTAGATCGCGGCATGGTCAAAGCGCTGCAGGATCGCGCGCGCGCGGGCGTGCAGCGTCATGTTGTAGGCCGCCGACAAGCCGAACGACAGCATCATGCCGATGCAGTAGAACACCAGGGGTACGATCCGGTCGCCCGGCACCGACATCGCGGCCCATGTTAGCAGCGCGATCGTGCCCGCCAGAGCGGCCACCACCCCCAGCGCATGCATCACGCCGTCGGCAATGTGTTCGGCCAGCGAATGTGGCAGTCGGGTTAGCGTGGGCAGCGTCATGCGGTCGATCCTATGGGGCCAGTCTTGCGATCATCTTAACGCCGCGCGCGCCCGGATGTTCGGGTGACGTAACGCCCACTTGCCGCACCGGCAGAACGCCGCCGATTCACCAGCGCCCGGATGCACCTCCGCCCGAGGATGACCCGCCGCCGAACGACCCGCCCGAGGACGACGACGAGCGCGTCACCATCGGGATCGTGTAGCGCACGACGTCGTGATAGCCGCAATGCGAACAGGTCACGTCGCGCTCGCCCTCGCCGGTCGATGTGCTGGTCGCCTTTTCCAGCACGTTCTTCACCGTATGGATGCCGCGCCGGCCGCAGGACGGGCAGCGCGCGAACCGGTCACGGACCCGCCGGCCGAATACCGCCAGCGCGATCACCCCGCCAAAAATCGCCGCGATCGCGCCAAAGAGCCACCCGCCGCCGCCGGAGCCGCCACCGGAATCCGCCGCCGGCTCCCCGCCCGCGGCCTGCACCTGTGCGATCCGCGCGATCACCGCATCGGTGCCATTCTCGATCCCGTTCGAGAAATCGCCCTCGCGGAACTCGGGCAGGAACACCCGGTCGATGATGTCCTGGGCTTCCCGGTTGAAACCGCTGCCATAGCCCGAGCCAAGCTCGATCCGCATCTCGCGGTCCTCCGACACCACCAGGATCAGGATGCCGTCGTTGCGCTCGGCATTACCGATGCCCCAGTTGTTGAACAGCCCGGTCGCGAAGGCCTCAAGGCTGCCGGTGCTTTCAAACCCCCAGCGGGTATAGATCGTCAGAACCGTCGCCTCGACCCCGGTTTGCTCGCGCAGCGCCTTCAACTGGGCGGTGATGCGCTGTTCGGCGCCTTCCTCGATGACGTTCGCGTAGTCGTTGACATAGATGTTTTCATAGACAGGCCAGCTTTGCGCAGCGGCAAAGGCGGGCCAGAGGACGAACAGCAGGGCAAACAGGCGTTTCATGGTTGAGCTCCCATCAACTCGTTGACGACCGACGCGATCATCATGACATCGTCGCGCGTGCAGTCAAATTGCCCGACCTGCACCCGGATCAGAAACCGACCCTCGCGGCTGGTCTGGGTCAGATAGATGCGCCCGTCGCGGTTGATCCGTTCAAGCAGGTCGGCGGTGGCGGCGTCATCGTCCAGCCGGAAGGTGAACAGCGACAGGATCGGCCCGGTCACGATGGTCACGCCGGGCAGGGCGGCCAGCGCGCCCTGCACCTCATGCGCCCAGGCGACGTGGTTGCGGATGCGCGCGCAACCCGCTCAGCCCCTCGGCACGCAGCAGGAACCACAGCTTCAGCGCGCGAAACCGCCGCCCCAGCGGCAGGGTCCATTCGTTGTAGTTGACCACCTCATCGGCGCCTTGCGTCTTCAGATAATCCGGGCGCAACCCCATCGTGGCGATCTGCGGCGCCGGATCGCGCAAGAACTGGACCGAGCAGTCAAACTGCGCGCCCAGCCACTTGTGCGGGTTGAAGACGATGCTGTCGGCGCCCTCGATGCCCGCCCAGAGCGGCCGGAACTCGCCGCAGATCATCGCCGAGCCTGCCCAGGCGGCATCGACATGGGTGGGCAACCCATGCGCCTTGGCCACCGCGATACACGCGGCGAGGTCGTCACAGGCCCCGACCGAGGTGCCGCCAGTGGCGAGAATCACCCCCGCCGGCCGCAAGCCAGCGGCGATGTCGGCGCGGATCGCTTCGCCGAGCGCGTCGGGGTCCATCGAGAACAGCGGATCATGCGCGCGCGCCTTCACCTTGACCAGATTGTCCTGCCCGATCCCCGACAGCCGCGCCGCCTTGTCGACCGAGGAATGTGTCTCCGCCGACGCATAGAGGCGCAGGCGCGGCTGCCCCGACAGGCCCGCCCGCAACCCCTCATGGCCCAGCGCCAGCTCGCGCATCGTCAACACCGCCGAAAACGTCGCGGTGGTGGCGCTGTCGTGGATCGTGCCGGTGAAAGCCTCAGGCAGGCCAAGTGCGTCACGCAGCCAGTCAACCACCAGCGCTTCCATCTCGTTCGCCGCCGGTGCCGTCTGCCACAGCATCGCCTGTCCGGCCATCGCGTTGGCCAGTTGCTCGGCCAGCATCGACACCGGGGCGGCATTGGCCGGGAAATAGCCGAAAAATCGCGGATGCTGCCAATGGGTCATCGCATCCGGCACCAACCGGGCGAAATCGTCGAAGATCGCCTCGACCGGCTCGGGATGTTCCGGCACCGGCGCCTCGATCGACTTGCGAAAGTCGCCGGGTGCGATGTCGGGCCGCACTGGCCGATCGCGCAGCCCGGCGTGATACTCCCGCGCCCAATCGGCCGCACGCCTGGACCAACCCGCCAACTCGTCGTGATTCATCCCCGTTCCTTCATCTTGGCTCATACACTCCGGGGGCGTTCAGTTTGCAGCGCAAACTGAACGTTGGGGGCGGAGCCCCCACGCCGAAGGCTCAGGCCCCCTCCAGCGCCGCGATGATCGGCGAGAAATCGGCGGCCTTCAGACTCGCGCCGCCGACCAGCGCACCATCGACATTGGCGACCGCAAAGATCTCGGCGGCGTTCGTGGGCTTGACCGATCCGCCATAGAGGATGCGGATCTTGTCGCCTTCGCCCCCGAACCGGGCGGTGAGGGCTTCGCGGATGAAATCATGCACCTCGGTGATCTGGTCGATTGTTGGCACCTTGCCGGTGCCGATCGCCCAGATCGGCTCGTAGGCGATGACGGCATTGGCCCCGGTCAACCCGTCGGGCAACGAGCCCGCCAGTTGCGCGCCGATCACGTCGAGCGTGCGCCCGGCCTCGCGCTCGGTGAGCGACTCGCCCAGGCAGATCACCGCGACAAGCCCCGCGCCCAGGGCCGCCTCGGCCTTGGCGCGCACCACCGCGTCGCTCTCATGGTGGTCGGCGCGGCGCTCGCTGTGGCCGACGATCACGTGGCTGGCCCCCGCGTCAACAAGCATCTCGGCGGAAATGTCGCCGGTATGCGCGCCCGCCGCCGCAGCATGGCAATCCTGCCCGCCGGCGGCGATGCGGCTGCCCGCGACCGTGGCCGACAGCCGGTCGAGCAGCGTCGCCGGCGGGCAGATCAGGATGTCGACCGAAGGGTCGGGATGCGCCGCCTTCAGCGCCTCGATTTCGGCGAGCGATGCGCCGGTGCCGTTCATCTTCCAGTTGCCTGCCGCCAATCCGCGCCGCATGTGCCTCTCCCGTATTGAGTTCGGGCCGAGACTAGCGAAAAAGGCGTGGGGCGCAAACCACTTGCGCTGCGGCGAAACGGCCGCCTACAGCGCCGCGATGGCGCGTCTTGCCCAGTCGCAGGCAAGGGCTGCATCGTCGAGGGCGGCGTCGGGCAGGGTCCAGTAGTTCATGCCCCGGCCATCCTCCATCTCGAACTTCACCGAGCCCGCCGCCGCCACCGCGCCCGCGAAGTCACCCGAGGCTTTGAGGTAGAGCTGGCCGGAGGAGGACAGAATGGCGAAGATCTGCCCGTCGCAGTAGATCGACAACCCGCCCATCATCTTGCGGTGCGTGATGCCGCCCAGAGCCTCGAACAGCTCGTGGACAAAGGCGATGTCGGCGTCGGTGACGCTCACCCGTCCTGGCCGACGCTCTCGTCGAACTTGATCGATTCGCCGCAGCCGCAGGCTTCGGAGACGTTGGGGTTACGGAAGCGGAAACCCGATTCGAGCAGGCTGACCTCATAGTCGATCTCGGTGCCGAACAGGTACATCTGCGCCATCGGCGCGATCATCACCCGCGCGCCGTCCTGCTCGACGATCTCGTCCAGCGGATCGACCTTGTCGACATATTCCATGGTGTATTCCATCCCCGCGCAGCCGCCCTTCTTGAGGCCGATGCGCAGGCCCTGATGGCCGTCTTTCTGCATGAGCTTGGCAATCTGCCTGGCCGCGACGTCAGTCATCGCAACCGCTTGTTTTCCGGGGATCGAAAACATTTCAGGTCTCCTTGTTCGCCCCTACAACCTAGGGCGTCAGGGCGTGCCGCTCAAGGGGCGCGCAGCATGGCCGCGCGCCGGCCGGTCACATGAAGCCAAGCTCGAGCCGGGCTTCGTCCGACATCATGTCCATGCCCCAGGGCGGATCCCACGTCAGGTCCACGTTGACCGACTGCACGCCGTCGATCGGTCCGACCGCATCGCTGATCCAGCCGGGCATTTCGCCCGCCACCGGGCAACCCGGCGCGGTCAGCGTCATCTGGATGTCGACTTCGCCCGCGTCCGAGATCTCGATCGTGTAGACAAGCCCGAGGTCATAGATGTTCACCGGAATCTCCGGGTCATAGACCGAGCGGCAAGCCTCCACGATCAACGGGTAGAGCGGGTGGTCGGTTGTCGAGGGTTTGATGAGCGGTGCGCCCTCGATGTCGGGTGTCTGGCTGTTCATCGCGCTGTTCCTGCAATCCTGACCGAACATATAGGGATTAATTTTTCCGAGGTCCAGACCCGAGCCGAACCCGTGTCAATTTGTGCCAACCGGGCTTTCCCAACCGATGCCGTGCAGATAGTCTCGGGCCCGGAGGTGCCGAGATGAACACGACCTGCAGCCTGACCGACAAGCATTGCGTGCCCTGCGAAGGCGGCGTGCCGCCCCTGACCGAGGCCGAGGTGGCCGTGCTGAAGACCGAGCTTCACCCCGACTGGGCGACCGATGGCGTCAAGCTGGTCCGCCGGATCGAGGTCAAGGGATTCGCCAAACCCGTCTATACCGCCAACGCGGCCGCCTATATCGGCGACAAGGAGGGGCATCACCCCGACGTCGCCTTTGGCTGGGGCTATTGCGAGGTGACCTTCACCACCCACGCGATCGGCGGGCTGAGCGAGAACGATTTCATCTGCGCCGCCAAGCTGGATCAGATCGTCGCAGCCTGACCGGCGCGGGCGATGAATTCTTGATCGCTGGCAAGCTCTTGCTCTATGGCCTTGATGTGAAGGGCATGAGGGCAACGGGTGAGTCGGGCGGGGTTTCTGAACTGGTGCGCCGCGGCGGGACTTGCTGCGCTTGCGGCGTGTTCGTCGAACGCGGTGGAAACGCTGCCTGTGGTCGATCCCGGCCGCACCGATGTGCTGGCCCCTTATGAGGCGGCTGATTGGCCGGACTATCTCAAGCAGATCGCACTGCCGCGCGGGCGCGATTACGTCATCATCGCCTTCGTCCCGACCAAGTATCCGTTCGACCTGCGCGATGCGAATTCCGCGCGCGCCTCGCTGGTGCGCGGGATGACCGACCCGACCGCCGAGTTGCAGAGCGACACCAAGATCGGCCATGCCATCGTCGGCTGGCAATGCGGTCGCCAGCAGGGCATGGTCTCGATGACCGGCGGCTCGGGCGATACCGGGTTGACGATGGTGGCGCAGGGCTGGGGGTTCGCGCCGTTCTTCTCGGTCTTCACCGACGGCTCGCTCTACCCCGAGGGCGGGCATCGCCGCGCCCATATGGAGGGGCTGGGGTCCGGCGGTGGTGTGGTGACGGCGATCGAGGTCGGGCGGCGCGACTGCGAGAACCTGCGTTCCGCGCTGACCCGGTTCGTGACCCACCCGAACCAGCCGCAGACCCGCTACGGCATGTTGCTCGATCCGGGCCGGTTCGAGGGCGGCGGCTGCATCTCGCTTGCCGCCTATCTGCTTAACGCTGCCGGGGTGATGCGCGAGGCTGCGCCGCATTTTCGTCGCGAGGTTCCGGTCCATGCCGGGATGATCGGCATACCGGAGCTCAGACCGCCGGGGGTCGAGCCCTATGTCCCGCCTGACCCCTCCTGCTGTGCCGGGCCGCAACCGATCCTGGCGGCAATGACGACCGACTGGGGCGAGACGCCGGAGGTGGACCGGGTCGCCACGCTCGACACCGAACTGGTATTCGCCGGGCTTGTCGAGATGCGTCGGGGTGTCGCGCCGGACGACGACTGGCGCTTTGCGCGCGTCCTGCCCGCCGACGGCGACGCGCCGCTTCTGGCGATAACGGCGGCGGCGCGGCGCTTTGCGGCGCGCTTTCCGGTGCGCCGGATCGCCGATCCGGACGGCACCGCCGCACTGGTGCTGGAGCGGCGCTGAGCGCGGTTCGGTTGTGCTGTTGCTTGTGCCGCGCGCGCCGTCGCGCGATAACCCGGTAAGCCAGAGCGGAAAGACACGAGATGAGCGCGACATTCCAGTTCAGACTGAACGCCACCGACGCCGGCGCGCGCGCGGGCGTGATCTCGACCCCGCGCGGCGACATTCGCACCCCGGCCTTCATGCCGGTTGGCACCGCCGCCACGGTCAAGGCGATGCTGCCCGAAAGCGTCGCGGCCACCGGTGCCGATATCCTGCTGGGCAACACCTATCACCTGATGCTGCGCCCCGGCGCCAAGCGGATCGACCGGCTGGGCGGCCTGCACCGTTTCATGAACTGGGACCGGCCGATCCTGACCGACTCGGGCGGGTTCCAGGTGATGAGCCTCGCGGAATTGCGCAAGCTGTCCGAGACCGGCGTCTCGTTCCGCTCGCATGTCGATGGTTCGAGCCACATGCTCAGCCCGGAAACCTCGATGGAAATCCAGCGGCTTCTGGGCTCCGACATCGTGATGTGTTTCGACGAATGCCCGGCGCTGCCCGCCGACGAGGCACGGGTGGCCGAGTCGATGCGCCTCTCGATGCGCTGGGCCGCGCGCTCGCGCGAGGCGTTTGGCGACCGGCCGGGGCATGCGCTGTTCGGCATCCAGCAGGGCGGCGTCACCGAGGATTTGCGCGGCGAAAGCGCCGAGGCGCTGCGTGCCATCGGCTTTGACGGCTATGCCATCGGCGGGCTGGCGGTGGGCGAGGGGCAGGAGGCGATGTTCGGCGTGCTCGATTACGCGCCCGGGATGCTGCCCGAGGACAAGCCGCGCTATCTGATGGGCGTGGGCAAGCCCGACGACATCGTGGGCGCGGTCAAGCGCGGCGTCGACATGATGGATTGCGTTCTGCCGTCGCGTTCGGGGCGGACCGGGCAGGCGTTCACCCGCCGGGGTGTCGTCAACATCAAGAACGCGCGCCACGCCGACGACCCGCGCCCGCTGGACGAGGCCTGCACCTGCCCGGCCTGCAGGGGCTATTCCCGCGCCTATCTGCACCACGTGTTCCGGGCGGGCGAGATCATCTCGTCGATGCTGCTGACCTGGCACAACCTGCATTATTATCAGGAGCTGATGGCCGGGATGCGCGCGGCGATCGCGGCGGGCGAGTTCGTGCGCTTCGAGGCCGATTTCCATGCCCGGCGCGCCGAGGGCGACATCGAGCCGGTCTGAACACGCCCGCGCCCACCCGCCACATCCGGTAGACCACCGCGCATGTGTCCACAGGATTTCGTCAAATTGATCGATTTCCGCTTGCGCCACCCTTGCCGTGCCACGTCCGCGCGGGCAGAATGACATCAACGACACCGGCCGTGGTTGAAACCGGGCAAAGCGCCCCCAACTTATTAACAACCGCGAACAGGAGACGGGCAGAGCTGCCGAAGCCGGGGCCAGACCGTCTTGCCAGACAAGGAAAAAAAGATGACCGAGCAACAGATCCATACCCACCCGGTGCTGCCGCTGCGCGACATCGTGGTGTTTCCGCACATGATCGTGCCGCTTTTCGTCGGGCGCGAGAAAAGCGTGCGTGCGCTTGAAGAAGTGATGGCGGACGACAAGCAGATCCTGCTGGCCAGCCAGATCGACCCCTCGGTCGACGACCCCGAGGTCGATGGCATCTATCGGGTCGGCGTTCTGGCCAATGTTCTTCAACTGCTCAAGCTGCCCGATGGTACCGTGAAGGTGCTGGTCGAGGGGCAGGCACGTGTGAAGATCCACGAATTCATCGAAAACCCCTTCTATTTCGAGGCCAAGGCCGAAGTGCTGCCCGAAACGCTGGGCGACGCCGACACCGTGGCTGCGCTGACGCGCACGGTCGACGAGGAGTTCGAGCGCTACGCCAAGGTCAAGAAGAACATCCCCGAAGAGGCGCTGGCGGCGGTGTCCGACACGACCGAGCCCGCCAAGCTGGCCGACCTCGTGGCCGGTCATCTGGGCGTCGATGTCGGCGAGAAGCAGGCGCTTCTGGAAACCCTCGCGGTCGACGCGCGGCTTGAGAAGATCTATGGCCTGATGCAGGGCGAGATGTCGGTGCTTCAGGTCGAGAAGAAGATCAAGACCCGCGTCAAGTCGCAGATGGAGCGGACCCAGCGCGAATATTACCTCAACGAACAGATGAAGGCGATCCAGCGCGAGCTGGGCGACGATGGCGAAGGCCAGAACGAAGTCGCCGAGCTGGAAAAGCGCATCGCCGAGACGCAGCTGTCGAAAGAGGCGCGCGAGAAGGCCGAGGCCGAGGTCAAGAAGCTCAAGAACATGAGCCCGATGTCGGCGGAAGCCACCGTGGTGCGCAACTACCTCGACTGGATGCTGTCGATCCCGTGGGGCACCAAGTCGCGCGTCAAGAAGGACCTCAACAACGCCCAGAAGGTGCTCGACGACGACCATTACGGACTCGAGAAGGTCAAGGAACGCATCGTCGAATACCTCGCGGTGCAGCAGCGCTCGAAAAAGCTGAAGGGGCCGATCCTGTGCCTCGTCGGCCCGCCGGGCGTGGGCAAGACCAGCCTTGGCAAATCGGTGGCCCGCGCCACCGGGCGCGAGTTCATCCGCATCAGCCTTGGCGGCGTGCGTGACGAAAGCGAGATCCGGGGCCACCGGCGCACCTATATCGGCTCGATGCCGGGCAAGATCATCCAGGCGTTGAAAAAGGCGAAAACCACCAATCCGCTGATCCTGCTCGATGAAATCGACAAGATGGGGCACGATTTCCGTGGCGACCCTGCGTCGGCCATGCTTGAGGTGCTGGACCCGGAACAGAACTCGACCTTCATCGACCACTATCTCGAGGTGGAATACGACCTGTCGAACGTGATGTTCCTGACCACGGCGAACAGCTACAACATGCCGTCGCCGCTTCTGGACCGGATGGAGATCATCCCGCTTGCCGGCTACACCGAGGACGAGAAGCGCGAGATCGCCCGTCAGCACCTGATCGAAAAGCAGGTGAAGGCGCATGGCCTGAAAAAGGGTGAATACGAGCTGACCGACGAGGCGCTGACCGACATCATCCGCTACTACACCCGCGAGGCCGGGGTGCGGAACCTTGAGCGCGAGATCGCCAAGACCGCGCGCAAGGCGGTGACGCAGATCATCCGGACCGACACCAAGGTCGTCAAGGTCACGCCCGAAGTGCTCGAGGACTATCTTGGCGTGCGCAAGTTCCGCTATGGGCTGGCCGAGAAGGAAGACCAGATCGGCGTCGTGACCGGACTGGCCTGGACCAGCGTCGGTGGTGATCTTTTGTCGATCGAGGCGCTGCGGCTGCCCGGAAAGGGCCGGATGAAGACCACCGGCAAGCTGGGCGACGTGATGAAGGAATCGATCGAGGCGGCGGCGAGTTTCGTGCGCTCGATCGCGCCCGACATCGGGGTGAAACCGCCGCAGTTCGAGAAGTGGGACATCCACGTTCACGTGCCCGAAGGCGCCACGCCCAAGGACGGGCCGTCGGCCGGGGTGGCGATGGTGACCTCCATCGTCTCGGTCCTGACCCAGATCCCGGTGCGCAAGGACATCGCCATGACCGGCGAAGTCACCCTGCGCGGCAATGTTCTGGCAATCGGCGGTCTCAAGGAGAAACTGCTGGCGGCGCTCAGGGGCGGCATCAAGACGGTGATGATCCCCGAGGAGAACGTCAAGGATCTGGCCGAGATCCCCGACAACGTGAAAGAGGGGCTGACGCTGATCCCGGTCAACAACGTCCGCGACGTGCTCGAACATGCGCTGGTGCGCAAGCCCGAGCCGGTCGAATGGGACGAGGCCGCCGAAGAGGCCGCCGCCGCGGCGCTGAAGTCCGGGGGCGAAACGGCGGGGCAGGTGGCGCACTGAGCCACCGCCAGCCCGAAAAAAAAGGCGCGCCCTCGTGGCGCGCCTTTTTCATGTGCAGGGCCGGATCAGTTGACCGGGCGCATCTCCAATCCCAGCTTCCCGTAATCGACCATGTAGTAGCCACCCAGTTCGGAAACCGCCTGCGGCGTGTGGGTCAGCACGTCCTGTGCCATCACCCCTTCCCAGACCTGCGATTGCCCGAGATAGCGGAAGTGGTAGAGCGGCAGCCCGTTATCCGCCGTGCCGACGCGGGTGACATCGGTCTTGAGGCGCGTGTCCGAAATGACTGCTACACTGGCAGGTCCGCTCGTGACGACGGTCATGGCGGCCAGCACGAAGGCGATAAACAGGATCGGCGCCAGTGCCTGGTCGTTCAGGCTGGTGGCGGTATCCTGCATGATGAAGACCTCGTTCATCTTCGGCGGCGTCGCGCTTTCGGCCAGAACCGGCGTCGTCATCGCGTTCGCAGAAAGCGCCGCGAGGGCGGTCGCAGTCAAAATCCGTTTCATTCCATCCCCCCCAGGGTGTTTCGTTCTTCGTGTCGAACCCGAGTGCGGGACCGAGGGTGTCTGAACCTGCGGCGCGCCTTTCGAGTCGGTTCACAGCCTAGCGGAACCTTGAACGATCACCAAGCGGCGACATCGGGTAGGCGAAATGCGCGCGCCAGCGCCTCGGCGTTCGCGTCTCTGGCTCAGTCCGCGTGAGATGCTTGTCTCGGGAAAACGCCATACCGGGCGTTGAGCCTGTAGAGCGTCACAGTGCCCAAGCCATGCTCGCGGCACAAGGCCGACGTGGCCCAAGCGGCCGCTCCGTCAGGGCCGAGGCGGCACACCAGCACAAACCCGGATCGGCCGGAACGCGCTAGCCTTGCGGCTTTCGGGGCTTGCGGGGTGAGGGGGCTGATCCGGCGGGTTTGCCGGCCACCGACAGGCGCGCACGGTTTTTCTTGCTCGAGGGTTTTCCCGCTGGCGGTTTTGGCCCTTTGGGGCGGCCTTCCGGGCTGCCGGCGCGTTTCGGCTTTGCCGCGCCGGGCTTGTGCGGCTTCCAGACTTCGCCATCCCCCGCCGCGCCGGGCTTGGCCTGGGCCTGCCGCGGCTTGGCCTTGTGAGCCGGTTTCGTGCCGCTCTTGGGTCTTTTCACCCGCGGTTCGGAGGCATCGTTCCAGTCGATCGGCGTTGTCGTTCCGGGCGTCCTGGCCCTGACCTTCGGCGCGGGGGCCGGGATGGGCGGCTCGGCCGGTCGCGGCGCGCGCTCCCCGGGTGTGAAGGGCTTGTCGGCGCGCGGCGCGCGCTCCGTCGCGGTGGCGGGCTTGTCGGGTCGCGGTGCGTGCTCCTTCGGGCGGGCGGGCCTTTCGGGCCGCGGCGCACGGTCGAAACTCGGAGGCGAGTCGAGACGTGTCAGCGCGGCGCCGCCTTCCAGCGTCATCGCCGGGCCGATTGCCGCGAGGAAGCCCGCGACAGCGCCTTCGCGCAGTTCGATCAGCGAGGCGTCCTGTTGGATCCGGATCGCGCCGATGTCGTCGCGCGAGACGTTTCCCATCTTGCAGAGCATCGGCAGGACGCGCCTTGGTTCGGCGCCCACCGCCGCGCCGCCTGCCAGTGAGAACCAGACACTCGGGCCGAACGGGGCACGCGGTTTGGGCGCCTCGTTCGCATCGGACAGGTCTTCGGGGGCGGAATGACGCTCGCGGTAGAGCCTGAGATAGGCGGTGGCGATCTGTTCGGCGGTGAAGGTCTCGGTAAGCTTCGCCACCGTGCCGCGGTCGGATTCCTCGGCTGGCTCATGCCAGTCGGGACTGGCAAGCATGCGCTCCTCGTCCCTGGCCGAGACCGCTTCGGCCGAGGGCGCCTCGGACCATTCCGCCGTCAGTTTCGCCCAGCCAAGCAGCCGCTCGGCCTTCTTGCGGGCGGCGGGCGGCACGATCAGGGCGCTCACGCCCTTGCGACCGGCCCGGCCGGTTCGCCCGGAGCGGTGCAGGAGCGTGTCCTGGTTGGTCGGCAATTCGGCGTGGATCACCAGATCGAGGTTCGGCAGGTCGATCCCGCGCGCCGCGACATCGGTGGCGACGCACACCCGCGCGCGTCCGTCGCGCATCGCCTGCAAGGCATGGGTGCGCTCGGCCTGCGACAGCTCTCCTGACAAGGCCACGACGGAAAAACCGCGATTGGACAGGCGCGTTGTCAGCCGGTTGACCATGGCGCGCGTGTTGCAGAATACGATTGCGTTCGGGGCCTCATAGAACCGCAGAACGTTGATGATCGCATTCTCGCCGTCGCGTGCCGAGACCCTGTAGGCGCGATAGTCGATATCGGCGTGCTGTGTGGTGCCGCTGGTCGTGGCAATGCGGACCGCGTCCTTCTGATAGCTCTGGGCGAGCCTGGCGATGGCGGCGGGGACCGTGGCCGAAAACATCAGGGTCTGGCGGTCCGCCGGTGCGTTTTCCAGAATGAACTCGAGATCCTCGCGAAAGCCCAGATCCAGCATTTCATCGGCTTCGTCCAGAACCACGGCCTTCAGCGCGCCGAGGTCGATCGAGCCGCGCATGATGTGGTCGCGCAGCCGTCCGGGGGTTGCCACGACGATATGGGCGCCACGCTCCAGCGCGCGGCGTTCGTCGCGCATGTCCATGCCGCCGACGGTCGAGGTGACAACGGCCCCGGTATTGGCAAACAGCCACGCCAGTTCGCGCTTGACCTGCATCGCCAGTTCGCGCGTCGGTGCGATCACCAGCGCCAATGGGGCATCCGCCCGCTCGAACACATCGCCGTCCCCAAGCAGCCCCGGCGCAATCGCCAGCCCGAACCCGAGGGTCTTGCCCGACCCCGTCTGCGCCGAAACCAGCAGGTCCTGGCCCACGATGTCCGGGTTCGTCACTGCCTCCTGAACGGCGGTCAGTGACGTATATCCGCGCGCTTCCAGCGCATCTGCCAAGGTCTTCTTCACAGCCGTTCCACGCTTGTTGAGTTGCCGGGGCTATTGGCGGCTCGCATCCGCCTTGCCAACCGATAAGGGCGCGCGTCTACGCCTTTGGGAGAGGGATGTATAGGTCTCATGCAGAGATTGGCCAACCCCGCGCCGTGCCCGCAGCGCCGGTGCCGTGCGCAAAGGCTCGCCACATGGCCGTGGGTGATAGGGCCGCCCGAACGCAACAGGGCGCGCGGGATGCGCAAGCTGTGTCGAATTCGCCGCGCGGCCCGTGGGATTCGGATTGCTGGCGTTGCATTTACTGGATTTCAACCCGATGCTGGCATATTGTTTCCGCAAGCGCGACAATAACCAAGAGGCAGCCCCAGAATGGCAACGAAAAAGTCGGCCAGCAGCACGACGCGCACAGGCGCGGCAACTCCGGCCAGGACGAGAACCGGCAAATCGACCGCCGCGAAGGTCACGAAAGCGAAATCCGCGACCGACACGGCGGCCACCGCCAAGGCCGCGACCGCCAAGGCGCCGGTGCAGGGTGTCACGACCACCGATGCCGCGCCCGAACGGGTCGTGACCAAGAAAGAGCTCTTCGCCCGCCTCAAGACCCGCACGCCGGGCATCAAGGGCAGCGACACGCGGCAGGTGATGGAGGCGATGCTCGAGGTGCTGGGCGAGGCGTTGGTCTCGGGCGAGAACCTCAAGGCGCAACCGCTTGGCATGGTCAAGGTGCAGCGCCAGAAAACCGCTGGCGGGGCCGACATGGTGGTGCTGAAACTGCGGCGGAAAAAGCGCAATCCCGAGGGGAAAGACCCTCTTGCAGAGGCTGCCGAGTAGGGCTAAACACCGCGGGCCGGGTGATTAGCTCAGTGGTAGAGCGCTTCGTTCACATCGAAGATGTCGGGGGTTCAAATCCCTCATCACCCACCATTCACCCGTTTTTCGGTTTTTCGCCATCGTCCGGTGCGGCACGAAACCGCGACAGATCAGTCGCCGCTGACCGGGGCAGACATCTCGGCGTTGCCCGTGGCGGGTGTATCCGGGTCGGCCTTGCCAAAGCCCGACCACAGGCAGATCGCGCCGACGATCGCCAGCGCCCATACCACGACGACGAGAAAACCGCCACCGATCCAGATCAGCGCGTTGCGCCTGTCGATCCGCCTGGCCATGTCCGCTCTCCGATCCTGACGTCGCTCGCTGCAAGCCCGCGAGGGGAAGGCCGTGACCGGATGCCGGGCGATCTCCCGAGGTCTTGGCTCACTCCAGTTCTGCGCCTGGCCCCAACCTGCACGCGCGGGCGTGTCGCACGCACTGACGTTTGCAGGGTGTTGGCGGGATAGTCAAAAATTCGCAGCGGTAATGAAACCCCTGAAATCGGGAAAATTGGGTGGAATTGCGTCGTTTGCGCCACCTGTTCGCGCCAGGGGTGTCGGCAGGTCTGCCGCTTCGCGCGGAGGGGGTGTCGGCATCACGGCGCGCCGCCTTCGACCGGGTGAGCCGGATGGTTCCACCAGCGCCCCGGCACCGGGACTTGCGCGATTGCTCCGCGGCAGTTATCAGCGCCTTCGGCGGGTGATTAGCTCAGTTGGTAGAGCGCTTCGTTTACACCGAAGATGTCGGGGGTTCGAGTCCCTCATCACCCACCAGAACGCCCGCTCAGCTCTTCGCCACGACCGTCTGCGGCAGCCGCCAGCGCAGCTTGGTCCAGTCGCGCCGCCCCAGGATCATCGACACGGTGGCAAAGCGGTAGCCGTCTTCGATCAGCCGGTCCAGTGCCGATGGCATCGCCTGGATCGTCGGCGAATGGATGTCGTGGGTCAGCACGATGGCACCGGGGCGGCTTTGCGCCACGATCCGGTCGGCCACCACCGCCGATCCCGGCCGCCGCCAGTCCTCGGTGTCGACCGACCACAGGATCGTCGGCATCTCGCGTTCGTCGTGAACCATCCGGCGCTGGTCCGCCGTCAAGGCACCGTAGGGCGGGCGCATCGTCACCGGCAACCGCTGCACGGCGCGAAACACCGCCTCGGCGGTGCGGTCAAGCTCGCGCAGGACCGAGGCCGCGCCAAGCTGCGACAGGACCGGGTGGCCCCAGGTGTGGTTGCCGATCTCGTGGCCCTCGTCGACCATGCGCTTGACGATATCCCGGTAGCGGCTGACGTTGCGGCCGATCACGTAGAAGGTGGCACGGATGCCGCGCGCCTTGAGGATGTCGAGCAGTTCAGGCGTAAGGGTCGGGTGCGGCCCGTCGTCAAATGTCATCGCCACGTATTTCTGCTGCGTCGGCGAGGCGGTGACGGTGATCAGGTCGCCCGCGTCGATATCGGTCGGCAATATCATGCGCGACGAGGCGGCCCAGGCCGCCCCCGGTTTCAAGAATGTCCCGGCCGCGATTGCGGCGCCCGATCCCAGGATCAGGCCTCTTCGATCAAGCACGATTGCCCCCCCAGGCAATAGACTGCAACGATGCAAAGATCAGTTGGCGCGCCGCTCGGGCCGGCTGCAAGCTGTCGTTTCGCAAGAAGAATGCTGCGATCCGGGGTGTTGCGAATCTGCACGGATTGCGGTTTGAATAGTGAAAGCGGCAGTCACAAAGCCAACAAAACAAGGAGCTTAGGCGGGTGGGCCGAGGTCGTGGGTCGATCTGCCGCGCCACGGCCAGTCGGACAGGAATCAGGTTGGTCGCCATCGGGACGGCTGGATTCGTCTCTCCCGGTGGAGCCGGCGGCTTGGCCGCTGGCCTTCGGTTTGGCGCGCGGACAGGGGCTGTTTCTGTCTATTCCGGGCGGGATGCTTCGGGTCGTGCCACCGCCCGCGAATTCGCGCGGTGCGAATTAATCTCGACCGGGGCGCACAAGCCCTTGACGCCCCGGCGCGGCGCTTCTAGAACCCGGCGTCACGGCGTCCTATATGGTGTCGTGCAGCGGGCGGTTGTAGCTCAGTTGGTTAGAGTACCGGCCTGTCACGCCGGGGGTCGCGGGTTCGAGTCCCGTCAACCGCGCCACCGCTGCCAAGATCCAGGACGCAAGTCCATGCGCGGTTGTAGCTCAGTCGGTTAGAGTACCGGCCTGTCACGCCGGGGGTCGCGGGTTCGAGTCCCGTCAACCGCGCCACTTCCCAAAAACGTGAGACCCTGACCGTTGCATCCGGTGTGGATGCAGATATATTCACGTTATTGAATATATCTGAGGCGAAAGAACCCGGTCATCATGCGCTTTCTCGACAAACTCCCGCTCTCGACAACGCTGATCATTGCCGCAACCCTGGGGCTGGCGCCGTTCATGCCGGAGCCGCATGTCTGGGAGAAGCTCAAGATGCTCGTCGCAGGCACGCTGACCGCGCCCGTCGACATCTTCGATCTGGTCTTTCACGGATGGACCTGGCTGCTGGTGGCAGCCAAGCTTGGCCGCATGGCGCAGGTGAAGGCGGCGGCGTGAGGCAGGGGACGCCGCGCTGGCGCGCGGCGTGCCTCCGGCGGGAGTATTTGCACCAAGCTGAAGCTGCGCGAAGCACCGCGCCGGTCTTGTCGCGGCGTAGGGCTGGCCTATAGTCACGCCATGGACGACCCACCCAAGACCGAGCTGCGCCGGGGCTGGACCACTGGCGCCTGTGCGACCGCAGCGGTCAAGGCGGCGCTGATGCGGCTTTGGGGCGGGGATTTTCCCGAGACCGTGACGATCACCCTGCCGCGGGGCGAGACACCGACATTCGCGCTGGCCCACCGCGCCGCGGGTGAAGGCTGGGCCGAGGTCGGCATCACCAAGGACGCGGGCGACGATCCCGACGTCACGCATGGCGCGCTGATCGTCGCGCGGGTTCGCGAGGCGGGGGCTGGCGTGAGCTTTCGCGCCGGGGAGGGCGTCGGCACGGTGACAAAGCCGGGCCTTCCGATCGCGCCCGGCGAGGCGGCGATCAACCCGGTGCCACGGCAGATGATGGCCGGGATGGTGGCCGAGATCGCGGCGTCCTTCGGGCGGCCCGAGGATGTCGAGATCACGATCTCGATTCCGGGTGGCGAGGCGCTGGCGGCCAAGACCTGGAACCCGCGTCTGGGTATCGTCGGCGGGCTGTCGGTGTTGGGCACGACTGGCGTGGTGCGGCCGTTTTCCTGCGCCGCCTGGATCGCCTCGATCCACCGCGGCATCGACGTGGCGCGCGCGACCGGGCAGGCGCATGTCGCCGGCTGCACCGGGGCGACCAGCGAGCGTGCGGTGCAGGCGCTCTATGGCTTGCCCGACCATGCGATGCTCGACATGGGCGATTTTGCCGGCGGGATGCTGAAATACCTGGTGAAGCACCCGGTGGCGCGGGTCACGATTGGCGGCGGTATCGGCAAGATCGCGAAACTGGCGCAGGGGGCGATCGACCTTCATTCCGGGCGCAGCCAGGTCGATTTCGCGGCGCTGGCGGTGTTGGCGGGTGACGCGCGGATCGCAAGTGTGAACACCGCGCTGGAAGCCTATCAAATCGCCGGCGCGGGCTTGGCGCAGGCGGTGGCCGAACAGGCGCTGGCGACGGTGCGGGCGCGGTTCGGGTCGGAGATCGGCTTTGACGTGGTCATTGTCGACCGGGGGGGCGCGGTGGTCGCGCGGGCCGGGCCGTGAAGCTGCTGGTGCTGGCGGGCACGACCGAGGCGCGGGGGCTTTGCGCGGCGCTGGCGGGCGATCCGCGCGTCGATGTCGTGGCCTCGCTGGCCGGGGAGACGCGGGTGCCGCTTGCCTTGGAGGTGACGACGCGGATCGGTGGGTTCGGTGGTCAGGTGGAGCAGGAAAGATTCATCAATGACAATGGCTTTCACGCTGTAATTGATGCGACGCATCCGTTTGCCATGCGGATTTCAGAGCGCACGCAGGCCATTTGTTCCCGGCTCGGGCTGCCCTGTCTTCGGCTCATCCGTCCCGGCTGGCAACCCGAGGCGGACGACCGTTGGACCTTCGTCGACCACCCGGCGGAGGTGGCGTTGCATCTGCCCGAATCGGCGACGGTGTTTCTGGCCACCGGGCGCAAGTCGCTTGCGGGATTTGCCAATCTCGCGGGCCATCGCGTGCTTTGCCGGGTGATCGACCCGCCGCGCGAGGCGTTTCCGCTGACGGGCGGGAGGTTCGTCGTCGGGCGGCCGCCGTTCTCGGTCGAGGACGAGGCGCGGTTGTTCACGGATGAAGGCGTCGACGTGCTCGTGGTCAAGGATTCGGGCGGCGAGGCGGGGCGTGCGAAGCTGCTGGCCGCGCGGCTGATGTCGTTGCCGGTGACCGTGATTCGCCGCCCGGTGCCGCCGCCCGGCGACCAGGTTGAAAATGTGCGAGCGGCGCTTGACTGGCTGGAGCGGCTGCTGTGATCGGGCGGATCATCGAGGGGCCGGCAGACGTGGCCGAGGGGGCCGAGTGGCTGGCGGCGCGGGATGCGCGATTCGAAAAGGCGCTGGCGCTGACCGGGCCGCTTCCGCTGCGCCGCAAGCCCGAGGGGTTCGGCGAGCTTCTGTCGGCGATCGTCAGCCAGCAGGTCTCGACCGCTTCGGCGGCCGCGATCTGGGGGCGGATGCAGGCGGCAGGGTTGACCGAGGCCGAGAGAGTGGCCGCGGCAAGCGAGGAGGACTTGCGCGCGGTCGGGTTGAGCCGCCAGAAGATCCGCTATGCCGGGGCGCTGGCGCGCGCGGGGATCGACTATGGCGCGCTCGGCGGGATGCCGGACGCGGAGGTCATCGCCACGCTGATCGCGGTGCCGGGGGTCGGGCGCTGGACCGCCGAGATCTATGCGATGTTCTCGCTGGGTCGCGCCGATGTCTTCGCAGCGGGCGATCTGGCGCTGCAGGAGGCGGCGCGCGGGTTGTTCGACCTTGACGCGCGTCCGGGCGAAAAACGCCTGCGCGCGATGGCGGACGATTGGTCGCCCTGGCGGGGCGTTGCAGCCCGCCTGCTCTGGTCTTATTACCGGGTGATGACCATGAGGGAAGGGATCAGGGCATGACGCGTGAATTGGCTTTCAAACGCCGTCCGGCGGCATCGGGCAAGACGAAATCGGTGGTGCTGTTTCTGCACGGCTACGGGGCTGATGGCGCCGACCTGCTGGGGCTGGCCGATCCGCTGGGGCCGCATATGCGCGACACCACGTTCATCGCGCCCGACGCGCCGGAGAAATGCGCCGGCAACCCGTTCGGCTATCAGTGGTTTCCGATCCCATGGCTTGACGGCTCGAGCGAGGCCGAGATGGTGGCGGGCGTCGTTTCGGCGGCTGAGGATATCGACGCCTTCATCGGGCAGGTGCTTGAACAGGAAGGCATAACGCCCGACAGGCTCATCGTTTTCGGCTTTTCGCAGGGGACGATGATGGCGCTGCACGTGGTGCCGCGCCGGGCCGAGGCGATTGCCGGGCTGGTCGCGTTTTCCGGCCGGGTGCTCGACCCCGAGAACTTTGCCGAGGGTATCCTGTGCCGCCCGCCGGTGCTGCTGGTGCATGGCGACCAGGACGAGATGGTGCCGCCGGAGCATTTCCGCGAGGCCGGGCAGACGCTCGAGGCGGCCGGGTTCGACGTCTATGGCCACGTCATGGAGGGCACCGGCCACGGCATCGCGCCCGACGGGTTGTCGGTGGCCCTGACCTTCATGGCCGAACGGCTGGGGATCGACCCGAACGCAGGCTGAGGCAGTCTCTTGTCCGCGTGTTCCGACGGTTTGCGGCGGTGCCGCAGCCTCGGCGCATGGTGCCGATGGCAGGAACGCTCTGGGGTGCCGATACTGTGATGCAATACGCCACCATTTGTCCGACCCGCTCAGATGATGGGGGTTGTCAGCGAGTCTGACCGATATATAGTTCGCCGCGAAACCATGACGGGGCGGGATGTCCCCGCCCTGCATTATTGGCAAGGGCGAAGCGGACTCTGCGCGACATGGACGGCGACTTCAGAACTCATTTCGTGCGCGAGCACGCCAACCCGAGGGCGCATCCGGCGCTGGTGCTGAACGCGGATTACCGGCCTCTGTCCTATTACCCGCTGTCGCTCTGGCCCTGGCAGGAGGCGATCAAGGCGGCGTTTCTCGACCGGGTCGACATCATCGCCGAATATGACGAGGTGGTGCGCTCGCCGTCGCTGGAGATCAGGATACCCTCGGTGGTGGTGCTGAAGTGCTTCGTGAAGCCGCAGAAACGCGTGGCCTTCACCCGCTTCAACCTGTTCCTGCGCGATGAATTCTGCTGCCAGTATTGCGGCGCCAAGGGCGATCTGACCTTCGACCACGTGGTGCCGCGCGCCCGTGGCGGGGTGACAAGCTGGGAGAACGTCGTCGCCGCCTGCGCGCGCTGCAACCTGCGCAAGGGGTCGCGCGCCCTGCACCAATCGGGGATGCAGTTGCGCAGACCGCCGCGCCAGCCTGCCGCCGGGGAGTTGATGAACCTCGGCCGCAAGTTCCCGCCGGGCCATCTGCATGACAGCTGGATGGATTTCCTCTACTGGGATGCCGAACTGGAGGCCTGAGGGCCGGGTTGTGCGAAAGTTGTTGGAACCCGCGGCTCTGGCGAGGAGGTGACCTGTTTTTCAAAACACCGATACAGGTGGTGCCACGAGTGACGGGCAGGTTCCCCGGCGCAGCAACAGCGATTGCAACCGCTGCGAGTTTTCCGCAGGCTCGAAATCACGCGAGGACGGGAGCCATGGAAAGAGACATCAGAGCGAACCGCCATTCATCTGAGGCACGCGCGAGAGCCGCGAGGGTGGTGCTCGACACTCAAGGCAACTCCGAACCGGGCTGGTCGCGGTTTGGTGCCGCTTCTTCTGGCGCGTGATGTGCAGCAAAGGGGCAAAGGGGGTGAACCATGGGCACAGGCGGGACGGATGAAGTTCGCAAGCATGCGGTCCGCGTCGCGCTGACCAGCGGGCTTTCGAGGCGTCAGCTATTTGGGAATCGGCTAGTTGACGTTGAGCTATCGGCTGAACCCGAAACGAGACACGGATCTGCTGACCGCCGGGAATCACGAAGTGGGGCGAGAGAACGAGCGGCTTCGTCGCGAGATCCACATTCACAAGGAGGCGAGGGACATCCCAACAAAGACCATCCAGTCATTCGCGAGCCCAATGCCGTAAGGCGCAGGTCTGTCGAACAACAGCGCGGGGCTTTCCCGGTCGACAGGCTGTGCCGGGTGATGAATTTCAGCCCGCGCGGGGTGCAGGCGTTCCGCAGCCGCCCAACCCGACGCAGGCAGGGCAGGGAGCCGATGGAAATTAACGCTTCAACTCGGAGAGGATTGTCGACATGCTTTGACTGTCCCGGGTTTATCTCGCGATCAGGCATCTATGCAGGAAAAAATATGATTTTACAACGACTTGGACTGGTTGCGGCGATGGTGCTTCTTGCGGGTTGCACCGTTGCGGAGGTTGCGTCAAACGATGAGGAAACGGGGTTCATCAAGGAACTCCCCGAAGGTGTGATCGCGATCGCGGCCCCGTATCAGAATCTTGGTGCCGTCCGCATGTCGCCGGAGGACGGGTGCTACTGGTATCTTCACGATGGACCTGTCGAAAGCACATTGCTGCCGCTGCGAACGCCCCAAGGAAACCCGATCTGCACACAGGCGGGTTCGCAGCCTTCCGAGGCCGGTTGAGAGAAATCCGGGTCGCCGTGGACCGCGCGCCTTGGTTACCCGCTCAGCTCTGCGCCGCCAAAGCGTCCTCGGGCGGATAGAGAAACGCCGTCGATCCGGTTTCGACCTGCTCATAGAGGCCGATGATATGAGGCATGACCATCCGAACGCAGCCTGAACTGGCTCGCCCGCCGATCGACCGCGGATGGGGTGAGCCGTGGATGCGAAGATAGGTGTCCCGGTCGCCGACGTAGAGGTAGAAGGCCCTGGCGCCCAACGGGTTGGTCGGTCCACCCTCCTGCCCATCGACATATGGCGCGTAGAGTTCCGGTTCCCGCCGGATCATGTTCGGTGTCGGAGTCCAGGTTGGCCACCTGGCCTTGCGGCGAATGGTGTAGGTGCCCCACTCGTAGAGATCGCCGCGGGCGATGGCGACGCCGAAGCGCATCGCCGTCCCGTCACCCTTGATGTGGTAGAGATAGCGGGCGACCGCATCGACATGGATGTCGCCGGGCGTGAGCCCGTCCTTGGCCTCGACAAGCTTGGGGAGGAAACGCGGATGAAGCCCCCACGGGTTCGAAAC
>JBLWUQ010000020.1:0-47654 GCA_048268845.1 Maritimibacter sp. | reverse complement strand
ATATCCGCAGCGCCGACGCCGCCCCGCCGAAGGCCCCGGCGCCGGTGATCCTGCCGTGACGCTTGACGAGATGGCCGCGCTCTATGCAAGCGCCTTTCCCGGCGGGCGGGCCTGGGCGGCGGGCGAGATCGAGGCGCTGACCACCGCGCCGGGCGGCCTTGCCGTGACCCGCGGCACCGGCTTCGCCACTGGCCGCGCGGGGGCGGGCCATGCCGAGTTGCCCACCCCCGGCGGCGGCCCCGGGGGGCGGCGCGGCGGGACCGGGCGGGCCTTGCTGGCGGAGTTCGAGGCCGAAGCGCGCAGGCGCGATGCGGCGAAAGCCTTCCTCGAGGTTGCCGCCGACAACTCTGCCGCGTTGGCGCTCTACCGCGCTGCGGGGTGGGTCGAGAGCGGGCGGCGGCGCGGCTATTACCGGCGCGCGGTCGGCAATGTCGATGCGGTCCTGATGTCAAAGCGGCTGGCGTGACCGGCGGCGGGCGCTGTAGGATCGTGGAAAACCCGGAGCGCCCCCTATGACCGAAGCCAGCACCCTCGCCCGCACCATCCGCGCCCGCGCCGGCGATGCGCCGGTCGATATCGGGCTGATCCTTGGCTCGGGCCTTGGTCATCTGGCAGACGCGGTCAAGGGCGTGGCGATTCCCTATGGCGACTTGCCGGGGTTTCCGCATGTCTCGGTCTCGGGCCACAATCCCAACCTTGTGATCGGCCAGTTGATGGACAAGCGCGTCGCCATTTTCGGCGCGCGCGAACACTACTACGAGGCCGGGCGGGCCGATGCGATGCGCCTGCCGCTGGAGGTGCTGCGGGCGCTGGGCGCGGATCGGCTGATCCTGACCAATGCCGCCGGGTCGATGCGCGCGGATATTGCGCCGGGCGAGTTGATGCTGATCGAGGACCATATCAACTTTTCCGGCCTCAACCCCTTGATCGGCGAGCCGACGGATGCGCGCTTCGTGCCGATGAAGGACGCCTATGACCCCGAGATGCGCGCGGCGCTGTCGCAAGCCGCCGCTGCCGAGGACGTGGCGCTGCGCCCCGGTGTCTATGCCTGGTATTCCGGCCCGTCCTTCGAGACCCCGGCCGAGATCCGCGCGATCCGCACCCTCGGGGCGGATGCGGTGGGCATGTCGACGGTGCCCGAAGTGATCCTCGCGCGCTTTCTCGGCCTCAAGGCGGCGGCGGTGTCGGTGATCACCAACATGGCGGCGGGGCTGTCGGACGAGGCGATCAGCCACGAGCACACCAAGGCGATGGCGCCGCGTGGCGCCGCCAAGCTGGAACGGGTGCTGCGGCGCTTCCTCACGAAAACTTGAAGACGCCCGCGCGATTTCCGCCCGGCCCGCCCCTTTTGCCGCGAGGACTTCAGGCGTAGGGCAGCCCTGCGCCACAGGGGCCGCCCGATGCATGCCTACCTTCCCATCGCGGAAATGTCCGCCTCGATCCTTGGCCTGTTCGGCCTTGGCCTCGGGGTCGGCGTCATGTCGGGGCTGTTCGGGGTCGGCGGCGGATTCATCCTGACGCCGCTGCTGTTCATGATCGGCATCCCCTCGGCAGTCGCGGTCGGAACGCAGGGCAACCTGATCGTGGCCTCGTCATTCTCGGGGCTGCTGGCGCATCTCAGGCGGCGCAATGTCGATTTTCACATGGGCTTCGTGCTGCTCATCGGCGGCATTGCCGGGTCGTTTCTGGGGGTCAGGGTGTTTCACTGGCTGACGACGCTGGGCCAGGTCGATCTGGTCATCAAGGTCAGCTATGTCGCGCTTCTGGGCACGATCGGCGCCATGATGATGGTCGAGGCGGTCTCGGCCCTGCGCCGGCGGATGTCGGGCAAGCCGCACCGCGTCAAGCGCAGGCATCACAGCTGGATTCAGGGCCTGCCGCTGCGCTACCGCTTCCGCACCTCGCGGCTTTACATCTCGGTGATCCCGCCGGTGGTGATCGGTGTTGTCGTCGGGGTCATGTCGGCGATCATGGGCGTCGGCGGCGGCTTCATCATGGTGCCGGCGATGATCTATCTGCTCAGCATGCCGACCAAGACCGTGATCGGCACGTCGCTGTTCCAGATCACCATACTCGCCGGGTTCACCACGATGATGCACGCGGTCGAAAACCAGACGGTCGATTTCGTGCTGGCGCTGTTTCTGCTTCTGGGCGGCGTGATCGGCGCGCAGGTCGGAACGAGGCTTGGCACGCGGCTGAATGCCGATACACTGCGGGTTCTTCTGGCCGGGCTGGTGCTGGTGGTTTCGGCCAGGATCGCGGTCGAACTGATCGTGCAGCCGTCCGAGCTTTATTCGGTGATGGAAGGATGAGACATGCGACGCCCCCTGCCCCGAACGCTCCGATTTGTCGCAGGGACCGAACAGCGCCGCCGAAACTGACCCCTAGACATATTCAACATCTTGCAGCACTAACTGCCCATGCAAATCTACCTGCCAATCGCCGAAGTCTCCGTGAACGCGTTCCTGCTGCTTGGGCTGGGCGGGATGGTCGGTGTGCTGTCGGGCATGTTCGGGGTTGGCGGCGGCTTTCTGATGACGCCGCTGCTGTTCTTCATCGGCATTCCGCCCGCGGTGGCCGTGGCGACCGAGGCCAACCAGATCGTCGCCTCGTCCTTCTCGGGGGTTCTGGCGCATCTCAGGCGCAAGACCGTCGATATCAAGATGGGCGTGGTCCTGCAGATCGGCGGGTTGATCGGCGCGGCGCTGGGCATCCAGCTGTTCAACTACCTCAAGGCGATCGGGCAGGTCGACCTGCTGGTCAAGCTGGCCTATGTCATCTTCCTGGGCATCGTCGGCGGGCTGATGTTCATCGAATCGCTGCGCGCGCTGCTCAAGTCGCGCAACGCCACGTCGGCACCCGCCCGGCGCCGGCATACCTGGGTGCACAACCTGCCCTTCAAGATGAAGTTCCGCACCTCGGGGCTCTATATCTCGGTGATTCCGCCGATCCTGGTCGGCGTGCTGGTCGGTGTGCTGGCGGCGATCATGGGCGTCGGCGGTGGCTTCATCATGGTGCCGGCGATGATCTACCTGCTCGGGATGCCGACCAAGGTCGTGGTCGGAACCTCGCTGTTCCAGATCATCCTGACCACCGCCTTCACCACGATGATGCACGCGACGACGAACTATACCGTCGACGTGGCGCTGGCGGTGCTGCTGCTGATCGGCGGCGTGGTCGGGGCGCAGGTCGGGGCGCGGATCGGCTTGAAGCTGAAGGCCGAACAATTGCGCGTGCTCCTGTCGCTGATGGTGCTGGGGGTCTGCTTCAAGCTGGGGCTGGACCTGCTGCTGCAACCGTCGGAACTCTATTCGCTCGGCGTCGGGGGGCATTAGGATGACACGCTTCATCACGCTGCTCGCCGCGCTCTGGCTGATGGCCCTGCCCGCCTCGGCGCAATCGGAGGCCATCGTCGCCGGGCTGAGCCAGAATCGCGTGGCGATCACCACCACCTTCGTCGGCTCGGAAATCCTGATCTTCGGCGCGATCAAGCGCGACGCACCCGCGCCGGACGCGGCCCTTGGCATCACCGTGGTGATCGAAGGCCCGTCGCAGCCGATCACCGTGCGGCGCAAGGAAAAGCGCTTCGGCATCTGGATCAACACCGACGCGGTCGAGGTCAGCGCCGCACCGGCATTCTATGCCATCGCCACCTCCGGCCCGTTCGATGAACTGATCACGCCCGAAATCGACAGCGTCCGGCGGATCTCGATCCCCGCCTCGATCAGCGTCCCGGAGGCCGAGGGCAGCCTGGATACCGAGAAATTCGCCGAAGCGGTGATCCGGATCCGCACCCGGAACGGGCTTTACCGGATGCAGGAGGGTTCCGTGCGGGTCGACCGCGACACGCTGTTCGACACCCGCATCCAACTGCCGGCAAACCTGACCGAAGGCATCTACTCCGCGCGCATCTACCTGACCCGCGATGGTGCGGTCGTTGCCAGCGAGACGACCTATATCGACGTGCAGAAGGTCGGGCTCGAACGCTGGATCTACAACCTCGCGCATGAACAGGCGTTCCTCTACGGGCTGATGTCGCTGTTCATCGCCATCGCGGCAGGCTGGGGCGCCTCGGCGGCCTTCCGGCTGATCCTGCGCAACTGACGGGGCTCAACCGCGCCCGATATAGGGCATGTTCGTCGCCATCAGCGTCATGAACTGAACGTTCGCCTCGGGCGGCAGGCTGGCCATGTGCAGCACCGCCTTCGCCACGTCGGCCACGTCCATCGTCGGCGGCGGCGTCTCGCCAGCCGCGGCCGCCTGATCGACGATGCCCTGCAACAGATCGGTGCGCGCGTTGCCGATGTCGATCTGGCCGCAGGAGATGCCGAAGTCGCGCCCGTCAAGGCTGAGCGTCTTGGTCAGCCCGGTAATCGCGTGTTTGGTGGTGGTATATGTCACCGACCCCGGCCGCGGCGCATGCGCCGAGATCGAGCCGTTATTGATGATCCGCCCGCCCTGCGGCGCTTGCCGGCGCATCTGGCCAAAGGCGGCGCGGGCAGCGAGGAACATGCCGGTCAGGTTGACAGCGACGGCGCGCTGCCAGTCCTCCAGCGACACCTCGTCAATCGGCGCGGCGAGGGTGAAGATGCCAGCATTGTTGAAGAGCACGTCAAGCCGCCCGGCCTTTTCCACCAGCCCCGCGACGGCGCGATCAACGTCCTCGGGCCGGGTCACGTCGCCTTGCAGCACGACGCCATTCGCGCGGTCGCCCGCGATATCCTCGAGCGCGGCACCTCTGCGCGCGAACAGGCCAACGGTCCAGCCCGCGTCCAGAAAGGCTTCGGCGCAGGCGCGCCCGATGCCGGAGCTTGCCCCGGTGATGAGGATGCTAGGCGACATCGTCTTCGGCCTCGAGTTTCAGGGGCACGGGTGCGGCGATCAGGTCGTCGGTGCGAAGCTCCGAGGTCGGCCGCGCCAGCGCATAGCGCGTGACCCAGTGCAGCCGGGTTTCGGCGCGCGTGATCGCCACATAGGCCAGCCGCTTCCACAGCGGCAACCCGGCCTCGATCCGCCCGGCGCGCGCGGCGGCCCAGAGGTCCGGCGCGAAGACCTGCACCTCGGGCCACTGGCTGCCCTGCGCCTTGTGGATCGTCACCGCCGCCCCGTGCAGGAACGCCGCCCCCATCTTGGCGGCAAAGGGGATGAACGGCTCTTCCTCGCCCGGCAGTTCGATCTTGATGATCGAGGCGACGGAGACTTGCGGATCGTCCGCGCCAAACACATGCAGACGCGAGAAGCCGGGCTTCTTGCCGTCGCCCATAAACACCACCTGCGCGCCCTTGATCAGCCCCTTGGCCTCCAACTCGATCCGGCGCTTGCGGTGTTTCAGGGGTAGTTCGATCCCGTCGCAGATCAGCGGCTCGCCCGGCACCAGCCGGTCGGGCGGCGCAGCATGCGAGGCGCGGAAGGCCTGGATCAGGCGGATGCGGGTCTTGTTGCGCCAGACCAGCACCGGCGAGCGCGCCATCAGGTCGGCGTTCACCCGTGGCGCCACCACCACCCGATCATCGCGCCGCGCCGCGTCCTCGACCATGCGCTCGAACGCCTCGAAACTCAGCGCGTCGTCGCCCAGCGCATGCGCCAGATCGAGGATCGGGTTGTCGGTTTCCTGCCGGTGGACGCGGTGCAGAACGCATTTTTTCGTCTCGCCCAGCCGCTCGAACACCATTTCGCCGGACTGCCCGACCGGGGCAAGCTGCGCCGGGTCGCCGAACAGCACGAGGGTGCCGAACAGCTCGCTGAGGTCGTCGAACTGCTTTTCGTCCAGCATCGAGCTTTCATCGACAAAGCCGATATCCAGCGGATCGTCGCGCCGCTTCCAGCCGGTGATGAAGTCCGATCCGCGCAAGCCCGCCGCCGCCAGCGCACCGGGAATGGATTTCTGCGCCTGGTAAAAGGCATAGGCGCGGTCGAGCGCCAGTTCGGTCAGCCCCTCGACCTTCGGCCGCTCGCCCTGCCCGGCCAGCCATTCGGCGATGGCCTCGTATTCCGGGGCATAGACCGGGGTGTAAAGGATGCGGTGGATCGTCGTCGCCGGCACGCCGCGGGCGCGCAGGACGGACGCCGCCTTGTTGGTCGGGGCCAGCACCGACAGCGTGCGCCGGTCGCGCCGCCGCTTGCCTTCCCAGTCGCCCGAAACGATGTCGACGCCAGCCGCCTCGACCGCGCGCGTCAGGTGCGCGAGCAGCAGCGTCTTGCCCGATCCGGCCTTGCCGACCACCGCCATCACCCGCGATTTGCCCTCGGCGCGCGGTGTCGTGGTGCCCGCGTCGATGTCCACGCCCGCGCCGCGCAAAAGCTCGGCAAGGCGGTCGTGGGCCTCGGCCTGGTCGTCGGAAAAGGTAAGGTGCGGCAGCGACATGCGCCGACCCTAACCCAGAGGCCGGGCAGCGGCCAGATGGATCAGGCGGGGATGGCGAGGTCGCGGCAGGGCGAAAGCGATGCGGCAAGCCAGCGGCGCGAGGTCGGGCGGCTGATGCCGACGCGCGCCAGCGTCGGGGCGAAGGCGGCTTCGTCCATCGACCAGAGGCCCACGCCGATGGCGGCGCGGCCTGCTCCCTGTCGGCCCAGCACCTCGGGCTCGAGCCCCATCAGGCGATAGACGCGTTCCATCCTTGTGTCGAACACGGCGACGAATTGCTCAAGATGGAACGCCTGCATCAATTCGCCCGCTGCCAGCGCCAGCGCCGGGGCCGCGCGGCGGTCGGCGCGGGGCGAGATGCAGAAGCGGGTACATTCCCAGATGAACGGGCTTTCGATCCGGTGGCCGTGGTTGAGAAAGGCGAAGTGGTCGTTGACCATCGTGCGCCCGGTGGTCGGCAGGAACCGCATCGAGCCGCCGTGGCGCCCGTCGGGCAGTTCCCAGATCGCATAGAGCGGGTTTTCCGCGTCGTAATCGTCGCGCTCCTCGCCGCTGTCGCTGACGCGGACATCCCAGCCAAGGCGGCGGGAAAACTGCTCGGCGCGGTCGGTGAACATCGAGCGCGCGAGGCGCGGGTGGCGGGCAAGGTCGGCGGTGTGGAGATAGCGGAGCATCGGGTCTCATCCTGTCTGGGCGTTGCCGGGCAGGTTGAGGGAAAATGGTTAACATGGCCGCGATGCAGCGTGCGCTGGTGGTGAACGGGCGTCAGACGATGATGAGCCCGCTCGACAACGCGCGGGCGACGGCGTGGGTGGTGTTGAGCGCGCCCAGCTTGTGGCGGGCGCTTTCGATATAGACCCGCAGCGTGTGTTCCGAGATTTCGAGATCGGCGGCGGCCTGCGCGCGGCTGCGACCCAGAGCCAGTGCCCGCATCGCGGCCAGTTCGCGCGGGCTGAGGCTGGGGACCGTTGGCGCGGCCGCGCCCAGCTCGAATTCGAGCGCCTTTCGGTTGAACTCATGCGCGAGGATCATGAGGCCGCGCCCATGCGTCGCGATGAAGCGCGCCCAGAGGTCGTCGTCGGCCTCGTCATTCAGGGTGAACAGCGCGAATTGTCCGTTCGGGCCACGCACCGGCACGGAATAGCCCTGATTGCCAAGCCCGTGCTCCAGCGCATCGCGCAGCATCGACCGGGCGGGCTTGGACGACCAGTCGAGATCCTTCCAGTTGACCGGGGTGAAGCGCTGGAAACAGCCGAAGATGACCGGGTCCATGCGCAGGTAATCCTGCGCCAGATAGCGGTCGACCCAAGCCTCGGAATAGGTGCCGGCGCCGAAGCGTTCACCCTCGGAGTTGACCCAGTGATAGACGACATGGCGAACGCGAAACAGCGCGCGGGACTTCTCGGTGGCGGACTGGAGATCCTCAGGCGTGGCTGCGGCCTGCAAGAAGCCGAGTAACCGTTCCAGTTTCGCGTCCATGCCCGCCCGCCATGACATCCCCGCCGTCCCGGCCGCGCGGCGAGGTCGAAGACAGTTCGGCCAGCGCCACCAGAGAAGCATCCTCAAGCTGCGCCGCCGTCGCCTCCAACCCGTTCAGTTCCGCAAACGCCCTGAGGTCGGCAAGAACATCAATGATCCAATCGTTCGGCATGTAAAGCTCCCTGTGCCCGAGGCGGTTCACAACCCTAGCATGTGTATCATTTTCCCGACATTCACGCATTTGAACTCCCCATTTTCGGCGGGTCGGCGTTGGGCAAGCACATGAAATTACCGTGCCAGTGTCCTGCGCGCCACCGAATCGTCAAAAGTGATTCGCGCATCGGAACGATGCAGGAACAACCTGCACGCGAGTCTGTTAACAATGGGTCAAGACCGTGAACAAAAAGAGACCCCTCGCCGGGGCGAAGGGTCTCGGTCATGCCGTTCCGCCGAGCTCAGCGCGCCTCGATCGCGTCCTCGAGGGTGCGCAAGCCGGTGGTCGGCGCCTGCACCAGCACCGCCATGTTGCCCGGCTTGTGCTCGTTGCGCAGCATCTTGAGATGCGCGAGCGGGATGTCGTCCCACGGGAAGACCTCGGACATCGACGGGTCGAGCCTACGCTCCAGCATCAGCTTGTTGGCCGCCGCCGCCTGTTTCAGATGCGCGAAATGCGAGCCCTGGATACGCTTCTGGTTCATCCAGACATAGCGGGCGTCCATCGTCAGGTTGTAGCCCGAGGTGCCGGCGCAGATCACCACCATGCCGCCGGCCTTGACCACGAAGGTCGAGATCGGGAAGGTCGCCTCGCCGGGGTGCTCGAACACCATGTCGACGTTGACGCCCTTGCCGGTGATGTCCCAGATCGCCTTGCCGAACTTGCGCGCCTCGGCGAACCATTCCTTGTATTCGGGCGTGTTCACCGTGGGAAGCCGGCCCCAGCAGTCGAAATCCTTGCGGTTGATCACGCCCTTGGCGCCAAGGCCCATCACGAAATCGCGCTTGTCCTCGTTCGAGATCACGCCGATGGCGTTGGCCCCGGCGGTGTTGATGAGCTGGATCGCAAAGCTGCCCAGGCCCCCCGACGCGCCCCAGACCAGCACGTTCTGTCCGGGCTTGAGGTCATGCGGATGGTGGCCGAACAGCATCCGGTAGGCGGTGGCCAGCGTCAAAGTATAGCAGGCCGATTCCTCCCATGTCAGGTGGCGCGGGCGCGGCATCAGTTGCTGCGCCTGCACGTTGGTGAACTGCGCGAACGAGCCGTTCGGCGTCTCGTAGCCCCAGATCCGCTGGCTGGGCGAGAACATCGGGTCGCCGCCGTTGCATTCCTCGTCGTCGCCGTCGTCCTGGTTGCAGTGGATCACGACCTCGTCGCCGACCTTCCAGCGCTTCACCTTTTCACCGACCGCCCAGATGATGCCGGAGGCGTCGGAACCGGCGATGTGGTATTCGGCCTTGTGGACGTCGAACGGGCTGATCGGCACGCCAAGCCCGGCCCAGACGCCGTTGTAGTTGACGCCCGCCGCCATCACCAGAACCAGCACCTCGTGGCTGCCGAGAACCGGGGTGTCGACCACCTCGACCTGGAACGACTTGTCCGGCTCGCCGTGGCGGTCGCGGCGGATCGTCCAGGCATACATCTGCCTGGGCACATAGCCCATCGGGGGCATTTCGCCGATCTCGTAGAGGTCTTTTTTCGGGGCGTCGTAGGTCGCGACGCCTGCGCTTTCGTCAAGAGCCATGGCGGCCTCCTCGAATCTCTGTGCTCGTTTGTGCCGCGATGCAGAACCGCGGCTGCTGATGCAGCATTACGAGCGCTTCCGCAAGATTGCAACCATGTTTGGTCTTGTATTGTAATTTTATGTCGCAGTTGACGCTGGGTCAGGCCCGATATGTCCCTCGGTATCGGGGATCGCCTCCGAAAGATGAGCGATGGAGTTCGCGTAGTAGCGCAACAGCGGCCCGTCCGGCGGATTTATCCGGTAGCGGCCATCCTCGCAGCGCAGGATGTGGCGCAGCTCGAGCAGGCGCAGCCCGACCTCGACGGCGTAATCGAGATCGCCGCGCGGCATGTGGACATGCGCGCCATGCGCCTTCATGTCCTCGACCAAGGTAAAGAAGCGGTCGCGGATCTCGTCGCGGCTGCGGTCGTCCTGCTCCATCATGATCGCCGCGACCACCGGCACCGGCAGCACCGGAACCACTTCACGCACACGCGCCATCAGGGTCTCGGCCAGTTGCCCGGTCGGGGTCTCCTCGGCGTCGGGGTGGTCGGCCAGAAAGGCGGCAAGCGACAGGGGATGCCCGAAACTGACGCTGGCATAGCCGAAACGGTAGAACCGCCCGGTGATCCGCTGCCACAGGTGCCTGCCAAGATGGCGGGCGGCGTCGCTGGCGCGCAGACGGAACTTGCGCTCGCCCGAATTGTCGGCGGCGACCAGCACGCGGTCCTCGATCACCCGGTCGTAGTTGAGCGCGACCGGCACGAACACCACATCGCGCGAGCGTTCCGGGTCATAGCCCTCGACCATGTAGTTCAACAGCCCCATGCGCGGCGGGCCGACCGCGCCATTCAGGGACAGCCCGCCCTCGGGAAACATCGCCTGCGTCACGCCGCCCGCCGTCGCCATCTGGACATAGCGCGCCAGCACCCGGCGATAGAGCGCGTTGCGGCTCTTGCGGCGGATGAAATAGGCGCCCATCGCCCGGATCAGCCCCCGAAGCGGCCAGCGCCGCGCCCATTCGCCCACCGCATAGGACAGGTGCGAGCGTTCCGCCGACAGCCATGTGACCAGCACGTAATCCATGTTCGAGCGGTGGTTCATCACGAATACCACCGTGGCGTCGGGGTCGATCGCCTCGAGCCCGGCCTCGTCGAAGGCGCCCACCCTGACGCGGTAGAACGCGCGCGACAACAGCCGCGCCACCCGGATCGCGAAGCCGAAATAGGCGAAGGCCGAAAAGCGCGGCACGATCTCGCGGGCATAGCGGCGGGCGGTCTCGAACGCGACCTGCTCGGGCACGCCTTCGCTGTGGGCGTGCTCCACGATGGCCTCGGCGACCTTGGGATCATAGATCAGGCGCTGGATCATGTCGTGACGCCGCGCCAGCTTGAACGGCTCGATCGGGCGGGTCAGGCGGGCGTTGAGCTTGACCACCGCGCGCTCCATCCGCTTGCGGAAAAACCAGCGCACAGAGGGAAACAGGAAGTGCGACGCGAAGGTCACGGCCGCGAAGGCAAGAATCAGGACGAGCGCCCAGAGGGGCAGTTCCACGCTGCGAGTCATGCGCGCAGTTAGCCGCAGCTCAATGGCCCCGTCCAGAAAAAGCGTTGATTTCAGGTGGTTTGGTCAAAAATACAGTTTGAAGGCGGAACGGATCCGGCTAAGTTGGCCGAATGTATGATTTCAACAGGAGGGGTTAATGGGATTCAACTTCGTCAAGGGCCTGACAACTGCGGCAATCGTCGCGGCCGGGCTGCTTGCCAGCACAACCAGCGCAACGGCGCTCAACCGCTGGGTCAAGATCGTCAACAACACCGGTTATACCATGGTCGCTTTCTACGCGTCACATCGTGACGCGGCGAGCTGGGAAGAAGACATTCTCGGCAACAGCGTTCTGCGCTCGGGTTATTCGGTGAACATCAACATCGACGACGGGTCAGGCTATTGTGTCTACGACTTCAAGGCGGTGTTCGATGACGGCGACGAGGTAGAAGTCTGGGGCCGCAACGTCTGCGAACTCGGCACCTTCACGTTCAACCCGTAGGGGCTGAACCGGACCAGGCGCATGCCCCCGCCGGATGGGGCCAGGGGCCGGGCGTTACGCCCGCCCCACATGATTTTTTGTTAAAAAATAACGACTTGAGGCCGATCCCGATTGCTCTATGGTGGCGCGCTGTCATTCATGAAGGGGACCGGAATGAAACGTCAATTTCTCAAGGGACTGCTGTCGTCGGCGATGATTTCAGCGGGTATCCTGCTGGGTCCGATGACCGCCAGCGCGGCCGACCAGCAGTTGGAAATCCACAACAACACCGGCGTGACGATGGAGTACTTCTATGCCTCGCATGTCGACATGTCCGACTGGGGAAGCGACCATCTGGGCAACCGGGTGATCGAGTCGGGGTATTACGAAACCATCGAACTCAGAGATGGCACGGATTACTGCGAGTATGATTTCCGTGCCGAATTCGAAGACGGCTCGTTCGCCGAGCAATACGGCATGGACGTGTGCGCGATCGACGGCCTCAACTTCGAACACACAACGCCCGCCGACGCGGCGGCGGCTGAACCGGTTTCGCCCGGCGCTGACCGGGTGGTGAATATCTTCAACGAAACCGGCCTGACGATGACCCATTTCTACAGCTCGAGCCAGGACATGGCGAACTGGGGCGAGGACATTCTGGGTGACGAGGTGCTGGACTCCGACACCTACCTGGAGGTCGATTTCAACGATGGCAGCGATGCCTGCCTCTATGACTTCAGGGCCGTGTTCGAGAACGACGTCGCCGAGATCGAGCGACTCGGCCTCGATATCTGCGCAATGGAAAGCTTCACCTTCCACCAGGTCGATCTGCTGGACTGACGCGCCTCCCGTGCCTGACGAACCGGATCGTTGCGCGGATCGGCCGCGCAACGATCTTCCCCCGAATATGGGGGTTGAGTAACTTTCTTGCTTGATGCATCAATGCTGCGGCGCAACATGAACCGCGAGAGCCTGATGCAAAGCACTGAATTTCCCGCCCGCGACCGGCCCTGGCTGTTTCGCACCTATGCCGGCCATTCCACCGCCAAGGCGTCGAACGCGCTCTACCGCACCAACCTTGCCAAGGGGCAGACCGGGCTGTCGGTGGCCTTCGATCTGCCGACGCAGACCGGCTATGACAGCGATCACAAGCTGGCGCGGGGCGAGGTCGGCAAGGTCGGTGTTCCGGTCGCGCATCTGGGCGACATGCGGATGCTGTTCGAGCAGATCCCGCTCGATCAGATGAATACCTCGATGACGATCAACGCGACCGCGCCCTGGCTGCTGGCGCTTTATATCGCGGCGGCCGAGGAACAGGGCGCGGATGTCGCCGCCCTGCAAGGCACGGTGCAGAACGACCTGATCAAGGAATACCTGTCGCGCGGCACCTATGTCTGCCCGCCCGCGCCCAGCCTTCGGATGATCACCGATGTCGCCGCCTATACCCGCGAGCATCTGCCGAAGTGGAACCCGATGAATATCTGTTCCTACCACCTGCAAGAGGCCGGTGCGACGCCCGAGGAGGAACTGGCATTTGCGCTGGCGACCGCCACGGCAGTTCTGGACGATCTGCGCGCCAAGGTGCCGGCCGAGCATTTCCCGGCGATGGTCGGGCGGATCAGTTTCTTCGTGAACGCCGGCATCCGCTTTGTCACCGAGTTGTGCAAGATGCGCGCCTTTGTCGAATTGTGGGACGAGATCACCCGCGACCGCTACGGCATCGAGGACGAGAAATTCCGGCGCTTCCGCTATGGCGTTCAGGTCAATTCGCTTGGCCTGACCGAGCAGCAGCCGGAGAATAACGTCTATCGCATATTGCTCGAAACGCTGGCGGTGACGCTGTCGAAGAACGCCCGCGCCCGCGCAGTGCAGCTTCCGGCCTGGAACGAAGCGCTTGGCCTGCCGCGTCCCTGGGATCAGCAATGGTCGCTTCGGATGCAGCAGATCCTGGCCTATGAGACTGACCTGTTGGAATTCGGCGACCTGTTCGACGGCAACCCAGTGGTGACGAAGAAGGTCGAGGAATTGAAGGAGGGTGCGCGCGCCGAATTGGCCCAGATCGATGCGATGGGCGGCGCTATTCAAGCGATCGAATACATGAAATCGCGCCTGGTCGAAAGCAACGCCAAGCGGATCGCGCGGATCGAGGCGGGTGAAACCGTGGTGGTCGGCGTGAACCGCTGGACCGAACACGCGCCCTCACCGCTGACCTCGGGGCCGGAAGCGATCATGCTGGCCGATCCCGAGGCCGAGGCCGACCAGATCGCGCGTTTGCAGGCGTGGCGCGCTGCCCGTGACAATGCAGCGGTGGAAAAGGCGCTGGCCGAATTGCGCGCGGCGGCGAAATCCGGCGCCAATATCATGCCGGCGTCGATTGCCGCGGCAAAGGCCGGGGCGACAACGGGGGAATGGGGCGACGCGGTGCGCGCCACCTTTGGCCAGTATCGCGGGCCGACCGGGGTTTCGAAAAACCCGTCGAACCGGACCGAAGGGCTTGAGCATATTCGCGCCCGGGTTGATGCGGTGTCGGATGCGCTGGGGCGGCGGTTGAAATTCGTCGTTGGAAAACCCGGACTTGACGGCCATTCAAACGGCGCCGAACAGATCGCCGCCCGCGCGCGCGATTGCGGCATGGATATTACCTACGAGGGTATTCGCCTGACGCCCGAGGAAATCGTCACATCGGCCATAGATCAGCGCGCGCATGTGGTCGGGCTTTCGATCCTGTCGGGCAGCCATATTCCGCTGATCGAGGAATTGATGCAACGGATGCGCGCAGCCGGGCTGGATCATGTGCCGGTGGTCGCGGGCGGCATCATTCCCGAAGACGACGCCGAACGCCTGCGGGCCATGGGCGTGGCCAGGGTTTATACGCCGAAGGATTTCCAGCTGAATACCATAATGGAAGATATCGTCACCCTCGCGGACCCGCGCGAGAGCGCGGTTGAACAAACGCAAATGGCCAAATAGGCCGCTTGCCGAATAGTCCGCCATTTCCTTTCTGCAAATTAGACCTTTTCCGGAATGGGTTTTTTCCTTATCAGGTCGATTATCCGAATCATCCGTTGATATTGCGGCGCGCATATCAATCCGGGTGATACGGAATTCAGATGGCGGGTATTGCGTTTGCCAATGTGGCCCGACGCGAATGACCGTCGATATGGGATATGGAACGCGGGAACAGAAATGAAAAAGATCAGCCTCAAGGGACTCAATCGCAAGGAATTGGAAAAACTCCGCGGCGATGTCGACAAGGCGCTCTCCAAGGTCGAGGTGGTCGAGAAGAAGGCCGCTCTGGCCGCGGCCGAGAAAGCGGCGCAGGGATTCGGGTTTTCGCTGGCGCAGTTGAAAGACGTGCCGTTGCCCAAGGCGCCCGCCGCCACCAAGCCGGACGCACGCAAGAAGGTCGCTCCGAAATACCGCAACCCGGCCAATGCCGATGACACCTGGACCGGACGCGGCCGTCGGCCGAAATGGGTCGAGGCCTATCTTGCCAACGGCGGATCGCTGGCCGACATCGAAATCTAGGCCGTCACGGGTTCCCTCTCGGCGCGCGGCGGTTAAGATCGCCGCAACCGAGAGGGAGTTACCATGACGATTCACATAGGCGCCGCAACCGGCGACATCGCCGAGACCGTGCTCATGCCCGGCGATCCGTATCGCGCGAAATGGGCCGCCGAGACTTTCCTGACCGACGCGAAACTGGTGAATGAGGTCCGCGGAATGCTGGGCTTCACCGGCACCTGGAACGGCCACCGGGTGACGATACAGGGCTCGGGCATGGGCATGCCCAGCCTGTCGATCTATGCCAACGAATTGATCCGCGATTATGGCGCGAAAACGCTGATCCGCGTCGGCTCTTGCGGTGCGATGCAGGAGGGCATGGCGATCCGCGACGTGGTTCTGGCGATGAGCGCCAGTTCGATCTCGACACCCTCGTCAGGCATCTTCCGCGAATTCAACTTTGCCCCTCCCGCCGATTTCGGTCTGCTCACGGCGGCGCATCGCGCGGCCAAGGAAAAGGGCATCGCCACCCATGTCGGCACGATCTATTCGTCGGATGTGTTCTATGACGAACGCCCGGACCTCAACGAACAGATGACGCGCCACGGTGTGCTGGCAGTCGAGATGGAGGCGGCCGAGCTCTACAACCTCGCCGCCCGCCACAAGGTGCGCGCGCTGGCGGTGCTGACGGTGTCGGACCACCTGATCACGCATGAGGCGCTGCCTTCCGATCAGCGCGAAAAGAGCTTTGGCGACATGATCGAGATCGCGCTGGCCGCGGCCTTCGCAGGAGAAGACGGATGAACATGGATGACAACCTCGACCGTCTTGCGCGGCTGTGCGTGGGTTTCGGGCTGCAGGTCAAGCCGGGGCAGGAACTGCTGATCACCGCCGATATCGGGGCGGCAGACCTCGTGCGGCGGATCATCCGCGAAGCCTATGCGGCCGGCGCCAGCAACGTGCAGTGCTTCTATTCCGACGACGCGGCCACGCTGGCGCGGTTCACGCATGGCACCGACACGGCGATCGAGACCGCGCCCGGCTGGCTGTTCGAGGCGATGGCGGGCGCGATGCGCAAGGGGGCGGCGCGGCTGGCGATTGCGGGGGGCACGCCGGGGCTGCTGGCAACGCAGGATCCCGGCAAGGTCGCCCGCGCCAACACCGCGCAGAGCATCGCGGCGAAACCGTTCATGGAGGTCGTGACCTCTGGCCTGACCAACTGGAACATCGTGCCGTTCGTCACCGAGGGCTGGGCCAAACAGGTCTATCCCGACCTGCCGGTGGCGGAGGCGGTCGAGACGTTGTGGGGCCATGTCTTCAAGGCGCTGAGGTTGGACCACGACGACCCGGTCGCGGCATGGCAGGAAGCGTTCGACACGCTGGCCAGGCGGCGCAAATACCTGACCGGGCGCGCCTTTTCGGCGCTGCATTTCGAGGGCGGCGGCACCGACCTGACGCTGGGGCTGGCCAAGGGGCATGTCTGGGCCGGGGGCGGGCTGGAGCTTGCGGATGGCACCGGCTATGCGCCGAACCTGCCGACCGAGGAGGTGTTCACCATGCCCGACCGGGGCCGCGCCGAGGGTCGGGCGGTGTTCACCAAGCCCGCAGTCATCAACGGCACCATCGTCGAGGGGCTGGTGGTGGAATTCGCCGGCGGCAAGGCGGTCAAGATCAGCGCCGACAAGGGCGAGGCGGTGGCGCAGACCTATTTCACCTCGGACGAGGGCGCATCGCGGCTGGGCGAAGTGGCGCTGGTGCCGGAAAGCTCGCCCATCGCGCGCTCGGGCGTGCTGTATTTCAACACGCTGTTTGACGAGAACGCCGCCTGCCACATCGCGTTCGGCAATTCCTATTCGATGAACCTCGCCCCCGGCGCGGACCGCGAGGAAGCGGGCGCCAACGAAAGCACGATCCACATGGATTGCATGATCGGCGGGCCGGAATTGTCGGTGACCGGCATCGCGGCTGACGGCAGCCGCCATCCGATCATGGCCAAGGGCGAGTTCGTGATCTGAGGGGATCGTCATGAAGACCCGCAGACTGGGGACGAACGGCCCGGAGGTTTCGGCCATCGGGCTGGGCTGCATGAGCTTTTCCGGCGCCTACGGCCCGACCGGGCGCGAGGAGAGCTTTGCCACGCTCGACGCGGCGTGGGAGGCCGGGATCGACTGGCTCGACACCGCGAACCTCTATGGGTCCGGGCTGTCGGAACAGGTGATCGGCGCCTGGCAGAAGGATCGCGGCAAGGCCTTCACCATCGCCACCAAGGGCGGCAACGTGATCGGCGCGCCGCGCGGCACGACGGACAATTCCGAACCCTACCTGCGCGAGATGCTGGAAGGTTCGCTGGACCGGCTCGGGGTGGACCGCGTCGCGCTCTACTATATCCACCGCCGCGACCAGTCGATTCCGATCGAGAAGGTGACCGAGACGCTTGAGGGTTTCCGGCTGGAAGGGCTGATCGGCGCGTTCGGCTATTCCGAGATCGCGCCTGCCTCGCTGCGGTTGGCGGCCAGCGTCGCGCCGGTGGCGGCGGTGCAGAGCGAATATTCGCTGTGGAGCCGCCAGCCCGAGCTTGGGATGATCGAGGCCTGCAAGGAACTGGGCACCGCCTTCGTGCCGTTTGCGCCGCTCGGGCGGGGCGTGCTTGTAGATGCCGACCTCAACCCGCCATCTTTCGGCGACAAGGATTTTCGCAAGGACGCGCCACGCTTCATCGGCCGCAACTTTGCGCATAACATGGAGCGGGTGCGCGACCTTCGTGCCTTCGCGCACTCGCGTGGCTGGACCACGGCGGCTTTGGCGATTGCCTGGACGCTGGATCGGGGCGACCATCTGTTGCCGATCCCCGGCACCCGTACCGCGGCGCACCTGGCAGAGTGGGCGCAGGCCGACCGGATCGAGTTTACCGACGCGGACCGCGCCGAGATCGACCGGATCATGCCGGCAGGCTGGGCGATGGGCGACCGTTATTCCTATCCGCAACTGGTTGGAATCGAACGCTACTGCTGAGATCGGGTGAGGGGCGGCGCCTCATGCTCGAGCGGCGGCGCTGGGATGCGCCGCCGCAAGAAGGTATTTGAACCAGAAAGAAGACGCAGGGCGTGCCTGGTGCGATCAGAAGAATGCCTGCAATCCGGTCTGGGCGCGGCCAAGGATCAGCGCGTGCACGTCATGGGTGCCCTCGTAGGTGTTCACCGTCTCGAGGTTGACCATGTGGCGGATCACCTGGAACTCGGCAGAGATGCCGTTGCCACCATGCATGTCGCGCGCGAGGCGGGCGACGTCGAGCGCCTTGCCGCAATTGTTGCGCTTGATCAGGCTGATCATTTCGGGCGCCGCGCGGCCATCGTCCATCAGACGACCGACGCGCAGGCTGGCATGAAGGCCAAGCGAAATCTCGGTCTGCATGTCGGCGAGTTTCTTCTGGAAAAGCTGCGTCTGCGCCAGCGGCTTGCCGAACTGGTGCCGGTCAAGGCCGTATTGCCGGGCCGCGTGCCAGCACGCCTCGGCGGCACCCATCACGCCCCACGAGATACCGTAGCGCGCCCGGTTGAGGCAGCCGAACGGACCCTTCAGCCCCTCGACATTGGGCAAGAGCGCGTCCTCGCCCACCTCGACCCCGTCCATCACGATCTCGCCGGTGATCGAGGCGCGCAGGGAAAGCTTGTGGCCGATCTTGGGGGCCGAAAGCCCCTTCATGCCCTTTTCCAGAACGAAGCCGCGGATCTTGCCGCCATGCGCGGCGGATTTCGCCCAGACGACGAAGACATCGGCGATCGGCGCGTTGGAAATCCACATCTTGGTGCCGGTCAGCTTGTAGCCGGCGTCGGTCTTCTCGGCGCGGGTCTTCATCCCGCCGGGGTCCGAGCCTGCATCGGGTTCGGTCAACCCGAAACAGCCGATCAACTCGCCCGAGGCCAGCCCCGGCAGATATTTCCGGCGCTGTTCCTCGGTGCCATAGGCATAGATCGGATAGATCACCAGCGAGCTTTGCACCGACATCATCGAGCGATAGCCGCTGTCCACCCGCTCGACCTCGCGCGCGACGAGGCCATAGCTGACATAGCTGCCGCCAAGCCCGCCATATTCCTCGGGCAGGGTGATGCCCAGAAGACCCATGTCGCCCATCTCGCGGAAGATCGCCGGGTCGGTCTGTTCCTTCTCGAACGCCTCGGTGACGCGCGGGGCGAGCTTTTCGCTGGCGTAGGCGTGCGCCGAGGCACGGATCATGCGCTCGTCGTCGGTCAAGAGGTCGTCAAAGCGCAAGGGATCGTCCCAGTCGAAGCTGGAAAGCTCGGGGCGGCTTTTGGCGGGCAGGTCGGTGGCCATCTTTATCCTCCGTCAGATGTCGCAAACCTTCTGCCCCGACGTCGTGCGCGGTGCAACCCAAACCTTGACGCACGCGGCGGCGGACGATTGCACGCCGGGGGTTCGGATGCTAGGCGGTATCACAAAACAGGAGGCGCACATGACCCCGCTTGCAGGGCTGAAAGTGGTTGAACTGGCCCGGATCCTTGCCGGGCCATGGGCCGGACAGGCGCTGGCCGATCTGGGGGCCGAGGTGATCAAGGTCGAAAGCCCCGAGGGCGACGACACAAGACACTGGGGCCCGCCCTTCATCGAGCGTGACGGCGACCGGACGGCGGCCTATTTCTATGCCACAAACCGGGGAAAATCGTCGGTCATCGCCGATTTCACCACGCCCGAGGGCCAGCAGAAGGTGCGCGATCTGGTCGCCGGCGCCGACGTCGTGATCGAGAATTTCAAGGTCGGGGGGCTGGCGAAATACGGGCTGGACTACGCCGGCCTGTCGGCGCTGAACCCGCGGCTGATCTATTGCTCGATCACCGGCTTCGGGCAGGACGGGCCGCGCGCTAGACAGCCGGGCTATGACTTCATGATCCAGGGGCTTGCCGGGCTGATGTCGATCACCGGCACGCCCGAGGGCGACCCGATGAAGGTGGGCGTGGCGGTGTCGGACGTGGTGACGGGGCTTTATGCCGCCATCGGCATCCTTGCCGCGGTCGAGCAGCGCCACACCACCGGGCGCGGCCAGCATATCGACGTTTCGCTGTTTGACAGCGCCACCGCGTTGCTGGCCAACCAGGCGATGAACTACCTTGTGTCGGGCGAGAACCCCGGTCGGATCGGCAATTCACACCCCAACCTCGTGCCCTATGACACGCTGCCGGTGGCGGGTGGCTATGTGATCGTCGCGGTCGGCAACGACCGGCAGTTTCGCGCGCTCTGCCGGGTGCTGGGGCTGGAATCGCTGGCCGATACCGAGCGGTTCAAGACCAACGCGGCGCGGATCGAGAACCGCGCGCTGCTCAAGGACATTCTGGCCGAGGCCAGCGCCGAGTGGGACCGCGAGCCGTTGCTGGATGCGCTTGCCGCCGAGACCGTGCCGGCCGGGCCGATCAACGAGATCTCGGATACCTTCGCCGACCCGCAGGCGGTGGCGCGGGGCCTCAGGATCGACCCCGAGGGGGTGCCGGGGGTGCGTGGGCCGTGGCGGTTTTCGGACGCCGAACTGGCGCTGGAGCGGAGCGCGCCGATCCTGCCGAAATCCGGGTGATCTGCCCGGCCCGGCCCGGTTTCACGCCGGATTGATTTGAAACTGACTGACCGGTCAGTTAGTTTCTACGCATGACCGAGAGCGACTCGCCCAAGCCCAAGTTCCGCCGCCGCGCCGAGGACCGGCCGGATGAGGTGCTGGATGCGGCGCTGACGCTCTTTGTCCAGAAGGGCTACGGCGCGACGTCGGTGGCCGAGATCGCCAGGGCGGCGGGGATCTCCAAGGGCGCGGTCTATCTCTATTTCCCGTCAAAACAGGCGATCATCGAAGGGCTGGTCCGGCGCGCGGTCACGCCGATCAGTGCGCGCGCGCTGGAACAGGCGGCGCTGGCGCATGGCAACCTGCGCACAGCACTTCCGGCGGTGATGCGCGTCATCGCCGAGGCGATGAACGACCCCAAGGTCTATGCCGTGCCCCGGATCGTGCTGCACGAGGCCGTCGTCGCCCCGGAGATCGCCGCCTTCTACCGCAACGCCGTGCTGGACATGGCGATGCCCGCGGTCGAAGGGCTGATCGCGCAGGGCGTGGCGCGCGGCGAATTGCGCCCGGTGGACCCGGAAATGACTGTCCGTTCGCTGATGGGACCGATCGTCATTCACGTCATGCTGGCCGAGATTTTCGGGGTTTCGCCAAAGGGCGGGCTCGATCTGCAACGCCTGATCGACAACCACATCGACATCCTGCTGAACGGGCTGTTCGCGGCCCCCGGAGGTGACAATGCTTGATGCGATCCTCGCCTGGTTCACTGCCCTGCTGGCCGCGATCTGGCCGGGTTTCGGCGACAACGCGGCGCCGGTCTATAACGGCTATGTCGAGGCCGATTTCGTCTATGTCGCGGCCTCCGTCACCGGGCGGATCGCGACGATGGCGGCGGTCGAGGGCGCGATGGTCGCGCAGGACGCGTTCCTGTTCGACATCGACGCCACCAAGCAGGAGGCCAGCCTGCGCGCCGCCGAGGCAAGGGCCGCGCAGGCCGAGGCCAATCTGCGCAACCTCGAAACCGGTGGGCGCGAGGCGGAAATCGACGTGATCCGGGCCTCGCTGGAAGAAGCGCTGGCAAAACAGGCCTTGGCGACATCGACGCTGGCGCGCACCGAAAGCCTGTTTGGCAACGCCATCGTCACGCAAGCCCGCGTCGACGCCGACCGGGCCGCGCTGGAGACCGCCAACGCCCATGTGGCGCAGTTGCGCGCGCAGCTTGACGTGGCCGAACTGCCGGCGCGCGAGGAACAGCTGATCGCGGCGCGCGCCACCCTGACCGCAGCGAAGGCCGAGGCCGATCTGGCCCGCTCGCAGCTTGCCGACATGAGCGTGTCGGCACCGGTCGCGGGACTGGTGGACAAGGTGTATTTCGTCGCCGGTGAAGTGGCGGCGGCAGGCACGCCGGTGGTGTCGATCCTGCCGCCCGGCGCCTTCAAGGTCTTGTTCTTCCTGCCGGAAGCCGACCGCGCCGGGTTTTCCGTCGGCGACCGCCTGACGCTGGAATGCGGCGGCTGCCCCGAGGGGGCCAGCGCCATACTTACCCGTATGGCGAGCGATCCGCAGCACACGCCGCCGATGATCTATTCGCGCGAGGAACGCGCGCGCCTGGTGTTTCGCGCCGAGGCGCGGCCCGAGGCCGGGCTTGACCTTCTGCCGGGCCAGCCGGTCAGCCTGACGAGGCCGAAGTGACCGAGGCTTCCGCCATTTCGGTGCGCGGGCTGACCAAGGTGTTTGGCGGCAAGACGGTGGTCGACGCGGTCGATATGGAGGTTCCGGCGGGCGCGATCTATGGCTTTCTCGGGCCGAACGGCTCGGGCAAGACCACCACGATCCGGATGATGTGCGGGCTGCTGACGGCGGATGGCGGCGCGGGTGAATGTCTGGGCTACGACATCCTGACAGAAGCGCCGAAGATCAAGGAAAACGTCGGCTACATGACGCAGAAGTTCTCGCTCTACGGCGATCTGACGATCCGCGAGAACCTCGATTTCATGGCGCGGATGTATCGCCTGAAGGACCGGCGCAAGGTGGTGGACCGGACGCTGACCGATCTGGGGCTTGAGGGGCGCGGCAACCAGTTGGCGGGCACGCTGTCGGGCGGCTGGAAACAGCGGCTGGCGCTGGCGGCCTGCATGCAGCATCAGCCCCGGCTTTTGCTGCTGGATGAACCGACCGCGGGCGTCGACCCCAAGGCGCGGCGCGATTTCTGGGACGAGATCCGCCACCTCAGCCGGCAGGGCGTCACGGTGCTGGTCTCGACGCACTACATGGACGAGGCGATCCAGTGCGATTTCATCGCCTATATCGCCTATGGCCGCAAACTGATCGACGGGCCGGCCGCAGGGATTCCGGCCAAGGTCGGGCTGCACACATGGCGGGTCGATGGCCCCGACCTGATGGAGCTGGAAGACGCGCTTGCGAACCGGCCCGGTGTCGAGCAGGTGGCGCGATTCGGGGCGCAACTGCATGTCTCGGGCACCGACGAGGCGGCGCTGGCTGCGGTGATTGCGGAAGAAAAGAAGAAGAACGGAACACATCGCTGGCAGAAGAAGGACACCGAGCTTGAGGAGGCATTCATCTACCTGATGACCAATGCCGCCGACAATTTCGGCGCACCCGGAGGGCCGGGGGAATGACGCATCTGTCGCTGTCACGGTTCGGGGCGGTTCTGGTCAAGGAATTCGTCCAGATGCGCCGCGACCGCATGACCTTTGCGATGATGATCATGATCCCGATCGTGCAGCTGTTCCTGTTCGGCTTCGCGATCAACTCGGACCCGCACAACCTGCCGACGCTGATCGAGATGGCCGACGAAAGCCCGACCGCGCGCGCCGTCCTCGCGGGTATGGAGACGAGCGATTACTTCGACTTCATCGGCATCGTCACCGGGCAGGATGACGGCGACCTGGCTTTGCGCGACGGCAGCGCCAACTTTGTCGTGGTGATCCCGCCGGGGTTCGAGCGTGACGTGATAAGGGGGCTGTCGCCCGACATCCTGATCGCCGCCGATGCCTCGGACCCGACGGCGGTGGGCTCGGCGGTGTCGGCACTCGGGGGCATCGTCGATGTGGCAATTCGCCAGACGCTTGAGGGGCCGCTGGCGTTTGCCGCAGGCCGCCCGCCGCCGTTCTCGGTGTCGGTGCATCGCCAGTTCAACCCTGAGGCCGAAACCTCGATCAACATCGTGCCCGGCCTCTTGGCGATCATCCTCGCAATGACGATGGTGATGATCACCGCCGTCGCCATCGTGCGCGAGGTCGAGCGTGGCACGATGGAGACTCTGCTGGCCACCCCGGTGCGCCCGTTCGAGGTGATGGTCGGCAAGGTGCTGCCCTATGTGCTCGTCGGCTATGTCCAGACGCTGGTGTTTCTGGCGACCGCCGAACTGGTGTTCGACGTGCCCTTCATCGGCTCGCCGCTGGCGTTCTTCGTCGGGTTCAACATCTATATCGTGGTCAATCTGGCGCTGGGGTTCCTGATCTCGACCGTAGTGAAAACCCAGATGCAGGCGATGCAGGCGAGTTTTTTCCTGATCCTGCCGACGATCCTGCTGTCGGGGTTCATGTTCCCTTTTGCCGGGATGCCGGGCTGGGCGCAGGCAATTGGTGCAGCGATGCCCGCGACGCATTTCCTGCGACTCATTCGCAAGGTGATGCTGAAGGGGGCTGACCTCGCCGATATCGCGGTGGACCTGCGGGCGATGGCGATCATCGGCGCGGTGATCGTGGTGGTGTCGATGCTGCGCTATCGCCAGACGCTGGATTGATCATACGGAAGCGTATTGCCTAGCCTCGCGTCGCCTCCAGCCCCTTGGCGGCGAATTGCGGCACCGCTTCGCCCAGCCGGATCGCCAGCGCCGGGTTCGAGGCGTTGCCGTCAAGCGCGCGTTTCAACACGCCTTGCAGGATCGCGCCCATGCGGAAAAAGGCAAAGGCGAGGTAGAAGTTCATGTTGTCGATGCCGGGCAGCCCGCGCGCGGCGCAATATTGCGCGGTGAACGCCTCGTCGCTCGGGATGCCCAGCGCTGCGCGGTCAAGTCCGGCCAGCCCGCGCCCTTCGTCGCCCGGTGGCATCGCCCATTGCATGATCAGCGCGGCAAGATCGGCGTAAGGATGACCGATGGTGGACAGCTCCCAGTCAAGCACCGCGACGCAGGCCGGGCCATCCTCGGCAAACATCAGGTTGTCGATGCGGTAGTCGCCATGCACCAGCCGCCGCTGGCCGTCGTCCTCGGGCATGTTGGCATCGAGCCAGCCGATCAGCGCGTCCATGTCGGCAATCTGGCGGGTTTCCGAGGCGCGGTATTGCTTGGTCCAGCGGTCGAGTTGGCGGCGGAAGTAATTGCCGGGCGGGCCGAAGTCGGACAGACCCACGGCGTCGATATCGACCTCGTGGATCGCCGCCAGAACCCGGCCCATCTCGGCAAAGACCGCCGCGCGCTCATCCGGTTTTGCGCCGGGCATGTCGGGGGTCGGGATCGCCCGGCCCCGCACCGCCTGCATGACGTAGAAAACCGAGCCGATGACGCTCTCATCCTCGCAAAGCAGATGCATCCGGGCGACCGGCACATCGGTTCCGGCCAGCGCCTTTTGCACGCGAAACTCGCGCTCGACCGCATGGGCGGATTTCAGAAGCTGGCCGGGGGGCTTGCGCCGGAGCACGTAGTCGCCCGAGGCGGCGCGCAGAAGGAAGGTGGGGTTCGACTGCCCGGCGGCGAATTTCTCGGCGGTGAGCGGCCCGCGAAAGCCCGACAGATGCGCCGTAAGCCAGCGGGCGACCGCGTCGGTGTCAAGCTGGGCGGCGGCGTGGGGCATCAGATCTTTTCGTTGGTGTATTTGCGCAGTTCGGCGCGGGCGACCTGGCGGCGATGCACGGCGTCGGGACCATCGGCAAAACGCAGCGTGCGCACATGCGTCCACATCCGGGCGAGGTCGAAATCCTGACTGATCCCGGCGGCGCCGTGCAGTTGCATCGCCTCGTCGATCACGCGGCCCGCCATCAGGGGGGCGACCACCTTGATCTGGGAAATCCACGGCTGCGCCTCGCGCACGCCTACGGTGTCCATCATCCACGCGGCCTTGAGGCAGAGTAGCCGCGCCATCTCGATCTCCATACGCGCGTTGGCGATGATGTCGTAGTTCGCGCCCAGCTCGATCAGCCGCTTGCCGAAGGCGCTGCGGCCAAGCCCGCGCCGGCACATCATCTCAAGCGCCTTTTCCGCCTGCCCGATGGCGCGCATCGTGTGGTGGATGCGGCCCGGCCCGAGACGGCCCTGCGCCACCTCGAACCCCCTGCCCTCGCCAAGGATCAGGGCGTCTGCCGGGATGCGCACATCGGTGAGACGGATGTGCATGTGGCCGTGCGGCGCGTCGTCCTCGCCGAACACCTGCATCGGGCGCAAGACCTCGACGCCAGGGGTGTCGGCGGGCATGACGAACATCGAATGGCGCTTGTGCTTGTGCGCCTCGGGGTCGGTCGCGGCCATCACGATATAGACCGCGCAGCGCGGATCGCCGGCGCCGGAAATCCACCATTTCTCGCCGTTGAGCACCCAATCGTCGCCGTCCCTCACCGCGCGGAAATCAAGCTGCGCCGCGTCCGACGAGGCAACGCCGGGTTCGGTCATCACATAGGCCGAGCGGATTTCGCCCTCGAGCAAGGGGGCGAGCCAGCGCGCCTTGTGCGCCTCGGTGCCGTAGCGTTCCAGCACCTCCATGTTGCCGGTGTCGGGGGCCGAGCAGTTGAACACCTCGGCGGCGATCGCGACCTTGCCCATTTCCTCGGCCAGATAGGCGTATTCAACGGTGGTCAGGCCAAGCCCCTGCTCGCTGCCGGTCAGCCAGAAGTTCCACAACCCCCGCGCCTTGGCTTTCGCCTTCAACTCGTCGAGAATCTCTAGCTGCCGGGGCGTATGCTTGAAGCGGTCGCCGGACGGGTGCTTGCCGACTTCGGCGAAGAACGCGTCGTTGAGCGGCGCGATCTCCTCTGCGATCATCTTGCGCACCTGCTCAAGCAGCGGCCGCACCTTGTCTGTGACGCCAAGATCCATCTTGCCCTCCTTTTTTGTCCTGCGGGTTACAGCACTTCGAACAGGCCAGCCGCACCCATGCCGCCGCCGACGCACATCGTCGCCACCACGTATTTGGCGCCGCGCCGCTTGCCCTCGATCAGCGCGTGGCCGACCATGCGCGCGCCCGACATGCCATAGGGGTGGCCGATGGAAATCGCGCCGCCATTGACGTTGAGAAGCTCGTTCGGGATGCCAAGCTGGTCGCGGCAATAGAGCACCTGCACGGCGAAGGCCTCGTTGAGTTCCCACAGACCGATGTCGTCCATCGTGAGACCATCGAGCCTGAGCAGTTTCGGCACGGCATGGATCGGGCCGATGCCCATCTCGGCGGGGTCCACCCCGGCGACCGCCATGCCGACATAGCGGCCCAGCGGGGTCAGCCCGCGCCGCTCGGCCTCGCGCGCCTCCATCACCACGGCGGCGGAGGCGCCATCGGAAAGTTGCGAGGCGTTGCCGGCGGTGATGAAACCGCCCTGCTTGATCTGCTGGCCGCCCGCATGCACTGGTTTGAGCGAGGACAGCCCTTCGAGCGTGGTCGAGGGGCGGTTGCCCTCGTCGTGCTCAAGCGTCACGGCGACGTCGGAGACCTCTCTCGTCGCCTTGTCCATCACCTTCATCACCGATGGCAGCGGCACGATCTCGTCGTCGAACTTGCCCGCCGCCTGCGCCGCCGCCGTGCGCTGCTGCGATTGCAGGGCGTATTCGTCCTGCGCCTCGCGGCTGACGCCATAGCGCTTGGCGACCACTTCGGCGGTTTCCAGCATCGCCATGTAGAGCGCCGGAACGTGCTCCATGATCCACGGGTCAAGCGCGCGGTCCATGCGCAGGTCGCCGGTCTGAACGAGGCTGATCGACTCGACACCGCCGCCGATGGCGATGTCCATGCCGTCGTGGATCACCTGCTTGGCGGCGGTGGCGATGGCCATCATGCCGGACGCGCATTGCCGGTCGAGCGCCATGCCCGACACCGAAACCGGCAGCCCGGCGCGGATCGCCGCCTGACGGCCGATATTGGTGCCGGTCGAACCCTGTTGCAGCGCCGCGCCGACGATCACGTCCTCGACCTCGTGCCCCTCAAGCCCGGCTCGGCTGGCGGCGTGTTTCACCGCGTGGCCGATCAGCGCCTGGCCCTGGGTGTCGTTGAAGGCGCCGCGATAGGCCTTGCCGATCGGGGTGCGGGCGGTGGAGACGATGAGCGCGTCGCGCATGGGGTAGTTCCTTCCTGTAGTTCGCCCGGCGCGGCTGGCGTCAGGCCACGTCCGGGTGGATGTAGTCGGCAAGGTTCTGGCGCAGCGTCAGCTTGGATACCTTGCCGGTCGCCGTCATCGGCAGTTGCTCGACCCAGATCACGTCGTCGGGCAGTTGCCACGCCGCGAAATGCCCGGCCATGTGCGCGCGCAGGTCGTCCAGCGCCGGCCTGTCCGCGCCCGCCGCCACCGCGACCAGCACCGGGCGTTCGCCCCATTTCGGATGCGCCACGCCAACCGCGGCGCAATTGGCGATGGCGGGATGCGACATCGCCGCGTTCTCGAGGTCGATCGAGGAAATCCACTCGCCGCCCGACTTGATCAGGTCCTTGGCGCGGTCCTGGATCGTGAGATATCCGCCCTGGTCGATCGACGCGACATCTCCGGTGCCGAACCAGCCGTCGGCGTCGATGGCCGCCGCACTGGCCTCGGGGTTGTTGTAATAGCCCGAAATGACGGAATTGCCGCGCACGAAAAGCTCGCCCGTCGCCTTGCCGTCATGCGGCAGCCGCTTGCCCGCCTCGTCCACGATCTTGAGGTCGACGCCGAACACCCGCCTGCCCTGCGGCACCTGATAATCGAGGCGCTTTTCCAGCGGCAGATCGCGGATGCCGGGCGGGATGATGCCGTGGGTGCCGATCGGGCTCATCTCGGTCATGCCCCAGGCGTGGTTGACCTTGACGCCCAGCTCCTCGAACGCCTTGATCATCGCGCGTGACGGCGCCGACCCGCCGATCACCACGTCGCCGAAGCCCTCGGGCGGGCGGCCCTTGGCGCGGATCTCGGCCAGAAGGCCCATCCAGACGGTCGGAACACCCCAGGCGGAATAGACTTTTTCAGCCTCCATCAGCCTGAACAGGCTTGGCCCATCCAGCCCCGGCCCCGGCATCACGAGGTTCACCCCCATCATCGGCCCGGCATAGGGCATCCCCCAGGCGTTGACGTGAAACATCGGCACCACCGGCAGCACGTTGGTGCCCTGCGGCAGCGCCGGACCCATCACCAGCGCCACGGTCAGCGCATGCAGCACGGTGGAACGATGGCTGTAGAGCGCACCCTTGGGGTTGCCGGTGGTGCCCGAGGTATAGCACATCGCGGCGGCGGTGTTCTCGTCAAGCTCGGGCCAGTCGAAGCTGTCGGGCTGGCCGTCGACCAGGCTCTCGTGGCACAGCACCTCGAGCGGTGTGTCGGGCATGTGGTCCTGATCGGTCATCACCACGATGCGCAACTCGCGCGGCAGGTGGTCGCGCAGCGCGGCGAGGATCGGAACGAAGGTGGTATCGACGAAGATCAGCTTATCCTCGGCGTGGTTGACGATGTAGATCATCTGCTCGGGCGAGAGCCTCGGGTTGATCGTGTGGCAGACCGCGCCGATGCCGGACACGGCATAGTAAAGCTCGAAATGCCGGTAGCCGTTCCAGGCCAGCGTCGCCACCCGGTCGCCCGCCGACACGCCCAGCGCGCGCAGGGCATGGGCCAGACGGCTGGCCCGCGCGAGCGTTTCGCGGTAGCTTTGGCGGTGGATGTCGCCCTCGGTGCGGGCCGAAACGATCCCGGCATCGCGATGGGCTTCGGCGGCGTATTTCAGGATGTCGATGATCGACAGCGGGCGGTTCATCATCAGGCCCTGCATCAATCCCTCCGGTTCTGGCTGTTCACCTGTTTTTCGGCTATGACTCTGGTTCGCGTGAGAGTGTCGAAGCGTCATGGTCAGAAGGAAAGCACAAATGCCGAAGGTTGCGCAACGTATAGTCCTGGCCAGCAGGCCCACGGGCGAGGTGACGTCCGGGAACTTCCGGCTGGAGGATTTCGACCTCGGCGACCCCGGCGACGGCGAGGTCGCAGTCAGGGTCACGCATCTGTCGCTCGACCCCTACATGCGGGGGCGTATGGACGCGGCGAAAAGCTATTCCAGGCCGGTCGAGGTCGGCGCGCAGATGGATGGTGCCGGGGTCGGCGAGGTGATCGCCTCGAACGCCAGGGGGTTCGCCGAGGGCGATCTTGTCACCGGCGATTTCGGCTGGGCCAGCCATGCCGTGCGGCAGGGCGCTGGTCTGCGCAAGCTCGACCCGGCCTTGCCGCCGACCACCGCGCTTGGGGTGCTCGGGATGCCGGGGTTCACCGGTTGGCACGGGCTCAACGCCTATGGCCAGCCCGAACCGGGCGAAACGCTGGTGGTGGCGGCGGCGACCGGGCCGGTCGGCTCGATGGTGGGGCAACTGGCGAAACACTACGGGCTGCGCGCCGTGGGCATTGCCGGGGGGCCGGAGAAATGCCGGCTCGCGACCGAGATGTTCGGCTTTGACACCTGCCTTGACCACCGCGCCCATGCCGATGGCCGCGAGATGCGTGACGCGATTGCCGGGGCGGCGCCCGATGGCGTCGATATCTATTACGAGAACGTCGCTGGCAAGGTGCTGGAGGGTGTGTTGCCGAACATGAACGTCCACGGGCGCATCCCGGTCTGCGGCATGATCGCCTATTACGACATGGCGGCCCCGGCAGGCGGGCCGGACCAGTTGCCGCGCCTGTGGCGCTCGATCCTGGTGCAGCGGCTGGCGGTCAAGGGCTTCATCATCTCGGACCACTGGGCGCGGTTCCCGGCGTTCCTTGGGGAGGTCGCGCCGCTGGTCGCGGATGGCACCATCAAGTACCTCGAAGACGTGGCCGAGGGGCTGGAGAACGCCCCCGCCGCCTTCATGTCGATGCTGAAGGGTGGCAACCGGGGCAAGCAGATCGTCAAGCTCGCCGGGTGATCGCTGGCCTCAGCGGAAGTGACAGGCGACCAGTTGTCCGTCGCCCTTGTCTTCGAGCGGCGGCTTGACCTCGGCGCAGAGCGGCTGGGCGATCGGGCAGCGGGTGCGGAAAACGCAGCCTGACGGCGGGTCGAGCGGCGACGGCAGATCAAGGTCGAGCAGCATGACCTTCTTGGCCTTCTCGAGCTTGGGGTCAGGGATCGGCACCGCCGAAATCAGCGCCTCGGTATAGGGGTGCTTGGGGTTGGCATAAAGCTGGCGGGACGGCGCGATTTCCATCACGTTGCCAAGGTAAAGCACCATCACCCGGTTCGAGATATGCTTCACCACGCTCAGGTCATGCGCGATGAAGATCAGGGCGACGCCGGTTTCACGCTGCAATTCCATCAGCAGGTTGACCACCTGCGCCTGGATCGACACGTCGAGCGCCGAAACCGGCTCGTCACAGATGATGAGCTGCGGGTTAACCACCAGCGCGCGGGCGATGCCGATGCGCTGGCACTGGCCGCCGGAAAACTCGTGCGGATAGCGGTTGACGAGGTTGGGCAGGATGCCCACCCGGTCGAGCACATCGCGCACCTTCTGCTTGGCCTCGGTCGAGGTGAGGTCGGGGAAATGCGTCCTGAGCGGCTCGGCCACGATCTGCCCGATGGTCATGCGCGGGTTGAGCGAGGCCAGCGGGTCCTGAAAGATCATCTGCATCTGGCTGCGGTGCTTGCGCATGCGCCGGGTGTCGAGCCCGGTCAGGTCGTCGCCCAGCCACAACACCTTGCCGGCCTCGATCGGGACCATCTGCATCACGGCGCGCGCCAGCGTGGACTTGCCGCAGCCGGACTCGCCGACGATGCCCAGCGTCTCGCCCGCCCGCAACTCGAAGCTGACGCCATCCACGGCCTTGAGGCTGCGCGGCTTGACCCAGGGCATCGCGCCCTGTTTCTTCACGTCGAACCAGACCTTGAGGTCGGTGACGGTGAGGATCGGATCTGTCATTCCAATTCCTCCAATGTGCGGTGGCAGGCGCGCTTGCGGGTCTCGAACCCCGGCGCGACCACAAGCGGCGGGCGCACCGCCCAGCAGGTCTCGTCGGCATAGTCGCAGCGCGGCACGAAGGGGCAGCCCTTGGGCATGTTCATCATGTTGGGCGGGTTGCCGGGGATGGTTTCGAGCATCTCGGTTTCCTTGTCGAGACGCGGCACCGCCTTCATCAGCCCCATCGTGTAGGGATGCGTCGGGCGCTCGAAGATCGCCTCGGTGGTGCCGTTCTCCATCACCTGCCCGCCATACATCACCAGCGTTTCCTGACACGAGCCCGCGACGACGCCAAGGTCATGGGTGATCAGGATGATCGCCATGCCGTATTCGACCTGCAGATCGGCCAGAACCCGCATGATCTGCGCCTGCACCGTCACGTCGAGCGCGGTGGTGGGCTCGTCCGCGATCAGGATGTCGGGCTGGCACAAGAGGCTCATCGCGATCATCACCCGCTGGCGCATGCCGCCGGAGAACTCGTGCGGATACATCGTCACCCGGCTTTTCGCCTCGGGGATGCGCACGGCGTCGAGCAGGCGCACGCTTTCGGCCACGGCGGCGCGCTTGGACATGCCGCGATGATGCACCAGCACCTCGGCCATCTGGTCGGAGACACGAAGGTAGGGGTTGAGCGAGGTCATCGGGTCCTGAAAGATCATCGCGATCTTCTCGGCCCGGATGCGGTTGAGCTTGGCATTGGGCAGGTTGAGGATCTCCTGCCCTTCGAGTTTCGCCGAGCCGGTCGCCCGCCCGTTGCTGGCCAGAAGCCCGGTGATGCCGAACACGAGCTGGCTCTTGCCCGAGCCGCTTTCACCGACGATGCCCAAGGTCTCGCCCCGGTGAAGGTCGAAGTCGATGCCGTCCACCGCCGTGACGGTGCCGTCGGGCGTGTCGAAGGTGACGGTGAGGTCGCGGACTTCCAAAAGCGCCATCATGCTCTCCTAGCGGTCCTTCGGATCGAGCGCGTCGCGCAGCCCGTCACCGATGAAGAAAAAGGCAAAGATCGTCACCACGAAGAACCCGAGCGGAAAGAACAACTGCCACAGCGTGCCGTAGTTCATCGTGCTGGTGCCCTGCGAGATCAGCGCGCCCCACGAGGTCAGAGGTTCCTGCACCCCGAGGCCGAGGAAGGAAATGAAGCTCTCGGTCAGGATCATCTGCGGCACCAGCAGCGTGGCATAGACCACGACGACGCCCAGCAGGTTCGGCACGATATGGCGGCGGATGATCGTGGGGGTTGTGACGCCGGTGGCGATGGCGGCCTCGATGAATTCCTTGTTCTTGATCGACAGGGTCTGGCCACGCACGATCCGGCTCATGTCGAGCCATGCGGTCAACCCGATGCCGACGAACAGCATCCCGATCGAGCGGCCGAACACGACAAGCAGCAGGATCAGCACGAACATGTAGGGGATCGACATCGCGATATCGACAAAGCGCATCATCGCGTTGTCGACCCGCCCGCCGATGAACCCGGCCGACGCGCCGTAGATCGTGCCGACGACGACCGCGATCATCGCGCCGACGATGCCGACCATCAGGCTGACCTGAGTGCCCTGCACCACCCGCGAATACAGATCGCGCCCGCTGTCGTCGAAGCCGAAGTAATGCCGGTTCTCGAACGAGGGCTGGCCGACCTTGGCCACGTTGCCCAGCACCTCCCAGTCGATCGTCTCGTTGTCGTAGGGCGTCAGAAGGTGGCCGAAGAAGGCGAACAGGAACACCAGAACCAGCACGACAAGGCTGACCATCGCCGCCTTGTTGCGCAGGAACCGCGTGCGCGCGTCGGCCCAGAGCGAACGGCCCTTCACTTCGGCCATGTGCTCGGCCATCTCGGCGGTTCTGGGCTGCTGTGGGTTCAGGTTGGCAAGTGACATTGGCGTTCCCCGCTAGAGCCGGATCTTGGGGTCGATCCACGCGTAGAGGATATCGACCACCATGTTGAACAGGATCGTCATCGACCCCAGCAGGATCGTCAGCCCCATCATCACCGCATAGTCGCGGTTGAAGGCGGCGTTGACGTAGAAATAACCCACACCGCCGGTGGAAAAGATCGTGTCGATGATGAACGATCCCGTGACCATGCCGACGAAGGCCGGCCCGAGGTAGGACACCACCGGAAGCAGCGTCGGCTTCAGCGCATGACGCCAGATGATGGTGCGATCCGGCAGGCCCTTGGCGCGGGCGGTGCGGATGAAGTTCGAGCGCAGCACTTCGAGCATCGAGGAACGCGTGAGGCGCGCGATCGAGGCCATGTAGGAGGTCGACAGCGCGATCACCGGCATGATGACGTGATCCCACTGGCCGCCGTTCCAGCCGCCGCCGGGCAGCCAGCCAAGCCAGAGCGAGAAGATCAGGATCAGGATCGGCGCCATCACGAAGTTCGGCAGCACCTGCGCGCCGATGGTGATGCCGACGGCGAAATAATCGAGCCAGGTGTTCTGCCGGATCGCCGCCGCAATGCCCAGCGCACCGCCGATGACGATGGCAAAGACGAACGCGATGGTGCCGTAGGTCAGCGTCACCGGAAAGCCCTGCGCGATTATGTCGTTCACGCTCCGGTCCTTGTATTTGTAGGACGGGCCGAAATCGAACTGGGTGACGATGCCGCCGACATAATCCAGAAGCTGCTTCCACGTCGGCTGGTTCAGACCGTATTTCGCCTCGATATTGTCCAGCACCTGCTGCGGCAGCGGGCGTTCCGAGGTGAACGGCCCACCGGGCGCGAACTGCATCAGATAGAACGACGCCACCACGAGCACGAGCAGCGTCGGGATGGCCACCGCGACCCTTCTGAGGATGAAGCTGAACATCTGCGAACCCCCGAAAAAGCAATCGGGACGCCGCAGGCCCGGCCCGCGGCGTCCCCTCGTTCTGTCAGACCGTTATTCGGCGACCCTGTAGAGGTCTTTCGAATACCAGTTCTGTTCGACGTTCTGCACCGGCCAGGAGCCCGAGATCTCCGGGTTCATCATGTAGACCCCGGCATAGTGATAGATCGGGATGATCGGCATGTCCTCGGCGATGATCTGCTCTACCTTGGTGTAGTTCGGCTGCGGATCGTCCGTCGTCTTGGCTTCGGCCAGCAGCGCGTCCACTTCGGGGTTGCTGTAGGCCGCGTCGTTGTAGCCCGAGCCGGTCTGCACGAGGTCGAGGAAGGTCGAGGCCTCGTTGTAGTCGCCACACCATGCGCCGCGCGCGACCTCGAAGTCGTGGTTGCCGCGGGTCTCAAGGAAGGTCTTCCACTCCTGGTTTTCCAGCGTCACGTTCACGCCGAGAGTCTGCTTCCACATCTGCGACACCGCGATGGCGATCTTCTTGTGGTCGTCCGAGGTGTTGTAGAGATAGGTCAGGCTCAGCGGGTTGTCCTTGCCGTAGCCCGCTTCTTCCATCAGCTCGACCGCCTTGGCGTTGCGCTCGTCCTGGGTCCAGCCGGCATAGTCGACATCCGGCACATCGAAGTTCGCCGTCGCGCCCGGCGTAAAGGTATAGGCCGGGAACTGGCCGCCCTGGAGCACGTTGTCGACGATGATGTCGCGGTTCACGGCATAGGACAGCGCCTGGCGCACCCGCACGTCATGCATCGCCTCGGGGCCGCGATCGGACAGGTTGAAGTTGAAGTAATACGAGCACAGGCGCGGGAAGCTCAGCGCCTGGTCCGGATACTGCTCTTTCAGCGAGGGATACTGGCCGGCCGGCACTTCGGTGCGGTCCAGTTCGCCGGCGAGATAGCGGGTCAGCGCCACGTTCTCGTCGTTGATGATCAGCGCGGTCACCTTGTCGATGATGGTGCCTTCGTTGTCCCAATACATCTCGTTGCGCTCGCGCACCGAACGTTCCTGCGGCACGTGCTCGGTCAGGATATAGGCGCCGTTCGACACGATGTTCTCGGGCTTGGTCCAGTCGGAGCCATATTCGTCGATCACCCATTTCGGGCTGGGGAAGGTCGAGGCATGGGTGGTGGTCAGCGGGAAATAGGGCAGCGGACCGGACAGCGTCACCTCGAGGGTGTGATCGTCGATCGCCTTCACGCCAAGCTCTTCCACCGGCATTTCACCGGCCATGACCGGGCCCGCGTTCTTGAGGCCCATGACCTCGACGAACCACTGGTAGGGCGAAGCGGTTTCGGGGTTGGCAAGACGCTGCCAGCCATAGACGAAATCGCCAGCCGTCACCGGGGTGCCGTCCGACCACACCGCTTCGGGACGCAGCTTGAACGTATAGGTCAGCCGGTCGTCGGAGATCTCGTGCGACAGGGCCACGCCCGGCACGAGGTTGCCGTCGGCGTCCTGGTTGTAGAGACCTTCGAACAGGTCGCGGACGATCTCGGAGCCCGAGACGTCCTCGACGATCTGCGGGTCGACCGAGCTGTGCTCGTCGAGCACGCGGTAGGTGAAGGTCTGATTGTCGGCCAGCGCCTCGCCGTTCGGGCCGGTGCCGGCGGCAAGTGCCGGGCCCGCGAAGGCGATGGCCGAGGCAAGCAGGGCCGCTCTCATGGTAATTTTCATTGTCGTGACTCCTCTCTGTTCAGTTTCGCGCGTGCGTTTGACATACCGATTCCGGGCCGGAACACTCACCCGGCCCGCGCACGCGGATAGGTTTAGTCTAGTCATAACGTCAGATTCGCCACAACTCATTCCCATACGGAAAGCGCACGCGCCCCGGAAGCCCGGAAAAACCGTTGAATTACGGGTTTCGCACCGGATTTCAAGGGCAATCCGTCACACGCCGCAGGCCCGGATATGGCGAGTCGCGCGAAACCTGCCGGGCACGCTTTTGACCGCCCGGTAAATGTTGCCAATCGCGCGCGCCCATGCGACCGTCAAGTGAACCGAACCACCCTGGGAGGACGAGGTGCAAACCGAAGGCGAGGCGACGGCGCAGACCGGCACCGACAGGGCGCAGTCGGACGCGCAACTGCCGCAGACCACCGAGGCGCGCAACCCCGGCATGGCGCTCGACATGGACTGGGTGCGCGCGGCACAGGCCAACACCTCGGCGATCGAACGTCGGGCGGCGACGATCGGCACGCGGCGGTCGCTCAAGAAAGACCATCAGGCGGCGTGGCTCTTGAAGGCGATCACGATGATCGACCTGACCACGCTGTCGGGCGACGACACCGAAGGCCGGGTGCGCAGGCTCTGCGCCAAGGCCCGCCAGCCGGTGCGCGAGGATATTCTGGCCGCCCTGGGCGTCGAGCACATCACCACCGGCGCGGTCTGCGTCTATCACGAGATGGTGCCGACTGCGGTCGCGGCGCTGGAAGGCAGCGGCATCCCGGTCGCCGCCGTCTCGACCGGCTTCCCGGCGGGGCTGTCACCCTACAAGCTGCGGCTGGCCGAGATCGGCGAAAGCGTCGCCGCCGGGGCGCGCGAGATCGACATCGTGATTTCCCGCCGCCATGTGCTGACCGGCAACTGGCAGGCGCTTTACGACGAGATGCGCGAATTCCGCGCGGCCTGTGGCGACGCGCATGTGAAAGCGATCCTCGCCACGGGCGAGCTTGGCTCCCTGCGCAACGTCGCGCGCGCCTCGCTGGTCTGCATGATGGGGGGGGCGGATTTCATCAAGACCTCGACCGGCAAGGAAAGCGTCAACGCCACCCTGCCCGTGAGCCTCGTGATGATGCGCGCGATCCGCGACTATCACGAGCGCACGGGGTATCGCGTCGGCTACAAGCCTGCGGGCGGGATCTCGAAGGCCAAGGATTCGCTGGTCTACCTGTCCTTGCTCAAGGACGAGTTGGGCGACGCCTGGCTGTCGCCGCACCTGTTCCGCTTCGGCGCGTCGAGCCTTCTGGGCGATATCGAACGCCAGCTGGAACACCACGTCACCGGGCATTATTCGGCCAGCTACCGCCACGCGATTGGATGACACAATGACCGTCAAGGAAATCTTCGAGAGCATGGAATACGGACCCGCCCCGGAAAGCGCCGCCGAGGCGCTGGCCTGGATCGCGGCGCGGGGCGGCATCGCGGGCAACTATGTTGGTGGCAAATGGGGGCCGCTGCGCGAGGACATGGTGCTGTCCAACCCGGCCACCGGCGAGCGGCTGGCGGGGCTGACCAAGTCCACGCCAGACGAAGTCAACGCCGCCGTCGCCGCTGCGCGCAAAGCCCAGCCAGGCTGGGCGAAACTCACCGGCCATCAGCGCGCGCGCTATCTCTATGCCATCGCCCGGCTGGTGCAGAAACACAGCCGCTTGCTGGCGGTGATCGAGACGCTGGACAACGGCAAGCCGATCCGCGAAAGCCGCGACATCGACGTGCCCTTGGTGGCGCGGCATTTCTATTATCACGCCGGCATGGCGCAACTGATGGACCGTGAGTTGCCCGACCGCGAGGCGCTGGGAGTCTGCGGCCAGATCATCCCGTGGAACTTCCCGCTGCTCATGCTGTCGTGGAAGATCGCGCCGGCCATCGCGATGGGCAATACCGTGGTGTTGAAACCGGCGGAATACACCTCGCTGTCGGCCATGGTCTTTGCCGAAATCTGCTCCGAGGCCGGGCTGCCGCCGGGGGTGGTCAACATCGTCACCGGCGACGGGTCGACCGGCGCGGCGCTGGTCGCCTCCGAGGTCGACAAGATCGCCTTCACGGGGTCCACCGAAGTCGGGCGGATCATCCGCAAGGCGACCGCCGGGTCCGGCAAGTCGCTGACGTTGGAGTTGGGCGGCAAGTCGCCCTACATCGTGTTCGACGACGCCGACATCGACAGCGCCATCGAGGGACTGGTGGACGCGATCTGGTTCAACCAGGGGCAGGTCTGCTGTGCCGGGTCGCGCCTGATCGTGCAGGAAAGCATCGCCGACCGGTTCCACACCAAGCTCAAGGCGCGCATGGCAACGTTGCGGATGGGCGATCCGCTGGACAAATCCATCGACATCGGCGCCATCGTCGACCCGGTGCAGCTTGAGACGATCACCCGCATGGTGGCCGAGGGCAGCAAGGACGGCGAGGTTTATCACGCGCCTTGCAAGCTGCCCAACCAGGGCAGCTATTACCCGCCGACGCTGATCACCGGCCTGCACCCCGCCGCGCGGCTGATGCAGGAGGAGATTTTCGGACCCGTGCTGGTCTCGACCACCTTCCGCACCCCGGCCGAGGCGGTCGAACTGGCCAACAACACCCGCTATGGCCTCGCGGCGAGCGTCTGGAGCGAGAACATAAACCTTGCGCTGGATGTGGCGCCAAAGCTGGCGGCGGGCGTGGTCTGGGTGAACGGCACCAACATGTTCGACGCGGCGGCCGGTTTCGGCGGCGTGCGCGAGTCCGGCTTCGGGCGCGAAGGCGGGTGGGAGGGGTTGTTGGCCTACACCAAGGTCAGGCGGCGCGCGAAGGCGCTCAAGCCGATCCCACCGATCGCAGCCCCGGCCAGCGCCACCGGCCCGGATCTCGACCGCACCGCCAAGCTGTTCATCGGCGGCAAGCAGGCGCGGCCCGATGGCGGCTATTCCCGCGCGGTCTGGGCGAAATCCGGCAAGCTTCTGGGCCATGCCGGGATCGCCAACCGCAAGGACGTGAGGAACGCGGTCGAGGCGGCGCGGGCGGCGTCCGGCTGGGCGCGCGCCACGGCGCATCTGCGCGCGCAGATCCTGTTCTATATCGGCGAGAACCTGTCGGCGCGGGCGGATGAATTCGCCGCCCGGATCGACGCGATGATGGGCGGGCGCAATGGCGCGCGCGAGGTCGCGGCCAGTATCGACCGGCTGTTCACCTACGCCGCCTGGGCCGACAAATACGACGGCGCGGCCAAGCCCGTTCCGCTGCGCGGAACCGCGCTGGCGATGAACGAACCGGTCGGCGTGATCGGCGCGTTCTGCCCGGACGAAGCCCCGCTGCTGGGTCTCGTGTCGCTGATGGCGCCGGCGATCGCGATGGGCAACCGCGTCGTGCTGGCCGCCTCGCACCCCTTCCCGCTGGCCGCCACGGACTTCTATCAAGTGCTCGAGACCTCGGACGTGCCTGCGGGCGTGGTCAACATCCTGACCGGACCGCATGACGACTTCGCCAAGGCACTGGCCGGGCACCTCGACGTCGACGCGGTCTGGAGCCAGTCGGGGGCGGACCTCTCCGCGATGATCGAGCGCGAGAGTGCGGGCAACCTGAAACGGACCTGGGTGAATAACGGCATGGCCCGCGACTGGTTTGGTGCGGAGGGTGAAGGGCGGGAGTTCCTGCAGCACGCGACCGAGGTCAAGACGACTTGGATACCGTTCGGGGAGTAGGGGGAGGGTCGGGAGTTTGTGAGGGGCAGTGAGTTTCTCGGGTGACTGGTTTGCGATCGAAGCAGGCGTTCATGGTAATCGAACCAATGGCAGCTTTCAGGAACCTGATTTCTCGCTCAAACGCCCGTCCTTAGAAGCCAACTAGAATGTTGAGGCAGATTTTGGCGCTTGGAAATAGCTCGAAGAACCATCACTGGTGGCCGGTTGGTCTGCAACAGTATTGGGCTGACAAGCGTAAAGACCTTTCGTGGATTGAACCAGACGGCACCATCCAGAAAAAGAGGCCCGCAAATAGGAAAATTGGGTACAAACGTCATGGCCATACGGTTTTCAAAGGTAGCGTCTGGGAAAGCAATTTCGAGAGCGAGTTTGATGTTGACAACGAGGTTCATCATGTCGTCGCTGGCATCCGCGACCTGAAACCCTTCGGGCGAACTCCTTCAGAATTCTTTGCTCTACTCATACTTCTTCGAAGGAAGGACCGCTCGCTTCGGGATATGTGCAAGTTCTATCATCTAGATGAAAAACTTCACCGCAATTTACTTCTGCTTCTACACTCGCTTCTCATCAGAAGCCCGGCCAGTCGGTCACAATACGAAGGTTATCCGGGAATGATCGGACTGCCTCCCGATGAAGAGGTTGGGAAAGGCAACATGGCGCAAAACTACCGTATCGCAAAGAAGCTCTGCCAGAACGGCCCTATCTCAAATCAGTACTTCGTGCTTCTACATTCACCCCTGAAAAGGTTCGTCTTCGGCGATGGAAGCCTTGACTGGTTAACCAGTGGTTTGATCGCAAATCGCATCAACGGGCGGGCCTTGGTGCCGCTTACACCCCATATCTGCGTGTACTTCTGTACTCCGATAGCGATGCGAACAACGCCCAACTGCGCGTCTCTAAGTGCCGCGCCATGGATGGTCGATTGGGTGAACCAGATCACTCAAATTTATTCCAAGGATAAGCTCTTCTTTCTTGGTAGACCTCCCAAACTGACCGACGCTTTTCACCAGCAGAAATTTCTTGAACACAAAGAAAAGACGGACGTCTTGATCGACATGCTGGATGAGATCGCAGGCACTCGGAGGCAGCATGGTTTACTATCCACGGGTCTTAGCGAACTTTAGTTACATGAGCAGCATCAGTCAGTTTGGGCTCAAAGCTACCGCTCACCCGCCAAGACCAAAACGACAACAAGCCGCCAAAAAACCACCCAATCAACCAGACCCACGACAAAGGGCGCCGGACCCGCCGGCGCCCTCATTCCTTCACCAAAGCCCGATCACTCGGTCCAGTAAACCCCGGTCAGGTCGTTCGCCTGCGTGGGTGCGTTTTCCCAGAGGCCTACGATCTTGGCGTTCGCCACGCCGGTCTTGGCCAGCTGGAACAGGTAGGCGTTGACGTAGTCGGCCGCGATCATCTCCTGCGCCTGCTGGTTGAGCTCGGTGCGCTTGGCGGGGTCGGAGGTCAGGTCCAGTTCGGCCAGCAGCGCCTGGAAGTCCGGGTTGTCATACTGGAAGTAGTAGTCCGGCCTTGCATAGATGTTGATGTCGGCAGGCTCGGTGTGGCTGACGATGGTCAGGTCGAAATCCTTGCCGCCGAACACCTGTTCCAGCCACTGCGCCCATTCCATGTTGGTGATCTCGGTCTCGATCCCGACCTCGCGCAGTTGCGCCGCGATGATCTCGCCGCCGCGCCGTGCGTAGGACGGGGGCGGCAGCATCAGGCGCAGTTTCAGGTCATTGACGCCGGCCTCGGCCAGCAGCGCGCGGGATCTCTCGGGGTCGTAGTCCGACATGCCGGTCAGATCGACATAATCCGGGTTGTGCGGCGCGAAATGCGTGCCGATCGGGGTGCCGTAGCCGAACATCGCGCCGTCGATCAGCTCCTGCCGGTTGATCGCATGGGCAATCGCCTCGCGCACCAGGACGTTGTCGAGCGGCGGCTGCTTGTTGTTCATCGCGAGGATCGTCTCGCCCTCGGTCGAGCCGACGATGACCTTGAAGCGCGGGTCGTTCTCGAACTGGCCCAGGGTCTCGGGCGCGGGGAAGTTCGGGAAGGCGTCGACATCGCCCGCCATCATCGCGGCGAAGGCGGCGTTGGGGTCGGAGATGAACTTGAAGGTCGCGGTCGCCAGCGCCGGGGCCTCGCCCCAGTAATCGGGGTTGCGGGTGATCGTCACGTGATCGCCCTGCGCCCATTCGGTGAAGGTGAAGGGTCCGGTGCCGACCGGCGCGGTGGCCGCGTTGTCGACCGATTCCGGCGCCACGATCACCGCGTCGCCCCAGGCCATGTTGAACGGGAAGTTGCCGTTGGGCGCGGCGAGCGTCACCTTGACGGTGGTCGCATCCACTGCCTCGACACTCGCGATCCCGGCGAAGAGTGCCTTTTGCGCGTTGGTCGAATCCTCGGCCCGCGCCCGGTCGAGGGTGAACACCACGTCCTCGGCGGTCATGTCGGTGCCGTCGTGGAACTTCACGCCGTCATGCAGGTGGAAGGTGTAGACGGTGCCGTCGTCGCTGATGTCCCAGCTTTCGGCCAAGGCGGGCTTGACCGCGCCATCGGGGCCAAAGCGGGTCAGGCCCTCGAAGATATTGGCATAGACCACCTCGTCGATCGCGGCAGCGGCGCCGGCGGTCGGGTCGAGGTTGGGCGGCTCCAGCACCATGCCGATGGTGATGGTGTCCTGCTGGGCAAAGGCCGTACCGGCCGAAAGCGCCAGCACCGCCACGGCGTTGAGCAGATGTTTCATGTCGTTTCTTCCTCCTTGGTCCCGGATCGTCGGGTTGGCGCATTGAAACGCGGCTTGCCGCGTGGGTGCAAGGTCTTTTCGCCGCCGGGCGCGTCGACATTGCTCAAGAGGGGGCTCTGCCCCCGACGTCCAGCTTGCTGCGCAAACTGAACGCCTCCCCCGGAGTATTGCGGCCAAGATGAAGGAACGGAGCGGCGGCGGGTGGTGTTATTTGCTGCGCCAGCTTCCGAACCAGCGCGACAGCCGGCCACGTTTTTCGTCGGCGAAGGCGTCAACCTTTTCCCATGCGTCGCGCGTGTCTTCGAGCGCCGGGTCGACGGTGCGTTCGCGAAATTGCAGCCACATCGCCCGGATGAAAAGGATCGCGCCCGCGAGCAGCACGAAGAAGACGATATTGAACCACGGAATGATCGTCACGTCCGGCCCCGCCACCGGCCGGATCGCCACCGCATTGGGATAGACCGTGAAGAAGCGGTTGCGCCAGCCGTAATGGGTGATGACCACCCATTGCTCGTTGCCGGGGTTTGAGAGGTTGGCCAGCGCCTCGGCCTGAAGGTCAGCCGAGTCGAACTTGAAATAAGGCGGCCAGATCCAGCCGGTATCTTCGTTGCGATAGACCATCACGCCTTCCTTTTCGCGCTGGATGAAGCCCAGCAGGAAGGTCTTCTTGCGCACCGTGTTGATCAGGCGGACATCGCGCGTCGTAAACTCGACGTTGCCCGAGTCCTTCTGCGCGAAGAAGATCCGGTTCATCCGGCTGAAGTCCATCCGGATGATCTCGGTCCCGGTTATCCGCGCCACGTCGTGCTGTGGCAGGACGTAATGAAACAGCGCCAGCATGACAAAGGCGACGATGGCGAGCAGGGTGTTTTTCACTTTGCGCATGTGGGCCTCAACTGGCGTTAATTGGCGTTGGTCAGATACAGGATGGTGCCGATCGCGAGAGTCGGGATGACGTAGACGAGCAACACCAGTTTCGGGCGGATGCTGTTTTGGTATTCGGCCATGCCATTCTCGATATAGGCGCTGCGTGCCTCGCTTTCCATGTCGTCGGGGTTTTCCTCGGCCCACCGGTCCTCGAGTTTCTCGCGCCGGATCGAGCGCGAGTAGATCGAAATCGCGAAATAGATCACGCTGAGCAGCAGGAAGCCGAAAATGATCAGACGAATGAAACCCATGCCTATCTCCGAACCGCGCCCCAGGGGCCGACGAGAGCGATGATATCATCGCCGGGCGGCCTGGGGCTATCCTTGAGCGCGGTTTCACGCCCGCCAAACAGCGCCTCGCGCGCGCCGGCCTTGTTGGCCATGTAGTCGTGTTGCAGGAAATCGGCGACATATTCCTTCTTGGCCTCGGGCCAGGTGGCATAGGCTGCATAGAAGGCGGGCTTGTGGCAGATGAACAACTGGCGCACGTCGAGCGGGGCCAGTTCGGACAGAAGCTGGTTGATCAGGTCGCGGTCGGGGTGATCGGAGCGGGCGCGCAGCGTGTAGAAATAAGCCGGCGAATCCGACGCGATCCGCGGCCATTGCCCGCCGTTCAGCGCCCAGCGCACCAGTTCGTTGAGCTTGCGGAACTCCTCGGGCAGGGCCGCGCCCATCGTCTGCGCCAGCCGATGCAGGCTGCGCTGATCGAACCCCGCGACCGGCAGGCCCTGCGTGGTGGCCGCGTCGACCAGGATGAAATCCATCTTCTGGCGCAGGATCGAGGCGCCATCGACACCGCGCGCCTTGATGATCGGCTCGACCAGGTCGTTGACTTCAAGGAAGGTCGCAAGCTTGTTGCGCTCGGACAGATCGAGCGTCTCGACCGGCATCTCGCCGACCTCGGCCTTGGGCAGGGCACAGATCGCCACCGGGTGGGCGACGTCGCGAAACACATAGATGCCGCCGAAATGCGCCGTCCAGAAATTGTCCTGGGTATAGGTCGGCCGGTCGAGGTCGATCGGGTTGCGGGTGACGTCGCCGGTTTCCTTGGCGAGGGTGATCATCTCGGCGATCAGCACGTCGTCATACCAGCCGTCGGGCGCGGTCTGGAAACGCTCGATCTTCTCGGCCAGCTTGCGCGCGTTGGCGACGTGGCTGTGCGTCGTGTCGGCGATGACGGTGATGGTGCGGATATCGAACAGCCGCGCCGGGCTGGCCACCTCATACACCGAATTGTCGAGCTCGCCGGCCACCGCGTCCTGTGCGGTGAGGGCGAACAACTTGGCCTCGTTGTCGGTGATGAACTGCTTGAGGATGCCGCGCGAGGTCGAGAACTTGGCGTTCAGCAGCGGCGCCGCTTTCTGTTCGGTGGTCAGGATGATAAATTGCCGGTTCACGCCGTTGGGGTTGAGGTAGAGGTGATCGCCCAGCTCCTCGCCGATCTCGTAGGAATAGCCGGAAATGTCGATGTGAAAGTCCCTGAGCGCCGTGCGCTTGCCGGTCAGCCGCTCCAGCGCGCGGTTGTAGCGCTCGACAAGCGCGGGGCTGTCGACGCGGATCAGGTTGCCGAACATCAGGCCGCGTTGGATCAGGCGTTTCATGGTTTGCTTACCCTCGTTACTCGCGCCATATCCTCGCCCCGCCGCTTCTCCACCCCCTGCGCGCGCACCAGCCAGGCCAGCGCCAGCAGCGGCCCCCAGGCGAGCGCCGACATCGCCGCCGGGCGCAGCACCGCGCCGGGCCGCAGCGCGTTTCCGGCCATCGCGTGAAGCGCGGCGAACAGCCCCAGCGCCACCGCAAAGGTCAGCCCCGCCGCAAGCCCGACCCCCAAGGCCAGCCGCCGTTGCGAACGCGTCGCGCGCGGAACCGTCGCCAACGGCAGGAGCAACGCCAGCGCCACCAGCGCCGCCAGCGGCAGGAAGGTGTTGGCAAGGCCGATGCCCGCGAAATCCATCACGCCCCCCTGCCCTCCAGATACCGTCGCTTGGCCTCCTCGGTCAGCCCGAAGTCCCGCACCATGCGCGCAATCGCCGCCTCGTCGGACTTGTCGGCATAGCGGAACTCGCTGTCGGCGTAGCGGTTGATTTCCTGGATCACCATCTCGACACTGATCGGCTGGCGCAACCCCTCGATCATCGCCTTCTTCTCGTCGTAGCCCTTGAACAGGAACAGGTCCGGTTCCTCCATCCACTCGTCCGGCAGTTCGAAATCCATCGCCCGCACCTTCACCGCGTCGGTGATGTTCTTGATCGCGCGGCCGGTGAACTTGGCGTCCAACTCCTGGATGGCCTTGAGGTAGGTGCCCAGCTTGGCGATGGTGTCGAGCTTGCCGATGTCCTTCGCGATCCGCTCATAAACCCGGATCAGCCCGTCTTCCTGCGGGCGCGAATGGCTCTCGAAACTCTCGGCCACGGCGCGCTTGATCTCCTGCGCGGCGTAGAGGTCGTGATCGCCCAGCGGGATCGCATGGTTCTTGCCCATCAGAAGCGCCAGAATGTCGATGTAGTCGTCGCGCGTCTTCGGCCCGTCGACCAAAAACCGCGCCCCCGCCCGCTGGCGCAGCGCGTCGTCGACGTTCTCGGGGTAGTTCGAGAACATCCCGAAGGTGCAATTGCCGCGCACCACGGTATTGGCGCCGGCAAAGCTCTCCATCAGCACGGCGGTGATCTCGAGCTGGCCGGCGCTCGATTGCCGGTCGCCACGCTTGCCCGCGAGCTGGTCGATGTCGTCGATGGTGCCGAACCCGATCACGTTCGGGTCGATCACGTTGTTGATGAAGGCCTTGGCGTTCTGCGCCGACTTGCCCTGATAGCTGTCGATCGACTCGGTCGAGAGGTTCTGAAACCGGAACGGATAGCCCGCGTTCTCGCAATAGCCCGAAATCAGCCCGGCCATCATCTGGATCAGCGTGGTCTTGCCGGTGCCCGGCATCCCGTCGCCCATGAAGGTGAAGATGAAGCCGCCAAGCTCGGCAAAGGGGTTCAGCCGGCGCTCGAAATCATAGGCCATCAGCATCTTGGTCAGCTTCATCGCCTGATATTTCGCAATGTGGTTGCCGACCACCTCATGCGGCTTCTTGAACGTCATCGTGAGCTTCGTGCCGCGCGACTTGCGGCTGGGCGAGAACCCCGAGATCACGAAATCGTCGGCCTCGACCCGGTAATGCGCGCCGGTGAACCCGGCCAGACGCGGCGCGCCCTGTGCACGCAGCGCGACCTTCTCCATCACCTGCTCGGCGTAGGCCATCACACTCGCCACCAGCCGGGGTTCATCCTCGGCGAAGACGGCAATCTCCTGATCCAGCTCCCACAGCGCGCCATGCAGCGCGAGGTTGGCATTGTCGGTCAGGATCTCCTCGACATGGCCAACCTCGACACTGACCCCGGTCGCATGCGGCGCCAGAAAGAACGCAGTGGCATTAGCAAAGACCGACAGCGCGACCAGGCTTTCGCCTGCCAGAAGTTCCGAGAACTCTGCCGCCCGGTCCCTGGGCAAGGCCGCCTCGAGGTTCTGCTTCTTCAGCGCCACCAGCCCGGTCTGCTCGGCATAGCCCTTGGCCACGGCCAGCGCGATCGCCAACGCCCGCCGCAACCCATGCAGAACCGTCGCTTGCACCGGCGAAATGATCGGATCGCCGCCATCCGCCGCCTCGATCCGCTCGATCAGCCGAACCCCCTCGGGGCGCGCCGTCGAACGTGTCACCAGCCCCGGCGTGGTCGAGCGAAACCGCCGCCCGTGCGAAATGCCGGGGCTGCGTTCGACCGGCGCATCCACCACCTTGGGCCGGGCGATCCGCGGGGTATGGTCAAACCCCTGAAGCATCCCCGCCGCCGTGTCATACTGCGCCCGGATCTCTTCCTCACGAAGCTCCATCTGATCGGCCGGCACTGACATCACTAACCCTCTTCATCTTGGCTGAAGGGTCTATTCCAGCTGAGTGTTTCTGAGAGCATGTTAAGGTGCTCTTATGGCTCAGAAAAACCGCTATCTGTTTCG
>JBLWUQ010000019.1:0-50478 GCA_048268845.1 Maritimibacter sp. | reverse complement strand
CGGGCCCGCGCGCTCGGGTTCAGCATCGAGGATTGCCGCAATCTGCTGAAGCTCTACGAGGACGACCATCGCACCAGCGCCGAGGTCAAGCAGATCGCCGAAGGCCACCTTGCCGAGATCAACCGAAAGATCACGGAGCTGACAGAGATGCGCGCAACACTGGCGCGTCTGGTCGATGCCTGCGCGGGGGATCACCGGCCCGATTGCCCGATCCTTGCTGATCTGGCGATGACGCAGGAAGCAGATGAACGACTGAAAGAGACCGGCTAGAGCGTCGGCCTCCACCGGCAAAAGTCGGAGTGCCGGCCGTTCAATCTGCTCAAACAGCACCCGACTGCTGGCACCGAGATGCCGGGTCACCCGCTCATTCAGACGATTGAGGAGGTCGCGGGTCGCCGCATTCAACTCCGCCAGCGAGAAAAACCTCTGGTTGCGCAGACGCGCCGCAATCCAGCGTTCCGTGATCTGATCCGTCACCTCGACCTTCGCCTTGTCCCTGACCGTCTGCAATCATGACATCTGAACCCGACTCGACAAGACCGTTGCAATTGGGCGGGGTCCTTAATCGTCTGCACATGACAGAGCCTGGATAACAGTTCTGTCGACCAAATCTGTCATTTTTCGAATGTCTGCAGGCTTGACTGGCGCTCGTCGCTTCCATATTTCCTGATATATGGATAAGAATCACGCTCTCATCGCCTTCGGCGCCCTCAGCCAACCCACAAGGCTCGATGTGTTCCGCCTGCTCATCAAGGCGGGAGCGGTAGGCATGTCCGCCGGTGAGATCAGCGAGACGCTCAGTGTGCGCCAGAATACGATGTCGGCCAATCTTTCGGTTCTCGTCCGATCCGGTCTGATCCGAAATGCGCGGGAAGGCCGCAGCATCCGCTACTTCGCCGACATGGACGGGATGAGCGGCCTGCTGGCCTTCCTGATGGAGGATTGCTGTGGCGGTCGGCCGGACCTGTGCCGGCCCGTCATCGATGAACTCGCCTGTGACTGTTAGGAGATTGTCATGACCAGAGACACCTACAACGTCCTGTTTCTCTGTACCGCCAACTCCGCCCGGTCGATCATTGCCGAAGCGATCATGAACCTTGAGGGGATGGGCAAGTTCAGGGCGTTCTCCGCAGGATCGAAGCCAGGGTCCGCGCCGCACCCATACACGCTCGACCTGCTCAAGGGCCTCAACCACGACACGGACTTCGCGCGGTCCAAGAGCTGGGACGAGTTCACTGGACCTAACACACCACAAATGGATTTCGTGTTCACCATTTGCGACAACGCCGCCGCCGAGGAATGCCCGTTCTGGCCAGGTCAGCCGATGACAGCGCATTGGGGCGTGCCCGATCCGGTGAAGGTCGAAGGCCCCGAGGCCGTCCGTCGCGTTGCCTTCACGGAAACCTACCGGATGCTGCGGAGTCGCATCTCGATCTTCACCAGCTTGCCGATAAACACCCTCGACAGGATGGTGCTTCAGCGCAACCTGGATGACATCGGTAAAAGCACCGCCAAAGCTGAAGGACCTGCAATTTCCGAAAGACCGACATGACCGATACATCGCTGCGCGCCGCAGCGGGCCTCGGCACCTTTGAGCGCTGGCTCTCGATCTGGGTGGCTCTGGCCATCGGCGCAGGCCTTCTTCTTGGCAATATGTTTCCTGGCTTATTTGCAGCCCTGGCTTCATTGGAATTTGCCTCAGTCAACCTGCCTGTTGCAGTGCTGATCTGGGCGATGGTCTATCCGATGATGGTCGGCGTGGATTTCGGCGCGCTGCGGCAGGTCGGTAACAAGCCAAAAGGTCTGGTCGTGACGCTGGTTGTGAACTGGCTGATCAAGCCCTTCACGATGGCCGCCCTCGGCGTGCTGTTCTTCAACCACGTCTTCGCGGGCCTGATCCCACCGAACGACGCGCAGGCCTATCTGGCGGGTGTGATCCTTCTGGGGGCGGCACCATGCACGGCGATGGTCTTTGTCTGGTCGAACCTGACGCGGGGGGACGCGACCTATACGCTGGTGCAGGTCAGTGTGAATGATGTCATCATGATCTTCGCGTTCGCGCCCATCGTCGCGTTCCTTCTGGGCGTGACGGATATCGTCGTACCCTGGGATACGCTGCTGTTGTCGGTGGGGCTCTACGTCTTGCTGCCGCTGCTGGCTGGATATCTGACGCGCCGAAATCTCGTTCAGAAAGGTGGCGAGACGGCGGTCGATGCGTTCAGGGCCCATGTGCAGCCATTCTCGATTATCGGGCTGCTGGTGACGGTGGTATTGCTCTTCGGGTTTCAGGGCGAGGTCATTCTCGACCGTCCGCTCGTCATCGCGCTTATCGCCGTTCCCCTGCTGATCCAATCCTACGGCATCTTCGCTCTGGCTTACGGCGCAGCACGCGCATGGGGTATCCCGTTCAACGTCGCGGCCCCCTGCGCCCTGATCGGAACCTCCAACTTCTTCGAACTGGCCGTGGCCGTTGCGATCAGCCTGTTCGGACTTGGGTCAGGGGCCGCCCTGGCCACCGTCGTCGGAGTTCTGGTCGAGGTGCCCGTGATGCTCTCGCTGGTCGCTTTCGCCAACAGAACGCAACACTGGTTCCCGGCTGAAAGGCACCACACCTGAGGGGCCACCAAGAAAATACCGATCGAGCAATCAACCTGGAGACGGGGCGCGGGTAGATCCGCAGCGATCGCACTGTTTATTGCGATCAACTCCAGATATGGCAGTTGAACAAAGGCCTGCACGCAGTCCTGCCGACGACCCGGAGGAACAGCCATGACCCGCCGAGCCCTGGTCGATGCCTCGCTGATGGATAACCTGATTGCTGCGCTGCCCTTGCCGACATTGGCCATCGACCGGGCAGAACGAATTGTGACGTTGAACAGTGCGGCAAAGGCGCTGTTGGGCAGAAACGCCTTGGGGCAGATATTTTCGACTGCCCTGCGCCAGCCCAATCTGGTTGAGGCGGTGGAGAAGTGTCTGCTTGATCAGACTCCGCGAAAGATAGCCTATCAAACGACTGAAAGCGGAACGGACAGCCTTTATGATGTGCATTTGCATATGGTTGCGGGCACGGACTTGTTGCTGCTCAGCTTTCTGAACGTGACGGATTTGGCCCAAGCGGGGCAGATGCGTCGCGATTTCGTCGCCAATGTCAGCCATGAATTGCGCACTCCGCTTGCAGCCTTGATGGGGTTCATCGAAACGCTGCTTGGTCCTGCGCGCGAGGATGCCGCCACGCAGGACCGCTTTCTGAACATCATGGCGGGCGAAGCCGAGCGCATGAATCGTCTTGTGGGCGACCTGTTGTCTCTCAGCCGGGTGGAGGCGGAAGAGCGGGTGCGTCCCACCACGCAACTGGATCTGCGCGACGTGCTGCAAACCGCGTTACGCAACCTCAATCGGTTGGCGACGGACAGCAACGTGACTTTGCGTTCCGATCTCGGTCAGGTTCCGCTGAATGTCCTTGGGGACGCGGATCAGTTATTGCAGGTCTTCACCAATCTGATCGAAAACGCGATCAAATACGGCGGTGAAAACCAATCCGTCGACGTTACTTCGCTGATCTGCGCGCACGATCCGGTCCTACGCGGCCCGGGGTTGCAGATCGTGGTTGCCGATCATGGGCCAGGTATCGATCCGATACACCTTCCGCGCCTGACCGAGCGGTTCTACCGCGCCGACAGCCACCGCAGCCGAGCCCTGGGCGGCACCGGTCTGGGATTGGCGATCGTGAAACACATTCTGAATCGCCACCGGGGGCGTTTGAAAATCACCAGTCAGCCGGGTCGGGGCGCGCAATTCACCGTCATTCTGCCGCGAGGCGACGGGAATACATGAAACCCCGCAAAAAGTCGCGAACCTGCCGGGTGGTGTCATAAAACTGTAACGTACCTGTCGCAAAAGCGAAGCATGAGCCGTCTACACCGGCGTCGGGATCACCATTGGGGTGGTCATCGAACCGAATTTGACAGGAGTTCTCATGACGTTCACAAGTCTCACCACGTCCACGCTTGCCGCTGCTACGGTATTCGCCACTGCCGCCGTCGCCCGCGACAACGTGCAGGTTGCGGGATCATCCACCGTGCTGCCCTATGCCGCCATCGTCGCCGAGGCATTCGGCGAGAATTTCGGCTTCCCGACGCCGGTGGTCGAGTCGGGAGGATCGTCTGCCGGACTCAAGCGCTTCTGTGAAGGTGTCGGCGAAAACACGATCGACATCGCAAATGCCAGCCGTGCCATCAAGCAATCCGAAATCGAAGCCTGCGCCGAAAACGGCGTGACCGAGATCATCGAGGCGCGCATCGGCTATGATGGGATTGTTTTCGCCAGCGATATCAACGGCAGCAGCTTCGCCTTTACACCTGCCGACTGGTATCTTGCGCTGGCCGCCGAACTGCCCGACGAGGCGGGCATGATCTCCAACCCAAACATGGACTGGAATGCGGTGAACCCCGACCTTCCCGATCAGCCGATTCAGGTCTTTATCCCCGGCACCAAGCACGGCACCCGCGAGGTGTTCGAGGAAAAGGTGCTGCTTCAGGGCTGCAAGGATAGCGGCGCGATGGACGCGATCCTGAAGATGAACGGCGGCCATGAGGTCGGCGCCGAAACCGCCTGCATGGCGGTGCGCACCGACGGTCGGTCCGTTGATATCGACGGCGACTACACCGAAACGCTGACCCGTATCGAAGCGGATGCCAATGGCATCGGCGTGTTCGGCCTGTCGTTCTATGAGAACAACACCGACAGGCTGCAGGTTGCGACGATGTCCGGTGTGGTGCCGACCACTGAAAGCATCGCCGCCGGTGATTACCCGGTATCACGTCCGCTGTATTTCTACATCAAGGCTGCGCATCTGGATGTGATCGCGGGCTTGCAGGAATACGTCGATTTTTTCGTCAGCGACGAAATCGCCGGACCCGATGGACCCCTGGCCGAATATGGTCTGGTGTCTGACCCTGAACTCGCCGCCACCCAGGTCGCGGTGGCCAATCGCGCATTGCTGGGCGACATGTAGAGCAGAATGGGGCCGGCATTGTCCGGCCCCGCAATCCCCACAGGAAAGTTGCCTTGATGTGGATATTGGATGTCGCCTTGTCACTCCCGCTGCTGATTGTCGGTCTCGCCATACTCGGGCTCATCGGCGCCAGGGCGCGGGCGACCCTGGCGGCTGGTGGCGACATCCGCAGTTTGGCCGCCCTGCCCCAAGCGCACGGGACGAACGCCCTTTTCAGCGTTCTTGTCCCTGCGGTTGCCAGTTTTGCGGCGCTGTCCCTTGTCCGCTTGATCGGACAGCGGCAGGGCCTTGAAACCCTGTCCGCCCGCTCCGTGTTCTGGGTGGTGCTGACCGTTGCCGCGACCGGTTGCATCGCCGCAATCCTGCGGTCTTCGACCGGGTTTCGCGCCCGCGTGGCCTCCGAGGCCTGGATCAAGTTCTTGCTGATCGCGGCGTCGACCATCGCGATTCTGACCACAATCGGCATCGTTTTGTCGATGTTGTTCGAGGCGATCCATTTCTTTCGTCAGTATGACTGGCGCGATTTTTTCTTTTCCACAGACTGGTCCCCGAACTTTCGCGGCAACAGCGCGCTCGGCATTCTGCCGCTGCTTTGGGGCACCCTCTACGTCAGCTTCATCGCGCTGACGCTCGCGGTGCCGGTGGGCCTGTTTGCCGCGATCTATCTGTCAGAATACGCCGGCCCACGGATGCGAAGCGTCGCCAAACCGATGATCGAGATCCTCGCCGGAATTCCAACGATCGTTTACGGGCTGTTCGCCCTGATCACCATCGGCCCAATGCTGCGCGACTATTTCGCGCAACCGCTTGGGCTGGGGGACAGCGCGTCGTCGGTCATGACCGCCGGGCTGGTCATGGGCATCATGCTGATCCCCTTCGTCTCGTCGCTGTCGGACGACACCATCAACGCAGTGCCGCAGGCGATGCGCGACGGCTCGCTGGCTTTGGGCGCAACCCGGTCGGAGACAATCCGCCAGGTGGTCATTCCCGCCGCTTTGCCCGGCATTGTCGGGGCCGTGCTGCTGGCGGCCAGCCGTGCGATCGGCGAGACGATGATCGTCGTTCTTGGAGCAGGGGCGGCCGCGCGCCTGTCGCTGAACCCCTTCGAGGCGATGACGACCGTGACTGTCAAGATCGTCAGCCAACTGACCGGGGACACCGACTTCGCCAGCCCGGAAACGCTGGTCGCCTTTGCCCTCGGACTGAGCCTCTTTGTGATTACGCTTTGCCTGAACGTACTGGCACTGGTGATCGTGCGCAAATACCGGGAGCACTACGAATGACCACCCCGCCGAATTCCCTGTTGGTGCAAGATGATCGCACCGGGCGGCGCAACGTCGCTGAAGCGCGGTTTCGCGCCTACGGCCTTGGGGCGATCGGGATGGCAATGCTGGCACTCGTGGTGCTGTTGACCTCGGTTGTCTCCAACGGGCTCAGCGCGTTTCGTCAAACCTACATCACGTTGGAAATCCCGTTACCTGAGGCGAAGCTGGACAAATCCGGCAGACGCGATCCTGCGGCCATGGCGAGGGTCACGACGTTTGGCTACGCCCCACTGCTGCGGGATGCGCTACTGGACCAACTGGAGCAATTGGGGATCACGACGTCCCTGTCCGACACCGACATCGCAGCGATCATCAGCAAAGAGGCGGCTGCAACCTTGCGCGACCATGTCTTGGACGACCCCGATCTGATTGGCGGCAGCGTCACCCTGGATGTGCTGGCCGAAGGGCGCATCGACGGCTATTTCAAAGGCCGCGTGACGATGGAAAGCGCCGCGCTGGACCGAAACACCTCGCCCGAGGCGCTGCGGATCGCCCAAAGCCTTGCCGATGCCGGCGTGATCGAGACCCGTTTCAACTGGCGGTTCCTGACAGCACCCGATGCCAGCGACCAGCGCCCCGAAGCGGCCGGGCTGGGCGTGGCCATCCTCGGATCGCTTTACATGATGTTGGTGGTGCTGGTGCTGGCCCTGCCGATCGGGGTTGCGACCTCGATCTATCTCGAGGAATTCGCGCCGCGGAACCGGCTTTCCGACCTGATCGAGGTGAATATCAGCAATCTGGCCGCCGTGCCTTCGATTGTCTTCGGGATTCTGGGGCTGGCAATCTTCATCAATTTTGCCGGGTTGCGGCAATCCTCGCCGCTGGTCGGTGGGCTGGTGCTGACGCTGATGACGCTGCCGACGATCATCATCTCGACCCGCGCAGCGCTGAAATCGGTGCCGCCCTCTATCCGCGATGCCGCACTGGCCGTCGGGGCCAGCAAGATGCAATCGGTCTTCCACCATGTCCTGCCGCTCGCCGCCCCCGGTATCCTGACGGGCACCATCATCGGACTTGCGCAAGCCCTGGGTGAAACCGCGCCGCTGCTGCTGATCGGGATGGTCGCCTTCGTGCGCGACTACCCGGCGGCCTACAGCGATACCGCAGGACTATTCGGCGAGGCCGCGACGGCGCTGCCGGTCCAGGTGTTCAACTGGACCCAGAGGGCCGACCCCGGCTTTGCAGAGCGCGCTTCGGGCGCAATCATCACGCTGCTGGTGTTTCTGCTTGCGATGAACACGGCGGCCATACTGCTGCGCCGCCGCTTTGAACGCCGCTGGTAGGATCGGACCAGATCATGAAAGATACCAATTTGACCGAAAGCATCGACACCATGGCGGGCCAGAAAATATCGGCGAGAAACGTGAATGTCCATTATGGCGAGACCCATGCCATCAACGACGTGAGCGTCGATATCGCCGCCAACGCGGTGACCGCGTTCATCGGTCCGTCAGGCTGCGGAAAATCCACTTTCCTGTGCTGTCTGAACCGGATGAACGACACGATCGATACCTGCCGGGTGACGGGCGACATCCGAATCGATGGTGAAGATATCTATGACCGCAAGGTCGATCCGGTGCAGCTGCGCGCCAAGGTCGGCATGGTTTTCCAGAAACCAAACCCGTTCCCCAAATCCATCCATGACAATGTCGCCTATGGTCCGAAAATTCATGGGCTGGCTCGCAACAAGGCTGAAATGAGCAACATCGTTGAAGATGCGCTGAAAAAAGCGGCGCTATGGAACGAGGTCAAGGACCGGCTCGACGCCCCCGGCACCGGGCTTTCCGGTGGGCAGCAGCAGCGGCTCTGCATCGCACGCGCGATTGCAACGGCGCCCGAGGTCTTGCTGATGGACGAGCCGTGTTCGGCGCTCGACCCGATCGCGACAGCGCAGATCGAAGACCTGATCGACGAATTGCGCCAAAGCTACTGCGTGGTGATTGTCACCCATTCGATGCAGCAGGCCGCGCGGATCAGCCAGAAAACCGCTTTCTTCCACATGGGAAGCTTGGTGGAATTCGGCGAGACCGACCGAATATTCACGGCACCAGAAGACCCGCGGACCGAAAGTTATATCACTGGCAGGATTGGGTAATATCATGCAAGAGGAACATATCTCATCGGCCTTCGATCGCGATCTGGAAGGCGTTCAGACCCAGATCATGAAGATGGGCGGATTGGTCGAAGAGGCCATCCGTCTGAGCGCGCAATCGCTCGAGACCCGCGACGAGGAACTGGCCCGAACCGTGCGCCAGAGCGACAGGTTGATCGACGACCTCGAGCATCAGATCAACGAGCGCGCGGCACGTATCATCGCCCTGCGCGCGCCGACCGCCATCGATCTGCGTCTGATTCTGAGCGTGATCAAGATCAGCGGCAACCTTGAGAGGATCGGCGATTATGCCAAGAATATGGCCAAACGCACGGGTGCGCTGGCGCAGATGACCCCGGTCGGCGGCAGCGGCGCCTCGATCCGTCGCATGACCCGCATGGTCGAGGCGATGCTGAAAGACGCGCTGGATGCCTATATCCAGCGTGACGCCGTGCTGGCCGCCGATGTGATTGCGCGCGACGAAGACGTGGATCAGATATACAATGCCCTATTTCGCGAATTGCTGACCTTCATGATGGAAGACCCACGCAGCATCACCGCCTGCATGCATCTGCACTTCATCGCCAAGAACACCGAACGCATGGGGGATCACGTGACTTCTATCGCCGAACAGGTCACCTATCTGGTGACAGGTCAGCACCCGGACGAGGATCGGCCAAAGGCTGACACGACATCATCGACAACCGAGGCCTGATTGATGCTCCCCGTGCAGCCAAAGGTTTTGCTGGTTGAGGACGAGCGCGCGCAGCGTGAGCTTCTGACCTACAATCTCGAGGCCGAGGGTTTTGAGGTGTTCAGCGCCGAACACGGCGAAGAGGCCATGCTGATGATGGCCGAGGTTCTGCCCGATCTGGTCATCCTGGATTGGATGATGCCGCGGATGAGCGGGATAGAAGTCTGCCGCCAGCTCAAGACCCGCACCGACACGCGGCACATCCCGATCATCATGCTCTCGGCGCGGTCCGAGGATGTCGACGCGGTGCGCGGCCTGGAAACAGGTGCGGATGATTATATGATCAAGCCCTACTCGGTGCGCGAATTGATGGCACGGGTTCGCACCCAGCTGCGCCGCACTCGTCCGGCTGCGGCAGGAGTGGTATTGACGTTCAAGGATATCACCCTGGATCCCGAACGCCATCGCGCAAGTCGCGCCGATCAAGACCTGAAACTGGGGCCAACAGAATTTCGGCTGCTGCTCACTCTGATGGAAAAGCCGGGCCGCGTTCTTAGCCGCGAGCAACTGCTCGACCTTGTCTGGGGGCGCGACATATTCGTGGATGCCCGCACTGTCGACGTTCATGTCGCACGGCTGCGTAAAGCGCTGGCGCGCAACGGTGGCACGGACCCCATCCGCACCGTCCGCGGCGCGGGCTACGCGCTTGGATAAGTGCTTGACGCGATAAGACGTGGTGGGAGCTTCCCATGTCTGCAATGCGCATTCTTTTTGTGCAAAAGCCGACAGCTGAGAACGATTAACTCTGTACTGCTATCCTGAAGGTTTTTCAATGCGGGCCGCTGCATAACGTGGGCGGCGACGAGGTGGCGGCCCGCGTTGACAAACCTCGGAAGGAGGAAGCCGCAGGGGTCTGGGATCAGCCTATGGGGAAAGACCTCTGACGGTCCGGTACGCGGCTGGCCGGTTCGATCCGGACGTGCGACATCCAGTTTTAAGCGCGATCGAGGGCGTCGAGCACCGCGCATTCCGGCACATCCGCGCCGGAACACCTTGCCGCCGTCGTTGCCAGCACGGTCTCGATCCGCCGCAGATCCGCGATCTTGGCGCGCACTTCGGCCAGATGGGTTTCGGTCCTTGCCTTGACCTCGGCACAGGTTCTAAGGGCGCGATCGCCCAGACCCATCAGCCCGCGGATATCCTCCAGCGAGAACCCGAGTTCCCGGGCCCGCATCACGAAGCGCAGGCGCTGCACATCCGGCGGTCCGTATGTGCGGTGGCCGGCGCCGGTGCGGGCGGGTTGCGGGAGGATTCCCGCCGTTTCGTAATACCGGATGGTTTCCAGATTGCAGCCTGTAACGCGCGCCAGGTCGGACCGGCGCAGGGCCTTGGGGATCGCAGCTTCGTGATTTTCCGGCATGTCGGTTTCCCTTGCATCTGTAGTCGCTACAGAGCGTAGGCCGGGGGCATGTCAAAGGCAAGGAGCCAACCATGACCGAAAGTGCTGATACCCGACAGGCCGAAGCCGGACCCGACCGACGGGGGCTCTTCGCGACACTGGGCCTGGCCGGGGCATTTCTCGCTTCGGCCTGCTGCATCGTGCCGCTGGTGCTGGTGACGCTGGGAATTTCAGGCGCCTGGATCGGCAATCTGACGGCGCTGGAACCGTACAGGCCGCTGACTTCGGGCATCGCTCTCATCTTCATTGGGCTCGGCTTCTGGCATGTCTATTTCCGCTCGAAGCCGGTCTGCGTGGAGGGGACTTACTGCGCCCGCCCGCAATCCTCACGCCTCACCAAGACGATCCTTTGGCTTGCGACGGTGCTGGTGCTGTTGTCGCTGACGCTCAACTGGTGGGCGCCGCTGCTCTACTGAAATCAAAGGAGAAAAATCATGAAAAGAATTGCTGTTCTGGCCCTCGGCGCGCTGATGCTGGGCCTTCCCGGCTTCGCCCACGCGACTCTCGCGCAATCGGCCACCCAGGTGGCGCAAGCCGAGACCACCTTCTACGTCGAGAACATGACCTGCGCGCTGTGCCCGGTGACGGTCAAGGCGGCGATGAGCGGGGTCGAGGGGGTGAAATCGGTCGAGGTAAGCCTCGAGGCCCGCACCGCACATGTGGTTTTCGATCCGGCGCTGACCGATCCGGCGGCCATCGCGACTGCCTCGGAGCAGGCAGGCTATCCGGCTGCCGTGCAGGGATAGGCGCGATGCGAGACGATCTGCAGGGCGGGCTCCTGGCGACCCTGATCGCGGCGCCGCTCCTCGTGATCTGCTGCGGCGGCGGCGGTGTGTTGCTGGCGGCCACCGCCGTAGCCTTGGGCGGCTGGTTCACCGGCCTCGGCAGTCTGGGCGCGATCCTGGTGACCGCCATCGCCGCCCTGACGATACGCAGCATCCGGTGGGCGCGCACGGCCTGCGTACTGCCTGACACCGACAATGAAACAGAGAAGCCGGCATTTCATGGCACTTGAAACCGAAGAATCCGATGGCCGCTTGTTGAAATTCGGCGTGATCGGCGCGGTCATTCTGGCGCTCTGCTGTTTCACCCCGGTTCTGGTGGTTCTCCTGGGCGTCGTCGGGCTGCCGGCGATCCTGGGTTGGCTCGACTATGTCCTGTTGCCCGCATTGGCGTTCTTCATCGGATTGACGATCTATGCGGTCCGGCGGCGCCAACGGCAGCCGCATGGCAATTGAAATTTGGCGTGGCGCTGTGCGCCACGACCATTGATCTCGCGAAGAGGAGAAAATTGTGGCCGAAAACCCTGACTTTGACCTGATCGTTATCGGTGCGGGAACCGGCGGCAACGGCGTTGCACGGATGGCCGCTGCGGCGGGATGGAAGGTCGCGAGCGTCGACAAACTGCCCTATGGCGGGACCTGCGGCCTGCGCGGCTGCGACCCCAAGAAGATGCTGATCGGCGTCACCGAGGCCGTGGATTGGGCGGAAAACATGGCCGGCAAAGGGCTTGAGGCTCAAACATTGGTCAACTGGCCACAGATGATGGCCTTCAAGCGCACCTTTACCGACGCGATGCCGCCGCGTATCGAGGCCGGACTCGCCAAGGCCGGCGTCACCACCCTGCATGGAACCGCGCGCTTCACCGGCGCCGATACAATTGAGATTGACGGCAAGGCGCTGCGGGCCCGGCATTTCCACATCGCCACCGGCGCCCGGCCGATGACGCTGAACATTCCCGGCGAAGAGATGCTGACCACCAGCACGGAATTTCTGGACCTTGCCCAGCGACCCGACAGGATCGTCTTTGTCGGCGGGGGTTTCATTGCGATGGAGTTTTCTCACATCGCCAAACGCGCCGGTGCCCGCGAGGTCACGGTTCTGGAAATGATGAAGCGGCCGCTGGGCAATTTTGATCCCGATCTGGTTGGCTTGCTGGTCGATGCCACCGCCGAGCTTGGTGTCGACCTGCGGACCGAGGCCAGGGTCATCAAGGTCGAAAAGTCCGGACGGGAATTCGCGGTAACCGTCGAAACCCCGGCCGGGCAAGCCGTCGTGACCTGCGATCTGGTGGTGCATGCGACCGGGCGGGTGCCGAATATCGACGCTCTGAATCTGTCCGCCGCCGGCGTGGAGTTTGGGCCGCGCGGCATCAAGGTCAACGCGTCGATGCGCACCACCAACCCGGCGATCTTTGCCGTCGGGGATTGTGCTGACAGCGGACCCAACCTTACCCCGGTGTCGGCCAATGAGGGGCGCGTCGCAGGCAAGAACCTGCTGGCCGACAGGGACGCGCGCGAGGTGTCCTATCCTCCGATCCCCAGCGTGGTGTTCACGCTGCCCCCGGTCGCGAGTGTCGGCCTGTCCGAGGCCGCCGCGACCGAGAAGGGCTTGAAGTTCGACACGCATTTCGAGGAAACCGGCGATTGGTATTCTTCGATGCGCGTCGGCGCGAAACGGACCGGCTACAAGGTTCAGGTCGAACAGGGCACCGGTCTGATCCTTGGTGCGCATCTGATCGGGCCGGGGGCCGAGGAGCAGATCAACCTTTTCGCCATGGCGATGGGCGCAGGTCTGACCGCCAACCAGATCAAGGCGATGATCTTTGCCTATCCCAGCTACGCCTCGGACATCGGATCGATGGTTTGACGACATTTGGTGACACCTGCTCACCCCATGAATCAGCGCGAAGATCTCTGCGCAGATCGGAAAAGACGATGAAACAACAAGCCAAGACCCACGACAGCGACACCAGTCCCGCCAACACGGCGGACGGCTTTGATTTGGCGGTGATCGGCGCCGGATCGGCGGGGTTTTCCGCTTCGATCACTGCGGCCGAGGCAGGCAAGCGCGTGGCACTGATCGGCCACGGGCTGATCGGCGGCACATGTGTGAACGTGGGCTGCGTGCCTTCCAAGGCGATGATCCGTGCGGCTGAGGCGATCCACAGTGCGGGGGCGGTCAGGCGGTTTCCGGGCCTGTCAGGCTCGGCGCAGGTCGATGACTGGGGGGCGCTGATCGCGGGCAAGGAGAGGCTGGTCGCGGGTCTGCGGCAAAAGAAATACGCCGATCTTCTGCCTGGCTACGAGAACGTGACCTATATCGACGAGGGCGCTGCGACATTGGTCGAGGGCGGCGTGCGGGTCGGCGGTCGCCTTATCCGCGCACCCAGGGTGATCATCGCCACTGGCGGACGCCCGGCGCTGCCGTCCATTCCCGGCATCGAGGATGTCTCGACGCTCGACAGCACGTCGCTGCTGGAACTCGATCATCTGCCCGAAAGCCTGGTCTTTCTCGGCGGCGGCTATATTGGCGCGGAACTGGCGCAGATGATGGCCCGGATGGGGGTCAAGGTGACGATGATCTGCCGCTCGCGCCTGCTGCCGCAGGCCGAGCCAGAGGTATCCGAGGCGTTGGCAGATGTGTTTCGGGGTGAGGGCATCACGCTCCACTGCGGCATCACCTATGACGCCTGCCACAGCGAAGGCGGTCGCGCGGTTTTCGGCATCGACGTCGGTGGCAAGCGGCTGACGCTGAGCGCCGATCATCTGGTGGTGACGACAGGGCGCCGCGCCAATACCGAAGGGCTGGGCCTGTCGGAGATGGGCATTGCGACCGACGGGCGCTGCGCGATCAGGGTGGGCGACGACATGCAGACCACCCGCCCCGGCGTTTTTGCCGCCGGCGACGTGACCGACCGCGACCAATTCGTCTACATGGCCGCCTACGGCGCCAAACTCGCCGCCAGGAACGCCATGGACGGCACTGAACACTATGACAATGCCGCGATGCCCTGGGTGGTGTTTACCGATCCGCAGGTGGCGGGCGTCGGCCTGACCGAAGCACAGGCGATTGCGGCGGGCTATGAGGTAAAGACCTCAGTTCTTGGGCTCGAAAACGTTCCGCGCGCGCTGGCCGCCCGCGACACGCGCGGGTTGATCAAGCTGGTCGCTGACGCGAAAACCGACCGGTTGCTCGGCGGGGTGATCGCCGCCCCGGAAGGCTCGGACAGCGTCCAGACCCTGGCGCTGGCGCTGAGATTCGGGATGACGACCCGGGCACTTGGAGAGACGATCTTTCCCTACCTCACCACGGTCGAGGGGCTGAAGCTGGCCGCACAGACATTTGACAGGGACGTGGCCAAGCTTTCGTGCTGCGCGGGGTAGGGTGCCTTTTTGCACCGCAATGACACAACACGCTGCACTGGCCGTGAGGATTGACAGTGCTCACGCCATCTCCCGTTGGAAAACGGTATTCCTACGGATCGTAGCGACGAGTGGTGATTCGCAACCACACGAATCGGAACGGCTGGGGGGTGCAGGAGGGCCTCGACCGCGGCAAACCCGGCCACCGGAACGGCGATCAGGGCCACGGAGCGATGGAGGTTACGCATGAGAAGCGCGACGCTTTGAGCCGGCGCGAAAGCTGCGCCCGAGGCAAGCTTTGATAGCGCGCGCCGCGCCGCATCGCCGGTTCATACAGTTTCGTAAGAACCGCCTCAGTCGACCGCAATCACCGCCGCGTTGCCGTCGGTGAACCACGGGTCGCCCGTGACCGACTGGCCGAGCCGGAGTTGCGAAACCGCGAGCGGGGCCAGTTGCTGCGCGCCGACGCCGACGAGGTCGGCTGCCAGCGTGTCGCGTTCCGCGTCGATGTTGGGGTCGATGTGGTGGAAGATGCCCGGGTCGAGCCCGTCCTCGAAACTGGCCGCGCCGAGGAACACCCGCCGACCGTCGGGCAAGTCGTAGTTGGTGCGCCAGACTCGCACGTGGTGTCGTTCGCGCAAGGTCGAGGCGGAGGTCATCGAAGGATGTCGGTCCATGGGGCGGGCTGACGCCGCGGCGGGAGCAGTCCGGCGTGCCCGACATCATCGGCCAGATCACCCGGGCGGGGGATGTCGCTCTGCGCACAGCCTTTTATCATGCGGTCACTGTGATGTTGAATCATGGGCGGCCGAACTGGTTCAGCGCCTGAGCGCAGCGGGTTGCGCAACGGCGTGGCAAGAAGCGGGCGACGGTCACCCTGGCGCGGCGCATCGGCGTCGTTCTGCACCACATGTGGCGTGACGGCAGCGAATTCCGTTTCACCCGAGCGGCGCCGATGTCGGCCCCGGCAGCGTAAGCGCAGAGGATCCATTGGCCCATCCAGCAGAAGGAGAATTCGGCCGCGCCTGACGGCGCTGGCGCACCGAGGTCCCGAACCGGGACGCGGTCCCCGATGATGCCGCTGGATGACTTGTTTCCGAACGCTTGCGTTCGAGAACGCGCAAAAGGTGGGCACTCTGGCTGCTCTTGAACCCGGTATGATGTGGCGGACAATGCGCCGACCACGGACGGAAGCATCATCCCGGTTCTGGAATTCACCCTCGAAGCCCCAGCCTCAGCTCGACCGCAATGACCTGACACCGAGGTGTCGGACCGGCGCTGGCGCCGCTTCGATGCGTGATGTCTCCGCAGCGCCAGTGCCTCAGTTTCGCGAGCGACCGGGCCGTATCGCGCCGCAGCCGCGTAGTTGTTGAGCGCTTGACAGCGACTGCCCCATTACGGAAGTCGTCCACCTTTGCTCTTTCTGGCGACAGGGAGGGCGCGCGCCTGATCGACCACGCGCCCTTCGGTCACTGGAACCCCCGAGACCTTCATCGCGTCCCTGCGCCACGGCCGCTTGGATGCGCCATGGGTCTCTTCACCATCTCACGGTTGGAGCGCAACCCGACAACCAAGGGCGAGATCGGAGCCCGACTTTTCGGCTGCGGCATTCCCGCAGGCTTCCTCTTCTACGCTGAACTGGCGATAGCATGCCGCGCATTTGAAGCGGCGGTGGGTCGTCAGGTCATAAATATCGAGGCATCCTCAGACCGGACACACGGGCGCGCCCTCCGTCTCCGGCCAACGCAGGCAGCAGAACCGTCGATATGCTGCATCCTCACCTTCGGAATAGATCGCCTTCAACGAAAGGGTTCGTGCAGCCGCCGAGAGCAGGTAGTGCTGAGCCATGATCACCTCGCAGCGAAACGTATGTTCACACTATGTTCTCAAGCGCAGGCTACGGCAAGCGTTTTGGTGCATCTGCTACCTAAGACCGCAGGAGATAACCATACATGGGTGGCGCGGGCCTTGCGGCCCGCACCCGGTCAGGCGGATTTCACTTCAATGCGCTTGACCCTGGCCTTGGCCTCTTCGGTCTTCGGCAGCGTGACCGTCAGCACGCCGCGTCTGAACTCTGCCTCGGCCTTCTCGGGGTCGACGCCCGGCGGCACCGGGATCATCCGATGGAAGCTTCGCCGCGACTGCGAGGTGAAACCGTCCTTGTCGGTCTTCTCCTCGCGCTCGCCGCGGATCGTCAGCATGTCGTCGGTGACGTTACCCCCGCGCGTCAGCAAGAACAAGCAAGGAGACGGCGATGACGCAAGCCGACAAGGCCTTCAGTCCTTCTCACCCTCGACACGCGGTCGCCGATTTCGACACCGTCCGGGAATTCATCGCGAATCACCGGTCCTACCTCCGGCTCGTACTCGCGAGTGCGGAGCAAATGGGGTGGCCAAGGAAGAAGGGTCAACATGACAGATCTGATGGATAAATTCGCGTTGAAGCGCAGTGTCCACGTGCAACGCGAAGACGGTCGCGAGGTGACGTTCTGCGAGATCTCGATGAAGAGGGAAGCCACGCCACATTTGTATGACCTGGCCAGCGCCGCCATCACAAGTTGGCCCGGAAAGTGGAGCCTGATTTCGGTTAACACGACGCCGCGCTTCCCCGCGCCCTGGGGAGGCGCACCACGATCGAGCATTGAATACCACAACCGGATCGCGGCGATGGTCACGCAGGCGGAAGAGGCGAAAATTCTGGGTGCGAAACGCGTTGGTGATGTTCCGACCGGCTGGGTACCGGTGATCGAGCGCGCCGTCTCCGGCCTTGTCGAACTCATGGCGCATCCGTCGGATCGTCCGGCCGCGATCACCATACGGCAGGTGAAGGAGAAGTTCGGCACCCTTCGATTCTATGTCGAGGGCACCGGCAGCTCAAAAGCTCGCGCTTGCGTCACGCAAATCACCACGTGGGCCGAGATCTGCAGCGAAAACCGCTGCATTCTGACCGGAGCGCCCGGCACCCTCCGACAGGGTGGTTGGCTGCTCACGCTGTCGGACGACGCCGTTCGGCTTCGGGAAGCCGATCCACAGGCCTTCGCCGCACGGCTCTATCCTGGCCTGGGATGAAACGGAGCGAGTGGAACGTGTGCGCGCATGACGGTTCCAACATCCAAGGGTGCGTGAGATAATGTTGTGAAGAGGATTGCTTAAAGCGTTTTAACGCACATCGCAATACTGACGCAAGCGACGATTTGTTGTCTGTTGATCTTCAACATTCCAGGACCTCTTCGCCAGCCTGAACCCGCGCCGCCGGGTCGGCGAGTTGATCGCCGAGGGGATGGATATCCACCGGATCGGCACGAAAGTCGAACAGCGCGAGGAGGTCGCGCGCCTTCTCGGTCTCGTCGGCCTGCCGGCTGACACCGGCCAGCGTTTCCCGCACGAGTTCTCCGGCGGTCAAGCCAGACATGCTTGTCGCCGATGAACCCGTCTCGGCGCTTGATGTCTCGGTTCAGGCGCAAGCCTGAACCTATTGCAGGATCTGAAGGAAAAGCTGGATCTGACAATCCTGTTCATTTCCCGCGACCTCGCCGTGGTCGAGCATTTCTGCGACCGTGTCGTTGTCATGTATGTTGTATCTTGGTCACCTCATGGAAGTTGCGCCGCGCGACAGCCTCTTTGCACGCCCGCGCCATCCCCATAGCGAAGCGCTTCTGTCGCCCGCGCCGGCCCCCGATCCGTCGCGAAAGCGCGCGCGCATCATGATGGAGGGCGATATCCCATCGCCCATCGACCCGCCTTCGGGCTGCGTGCTGCGCACCCGCTGCCGCTATGCTCTGCCGGAATGCGCGGTCACCCAGCCCGTGCACACCGAGGTTTCGCCGGGCCATCTCAAGGCCTGTATCCGCGACGACATCCGCTGAGGTTCAACCATGCCTATACTCAACCGTATCAATGACCTGGCCGAGGAAATCACCGCATGGCGGCATGATTTCCACGCCCACCCGGAACTGACGTCCGAGCTTCACCGCACCGCGGCCCGCGTGGCGGAGTTGTTGCAGAGCTTTGGCGTCGACGAGGTGGCGACGGGTCTTGGCCGGACCGGCGTGGTCGGTATCATCCACGGCAACCGACCCGGACGCACGATCGGCCTGCGCGTCGATATGGACGCCCTGCCGATGGACCAAGCTACGGGGCTGCCCCACGCCTCGACGATCCCGGGCCGGATGCATGCCTGTGGCCATGACGGCCACACGGCGATGCTGCTCGGCGCCGCGAAATACCTGACCGAAACGCGCGATTTCGCTGGTTCGGTCGCGGTCATCTTCCAGCCGGCCGAGGAAGGCGGGGCAGGCGGCCTTGCCATGGTGGAGGACGGCCTGCTCGATCGCTGGCCAATTGAACAGGTCTTTGCGCTCCACAACCTGCCCGGCGAGCCGGAAGGCAGGGTTGTAACCCAACCCGGCGCGCTGCTCGCCTCTGCCGATACGTTTGACATCGTGATCCGCGCCAAGGGTGGCCACGCTGCCTGGCCGCATATGACGCCGGACCCGGTGGTGATCGCCGGCCAGATCGTCACCGCGCTCCAGACCATCGTCTCGCGCGGGACCGGACCGCTGCAATCCGCGGTTATCTCGGTGACGCAGATACATGCCGGCAACGCCGATAACGTGATCCCCGAGCAGGCCCACCTTGCCGGCACGATCCGCACCCTCGATCCTGACTTGCGCAATCTGGTGGCGCGGCGGCTCAAGGATGTCGCCACAGGTGTCGGCGTGGCCCTTGGCGCCAGTGTCGAGGTGACGCTCGACCGCATCACCGTCGTAGTATGAACGAGCCAGCCCTGACCGAGTTCTGCGCTGGGGTCGCGGGCGGGATCGTCGGCCGGGACAACGTCGATACCGCGATGGCGCCCGAGATGGGCGGCGATGGCTTTTCGTATCTCGCCGACCTCCGCCCTGCATGTTATGTCCTCATGGACAACGTGGGTAACGGCGACAGCGGCGCGCTCCACACAACCGGCTACGATTTCAACGACCGGATCATCCCGACCGGGGTCAGCTATTGGATTCGGCTTGCTCAGGCGGCAACCGCCAGTTAGGGGGGGTAAAATGCGCTCGGCCAAAGCCATCCAGGTCGTCGGTTGCCACGCCGAGGGCGAGGTCGGGGACGTGATCACCGGCGGCGTGGCGCCACCTCCCGGAGAAACGCTCTGGGAACAGGCCCGCTGGCTTGCGCGCGACAACACTCTGCGCGATTTCGTCCTGAACGAACCGCGCGGCGGCGTGTTCCGGCACGTCAACCTTCTGGTCCCGCCCAAGGACCCTCGGGCCAGCGCTGGTTACATCATCATGGAGCCGGTGCATACTCCGCCGATGTCCGGATCGAACTCGATCTGCGTCGCCACCGTGCTGCTCGACACCGGCCTCGTGCCGATGAGCGAGCCGGAAACGAGGTTCTTCATCGAGGCCCCGGGCGGTCTCGTCGAGATTCGCGCGACCTGCAAGGACGGCAAGGCCGAAGCGGTGCGGATCACCAACCACCCGAGTTTTGCGAGCCAGCTCGATGCGGTGATCGAGGTCGACGGGATCGGCACGGTCACGGTCGATACAGCCTATGGCGGCGACAGCTTCGTGCTTGTCGATGCGGCCGCTCTCGGTTTCGCGCTGACACCGGACGAGGCCGCCGACCTCGCGGCCACCGGAATGAAACTGACGAAAGCCGCGACCGACCAATTGGGGTTCGTCCATCCGCTCAACCCCGATTGGCGGCATGTGTCGTTTTGCCAGTTCACCGCGCCGGTCGGCCATGAGGTCGGCATCGCCACCGGCCGCAACACCGTGGCGATCGAGCCGGGCAAGCTCGACCGGTCACCTACCGGCACCGGCTGTTCGGCGCGAATGGCGGTTCTCCATGCGCGTGGCGAGTTGCGCGTGGGCGACAGATTTATCGGCGAGTCGATCATCGGCACCCGCTTCGATTGCCGGATCGAGGGCACGACGGACCTTGCCGGAACTCCGGCGATCATCCCCTCGGTCCAGGGCCGCGCCTGGGTGACGGAGATCAAGACCCTGATGCTCGACCCTGCCGACCCGTTCCCCGGCGGCTACCGCGTGAGTGACACCTGGCCCGGCGGCGCCTGAAACGCGATCTGTTTACCGACGCAGCCCCGCAGCATCGCCGCTCGCCGAAAGCGAACATGCTCCATGACCGCCAAACATATGGCTATGCACGCACGAGGTCGCGGGGTTTCTCAATTGCGCGCAGCAAGCTTCCGGGGTCGGCCTGCCCAGGTGCTGAACCGCCAATTGGACTTGTGCTCCATGCAGCGGGCGGCGTGCAGAACACGCAGCAACGCGATCCTCCCTGTTCGTCAGCCGCACACCGCCCGCACGCGCGACGTCAGGCCACCGAACGCATCCACGCGCGTCACGAACCGTTCGCAAAATGGATGCTCGACAAACATGTCGCCGCCCCCGATGCAGGCGATTCGAGAGGGCAACTTGGTCGAGCGGATACTCAAGCGAGTCGATGAAAGCAATGAGATCGGCGTGCTGGTGCCGGAGGTATCCACGGGACGTTGCAGGCCGAGACTGATCGTCACCGAGATGGTGGGAAGTGCCGGCTCGCTGCCGGTGCCGATCGCCCGCGACCCAAGCGAAATATCCAAGGAATGGCTCAAGTCGATCGCCTGAGCACTTGGCGCGCGTCAGCCCGCGTTTGCCCCGGCCAGCAGCGCCGCCGCCACCGGCAGGCGCATCGCTTCGCAACCGGCGATGATCTCGCCGTCGAAATGCCCCGAACCCGCCAGGCAATTCAGCGTCCCGATCACCTCTCCAGCCACCACCACCGGAATGTTCACGATTGATTCCATGCCCAGCGCGCGGATCTGTTCGTGATCGAACATCGCCTTGGCCAGGGTCTCGTAATCGTTGGCCACGAAGGTCTTGTGCTCGTCGATGACGTGGCGGCTCCAGTCGGTCTCATTAGCCGGTTTGCGCCCCTGCGCGGCATAGGCGCCGGGCTGCGAGGAATAGAGCCGCAGGAAACTTCCGTCCGCGGGGTCGCGCGCGGTGATGGTGACGAGTTTCAGCCCGTAAGTCCCGATCAGGTGGTCCGCGATCGGCGCCAGGTGTTGCTCGAGCGTGCCGTCGGGGGCGGCAAGGGCATCGGCGGCCGCGCGCAGAACTTCGGCGGGCAGGGCGGTGGTGTCGGTCATCTGATATCCTCACGTGGCGGGAGGGGGCCAGCGCTGGGCGCTGGCCCCTTGAACAGGGTGCGGGTTTCCCCTGTGGTCAGAGGCTTGTGCGCGGCGTGCTGGCCTCGGTGTCGACCCGGCCATCGCGGATCACCACGCCGTAGTCCTCGGCGGCCACTTCCGCCGACAGCCAGCCCCGGTCGAGATCGCGCTGGATCTCGTCGAAGGGCCGGGCCATCGGGTCGCCATAGCCGCCGCCGCCACCGGTGCGGGTGATCAGAAGCGTGCCCTTGGGCAGCACCCGCGCGCGCATCTTGAGTGGGTTTTCCTCGCTCCCGTCCGGCAGGCGCAGGGTGTTCACCGGCCCCTTGGCCGCTTTGCCGCCAGCCAGCCCCCATGCGGGCGTCTTGGAGCGTTCGAACCAGAGTGCACCGCCGGCATCGTCCAGCATCCGGTAGCTGCGCACCACGCCGTTGCCGCCGCGCCAGCGCCCGGCCCCGCCCGAGTCCGGGCGGATCGAGAACTCTTCGATGCGCACCGGGAACTTGGTCTCATAGACCTCGGCGGGCATGTTGCGAAAGCCGCCGTTGACCAGGTTGATCAGCGCGCTTTCCCCGTCCGCGCCGTTCGACCCACCCCAGCCGCCCGCGGTCGCCTCGACCGACAGCCACTGTTTCTTTCTGGGGTCGACCTCGAAGAAGGTCGCGACCATCGAATCGCCGTAATGCGCGGCGGTGGCGCGTTCGGGCATGGCCTCGGACAGGCAGGCGATCATCAGGTCGGCCAACAGGCCCAGGCCGGTGAAATACCACGCGCAGGCATAGGGCTCGCGGGCGTTGAACATGCAGTCGTCGGGGATCTTGACGCTCATCGTCGAGAACGACCCGCCGGTGATCGCCCGGTCCGGGCTGATCATGGTCTTGTAGGCCAGCCGCAAGAGCGATTGCGTCTGCACCGCGCCGCAGTTGACCGAGCCTGCCACCGGTGGTGACGAGCCTTCGAGGTCGATGATCATGTTCTCGCCGTCGATGGTCAGCGTCAGCGCGACCTTGATCGGATCGTCCGACTGCCCGTCATTGTCGAGGAAACCCTCGCGCGACCAGGTGCCGTCCTTCAGTTCGCCAATCGCGGCACGGTCCAGCGCGCGGGACTGTTCAAAGATGTTCAGGCAGCTTGCCCGGTAGGTGTCCTGCCCGATCCGGTCGAGCAACTGGCCCAGCCGCCGCTCGCCGGTGCGGATCGCGCTGACCTGGGCGCGGAAATCGCCCAGGATCGCAGCCGGCATCCGGGTGTTGCGCTGGATCAGGTCCATCCAGTCCGGCAGTTCCTCGTAGTTCTGAACCACCCGCGTCGGCCCAAGCCGCCAGCCCTCCTGAAAGATCGAGCTGGAGCCCATCGGCAACCCCGGGTCCATCGCGCCCACGTCAGACCAATGCGCCCGGGCCGCACCGAAACCGACCAGCTTGCCGTCGTGAAACAGCGGCCCCACGGCGGTGAAGTCATTCAGGTGCGTGCCCTGAAGATAACTGTCGTTCATCAAAAAGATGTCGCCCGGCCCGATGTCGTCGCCGTATTTCTCGATCACCAGGTGCACGCAGGCGTCGATGGCGCCGACGAATAGCGGCACGCCGGTCGACTGGCCCAGCATGATGCCCTCGGCGTCGAGGATGGCGACGGCGCTGTCGCGCCCCTCGTAGATCACCGGCGAATAGGCCGAGCGCCAGAGGGCGGCGTTCATGTCCTGGGCGCAGGACATCACGAAGTTGCGGACCACTTCGGTGGTGATCGGATCGCTTGTTGTCTTGCTCATGGGATCACTCCGCATTTCTGGGTTTCATGGAAAGGTGGCCGCCGACGATGACCTCGGCCCGCCAGCCCGGCGGCACCAGGGTGGTGGCGGTTTCCTCTTCGATGATCGCCGGGCCGTCGATGGTGTCGCCCAGCGCATAGGCCTCGCGCCGCACCACGGCGGTGTCGTGCTCGGCCCCGTTGAAATAGACCTTGCGGTTGCGAACCTCGTGCGCCGCGCGGTCCACCGGGCTGGGCAGGCCGGGGCGGTTCAGCCGGCCAAGGGCGGCAACCCGCAGGTTGGCCACCTCGGCCCCGGCGGTGGTGCTGGAGTGGCCGTATTGCTTCTGATAGGCCGAGTTGAACAGCGCCCTGACGGCGGCGGGATCGACCGCGCCGGTCCCCGCGGGCACCGTCAGCACGTATTCCTGCCCCTCGTAGCGCAGATCGACCGACCGCTCGAACGAGATGTCGTTGTCCTTCATCCCCTCCTGCTTGAGGTGCGTGAGACCCTGCGCCTCCAGCGCCTCGAAGGCGGCGGTCACCTCGGCCACGTCCACATGATCCCAGTCGCCGTAATAGGTCATCTTGAAGTCGTGGCGCATGTCGGTTTGCAACATTCCGACCGCCGAAAAGGCGCCCGGATGGATCGGCACGATCACTTCTTCGATGTCGAGCTGGCGGGCCAGTGCGGCCGCCTGCGACGGCCCGGCGCCGCCATAGGCCAGCAGAGCGAAGTCGCGCGGGTCGATGCCGCGCTGCACGGTGATGGTGCGGATCGCGTCGGCCATCTTGGCGTTGATGATGTCGATGATGCCCTGCGCAAAGGCCTCGGGGTTCAGCCCGAACTTGTCGCCCAGCTTGGCCACCACGCCCCGCGCCGCCTCGGTGTCCAGCGTCATCTCGCCGCCGGAGAAGTTCGACGAATCGAGCCGCCCCAGCACCAGGTTGGCGTCCGACACCGTGGGTTCCGTGCCGCCGCGCCCATAGCAGGCCGGCCCGGGCACCGAGCCCGCAGACTGCGGCCCGACGCGCAGCGCATCGGCCTCTTCCCAGGCGATCGAGCCGCCGCCGGCGCCGATCACGTGGATATCGACCACCGACATCTGCACCGGCAGCCCCTCCAGCGAGGTTTCGTTCGAGATCGACGGCAGCCCGTCGATGATCAGGCTGGCATCGAACGAGGTGCCGCCCATGTCGACGCAGATCAGGTTCTTGCGCCCGGTCTGCTCGGCCAGCGAGCGCCCGCCGATGGTGCCCCCGACCGGCCCCGACAAGAGCGTCTGAAGCGGCGTGCCCGAGGCCGCGGTCGCGGTCATCGCACCGCCGTTCGATTCCATCACGTAGACCCGCCCGCCTTCGGGCAGGGTGTCGCGCATCTCGTCGACCAGCGTTGCGAGGTAGCGCCGGACCACCGGGGCGGTGAAGGCGTCCATCGCGGTGGTCGAGATCCGGTCGAACTCGCGCCATTCCGGCGACACCTGGTGCGACAGGGCTATGTCGATCTTGGGCAGCCGTTCGCGCAGATAGGCCTCGGCGGCCAGTTCATGCGCGGGGTTGCGAAAGCCGAACAGGAAACAGATGGCGATCGCCTCGTAGCCCCGGGTTTTCACCGCCTCGACCAGCCGATCCAGCTCTTCCAGCACGATCGGCGTCTCGATGGTGCCATCGGCGGCGATGCGTTCGCGCACCGTGAAAGTGTCCTCGACCGTGACCAGCGGTTCGGGCTTTTGCCAGCGGATCGAAAAGATCTCGCCCCGGTCGTTGCCCTGGATGGTATAGACATCGCGGAAATTCTCGGTGGTCAACAGCGCCACCTTGGCGCCCCTGCGGGTCAGCACCGAGTTCAGCCCGACCGTCGTGCCATGCACGAAAAAGTCGATGTGCTCACCCGCGCCCAGCCCCTTTTTCACACCCTCGAGAACCGCGAGCGCCGGGTTCTGCGGGGTCGACAGCACCTTGAGCGCGCGCATGTCGCCGTTCTCGGAATTCTGGAAAACCACATCCGTGAATGTCCCGCCGATATCGGCTGAAACGCGGTATCCGGTTGATGCCATTGGATCACCTCCCTGTGTGTTCGCTCGCCCGCTTCCAATCTTTGGAAACGCGCCCTGGTCGTGAGGACCGGCGTGGCGACGACCGGCTCGGACGTGGCCGCCGAATCCGAAATACCCCTTGTTTGCAAGGGAAATCGGATGGTCTTCGCCGCAAACGCTAGGGCGTATACAAATTTTATGCAAGACAATTATGCAAACTTTATGCTACGCTGAGTCTCGAAAAGGCCGCGCACCCCGACGTGCGTCCGGGCCCGCGTCAAGAAAAAAAGGGACACCATGGCAAGCGGCGGCAAACCCGAAGAAGACGACACCCCCCGGCGCGAACGCGGCGCGATCACCGTGCATCAGGCGCTGCGCGAAGAGATTCTCACGCTGGTGCGCGAACCGGGCAGCGGGCTGGACGAGGTGTCCATCGCCAAGACCTTCAACCTGTCGCGCACCCCGGTGCGCGAAGCGATCTTCATGCTCTCGGGCGAGGGGCTGGTGAAGGTTCTGCCCAACCGCACCTCGATCGTCACGCCGCTGTCGATGCACCGGCTGAACGACCTCCTGGACACCTGGCTGATCCTCACCCGGTCGGTCTGTGTCCATGCCGCACACCGGCGCACCCCCGAAGGCATCGCCGGTCTGCGCGCGCGCCTTGCGGCCTTCGAGGCCACCATCGGCGGCGGCGACATGCTGGCCACGGCGCTGGGGCTGCTCGAACTGCAGCGCGGCTATGCCGACGTGGCGCGCAACTTCTTTCTCAGCCGCTATTACCCCAACTGCCTCGACGCCGGGCGGCGCACGCTGCTTTTGCATTACTTCCCCTACGCGGGCAGGCGCGAGCTTGAGCTTCAGGCCGGGCTTCACGCCGCCCTGATCGACGCCATCGACCGTGACGATGTCGCGGCCTGCAACACCATCGCCGGCGACATGATCGCCGCGATCCTCAAGGTGATCCGCGCCTCTCTCGAACCCACCGCCGCGAACCAGGTCGACCTGTCGACCGCGCCGCTGGCCTGACCGACCCCTTGCGAAAGCGCACGAACATGAACTACGACGCCCGCCTCAAGAAACTGTCCGGCCTGATGCAGGCCGCCGATTGCCCCGCCGTCGCCTTCGTGCCCGGCCCGAATTTCTACTATCTGACCGGCGTGACCCTGGCACTGATGGAGCGTCCGACGATCCTGATCGTCACTGCCGAGGGCCGGATGCACGCCGCTATCCCGGCGCTGGAGCGTGACCGCTGGACCGCCGAAGTGCCGCAGGCCGAAACGGTGTTCTGGCAGGATTCCGATGGCTACGCCGATGCCTTGGCGACGCTGGCCCGCCAGACCGGCCTGGCCACCCTGCACGTCGAGGGCAACCGGATGCGCCAGTTCGAGGCCGCCGCGCTGGCCCGGGCGTTCGGCACCTCGCCCGAGGACGCAACCGCAATGCTGGCGGCCCTGCGCATCCTCAAGGACACGGGCGAGGTGGCGGCGATCGAAAAGGCCATCGGCATCAGCGAGGCCGCCCTGACCGCCACGCTCGCCGCCATCGGCGCGGGCATGACCGAGACCGAGATCCGCGCGCGCCTGTTGATCGAGATGCTGGAGCGCGACGCCGACGGTCCGGCTTTCGATCTGATCGTGCTGGCTGGCGGCGCCTCTGCCGATTGCCACGGCGTGCCTTCGCCTGACCGCCGCGTTCGGCGCGGCGATGCGTTGCTGTTCGACTTCGGCGCCACGCTCAACGGCTACTCCGCCGACATCACCCGCACCTATTTCTGCGAGGACATTCCTGACGCGCACCGCGCGCTCTACGACGCTGTGCTCAAGGCCAACCGCATCGGCTGCGAGATGGTCGCGCCGGGCGTCACCCCGCACGACCTCGACAGCGCGGTGCAGGGCGTGCTGCGCGACACGGGCTTTGCCGACTGTATCCGCCACAAGGTTGGCCACGGCCTTGGCCTCGACATCCATGAGGCGCCCTGGGTGATGATCGGCAACCACCAGCCCTTCGAAGCCGGCATGGTCTTCACCGTCGAGCCGGGCCTCTACAAACCCGACGTGATCGGCGTGCGCATCGAGGATGACGTGCTGGTGACCGAGGGCGGCTATCGCTCGCTCACCTCGCTGCCGCGCGAGGCGCAGACCTTCGGATGACGGACGGGCGCGCGCATATCGGCAAACGGATGGGCCATCCCGGCCCCCGCGCCGCCATGCGCCGCGCCCCGGTCATGAAAAACCGGCGCCCCGAGACCTCGGAGCGCCGGTCTTGTCTTGCTGCACCTGCGGGATCAGGCCGCCCAGTCGGCATACCAGCGTTTGAACTGGTGATACTGCGCCTCGACATGGGCGCGCTGCGCGTCGCTCAGCATGTCGGTCTCGTTGAAGTGCAGGCGGTATTCCTCGTCGCCGTTCAGCACCATCAGGTACTTGTAGAACAGCACCAGGTCGACGCCCTCGTCGAACTTGGACAGCACCATCATCGCCTCTTCCAGCTCGCGCGCGCGGCGGCGTGCCTCGACATCACCGGCTGCGGCCTTGCGCGACAGCTCGACCAGGGTCAGCACCGGACCCGGCAAGGCGTTGCCGATGCCGGTGATCGCCCCGCCCGCACCGCAATTGGCAAAGCTGTGATAGACCTGCGTGTCGACCCCGACCATCAGGGTCAGGTTTTCGTTGCCCGAGGTGATGTGCTCACCGGCATAGCTCTGGTCCTCGGCCCCGCCGAATTCCTTGAAGCCGATCAGGTTGGGATAGGCGGCGTGCAATTCGAAGAACAGGTCGGCGCGGGTTCTGAATCCGTAATGCGGGCTGTTGTAGATCACCGCCGGCAGACCCTTGCCCGCCTCCAGGATCGCCGTGAAATGCGCCTTCTGCGCGGCGGGCGAACTGCCCCGCGACAACACGCGCGGGATGACCATGAGGCCATCGGCCCCGACTTCGGCGGCATGGGCGGCATGGGCCACCGCGACGCGGGTGTTGACCGCGCCGGTGCCGACCACCGTGGGCACGCCCGCCTCGACCAGGCGGCGCACGCCTTCCATGCGCTCGTCATCGGTCAGAAGCGGCCAGTCACCCATCGACCCGCAATAGACCACCGCGCTCATGCCGGCGGCGATCAACTCCTTGCCCTTTTTGACGAGTGCGTCGAAGTCGGGTTTGCGCTCATCCGTGCACGGGGTCATCAGCGCGGGAATGCAGCCTTTGAAGATATCGCTGGTCATCGTCTGTCCTTTCAATCGCCGGATACGGGCGCAGGGGCCTCGGACCGGCGGGATCAATCATTGGGTGACGGAGGGATAGCATTGTGTCGACGCTCTGTCGACATAAAATATTTTTGTGTGAAGACCACCCGTGACGAAACCATTCGTCGCCGCCATGCGCCGATCCGTCCGGCCTCAGAGCTTGAGGTCGAGGTTCGGCCTTCGGTCAGCGGAAATGTAGGATCGGATCTGCCGGACGATCTGGTCGGCATGGGCAACCGCCAGCGCATCGGCCCGCGCGACGTCGCCGGCCTCGATCGCTGCGATCATTTCTTCGTGCTCGGTCACGTATTGCCGGGGCAGTGCGTCGTTGAACGAAGAATAATACAGCCGCAGGATGCGCTGGCCCTCGTCCAGCAGCCGGGTGAACAGGTCGGTGAAGTACTTGTTGCCGCCCGCCCTGGCGATGGCGACGTGAAACTCGCGGTTGGTCGTGATCATGTCGAGCGGCGCGCGCGCCGCGACGCTGCGGGCGAATTCGGCCTGAAGTTTGCGGATTTTCTCGATATCCTCGGCGCTCCGGTTCAACGCCGCCTCGCGCGTCGTCACCCGGTACATCAACGTCAGCGCGTCGAAAAAGGAAGACAGGTTGAGAAAGTCGATCTGCGACACGATGGTCGCGCGGTTGGTCAGCGTGGTGATGAGGTTCTCGGCCGCCAGCCGCACCAGGGCCTCGCGGATCGGCGTGCGCGACAGCGAGAAGCGTTCGGCCAGCTGCGCCTCGTCGATCGGCGTGCCCGGCGCCAGTTTGAGGTCGATGATCTCGCGCCGCAGGGTGTCGTAGACCAGCGTCACCCCCGACCCTCGCTTGCGCCCGCCCGCCTCGGCCTCAGCCCCGTTATGCATCTTCCTGTCCGATCCGTTTCACAAAACCGTGTGAAGTATCGCTCAATCATGCCGAAGGTTCAAAGCGTATTTTGGATGTCGACACAGCAAATGCAAGTTGGTATTCAGCGACTCTATCTCGCTGGGGAGGGCGGCATATGCGCATCGGCATCGTAGGGGCAGGGGTGATCGGCGTGACCGTCGCACATGCTCTCATGCGCGATGGGCATGAGGTCCGGGTCTATGATGAGGGCGGCATCGCCAGCGGCGCCTCCGGCGGCAATGCCGGCGCGTTTGCGTTCTCCGACATAATCCCGCTGGCCACGCCGGGCGTCCTGCTGCAGGCTCCGAAATGGCTGTTCGATCCGATGGGCCCGCTGTCGATCCGCCCGGGTTACGCGGCGCAGATCCTGCCCTGGATGATGCGCTTTGCCCGCGCCTCGATGCCCGACCGCTACGCGGCGGCGCGCGACGCGCAAGCCGCGTTGATGCGCCTGTCGCAGGCGGCGCTGGACCGGCTGCTGGCCAGCGTCGACGGCGAACACCTGATCCGCCGTGAAGGCCAGTTGCAGCTTTACGACAACGTCGCCCAGTTCCGGGCCAGCCAACCGGGCTGGCGCGAGCGTAAGGCCGTCGGCATCCGCTTTGACCGCCTGTCCTCGCACGACGCGATCTCCGAGATCCAGCCCGGCCTGTCCGAGCGGTTCACCCAGGCCGTGTTCACCCCCGACTGGATCAACACCTCCGACCCGAAGCTCTGGGTCGAGCACATTGCCGCCGACCTGACCCGGCACGGCGGCGAAGTTCAGCGCGCCACGGTGCGCCGTATCCGCCCGGACGAGGGCGCGTTGATCCTCGACACCGACGATGGCCCGGCGCGGTTCGACCGCGTGGTGCTGGCCGCCGGTGCGCGGTCCGGCGCGCTTTTGCGCCCGCTCGGCGTCAGGCTGCCGCTCGAGACCGAGCGCGGCTACAACACCACCTTGCCGGACGGCGCCTTCGATCTGCGCACCCATGTCAGCTTTGCCGCGCATGGCTTCGTGGTCTCGCGGATCGGCGAAGGCGTGCGCGTCGGCGGTGCCGTCGAGCTGGGCGGGTTGAACCTGCCCCCCAACATGAAGCGGGCCGAGGCGCTGCTGGCCAAGGCCAAGGACTTCCTGCCAGACCTCGACACCGAAGGCGGCACGCAATGGATGGGCTTTCGCCCCTCGATGCCCGACAGCCTGCCGGTGATCGGCGCGACCCCTGGCCATCCCGGCCTGATGCTGACCTTCGGGCACGGGCATCTCGGCCTGACCCAATCCGCCGGCACCGCCGATCTGGCCGCCGACCTGATTGCGGGCCGCACCCCGGCCATCGACCCCGCCCCCTACCGGCCCGGCCGGTTCCTGCGAGGACAGCCATGACCAACCACACCTTCACCTGCATCGACGGCCACACCTGTGGCAACCCGGTCCGGCTGGTCGCCGGCGGCGGCCCGCTCCTCGAGGGCGGCAACATGATCGAGAAGCGGGCGCATTTCCTGGCCGAGTTCGACTGGGTGCGCACCGGCCTGATGTTCGAGCCGCGCGGCCATGACATGATGTCGGGCTCGATCCTCTATCCGCCGACGCGCGACGATTGCGACGTTGCGGTGCTGTTCATCGAAACCTCGGGCTGCCTGCCGATGTGCGGTCACGGCACCATCGGCACCGTCACGATGGCGATCGAGAACGGTCTCGTCACGCCGCGCACGCCGGGCCAGTTGAAGCTCGACACCCCCGCTGGCGTGGTGACGGTGGCGTATCGGCAGGAGGGGCGCTTCGTCGAGGAGGTCCGCCTCACCAACGTTCCCGCGTTCCTCCATTCCGAGGGGCTGAGCGCCGAGGTGCCCGGCCTTGGCGAAGTCACCGTCGACGTGGCCTATGGCGGCAACTTCTATGCCATCGTCGAGCCGCAGGCCGCCTTTGCCGACGTGGCCGATTTCACCGCCGGCGAACTGGTCGCCCTCAGCCCCAAACTGCGCGCCGCCCTCAACGCCAAGTATGATTTCACCCATCCCGAGACCCCGGCGATCAACGGTCTCAGCCATATCCTGTGGACCGGCGCGCCGCGCCAACCCGAAGCCACCGCCCGCAACGCCGTGTTCTACGGCGACAAGGCCATCGACCGCTCGCCCTGCGGCACCGGCACCTCGGCGCGGATGGCCCAATGGGCAGCGCAGGGCCGCCTGAAGGTGGGCGACGACTTTGTCCATGAGAGCATCATCGGCAGCCTGTTTCATGGCCGCGTCGAAGCTGCCACCCGCGTCGGCGACCGCGACGCCATCATCCCCTCGGTTGGTGGCTGGGCGCGGCAGACCGGCTTCAACACCATCTTCATCGACGACCGTGACCCCTATGCCCACGGCTTCGTCGTCACCTGATCCATGCACGAGATGAACGCCCACATGACCCTGACCACCTATACCAACGCCCGCCTTGCCGACCCCGACGCCGGGCGTCTGGGCGCGCCCACGACCGTCACCGTCGAGGAGGGCCGCATCGTCTCGGTCGGGGCGCCCGCGCCGGACGGGGCGGCGATCATCGACCTCAGCGGCAAGACCCTTATGCCCGGCCTGATCGACGCGCATTTTCACGTCGTCGCCCATATGCTCGACCTCTGGGACAACGCCATTGCACCGGACTCGCTGGCCGCCTTCCGGGCCGGGCGGGTCATGCAGGGCCTGCTCGACCGGGGCTTCACCACCGTGCGCGACCTGGGTGGCGCCGACATCGGCCTGGTGCGCGCGGTCGAGGAGGGGCTGGTCGACGGGCCTGACCTGGTGATCTGCGGCAAGGGCCTGTCGATGACCGGCGGCCACACCGACCTGCGCGCCCGCACCGATCTGCGGCCCGACGCGCTGGGCTGGCGGCTGGGCAACATGGGGGTGATCGTCGACGGCGTCGACGAGGTGCGCCGGACGTGCCGCAGGCTGATCAAGGAAGGCGCGAAGTTCATCAAGGTAATGGCCAACGGCGGCGTGTCCTCGCCCAACGACCCGATCGACTCGATCCAGTATTCCGACGACGAGATTCGCGCCATGGTGGAGGAGGCGCGGAACGCCAACACCTATGTCTCCGCCCATGTCTACCACGACGCCGCGATCCGGCGCTGCGTTGATCTGGGCGTGCATTCGCTGGAGCATTGCAACCTGATCACCCCCGAAACCGCCCGCGCGGCGGCGGATGCGGGCTGCATCGCGGTGCCGACGCTGGTGGCTTACGAGGGCCTCAAGCTCGAAGGCGCGGCGCTGGGTCTTGGGGCCGCCGAACAGGCCAAGATCGACGTGGTGCGCGACGCGGGCCTCGCCTCGCTCGCGATCATGCGCGACGCGGGCCTGCCGATGGCCTTCGGCACCGACCTGCTGGGCCAGTTGCGCAAATACGGCGGCATGGAGTTCGACCTGCTGGCCAAGGTCCTGACCCCCGCCGAGGTCATCGACAGCGCCACCCGGATCGGCGCGCGGCTGTGTGGGCTTGAGGGCGAGGCGGGCGTGATCGCGCCCGGTGCGCGCGCCGACATGATCGTCATCGACGGCGACCCTTTCGCCGACGTCACCATCCTGGGCAAGCCCGAAACCCACCTTGCCGCCGTCATCAAAGCCGGTCGCACGGTGCGCGGCAGCCTTCCCGGCACAAGGGCAAGCGCATGACCGACCAACCCTATGACATCGCGCGGATTTCCGCGATCCTCGCCGCCCCCGACAGCGCCATCCACCTGTTCGCCTATCTGCGCGAGGGGCTGAAACGCGACGTGGGGTCCGACCTGACCACGGCCTCGGTCTTTGACCTGAAGGCGATGCGGGGCCGGCGCGTGTTCACCGACAACGCCGCTGCCTATCCGGTCGGCAATTTCAAGCGCCTCGACCGCAACCGGTTCTATGACACGGTGATCGAGGGCGGCCAGGTCTTCGCCACCACCCGGATCGAGGAGATCGCCGAGGTGTTCTTTGACTGGGAAAAGATCCAGGGCCTTGGCTTTGGCTCGAACCTCAACTTGCCGGTCATCGCCGACGGTCAGGTGATCGGCACCGTCAACCTCTTGGCGCCCACCGGGCACTATAGCGCCGCGCGCATCACCGCCGCGCTGGCCTGGCAGCCGGTCGCCACGCTTTGTTTTCTGCTGCTTCTGCGCGGCAACCCCGAAACCGACAGTTTCATCGGCCAGGTCGCGGCACCCGCCGCTGGCCCGGTCATGGAAGGCGCATAGGACAGGACAGCCCGGGCGCCAGGAACCACTCAACCGCATTCGTCCAACGAGGAGAAACGACGATGAAAAAGACACTGAAACTCGCCGTGATGGCGACGCTGCTGACCCCGCTCGGCGCGCTCGCACAGGATGACACGATCAACATCGCCTACCTGGCGTCGTCCAGCCAGAACGGCTTCAACCAGTCGATCTTCGACGGCATCCAGCGCGCCGCCGCGGAATACGACAACGTCAAGGTCGAGATTTTCGACGGGGAATTCTCGGCCCCCGTGCAGTTCACGCAGGTCGAAGACCTCGTGGCCGGTGGCCGTTTTGACGCCATGATCGTGACGCCCAACGACACCGTCGGCATCGCCACCGCGCTCGAGGATGCTACCGCCGCCGGCGTCAAGGTCGCCGCCACGCTGTTCCCGATCGGTCCCGACCTGTCGAACATGCAGCCGCAGGTCAAGGGCCTGGTGACCACGGTTGCCTCCGACCCCGCGATTGGCGCGACGCGCCAGGCCGAAGCCGTCGTCGAGTTCTGCGCCGACAAGGACCCCTGCAAGGTGGTCATCCTGATCGGCCAGTTGGTGTTCCCTTTTGACAACGTCCGCTATGAAGCTTACCGGACAGTGCTCGGCGCACACGCGAACATCGAGATCGTGGCCACCGGCGAAGGCAACTACAGCCCCGACGCATCCCTGACCGCAATGCAGGACATCCTGCAAGCCAACCCGGACGTGGACGTGATTCTATCTAACGCCGACCAGCACCTGATGGGCGCCGAGATCGCGCTTGAGGATGCCGGGCTCGACGTGGAATCGATCTACATCACCGGTGGTGGCCTCAACCAGATCGCAGTCGACGCGATCCGCGCCGGCACCTGGGATTCCACCATCGCCATGTTCCCGCGCTCGATGGGCGAGGCCGCGCTGCACGCGATGGTCGCCGCGATCAACGGTGAGGAGGTCGAGACCTGGATCGACGAATCCACGCTCGGTGACGCCCCGGCTATCGTCACCACCGACTGGCTGGTCGAAAACCCCGACTTCGAGGCCGAATGGCAGGGTTGATCAGACCCATCTGGCCGGCGCGTCCGCGCGCCGCCCTTCCCCGACCCAATCAGGCGAAAGGACGGCCATGACCCCGACCGACATCGCCGTTCGCGTTGAAGGCGTTGCCAAGAGCTTCGGCAACACCCGCATCCTGAACGACATCACGATTGATTTTCATGCAGGCTCGGTGCACGCGCTGGTCGGCGAAAACGGCGCGGGCAAGTCGAGCGTCGGCAAGATCATCGGCGGCTATTATTCCGCCGACGAAGGCACGGTCGAAATATTCGGCGACCGGGTGACCAAGTTCTCGCCGCGCGACGCGCTCGCGCGCGGGGTGGCGATGATCCACCAGGAGCTTCAGCTCGTCCCCGAACTCAGCGTGTTGCAGAACGTCTTTCTCGGGCTGGAAACGCAGCGCGCGGGTGTTCTGCTGAAGGGAGACCTGGCCCGGTTCTACGACCTCGAGAAAACCTGCCAGTTCGGTCTCGACCCGAACGCCAAGGTGTCCAGGCTGCGGATCGCGGAACGTCAGAAAGTCGAAATCATGCGTGCCGTGGCCCGCGAGGCGCGCATCATCATCATGGACGAACCGACATCGTCGCTGACTGAGGACGAGGCCGACCGGCTGCACGCCCTGATCGCCCGGCTCAAGGCCCAGGGCACCACGATCATCTACGTCAGCCATTTCCTCGACCATATCATCGCCAATTGCGACCGGGTGACGGTAATGCGCGACGGGCATGTGATCCGCACCGATCCGATCGCCGGCGAGACCAAGCAATCGCTGGTCGATTCGATGCTGGGCAAGGCCTCCGAGATCAGCTGGCCCGACCTGCCGCCACCGCCGCCCGCCGACACGCCGCCGATTGCCGAATTGCGCAATGTCTACACCCAGACCGGGCTGAAGGACATCTCGCTGGTGATCCGTCCCGGCGAGGTGGTCGGGCTGATCGGACTGGTCGGGTCCGGGCGCACAGAGATCGGCCATGCCATGTTCGGCGCCGACCGCATCCTGTCGGGCAGCTACCTGCTCGAAGGCGAGGTGCAGACCGGGCTGACCATTCACAAGGCGGTCAAGCGCGGCGTGGCCCTGGTGCCCGAGGACCGGCGCAAGCAGGGTCTTGTCCTGACCCAGACCACCCGCCCCAACGTCAGCCTCGCCACCCTCGACCACATCGCGGGCCATGGCATCCTCAAGCCCCGCGCCGAACGCCGCCGGGTGCGCCGGATGGTCGAGCATTTCGGCATCACTCCGGGCCGGGTCGATGGCGAGGTCGCCTATTATTCCGGCGGCAACCAGCAAAAGGTACTGTTGTCGAAATGGGCGGTGGAGCGGCCGAAACTCCTGATCCTCGACGAGCCCAGCCGCGGCGTCGACATCGGCGCGCGCCAGCGCATCCACGAGTTCATCGTCGAGATGGCGGCTTCCGGGGTCGGCATCCTGCTGATTTCGTCCGAGATCGAGGAAGTCATCAACCTGTCGCATCGCGGCTACCTGATGAGCGAGGGCCGCATCTTTGCCGAAGAGAACAGCGCCGATCTGGGCGTGGAACAGGCGCTGAACCGGATTTTCCACCAGCAAAGCGCAAACGAGACCAGCGAAAAAGGGGTCATCGCATGACCGATACGAATATGCCCGCCAGGACCGCGCCCCGCATCACCGGCGCGAGAATAGGCTGGTTTGCCCAGCAATACGGCGTTCTCATCATCATCGTCGCCCTGCTGATCGGACTGAGTTTCGCCTCCGACAGCTTCTTCACCGCCCGCAACCTGCTCAACATCCTCAACCAGTCCGCGCCTCTGGCGATCATCGCCTGCGCGCTGACGCTGGTGATCATCGGCGGCGGGTTCGATTTGTCGACCGGCGCGATCTTCGGGGTCGCCTCGGTCTCGGCGGGCTGGCTCGCGGTCAACGTCGATCCCTATCTCGCGATCCTCGCGGGGCCGATGATCGGTCTCGTCCTGGGGGCGATCAACGGCATCATCATCACCGGCTTCGGGGTGCACTCGTTCCTCGTGACGCTGGCCACCAGCCTGGTCTATCGCGGCATCGCCATCCTGATCACCGGCGGCGCGCTGATCCCGGTGCGCATCGCCGAGTTCTCGTGGCTGGGGCGCGAGCGGATCGGCATGGTCAACGTCGCGGTGATCGTGTTCCTGCTGTTCATGCTGCTGATGATGTTCCTGCTCAACCGAACCACCTTCGGGCGCAAGGTCTTCGCCGTCGGCGGCAACGAGGAGGCGGCGCTGCTGTCGGGCATCCGCACCAACCTCGTCAAGATCATGACCTTCTGCCTGACTGGCGGCGCGGCCGGGCTCGCGGGCGTGATCGCGGTGTCGCGCATCTCGATGGCCGAACCGCAGGCCGGGGCCGGCATGGAGCTCGAGGCGATCGCGGCGGTGATCCTGGGCGGCACCTCGATCATGGGCGGCTCGGGCGCGGTGTGGCGGTCGGTGTCGGGGGTGCTTCTGATCGCGCTGATCGGCAACGGCTTCAACATCCTCAACGTCAACCCGTTCTTCAAGGATCTGACCACCGGCGTGATCATCGTGATCGCGGTGGCGCTGGCCGCCTCGGCCTCGCGCCGCTGACCGCAACCTGAACATCCGCGCGGGCCTTTGCGTGCCCGCGCGCTCTCTCACCCAGGACCGGCGGCAGCACCACCGGCTCCGACCTGCGAAAGGCTTGTCATGGCTGAAACGATCATTCGGGTGTCGACCGATGTCGGCGGCACCTTCACCGACCTCGTGTATTTCGAAACCGACGCCGCGACCGGCGTCCAGACCGTGCGCACCGCCAAGTCCGACACCACCCCGCCGGATTTCGAGAAGGGCGTCTTGAACGTGCTCGATGTCGGCAAGGTCGATGTCGGCAAGGTCGACATGTTCGCCCATGGCACCACCGTGGTGATCAACGCCCTGACCGAGCGCAAGGGCGCCAAGGTCGGGCTGATCACCACCCGCGGCTTTCGCGACTCGATCGAGATCGGGCGCGGCAACCGCCCCGATTTCTTCAACCTGATGTACAAGAAGCCGCCCCCCTTCGTGCCGCGCTATCTGCGCCACGAGGTCGGGGGCCGGATGGATTACCAGGGCAACGAGGTTGCGCCGCTGGACCTTGGCACCCTGGACGAGACGCTGGCGATGTTTCGCGAAGACGGTGTCGAGGCGGTGGCGATCTGCCTGCTGCACGCCTATGCCAACACCGACCACGAGGTCGCGCTGGCCGAGGCGGTCAAGGCGCGCTGGCCCGAGGTCACCGTGGTCGCCTCGCACCAGATCACCCGCGAATGGCGCGAATACGAGCGCACCAACACCACCATCCTGTCGGCCTATGTGCAGCCCAAGGCGCAGCGCTATCTGGAAAAGCTCGAGGCCGGCCTGACCGAGAAGGGCTATACCGGGCAGTTGTTCATAATGCAGTCCAACTGCGGCGTCGACTCGCTCGAGGCGACCAAGGCGGTGCCGATCACCATGGTCGAAAGCGGTCCCGCCTCGGGTTTCTGGGGTGCTGCGGAGCTGGGCCGGATCATCGGCGAGCCCAACATCCTGGCGCTGGACATCGGCGGCACCACCGCGAAATGCTCGCTGATCGAGAATGGGCAGGCGGCGGTCAAGACCGACTACTGGATAGAGCGCAACGCGCGTTCGGCGGGCTATCCGATCATGGTGCCGGTGATCGACCTGGTCGAGATCGGCAACGGCGGCGGCTCGATCGCCTGGGTTGACGATTTCGGCAAGATGCATGTCGGCCCGCAATCGGCGGGCGCCATGCCCGGCCCCGTCGCTTATGGGCGCGGCGGCGAGCAGATGACCACCACCGACGCCAACCTTGCGCTGGGCCGGATCAACAAGGATTATTTCTGCGGCGGCACCGTTGAGGCCGACACCGAGGCGCTGGACGCGGCCCTGACCAAGCTGGCCGACAAGCTGGATGTGTCGCCCGTCGAGGCCGCCCGCGGCATCGTGCGCATCGCCAATTCCAACATGGTCAACGCGCTCAAGCTGGTGTCGGTCAACCGCGGCTATGACCCGCGCGACTTCACGCTGGTGGTGTTCGGCGGCGGCGGCCCGATGCACGGCGTCGCGCTGGGCCGCGAACTGGGCGTCAAGAAGGTGGTGGTGCCGCGCGGCGCACCGGTGTTCTCGGCCTGGGGCATGATGATGTCGGACCTGCGCCGCGACTATTTCGTCACCCGCCTGCAGGATGCCGACGACGCAAAAAGCCTCGACGACCTGCTCAACCACACGATGGAACTGGCGCGCGACGAGTTCGCCGGCGAGGGCATCGCGCGCGACGCGGTGACGCTGGTGCCGCAGATCCGCTGCCGCTACCAGAACCAGGAATTCGGCGTCGAGGTGCAGATCCCCGCCGGTCCGGTGACCCAGGATACGGTGCGCGACATGATCGCCCAGTTCCACGTCAACTATGAGCGCGAATATACCTACACGCTGGATGCCGCCGTCGAGGTTACCGGCATCCACCTGATCGCCTCCAGCGAGGTCGGCAAGCTCGAGATCGTGCCGCTGCCGAAAACCGGCGCGACGCTGGCCGACGCCACCAAGGGCAGGCGCATGGTGGACTATGCCACCGAGGGCAGCCACGAGGCGGATGTCTATGACGGCGACCGGCTGGAACCCGGCATGACCTTCGATGGCCCCGCGATCATCGAGGACGCGGGCACAACCGTCGTCGTGCATCCGGGCAATCACGTCAGCATTGACGACTTCGGCAACATCCACATCGAAATCCGGGGCTGAACCATGACCACGCAAGACCAGATCACATACGATCCCGTCACCTTCGACATCATCCAGAACGCGCTTCAGGCGGTGGCGGACGAGATGTTCGTGGCGCAGCGCAAGACCTCGATGAGCGCTATCATCTACGAGGTGCTTGATCTCTCGACCTCGATCCTCGACCCGGAGGGCGAGATCGCCGCGGTGGGCGCGGGCATCCCGGCCTTCATCGGCGTGCTCGACAAGGCGATCCACGGCATCCTCGAGAAATTCCCGCTCGACACGATCCGCCCGGGCGACCTCTATGCCACCAACGACCCCTATTACGGCGGCGTCACCCATCTCAACGACATGGTGCTGGCCGCGCCGGTGTTTTCCGAAGGACGGCTGATCGCCTGGGTCTCCAACATCGCCCACTGGAACGACGTGGGCGGCATGGTGCCCGGCTCGATGTCGTCGGACGCCACCGAGATCTTCCAGGAAGGAGTGCGCATCCCGGCGGTCAAGCTGTTCGAGGAAGGGCGCGAGAACAAGGCGGTGTTCGATATCCTCTATGTCAACACGCGCCTGCCGGACTTTCTGCGCGGTGACCTCTGGGCCGGCATCGCCGGGCTTCGGATCGGCGAGCGGCGCATCCTCGAACTGGTGAAGAAATACGGCACCGACACCTTCGAGGCCGCCGTGACCGCCTTCATGGAGCATGGCGAACGCCGGGCGCGGGCCGCGCTCAAGGCGATTCCCAAGGGCACCTATACCTACGAGGAAGAACAGGACACCGGCCAGATTCACAAGGTCGCTCTGACCATCACGCCGGACGAGTTCATCGTCGATCTGTGCGACAACCCGGCCCAGGCCGGTTCCTCCAACTCGTCGCGCGAGGGCACCGAGATCGCGGCCCAGCTTGCCTTCAAGTCCTTCACCGACCAGGACGCGCCGGGCAACGGCGGCTTTTTCCGGCCCCTCACCGTCAAGACCAAGCCCGGCACCATCTTCCACGTCGAGGAACCGGGCGCGCTGGGCTATTACTCCGAGGTGGAAATCCGCCTGTTCGACCTTTTGCTGCGCGCCTTTGCACATCACTTCCCCGGGGTCGTTCCGGCCGGCAACTTCGCCTCGATCTGCGGCACCGTGGTCGGCGGGCCTCATCCCGAGACCGGACGCCACTACACCATCGTGGAACCGCAGGTGGGAGGCTGGGGCGCATGGCAGGGCAATGACGGACCCTCGGGCCAGTTCTCGGGCTTTCACGGCGAAACCTTCAACTGCCCCGCCGAAGTGGCCGAGGCCCGCTATGGCCTTGCCGTCGACCAGGTGGCGCTGAACGCCGAGCCCGGCGGCGAAGGCCAGTGGCGCGGCGGCAAGGGCATCGACGTGCATTACCGGGTGCGCGCCGACAACAACTTCCTGTCGCTGGGCTACACCCGTTCGCGCATCCCGCCCTGGGGCGTCGACGGCGGACTTGACGGCTCGACCAACTATGTCGAGGTGATCCGCACCGATGGAAACCGAGAACGCTATTCCTTCGCCACCAATGTCGAGGTCAACACCGGCGACGTGATCCGCGTCGTCACCGCCAACGGCGGCGGCTTCGGCGACCCGGCCAAGCGCGCCCCCGAGGACATCGCCCGCGACATCCGCGACGGCTATCTCACGGTGGAGCGTGCGCGCGAGGTCTATGGCTACGATGCCTGATCCGGCGCGACCCGATGACAGACCCGCCCGCCGCAGCCCCGCGGCGGGCGGTGACATGACACACCCCCGAACAGGAGGCGACAATGACCTACTCTCCCCACGGCAACCACCTCATCGCCGGCGCCCGCGTGGCCGCCGATGACCACTTCACCTCGGCCCCGGTCGACGGCGTGGCGCGGCGCTTCAGCGCAGGCTCGCCGGCGCTGGTCGACCGGGCCGTGAAGGCGGCGGAAGACGCCTTCGCGAGCTACGGCTACAGCGACATAGAAACCCGCGCCGGCTTTCTCGAGGCCATAGCGGACGAGATCGAGGCGCGCGGCGCCGACCTGACCGCCATCGGCAGCGCCGAGACCGGCCTGCCCGCCGCAAGGCTCGAGGGCGAGCGCGGGCGCACCACCGGACAGCTTCGCATGTTCGCAGGCCACATCCGCAAGGGCGACTACCTCGACCGGCGCCACGATCCGGCCCAGCCCGACCGCCAGCCGGCGCCGCGCCCTGACCTCAAGCTGGTGCAGCGCCCGCTGGGGCCGGTGGCGGTGTTCGGCGCGTCGAATTTCCCGCTGGCCTTCTCGACCGCCGGCGGCGACACCGCCTCGGCGCTGGCCGCCGGTTGCCCGGTGGTGGTCAAGGGCCACGAGGCCCATCCCGGCACCGCCGAACTGGTGGCCGAAGCCATCGCAGCCGCGATCGTGACATGCGGCCTGCATCCGGGCGTGTTCTCGCTGGTGCATGGCGGCTCGCTTGCGGTCGGCAAGGCGCTGGTCGAACACCCGCTGATCCGGACGGTTGGCTTTACCGGCTCGCTGCGCGGCGGCCGCGCGCTGTTCGACCTCTGCGCCGCAAGGCCCGAGCCGATCCCGTTCTTCGGCGAGCTTGGCTCGATCAACCCGATGTTCCTTCTGCCCGCCGCCACCGAGGCGCGTGCCGCCGCGCTGGGCGAGGGCTGGGCCGGGTCGCTGACCATGGGGGCCGGGCAGTTCTGCACCAATCCCGGCGTCGCCATCGTGCTGGACGGGGCAGGGGCCGACGCCTTCACCGAGGCCACCGCTGCTGCGCTGGCGGGGATCGACGCGCAGACCATGCTGACCGACGGCATCGCCGACGCCTATCGTGCGGGCCGTGATGCGGTGGTGTTGCATGGCGCGGTGAACGAAGTGCTGTCGAAAACCTGCCAGGGCCGCAGCGCCGCGCCATCGCTGTTCGTGACCACCGGCGCCGAATGGCTGGCGCACCCCGACCTCAGCCACGAAGTGTTCGGCCCCCTCGGCATCATCGTGCGCGCCGCCAACATGGACGAGATGATGCGCATCGCCGCCGCGCTGGCCGGGCAGCTCACCGCGACCCTGCACATGGACGAGGCCGACACCGATCATGCCCGCGCGCTGGTGCCGGTATTGGAGCGCAAGGCCGGGCGGCTGCTGGTCAACGGCTTTCCCACCGGGGTCGAGGTTTGCGACGCGATGGTGCACGGCGGGCCATACCCGGCCAGCACCTTTGCCGGCTCCTCGGTCGGGACCATGGCGATCCGGCGTTTCCTGCGCCCGGTCAGCTATCAGAACTTCCCCGACGCGCTGCTGCCCGGAGAGCTGCGGTGAGCATACCGGGCCGTGACGACTTGGCCGCGCAGCTTGATGCGCGGCTGGGTGAACTGCACGGCGAACAGATCGACTGGCTGGCCAGTCTGGTCTCGTTCGACAGCACGCGCGGCAACGAAGGCCCGTGCCAGGACTGGCTGGCGGGCGAGTTTGCCCGGCGCGGCTGGTCAGTCGACGCCTTCACCATTGCCGAGGTCGATATCGACGGCAAACCCGGCGCTTCGCCGGTGGTGAATGTGGATTACGCGAAGACAAAGATCGTCGTCGCCACCCATGACGTCGACAACCCCGGCGGGCGCAGTCTGATCCTGCAGGGCCATATCGACGTGGTGCCGCCGGGCGCGCCCGAGCTTTGGGCGCACCCGCCTTTCGAGCCGCAGGTCCGGGACGGCTGGATGTCCGGGCGCGGCACCAACGACATGAAGGTGGGCGTGGCCGAGATGGTATTCGCGCTCGATGCGCTGCGCGATCTGGGCTTCGTGCCGGATGCGCGGGTGCATGTCCAGACCGTTTGCGAGGAGGAATGCACCGGCAACGGCGCGCTGGCGACGCTGGAACGCGGCTACCGCGCCGAGGCCTGCCTGATCCCCGAGAGCGTCGAGGGCAAGCTGCTGCGCGCCGAGCTTGGCTCGGTCTGGGTGCGCGCGCGGGTGTTCGGGCGGCCCGGCCATGTGCTGGCCACGGCCGACGACAACGCCAACGCCAACCTTGCCGCCTATGAATACGTCACCGACCTGCGCGCGCTGACCGCCGAGATCAACGCGGGTGCGCGCGATCATCCCTGGTTCGACCATATCGAGAACCCGGTGAAGTTCAGCCTGGGCAAGATCCGGGGCGGCGACTGGCTTGGCTCGGTGCCATCCTGGTGCGAGATCGAGTGCCGCATCTCGGTCCTGCCCGGCACGCCGCTGCCGGAGATGCGCGAACGTGTGACGGATCGGATCATGCAGACCGCCCGGCGCATCGGCGCGCCGCTTGATCCGGTGATAAGCTGGATCGGCTTTCAAGCCGATGGCCACGTGTTCGAACCGGGCAGCGACGCCGAGGCGGTGCTGGCCGAAGTCCACGAGGCGGTGCACGGCACGCCGCTTGAGACCTTCAGCCTGACCGCCACCTCGGATACACGGCAATACGACCTCTACTACGGCATCCCGACCTTGTGCTATGGCGGCCACGGCGAAGGCAGCCATTCCCCGCAGGAACGAACCGATCTCGCCTCGATGCGGGACACCACCAGGACCATCGCGCTGTTCATCTCCGAATGGTGCGGCCTGCGTCCGATTGAAAAGGAGACCTGACCATGACCATCACACGTTTCGAACCCGGCGCCCGGATGAGCCAGGCCGTTGTCCACGGTGACACCATCTATCTGGCCGGCCAAGTCGGCACCGAAGGTGCCGACATCGCCGAACAGACCCGGAGCGCGCTGGCCAAGGTCGACCGCATCCTGGCCGATCTGGGCAGCAGCAAGTCGCGCATCCTGCAGGTCACCATCTGGCTGGCCGACATGGCCGATTTCGCGGCGATGAACGTGGTCTACGATGCCTGGATCGACCCGGATAACCCGCCCGCGCGCGCCTGCGGCGAATCGCAGCTGGCGACGCCGGGCTATACCTTCGAGGTGCTGGTGATCGCGGCCAAGGGCGCCTAGCGCCGGAACTCGTCGCGGAAATTCGACATCCGGGAGACGGACGCTGTCAGGGTATCCGTATCGGTCAAGCGCGGGCATCTTCCCATATGCGAACGTCGCTGAGGAAAACGTTAGCGAGGACGATGAGCCAGCGCACGATAGAAGTATTGGCGGCCGTTGTTGACTTTCGGCGCCGACGAATTTGTCATGTTCTGTTTTGAGGTCGCGGTTGAAGCGGCAGCAGCGGCTTCGTCAATGTGGCATGCAGATCGTTGATGCCGAATGTCTCGAGCAAGAGCAAAACCAGGACGTACTTGCGGTGCCCGGACTGGATCATCCGGGATTCCATCAGGCGGCGCAGGGTCGCAAACGCTGACGGCAGTTCCCGTTTTGCCAATGGTGCCGCCTGATTGACCGCACTGGTCTTCTGCTCGATCAGGGGAAGGTGCTGTAAAAGGTCGAAGATCGCGTCCTCGTGCTCGACGCCGCGCGCATGACAACAGCAAAGCTACCGGCCGAGACACGGGGCGAGACAGTCCGAAAAAGGAGGACGCCGAATGACGATTTTGACCCGATGGTAGCAGTAGACTCCATGATCGCGGCGTGAGTTGACTGGGTCGGCGGCCTCTCCCGCGGCATTCTTCGTTCGAGGATTGCGCCAGATTGGCTGGTGCCGAGCCTCAGGAATGGGGGAGAGACCAGATGCAAGATAGCATATTCATCGGGCTGGATGTCCATAAGGCAGCGATATCCGTCGCGATCGCGCGGGGTGAGCGTGGGGGCGAGGTTCGGCACTGGGGAACAATCCCGCATCGGTCAGACCATGTCCGAAAGCTGGTGGCGCGACGGTGGCCGCAGCGGGAAAATGCTTCAGGATCATCGGTGTCTCGTCGGTTCCGGTTGTTTATTCAGGAGTTGCGCGCGGGCTAGCCACGCGTGCCGCCCTCAAGCCAGAGCGCGTCCGGGCGACCGATTCCGCGAAATGTTCCGCGCCCTCCGCGGACCGGCCGCCGCCCTTGCCGCAGAGGGTCACGGCGGTCTTGCCGGCAGGAAGTTTGCTGGCGCCTGTCCCGATTTCGGCCAACGCAATGTGTCCCGCGCCCGCGACATGCGCGGCGGCGAAATCCCTGGCGCCGCGGTCATCGATCAGCTGGAAACGGTCCGGATCGGCGGCGAGAGCCGCCAGCGTCAACATCCCGGCTATCAGAACACCAGCACCTTGTCCGCGGCGAGCGTCGCCTGCGCGGGCTCGTCCATGGTGGAGCGGGTCGGCCCCTCGATCATGTCGCCGTCGGCAAGGCCGCGCGCGTCCATACAGGTGCCGCACATCAGCACGCGCCCCTTGGCCGACAGCACCCGGCGCAACATCCGTTCCAGGTTGTAGTAGCCATCAGGCGTCTTTTGCCCGGCTTTCGCACAAAGCACGGCATCGGCTATCAGAAAGACGGTAATTTCCGCACCCGGGTCGTTCTTGGTCAGCGCATGTGCCATGCGCAGACCATTAAAGCTGCGCTCGGTTCCGTAAGGCGGGTCGTTCAGCACAATCAGGTGGTTCATCCGGGGGTCCTCAGTTCAGGGCGCGCGTTTCGAGATCGGACATGAAGGCTTCGATGCGGCGGGCGTTGGCGACGGGTTGATCTTTGGCAAGCCAGAGCACCCAGCGCCGCGGCCGCGATGGCCGCCACATGTCGCAACGTCGGACGCACGCAACGCCCTGAACAACTTTACGATCGCCCAGGCGCGTTCGTCAAACCGCGCGTATCTTTTTTCCTGCTCCGAGCCCGCGTATTCTGCGGGAGGCAGTTCCAATGGACGGGCGTTCGTCACACCGTTGGCAGGACTTGTCCAATAACGTTATCATGCCCGCATGACTCGTGCGCCCATTTCTCTGATCGATGCCATCGCCGCCGCGCGGGATGCCGCTGCACATGCACTTTTGCTGCGCGACGGCGCCCGGGACCTGCTGTTCGATCCCGGTGCCGTCGCGGATATTGCCACCGTCGCGGTTGACCCCGCGGATGATGCCGCAACGCAGACGGCTGCGGCGCTGTTGTCCAGCGCGCTTGACGAGGCACGGATGGCAGTCGAAAACGGCGCGCCCGAGGGTTCTGCATTGATTGACGCCCTCAATGAGGCGCTGACGGCTCAGAACGCCGCCCATCCGTTTGCGCCGACCCTGCGCCTGCGCCTTGCCCAGATCTACGCCCGTGCGGGCCTTGCGCCGCCGCCCTTCGCCATGCTGACCGCTGACGCCATGGCAGAGACAGGTGCCGACACCGAGGAGATGCCCGACCTCGGCGCGTTGATCGACCCGATCCTGCAGGAGATCGGTGACGCGCCCCTGCAGGTCCATGCCGCGCTTGTCGAGCTGCTGGCGGGGCTGCCGCCGGACCTGGCGGCGATGCTGGTCTCCATGACGGTCGCGCGGCCAGGCGCGGTGGAGGCGCGGCTTGGTCTTTACTGGCTGCTCGACCCGCAGCACGACCTTCGCCTCGCCGCTGCAACGGCGCTTTTGTCGCGAGCCAAGGCGGGGACGCTGGCGTCGGACCTTGGCGCGCTGTTGCCCATGCTTCGCAAATGGCTGCCGGACGATGCCGCGCGCGCCGCTCTCGACGGGACGATCCGGCGGCAGATGCAAAGCGGCGCACCCCGGACCGCGGCGCCCGCCCCGACCATTCGCCGGGCCGCCGCCAGCCTGCCGGACGGTGTCGGCGCACAAAGCCTGATCGCCGCCGTCCAGATCGGCAGTCGCCGGGGTATTGCAATGGCAATGCTGAAGCAGGGCCACGGCGTGAAGGATGCCTTTGTCATCCCCTGCGCCAGCGCAACCGAACAGAAGCAGATGCTGGCCGGCATCCAGGATGAGATCGAGACCTTTGACGTCTCGCCGGACATGCTTGGCGCAATGCTGGCGCAGGGGCTTGGCGAAGGGCTGGCGTTGGGTCTGATGCCGGCGCCCGGCATGGTCGATCTTGCCGAAATGCTTGGACCCGACGCGTTGGCCCCGGTGGCAGGGGGGACCGAGGCCATTCTCGACGCCATCAGCGCGGCGGAGGCGCTCGCGGGTCTTTCTGCGGCCCGCCGCACCGAACTTGTTCAAGCCAGCGCCGACTGGACCGGGCGTTTCGATCAGGCCGACAGCTGGTTCGAGGACACCGGCGACTTGCGCGCCGCGATTGCGCGGGCTCGGACGGACAAGGGGCGCGAGACCGCGGTCTGGAAACATCTCGCGGCCCGCCAGGACTGGTGGGCGCGGCACTTCGCGGTCTGTGCGACGGTGCTGAAATCCGCGGCGGAGGTGGATCCCGAACTCTGGCTGTCCTTTGCCGCGGTGGCACAGGCGCTTGTCGACGGGCAGTCTTTGAGGCGCATCCCGATCATGATCGAGATCATGGCCGTAACGCTGGACGCGGCCGCGGAGCGCAAAGGGGATGTTCCGCCGAAGCGCCGGTCCACTGCGAAGGATGAGATCGGCCCTTTGTTCGCTGAGGCCGGGATCAGCGGCGCCTATCTGCAGGGCTATCTCACGGCCCTGGCGATCACGCCGCTGCAGCCGTCCCCGCAGGACTGGCTGGGATCGCTTCTCGGCGGGATCGAGTTCGCCGGCGAGGGTGTGGTTGACCGTCTGATGGCTTTCATCATGGTGCAGGCCAATCAGGCTGATGACGACGCCAGCGACCCGAAGACCGTGGCCGGCGCTCTTGCCGCGCTGAATGAAGACGGTCTGAAGGAGTGGGCGGCGGGATTCGACGCTCTTGTGTCGGCGACCCGACGCTGTTGGCCGTCAAAGCTTCTTGGCGCCGACGACAAGCGCGTTCTGCGCGACATCAAGCAGATCGCCAAGGCCACCGAAGGCGACACGCTACGCACGGTTCTCCCGGCCTGGGTGGCCCGGCGCCACGATTTGCGGCGGTAGCTGCTTCGATCTGTGGGGGAGGTATCGGTGGCGATGATTTGGACGTTCCGGCCGGGACCTGCTGTTCATTGGGCAACTGGGCGCCGCGATGCAGCGTCATCAAACCCGCCATTGGTGCAGGACGCAGCAATTGCGTCAACCGTATGACGGCAGTGCGAGAACAGCGGTCGTCTAAATTTGTAGACTTTTTTGTAGTAGTGAAAGCACAGCGTCCGCAAACGCAACCGGAGCTTCTTGCGGGAAATTGTGCCCAGTGCCCTTTGCAATGATCCGCCTATAATCACTTAGGAAGTGTGGCCGGTCGAGATCAGTCGCGGACGGCGGATCAACACCATCATCCGCCCCTTGCATAACGACCGTAGGGACCGAAATGCTGGGTTGCTCGGCAAGCTTGGCTTCAGTTTTCTCGCACCTTGGGGGTAGTGCCCCCAGGGATGGGCGACAAGGGCCAAAAGGCCCACATCCGGGCGTTCAAGGATTTTGCAGCCTTCCTTGGGCGACCACCCGACACTGCCACGCCGGAGGATCTGCGCCCCGCCAGCGCTTGACGCCTATTGCGGCGTCCAGTTCCAAGGAGCGAGTTCTCTGATGCGGTTGATCTTATGATCGGCGATGCGCTTGAGAACCCAGGTAAGCCAGGCTTCGGGATTGACGCTATTCATGCGGGCGGTTTCGATGAGCGTTTAGGCGTTCGCCGCAGCTTTGCCGCCGCCTTCCGATCCCATGAAGAGATAACTTGCCGGCCGAGGGTCAGGGGTCGCAATCGCGACGGAAATTGTTGCCTTGTGGACATCCAGCCCGATGAACATGTTATCCTGCATATGGTCTCTCCCCATTCTTGAGGCCCGGCGCCAGCCAATCCGGCGCAACCCTCGGACGGAGAATGCCGAGGGGGAGACCACCAGGAAAGTAAGGCTCCCCGCGATCATAGGGTCTAAGGTCCGCGTGTTTCCGAACCATGCCGCCCTCGAGCGCCTGGTCAGCGCCGTGCTGGTCGAGATCGACGACAAGTGGGCCGCCGACAACAAAGGCTACATCAAATGGGAATGCCAGGATGCGTGATCATGGCGTCAGTGAATTTCCAGACAACGGGTTGCTCAATCGACGGATCGAGGCTCCGTTCAGGCGATTTGCGACGCTGCGAACTGGTCCGCAATGTCGGAAAGGACGGCACCGATTTCGGCGAACCGATCGGCGACGAACCCGAACGCATTCTCCCGGCTGTCCTGCCAGTAGGCATTTTCGATATGCCCGGGAAGTTCCACTTCGAGAACCAGCGGTTCCTTCGCATCGGGGACGGCGAACACGGCGGTGACGAACGCGCCATCATGGATCGTATAAGTGCTGACGTGCATGTCAGATCTCCTGGATGTGGGCGGCGAAGATGCCGCCGGGTGAGAATGATGGACGGGATGTCCACCACAGTCGGGATATGTGTCTCGCTCAGGGTTCTCGGAAAAATAAAATCGGCAACCTGCCTGTATCAAAGTGAGGGCGAGTGGCTTGACCTCTGCCGAGCCGGCGCCGGGCCGGCCCAGTGCCGGGTGTCCTTCTCCGGTGTGCCCGGCCCTGTTCTTGGGCCGGGCGATCCGCCTGCTCGGCGGCTTCTCATCGGTCTCGAGCGTTGTCTTGCCTTGCGTTCTTCTCAGCCGCCTGCGCGGCGGCTCATATCGTACATTGGCACGCCGTCGGCGAGCGTTTCTTCTCAGCCGCCTGCGCGGCGTCAAGAAAAATATAAGACCGATCCTGCGGACAGAATAATGAATCCGAGAAAAATTTTCATGGTCTGCTTGGACGCGAGGTGAGGTGGTCGCAGAACGTACCCACCGTCACTGTTCCGGCGCGGGAGACCTCTTGCGGGGCC
>JBLWUQ010000018.1:0-56668 GCA_048268845.1 Maritimibacter sp. | reverse complement strand
GCCGGCTCAAGCTGCGCGCGGGTCAAGGACAGCCCCGCCGCCATCTTGTGCCCGCCGCCGCGCGCGATCAGCCCGTCCGCCGCCAGCCGCTGGATCGCGGCCCCCAGATCGACGCCGGAGACCGACCGGCCCGAGCCCTTGCCGTCGGCGCCGTCAAACCCGGTCACCCCGGCGGGGCGATGCGCCGCCTCTTTCAGCCTTGCGGCGACGATGCCGACCACGCCGGGGTGCCAGCCGTCATGGGCGGCCCAGACCAGCGGCGCGTCAAAGCCGCGCTCCTCGGCCTGCGCCAGCGCGCCGGCCAGCACGCCCGCCTCGATCTCGCGCCGCTCGGAGTTCAACTCGTCCAGTTGCGCCGCCAGCGCCGCCGCCTCGTTGGCGTCGGTGGTGGCCAGCAGCCGCGCGCCAAGGTCGGCCTTGCCGATCCGCCCGCCCGCGTTCACCCTTGGCCCGAGCAGGAAGCCGAGGTGATAGGGACGCGGTGCCTCGTTCATCCGCGCAACATCCGCCAGCGCCACCAGACCGGGCCGGGCGCGCCGCGCCATGACCTTCAGCCCCTGCACCACCAGCGCCCGGTTCGCCCCTATCAGCGGCGCGACATCGGCCACCGTCGCCAGCGCCACCAGATCGAGCATCGCCATCAGGTCCGGCCCTGCCCGCCCCGCCTCGCGCAGCCGTCGCCCCATCTCGACCAGCAGCAGAAACACCACACCGGCAGCACACAGATAGCCCGGCGCATCCGCCTCGTCCTGCCGGTTGGGGTTCACCACGGCGATGGCGGGCGGCAGCGTCTCGCCGCCAAGGTGGTGGTCGAGCACGATCACATCGGCGCCCTTCGCCACCGCCGCCGCGATCGGCTCATGGCTGAGCGTGCCGCAATCGACGCAGACGATCAGGCTGTGATCCGCCGCGAGCATCTCCATCGCCGGGACGTTGGGGCCATAGCCCTCCTCGATCCGGTCGGGGATATAGAGCGTCGGGCGCCCACGGAACGCGCGCATCCAGTCGATGATCAGCGCCGCCGAGGCGCCGCCATCGACGTCGTAATCGGCAAAGACCGCCACCCGCTCGCCTTTGTCGACCGCGCGCAAGAGCCGTTCGGCGGCAACCTCCATGTCCTTCAACCCGCGCGGATCGGGCAGCGTGTCCTTGATCGTCGGGGCAAGGAACGCCTCTGCCCCCGCTGCGTCCACACCGCGCTGCGCCAGCACCGCGCAGACCGCAGCAGGCAGCCGCGTCGCCTGCGCCAATGCCTCGGCCTGCCGGTCGATCTCGACCCCCGGCCCGACCCAGCGCCGTGAGGTCAGGCTGGTCTCGACGCCGAGGAACGCGCTCATCCGATGAGGTCGTCGGTCGAGACCACCTGAGCGAACTCGCCGTTGAGCTGGTCAAGCGCGGCCTGATGGATCCACTTCGGCTCGGCCTTGCCGCCGCCGCGCCAGCTTGTGTCGACGTTGCGCGCCACCGCCGCACAGGCGTCATGCACCAGTTCGACGGAAAACCCGAGGTTGCCCGCCATCCGCACCGTGGTCGAAACACAATGCGGCGTGGTCAGCCCGCAGATCACCAGCCGCTCGATCCCGTCCGGGCGCAGCCGCGCCTCGAGATCGGTGCCGATGAAGGCGGAATTCACCGATTTTCGGATCACCGGCTCACCCGCAATCGGCATCACTTCGGGCTTGAAGCCGGTCTTGCCGAATTTCGGGTTCAGCGGGCTTTCCGGCTCGACCGACAGGTGCTGGACGTGAAACACCGGCTGGCCATCGGCGCGCCATTTCTCCAGCAGCCGCCCGGCATTGGCCTCGGCCTCTGGGTTGTTGCGCGGGCCCCACCAGGGGTCGTCCCAACCTTCCTGAATGTCGATCAGGATCAGCGCGCGCGGTTTCATAGTCCCACCCGGCTTGTCGGGTTGCGATAGGTCATCCGCCTGACCGAGCCCGAGCGTGAGCGCATCAGCAGCGTCTCGGTCTCAAGCCAGCCCGGCTCGCGCCTTATGCCGCGCAGGATCGAGCCGTCGGTGACGCCGGTGGCGGCAAAGATCACGTCCGCCGTCACCATCTCGTCGCGCGAATAGATCCGGTCGAAATCCGTGATCCCCGCCTTGCTCGCGCGGCCCCGCTCGTCGTCGTTGCGAAACAGGAGGCGCCCCCAGATCTGCCCGCCCATGCATTTCAGCGCCGAGGCTGCCAGCACGCCCTCCGGTGCGCCGCCCGACCCCATATACATGTCGATGCCGGTCACTTCCGCCTCGGCGGTGTGGATCACGCCGGCGACGTCGCCATCGGTGATCAGCCGGATCGCCGCCCCGGTCTTGCGGATCTCGGCGATCATCTCCTCGTGGCGCGGGCGTTCCAGCACGCAGACGGTGATGTCCGAGGCCGCACAGTCGCGCGCCTTGGCCAGCGCCTTGACGCGCTCGGACGGGCTCATCTCGAGGCTGACCACGCCTTCCGGATAGCCCGGCCCGATCGCCAGCTTGTCCATGTAGACGTCGGGGGCATGCAGCAGCGTGCCGCGCGGCGCCATCGCGATCACCGTCAGGGCGTTGGGCATGTCCTTGGCGGTCAGCGTCGTGCCCTCGAGCGGGTCGAGCGCGATATCGACGTCCGGGCCGTTGCCGGTGCCGACCTTCTCGCCGATGAACAGCATCGGCGCCTCGTCACGCTCGCCCTCGCCGATCACCACCACGCCCTTGATGTCGAGCAGGTTGAGCTGGTTGCGCATCGCGTTGACCGCCGCCTGATCGGCGGCCTTCTCGTCGCCGCGGCCGACCAGCTTGGCCGAGGCCATCGCGGCGGCTTCGGAGACACGGGCGAGGCCCAGTGACAACATTCGGTCGGCAAAGACGACGGGCGAGGCGTTCATGGTCAATGTCCCTTGATGTGACGGCAATGCCCTTCCCTAGCAGCGCCCGGACCCATCGCCAAGCGGGGGTGACGCAGGTTTGCGCTATCATCGCGAATGGCCGCGCAGGCGCACCCTGCCCGGCCGACCCAATCGCGACTTTTCAATCCCCGCCCCCCATGCTAGAGGCGCGCGGGATTTCATACATGGAACCGGGGCCAGCCCCGAAGCAGGAAAGAGGACCGACATGGCCATTCAACGCACGTTTTCGATCATCAAGCCCGACGCCACCCGCCGCAACCTGACCGGCGCGGTCAACGCCAAGATCGAGGCCGCCGGCCTGCGCATCATCGCGCAAAAACGCATCCACCTGACCAAGGCTCAGGCCGAAACCTTCTACGGCGTCCACCGCGAGCGGCCGTTCTTCGGCGAACTGGTCGAGTTCATGATCTCCGAGCCGGTCGTGGTGCAGGTGCTCGAAGGTGAAAACGCCATCGCCGCCTACCGCGACGTGATGGGCGCCACCGACCCGGCCGAGGCCGCCGCCGGCACCATCCGCAAGGATTTCGCTCTGTCCAAGGGCGAAAACTCGGTCCACGGCTCGGACGCGCCGGAAACCGCCGCCGAGGAGATTGCCTATTTCTTCGCGGGTCTCGAACTGGTCGGCTGACACCGCCACGCCGCACGACGACACCGGGCCGCGCCTTCGGGCGCGGCCTTTTGCGTGGCGGGCCACGCCACCTCTGTTGCCTATAGGAAACTTGTCCAATAAACACGGTCCTGCACACCATCGTATGCAGGAAACTCCCATGGACAGACGCATCGAGAAATTCGGCCTCAGCATCGCTCCGGAACTGGCGGACTTCGTCGAGACCCGGGCGCTGCCCGAAACCGGCGTGTCGGCGGATGCGTTCTGGCAGGGCTTTTCCGCCATCGTCCACGATCTCGGCCCGAAGAACCGCGCGCTGCTGGAAAAGCGTGAGGAATTGCAACAGAAGATCGACGCCTGGCACGTCGCGCACAAGGGCGAGCGGGTCGAACAGGGCGCCTATCGCGCGATGCTCGAAGACATCGGCTACCTGCTGCCCGAAGGCCCGGATTTCAGCATCACGACCGAGAATGTCGACCCCGAGATCGCCGACCTGCCCGGACCGCAACTGGTGGTGCCGATCACCAACGCCCGCTTCGCGCTGAACGCCGCCAACGCCCGCTGGGGCAGTCTGTACGATGCGCTCTACGGCACCGATGCGCTGGGCGATCTGCCCAGCGGCAAGGGTTTCGACGCGGGCCGCGCCGCGCGCGTGGTGGCCTGGGCCAAGGCGCATCTCGACGAGGTCGCACCGCTTGCGGGGGCAAGCTGGGCCGACGTGACCGCGCTTTCGATTACCGACGGCACGCTCACCCCGACGCTGGCGGACCCGTCGCAATTTGTCGGCTTTGCCGAGGGCGACGGCGCGCCGCTGCGGGTGCTCCTCAAGGTCAACGGGCTGCATGTCGAGATCATCATCGACCCCTCCGCCCCGGTCGGCCGGACCGACCCGGCGGGCATCTCGGACGTGATCCTCGAAAGCGCCCTGTCGACGATCATGGACTGCGAGGATTCCGTCGCCTGCGTCGATGCCCAAGACAAGGTCGCCGCCTACGGCAACTGGCTTGGCCTGATGACCGGCACGCTGACCGAACAGGTCACCAAACACGGCACGACCTTCACCCGCCGTCTCAACCCCGATCGGACCTACACGACACCCACCGGCGACACCCTGACCCTGAAAAGCCGCGCCCTGCTCTGGGTGCGCAATGTCGGCCACCTGATGACCACCCCGGCGATCCGCGACCGCGACGGGTTGAATGTCGGCGAAGGGCTGATGGACGCGATGCTGACCACCCTGATCGCGATGCACGACCTGCAGGGGCGCGGGCCGGGAAACTCGGCGCGCGGCTCGGTCTACGTGGTCAAGCCCAAGATGCACGGGCCGGACGAGGTTGCCTTTGCCGACGAGATCTTCGCCCGCGTCGAGGACGTGCTCGGCCTGGCGCGCAACACCGTCAAGCTCGGCATCATGGACGAGGAACGCCGCACCTCTGCCAACCTCAAGGCCTGCATCCGCGCCGCCCGCCACCGCGTCGCCTTCATCAACACCGGCTTTCTCGACCGCACCGGCGACGAGATCCACACCTCGATGGAAGCCGGGCCGATGGTGCGCAAGGGCGAGATGAAAAACACCGTCTGGATCAAGGCCTATGAGGATCGCAACGTCGACATCGGGCTGGCCGCAGGTCTGCGCGGCCGCGCCCAGATCGGCAAGGGCATGTGGGCGGCGCCGGACCGGATGCAGGCGATGCTGGCCGAAAAGATCGCCCACCCCGAGGCCGGCGCCACCTGCGCCTGGGTGCCCTCGCCCACCGCCGCGACCCTGCACGCGACGCATTACCACAAGGTCGACGTCAAGGCCCGCCAGGCCGAGATCGCAGCCGCCGGGCCGCGCGCCACGCTGGACGACCTGCTCACGATCCCGCTCGCGCGAGGCCGCAACTGGACCGAGGACGAGATCCGCGACGAGATCGAGAACAACGCCCAGGGCATCCTCGGCTATGTCGTGCGCTGGATCGACCAGGGCGTCGGCTGCTCGAAAGTGCCCGACATCCACGACATCGGCCTGATGGAGGACCGCGCCACCTGCCGCATCAGCTCGCAGGCGCTGGCCAACTGGCTCTATCACGGCGTGGTGACGCGCGATCAGGTGATGGACGCGATGCACCGCATGGCGCGGGTGGTCGACCGGCAGAACGCGGACGATCCCCTCTACCGCCCGATGGCGCCGGATTTCGGCGGGCTGGCCTTCCAGGCGGCGTGTGACCTGGTGTTTCGCGGCCGGCTGCAGCCCTCGGGCTATACCGAGCCGGTCCTGCACGCGCGCCGGTTGGAACTGAAGGCGCACCTGGAGGGCTGAACGCCTGCAAAGATGAACACGCGCCGACACCGGCCCTGCCCCTTCATCTTGGATGAAATACTCCAGGGGGAGCGTTCAGTTTGCAAGCAAACTGAACCTGGGGGACAGCGTCCCCCAGCGCCGCCGCGCGGCGGCGCATCCGGGGGTTTCACACCCCCGGACCCCCGTGGAGTATTTTGGCCAGGATGAAGCACAGGCAAAACCCGAAGCCCCCCTTCCCCTTTGCAGTTCCGGGCGATAGCCTGTCTGCAAATCGGGTTCTCGGGGCAGCGAGCGAGGCGATCCATGCGGCGACCGGTCATCGGCATCATCGGCAACTCCGCCCTTCTGGGCGACGATTACCCGGCACATGCCGGTGGCACGATGAATTCCACCGCCGTGGCCGAAGTCGCCGGCGCGATGCCGCTCGTGATCCCCGCCGATCCGCGCCTTGTCAATGTCGAGGCGCTGCTCGAAGTGTTCGACGGGTTCCTGCTGACCGGCGGCCGTCCCAACGTCCACCCCGAGGAATACGGCGAGCCCGCGACTGCCGCGCATGGTGATTTCGACCGTTGCCGCGATGCCATCGTGCTGCCGCTAGTGCGTGCCTGCGTCGAGCGCGGCCAGCCGTTTTTCGGCATTTGCCGGGGGTTTCAGGAGGTCAACGTCGCGATGGGCGGAACGCTCCATCCGGAGATCCGCGACCTGCCGGGCCGGATGAACCACCGGATGCCGCCCGACGGCACGATCGACGAGAAGTTCGCCATCCGCCATTCGGTGCATTTCACCGCGAACGGTGTGTTTCACGCGCTCATCGGCGCGCAGGACGTGATGACCAACACGCTGCATGGGCAGGGCATCAACCGTCCGGGCCGGCGCATCGTGATCGACGGCTGGGCCGACGACGGCACGCCCGAGGCGATCTTTGTCGAGGACGCGCCCGGCTTTGCGCTGGCGGTGCAGTGGCATCCCGAATACAACGCCGCCAACGACCCGGTGTCGCGGCCGCTGTTTTCCGCCTTTGGCGGGGCCGCGCGCGCCTGGGCCGAGGGGCGGCGGCCTGTGCCGGTGCGCAGGGCAGGATGACCCCGCGGCATCGCAGCCGCAGACCGACGCGACGACAAGGGAGAGACGCGCATGAAGGGCTGGTTGGTTTTGGCCATCGCGATCGTGGCCGGGCTGGCATTCATTTTCTCGCCCTGGGGCCGCAAGACCACGCCGATGACCGCCACCGGCGAGATCATCGAGGTGACGATGCCGGTCGGGCTTGACGCAATGGCCACCGCCGGCAAGCTCACCTATGAGAAAGCCTGCGTCGAATGTCACGGCCCGAACGGCGGCGGTGTCGGCCACAAGGGTCCGCCGCTGGTCCACCGGATCTACGACACCGAGCATCACGCCGATGCCGAACTGGTGTCCTCCACCGTCAACGGCGTGCGCGCGCATCACTGGCCGTTCGGCGACATGCCTGCGGTCGAGGGCATCTCCGAGGACGAGGCCGAGGCCATCGTCGCTTTCCTGCGCGCGGTGCAGCGCGAAAACGGCATCCACTGAGGCCCGATCCTCGCGACGCTGTGAACGCCAGGCACTTGACCTTCCGGCCGCTGGAGGACGTAGACCGGGCGAAAAGTCAACGGAGTGACATGCATGAAGATCTGGTTGGCCTTGGGCCTTGCCGCCGTCGCCGGGCTGGCATTCATCTTTTCGCAGCGTGGCCAGGAGCCCGCCCCGGTCAGTGCCGCCGGCGACACCGTCAGCATCGCGATGCCCGAAGCGCTTGACGGCAGGGCGGCCATCGGCCAGCGCGCCTTTCAGGCGTTCTGTGCCTCCTGTCACGGCGAAAACGGCGGCGGCACCGACAAGGGCCCGCCGCTGATCCACCGCATCTACGAGCCCAACCACCACGGCGATGCGGCGTTCCTGCTCGCCGCCCAGAACGGCGTGCGCGCGCATCACTGGCAGTTTGGCGACATGCCCCCGGTCGAGGGCGTGACCCGCGCCGAGGTCGAGACCATCGTCGCCTTCATCCGCGCGGTGCAGCGCGAAAACGGCATTGAATAGGGCGCAAGGAAACGGATGAAACGTTCGCAGATCAACCGGATCATCGCCGAGGCTGACGCGATGATCCGCGCCTTCGGCTTTGCCCTGCCGCCCTTCGCCTACTGGTCGCCCGAGGCGTTCCGCGCCAATGCGGGCCGGGCGCGGGGCATTGTCGAGGCCGGTTTGGGCTGGGACGTCACCGATTATGGCCAGGGTGATTTCGACCGGCTGGGGTTGTTCCTGTTCACCCTGCGCAACGGTCGCCTTGCCGACCTTCGGGCGGGTGGCGGGATGTGCTATGCCGAAAAGCTGCTGATATCGCGCCGGGACCAGATCAGCCCGATGCACCGCCATATCGTCAAGGCCGAGGACATCATCAACCGTGGCGGGGCAACGCTGGCGGTCGAGCTTTTCGGCTCGGACCCCGAGGGCGGTTTCGACGGGAGCGCCGGCGGCGTGGTGCAGTGCGACGGCACCCCGCGCGATTTCGCCCCCGGCGAGGTCATTCGCCTTGCCCCCGGCGAGAGCGTCACGCTGATGCCGGGCGACTGGCACGCCTTCTGGGGCGAGGGTGGCGACGTGTTGATCGGCGAGGTTTCGACCGTCAACGACGACAATATCGACAACCTGTTTCGCGACCCGCTTGGCCGTTTTGCGACGGTCGAGGAGGATGAAGCACCCGTGCATCTGCTGGTGTCGGATTACGCACGCTGGCTGGGCTGAGCCGCTTGCCATCGCCGCGCGCCGCTGCCAGTTTGGCCTGATCGCTGAAGGACCCCGCGCATGGATACCGCCGCCCTCATCCCGGCCTTCGTCACGCTGTTCGTGGTGATCGACCCGATCGGGCTGATGCCGCTTTTCCTGGCGCTGACCCAGGGCGCGCGCCATGCCGAGCGGCGCGTGATCGCGCTGCGCGCGGTGGCCGTGGCGGCGGTGCTGCTGACGCTGTTCGGAGTTCTGGGCGAACAGGTGCTGGGCTTTCTCGGCATCTCGATGCCGGCGTTCCGCATCGCGGGTGGGCTGCTTCTGTTCCTGACCGCGCTCGACATGCTGTTCGAGCGGCGCGCCAAGCGGCGCGAGGACCAGTCCGAACCGGGGCTGCACCCGGACGAGGACCCCTCGGTGTTTCCGCTGGCCACGCCGCTGATCGCCGGGCCGGGCACGATGGCGGCGATGATCCTCCTGGCCGGGCAGACAGACAGCGTGCTCGACCTCGTCGCGGTGCATCTGGTGATGCTGGCGGTGCTGGCGGTGGTGCTGGTGTTCTTCTTGTCCAGCAGCCTGATCGAGCGCATCCTGCGCGAGACCGGGATCAAGGTCCTGACGCGTCTGTTCGGCATGTTGCTGGCAGCGCTGGCGGTGCAGTTCGTGTTGGACGGTCTGGCGGATTTCGGCTTTCTCGGCTGAGGTGGACGAGGCGGGCGGGCGTGCCTATATCGGCATGATGGACGGTTCGGACATCGCACGTTTTGCCTATCTTGCCCTGCTCGGCGCGGTCGTGGCGGGGTATTTCCTTGCGCAGAACCGCAAGAACCTCGGCAAGGTCGCGCAGCAGGCAATGATCTGGGTGCTGATCTTCGTCGGCGTGATCGCGGGCTACGGGCTGTGGTCGGATATCCAGCGCGACCTGGCACCACGCCAGTCGGTGCTGTCGACCGGACAGGTCGAGGTGCCGCGCATGTTCGACGGGCATTTCTACCTGACCGCGCGGCTCAATGGCGAGCCGGTGGAGTTCGTCGTCGATACCGGCGCGACCGACGTGGTGCTGACCAAGGCCGATGCGCTGCGGATCGGGATCGACCTCGATGCGCTGACCTATACCGGCAGCGCGATGACCGCCAACGGCATGGTGCGCACGGCGCGTGCCAGGATCGACCGGATTTCGGTGGGCGAGATCGAGGACCGCAACCTCGAGGTCTGGATCAACGAGGGCGAGATGGACCGCTCGCTGCTGGGCATGGCCTATCTGCGGCGGTTTTCACGCATCGAGATCGCGGATGACACGCTGATCCTGACGCGGTGATCAACAGGAGCGCAGGGGGCTTTGCCCCCCACGGCCGCCTCGCGGGGCGAGGCGCCCGCTCCCCCCAAGGTATTTCAGGAGCAAAGAAGCCGTTAAGGTTAACGCGCGCGACTTGCCGTCTTCATCTTGGCAAAAATACTCATGGCGCGGCCCATGTGGCCCGGTGCAACCTCGAAACGCGCGCCTCGCGATATGCATGAACAAAGCCACACAAGCCCCTGTCACGCCTTGCTTTCCGCCTTCATCTGCCAACGCCCCTCATCCTGGCTCCAGTATTTCGCGGCGCATCCGGCGCCGGTGAGGGCGCGCCATTGTTCGCGGGCGGTTTCGACCGCTGCAGGGTCGTTGCCGTCGAACAGGACCATCACGCGGGCGAGCGCCGCGACCTCGGCGGCGGTGACGTCGGCGCCGTCGACCGAGACGAGGCAGGTGGCGGCGTTGGCGGCCTCGGTTCCGGTGGTGAGCAGGATCGGCTGATCCGCGTCATGCGGCCCGCCGGCGCGGCCATGCGGCAGAAAGCCGTCCTCGGCCCCGAGCCAGAGCTTCTGGTCGAGCCAGTCGAGCCGGTCCTCGGCGCGCCCGCGCACCGCGACACGCCAGCCCGCCTCGAGCGATTTCGCCAGCAGCACCGGCAGCGTCGCCTCGAGCGGCGTGCGGGTCATGTGGTAGAAATACGCCTCGCCCATCGTCAGGTCTCGCAGGTGTCGCGCACCAGCCGGTCGAGCGTGCGCACGAACCAGCCGGTCGCGCCCTTGGGCGCAAGCACGGTGTCCTCCGACAGGCTGGCGACACCGGCGATGTCGAGGTGGATCCAGGGCGTGCCCTCGCGCACGAAACGCTGCAGGAACTGCGCCGCGGTGATCGCGCCGGCCGGCTTTCCGCCGACGTTCTTCATGTCGGCGACGCGGCTTTTCAACTGCTTGTCGTAGCCCTCGCCCAGAGGCAGCCGCCAGGCGCCCTCGCCCTCGGCCTCGGCGGCTTTCAGGAAGGTCTTGCAGAAATCGTCGTCGTTGGCGAACACCCCGGCGTTTTCATGCCCCAGCGCGATCACGCAGGCGCCGGTCAGGGTGGCAAGGTCGATCATCCCTGCGGGCTTGAAGCGGTCCTGCGCATACCACATCACGTCGGCCAGAACGAGCCGGCCCTCGGCGTCGGTGTTGATCACCTCGATCGTGTCGCCCTTCATGGATTTCACCACGTCGCCGGGGCGCTGGGCGCGGCCATCGGGCATGTTCTCGACCAGCCCGATCAGCCCGACGACGTTGGCGGGAGCCTTGCGCAGCGCCAGCGTCTTCATCACCCCCGCGACGGTGCCGGCGCCACCCATGTCCATCGTCATGTCTTCCATTCCCAGGGCCGGTTTCAGGCTGATGCCGCCGGTGTCGAACACCACGCCCTTGCCGATCAGCGCCAGCGGCGCTGTGCCTTTCTTGCCGCCCGGCCACTCCATCACCGCCAGTTTCGACGGGCTTTCCGAGCCTTGCCCGACGCCCAGAAGCGCGCCCATGCCGAGCTTTTCGAGCGCGTCCTCCTCGAGCACCTCGACCTTGACGCCAAGCTCGCGCAGCGCCTCGATGCGGGTGGCGAAATCGGTGGTGGTCAGCACGTTGGCCGGTTCGTTGACCAGATCGCGGGTGAAGAACACGCCCGAGGCCACCGCCGCCAGATCGCCCGCCTGTGCCGTCAGCACTTCGGGTTTGGCGACCGCGAAGGTCAGGCTGCCGGGGTCTTTCCTGTCATCCTCGCCGGTCTTGTGGTCGGAGAAGTCATAGGCGCGCAGCATCGCGCCCAGCGCGATCTCGGGGATGTGGCGCAGGCTGCCGGCGAGCACCATGACCGGCTTGCCCAGCCCGGCCTTGCCGATTTCGCCACCTGCCTTGCGCGCCGCGTCCGCTCCCATCTTGCGGTCGATCTTGACCACCTGAACCGCCTCGGCGGCCATGCCGGTCGGCCAGGCCATGTCCATCGCCTCGCCGGTCCTGGCCTTGGCGAAGGCCGGGCTTTCCACCAGCCGCGCCAGCGCGCCGCGCGTCAGCCGGTTGATCCGGCGCGCGCCCTTGTCCAGCCGCCCCTCGGTGTCGGCCAGCACCACGATGCGCCCCGGCATCGCGGCGAGCGCGTCGAGGTCGAGGGCGACGAAGGCGGGGGTGAGGCTGTCGGTCATAGGGAGGTCCTTTCGGTGAAGCCGTTTTGACAACACCTATCCGCCCGGCCACGGGTTTTCCAGAGCCGTGCGACCGGCGCGGCCTCGGGGAGAATCGGCCCGCACCCGCGCCCGCCGCCGCCCCAGATCGGGTGGGCTCAGCCGCGCCGACCACCAGATCTGCGGGTTTCGCGCAGGGTTTGCGCCTTCGCCCAGCGGATTTTCCGGCCTCGGACGGCGCGGGCGGCGATTAACCCTCGCACCGGCGCGGATCCTCGACTAATGTGGCCGCGACCCGGGGTTTGCCCCGGTGACGGACAGGCGGCAGACAAAGAGCGCAAGGCATGATGTGGACGACGGCACCCCGAGACGGCATTTCACGCAGCACCACGCGAGGCGCGGCGATCGCGGCCATTGGCCGGGGGCTCCGGCGGATCGCGGCAGGCGCGGCGCTGGCAGCGCTGGGGCTTGGTGCCCCGGCCACGGCGCAGGGGCAGTTCGCCCCGGTGGCGCGGATCGACGGCGAGGTCATCACCTCGTTTGAGCTGAGCCAGCGCACCGCCTTTCTCACCCTCCTGAACGCGCCCGGCGACGTGCGCGCGCTGGCGCTCGACCAGCTCATCAACGAACGCCTGCAGATGCGCGAAGCCGCGATGAGCGGCATCAAGATCGAGGATCAGGCGATTGCCGCCGGGATGGACGAGTTCGCCCAGCGCGGCGGGCTCGACGGCGAGCAGATGCTGCAATTCCTGGCCCAGGCCGGGGTGGCGCAGGAGACGTTCCGCGACTTCGTGCTGGCCGGTCTGGCCTGGCGCGAATACACCCGAACGACCTTCCTGCCGCGCGCCACGATCTCGAACGCCGAGATCGAAGAGGCGATGGCCCGCGCCGAGGCCGAACCGGGCATCCGGGTCCTGTTGTCGGAAATCGCGCTGCCGGCCAGCGACGCGGCCACGCGCAAGGCGTCACTGGCGCGTGTCGCACGGCTGGCCGGGCTTGACGAGGCCGGGTTCGAAAGCGCCGCCAAGCGCTTTTCGGTCGGCGCATCGCGCAACAATGGCGGCCGGATGAACTGGGCCGACGTGACCGCGCTGCCGCCCGAAGTGGGGGCCGCGGTGCGCGGGCTCAGCGTCGGCCAGACCAGCCGGGTCGTGGACTCGGGCGATTTCCTGCGGATCTATCTCCTGCGCGACAAGGAAGAAGTGCGCGGCGGAACGCCCGCGACGATGATCGACTATGCCGCGCTTCTGCTGCCGGGTGGAAACTCTCCGGCGAACCTTGCCGAGGTGCAGAGCATCCGCAGCCGGGTGACAAGCTGCGACGATCTCTATCCGCTGGCGCGCGGCCTGCCGCCCGAGCAGCTGGTGCGCGAGGAAGTGGCCGAAAGCCAGGTTCCCGCCGCCTACCGCGCCACGATCGACGGGCTTGACCGGTTCGAGGTCGGCAGCGCCATAACCCCATCCGGCGGCTTTGCCGTGGTGATGCTGTGCAACCGGGGCAACGAATTGCCGCGCTCGCTGACCCGGGAGATGGTTGCCGACCAGTTGCGCAACCGGCGCATCGGCACGATGTCGCAGATGTATCTTGAGGACCTGCGCGCCAACGCGTCGCTCGAGATCATCGGCAACTGATGCCACCCCGCCCGATCGCGCTCTCGGTCGGGGAACCGGCCGGGATCGGCCCGGAAATCGCCGCCCGCGCCTGGGCCGCGCTGAAGGACGAGCTGCCCTTTTTCCTGATCGGCGATCCGTCGCACCTGCCCGAGGGCACGCCTGTGGTGGTGATCGACGCGCCCGAGGCGGCGCCGGGCGCGATGGCGACGGGCCTGCCGGTGCTGTCACGCGATTTCGGCGCGCCGCGCGTGCCGGGGGTGGCCGACCCGGTTCATGCGCCGCATGTCGTGGCCGCGATCCGCGAGGGTGTGGCGCTGGTGCAGGCGGGCAAGGCGGCGGCGCTGACCACAAATCCGGTCCACAAGAAGGCACTGATGGACGGCGCGGGTTTCGGCTTTCCCGGCCATACCGAGTTTCTCGCGCATCTGGCCGGCGTGGACGATGTGGTGATGATGCTGGCCTGCGATGCGCTCCGCGTCGTGCCCGCGACGATCCATATTCCGCTGTCCGAGGTGCCCGCGCGCCTGACCCGAGACGGGCTGGAAAGCACCATCCGCATCACCCACGCGGCGCTGTCGGCGCAGGGTATTCCCGATCCGCGCATCGCGGTCGCGGGCCTCAACCCCCATGCCGGCGAGGGCGGTGCGATGGGGCGCGAGGAGATCGAGATGATCGCGCCGCTGCTCGACACGCTGCGCGCCGAGGGGATGCGCATCACGGGCCCGCTGCCCGCCGACACCATGTTCCACCCGCCGGCGCGGGCGCGCTATGACGTGGCGATCTGCATGTATCACGACCAGGCGCTGATCCCGATCAAGACGCTGGATTTCGCGGGCGGGGTAAACGTGACGCTGGGCCTTGGCTTCGTGCGCACCTCGCCCGACCACGGCACCGCCTTCGACATCGCAGGAAAAGACGTCGCCGACCCGTCATCGCTGATCGCCGCCCTGCGCATGGCGCGGGACATGTCGGCGTGAGCACGCTGGACGACCTGCCGCCGCTGGGCGAGGTGATCCGCAGGCATGGGCTGGTGGCGAAAAAGGCGCTGGGGCAGAACTTCCTGCTCGACCTCAACCTGACCGCAAAGATCGCCCGGCAGGCTGGGGATCTGAGCCAATGCGACGTGCTCGAAGTCGGCCCCGGCCCCGGCGGTTTGACGCGGGGGCTGCTCGCGGAAGGCGCGCGCAAGGTGCTCGCGGTCGAGAAGGACAGCCGCGCGATGGCGCCGCTGGCCGAGATCGCCGCCGCCTATCCCGGCAGGCTCGAGGTGCTGAACGCCGACGCGCTCACGCTCGATCCGCTGGCACATCTGACGCCGCCGATCCGGGTGGTTGCCAACCTGCCCTACAACATCGGCACCGAGCTTCTGGTGCGCTGGCTGACGCCCGAGGACTGGCCGCCCTACTGGCAGAGCCTGACGCTGATGTTCCAGAAAGAGGTCGCCGAGCGCATCGTGGCGAAGCCGGGGTCGAAGGCCTATGGAAGGTTGGCGATTCTGGCGCAGTGGCGCTGCGATGCGAAGGTGGTGATGGACCTGCCGCCCGAAGCCTTCACGCCGGCGCCCAAGGTGCGCTCGGCGGTGGTGCATCTTACCGCCTTGCCCGCACCGCGTTTCGAGGCGGATCCGGAGGTCCTGCAACGCCTGACCGCCACCGCCTTCCAGCAGCGCCGCAAGATGCTGCGCGCCTCGCTGAAGGGGCTGGCGCCGGACATCGGCGCGGTGCTGACCTCGGTGGGGATCGACCCGACCGCGCGCGCCGAGGAGATCGACGTGGAACGCTTCTGCGCGCTGGCGCGGGCGCTGAAGGGCTGAGGTCTTCAGGGGCCGCACCAGCGCGGATGATGCAGGATTGGGGGTTTCACCCCCAAACCCCCAGAGTATTTTTCCAAGATGAAGGGGTCAGTCCGGCGTCGAGAGGATGCCGCCGCCGACCGCCGCCGCGACGCCGGTGGTGGCCGGGCAGGAGGTCGGCAACCCGTGGGCGACGCGCGGGGCGAGGAAGGCGATGGCCTGGGCGTCGAGCATGTCGCCGTCGAGGCCCTGGCCCTCGATGCGCTCGACCGGCATCAAGAGCCGCGCCGCGAGCGCGTCGAGCAGCGCCGGGTTGTCGCGCCCTGCCCCCGCGATCAGCAGGCGCGCGGGTGGCGTCGGGCAGTGCTCCATGCCGCGCAGCACCGCCGCGACGGCGCAGGCGGTTCTGGTGGCCGCGGCGTCGGGCGCTGGCAGCTCGGCGAGCGCCGCCTCAAGGTCGGCGAAGCTGTCGGCGGTCAGCGTTTTCGGCGGCATCCGGTAGAACCAGGCGTCCTCGAGGAAGGCCGCGACGATGTCTTCGGCGATGGTTCCGCCCGCCGTGCCCGCACCGATCCCCGGTCCGGTGTCGAAGGCCATGAGCGCGCCCGGCGTCTCGGGTGCGGGCTGGCGCGGGTCGATCCAGGTCAGGCTCGCCACCGCGCCGAGGCCGATGAGCGCGAAGGGCGCCTCTGCCCCGATCCACTTGCCGCAGGCGAAGTGGAAGAACGGCGCAATCGGTGCGCCCTCGCCGCCCAGCGCCACGTCGGAGGTGCGGAAATCCCAGGCCACCGGCAGGCCGAGGGCTTCGGCGATGCGCGCGCCGTCGCCCGCCTGATGCGTGCCCTGCCCGCGCGGGTCATGCGCCAGCGTCAGGCCGTGAAAGCCGATGAGGTCGGCCCCGGAAAACTGCGACAGCAGCGCGATATGGGCATTCTCGACCACGCGCGCTGCCTCCGCCATCCCCGCCTCGCCCGGCCAGCGGCCAAGGGCTGCGCGAATCACCGCGCTTTCGCTGTCCGACCAGGGCCGCTGCGCCGTCTCGCCGAACTCGAGGATGCGCTCGCCATCGGTCAGCACCATCGCGGCGGCAACCCCGCCAAGGTCCGACATCGCCCCCAGCGCCCAGAGCGGCCCCGATCCGGTCCGCGACCCCGTCCTGCGATGCGGCCTCAACATGGCTTTTCCTCCGCTCTGCCCGCCGATATAGAAGGCGCGACACAAGATTGGACCCAAAGACCATGACCTACCACCCGAAATCGGATTTCATGCGCTTGATGATGGAGCGCGGCTATCTTGCCGATTGCACCGATTATCAGGCGCTCGACGAGGCTTTGGTCAAGGGCGTGGTGCCGGCCTATATCGGCTATGACGCGACGGCGAAATCGCTGCATGTCGGGCATCTTCTGAACATCATGATGCTGCGCTGGCTGCAGAAGACCGGGCACAAGCCGATCACCCTGATGGGCGGCGGCACGACCAAGGTGGGCGATCCCTCGTTCCGCTCGGACGAACGCCCGCTGCTGGGCCCCGAGCAGATCAAGGAGAACATCGCCGGCATGAAGCAGGTGTTCGCCAAGTATCTGACCTATGGCGACGGGCCGACCGACGCGATCATGCTGGACAATTCCGAGTGGCTGGACGACCTCAATTACCTCGATTTCCTGCGCGACATCGGGCGGCATTTCTCGGTCAACCGGATGCTGTCGTTTGAATCGGTGAAATCTCGGCTGGACCGTGAGCAAAGCCTGAGTTTCCTCGAATTCAACTACATGATCCTGCAGGCCTATGACTTCCTCGAGTTGAACCGCCGTTATGGCTGTCTGCTCCAGATGGGCGGGTCGGACCAGTGGGGCAACATCGTCAACGGTATCGACCTGACGCGCAGGGTGCTCGACCATGAAATTTACGGGCTGACCTCGCCGCTGCTGACCACGTCCGACGGCAAGAAGATGGGCAAGTCGGCGGGCGGCGCGGTGTGGCTCAATGCCGACATGCTGTCGCCCTATGAGTTCTGGCAGTTCTGGCGCAACACCACCGATGCCGATGTCGGTCGGTTCCTCAAGCTCTATACCGAGTTGCCGCTGGAAGAATGTGAGCGGCTGGGCGCCGCCGAGGGCGCCGAGATCAACGCCGCCAAGGTCGTGCTGGCCAACGAGGTGACCACGCTGGCCCATGGCCGTGCCGCGGCCGAGGATGCCGAGGCGACGGCGCGCGCGGTGTTCGAGGAGGGCGGCATCGGTGACGATCTGCCGACTCTGATCCTGACGGCGGAGGAGGTCGGCGAGGGTATTTCGGTGGTGCAGCTCATCGTGCGCTCGGGCCTCAGCCAGTCGGGCAAGGAGGCCAAGCGGCTGATCGCCGACAAGGGCGCGAAGCTGAACGATGCCGACCTGACCGATCCGGGCCTGATGATCACCGCCGCCGATCTTGCCCAGCCGGTCAAGCTGTCGGCGGGGCGCAAGCGGCATGCGCTGGTGACGCTGGCAGGCTGATTGCCTTCCCCATCCCCGGCCCATAGGGTCCGGGGATGGCCTCACCCATCGCCCCCACTCCCCGACCGGGACGCATCGCCGCCCTGTCGCCCACCGCGGCGGGGATCGGGCTCTATCTTTTCGCGATCCTGACGATGACGGTGATGGACAGCGCCGCCAAGGGGCTGTCACAGCAACTGCCGGTGATCCAGGTGCTCTGGGCGCGCTATGCCGGGCAGACCGCCATCGTGCTGTTGATCGTGGCGCCACGCTTGGCCACGGTCGCGCGCACCCGTCACCCCTGGCTTCAGGGCCTGCGCTCGCTGTTCCTGCTCGCCGCAAGCTCGTGTTTCTTTCTTGCCATCAGCATGATGGGCCTGGCCGAAGCCACCGCGATCATGGATCTCAACCCGCTTCTGATCACGCTGGGCGCAGCCCTGTTTCTGGGCGAGCGCTTCGGGCTGCGCCGCGCCATGGGCATTGTCGCCGCCCTGATCGGTGCGCTGATCGTGATCCGCCCCGGCAGCGACGTGTTCTCGCCCGCCGCCATCCTGCCGCTCATCGCCGCATTCTTCTATGCCGGCTTCGCACTCGCCACCCGCAAGGTCGGGCGCAGCGAGGACCCGATGACCTCGCTGTTCTATGCCGCCCTTCTGGGCACGGCGGTCTTGTCGGTGGCGGTGGTGCCGGTCTGGGTCACGCCCGATGGTTTCGCGATCTTCCTGATGGTGACGATCGGAGCGCTGGGGGCGCTGGGGCAGCTTCTGGTGATCCGCGCCCTGATGCTGGCCGAAGCCTCGGCGGTGGCGCCGTTCTCCTATATCGGGCTGATCTTCGCGGCGCTCTGGGGGGCGCTGTTCTTCGGCGAATACCCGGATCTTCCGACCTATGTCGGCGCGGGCATAATCGTCGCCGCCGGGATCTATGTCTGGCACCGCGAAACCCGCGAGGCGCGCCGGGCCTAGCGCACCTTCGCCGCCGCCAGCACCCGGCGCGGGCCTTCGACCTGCACGATCACCGCCGCGCGCGGCGCATTGGGCATCGGCGCGGTCAGCTCGACGCCCGCCTTGCCGTTCCAGCGCCCGACATGTTCCCACGAGGTCACGATATTGGCATAGGTGATGGTCTCGCCGGCGTTCTCGCCGTGGCCGATGGCGACCTTGGCTTCTGGGGTATAGCCGACGACGTCGATCATGATCCGCTCCGGCAGCACCGCCCCGTCATGCGGGGCGACCGTGATGCGCAGCATGTTGCCCTCGGCCACCGCCTGAAGTTCGACCGAACCCATCGTGGCGCGGTGCTGGGCCAGCAGGTCGGCCACCTTCATCGGCTTGAACCCGACGATATGCTCGACCCCGCCCACCACCATCTGCGGCGTGTAGACCGAATTGCCGCCGGCGACGTGAACATAGGCTTTCTGCCGCGCGGTGTGGGCGGGGCGGCCGAAGGTGTCGGCCCAGCCGATGTAATCCCAGTAATCCACATGCAGCGCCAGCGGCAGCACATCCTCGCGCGCCGCCAGTTCCTCCAGCAGCGCATCGGCGGGCGGGCAGGACGAGCAACCTTGCGAGGTGTAGAGCTCCAGCACCACCAGAGGCGCATCCCCTGCGCGGGCCGTCGCGCCCGTCAGGGTCGCGAGTGCCATCGCCAAAGCGAAAAGAAATGTCCGCATGTGCCTGCTTGTGTCCCGTGATCGAGTAGTCGCACGTTCCTGTCCTACCTAGCCGAGCAAACCCGCCGCCGCCAATCAAGGTTTTGCGAGAGGCCGTGAGCGTTGCCCAAAGAACGCGCCACCTCCGGTCCCTCGCGCGTGCAAGGCGGCGATTGAAGTTTGGTGCACAATGGTATACATAAGCCCCATAGCCCCCTTGATCCCGCACCGGGGTTGAGGCAAACGGGCGCCAACCGCCATTCTCAACGCCCCGCCAGGAGGATCTCCCATGCCCATCGTCGTTGGACAGGACACCGCAAAGACCCGCAAGACGCTCACCTCTGGCGGCGCGACCGTCGCCTATTACTCGATCCCCGCCGCCGAGGCCGCCGGTCTTGGCGATTTCTCGCGCCTTCCCGCCGCCCTCAAGGTGGTGCTGGAGAACATGCTGCGCTTCGAGGATGGCGGCTTCACCGTCTCGGTTGATGACATCAAGGCGTTTGCCGACTGGGCCAGGAACGGCGGCAAGAACCCGCGCGAGATCGCCTATCGCCCGGCCCGCGTCCTGATGCAGGACTTCACCGGCGTTCCCGCCGTGGTCGACCTTGCCGCGATGCGCGACGGCATCAAGGCGCTTGGCGGCGACGCGAAAAAGATCAACCCGCTGGTGCCGGTCGATCTGGTCATCGACCACTCGGTGATGATCGACGAGTTCGGCAACCCGCGCGCCTTCCAGATGAACGTCGACCGCGAATACGAGCGCAACATGGAGCGTTACCAGTTTCTCAAGTGGGGCCAGACCGCGTTCGAGAACTTCCGCGTGGTGCCGCCGGGGACCGGCATCTGTCACCAGGTCAACCTCGAATACCTGTCGCAAACCGTCTGGACCGACACCGACCAGAACGGCGAGACCGTCGCCTATCCGGATACGCTGGTTGGCACCGACTCGCATACGACGATGGTCAACGGCGCGGCCGTGCTGGGCTGGGGCGTCGGCGGGATCGAGGCCGAGGCGGCGATGCTGGGCCAGCCGATTTCCATGCTGATCCCCGAGGTCGTCGGGTTCGAGCTGACCGGCCATCTGGTCGAGGGCACCACCGGCACCGACCTGGTGCTGAAGGTGGTCGAGATGCTGCGCGCCAAGGGTGTCGTCGGCAAGTTCGTGGAATTCTACGGCAAGGGGCTGGACCATCTGCCGCTGGCCGACCGTGCCACCATCGCCAACATGGCCCCGGAATATGGCGCGACCTGCGGCTTCTTCCCGATCGACGGCGAAACCCTGCGCTACCTGCGCAACACCGGCCGCGACGAGGACCGCATCGCGCTGGTCGAGGCCTATGCCAGGGAAAACGGCATGTGGCGCGACGCCGATTACGCGCCGATCTACACCGACACGCTGACGCTCGACATGTCCACCATCGTTCCGGCGATCTCCGGCCCGAAACGCCCGCAGGACTACATCGCGCTGGACAAGGCCGCGAGCACGTTCTGCGCCTATATCGAGGGCGAGCGCGAGGGCAAGAAGGTCAACGAAAAGCAGAAGGACCGCTGGGAAAGCGAAGGCGGCCAGCCCGCCCCGCGCGAAATTCCCGGCGATGCCGGCCATCACCGGCGCGGCTATGTCGCCAGCGTGAACGGCGCGGAGCCCTACCAGCTGCACGACGGCTCGATCGTGATCGCCTCGATCACCTCCTGCACCAACACCTCGAACCCCTATGTGATGATCGGTGCGGGCCTCGTGGCGCGCAAGGCGCATGAGCGCGGCCTCACCCGCAAGCCCTGGGTCAAGACCAGCCTCGCCCCGGGCTCGCAGGTGGTCAGCGAATATCTCGAGGCGGCGGGTCTGCAAAAAGACCTCGACGCCATCGGCTTCAACCTTGTCGGTTACGGCTGCACCACCTGCATCGGCAACTCCGGCCCGCTGGACCCGGCGATCTCGAAGGCGATCAGCGATTACGACCTGATCGGCGTCTCGGTGCTGTCGGGCAACCGCAACTTCGAGGGCCGCATCAGCCCCGACGTGCGCGCCAACTACCTCGCCAGCCCGCCGCTGGTGGTGGCCTATGCGCTGGTCGGTGACATGAACGTCGACATCACCACGCAATCGCTGGGCCAAGACAAGGACGGCAACGACGTCTTCCTCAAGGACATCTGGCCGACCAGCGACGAGATCAACGAACTGGTGGAGCGGACCGTCACCCGCGACGCCTTCCAGTCGAAATACGCCGACGTCTTCAAGGGCGACGAGAAATGGCGGGCGGTGACGGTTTCGGGCAGCGAAACCTACGACTGGCCGGCCGGCTCGACCTACATCCAGAACCCGCCCTATTTCAAGGGCATGAAGCCCGAGGCCGGCACGATCTCGGATATCGAGGGCGCGCGGGTGCTGGCGGTGCTGGGTGACATGATCACCACCGACCACATCTCGCCGGCCGGCAGCTTCAAGGCCGACACGCCCGCGGGCAAATACCTGATCGAGCATCAGGTGCCGGTGCGCGACTTCAACTCCTACGGGTCGCGGCGCGGCAACCACGAGGTGATGATGCGCGGCACCTTCGCCAACATCCGGATTCGCAACGAGATGCTGGACAACGTCGAAGGTGGCTACACCAAGGGGCCGAACGGCGCACAGATGCCGATCTATGACGCCTCGATGGCCTACCAGACCGACGACGTGCCGCTGGTGATCGTCGCCGGCGAACAATACGGTGCCGGATCGTCGCGCGACTGGGCGGCCAAGGGCACGGCCCTGCTGGGCGTCGGGGCGGTGATCGCCGAGAGCTATGAGCGTATCCACCGCTCCAACCTCGTCGGCATGGGCGTGATCCCGTTCGAGTTCACCGGCAGCGACACCCGCAAGACGCTTGGCCTGACCGGCGAGGAAGTCGTGTCGATCCACGGGCTTGAAGGCGACCTCAAGCCGATGTCCGACGTGCCCTGCACCATCACCTATGCCGATGGCACGACCAGGGACATCACCCTCAAGTGCCGCATCGATACCGCGGTCGAGAAGGAATATGTCGAGAACGGCGGCGTGCTGCACTACGTGCTTCGCAACCTCGCCAAGGCGTAGGGGCCTGTCCAGAGTTCGAAAAACCCCCGCGAAAGCGGGGGTTTATTCCTGAGTCCTCATTTTAGCCTATTGTGCGGAAGCCAGTTTGCCGACTGCGCTCCAATTCGCCGGAGGGACGAATCCAGGTGGCAGTCGCGTCGTGGTGTCGCCAATGGCTTGACCCAACTCCTCAAGCGAAAGATTGAAAGCGCCACGTAGATCCGCCCCCCTAAGATCGGCACCATCCAATTCAGCTTTTTCGAAGTTGACGTCCCGAAGGTCGGCATCTCTCAGACTCGCCCCTGTCAGATCCGCAAAACTTAGGTCTGCGCCTTTCAGATTTGCATTGTCCAGAACCGCATTCAGCAGCTTGGCCTGCTTCATGTTCGAAAACCTGAAATCGACCCAAGAGGCTTTTGCGAAGCTAAGATTCGCCCCTTCCAAGTTGGCCCGCGCTAACCGAGCAGCCCTCAGGTTCATCTGAAATCTGGGAGTGTTCATCCCCATGCTTTAGTCCTCTGACTGCGAAAGCACCTCAAGCGCCGCCTGTATGTCCGCCCGAAGTTCCGGAGGATTGGGTGCTTTCTTCTTCTTTCGAAGTTCCTTCTGTTCCTCATTTAGGAACGCATTGACGATTTTCCACATCCTAACGCGATTGGCCTCGGAATCCATCATAATACTCTCAAGAGCATAAACCGCACCGGTTCTAACCGCTATTTTGTCAGAGCCCAACTGGTCGATAGCTTTCGTAATGCGGTCTGCCATCAATCCGTGCTCGGCGACGTCGGCCTGCTTCTGAGCGACAATAGAACGCCAGATCACGAACGGGACACCCATGAGAGCGGCAACGGCAAGACCGGAGTTTCGGATAGCCTCGTGCTTGTCCGCGGATGTCTCAAAAGCGTCAGAGCCTGAGACCGCAAGGAAGAAATTCCACAACAGAAGGGCAGCGAAGATAGGAAATAATAGAGTGACTAACACACCAAGAATATGCCCAAGCCAACGCGCTCGCTCAAAATCGAACGGCACTTGGAAACCCAGCCATCCAAGAAAAGAGTTCGTTGCACGATCATCTTCCATACAGACAGCCTAGCATCGAAATTTCTCCCTGTGACATCCAAATCCGAAAAGGCGGGCCGCGTGGCCCGCCTTTTTCGTCCCTGCCCCGCGCCTCAGCCGATCGGCGTCAGCACCACATCGGCGACCGTGATCCCGGCATCGCCCGCCAGCGTCGCGATCTGCTGGCCGTTCAGCGTCACCACGGTCGCATCGGCCTCGTCATCGAAGCTCACGTCGATCTCGGGCATGGCCGGCGCCCCGGTCTCGGGGTCGGTGACCGGGTAATAGTGCACATGGATCGCATCGGTCCCGGCCGCGAAGTCGGTGATGTCGGCGGGTGGCGCCTCGGGGCTGTCGATCTCGTAGACGTGGAACTCGTCCATGCCCGCGCCACCCGTCGCCAGATCGCCCTCGCCGAGGATCAGCACGTCGTCGCCCAGCCCACCGAACAGGATGTCGTCGCCCTGGCCGCCGTCGAGCAGGTCGTCGCCCGACCCGCCATATAGCAGGTCGTCGCCGCCATTGCCCTCGATGTCGTCGTCGCCGCCCTGGCCATGGAGCTCGTCATCGCCCGCGCCGCCCGACAGCACGTCCTCGCCGTCGCCGCCCAACGCCACGTCGTCGTTCGAGAGGATCAGGACATCGTTGCCCGCACCGCCATCGGCAAGGTCATCGCCCTCCGAGGCCACCAGCGTGTCGCTGCCCTCGGCCAGCATGTAGGCCAGATCGGCCTCGTAGTTCTGCGCCGTCATTGCGTCGTCTCCCGGTGTTCCGATGAACAGGTCGGTGTAGTTCTCCGGCTCGAACTCGGGCCCCGCATCCTCGTCTTCCGCGTCCGAATCGGCGCTGAATTCGAAGAGTCCGACCGACATCGCGAACACCGTCGCGAAGAGCGAGAAGAACATCATGTAAGTCCAGTCAACCATTGGCCATCTCTGTATCTGACCAGCGCACAATCGCGGCCAAACAGGGCGAATTGTGGGTGACGAGGCGGTAATTGGATGAAAAATTCACGACTTAATTGGAAACACATTGTTTCGAATCAGGCCTGCGAGGTTCATGGAATCTCAGGGTTTTGATGCGATGAAGGGGCATGAAAACACGCATCCCCGCCCCCCTGGCCGAAGCTGCCGGACTCCTCGCCTTCATTCTCCTGCTCGCCCAGACCGGGATCGCGCCGCCCTGATCGGGGCTGGCGGTCAGGTCACGGCGATGCGGATCGCGCCCCCCGGCCGACGGCTCGCGTCTGGCCGAAGGGCGCCCGGTGTCATGGCCCCGCGCGGGCGGGACCGGCTGCGCGTCACTCGATGACGCGCACGCTCTGCATCACGTCCGGCGCGCCGATGACGGCACCGTTGCGGCCTTCGCCGCGCTTGATCCGGTTGACCACGTCCATGCCCTCGATCACGCGTCCGACCACGGTATACTGGCCGTTCAGGTGGCCCGCGTCGTCGAACATGATGAAGAACTGGCTGTTGGCCGAATCCGGGCTCTGCGAACGTGCCATGCCGACCACACCGGCCACGAAAGGCTCGTTCGAGAACTCGGCCGGCAGGTTCGGCAGGTCGGACGCCCCGGTGCCCGCCAGCCGCAGATCGCCGCCGGTCTTGCCGTGCTCGACATCGCCGGCCTGCGCCATGAAGCCGTCGATCACGCGGTGGAACACCACGCCGTCATAGGCCCCCTCGCGCGCCAGCGTCACCATCCGCTCGGCGTGTTTCGGCGCGATCGAGTCGAACAGCTCGATCACGATCCGGCCTTCGGCCTCGCCGGCGACGGTGATCTCGATCTGCGGCCCCCCCGACAGCCCCGGCGCCTCGGTCACGACCTTGGGCTGGGCCCCCGCGACGGTGATGAAGTAATAGGCCGCCACCGCGATGACGCCGGCCATGAAGACGATCCAGGCGGTCAGTGTCGTTCTAGACATCGGCGGCCACCTTGACCGAGATCATCACGTCCGGGTTCGCCGGCGGCTCGCCCCTGGTGATCTTGTCGACATGCTCCATGCCCGAGATCACCCGGCCATAGACGGTGTATTGCCCGTTCAGGAAATGGTTGTCGGAAAAATTGATGAAGAACTGGCTGTTGGCCGAGTTCGGGCTTTGCGAGCGCGCGGCGCCCAGCGTGCCCCGGTCGTGCGGCAGTTTCGAGAACTCCGCCGGCAGGTCCGGCAGGTCCGACCCGCCCGTGCCCGCGCGGCGCAGGTTGGACTTGTCCTTGCCATGCTCGACATCGCCGGTCTGGGCCATGAAGCCGTCGATCACGCGGTGAAACACCACGCCGTCGTATTTTCCGGCGCGGGCAAGCTCCTTCATCCGGGCGGAGTGCTGCGGAGCCACGTCGGGCAAAAGCACGATCGTCACGTTGCCGTCCTTGAGTTCGATCAGGATGGTGTTCTCGGGGTCTTTGATCTCGGCCATCAGGCGCTCCTTTCGCGTTTTCTCGTTGCCGCGAACCTATGCGCGCGCGCCGGAAAGGAAAAGGGGTTCGCTTTGCCGCATTGACCGGGTTAGGTTTCCACGAAGACTCGGCGTTGGCGCCTCGGAGGTAACGGTATGGCTTGGAAAACACTCGACGACATGGATCTGGACGGCAAGGTTGTGCTGACGCGGGTCGACATCAACGTGCCGGTGAACGATCAGGGCGAGGTCACCGACGCCACCCGGATCGAGCGGATCGTGCCGACGGTGAAGGACATCCTCGCCGCGGGCGGCAAGCCGGTGCTGATGGCGCATTTCGGCCGGCCCAAGGGCAAGGTCGTGCCCGCGATGTCGCTCAAGGCGGTGGTTCCGGCGCTCGAGGCGGCACTTGGCCAGAAGGTCAAGTTCGCCCCCGCCAGCATCGGCGGCCCGGCGAAAGAGGCGGTCGCGGAGCTCAAGGACGGCGAGGTGCTGCTGCTCGAGAACACCCGCTTCAACCCCGGCGAGGAGGCCAATGAACCCAGTTTCGTCGCCGCCCTCGCCGCGCTTGGCGATGTCTACATCAACGACGCCTTTTCCGCATCCCACCGCGCGCATGGCTCGACCGAAGGCATCGCGCGTCTGCTGCCCTCGGCCGCCGGCCGGCTGATGCAGGCGGAATTGTCGGCGCTGGAGGCCGCCCTTGGCGACCCGGTGCGCCCGGTGGTGGCGGTGGTTGGTGGCGCCAAGATCTCGACCAAGCTCGACCTTCTGGGCAACCTCGTCACCCGCGTCGACAACCTGGTGATCGGCGGCGGCATGGCCAACACCTTCCTTGCCGCGCAGGGCATCGACGTCGGCAAATCGCTGTGCGAGCACGACATGGCCGACACCGCACGCGAGATCATGCACAAGGCCGAGGCGGCGGGCTGCAAGATCCTGCTGCCGACCGATGTGGTGGTGGCGCGCGAATTCAAGGCCGGTGCGGCCAGCGAGGTCGTCGCCGCCGACGCCTGCCCGCCCGACGCGATGATCCTCGATGCCGGGCCCGACACCGTCGCGGCGATCAAGGCGGTGTTCGACCAGGCCCGCACGCTGATCTGGAACGGCCCGCTCGGCGCCTTCGAGATCGCGCCGTTCGATGCCGCGACCAACGCCGCCGCCCGGCACGCGGCGGAGTTGTCCAGGGAGGGCACACTCACCTCGGTCGCCGGTGGCGGCGATACCGTGGCGGCGCTCAATCAGGCCGGGGTGGCGGATGACTTCACCTATGTCTCGACCGCCGGCGGCGCCTTTCTCGAGTGGATGGAGGGCAAGGACCTGCCCGGCGTGGCCGCACTCGACACCCAGACCGCGACGCGGTAGCGCAACCAGAATTGCACCCCCGCGGCGCGCGGCCTAGAAAGTGGCGATTGCATAGATTTCACAGGGGGCCACCATGCCGAATCCGGACCAACTCAAGCAGATGCAAACCGGCAAGGGCTTCATCGCCGCGCTGGACCAGTCGGGCGGCTCGACCCCGAAGGCACTGAAGCTCTACGGCATCGCCGAGGACGCCTATTCGGGCGATGCCGAGATGTTCAACCTGATCCACGCGATGCGCGCGCGCATCGCCCGGTCGCCCGCCTTCACCGGCGACAAGGTGATCGGCGCGATCCTGTTCGAGATGACGATGGACCGCGAGATCGGCGGCAAGCCCTCGGCGCGTTTCCTCTGGGAGGACCGGCGCATCGTGCCCTTCCTCAAGGTCGACAAGGGGCTCGAGTCCGAACATGACGGCGTCCAGTTGATGAAGCCGATGCCCGACCTCGACAAGCTGCTCGACCGCGCCAAGGCGGCGGGCGTGTTCGGCACCAAGATGCGCTCGGTCATTTCCGCCGCCAACGCGGACGGGATCAAGGCCATCGTCGATCAGCAATTCGCGGTCGGCAAGCAGATCCTCGCCAAGGGGTTGGTGCCGATCATCGAGCCAGAGGTGACGATTTCCATCGCCGACAAGGCCGAGGCCGAGGACATCCTGCTGGCCGAACTGACCCGGCACCTCGACGCCCTCGACGAGGGGCAGGAGGTCATGTTGAAACTGACCCTGCCGAGCAAGGCCGATCTCTACGCCCCGCTGGTCAAACACCCGCGCATCATCCGCATCGTGGCGCTGTCGGGCGGCTATTCGCGCGACGAGGCCAACGCCATGCTGGCCCAGAACCACGGCGTCATCGCCAGCTTCTCGCGCGCCTTGACCGAGGGGCTTTCGGTGCAGCAATCGGACGACGCCTTCAACGCGGCCATGGCGGCCTCCATCGGCTCGATCTACGACGCCTCGATCACCTGAGCCCCCGCGTCCCCCTGCACACATTTGCTTGAACAGCCTGTCGGGGGACGCAGCGCAACAATATATTCCGCAAAGAACGAGAGGAGCACCGCCATGAACATGCAGGATCTCGACATCGACGGATATGAGCGCGTCGTCCGCGTCACGGACGCGGCCGCCGGGCTGACCGGCTTCATCGCGGTGCATTCCACCCGTTTCGGCCCCGCGGTCGGCGGGCTTCGGATGCGGCCTTATGCGGATGAAGATGCGGCGCTGACCGACGTGCTGCGCCTGTCGCGCGGCATGACCTACAAGAACGCCGCCGCCGACCTGCCGCTTGGCGGCGGCAAGTCGGTCATCATCGGCGATCCGGCCACGGACAAGACCGAAGCGCGGCTGATGGCCTTCGGCGAGGCGATCGAGGCGCTTGGCGGCACCTACTGGACCGCCGAGGACATGGGCATGACCCCCGCCGACCTCGAGATCGTCGCCCGCGCCACGCGCCATGTCGCGGGGCTCGCCACCGGCGAATTCGCCAGCGGCGACCCCTCGCCCGTCACCGCGCGCGGCGTCTACGAGGCCGCCCGCGTCACCCTGCGCCACGCCACCGGCTCGGACGATCCGGCCCGAAAGCGCATCGCGCTGCAGGGGCTGGGCAATGTCGGGCGCCACCTTGCCGGGCTGTTCGCCGAGGCCGGCGCGCGGCTCTGGGTCGCCGACATGGACAAGGCGCGCGTCGATGAGGCGGTGGCAAGCCTTGGCGCCACCCCGGTCGATCCGCAGGCGATCTACGACACCGAGGCCGACCTGTTCGCCCCCAACGCCATCGGCGGCATCCTGAACGAAGGCACCATCCCCCGCCTGCGCGTGCGCGCCATCTGCGGCTCGGCCAACAACCAGCTGGCCACGCCCGAGGACGGCGCACGTCTGGTCGCGCGCGGCATCCTCTATGCCCCCGATTACGTGGTCAACGCCGGTGGCATCATCAACGCCGCCACCGAAATCCTGCGCATCCGCGACCGCGCGCCCTTCACCGAAACCCGGCTGGCGGCAATCTCCGAGTTCCTCGACCGCGCCTATGCACGCGCGCGCGCCGACGGCATCGGGCCGGAGGTCATCGCCGACCGTCTGGTGGAGGAAAAACTGGCCGCCCCCCCGGCGGACGCGATCGCCGCGAAGTAGTTGCAGGGTTCGTGAGCTTGTCTCGTGGGGACAGCGGATCTCGGCGACATGGTGCCTGCCATTCATAGAAAGGTCTTCCACGTTGACTTCGAGCCCACGCAACGAATTGACGTCCGAACAATACGCCGACCTTGGGCGCTTGGTCTTTGCTTGCACAGAACTTGATGCCCGCATGACTGAGTTGATTGGGGCGTTGTTAGACCTCCACATTTTCGACGCAATAACACTGGTTCATCACCAACAATTCTCCAGCAAATATGACACCCTCCTCGCCCTGCTTCGGGGCACCCCTCCATATTTGGAACTCGACGCGGAAATGAAGTCGGCACTCGACCGCGCAAAGGAAATCTACGATCTGAGAAGCCGTATCGTTCATGCGGTCTATTCAGAACATGACGGCGAGATCGTCATTGCTCGTTTCTCGGCTCGCGGCAAGTTGGCGCGGTCGCGTGAAAACCTGGACTTCTTGCAATTGCGCCATGCCGCGTCAGAAGCCCTTAAGCTCTCGAGTTGGTTCGAGCGCGCGGTGCGACATTTTAGGGAAACACGTGATGGCGGCGATTCAGAGAATTGAATTGCCTCTAAAAACTGCACGCCCCTAAATCCGGCCCACCAGCGCCCGGTTGTCCAGCCCCGAGACCGACCCCGGCACATGCCCGCGCGCGCCTGAAACCCGCGTCGCGACATAGCCATCGGCCACCGCCGCCACGCCCGCCCGGATCAGGATCGACGCCGCCAGCAGCCCGGCAAGGCTTTCGGCGAACCAGCGCGCCTCGCCTTCCTCGGGCAGCCCCGGCCAGCGTTCCCGATGCGCCGCCAGCGCCGTGTCATAGCGCCGGTCCGCCCCCGTCGCCGCCGTCAACTCCGCCGCCAGCACCTCGCCCGCCAGCGGCTCCTTGGCCAATGTGCGCAGGATATCGAGGCAGATCACGTTGCCCGACCCTTCCCAGATGCCATTGAGCGGTGCCTCGCGATAGAGCATCGGCATCGGCGTGTCCTCGACGTAGCCCATGCCGCCAAGGCACTCCATCGCCTCGACCAGCACCACCGGGCAGCGCTTGTTATTGACGAATTTCGCCAGCGCCACGCCGATGCGCGCGAACGCCCGGTCCTGCGGGCTGTCGCCGTCGAACGCCTCAGCCGCGCGCATCGCCAGCGCCAGCGCGCCCTCCCAGTCCAGCACCAGATCGGCCAGCACCGCCTGCATCAAGGGCTGGTCGATCAGCCGGCGCTGGAACGTGCGCCGCCCCTCGACCCAGTGTTTCACCTCCGCCAGCCCCGCCCGCATCAGCCCGGCGGGCGCCACGGCGGTATCGAGCCGCGTGTGATGCACCATCTCGATGATCGTGCGCACCCCGGCGCCCTCGTCCCCCAGCCGATGCGCCAGCGCGCCGTGATACTCGATCTCGGCAGAGGCATTGGCGCGGTTGCCGAGCTTGTCCTTCAGTCGCTGGATATGGATCGCGTTGCGCGACCCCTCCAGCCAGCGCGGCACCAGAAAACAGGTCAAGCCCCCCTCGGCCTGCGCCAGCGTCAGGAACCCGTCCGACATCGGCGCGGAACAGAACCACTTGTGTCCGGTCAGCCGGTAGTCCTCGCCCGCGCGCACCGCCCGCGTGGTATTGGCGCGCACGTCCGATCCGCCCTGCTTTTCGGTCATCGCCATGCCCAGCGTCGCGCCCGCCTTCTCATGCACCGGCAAGACCTTCGCGTCGTAGACCCCCGCCGTCAGCTTCGGCCGCCAAACCGCCGCCAGCCCCGGATCGGCCGCCAGCGCAGGCACCGCGGCATAGGTCATGGTCAAGGGACAGCACACGCCCGGCTCGATCTGGGTCATCATATAGACCAGCGCCGCGTGCGTCGCATGCCCGCCCGCCTGCCCGTCCCATGCCGCCCCGGCATAGCCCAGCGCCATGCCCTCGGCCATCAGCGCGTGATAGGAGGGGTGAAACGCCACCTCATCCAGCCGCCGCCCGCCCCGGTCGAACAGGCGAAGCTCCGGCAGATGATGCCGCGCCTCCCATCCCGCCGCGCGCATTTCCTCGGTGCCAAGCCGCGCGCCCGCCCTTGCCGCCGCATCAACCCGTCCCCCGGCCCGCGCCAGTGATTCGCGCAGCGGCAGGTCGCTGGCGAACAGGTCCAGCGCCGGTGGCGGTCCCGGCTGGTTCTCGACCTCGTGGCCGGGCAGTTCGGCTTGTGGCGGTATCCGGGTCATGGCGGTCTCCCTCGCCCGATATTAGCCGCAACGCCGCGCCCGGAGTCAAACTTGGGATTCACAAACCGCAGCGCCTGTGAGATAGTGCCACCCAGCGCCCGTCAGAGGCGCGGAAAACGAGGCAGCATGGCAAGAGCACACGGACAATCCGGCTTCGGTGGCTTCATCTATCTCGGCCTGCTCGGGCTGGCGGGGCTCTATTTCACCTTCGCCACGGTGCAGGGCGATTTCGGGTTGTTCAACCGCGTCCGCATCGAGGCCGAGGCCGACGACCTGCGGGTGGAACGCGCCCGACTGGAAGCCGAGATCGCCGTGCTGGCCAACAAGACCCGGCGCCTGTCGGACGATTTCCTCGACCTCGACCTGCTGGACGAACAGGCCCGCTCGGTGCTCGGTCTGGTGCGCCCCGACGAGGTCGTGCTGCGCTAGGGTCCGGACTCAATTAGGTCCACCATGAGATATCGGCCGCGAGGCATAGTGCAGACAGGAACGTGTCCGCGCTTGTCGTACCGCGTTGCGATGCGCCGGAAATCCTTGAGGCGGCAGGGCAAGCGTTCGATCATGTTGCGGGCCTCGTATCGCGTTGTGTCGTAGGGGATCGGCGCGCGACGGGAGGTGGTGGAGGGGACGACGGCCACAACCCCTTGGTCGTCGAGCCAGAGCCTGAACCGGTTTGCGTCATAGGCACTGTCGGCAAGAAGGATATTGAACGGCGCGATCATGGCCAGAAGGTCGAGCGCAGGCGTTATGTCGTTGATATTGCCCGGTGTCTGCAGGAAAGCGACGGGTCCCCCGTGACCGTCGCATGGCGCATGTATCTTGGTGGTCCGCCCGCCACGCGAGCGGCCTGTCGCGTGCTGGAAAGCCCCCCTTTTGCGCCGGAGGCGGATCGGTGCGTCTCGACAAGGGTGCTGGCGATCGAAGCGGACCTGACATCTTTCCACATCCTGAGGACCGGCGCGCCGTGGCGCGACCTGCCGGAGCGCTACGGGCCGAGAACCACCGTCTACAACCGTTACAACTGCTGGGCGAAGGCCGGGGGCTGGCTGCATGTTTTCGAGGCCTTGGCTGAGAAATCCCCGCATTCCCCGCACTTGATCGACAGTTTCATTGTCCGCGCCCACCAGGATGCCGCAGATGGGAAAAGGGGGGCGAGGATCACGCCATCGGAACCGGTCGGCCCCCTCGGGCTAACCGGCGATGTCGTCGGCGACCGGGGCCATTTCGGCCAGGCCGTCATCACCGCCATCGAGGCCTCGGGCGCAACCGCGCAGATTCCCAGCCAATCGAATGTCCGCGTGGTCCGGACCGTGGACCGAACCCTCTACCGCGAACGCTACCTGGTCGAGCGATTTTTCAATCGGCTCAAACACTTCCGCGGCATCGCCACCCGCTACTTCAAGACCGCCACGAATTTCCTCGGCGCAATCCATCTTGCTTCCGCAAGGCTGTGGATCAGACATAATGAGTCCGCAACCTAATCCGCCCGGCGCGCAATCCCGGCCAGCGCAATGGCCCGGAACATGCCATCCTCGAGGCCCAGCGCCGTCTCGACCGCCCCGTCGATGTCGCCCGCCTCGGCCTGCGCCAGCGCGATGGCCACGACAAGGTCGTCGTGATCCCTTGGCTGCGCGTAAGTCGCGGCGACCTCCAAGGCCCGATCCGCCGCGCCGGTCGCGGCGAGCAGGGTGGAAATCTCCTCGATGGTTATCGAGCGGTCGCGGGCATCGGGGATACTGGCCACCGCATCCATCGCCTCGTCCAGCCGGTCGTCGCGGGCGAATTCGCGCGCGATCCCGGCGAAGGCCCTTGTGCGGCCCTCGACATTGTCGATCCCGCCCGCGATGCCGAGACCGGCCTCGAACCCGCCGTGCCTCGCCTGTTGCACGGCCACGGCGACCAGCGCGGAGACGTCGCCATAGGCAGCCGCGATATCCTGCGACAGATCCAGCGCGCCGTCGATATCGCCCGCCGCGGCCATGTTGTCGGCAATCGCCACCATCGCGTCGAGATCGCCATAGGCAAGCTCGATGCGGCTGGCGGTATCGAGCGCGCCGACCAGATCGCCGCTCTCGGCCTGAACGATGGCAACCCGCCCGGTCGCGCGCGATCTGCCGGCCAGATCCGGGATCGACTTCGCCGTCTGCAGAGCGCCGATGATATCGCCGTTGCGCGCCTGTATGGCGGCGATGTTGGCCAGCGCCTCGTAGAACCAGAAGTGATCGAACTCGCCCGAGCGCGACACCAGACCGCTGGCGATCTTGGTCTGGTTCTGGTCGGCGCTGAACCAGTAGTCGGTGGCGATCCGGCTTGCCGCCCTGATTGCCGCCGGGATGTCGCCCGCACGCGCCGCCGATATCGCGATCGCGGCCTGCGCCTCGGAGCGGCGATAGGGGTTGTCGATGGCGATCACGGTATCATAGGCCGCGTCGATCTGCCCGACCGCCGCCTGTTCGACCGCCAGCCCTTCAAGCGCCATCACCCTTGCCGAGCGGTTGCGCGCGTCCACTATGCCAAGCGCGATCTCTTGTGCGGTGTCGAAATCGCCCAGCCGCGCCGCGCCGCCCGAGACCTCGCCCAACGCCTCCGCCCGCGTCATCGCGTCCTCGATCTGCTCGACGGCCGCGAGCGCCCGGTCGAGCCGCCCCATATCCGCATGTGCCGCGGCAATCGCGAAATAGGCCTCGTCGCGCTGGCGCGGCCGTGACAGCGCCGCCGCCGACGCCTCGGCCTCGTGCATCAGACAGGCGCCCAGGTCCCCGGTGCAATCGGGACCGGCCGCCCGTGCCCCGACGGCCCCCAGGGCGCAGACCAGAGCCAGACCTGCTGCGAAGGATCTCAAGGTTTTCATCACGGTGATGAAACTGTGCCAAATCGGCCGGGACGATACAATCTGGAAACACCCGCCCCGCCAGTCCCTTGCGGCACGCGGCCAAAAAAACCGCCGACGCGCGTTCCTTCCCCCCGCCTGCCCCTTGCAGCCATCCGCGCGTTATGTGCAATTGGCCGCGTTGCCGCTTGTGCCCCGGAAAGTGAAAGACCGCTGACGTGACGATTGCCACCCGCTCCGAAACCCGGCTGGCCGTGCTGGCGGTTCTGGGTGTGACACATCTGCTGAACGACATGATGCAATCGCTGATCCCGGCGGCCTATCCGATCCTCAAGGACGCCTATGCGCTGGATTTCGTGCAGATCGGCATGATCACCATGGCGTTCCAGATCTCGGGTGCGCTGCTGCAACCGGTGATCGGCATGGTGACCGACCGACACCCCGCGCCCTATTCGCCGGTGGTGGGGATGATGTTCACCCTGTCCGGGCTGGTCAGCCTCGCCTTCGCCGGTGGCTATTCGACGATCCTGGTTTCGGTGGTGCTGATCGGCATCGGCTCGTCGATCTTCCACCCCGAGGCCACGCGCACCGCGCGCTATGCCGCCGGCGGCAGGCATGGGCTTGCGCAGGGCATCTTTCAGGTTGGCGGACAGGCGGGCGGCGCCCTCGGGCCGGTGTTTGCCGCGCTGATCGTCGTGCCCTGGGGGCAGCCGAGCCTGGCGTGGTTCGCGGTCACGGCGCTTATGGCGATGGTGCTGCTGGCATGGATCGGCAGCAAGCAGCACCAGATCCGGGCAGAGTTCACCGCGATGCGGCTGCGTGGCAAGAAGGGCGTCGAGGCCCCGCAGCACGCGCCGCTGACCATCGGCATCGGGCTTTTCGTGCTGACCTTCCTGATGTTCACCAAGAACACCTATGGCGAGAGCTTCCGGTCCTTCTATACCTTCTATCTGATCGAGCGGTTCGACCTGTCGATCCCGGCCTCGCAGATGATGCTGTTCATCTTCCTGCTGGCGGCAGCCGCGGGCGTGCTGATCGGCGGCATCGTCGGCGACCGGATCGGCCGCTACCGGATCATCTGGATCTCGGTGCTGGGGCCGCTGCCGCTGACGCTGATCCTGCCCTATGCAGACCTGTTCTGGACCGGCATGCTGACGATCCTCATCAACCTGATCATGGCCAGCGCCTTCGCCTCGATCCTGATCTATGCGATGGATCTTCTGCCCAACCGGATCGGCCTGATCGGAGGGCTGTTCTACGGGCTGAACTTCGGGCTTGGCGGCATCGCTGCGGCGCTTCTCGGGGTGATGGCGGACAGCTACGGCGTCGAGACGGTTTACCGGATCTGCTCGTTCCTGCCGCTCGCGGGGTTGGCGGCGTGGTTCCTGCCCCGGATCGACGAGGGCGCGGGACGATAGCGCGCGGGGGGCTCCCGCCGCCGCGCCCAGGACCGTCCCGAGGCTGGCGCAAGCTCAGCCCTCGCAGGTCAGAAAACCGCGATACCCGGCCTTCAGCCCCGCCTCCAGTTCGAACGTCAGGACCGCATCGGACCGCCAGTCGGCATCCTCGCCCAGACGCGCGACCGAGACCGTCATGCCCTCGGCACCCAGCGTGCCGTCACCCGCACCTTGCTCGAGCCCGATCAACACGCCGTTGAGCTTGACCACACCCCCGGCCCCACCGGGCGCGAGCCAGAGGATCGGGTCGGTTTCCGGGCTGCGGTTGAACCGGCATTCGGCGGCTCCGGCCAGGACCTGAGCGGCTTCGCCCTCGGGCAGCGGGTCGAGGTCGAGCCGCGAGATCAGCGTGTTGTTCAAGGCGTCCTCGACGCTGCCGGGTTGCGCCTGCGGGTCCTGGTAGACGCTGTTCACCACATTTCCGGCAGAGACATCGGCGATCAGGTAGCGCATCTGGGCAATCTCCTTGCGCTGTGCGGCGATGATCTCGTCGGCCAGTTGTCGCACCCGCGCATCCTTGATCCCCGCCCGCTCCGAGGTCATCACGGCAATCGAATGGTGCGGGATCATCGCGCGCATGTAACTGGTGCCGCTGACCGTGACCTGGCTGCGCACGAGCCAGAGCGAGCCTGCGAACACCACCACCGCGCCGATGAGGATCGCGGCATTGAGGCGCTTGTCGGCATACATGCCCAGCATGAAGGACAGCATCACGACCGCCATCGTCGCGCCCATGAGGATCGCCATGTAGAGCCTTGTTTCAGAAAAGAAAACATGCTCCCAGGCATAGGTGTTCAGATACATCAGGATGAACATGACGATGGTGGATGTCAGGATCATCAGGCCAAAACGCAGATAGGACATCGCAATTCCCCCTTTTCGGTTCTCTCCGGGGGAAACAACCTTCCGGCGCGGGAATGTTCCGAAAAATCCTTGCCTCAGTGCGCCTCGCGCGGTCTGAGCCGCAGCCAGATGCCGTCCTTGCCGCGCACGGTCAGATGCGCCACCGGCATCGCCGGGCGGGTTTCGACCAGCTCGAAACGGTAGGCGCGCACCAGCATCGCCAGCAAAAGCGGCCCCTCGACCATCGCGAACCCGGCCCCGGTGCAGACCCGCGGCCCGGCCGAGAACGGCATATAGGCATTGCGCAGCCCCTCCTTGCCGTTCGGCGTGGCGAAACGGGCCGGGTCGAACTCGTCCGGCCGCTCCCACAAACGCTCATGCCGGTGCTGGTGCCAGGGGCTGAGCACCACCTGCGCGCCTTTCGCCACGGCGCGGCCCCGGAACTGCTCGGGACAGCTCGTCTCGCGCACCATCATCGGCACGGGTGGGTAAAGCCGCAGGGTTTCGCGAAACACGTCGCGGGCGGTGGCCAGCCGCTTGACCACGGCGAACTCGGGTTGCTCCGGGTCGATCTCGCGCAGGGCTTCTTCGGCGACCTTGTCCTGCCAGTCGGGGAACATCGCCAGCATATAGAGCGCCCAGGCCAGCGCCGAGGCCGAGGTTTCATGCCCCGCGAGAAAGAAGATCGCCACCTGATCGACCATTTCGGCGGTGTCGAACGTCGCCCCCGTTACCGGGTCGGCTGTGGTCATGATCTTGGTGGCGAGGTCATCGGGCGCGGTGCCGGCCTCGATCGCGGCCATCCGTTCAGTCGTGAGCCGGGTGATCAGGGCGCGGATTTCGCGCGCGGTGCGCTTGATCTCGGCCCGGCGCAGGCGCGGCACCCATTTCGGCAGCGGGATCAGCGCCCAGAGGTTCAGGACCGGCTGGGCGCGCTGATGCGCCTTGAACTCGCGAAACACCCCCGCCGCGACCTCGTTCTCGATCGGGATCGAGAACAGCGTGCGAAAGATCACGTCGGCGGCGACGTGGCTGGTCTCGGCCTCGGTCTCGGCCGGCGCTCCGTCCGCGCGCGCGGCCAGCCGCGCCCCCGCCGACAGCCCCGCCACCCACATCGCCGGAAAGGTATCGCGCAGCCGCCCGCCCTCGAAGGCCGGGTCGATGATGCGGCGCTGGCGCTTCCAGGTCTCGCCGTTGGTGACGAAAACCGAATTGCCCAGGAGCGGCACCAGCCCTTCACGCACCCGGTCGGATTTCGGAAAATCGTCCGGGCGGTCCTTCAGCACCAGCTTGACCAGTTTCGGGTCGTTGCAGAGGTAGCTGGTGAAGAACGGCGTGCGGAACTCGGCCATCCAGGCGCGATAGAGCCGCTGGGGCTGGGCCGACAGGATATCCTCGCGAAACAGCTTGAGATAGCGCAGCAGCGACACCCGCGAGGGCCGCGCGGGCGGTTTCGGGGGCAGCATCATGGCGCCATCGCGGTGTGTCTGGACACCGCCTCTTCCTTGCGCGAGCGCGAGGGTTTGCGGTCTGCATAGCGCGTGCCCAGCGTCAGCGGCCCGGCGGTGATCTTGAAATAGTCGTAGTCGCCGGGCCGGTCGAAGGCGCAGAGATACTGGAAATGCAGCCGGAAAAAGCGCCAGCGCAATTCCTTCCAGCGTTCCGGGCTCAGCGTCTTGGTAAACGCCGCCGAGATCACCAGCGGCCAGCGCTTGCCCTCCTTCGGCGCGACGCCGGACACCGCCACCGGATCGCAGAGCGCAAAGGCGCAGCCATCGCCCGGCGCGGTCACGTCGATCCAGGGAATGTCGCCCTTGCTCAGGTCATGCAGATCGCGGCGCAGCCGGTGTGCGTCGGGCAGGAAACTGACCATCGGCACCACCTGCCCCAGCGTGAGGAACCCGAGTTTCGGCCCGTCGGCGGGCACCCGGCCCTCGCGCACCAGATCGGCCAGGATCGACACGCCGAGATGCGCGCCGGAGCTGTGCCCCACCAGCAGAACCTCGTCGACATCGGTTTGCAACGCCTCGGCGATCTGGTCGGCGAACCCGGCCATCCGCGCCTCGAGCGCCGGCGGATCGGCGCCGCGTGAGGCGGCGGAATAGGCGTAATCATGCATCAGGTAATAGGCGAACAGCCGGTTGTCGATCCGCCGGAACCACCCCAGCACCAGCGTGAACACCACCGCCCCCAGCATCGCCGCGATGACCTGCTCGCCCGGCAGGAGCGGCCCGCCCTCGGTGAAGCGGCGCGCGAGCCAGTCCATCAACGCCAGAAACAGCGCCCCCGTGACCAACCCCGCCGCCGCCGCCGCAAGCGCCTGCACCGTCAGCATCCCGATCGGGTAAAGCGCCGCGATCACCGGACCCTTGCGCAGCCGGATCAGCCGGCCGAAGGCGCCGGTGGCGATATAGGTCCAGGCCGTGCGCGCCATCAGGATATAGGTCTGCAGAATGTTGCGCTCCATCGATGTGCGCACGATGTCGGACCAGACCAGCACGTCGAACTCGGCCTCGGTCTCGGTCCCGTCGATCCGGCCCGTCACCTGCCAGCCATAGGTAGCATGGCCCTGCCGCCCGACAAGGTCGATCCCGTAGCCCGAGATCTTCGCCTGGGCCGCGGATTCCTTGCGGTAGAGCTCACGGTAGCGGCGCGGGTGAATCGGGTCGTAGCCGGGGATGTAGAACACCCGGCGACGTGTCACCTCTTGCTTTGCAGGACTGCCCATATGCCGCCTGAACGGTTGTTTTGCCGGGAAGGCTAGCGCGGAAATCGGGCGAAGGTAAGACCGGGGCGCGGCGCTCAGATCAGGCCGAGATAGCGCGCCATCCAGACCGAATGGCCGTTGCAATCGGGGTCTTCGGGCGTGAAGGCCAGCACCTCGAAGCCCTGCCCCTCCAGCAGATCGCGGTAGTCGTCGGGCGACAGCGAGGCGTGATAGACCTTCTGCCCCTCGACCTGCCCGATCGCCTCGCCGGCCTCGGGGCCGGTGGTCATCAGGAGCACGGCGCGCGGCCTTGCATGGGCGGCGAAGGTCGCGAACATCGCGCGCTGATCCTCGGTCGACAGGTGGAAAAAGCTGTTCCACGCCAGGATCAGGTCGAAATCCTCGCCAAGGTCCAGCCCGCGCATGTCGCGGTGCAGCACATGGGCATGCGGCAGGTTCTGGCGAAACAGCGCCACCATCGCGGCCGCGCCATCGACCCCGGTGATGTCGGCGCGCCGGTCGGCAAGATAGGCCGCGATCGGCAGGCCGGGGCCGCAGCCGAGATCAAGCACCTTGCGCCCAGGCGCATAGCCAAGCGCCCGGTCGAGCCAGCGCCGTTCATACAGCGTGCGGTCGCGCGAACGGGCAAAGCCTTTGGCGACTCGCTCATAGGTCGGGAGGATGTCTTCGGGTGTCATGCCCATCCGCTAGGCCTTCCGCACCGGCACGTCGAGTCACAAACCGTCCCCCGCCCCCTTCTGGGCGGAAATCCGGCGCGCCGGGCGCACAAAAGGCAAAACGCCGCCGATCGTGTTTTGACCAGGGCCGCGCGCTCGCATATAGGAAGCGCCAAACCGGACCTTCGGGGGCGTGCGTGATCCGATTCATCCTGGGCTTCATCGGCTCGATATTTTCCTGGCTGACACTGGCGGCCTTCATGGGCGCGCTGACGCTGGGCGCGATCTTCTGGATGTATTCCAGGGACTTGCCGTCGCACGAGCAATTGGCGACCTACCAGCCGGCGACGATCAGCCGGATCTACTCGGCCCAGGGCCGCCTGATGGACGAGTTCGCGACCGAGCGCCGGCTCTACACCCCGCCCGAGCAGATCCCGGCCCTGGTCAAAGCGGCGTTCATTTCCGCCGAGGACAAGAACTTCTATCAGCACCGCGGCTATGACCTGCGCGGCATGGTCGCCGCGGCCCTGCAGGCGGCGCGCGGCGGGCGGCTGCGCGGCGCCTCGACGATCACCCAGCAGGTGATGAAGAACTTCCTTCTGTCCTCGGACCGGTCGGTCGAGCGCAAGATCAAGGAACTGATCCTCGCCACCCGGCTCGAGCAATCGCTGAACAAGGAACAGATCCTCGCGCTCTATCTCAACGAGATCTTCCTCGGGCAGAACTCCTATGGCGTGACCGCCGCGGCGCAGACCTATTTCAACAAGACGCTGGACGAGGTGCTGCCGGAAGAGGCCGCTTATCTCGCCGCACTTGCGCAGCGCCCCGCCACGCTGCACCCGGTGCGCGAGCATGACGACGCGGTGGCCCGGCGCGACTATGTGCTGCGCGAGATGCGCGAAAACGGCTTCATCGACGCCGCGACCTATGAGGCGTCCGTCGCCAAGCCGCTTCTGTCGGTGCAGAACGGCGACTACGACTCCTTCCGCGCCACGCTGCCGCCGCGCGACTATTTCACCGACGAGATCCGCCGCCAGCTCAGCCGCAACTTCGGCGAGGACGAGTTCTTCGGCGGCGGCTTGACGATCCGCGCCACGGTCGATCCCGAATTGCAGATCGTCGCGGCGCACGCGCTGCAGAAATCGCTCGAGGCCTATGACCGCGACCGCAGGCAATGGCGCGGCACCGGCAAGAGCATCGACCCGGCGGCGATCGACGACGGCACATGGGAGACGGTGCTGGCCGAGGAAACCGTGGCGCGCGACATCACCCTCGACGGCCAGTGGTTCGTGGCGGTGGTCGATCAGATCGGCGACCAGACCCTGACGCTGAAGATCGAGGGCCAGCCCGAGCCCAGCCCCTGGGAGGTGCCGCGTGACGACATCGGCTGGATGACCGGGTCCTTTGCCGACAACTTCAAGCGGGGCGACGTGGTGCATGTGCGCCGGATGACCAAGGACGGCGACGGCGAATTCATCCGCTGGACCCTGCGCCAGGTGCCCGAGGTCGAGGGCGCGTTCATGGCGATGGACGTGAACACCGGCCGGGTGATCGCGATGCAGGGCGGGTTCTCCTATCAACATTCGGTGTTCAACCGCGCCACGCAGGCCACCCGCCAGCCGGGCTCGTCGTTCAAGCCCTTCGTCTACGCCGCGGCGCTCGACAGCGGGTTCACCCCGGCCTCGATCATCATCGACGCGCCGATCGAGATCGACACCGGCGGCAGCATCTGGCGGCCCAAGAACGCCTCCAACAAGTTCTACGGCCCCTCGCCCTTGCGCACCGGCATCGAGCAGTCGCGCAACCTGATGACCGTGCGCGTGGCGCAGGAAGTGGGCATGGAGGTCGTCGCCTCCTACGCCGAACGCTTCGGGGTCTACGACAACCTCGACCCGTTCCTCGCCAATGCGCTCGGGTCGGCGGAAACCACGCTGTTCAAGATGGTCGCGGCCTATGCGATGTTCGCCAATGGCGGCGAGCGGGTGGAACCCACGCTGGTCGACCGGGTGCAGGACCGGATGGGGCGCACGATCTATCGCCACGACCAGCGCGTCTGCGACGAGTGCGACCAGCTCGAGATCCCGCGCGGCGTCGGCCCGCGCATCACCTCGAACCGCGAGCGGGTGATGAACGCGATCACCGCCTACCAGCTGACCTCGATGCTGCAGGGCGTGGTCCAGCGCGGCACCGCGGCGGGCGCGGTCCGGTTGCCGGTGCCGACGGCGGGCAAGACCGGCACGACCAACGATTCCAAGGACGTCTGGTTCATCGGCTTCACCTCCAACGTGGTCGCAGGCTGCTACATCGGCTATGACCGGCCGCGCACGCTGATCGGCGGCTCGGGCGGCGGCACCTGCGCGCCGGTGTTCCAGCGCTTCATGACCGAGGCGGGCGAGAAGTGCGGCGGCGGCCGCTTCCGGGTGCCGCCGGGCGGTCATTTCATCAACATCGACCGCTTTTCCGGCGCCCGCCTGCCCGACGACGCCAGCGGCGATTATGTCGTGGCCGAGTATTTCCGTGACGGCGAGGAGCCGGTGTTCGGCGTGGCTTTCGACGGCGGCTTTGCCATGGGCGTGAACCTGCCCCTGTTCCTGCCCGGCGAGATCGACCCCGAAACCCGCGAGAGCACCACCGCCACCGGCGACCTCACGGTGATTCCCGGCCGCGCCGACACCGGCTCGGTGGCCGCCGGCGGGCTTTACTGACAGGTGCAAGTCCTTGACCGGCCGGGCAAATCGCTTGGCCGGTGATTTTGCCCATTGTGTTTGCCACCGCTCCGCCCCTATGTTCTGGCCAAGACGGTTCCCGCACGCTGCGGGATTGTCCGAAAGTTTCGCTGTCCCTTCTCGCCATGGCGCCAAACGCCGGAGGCTGGGCAGACCGAGAGGCGGCCGCAAGGCCGGACCGGCCACACGGCCAGACATTTGCCCGCCAAACCCGAGGGTGCGGCGCGGCCCTGAACAGGCACCGATTGCGAAGTGGCACGGTGCCGGAGACGTAACGCGATGAGGCGCGCAGGACAGATCACTGAACCAGCCCGGGTGTTGCCACCCGGGTCATTGGCAGGTCTGCCCGCGCCGTCGTTCGCCCAGACAAGACACCTCCATCCCGCGCGCGTTTGCGAAAGCGCGCCCGTGGTCCGGGGTGCATCGGAACAACATGGCAAAAAAGATGCTCATCGACGCCACCCACGCGGAGGAAACCCGCGTTGTGGTGGTGGACGGAAACAAGGTTGAGGAATTCGACTTTGAATCGGAAAACAAACGACAACTCGCCGGCAACATCTATCTAGCGAAAGTCACGCGGGTCGAACCCTCGCTGCAGGCGGCGTTCGTCGACTACGGCGGCAACCGCCACGGCTTCCTGGCCTTCTCGGAAGTTCACCCGGACTATTACCAGATCCCGGTCGCCGACCGCGAGGCGCTGCTCGAGGAAGAGCGCGCCTATGCCGAATCGATGGCCCGCGAAGAGGACGAGCACGAGGGCAAGTCCGCCCGTTCGTCCCGCTCGCGGTCACGCTCGCGCTCGAAATCCAGCGCCGCCAAAACCACAACGGACGACGCGGTCGCGACACGCGACTCGGGCTCGCCGGAAGGCATGGACGTGATCGACCTCGACGGCGACACGGGAGACGATCCGATCGAGGGTCTCTCGCCGATGAACCTTGTCGAGGACACGCCCGTCGAGGAGCCCAACGGCAACGGATCGCACGATTCGGACGATCACGATGATCACGACGACAACGATCACGATCATGACGACGACGACGACGATCATGACGACGACGATCACGACGACGATGACCATGATGACGATGATCATGACGACAACGACCACGACGATGCGATCGAATCCGTCGCCGACGAGGACGTCTCCGAGGAAATCCGTCAGCCGCGCAAGCCGCGGCCGAAGAAATACAAGATCCAGGAAGTCGTGAAGGTCCGCCAGATACTTCTGGTGCAGGTGGTCAAGGAAGAACGCGGCAACAAGGGCGCGGCGCTGACGACCTATCTGTCGCTGGCCGGGCGCTATTGCGTGCTGATGCCCAACACCGCCCGTGGCGGCGGCATCTCGCGCAAGATCACCAACGCCGCCGACCGCAAGAAGCTCAAGGAAATCGCCAACGAGATCGAGGTGCCGAAGGGCGCCGGGCTGATCGTGCGCACTGCCGGTGCCCAACGCACCAAGGCCGAGATCAAGCGCGACTACGAATACCTGCAACGGATGTGGGAGGAGATCCGCTCGCTGACGCTGAAATCCATCGCGCCGGCGAAGATCTACGAGGAAGGCGACCTGATCAAACGCTCGATCCGCGACCTCTACAACCGCGACATCGACGAGGTGCTGGTCGAGGGCGAAGCGGGCTACCGCATCGCCAAGGACTTCATGAAGATGATCATGCCGTCCCACGCCAAGTTCGTGAAGAACTACAACGAGTCGCTGCCGCTGTTCGCGCGCTTCCAGGTCGAAAGCTACCTGTCGAGCATGTTCAACCCGACGGTGCAGTTGAAATCCGGCGGCTATATCGTGATCGACACGACCGAGGCGCTGGTGGCAATCGACGTGAACTCGGGCCGGGCCACCAAGGAAGGCTCGATCGAGGAAACCGCGCTCAAGACCAACCTCGAGGCCGCCGAGGAGGTCGCCCGCCAGGTGCGCCTGCGCGACCTTGCCGGGCTGATCGTGATCGACTTCATCGACATGGAGGAGCGGCGCAACAACGCCGCCGTCGAGAAGCGGCTGAAAGACAAGCTGAAAACCGACCGCGCCCGCATCCAGCTTGGCCGGATCTCGGGCTTTGGCCTGTTGGAAATGTCGCGCCAGCGCCTGCGCCCCGGCATGATCGAGGCCACGACCCAGCCCTGCCCGCATTGCCACGGCACCGGGCTGATCCGCTCGGACGACAACCTTGCCCTCAACATCCTGCGCCAGCTGGAAGAGGAAGGCACCCGCCGCCGTTCGCGCGAGGTGCTGCTGAAGGCTCCGGTGGGGATCATCAACTATCTGGTCAACCACAAGCGCGAGAACATCGCCCAGATCGAGGCGCGCTATGGCATGGCGGTCCGGCTCGAGGCCGATCCGTTCCTGATCTCGCCCGACTTCTCGATCGAGAAGTTCAAGACCGCCACCCGCGCGGTGCCCGAAGTCGCCGCCCCGGTGATCTCGGCCAGTGCTGCCCTGATGGACGACGCTGACGAGGACGAGGTCGAGGACGACATCGTCGAGGTCGAAGAGGCCGACGCGGCGCAGGAGACGCCCGAGACCGCGAGCGACGACGACGAGCAGCCGAAGAAAAAGCGCCGCCGGCGTCGGCGTCCGCGCAAGAAGTCGTCGAACGGCAACGGCACGACCGACCACTCCGACAACGGCGATAATGGCGACGACAACGGTTCGGACGACGACAACGGCGACGACTCGGACGACGAGGCCGTGGCCGCTCCGGCCAAGGTTGAGGCCCCCGAGGCGATGCCGGAACCTGTCGTGGTGGCCGAGGTCGCCGCGCCTGTGGACGCCGCCCCCGAGGCCGAGGAGAAGCCGAAAAAGACGGTGACGCGCAGCCGCACCTCGCGGTCCAAGGCCAAGCCCAAGCCCGCCGAGACGGTCGAGCCGGTGGTCGAGGCTGCGGCGGATACCGCCGAACCCGAGACTCCGGCCGAGGTTGCGGAGGCCGAAGCCGCGCCCGAAGCCAAGAAGCCCGCGCCGCGCAAGCGCGCCAGCACCAGCAAGGCCAAGACCGCGACCACCAAGCCCAGCACGTCGAAGTCGAAGGCGAAAGCCGCGACCGAGACCGCCGACGCCGAAGAACCGGCGCAGGAGCTGCCGGTCGCCCTGGCCAAGCAGGAGGCCCCGGCCCCGACCCCCGCCCCGGCGAAAGCCGAGCCGGAACCGGCCATAGCCGAGGCCGGCGCGGACAGTGCCGAACCCGCCAAGCCGAAGAAAAAGGGCTGGTGGTCACTCGGAAGCTGAGCCGAGGGCCGCACCGAAAAAACCGATGAAACCGGGCCCTTGCGGCCCGGTTTTTCGTTCCGACACCGCCCTGCGACAGTCGGCCGCGCGCCTGATACCCGCCCCGGCAGGCACCCAACGCCCCCATCTCGAGGATGTGACGAGATGACAGGTGACGCCTGCGGCCGGGCAGGCTAGAGGGGAAGGCATGTTTGGTATCGAACTCATCGACGCGAGCCTTCTGCCCGCCCTTTCCATCGCGCTTGTCGCGGGGCTGCTGTCGTTCCTCAGCCCCTGCGTGCTGCCGATCGTGCCGCCCTATCTGGCCTACATGAGCGGCGTCAGCGTCTCGGACCTCAACGCCGGCTCCAGGGCGGCCAGCCGCAAGGCGTTCACGACGGCGCTGTTCTTCGTGATGGGGCTGTCGACGGTGTTTTTGTTCCTGGGCTTCGCGGCCTCGGCGTTCGGCGCGTTCTTCTTGCAGAACCAGACCATCTTCAACACCGCCGCCGGGATCATCGTGATGATCTTCGGCGCGCATTTCCTCGGCATCTTCACCATCCCCTTCCTCAACCGCGAGGCGCGGCTGGATGCGGGCGATCAGGGCGGATCGGCCTTCGGGGCCTATATCCTTGGCCTCGCCTTCGCCTTCGGCTGGACGCCCTGCATCGGGCCGCAACTGGGCGCGATCCTGTCGCTGGCGGCATCAGAGGCGAGCGTTGCGCGCGGCACCTTCCTGCTCGGGGTCTACGCCGCCGGGCTGGGCATCCCCTTCCTCTTGGTCGCGGCGTTCTTCCCGCGGATGCAGGGGGTCATGGGCTGGATGAAGCGGCACATGCAGCGGATCGAGCGGATCATGGGGCTGCTCTTGTGGACCATCGGGCTTCTGATGCTGACCGGCGGCTTCTCGGCCTTCTCCTACTGGCTGCTCGAGACCTTCCCGGCCCTCGCCACCCTGGGCTGAGGCCGCTACTTGCGCAACTGCTCCGCCGCCGCCGCATCCTCGATCGCCCAGTACAGCAGCGCATCACGCACGCCCTCGGCGGCGGCGCGCCGCCAGGCCGGATCGGTCAGTTTCTCGCGGTCGCGCTCGGAGGACAGGAACCCCAGCTCGATCAGCGCCGAGGGAATGTCGGGCGCCTTCAGCACCGAAAACGCCGCCTCCATCCTGGGTGTCTTGTAGGCCGACTGGGTGGCAGCATAGATGCCTTCGACCAGCGCATTTGCCAGCCGGTCGGAGCGCGGCGCGGTCTCGGTGCGGGCCATGTCCATCAGCACCAGCGCCACCGCGTCGTCGGTCTCGGACAGATCAACCCCGGCCAGAAGGTCGGCACGGTCGTGGCGCTCGGCCAGTTTCTCGGACGCAACATCGGACGCCTCGGCCGACAGCGTGTAGATCGTGACCCCGGTCGCGCGCCCCTCGGCCAGCGCATCGGCGTGCAGCGACAGGAACACATCCGCCCCCGCCTTTCGCGCGATCGACACGCGTTCCTCGAGCGGAACGAAGTAATCGCCGTCGCGCGTCAGCACCACGTTGATATCGCCCGACCGCATCAGGACATCCTTCAGCTCGCGCGCGAAGGTCAGCATCAGGTCGGCCTCGACCACCCCGTCGCGTTCGGCCCCCGGATCGATGCCGCCATGGCCGGGGTCGAGCACCACCACCAGCGGGCCTTCGCCGCGCGGTTGCGGCTGGATCAGGCCCGAGGTCGCGGCCAGATCGAAGATCGCGCTGGCGGGCGCTCCGGCTGCGGCGGCAAAGCTGGCCTCGTCGCTGTCACGCAGCATCAGGCGGACGCGCGCGCCCGCGTCGCTGGTGGTCATGCCGGCCTTGTCCACCAGCATCGGCCGGTCCAGCGCGATCACCATGCGCGACCAGCCGGGGCGAAACGCGCCCGTGGCGATCTCGTCGATCCGCGTGACCCCGGCGGCCAGCGCCGCGCCATCGGTCACGCCCCAGTCGAGTTCCGAGAAATCGACCACCACCCGCCACGGATCGCCCAGCGTATAGACCCGCCACGGCACCGGCTGGCTCAGGTTGAACGTGACCTCGACCCGCGCCCGGCGCTCGATGAGCGACACGCCGTCGCCGGTCAGCCGGGCCAGCGCGGTCAGCCGCTCCTGCGCCAGCGCCATCGGCGCGGCCAGCACGAGAACCAGAGCGAAGAAAAGACCGAACCGCCTCACAGCCACATCCTTTTTTTCGGTGACTATATCGGCGCGCGCGGCGGTGAACAGCCCCTGCCGGCCTATCCCCGTGCCGCCATGAAGGCGGCGAGCCGGGCCAGACCCTCCTCGATATCCGCCGTCGCGCGGGCATAGGAGAACCGCAGCGTGCCGCCGCCCCGGACGGGATCGAAATCCAGCCCCGGCGTCACCGCCACGCCGGCCTTGTCGAGGATCTCGGCGGCAAAGGCGCGGCTGTCGTCGGTCAGGTCGGACACGTCGGCATAGACATAGAACGCCCCGTCCGGCGGCGCGATCCGGTCGAACCCGGCCTTGGGCAACCCGTCGAGCATCAGCGCGCGGTTGGCGGCATAGACGGCGAGGTTGGCCTCAAGCTCGCCCTCGCAATCCATTGCCGCCAGCGCCGCGATCTGGCTGGCATGCGGCGGGCAGATGAAGAAGTTCTGCGCCAGCCGCTCGATCACCCGCACATGATCCTCGGGCACCACCATCCAGCCGATGCGCCAGCCGGTCATCGAGTAGTATTTCGAAAAGGAGTTGATGACATAGACCTCGTCGGTCAGTTCCAGCGCCGAAACCGCCGGGCTGTCGTAATGCAGCCCGTGATAGATCTCGTCGGAAATCAGCGAAATGTCCCGGTCCCGCGCCGCCTCGATCAGCGCCGTCAGCGCGCCGCGATCCAGCATCGTCCCGGTCGGGTTGCCGGGGCTGGCCAGCATCAGCCCGTCCAGCCCGTCCGGCAGATCGCCCGGCACCGGCTGATAGCGGTTTTCCGCCGCCGTCTGGATACCCACCGGCTGCATCCCCAGCGCGCGCAGGATCTGGCGATACGAGGGATAGCCGGGATCGCCCAGACCGACCCTGGCGTCGGTGTCGAACAGCGCCGTGAAGCCAAGGATGAACGCGGCCGACGAGCCGGACGTGACCACCACGCGGGCCGGGTCAAGATCGACGCCGTGCCATTCGCCATAATGGCGCGCGATGCGGGCGCGCAGCTCGGGCAGGCCAAGCGCCACGGTATAACCCAAGGGCCCCGCCTCCATCGCCGCCGCCAGCGCGCGGCGCGCGCCTTCGGGGGCGGGTGTGCCGGGCTGGCCGACTTCCATGTGGATGATGTGGCGCCCCGCCTCCTCGGCGGCGCGCGCGGCTTCCATCACGTCCATCACAATGAAGGGATCGACCCCGGACCGGCTTGATGTGCGCATCGTGACCTCGCTATTGTCTGGCGCGACCGGGGTGCCCGTTCGGGCGCGCAAGGTCAAGCCGCGACCGGCTGCCGCGCCGGGTTGTGCCGCCGCCCGCCTGCGGCTAAGTGGGCTGAAGCCCCATATGTGAACCGGATCGGAGACCCCATGACACGACGCCTGCCCCTCGCCCTTGCGCTTGCCGCCGGGCTGATCGCCACGCCCGCGCTGGCCTTCGACATCGAGCTGATGACCGCCGACGAGCGCGCCGCCTTCCGCGAGGAGGTCCGCGCCTATCTCCTGGACAACCCCGAAGTGCTGATGGAGGCCATCGCGGTTCTGGAACGGCGCGATTCCGCCGAGCAGGTCGCCAACGATCAGGCGCTGGTGGCGGTCAACCGCGAGGCATTGTTCAACGACGGCTATTCCCATGTCGGCGGCAACCCCGAGGGCGACATCACCTTCGTCGAGTTCTTCGACTACAAATGCGGCTACTGCCGCAAGGCCCACCCCGAGATGCAGGCCCTGCTGGCGCAGGACGGCAATATCCGCATCATCTACAAGGAATTCCCGATCCTGGGCGAGGAAAGCATGCTGGCCTCGCGCTTTGCCATCGCCACCCAGATCGTCGCGGGCGAAGACGCCTATGCCAAGATCCACGACGCGCTCTACGAGATGCGCGGCAACGTCACCGAGCAGGCGCTGACCAGCCTTGCCACCGACCTTGGGCTGGACGCCAAGGCGATTCTTGGCGGCATGGGCGATCCGAGGGTCGATGAGATCATCGCCGAAAACCACGCGCTGGCGCAGCGGATGGCGATCACCGGCACGCCAACATTCGTGATGGAAGACCAGATGGTGCGCGGCTATGTGCCGCTTGCCGGGATGGAGCAGATCGTCAAGGAACTGCGTGACAAGAAGGGCTGAACCATCTGATATCGAATGACAAAAGGCCGCCCCTAGGGCGGCCTTTCCGCATCGCGCCGACGCCTATTGCGCCGCCTCTGCCTCTGCCGCCTCGATCGCCGCGGCGCGTTTCTCGACCAGCTCGACGATGTGATCGACCATCGCCTCGTTGGATTGCTTGTGGTCCTGCTTGCCCGCCAGATAGACCATCCCCGACCCGGCGCCGCCGCCGGTGAAGCCGATATCGGTCATCAGCGCCTCGCCCGGCCCGTTCACCACGCAGCCGATGATCGACACGCTCATCGGCGTGCGGATATGGGCGAGGCGCGTCTCAAGTTCGGCCACCGTCTTGATCACGTCGAAGCCCTGCCGGGCGCAGGACGGGCAGGAGATGATGTTGACGCCGCGATGGCGCAGGCCCAGCGACTTGAGGATCTCGAAGCCGACCTTGACCTCCTCCACCGGGTCCGCCGAAAGGCTGACGCGGATGGTGTCGCCGATCCCGGCCCAGAGCAGGTTGCCCAAGCCGATCGCCGACTTGATCGTGCCCGACACGAACCCGCCCGCCTCGGTGATGCCCAGATGGATCGGCGCGTCGGTGGCCTCGGCGATGCCGTGATAGGCGGCGGCCGACAGGAACACGTCCGACGCCTTCACGCTGATCTTGTATTCGTGGAAATCGTTGTCCTCGAGGATGCGGATGTGATCCAGCCCGCTTTCCACCATCGCCTCGGGGCAAGGTTCGCCATATTTCTCTAACAGATGCTTTTCCAGCGACCCGGCGTTGACGCCGATGCGGATCGAACAGCCGTGGTCCTTGGCGGCCTGGATCACCTCGCGCACCCGCTCGGGCGACCCGATGTTGCCGGGGTTGATCCGCAGGCAAGCGGCACCCGCCTCGGCCGCCTCGATGGCGCGTTTGTAGTGGAAATGGATGTCGGCCACGATCGGCACCGGGCTTTCGCGCACGATCTCGCGCAAGGCTCTGGTCGAGGCCGCGTCGGGCGTCGAGACCCGCACGATATCGGCCCCCGCCTCGGCCGCCGCCACCACCTGCGCCACGGTCGCGGCCACGTCGGAGGTGTCGGTGTTGGTCATCGTCTGCACCGCGATCGGCGCACCGCCGCCCACCGGCACATTGCCGACCATGATCTGGCGCGATTTGCGCCGCTCGATGTTGCGCCAGGGCCGGATCGGGTTGTGTGTCATGGGAAAACCTCGCGTCGCATCCGCGCTCTGGATAGCGCGCGCGTCGATCCGGAACAAGGCAAAGGGGCGTTACTGCTCGGCCTGCGCCACGGCGATGAAATCGGCCAGCGCCTCGTCGGAGGTGAGGTCGGCCACCGCATAGCTGCTCGACAAGGCATCCGGCGACAGCGCGATGTTCTTGACCACCGAGGGTCCGACGCCTGCCGGGCCATAGGCGGTGCCGTTGACCGCGAAATAGACCGATCCGGCGTTGCCCGAACGCAGGACCGGCGGGTTCTCCATCTTCGGCAGCACGTATTTCTCGCCCGCGTCGAGGATCTTTTCCAGAATCACCGTGCCATCCGCCGACTGCACCCGCACCCAGGCGGGCCGCACCGCGAAAATCGCCACTTCCGGCGCATCCGGGCCGAACACCCGCACGCCGCCGGCATCGGCCAGCACATTCTCGACCGCCGCGTCGATGGCGGTGCCCGGCACCGGCATGCCGGGCGCGGTCACGCTCTCGACCAGGGGGCGCTGTTCGCCGGCGAGCACGCCGACCTCACGCGGATCGAGCGTCGAGATCGGGCCGTCGCGGGCGATCAGCACCGGCGCGTCCTGCGCCTCGGGGCGGTAGAGCCGGTCGCGCGCCGCGGGCGAGGGCGGCGAGCCCGGGCCGCCGCCGTCGCCGCCATCGGCCCTCACCGCACCTACGCCGTCGAATTCGGGCATTTCGTCCATCACGCCCACGGCCTGCTCGACCGGGGTGAACCTGACTTTCTGGATTTCCTTCAGCACCGACACGCCGCCATAGCCCAACACGCCCACCAGCGCGATCAGCACCGCGACCGAGCCGACCGCCGCCGGTTCGATCTTCTCGAACACCGAGGCGCGGCGCGGCACGAAGGACGCGTTGGGATTGGCCAGCGGATCGCCGACATGGACGGGCTTGGGTTTCTCGGGCCTGCCCGCGCCAAGCCCCGCCAGCCCGTGCATCGGCACGAAGCCCGATTCGGCGCAAAACACCTTGAAGCACCAATCCGCATCCATCCCGAGATACCGGGCATAGGAGCGGACGTAACCGGCGATGAACCCCGGCGTCTCGAACGCCGTCGCATCGGCGTTCTCGATCGCCGCGATATAGGTGGCCTTGATCTTGAGTTCGCGTTGAACGTCGAGCAGGGACTTGCCCATCGTCGCCCGTTCGCCACGCATCACATCGCCCAGGCGAAGATCAAAGGAATCGAAACCGGTTGGTTGGTCTTCTTCGGTGACCCGAGGCGTAACCCAACGCCTGATCATATGGCCTGCCCCTTACCGTTATGCGCCCGTGGGGATTTATTCCCTCGCTGGCGATTGGTCCCACATCGGCGGTTTGTGCTATTTCCTAACACGAATCAAGGGGTTTTGCCCAGACAGAACCTGTCAGGCGGACAGCTCGGCACGATTCAGCGCACAGCGCGACCAGAGGTCGTCGAGCCCGCGAACCAGCGCGTCCATCTCCTTGGGGCCATGCACCGGCGAGGGCGTGAAACGCAGCCTTTCGGTGCCGCGCGGCACGGTCGGAAAGTTGATCGGCTGGACGTAGATGCCGAAGTTTTCCAGGAGCATGTCCGACAGTTTCTTGGTGTGTTTCGGATCGCCCACCATCACCGGCACGATATGCGAGCCATGGTCGATGATCGGCAGGCCCAGCCCCTTGAGCCGGGTCTTGAGAATCTTTGCCTGGGTCTGCTGTGCATCGCGCAGCGCCTGGTCGGTCTTGAGGTGGCGCACGCTCGCCGCCGCCCCCGCCGCCAGCGCCGGGGCCAGCGACGTGGTGAAGATGAAGCCCGGCGCGTAAGACCGTATCGCGTCGACCATTTTCGCGCTGGCGGCGATATAGCCGCCCATCACGCCGTAGGCCTTGGCCAGCGTCGCGTTGATGATGTCGATCCGGCCCATCAGCCCGTCACGCTCGGCCACGCCGGCGCCGCGCGGGCCATACATGCCGACCGCGTGAACCTCGTCGATATAGGTCAGCGCGTTGAACTCGTCGGCCAGATCGCAGATCGCCTCGATCGGGCCGAAATCGCCGTCCATCGAATAGACCGATTCGAAGGCGATCAGCTTGGGCGTTTTCGGGTCGTCGGCGGCCAGCAGCGCGCGCAGATGCTCGACGTCGTTGTGCCGGAAGATGCGCTTTTCCCCGCCATTGCGGCGCACGCCCTCGATCATCGAGGCGTGGTTGAGCGCATCCGAATAGATGATCAGGCCGGGGAAAAGCTTCGGCAGCGTCGAAAGCGTCGCGTCGTTGGCAATATAGGCCGAGGTGAACAAGAGCGCCGCTTCCTTGTGGTGCAGATCGGCCAGTTCGGCCTCGAGCGCCTTGTGATACATCGTCGTGCCCGAGATGTTGCGCGTGCCGCCCGACCCTGCGCCGGTGGCGTCGATCGCCTCGTGCATCGCCGCCAGCACCACCGGGTGCTGGCCCATCCCGAGATAGTCGTTGCCGCACCAGATCGTCACCGGACGCTCCGTCCCGTCCGGCCGATGCCAGGTCGCGTGGGGGAAATTTCCCTTTTTACGCTCGATGTCGATGAAGACGCGATAGCGCCCTTCGTCATGCAGCCGCCCCAGCGCTGCATCCAAATGGACGTCGTAGGTCAAGCGCTTTCCTCCAGCAGTTCTCGTGGTGTCGAGGGACGTTATAGTCCGATTGCCCCACCGATGCATTCAAAAATGGTGATACAGGATGTCGCAAGCCGGCGTCTTGACATGAATCAATGCGCCCGACCCGTCAGTCGGCAATCCCGAGCACGCAATCCTTGGCCTCGCCGGCCCATTGGTTGCAGAACGAAAGCGCCGTTTCCTCGGCCTCCGCCCCGCTGTTCTTGACCATCGCATAGCTCGACGTCGCGCGGCTGTAGGCCAGGACCCGCGGCCCTTCCTCGGCCGCCAGGCTGTCGACGAATTCCGCGGTCGCCGACGCGCTGAGCGTCAGGTCCTGCGCCGTGTAGCCCGCCGGCAGCGTCAGCCCGATCACCGTGCACTCCATGCCGTGCGCTTCCTTGCACTGCGCCAGGACGGTTTCCTGCGCCGCCTCGGACGAATGCAGCCCCTTCGTCATGATCAGCGATTCCGGTGTCAGCCCGACGCCCTGCGGCACCGCGAGCGCGCCGTAATAGCCATAGCCGACCTCCTCGAACCCGGCCATCTTGTCGGCAAGCCCGACCTGCAGGGACTGGACCTTCTCCATCGCGGCGTCATCAAGCCCGGTCGGCTCGACCGGCTGGAAGATCATGCCCGTGGGGGCGAACAGAATCGCCTTGGCCGAGGCCGTGTCCACCGCATCGGCCATCGCGGCACCTGCCGCCAACACGCCAAGGCCCAGCGCCGCCACAGTCATCATCGCTCGCATCCGCATCTCCATGGTTTGAATTCGGCGCGACATTAGCCGCTTGCGCCATCCTCTGCCACCCCGTCTGGACAGCGCTCACGGGAATGCTACGCTTTGCCCCGAAAGACAGGAGAACCCGATGCCGCTCACCCAAGTGCTCGACCGCCTCGACACCGACCTCGACGCCGCGCTGGAGCGCCTGCTCGCGCTCATGCGAATCCCCTCGATCTCGACCGACCCGGCCTGGAAGGCCGATTGCGACGCCGCCGCCGACTGGATGGTGGCGGATCTGGCCTCGATCGGGTTCGAGGCCAGCAAACGCCCCACCCCCGGACATCCGATGGTGGTGGCCCATGGCGGCGAGGGCGCGCCGCACCTCTTGTTCTACGGCCATTATGATGTGCAACCGGTCGACCCGCTCGATCTGTGGGACACCCCGCCATTCGAGCCCGCGCTCGAGGATACGCCCCGTGGCAAGGTGATCCGCGGCCGTGGCGCGGGCGACGACAAGGGGCAGCTGATGACCTTCGTCGAGGCGATGCGCGCCTGGGTGGCGGTGCATGGCAAGCTGCCCTGCCGGATCACGGTATTTCTGGAAGGCGAGGAAGAATCAGGCTCGCCTTCGCTGGTGCCGTTCATGCAGGCCAACGCGGACGAGCTCAAAGCCGACCTCGCGATGATCTGCGACACCGGCATGTTCGGCGACGGCGTGCCCGCGATCACCACCCAGTTGCGCGGCATGCTGCGCGAGGAAGTGGTGCTGACGGCGGCATCGCGCGACCTTCATTCGGGAATGTATGGCGGGCTCGCGCGCAACCCGATCCACGTGCTCGCCCGCATCCTCGCCGACCTGCACGACGACAAGGGCCGGGTGACGCTGGACGGCTTTTATGAGGGCGTGCCGGAACTGTCGGGCGAGATCCGCGCCCAGTGGCAGAGCCTCGCCTTCGACCACACGGCGTTTCTGGGAGATGTCGGGCTGTCGGTCCCGGCCGGCGAGATGGACCGCACGCCGCTGGAACAGATCTGGTCGCGCCCGACCGCCGAGGTCAACGGCATCACCGGAGGCTATGCCGGGGCCGGCTTCAAGACCGTGCTGCCGTCGAAAGCCTCGGCCAAGGTCAGCTTCCGGCTGGTCGGCACCCAGGACCCCGAGGCGATCCACCATGCCTTCGTCCACCATGTGAACACGCGCCTTCCACGCGACGTCACCGCCGAGTTCCCGATGGGCGACGGCGCCCCCGCCTCGCAGATGCCGACCGACGATCCGGCCTTCGAGGCGGCACGACAGGCGCTGAGCGAGGAATGGGGCAAGGAGGCCGCCTTCGTCGGCTCGGGCGGCTCGATCCCGATCGCGGGGCATTTCCAGGACGTTCTGGGAATGAACTCGATGCTGATCGGCTTTGGCCGCGACGACGACCAGATCCACTCGCCCAACGAGAAATACGACCTTCAGAGCTTCCACAAGGGAATGCGAAGCTGGGCGCGGGTGCTGGCTGCCCTGACCTGAGCGCAGGTCGATGGACGCCGGTCCTTCTTTGCTCGTCAAATACCTCGGGGGTCTGGGGGCAGAGCCCCACTCCCGGGCCGGGGGTTTCACACCCCCGGACCCCCGTGGAGTATTTCACCAAGATGAAGCGCA
>JBLWUQ010000017.1:0-58874 GCA_048268845.1 Maritimibacter sp. | reverse complement strand
TGTAGAACCATTCGGGCAGGACGAACTCCATGCCCTCGACGCGGCCGGCGCGCGTCGTCATTTCCTCCCACTCGTTGATCCATGAGAATTGCCGGCGACGCCAATGCGGGCCGTTGCGGATCGTGGTGGCAATGACGGTCGATTGCAGCCGCGCCAGCGCGGCTTTCAGAAGCCGGTATTGGTGATTGCCGGTCGGCCGCCCGATGGCGCGCAACAGATGATAAGGCGTGAACCGGACGAAGCGCGAGGTGGTGAGGCCGTTGTTTTCGGCCGCGACGATCTGCGAGGCCGCCCATATCAGCACATCGGCATCCCAGATGGTCGCCATGCCGTGCTCGGGCATCCCGAACACTTGCACCTCTATGTCGGCGGCCTTGTAGAGAATCGGCTTGGTGCGCGGGGTCTTCGCCAGCGAGAAAAACGGCCGTTCCATCAAATCGCGCTGGTCGCGGGGCGGCGCGTCGCCCGTTGCGACCACGAAGGGGTCGAGGCGGCTGCGCTCGCTGTCCTCGGCCGGCCGCGCGGGGTCGTGATCGTCCTCGCGCAGCATCTAGCAGTCGCCCCGTTCTTCGGGCGTGAGCGGACGCGCGGGAAAAACGGTGCCGGCGGTCTTGTCGCGGGTGGATTTGCGCTCGCCCGTCGCGCTCCAGTCTTCCAGATCGCGGACGGTGTAGAGGACGCGGCCGCCGACCTTGCGATAGGTCGGCCCGGTGCCATAGGTGCGATGTTTCTCAAGGGTTCGGACGGATATGCCGAGGAAGCGCGCGGCTTCCTTGGTGCGCAACAGGCGCGGCGGCAGGCCCGCAAGCGGGTTGGGCATGGATCACCTCCAGTCGGAATTGGGCTGCCGGGGACGGCAGCGGACTGTGGCGAACCTTGGCGAGGGATCGGCGGCGCGTAGCGTGCCGCATTTGCGCCTATGCGCTGGCGGCACCCCCCTTCGGGGCGGTGCGCGGCCAATAGATGAGGGATTTCAGCGGCTCATCGCCTGCCGCGCTGAATAGGCGAAGACATTCGCACGCGGTTCGGCTAAGAATGTGGATGGAGCAGACGCGCTGCTCTGGGGCGTCGAAACCCCTCTGTTACCGGTTGGTGCCGGCCGTGACGGCACCAAACTCCTTGACCTTATGGTCGGGGAGCCTGTGGCGTATACAACAGGCTTTCCGAGCTAAAGGCCATGGGGCCGTGTAACAGCGGTTTCGAACTCCCCGATCACCAAGAGTCAGAGAGAATCGTTTGCGGGGGCGCACCGCAGACACAGCCTCTCGGATGCGGGGAATGACTATGAAGGTGCCCGTCGAACTCGATCCCGATGTGGACGATGAAGCGCCGACCGGCGACGCCATAACCGCCTATGACGAACGGCACTACGTTACCTATCTGCGCCTTCTCGATGCCAAGGCCGAGGACGCGGACTGGAAGGAAGTCGCGCGGATCGTGCTGCACCGTGATCCGGTGGTCGAGGAACTTCGGACGCGCCGTTGCTGGCAAAGTCATCTCGAACGTGCGCAATGGCTGTCGCGCGAGGGCTATCGGAAGATTCTGGAACAGGCGGCAGCCAACAAGGCGTGAGGTCAACAGCCGAGAACGATCAACGCTTGTCGGGCTTGATCGGATAGTGGAGCAGGAGGCGATAGCCCCCGCGCATCATCTTGATGCCGTGCGCGACCAGGCGGCGAGCTTTGTTCTTGCGCGGATCGCTCTCAAAATCCTCCTTGGTGCCACGAAAGCCGAGCAGGACTTCAGCGATGGTGCGATAGCTTTCGCCGCGCAACCGCGCGTCGAGCGCGCGCAGGGACAGGATGTGCCATTGCCGGAGCTGGGTGGGGATCGCCCGGAAGTCGGGACCGGGCGCACGGCCGTTGAGGGATCGCCAGAAACGGCGGACCGCGTGAACGCGCAGCTCAAGAAATGAATCCATCGGCAGCGTAGCGGCATAAAAAGCGCCCGCGCCCGGCGTTGCCTCGGGCAGCCAAAATTGGTGTTTGACGCCATCCACCTGCCAGATGCCGTGCCAGCCATCGGCAGCGCGGCGCAGGTCGAGGCCGTAGAGATGCGCCAGCGTCAATATTGGTTCGGTGTCGTCGTCCTTGTGATCGACCGGCGACAACATCACGGCTTGCGGTTGAAGGCGCGGATTCCAGATCGGCGATTGCCGATCATGCGGCGCGTCGGGATCGCAGGGGAAATCGCAAACCCCAGCGATGCGCGAACTCTTCAAGCTCGCGGGCAGCCGCCCCTCCGGTCAATGCGATGGTCTGGCAGTCCCGACGATATTCGTCGTTACGGCGCAGGTATTCCCAAGCGAAACCAGCGGCAGGGATGTGCTTTGTGTGCCCGTATGCCGCCGGAGATCGCCAATCGATGCTGAGCATGGCGTCACCTCCCCAAGCCGGGATGCTGAGCAGCGCCCGGCAAAAAGAGGTTCAAGGATCACTGCAGATATAGAAGCCGCTCAAAGCAGATACCTTGAGCGGCTAACCCGAACATCTTTTAGTATTTTTGGCTTGGCGACAGCCGGTGATTCCGCGACGCCTGCCCGTATGAGCACGGACAGGCAGTCATGTTCTCATCTGCTGGAAAACACATGCACCTCGCCGTGCGCCGTCTCGATGGTGAACAAGTCGCCGCTCATATCTGCGTCGCGCGCCATCGCTTCCCAATTGACATAGTAGCGCAGCGCCTCAGGGATGGTGATGCTCTCGGAGGTCAACTCCTCCATGTAATCGGCGAGGCTGGCGAACTGACCATGATAGCAGTCCTCCAAGGTGGATTCGGCTTGGTCCATGTCGCCGCTGAACTGCTCCAGCAGGCCCGCGCCAAGTGCGCCATGCTCTGCGATGAAAGCAGCCATCCGTGCCACGCTGTCGATGCCGGCATATTCGGAGATGCTGACGCCCTCGAAACCCTCATAGTCATGAATGGCGTATTCCTCCGCATCCTCGACGGGGGAACGGGCAAGTATCGCGGCAATCTCGTCCCTGATCTGGCCTGCGTCCTGATCCGCGTCGATCCACGCTCCATGCAGATAGCCGTTGTTGTAGGCGGCAAGGCAGGCAACATAGATGCGGGGGTTGCTGTCGGCTGGGCTGGTCATGTCTCTGTTCCTCGGGTCTGAAGGTCAGCGAAGCGGAACGCCGCGCCTGACCTTCTGGCCGTCGCCGAGACTGGGGTAGCAACGAGCAAGGGCGGCCGGGGTGGAGGGGGATCACCCGGTCTGCACAAGCGAAGCGCGGAAGGCTGGGGATACCGCCCCGGACGGTTTCACTTACCTTGCTGGCGCGAGGGCAAGGCCCTTAGCAAATTTGTTGATGGTCACGCGGCGGCAGCCGCGCCGGCCCGGAGGCGAATGGGCTTCCACATTGCGCTGTAGCTGTAGAGAGCCGGAGGGCAGTCAATGACAATGCCCCGACACGGAAGCGTGGAGGGATGGACATGCCAGAATATTCTGGCATTTCTAGGGCACTGTCGCGATGGCGCTTGCTTCTCCGTGCAGGACGCAACAATAATATTTGCGACGATGACGGGAGGGGCATGATGAATCACGACGATTTCCCTGCGCTATTTCTAGACGCAGACAACGCTTCCAATATGTATCAAAGAACGTTTCTGCGGCTAATTCGTGGCGAATACATTGCGTTGTTTTTTGCAGCGATATTTTCCATGAGCTTCATGAATGATATCATCTACTACGTGCTTTACGCGGGAGTTTTCGTTGTTGGATTAGTCATCCTCATTGCTCGCGCGCACAGTAAACCGGAGCAGTGGTGGTATAGATGCCGCGCATTAGCTGAAAGCGTCAAAACATTGACTTGGCGGTATATGATGCACGCCGCACCTTTCGAGGGAGAAGATGCACAAGCAAGGACGCAGTTTCGAGGCCAACTGAATACAATTTTTCGCGAAAACATAGAAACCGCGAAACGCATCACGGACGATTGGTCTGGAAATGACCAAATCACCCGGGCCATGGACGCCGTGCGAGTTAAAACCCGCGAAGACAGAATGGCGTATTATCTAAAGAATCGTGTCGAGGATCAGCGGAGCTGGTATAGGCGGAAATCCAAGGCCAATCGCAATGCTTCCCGGATGTGGGTATGGATAAGTGGTGCCTGTTACGTCATCGCGGGTTCGATGGCCTTAAGTCGTATCGCTTTGCCAAGTTGGCAATATTGGCCAATCGAGCCGCTCATTGTCGTCGCAGCTTCCATCGTAGGCTGGATGCAAATTAAAAAGTTTAATGAGCTATCTGCCGCTTACACAGTAACCGCACATGAAATCGGCTTGATTAAAGCACTAACAGACGACATGAGATCTGATGAACAGTTCTCGGAATTTGTGAATGATGCGGAAAAAGCATTTTCAAGAGAACATACCTTGTGGCTTGCAAGGCAATCGGACTGAGGGGGAATAAATGTCTGGCGCTGCTTATGTCGTATTTGACGGCGACAATGATAAATGGGCGTATGCCTACATGAACGGCTGGAAGGCCAATAGAAATATAGATTTCACGTATCAAAATGCGCACGATCTGGACACAATGACAGGCCGCGCACAAGATGAGCAATACGTCAAATCGAAGCTGCGCGAGAGGATGAGGCATTCGTCTGCTGTTGTTGTCTTGGTAGGTGAAAAAACAAAAAATCTATACAAGTATGTGCGATGGGAATTGGAGCTTGCCCTTGAGCTTGGCCTGCCGATCATTGCGGCAAATTTGAATGAAACAAATCGACAAGATAGCAACAGATGTCCCGCAATCATTCGCGACAAGGGCTGTGTCGTTCACATCCCATATAAGCTTTCTGCATTGAAGCACGCGATGGCTAACTGGCCGAGCGAGTTTAGCCGGCTCAGCTATACCGATAGAAACGGTGGCGCTAGGCATTATACTCAGTTCGATGCAAGCTGATTGGATGAGGCAGGCCCCTACAAGAAGCGCGGAAGCTAGGCCCATTCCAAATTGCTTGGGGGAGCAATGTTTAATCTCTTGATGTTCAACGTCGATTGGCCCTCGGGCAGAGTCACCGTCCCTATGGGGCGGATGTTTGAATACACGGATGACCACATCACCGAGCAGTTTCGCGAAGGCGGCAACCCTCTTCTAGATCGTCTCACCGCTTTGCCGTGCTTGTTCTGCGAAGAAGGCACGACCGACGAAACCGCTTATATCGGTCAGATCAACCGTGCGCGCATTGTCGGCAGGGATGTGTCTCTTGAAGTCGGCTTCGACGCGGAGGTGCCACCGCTTCAGAACAGCATGATTCACGCGAACCGTGCAGAGTTGCACATGCCCCACGAATTCGAGTTTTTACGAAATCACTGGGCGGTGAAGGACGTTGACCTCTATAGATTCTTACTCCGCAACGTGCGCCCCCGCCGCCAGCGCCCGGCCGTGTTTCAAATCCCCGAACATGAAAACATCGAGCCTGCCTTAGCATCAGTGATGATGCCGTTCGATGCGGGCTTCAATGATGTTTATGCTGCCATCCAACTTGGCGCTGGCAATGCTGGCCTTCGTTGCAGGCGGGCGGACGACATTTGGGAGAACCCGGCAATCATTCAGGACGTGGTCTCCCTCATCGACCGTTCGCGCGTCGTCGTATGCGACTGCACCGGCAGAAACCCAAACGTGTTCTATGAGGCGGGCATTGCGCACACGCTTGGGCGTGAGGTGATTCTCATCACGCAGAGCGAGCACGACATTCCGTTCGATCTGCGGCACCTTCGCCATGTCCGTTACCTTAACAATGCCGAAGGGCGCGGTGCTCTAGCTGCTACGTTGCAAAGCAAGATGCAGACCATCCTCGGACACTAGATGAAAATCGATGGATAAGTTTGTCGAGAGCTATCCTAGATGGTAGCGATTTGAAGCTGGGGGTGTTGCAAGATGGCGTTCGATTTTTCTGTGCCTTTGCCGCTTGGGGAAGCAATTAACTTCAGTGTCGACGTTGGGCAGGCATTATATGTGCTTGGAGCGAATGGCACAGGTAAATCCAGTTTACTCCAACAATTCTACTCTCAACATCGGAAAAATGGCCGACGAATTTCAGCGCATCGCCAGACTTGGTTTCAATCAAATGCTCTAACCCTTTCAGCGCATGAAAAGAAGAATACAGAGACGTATATTTTAAATGATGATGCGAACCCACATTCGCGCTGGAAGGATGACTATTCTGCACAGAGAGCGAGCGTCGCAATATATGACCTAATTGACGCTGAAAATGTAAGGGCGCGTTCAATAGCGGGAGCTGTAGACGACAAGGATATGGATCTTGCGTTGGCGCTGTCGAAGAAAGACGCCCCCATCAAGATCATAAATGAACTTCTCCGCCTCTCGAACATCCCTGTGGAGATATCCGTTCAAGAATCCGAACAGGTCATGGCATCACGAAACGGGGGAACGAAATATAGTATATCCGAACTCTCGGATGGGGAGCGAAACGCGCTTCTGATCGCAGCAAACGTCCTAACGTGCAAGCCTGGATCAATCCTATTCATTGATGAACCAGAGCGGCACCTGCATCGGTCAATCATATCACCGCTGCTAACACTACTTTTCTCAAAACGGGTAGATTGCGCGTTTGTCATCTCCACGCACGATGTGATGCTTCCTCTAGATAATCGCGAAGCTAGAACACTCCTGATCCGTGGCTGCACGTACCGAGAGTCGAATGTCGTGAATTGGGATGCCGACCTGCTGGACGCGGACGGTGAGATTGATGATCAGTTGAAGCAGGACGTTCTCGGCAACCGCCGAAAGCTGCTCTTCATCGAAGGCACCGAAGCCAGCTTAGACCTGCCTCTCTATAGTCTTCTATTTCCTCAGGTGTCGGTGATCCCCAAGTCCACCTGCCGCGATGTTGAGCATGCAGTATCCAGCATCAGGGACGCGCATGAACTGCACTGGCTGAGAGCGTTTGGAATTGTAGATAACGACCGTCGACCGGAAGAGACAATTGCCGAACTAAAAGCAAAAGGTGTTTACGCGGTATCTGTCTTCGCTGTTGAGTCCATTTATTATAACACCTTGGTTCTTGAACGCCTTGCGGCTCGTCAAAACGAGATGACAGGGGCAGATACGAACCAATTGCTTGAGCAGGCTAAGGTTGCGGCGATCAACGCTGTTCGATCACACATTCAACGTCTCTCTGAGCGGGTGATAGAAGCGTCTGTTCGGCAGCAGTTGATGAGCAAACTGCCGAAGCGCTCAGATATCGCGGAAGCGCAGCCGATTGAGATTACGATTGATGTACCAACAGTTGTTGCGGAAGAGGTCGCGCGCCTAACACAAGCATGCGACGATGGCGATCTCAGCATGATAATCGCGAAATATCCTGTGCGTGAGACGCCGGCCCTTCGCGAGATCGCAATCAAGCTCGGTTTTCAAGGGAGAACCCAGTACGAAAACTCCGTGCGAAAAATGCTGATGGACGATCCCGAAGCCCTCGTCGAACTTCAGGCACTGTTCGGGACTCTCAAATCTGACATTGACGCTGCATGATCATCTACAGAGGTTTTTGTACGAATCGCAGGATAAAAATCCTCATTGCTTCAAGTAGTTAAATGTGATTTTCAGGTTTCATTTTGGAGGGGTATAGCGTAGGTGTAGTTCTCTGTTTCGTCGGCTTCGGCCCGCCACTAACTCTTCAATATTACCATATTTTTTGGCCAAACGCCGCCGGGCTCACCTTCCCGCGGCTAAGGACAAGCTCGGCATAATATGCCGACTCTCTGCCTCACCACATGCGCCGACTATGCCGTGACGCCGCTGAATTTCGCGTTGCCGACATGCAATTGGTCGCTCCCCCGAACGACGAAGCCCCGCCGTTTCGGGCGGGACTCACATCGATCGGGGCAAGCCTGCTTCAGAGGCCAATATTGCCGTCGGCATTGGCGATCTCCGGCTGCTCCTTCGAAATGTAGCGGACTTGATATCGCTCGGTAGTCTTCACCGACCCGCGTCGATGATCTCCTACCCTGGAACGCCCGTTAACGCGGTGAGCCCGGACACCTATCTTTCGCCCTGAATACCAGGCTGTGATTTCGGCGTGGACGTCTCATCTTGGTCTTTGCCTCGCTCACGGCAACCACGCCGCTGGTGAGTGAGGAATTCTCCGGTTCCCGCTGTTCCGATCTCCGCAACCACGTCTATTGCGAAATAAATCGAGAACGCTCTACTATGATGAAAATCCCGGGGGGGTCTTCTTATGGTCGACATACTGATTGCGGAGGACGAGCCCGCAATTCTCGATCCGCTCAGTTTTATTCTGGAGCTTGCCGGGTGGCAGGTTGTGTCCGTCACCGATGGCGAGGCCGCGCTGGTCAGCATGCGTCGCCAGCGGCCACGTCTCTTGCTGCTCGACATCATGCTGCCGCAGCGCAGCGGTCTTGACGTTCTCAAGACCCTGCGCAGCGATCCGGATCTGGCCGATATCCCGGTTCTGATCCTCACCGCCCGCGGCCAGAGTCACGACCGGCAACTGGCGCTTGATCTGCGCGCCGACGGTTTCATCACCAAGCCGTTCGACAATGATGAGCTGATCGACGAGGTGCGCCGGCTGCTTGCGCGCAGCCCGGTCCAATGACTGTGCCGCCCCGGAGTCCGACCCGCTCGGACCTGACCCGGCGTTGGCAGGACGCAGCCTTCGTGATCCCGGCATTCACCGTGCTCTTGCTGCTGCCGCCGGTCCTGAACCTGTTCACGATCCGCAGGCTTCTGTTCGGGATTCCGCTCGAAGTGGTCTATCTCTTCACGATATGGACGATGCTGGTGGTCAGCGCCCTACTGCTTTCGCGCCGTCTGCCGCACAAGATCGACCCGCCCGGGGATGCCGATAACAGCGACGTGGACGAAAGCTGATGCTGTCGCCGGATTTCGTCATTCTGACGGCGGTTGGCTATGTTTGCCTGCTGTTTGTCCTGGCCTATGTTTCGGACGCACGGGCGAGCCGCGGGCGGGCGGGGTTTCTGCGCTCGCCGATGGTCTATACGCTGTCGATCTCGGTCTATTGCACGAGCTGGACCTTCTACGGCGCGGTCGGCACGGCGGCCCGCGACGGGCTGGAGTTCATGGCGATCTACATGGGGCCGACGCTGGTTTTCGTCGGCTGGTGGTTCATCCTGCGCAAGCTGGTCTGGGTCAGCCATTCGCAGGGCATCACCTCGATCGCGGATCTGCTGTCGTCGCGCTTTGGCAAGTCGAGCGGGCTGGCGGTGCTGGTGACGGCCATCGCGATCGTGACGATAACGCCCTATATCGCGCTGCAACTCAAGGCGATCACCACGTCGATCCAGACGGTTTCGACCGCACGCGGCGACGGCGACCGGCTGGCGGGGCTGGACGATGTCAGTCTTGCGCTTGGCGCGGCCATCGGCATGGCGCTGTTCACCATCCTTTTCGGCACCCGCAACGTGGATGCACGCGAGCAGCATCTGGGCGTTGTCGCGGCGATTGCCTTTGAGGCCGTGGTCAAGCTGCTGGCGCTGATCGCGGTCGGGCTGTTCGTGGTGTTCGGGATCGGTGACGGCATGGCGGATGTCTATGCCCGCGCCGTCGAGGCCGGGTTCGACGTTCACCAGCACAGCCCATTCGGCAGCCGGTGGGTGGCGCTGCTGGTCCTGTCGGCCAGTGCGATCATCTGCCTGCCACGCCAGTTCCAGATCACCGTGGTGGAGAACTCCAACGAGGACTACCTGCGCACGGCGGGCTGGGCATTCCCCTCCTATCTGCTGCTGATGAGCATCTTCACCCTGCCCATCGCGCTTTTTGGTCTGGCAACCATGCCCGCCGGCTCCAACCCCGACATGTTCGTGCTGACCCTGCCGATGGCGGCGGGACAGGACGGGCTGGCGCTGTTCGCGTTCATCGGCGGGTTTTCCTCGGCCACGTCGATGATCATCATCGCGTCGATCGCCCTGTCGATCATGGTGTCGAACCATGTCGTGCTGCCGCTTGCGCTGAGCCGGACCAATCATCTGGCCGCCTCCGGCGATCAGGGCATCCCGCGGCTTCTGGTGCGCAGCCGCCGGATATCCATCGCGGTGATCCTGCTGCTGGGTTTTCTGTATTTCTGGCTGACCGGTGAAAGCGACGCCCTGGCGCCGATCGGGCTGATCTCGTTTGCCGGGGTGGCGCAGTTCCTGCCGGCATTGCTTGCCGCGCTATACTGGCGTCAGGCGAACATGAAAGGCGCGCTTGTGGGAATTCTGATCGGCGCGGTGGTCTGGATCTGGACCATGTTCCTGCCCAGTTTCGAAAGCACCTCGCTGACGGTTGCTGCCCTGGTCGCTTCCGGCCCATGGGGCATTGCGCTGCTGCGCCCGGAGGCGTTGTTCGGGATGGTCGGCCTTGATCCGTTGGTTCATTCCGTGTTCTGGAGCCTGTTTCTCAACACCGGCGCTTTGGTCTTTGTATCGCTGCTGACCCGGCAAGGCGCGCTGGAGCGCATCCAGTCCGGGGTGTTTGTCGATATCTTCCGCTCCGCTCAGGGTGCGCAATCGCGTGCGATCCGCAGTTCTGCCACCACGGACGACATCTTCTTCGTGGCCGAACGCGTTCTGGGCTGGCACCGGGCGAAATCGCTGTTTGAAGAGGCCAGCATCCCGCGCGGCGAGATCGCGATGGATTTCGCGGTCGGTTCGGATTTCGTCGCGCGGCTGGAGCGCGAGCTTGCCAGTTCGATCGGGGCGGCGTCGGCCCATATCCTGCTGTCGAAAGTGGGCGCGGGCGACACCATCTCGCTTGAAGAAGTGATGCGCATCGCTGACGAGACGCAACAGGTGATCGAGTATTCGCACGAGCTGGAGGAAAAATCGCTCGAGCTGCGCCTGACCGCGCAGCAACTGCAGGAGGCGAACGCCCAGTTGCACGAACTGCACCGCCAGAAGGACGATTTTCTGAGCCAGGTCAGCCACGAAGTCCGCACCCCGATGACCTCGATCCGTTCCATTTCGCAAATCCTGTCGCAGCAGCACGACCTTGAAGAAGACCGGCGCCGGCGCTTTGTCAGGACGATCCATCAGGAAAGCGTCCGGCTGACGCGGCTGCTGGACGGGATCCTGGACATGAGCGCGCTGGAAGACGGCGAGCGGAACTGGGAAAGCCGCCCGATCGACGCCGAAACGGTGCTTCTGCGGGCCTTTACCGTCTGCGAAGCACTGGCACAGCAACGCGCGATCACGGTCAAGCTCATTTCGGAGGTCGAGGACGTTGAGATTCGGGGTGACCCGGACAGGCTTTGCCAGGTGTTCATCAACATCATCGCCAATGCGATTGCGCATAACGATGCCATCGAACCGGAAGTAAACGTGCACTCCTACAATAAGGGCGGGAAATATGTGGTCGATATCGCCGACAATGGCAGCGGCATCTCGGCTGAGTACCAGCACAACATCTTTGACAAGTTCGTGCGGGTTGAGCGCGAGGCCAGCGGCGTCCCGGTGCATGCCGGTCTGGGGCTTGGCCTGAGTATCAGCCACGCGATCATTCAAAAGATGAACGGCAGCCTCGAACTCGTCGACGGACCGCTTTCGGGGGCCTGTTTTCGCATCTCGCTGCCGCTTTGCGATGACAATGTGATGGCCTGATCCGGCAACTCAGCCCGACCGGGACCGCAACATCGCAGATGCCGCCTCCTGGCGATGGCTGCATCCTTCGCGGATGCATAACAGGCAGTTCGGCCCGACGGGAACCCGCGCGGAAGGATCGTCCAGATCCAGGCCGCGGCCATAGACGGTGCGGTCGGCATGCAGCAGATCGCACGCCAGCATGATCGAGAACGTCAGCGGCTGTTCCTGCCAGGCAGCGATACGTTTCCTGACTGATTTCGCGACCAGCAGGAACCGCGCACCATTGGTGAATTCGGAAATCTGACGAACCACCCCCGTTGAACCCGCAACCGAATAGATCGGCCAGAGCACGCATCCGTGACCCGATCCGGGCAGCGACAGACCCGGCAGCGGAAACCGCTTGGTCAGCCGCCCGGATGGATCGGTGCGCAGGAAACCGAAAGGGATGCCCTCGGCCCCCTTGCGGCGCAATGTCACCAGTCGATGCGCGACCTGTTCGAAGCCTGCGATATGGGTATGGCTGAGCAGGTCGACGTCATACTGCTTTTCCTCGGCCTCGGCCAGAAAGGCTGCATAGGGCATGACCATCGCCCCGGCGGCATAGGACGCCATCGCCTCCAGCGCCAGATGCCGCGCCTCATCGGTGGTCAGCTCGAAACCGTCGCAGACCTGTCCGATCGTGTTCGCGGCCGCCAGTTGCGCGTAAAGGCGGGCCAACTGGAACTGCCGGGTTGCCGCCTTGGTCGAGGCATGCAGCCAGAGCACCTTGCCTTCCGCGTCAAAGCGCACTTGCCGGGCCGTGGCGTGCGCTTCGGTTTGCGACTTCTGGCCATGCCACCGCTGGCAGGTGATGCCGAAACGCCGCCGCAGGGCGTCGGCCAGCGCAAGCTCGCCGAACTCGCCCTCCTTCACCACCTCGGCGCGCAGGTCGTCGGCAAGCTCCTCCACCGCGGGATAGTGGTTGTTGCTGGCGACAACGGCTTCCTCGACTTCGCGCAACGGCGAAACCGACCGCCGCCGCGACGAGGCGAGGTCGAAGTAGGAGGCAAGGCCGCGCACGGTGTCGGACAGGCTGCGGGCCTCGCTTGCGATCGAGCCGGAAAACCGTTGCCGATCCTTGGGGGCAAGGTCCTGCACACGGGACAGGATCTCGGCGCTGGAGCGCATGGCGGTGATCCGGCTCAGCACCTCGTGCAGCATCTGCGACAGCAGCGGATCGGAACTCAGGCGGTTCGCATAGGCATCCAGCTCGGCACTGACATCGTCATAGGCCCCGTGAAACCGGGTCAGAGCCCGCGCCACCTCGGGAAACCGGGCGACCAGATCATGCAGGTCCGCGTGTTCAAGGTCGATGCCATGCAGCAGCGGGTCGTTCAGCACCTTCTGCAGCGCATGCAGCGTGCGCTGTTCGGGGTCGCCGGAAAGCTCCTCGACGTCGATGCCAAGCTGTTCGGCGATGCTCATCAGCAATCGCCCGCCGATCTCGCGCTTGTTGTTCTCGATCAGGTTGAGATAGCTGGGCGAGATCCCCACCGCCCGCGCAAGCCCGGCCTGTGTCAGCTTCAACTGCATCCTGTGACGTCGGACGCGGATGCCGATCGGTGCACGCATGATGCCCCCTGAGGTTGAAAATCTGTCAATAATTGACAAAACCAACTGGACGAACATTCAAGCATTAACAGAAAAAGTGAGTGTATTCAACTTTGTATTGCTGGAATTTTCAGATTGATCCTATCGTTTACGCGGACACATCTGGCCTTTGCCGAGTCCTATGGGAGGAAGAAAATGACCGATCAGAAGATAGGCAGGCGCCGCCTGCTCACGACGATGGGCGCCGGCATTGCCGCGACCGTTGCATCACCGCTCGTATTCACAAGCCGCGCCAATGCGCAGGCCTTCTGCAACAATCCGGGCGACAAGGACCCGATCTTTGGTTTCAACGTGCCGCAGACCGGCACCTATGCCGAAGAAGGGCTGGAGCAGCTCAAGGGCTATGAACTCGCCGTCAAGCATATCAACGGCGAAGGCGACGGCGGCATGATAAACACGATGTCGCCGACGTCGCTCAAGGGTAACGGCATCCTGGGCCGCAAGCTGCAATATGTCACCGGCGACACCCAGACCAACACGGACGCAGCGCGCGATGGGGCGCGGCGAATGATCGAGCGCGATGGCGCAATCATGGTGACCGGCGGCGTGACCACCGGCGAGGCCGTGGCGCAGCAGGCGCTTTGTCAGGAATTGGGCGTGATCTTCATGTCCGGCCTGACCCATGGCAACGACACCACCGGCAAGGACAAGCGCCGCTATGGTTTCCGCCATTTCTTCAACGGGTATATGTCCGGCGTGGCGATTGCGCCGATCCTGGCCGAAGAATACGGGCGTGACCGCCGGGCCTATCACCTGACGGCCGATTACAACTGGGGCTGGACCCAGGAAGAATCGATCATGAACGCGACCGAAGCCCTGGGTTGGGAGACCGTGAAGGCCGTGCGCACGCCGCTGGGTATCGGGGACTTCTCGCAATATCTGACGCCAGTGCTCAACTCGGGCGCGGATGTGCTGATTCTCAACCACTACGGCCATGACATGGTGAACTCGCTGCCGCAGGCCGTGCAGTTCGGCATGCGCGACCGGATGGCAAACGGCAAGCAGTTCGAGATCATCGTGCCGATGTTCTCCGAGCTGATGGCGGTGGGTGCGGGGGAAGCCGTGAAAGGCATCATCGGTACCCAGAACTGGAACTGGCAGCTGGAAGACGCGGGCTCGAAGGCGTTCACCCAGTCCTACGGTGCCGAATACGGTGAGCCCCCCTCGCAGTCGGCCCACACCGGCTATGTCCAGGCGCTGCTCTATGCCGATGCGGTCGAGCGTGCCGGAACCTTCTATCCGCCCGAAGTCATCAAGGTGCTTGAGGACTTCGAGTTCGACGGTTTGGGCAACGGCCCCACGCTCTATCGCGGCAGCGATCACCAGTGCTTCAAGGAAGTTCTGGTCGTGCGCGGCAACGAGAACCCGACCAGCCGTTTCGACGTGCTGAACGTGATCGGCAAGACGTCGCGCGAGGAGGTCATGTACGACCCCGCAATCTTCGGCGGGGAACTCGGGCCCTACGAGCCGAACCAGTGCTGATCAAACGTCACTGATCAGACACGAAACTGGGCCCGGCGCTGGCATGCCGCGCCGGCCCTTCCCTTCCGCAACGCAACAACTTCCACGGTTAAGTCCGGGTTGGGGGAAAGATGGACGCGATTCTCGCACAGTTACTCAATGGCCTGGACAAGGGCGGCGCCTATGCGCTGATCGCCCTGGGCCTGACGCTGGTTTTCGGAACCCTGGGCGTGGTCAACTTCGCCCATGGCGCCTTGTTCATGCTGGGTTGCTTTTGCGCAGTGGTCTTCCGCCAGTTGCTGACAATCGAGACGGTCACGATCGACCCGACCCAACTGTCACCATGGGGCGCGCCGGTCGAGGTGCGCACCCCGCTGGTTCAGGCCTGGCTTGGCGACTGGGGCGCATTCCTTGTCGATTATTCGGTGCCGATCTCGGTCCTGTTTGCGGTTCCCGTGATGCTGGTGATCGGCATCGCGATCGAACGCGGGCTGATCAAGCATTTCTACAAGCGCAGCCATGCCGAACAGATCCTCGTCACCTTTGGCCTTGCCATCGTGCTGCAGGAAATCGTCAAGAGCTTCTTTGGCGCCAACCCCATGCCACAGCCGATCCCGAGCGATCTGCGCGGTGCGGCGGATGTCGGCGCCTGGATCGGGATGGAAGCCAACAACCTGACCTATCCGATGTGGCGTCTGGTCTATCTGCTGTTCTCGCTGGGCGTGCTCGGGGCGGTGTTTGCCTTCATGCGCTACACCACCTTCGGCATGGTGGTCCGGGCCGGCATGGCCGACCGCGAAACGGTGGGCGTGCTGGGGATCGATATCGACCGGCGCTTTACCATCATCTTCGGTCTGGCGGCTGTGGTCGCGGGGGTCGCGGGGGCGATGTATACGCCACTTCTTGCGCCCAACTACCACATCGGCATGGACTTTCTGGTGCTGAGCTTTGTCGTCGTCGTGGTCGGGGGCATGGGCTCCCTGCCGGGGGCCGTGGTGGCCGGGTTCCTGCTGGGCATCCTGCAATCCTTCGCCTCGATGAACGAAATAAAAGAAATCTTCCCGGGAATCGACCAGATCATCATTTATCTCGTCGCCATCGTGATCCTGCTGGTTCGTCCGCGCGGTCTGATGGGTCGTTCCGGCGTCATGGAAAGCTGATCCCATGTTTTCACTCTCGCGCAAGAACGTCATCACGCTCGTGATCTTCAGCGCCATCGTGCTGACCATGCCGATCTGGCTGAAGCCGCTGGGCGCGGCCTATCCGGGGCTGATGCAGAAATTCGTGATCTACGCGATCTTCGCCATCGGCTTCAACATCCTGTTCGGCCTGACCGGCTATCTCAGCTTCGGTCATGCCGCCTTCCTTGGCGTCGGCTCCTATACGGCGGTCTGGTCGTTCAAGCTGCTGACGATGGACATGATCCCGGCGCTGATCTTCGCGGTGATCTTTGCCGGCATCTTCGCGCTGTTCATCGGCTATTTCAGCCTGCGGAGGAGCGGGATCTATTTCTCGATCCTGACGCTGGCGTTTGCCCAGATGAGCTACAGCCTGGCCTATTCGGTGCTGACCCCGATCACCTTCGGCGAAACCGGCTTGCTGATCGCACGCGACGATCCGCGCGCCATCGACGCGATGCTGGGGGTCAACCAGGCCGCATCGGGAATGCCAGTGCCCTCGTTGCTCGGGTTTGAACTCGGCGGCTACAGCGGCTTCTATATCTGCGCGGTGGTGCTGATCATGGCGTTTTTCCTGTCACAGAAGATCTTCGCCTCGCCCTTCGGAATGGCGCTGCGCGGGATCAAGTCCAACCAGACAAGGATGATGTACACGGGCTTCAACACCAAGCCCTACATGCTCACCGCCTTCGTGATCTCCGGAATGTTCGCCGGCCTGGCCGGGGGGCTTCTGTCTGTCACCGATCCGATTGCAGGTGCCGAGCGCATGAAATGGACCGAGTCCGGCAACCTGGTGCTGATGACGATCCTCGGCGGTGTCGGCACGCTGGTCGGGCCGGTCGTCGGCGCCTGGCTGATCAAGTATCTGGAGAACATCTTCTCGGCGATCAACACCAACATGCTCAACACCTTCTTCGATTTCCTGCCCGACGGGGTGCAGATGGTCACGGTGACCATCATGTCGAAATTCGTCGGCGAGGGGTGGCACCTGACACTGGGCCTGATGTTCGTCGTGATCGTGGTGTTCCTACCCGGCGGTCTGGTCGAGGGCACCGAACGGTTGGTGCGGCGGTTCCGACGAACCGGCAAGCCACGAGTCGAGCCGTCAGGAAAAGTGGCGAGCGGGAGTACAGGCAATGACTGAACCTACCCCCAATGTCGTCCTGCATGTTGCGGACGTGTTCAAGAACTTCAGCGGGTTGAGGGCGCTCTCGGATATCGACCTTCAGATCGTCGAAGGCGAGACCCACGCCATCATCGGACCGAACGGTGCGGGAAAGTCGACCCTGCTGAACGTGATCATCGGGCGGCTTACACCGACCAGCGGCGCGGTCGTCTTCGATGGCACGGTGCTGACCGGCAAGGCGCCCCACGAGATCAACCAGCTTGGCATCTCGCGGGTGTTCCAGACCCCCGAGATCTTCGCTGACCTGTCGGTGCTCTACAACGTCATGGCCCCGGCTTTCGCGCGGCGTGACGGCGCGTTCCGTGTCGACATTTTCCACGCGGTCGAGGATCAGGCCGACATCCGCAAGGAGGCCGAAAGGCTGTTGCATGAATTCGGCCTCTATGACCGGCGTGAGGATCATGCCGGGGCCTTGTCGCGGGGCGATAAAAGACGGCTGGAACTGGCAATGTGCCTGATCCAGCGCCCGCGCCTTCTGTTGCTCGATGAGCCGACAGCCGGCATGTCGCGCCATGACACCAACTCCACGATCGACCTGCTCAGGACCATCAAGGAAAGCGGCATGACCATCGTCATCATCGAGCACGACATGCATGTGGTGTTCTCCCTGGCCGATCGTGTCTCGGTGCTGGCACAGGGGCAGTTCATCGCCTCGGGCCTGCCGCAAGAAGTCAAGGACGACCCGCGCGTCAAGGAAGCCTATCTGGGAGGAGCCGTCCAATGAATGTTGCATTTGCCGAAAACAGGCCGGCCAAGGTCGTGCCCGATACTTTCTTCGCGTTGCGGGATATTCACGCCTATTACGGTGAAAGCTACATCGTCCAGGGCATCACGCTTGAAGTCCGCAAGGGCGAGATCCTCGCGCTTCTGGGCCGCAACGGCGCCGGCAAGACCTCGACCCTGCGCACCATCGCCAGGCTTGACAACCCGACCCTGACCTCCGGTCAGATCTGGCTGGAAGGCCGCGAGATCCATCCGATGAAGGCGTTCCAGGCCTCGCAGGCAGGGATACAGCTGGTCCCTGAAGACCGGCGGATCATTCAGGGCATGACGGTCGAGGAAAACCTGATCCTGGCCCAGGTCGCGCCCAACAGGGGCTGGGAGATCGAGGAAATCTACGAGCATTTCCCGCGCCTTGCCGAACGGCGAACCCAGGAAGGCACAACGCTGTCGGGGGGTGAACAGCAGATGCTGGCGGTGGCGCGTGCGCTGGCGCGCGACATCAAGCTGTTGCTTCTGGATGAGCCCTATGAGGGGCTTGCGCCGGTGATCGTGCAGGAGATCGAACGGATCGTTCAGGGCATCAAGGAGCGCGGCATCACCACGATCATCGTCGAGCAAAACGCCGTCGCAGCACTTCGCCTGTCCGACCGGGCGGTGATCCTCGATTCCGGCGAGCTGGTATATACCGGCGGCGCAGCCGAATTGTTGGAGAATGTCGAATTGAGGGAGAGATACCTTGCGATTTGATCCTCCAACCGAACCGGGCCAGATCTGTATGCAACCGCCGCTTTCCGATCCGGCGAATGAAAAGCCCTCTGGACAGGCGACCAGCAATTCCGGGGCTGAAATGGAACTGGTCGCCGTTATCATGACACCCGAAACGCCGTAGCTCCCAGCAGAACCGGCCGTCATCAAGGGGTGTCCGTTTATTCTGAAGAAAGGATGGGTAATCGCAATGTCCAAGGATCTGAATTTCGAGGGATACCCGCAGGAACCCCACGGTGGCGTATTGGTCAATCAGGTGGTGTCGCCCGACAAGCGCGACGAAACCATTGAACGCGCCAGAATGCTGCCCTCGATCCGCGTCGACCTTGAGGCGGTGATCACCATCGAAATGATCGCCACGGGCGTTCTGTCGCCGAACACCGGCTTCATGAACCAGGCCGATTACAATTCGGTCCTCAAGAGCGGAAGGCTTGCCAACGGCACGATCTGGCCCGTCCCGCTCAGCTTTGCGCCGGTCGGCAACCGCAACAGCGAAATCATCAAGGGCCTCTCCGTTGGTGATGAGGTCGCCCTCACCGATTATCGCAACGAACCCGTCGCCATCCTCAAGATCGAGGACCTGTTCGACTACGACAAGAACGGCCGCGCGCAACAATTGTTCGGCACCACCGACAGAAGCCACCCCGGCGTCGACTCGATCTTCCGCCGCATGGGCGACACCTCCATCGGCGGTCCGGTGACATTGCTGCAACGTGCCGATTGGGGGCCGTTTGAAAAGATCAGGCGCGAACCGAGGGACACCTGGCGGCTGTTCTACGAGGAAAAGAAATTCAGATCGGTCGCCGGATTCATCACCGGTGCCAACCCGCTGCACCGGGGCCATGAATACATCCACAAGAACGCGCTCGAAGAGGTTGACGGGCTGTTCGTTCAGCCTCTGGTGGAAATGGCCAAGCGCGAATATGTCCGTCATGAATACCGCATGCTGGCTTACCGCAGCGTGCTCGAGACATATTATCCCACCGAGCGCACCATGATGTCGCCCTTGCGGGTCACCTATATTTTCGCCGGCCCGCGCGAAGCCATTCTGCACGCCTTGATCATGAAGAACTATGGCTGCACCCATGCCCTGATCGGGCGCGACCATGCCGGTATCGGCAGCTTCTACGACAAATATGCCAGCCATTCGATCTTCGATCAGTATTCGCCCGAAGAGCTTGGCATCGACATCCGGCTGTTTCACGAAGTATTCTACTGCACGCGCTGCGCCAGCCACGCCAGCGAACAGACCTGCCCGCATGACGAGCGTTACCGGCTCAATATCTCCGGCACCAGCATCCGCGAAATGCTGCGGCATGGCATCTTGCCCGCCAAGGAGGTCGTCCGCCCCGAGGCCGCGCGTATCGCGATCCAGGGGGTGCAGCCGAAGGGCGTCGATGAGACCGGCGAAGGCACGCTTCCAGTGGGCAAGGTGGTGCAGGGCATGTACCCGTATTATCGCAAGTATTCCCGTCTTGGCGGCCCCTTGCGGGCCCAGGCGCTTGAAGCAGAGGACCTGACGGTGCGCGATCTTGAATCCGCCAGCCTTGATGTGCGTGCCAATGCCCATCGGATCTATCGCGACATCTACAGCGAATACAGCAGTCTGGCGGACCACAATCACAGCCTGCAGGAATCCTGGATCATCGAGGCCCGTGCGACGCTCAAGACCCATCAGGAGATGGTCCTGTCCGATCTGCACGAAAAGGTGGCGCTGGCTCCGGAGGAAGCCTCGGATGAATTCATGTATCAGGACCGGACAGAGGCCGAACGCGAACTCGCCGCGGCGAAACTGCTGCTCGACACCGCCCCGCCAGTGCCGGACGGGAATGACTTGAGCGAGCGGGTATGGAACCCCCTGCCCTATCATCGCTATCGGGGTCAGGATGACTGAAGAGTATCCGCCAGAACCCGACGCCGGAGGATTTGCCTGAAGACGCGGCGCGGCATGCGTGCCGAGGTGAATCGCCATGGCCCTCTCGCGGGCAGCGATTGTCGGCAGTTCGCGCGACCATGGCGGCGACACCTTAGCGGGTCCGGCGATGGCGGGATGCCGCCCGCGCTTGCCGGTTGGTCTGGCAAGCCGCTGGATCGCTGGATCGAACCGGAGCGACCGAGGTCCGCGCGTCGCCCGCACCGCGTTGTGGTCATGCTGGTTCGCGTTGGGGCGGCGGGTTGGGCCCGCTCACGCTGCATGAATGACAGACTGGATTGGCGAGGTGACTCATTCGCCGATCTGCGCAACAGAGCCACTTCGATGTTCCGGATTTCGGTTCCGCAAGTCTGCCCCACAGGCGTTGACGTCAGACGGCCAGCGGCGGATTTTGGCGCCCGCCATCTCGGAGCGCCGGTCAGAACAGCTCTGATTCCGATGGGCCCGCGCCCGCGCAATCACGGCACAAGACAGTATAGGAAACGATATCAGGGCGTTATGTAGCGATCATTCGTCACACTTTTTTGCATAGGAGTGTATCCCCTTGTGTTTTGTGTCGCTCAGTATCCAGCATCTCATTTTCCAGGGTTGAAAGGCACGGTCACGGATCAAAGCCGGCAACGATAGGTCCGATCCTCGTCTTCGGCCCGCGTCATGGTTCTGCGGGTGCGGTCGCCATGGGAGCCGCCCGCCAGCATCCACCGGGTCGTGGCCTGAGGGACGGCGGCGGCGCTAGCCCGCCGCGACCTCGTTCAGCCGCGCGACATAGCGCGCCAGGGTGTCGACCTCGAGGTTCACCGCGTCGCCCACCGCGACGGCGCCCCAGTTGGTCACTTCCTTGGTGTGCGGGATGAGGTTCACGCCGAACTCGTTGCCCTCTACCTCGTTCACGGTCAGCGACGTGCCGTTCAGCGCGACCGAGCCCTTCGGCGCGATGAACCTTGCCAGCGCGGCGGGTGCCCGAAACCGCAAACGGGTGCTGTCGCCCTCGTCGGTGATCGAGACCACCTCGGCGACGCCGTCGACATGGCCCGACACGATATGCCCGCCCAGTTCGTCGCCGACCTTCAGCGCGCGTTCGAGGTTTACGCGCTTGCCCTCCGACCAGCCACCAAGGTTGGATTTCGACAATGTCTCGGCGGAAATGTCGACCGCATACCAGCCGGGGCCAAGGTCCACGACCGTCAGGCACACCCCGTCCGACGCGATCGAGGCGCCGATGTCGATGCCCGAGGTGACATAGGTGGTTTCGATCCGCGCGCGCATGTCGCCCTTGCGTGCGACCGAGGCGACGCGCCCGACATCTGTGATGATCCCTGTAAACATCGGCAACTCCTTTGCCTCCTGCCTAAGCCCGCGCCCGTGATTTGCCAAGCCCGGTGACGTGAAGGGGCTGCGGGCCGCTCGCCGTCCGGCAACGCCGCCCGTCCGATTTTCATCTGCGGTCGCCAACGGATCGAGGCCAGCGCCCCGGGCATGTCTCAGCGTGACAGGAGCGAGTGCGTTGCGGGCCGCTTGCGGTCTTCCGGATCGGCCTCGAAGGCGGTGCGGCGAAAGCTGACGGTCAAAGTGTAGCGGCCCGGCGTCGTTTCCCGGCGCGCGCTGCCGCCCAGTTGCATCGCGAAGGCGTCGATCAGTTGCGCCCCGAGCGAGCGGCCCGGGGCCGCGTCGCCCGGACCGGTGCTGTTCGCGATCTCGAGGGTGAGCATGTCGTCCGGCTCGTCGCGCAGGGTGATGGTGATGTAGTCCTCACCCGTGGCGTCGGGCGCGTGGTGTTCCAGCGCGTTGGCGAAGGCCTCGACGCTCAGCAGCGCCAGTTGCGCGGCCTGGTCGGGCACCAGCGATACCGGATCGAGCGCGATCGTCACGCGCGCATGTCCCGGCCCGGCACTTCTCGAGACCGACAATTGCCGCAGCAGCGGGTCCAGCAGCGTGTCGATCCGCACGCTGGAGAACGTCTCGGATTCGTAGAGCCCGCGATAGACGCTGGCCAATCCGCTCAGCCGGCCCTGGAGCCGGGCGAGCTTCTGGCGGACCTCGGGGGCTTCGGTCTGACGTTCTTCCATGTTCAGGATCGAGCTGATGAGTTGCAGGTTGTTCTTGACCCGGTGGTGCACCTCGCGCAGCAGCACCTCGCGTTCGTAAAGCGCGTTCTCGAGGTCGGCCTCGTCGCGGATGATCTTGCGCGCCATCTGCGCGAAGGTGGTGTTGATGGTCTGCAACTCGCGCAGGACGTTGGCGCGCCCGTCATCCTCGATCACCCTCCGGCCGCTCGCGAAACGCTGCATCCGCGTGCCCAGCGCCGACAGCGGCCTGACCGCCAGCATGTAGAGCCCGACCAGCGCCACCGCCAGACCGGCCAGCCACATCCCGATGGTAAAGACCACCGTGGTGCGTTCCGCCTGGCTGGCCAGCAGGTTGCCGCGTTCGGGGTCCCAGCTTGCCAGCGCGAAGGCCCGGCCCGGATAGATCGTCGTGACGGTGAAGAACCGCTCGGCCCCGCTGACGGACACGCTCGCGAAGCTTTTCGGCGCGACCTTGCCCAGCGTGGCAAGCTCGAGCGTGCCGGGCAGCACATCGTCCAGCGGCTGGTTCATCATGTCCGCCGTCAGCACCTCGCCGGCGGCGTTGAAGGTCAACAGGTCGAGCGCATCGGGGATGCTGTGGATCTCGCGCGCCAGCGCCATCGAGGTCACCGGCAATGACAGCGAGATGAAGCCCAGAAAGGTGTCACCCAGCCCGAAGACCGGCTGATTGACGACCACCACCGGCCGCCCGGTCGCGCCGCCGGCGGGCACGAAGATCACCTTGGGTTCGGTATTGTCGAACAGGCTCTTCGTCTCGGGCATGTCGGCGAAGTCGAATTCACGGCCGAGATTGTTGCAACTGCTGCGCCCGTCGTCGCGCACGAGGCCGACGAACAGCAGGTCGGGAATGGAATAGGTGCTCTGCTCCATGATCTGCGAGCAGAGCGCCGCCTCCGGCTCGACCAGCGCGACCGTGGTCGACAGCCCCTTGGCCAGCCCGAATGCCGCCGTGATCGCATCGCGTTCGGGCTGGACCGCGCGCGCGGTCAGGGTTCTGAGCCGTTCATACTGGGATGCCTCGTTCTGGGCGCGGACCTCGCGCACCTTCGAGACGGCGATCAGCCCGACCGGAAGGATCGCGACGGTCAGCAGCAGCGCGATCAGGGCAAGCAGGCTGCGATGCGGTCCCGGTCGTCGCTCGCCGACATGGGCCAGCGCGGGCTTTTCGGTCTCGGTTTTCATTCATGCTCCCACGGCCGGAAACATAGCCGCCCGGCAGAGCGGTCGCCAGCCTGTTCCGAAGCCTCGGACGGGCGTTGTTCCGACCTTCGATCGCGGTGTCTCATCCGCATGCCCTGCCCGCCACGTGCTCCCCCGTCATCTCCAAACGCGCCCCTGCCGTCTTTTGTTCCGCGAAACCCCGCCGATGTCAGACAGATGCGGGGTTTGCAGGCGCGCGCGCTTTGACTAATCATTCGCTTCGTGCTCTCTCGGATCGGGGATCTCCATGACGACGCGCCCATCGCAAACCGCCGACCACTGCCTTTCGGATACCGAAACCAAGGCGCGGCTGGCCGGGATACTCGACACCGCCCCGGCGCTGATCTCGCTGCATGAGGGCGAGGGTCACCGCATCAGCTATTGCAACGCCCTGCACGACCACCTGCCCGGCCCCGACGACCGCTTGGGCAAACCGCTGGCCGAGGCGCTGCCGGAGTTTGCCACCCCCGAGATCCGGGCGCAGTTCGACCGGGTGCTCGCCACCGGCGAGGCGGCCGAGACCACGGAACTGCCGGTCCAGATCGCGACCGTGCCGGGTGGTCCGCCCAGAACCCGCCATTTCCGCCAGGTCCTGCAGGCGCACCGTGACGAGAGCGGCCGGATCACCGGCGTGATGCGCTTTGCCTTCGACATCACCGACGAGGTCACCGCCCGCCACGAGGCCGACGGTGCCCGTCACCGGCTGCAAACCCTGCAAGACAGCCTTGCCGCCTTCGTCGGCATGCTGACGCCCGACGGCACCCTGACCGAGGCCAACGAGACGGCGCTTTCGGCGGCGGGGCTCGCGCATGGGGACGTGATCGGCAAGAAGTTCTGGGATGCCTATTGGTGGAACTGGAGCGAGGCCTCGAGCGCGCGGCTGAAGGCGGCGATCATGGAGGCGGCGCGCGGCAAGACCGTGCGCTATGACGCCGAGGTTCGCGTCGCCGGTGGCGCCCATATCGTCATCGACTTCCAGCTTGTCCCGGTGATCGAGGCCGACGGCACGGTGTCCTCGATCATCCCCTCGGCCATCGACATCACCCAGCGCCTCGCCGCCGAGGACAGGTTGCGCGAGGCGCTGGCCGAACATCAGGCGTTCTTCGACAACTCGCCGGTCGGGCTGGCGATGCTCGACCTCGACCGGCGCTGGATCCGCGTCAATCCGGCCTTCGCGGCCCTGTTCGGCATTTCGGCCGCGGACCATATCGGCAAGCGCCCGAACGAGGTTGTGCCCGACGGGGTTTTCCACCCCGACCCGGTGCACGAGATCCTCAGGACCGGCAAGCCGATCATCGGCTACGAGGTGCGCACCCCCACTCCGGCCTTTCCCGGCGAATACCGCGACCTGGTGCACAATTTCTTTCCCATCGAGGTCGGCGGCGAGCTACGCGCGGTCGGCAAGTCGGTGCAGGACGTGACCGAGCGCAAGGCCGCCGAGGAACGCCAGGCGCTGCTGATCGCCGAGCTGCAACACCGCGTCAAGAACACGCTGGCCACCGTGCAGTCGGTCGCACGCTTCACCGCGCGTCACAGCGCCGACAAGCAGGCGATGGTCGCCTCGCTGCAGGACCGGCTGGCGGCGATCGCGCGCACCCATGACGCGCTGACCCGCGACAACTGGGGCGGGCAATGGCTGACGACGCTGATCCGCAACGAGGTCACGCCCTACGACAGCAAGCGCGCCGGCCGATTGCGGATCGCCGGGGCCGATGTCTTGCTGTCGCCGGCGCAGGCGGTCTCCTTCGGGCTGGCGCTGCACGAACTGGCGACCAATGCCGTCAAGTATGGCGCGCTCTCGGTCGACGAGGGACAACTGGAAATCGAGATCACCGCCGGGCGGCGCGGGCGGCTGTCGCGGCTCGTCTGGCAGGAACGCAACGGCCCCCCCGTGCAGGCACCCGAGCGCGAGGGCTTCGGCTCCTTCCTGCTCGACAAGGTGCTTGGCGCGGAGCTCGGGGCTACTGTAACGTCGCATTTCGAGGAAACCGGCTTGCGGGTGGTGGTCGACATCGCCGATTCGCAGTCCTGAGAGGATCATGACCGCCATGGCAGCGCCCAAACGGGTTCTGGTTCTGGAAGACGAGGTGATCGTCGCGATGGACCTTGCCCAGACGATCGAAGACGACGGCCACGAGGTTGTCGGCCCGTTCCACAGCGTCGAAACCGCCATGGGGGCGCTGGCCGATACGTTGCCGGATTGTGCCGTGCTCGACGTGAACCTTGGCGACGGGAACACCAGCGAAGGCGTCGCCGAGATGCTGGCAGGCCGCGCGCCGTTCCTGTTCCTGACCGGCTATGAAATGGCCGGGGCGACGATCTTCGAGCGGTTCCCCGACGCCGAGCGCCTGCCCAAGCCGCTGTCGCTGGACCGTTTGCTGGATTGGATCAGGACCGTCTGAGCGCGCCCGGTCATTCGGCGCCGTCCTTCTCGACCACTTTCAGCGCGCCGGTGATGATGAGCGCCGGGATCGTCGTGATCAGCGCCACGCTCCAGAGCCCGAGCCCGCAGGCCAGCCCCACCGCCGCCGCCAGCCAGAGGCTTGCCCCAGTCGTCAGACCCTGCACCCGGCCCTTGGAAAAGACGATCATCCCGGCGGCAAGGAATGCGACGCCGCTGGTCAGGGCCTCGATCACCCGGATCGGATCCACCCGCACCGGATCGGGATAGTCGCCGGCCCGCTCGACCAGTTCCAGCGTCAGCACGCAATAGACCGCCGAGGCCATGCCGACCAGCATATGCGTGCGCAGCCCGGCCGGGCGGTTGGCGGCTTCACGCTCGAACCCGATCACGCCGCAGAGCAGCACCGCGCCGCCCATCCGCATCGCGACCACCTGCCAGGGCAGGCTTCCCATCGTCATGAACTCGTGTTTTGCGATTTCCAACATGGCCCTTCCATCCACCCGATTGTTGCCGGACCAACCCCGCAACCCGGCACAAGTTCCCGAGGTTTCGCCAATGAAAGGGGCCGCCGAAACGGCGGCCCCTTGGCAGTTTTCACATCGGAGTTGCAGGAAGGGTCATTCGGTCCAGTCCGGCATGTCCTTCAGTTCGGCCTCGGTGTGGTCGACCTCGACGCGCAGCGCCTCCATGCCCTCGCCCCTTGTGATCCGAAGCTCGTCGAAGGTCAGCGCGACCGGTTTGTCGCCAATGCCGAGGAATCCGCCGACGTCGATCACCACCTTGTCGATCTGGCCGTCGTCGGCCACGATGATTTTCGAGATCTCGCCGATTTCCTCGCCGTTGAGGTCATAGACCGGTGCGCCGTCCAAGTCTTCGGCGGTCACGACCTCGCCCTCGACCGGATCATCCGCCGTCAGCTCGGCCACCGCGCCTTCGGTCGCGCGCGCGGCATCGTCGGCGGCATCGCCGACCGCGGTCGCGGCATCCTCGGCGGCGGCGGCAGTGGCATCGCCCGCATCATCCAGCGCGTCGCCGATATCGTCGGCCATCGCGTCCATCGCCGACCGTTCGCCCATTTCCTCGAGCCTTGCGGGGTCATAGGCCTCGGACATCGCGAAGGTGGACATGTCGCCGTTGAAGATCACCGCGATGTCGCCATCCTCGCCGCCGATCTTCGCGAAGGCCAGCGCCTCCGGCTTCAGCGCGACGCGGTCGGCTTCGGTCTCGACGTCACCGCCCGGTTCGACGACGACGGTCGTCATCTGGCCGTCCTCACTGACGAAAACGTCCTCGATTGTGCCGATCTCGGTCCAGTCCGAGGGGATCTCGGCAAGCTCCGCGCCCGCGGCGCTGCTGCCTTCGGCACCTGCCGGTGCCATGTAGACCTTGGCGTCCATCAGCTTGCTCACGCTCATCTGCGCGTCGCCCAGCGCGACGGTGGCTTGCATGTCCATTGTGGCGCCGGTGTGCTGTTCGGCCTGCAGCGGCAGGGCGGTCATCAGAACGATCGCCGTGGTCGAGAGAAGATGTTTCATGGCTTGCTCCATTTCTTGCTTCAAATTGCGGGGATCCGTGTCCCGCCATCACAGGGAAGAAACGAAACCGGACGCGGAGTGTTCCCGGAAAGGCGTCTTCAAGGCGGCGCGACAGAGCGGATTCTCGCCGGTCTCGCGCATCGCGCGACGGGTGCGAAAAAACCCCGAATGTCGCGGAACCAATGCACCCCCGGCACGTTCACAGGGCGGAACCGACGACGTTCCTGTCCCGACCCGGGACGGCCCTTTTCCCAGGCGGTCCGCTCCGCCCGAGGGCCGACCGGGCGGCACCGGCCCCCGCTGCTCCCCTCCCATCCCTTCCCTCGGCGGGGGCCGACCTTGCCCGCCCCCCCCCAGCCGAAGATCAGGGCACGAAGCGCGCCGGCGGGGCACGCCGGGCGCGCTCGTCGTCGGTGGGAAGCTCATGCAGGATGTCGAAGGTCTTCATCACGATCACCAGCACCGGGATCGCGATCACCCCGCCGATCGGCCCCCAGAGCCACAGCCAGAACACCAGCGACACGAAGATCAGAAGCGGGTTCATCGCGATCCGCTGCCCGACCAGCGAGGGCGTCAGGAACTGCGACTCGATGATGTTGAGCGCGAGATAGGCGGCCGCGGGTGCAAGGCTCAGCGCGCCGTCGAATACCACCACCCCCGCCAGCAGCAGCGCGGCGATCATCGTCGCCGGGCCGAGAAAGAGCACGAAATTCAGCATCATCGCCGCCGCACCCCACATGATCGCACCGGGCAGTCCCAGCGCCATCATCGCCCCGGCAACGGCAACCCCCAGCCCGGTATTGATGATCGTGACCACGAGGAAATAGCGCGAGATGACCTTCTCGGCATTGCGGAACCGCGCCATGATCACGTCGGTGTCGCGCCGGCTGCCGATCCGCGAGGACAGGAATTCATAGACCGACTGGCGCGTCAGCAGAAAGAAGAACAGCGCGCCGAGAAAGATCGCGATCTGGGCCAGGATCGCCGGCGCGAAGAACAGCGCATCCATCAGGGTCGGCATCTCCGCCGCCGCGCCGTTGCCCGCGCCCGGTGCCTCGCCCAGCGCCTTGGCGACTTCGGCATTCATGTCGCCGATGCCCTGGATCAGATCGCGGTATTCACGCAGCAGCTTTTGCAGCTCCCACTTGATGCGCGGGATCCTGTCGACCAGTTGCCAGAAATACGGCTCGGCCAGCAACGCGATGGAGGCGATGAACAGCGCCCCCGCGATCAGCACCAGCGCGACCGCCAGCGTCGCCGGCAAGCCGCGCCGCTCGAGCCAGGCGGTTGCGGGCGCCAGCATCACCCCGGCCACGAGGGCCGCGACGAGCGGTGCCATGATGTCGTCGGCGAGCTTCATCGCGGCCAGGGCCGCGAAGATGGTCAGCAGGACGACGCAGGTGCGCAGAACCATGTCCGCGGGGCGTGAGGGGACTGTCATGTCATGTCAACGCCGCGCGGTGGCACCCGGTTCCGCCACGAGGCGGCGAAACACGAAAACCCCGCCTGCCCGGGCGGGCGGGGTCCTCGTGCGGGGTGCGGATGTGCACCCGGGTTCAGGGTGAGCCTCAGCGCACCACCTTCACGATGACGCGGGTCTCGGGGTCGACCAGAACCGGCAGGCCGTTGACATAGGCATAGCCATAGGTCTCGTCCGGGATCGTGGCCAGCGTGACCACTTCGGGGACGGTCGCACCGACCACCACTTCGCCGTCCAGATAGACCGGATCGACCGCGTTCTCGCGCACATAGGTCACGGTGGTGGTCGAGATCTCGGTTGACGCTGCCGCAGCACTGCCCAGCACCGCACCGGCCACGGCGCCGACCGGGCCGCCGACGATCAACCCGCCGATGACCGCCCCGGCAACGCCGCCTGCGGCAGCCGCCCCGGCGGTGTCGGCGTCGGCCTCATAGACGATCGTCGCGACCGGGCTCGTGGAGCCTTCGACGACGATCGGCTTGGGGTCGTCGAGGGTTTGCGACAGGTAGGCGCCGTAGGCCCAGCCCTCGAGGCCGCCGTAGTTCACCCGGCACCAGTCCGCGGTCTCGAGGCAGCCTTCGACGAAGGCGGTGTCCTCGCCCTTGATGACGCCGATGATCTCGTAATGCGGGCCGGGTCCGGCGCGCAGGTTCAGGTCGGTCATCGCCTGGGCGCTGATGTCGGCGCTGGCAGCGCCGGCGGCAAGGGTCAGCGCGCTCGCCGACATGAGGATGTTTCGTATAAGCATGGTGGCCTCCATGAGTTGTTTCAGCCATGTGTGACGGCGCTCATTCGCGCCCTTGGACCCCGACAACCGTTGCGCCCGTCATTGGTTCCATCGCTGCCGACCGGCTCGGCATGATCTTGCACATGCGCCCTATCCATCTGGCACAGAGCGCAAAACGCCCGCCGACGATGCGGCGGGCGTGCGTTGTGTCGTGGTGGGCTGTTGCGTCAGCTGCCCGCGAGCCACTTGTCGAGCTCGTCGCGGACGTCTTCGCGGGCCTTGCCGTATTTCTGCTGGATCAGGCCCTCGATCTGTTCGCGTTCGCCACGGGTCTCGGCCAGCTCGTCATCGGTCAACTCGCCGTATTGCTCGCGCAGCTTGCCGCGCCACTCTTTCCAGTTGCCCTTGATGGTGTCCCAGTTCATGCGATGCCTCCTTTTCGGCTAGGTGTCGTATGCCCTGTCAACGCGAGCCGGGGCGTCAGGGTTCCCACGCAACAGCCATCTTCCCGGATCGAAAATAATTTCGCGCGCTTCGGGAACCTTCTTGCCGCATCGAAGTTGGTGCCTGTGAAAACGCCCCTTTCCCAGGCGCTTTCAACGGACCCTTCCCTGTCCCGTCTCGGCGGGTGGTTCCATCCCCGGACCACCCGCCATTTTTTTCCGAACCAAGGGAGCATCAGCATGACCAAGGACCACGGACCGACAATCAAGGACGACGAAACCTATGAAGCGCTGCGCGACAAGGGCGCGAGCAAACAAAAGGCCGCACGCATCGCCAATGCCCAGGCCAACCCCTCGCAGCATCCGGGCCGCAAGGGCGGCAAGGCCGCACCCTACGAGGACTGGACCAAGGACGCGCTTTATGAGCGCGCGCAGGAGCTTGAGATCGACGGCCGCTCGAAGATGAGCAAGGCCGAACTGATCGAGGCGCTGCGTTCGAACTGAGCCGCGCGCGGCGAATAACGGAACCTTTTGCGCCGCCGCAGGTTGACCACACAGCCCCCGCAACGGGAGCGAGAAACAAACTGGAGGACATTAATCATGCTTGGATGGGCCCTAACATTTCTGGTCATCGCTCTGATCGCGGGCGTTCTTGGCTTCGGCGGCATTGCCGGCACTTCGGCGGGCATCGCGCAGATCCTGTTCGTGATTTTCCTCATCCTGTTCGTGGTGTCGCTGGTCGCGCGCGCCATGCGCGGCTGACACCGACCGATCCGGTCACGGGCGGGTGGCGACGCCGCCCGGCACCTGAACGACAAGAAGCCCCGCCTGGATCGACCGGGCGGGGCTTTTGCCGCGCGCTTGTCGGTCAGGAATTCAGCGTCTCGGTCGAGGCAAAGAACATCGCCTGGCTGATCGCCGAAATCACCTGGTCGGGCTGATAGGGCTTGGTGATCATGAAGGCAGGCTCGGGCCGCTTGCCGGTCAGAAGCCGCTCGGGGAAGGCGGTGATGAAGACCACCGGCACCTCGCCCAGTTCGGCCAGCAGGTCGTTGACCGCGTCGATGCCGCTGGAATTGTCGGCAAGCTGGATATCGGCAAGGATCAGGTCCGGGCGCTCGGCGCGGCCAAGCGCGACGGCGGCGCTGCGGGTGCGGGCGATGCCGGTGACCTCATGACCCATCATCGTGCAGATGCTCTCGATATCCATGGCGATGATCGCCTCGTCCTCGATGATCATGATGCGGCCGCGCACCATGTCCTGCATCTCGTCGCGCGCGGTCGCGATCAGGGCTTCGGCCTCGGCCTCGGGAATACCCATGATCTGACCGATCTCGGCCCCCGAAAACGCCTCGACCGTATGCAGGAGAAGCGCCTCGCGGGTGTTGGGCGTCAGCCGCGACAGGTGCGCCAGCGCGCGGGCGCGCGGCCCCTCGGCGGGGTCGGCCACGGGTTCGCCGGAGCTTGACCACAGGCTGTGAAAGACCCGAAACAGCGCCGCCTTGTCGCCGATCCGGGGCGCATCGAAACAGCCGGGATCGGCAAGGATCGCCTCGAGCGTCGTCACGGCATAGGCATCGCCGGAGGTCTGCGTGCCGGTCAGCGCGCGCGCATAGCGGCGCAGCGACGGCAGGTGCGGCGCGATCAGGTCGGACATTGTCGGTGAATGGGCCGATGAATCGGACACTGTTTTCTCCCCTTTTGCATTTCCGCGGAACAAACGCGCCAGTGTTGCGTTTGTTCCGCGAGGCATGAATTATGTTTCGGCAAGAACACTATGCGGTAGAGGTGCATTTTGGCCAAGAAGCCTGACAAGGACGACATATTCGGTCAGATCGACGCGAATCTGCGCCGCGTCTTCGAGGAAGACGCCGCCGAGGATCTGCCGCCGAAGCTGCTCGACCTTCTCGACAAGCTCGACAAGATCGACGCGCCCGCGCAGCGCGCCCCGGCGGGGACCGACCGAAAATGAACCGCGAGAAGGCCCAGGGCGAATTGATCGGCCACATGAAGGTGCTTCGCGCCTTCGCGATCAGCCTGACGCGCAATTCCAGCGCGGCCGATGACCTCGTGCAGGATACCGTTCTCAAGGCCTGGTCGAACCTCCACCGGTTCGAGGAAGGCACCAACATGCGCGCCTGGCTGTTCACCATCCTGCGCAACACCTTCTATTCCGACCGGCGCAAGGCCCGGCGCGAGGTGGCGGATGTCGACGGCGCCATGACCGCGCAATTGTCGGAAAAGCCCGCGCATGACGGGTATCTGCAACTGGCCGACTTCCGCACCGCGCTGGCGCAATTGCCGCCCGAGCAGCGCGAGGTGCTCACGCTGGTCGGCGTGCTGCAATATTCCTACGAGGAGGCCGCCGAGGTCTGCGGCGTCAAGGTCGGCACGATCAAGAGCCGCCTCAACCGCGGGCGCGAGGCGCTGGCCGAACGCATGGGGCTGATCGAGAATGACCCGCTCGAGATGACCGACGCGGTGACGCAGGCGGTAGTCTCAAGCAGCCCGGTCTCGCGTTCCTGACCCCCGGCTGGCATCGCCGGTTCACCGATCCTTGAGCTTTTGCCGCGATCCTGCCCGCGACAGCGGCACATTCGCGCCCGAAACCGGCCCCTGCGGCGTCATGAAAGTGCCGCAGGCGCTTGCGACACTCGCAAAACGCGTGACAAACCGGCGCGGCCTGTCCAAGTAGGGGCCAGCCGCGGGCAACGCGGAGAAGCGAGGCGCATGACCGGGATCGACGGGACAGATCGGGTTTTCCTGTTCTTGCAGGGACCGCACGGGCCATTTTTCGCCCGTCTGGGCCGAATGTTGCGCGCCTCGGGCGCCGAGGTCTGGCGCGTCGGCTTCAACATGGGCGATCAGGTCTTCTGGCCCGACAGGCGCCGCTTTGTCGCCTTCACCGACGATCAGGCGCAGTGGCCCGACACCTTTGCGCGCCTCCTGGACGAAAAACGCGCCACCGACCTCGTGCTTTACGGCGACACCCGCTTCATCCATGCCGAGGCGATCCGCATCGCCAAGGCGCGCGGGCTGAATGTGCACGTCTTCGAGGAAGGTTATCTGCGGCCCTACTGGGTCACCTATGAACGCGGCGGCTCGAACGGCAATTCGCGGCTGATGGCGATGAGTGTCGCCGACATGCAGAAGGCGCTGGCCGACAACGAGCCCGACGTGCCCGAGGCGCCTGCGCATTGGGGCGACATGCGCCAGCACGTCTTTTACGGCGCGCTCTATCATTGGTTCGTGATCTTCCTGAACCAGCGCTATCGCGGCTACCGGCCGCACCGGGTCGTGCCGGCCAGCCGGGAATTCGCGCTCTACCTGCGCCGGCTGGTGTTCATGCCGGCGCTCGCTGCCAACCGGATCTTCGCCACCGCGCAGATCAAGTATGGCGGCTTTCCCTATCACCTCGTTCCGCTCCAGCTCGAACACGATTCCAGCTTCCAGATGCACTCGCCGTTCTCGACCATGGTCGAGTTTCTGGCGGTGGTGATCGAAGGCTTCGCCGAGGGCGCGCCGAAGCACCACCACCTCGTCTTCAAGGCGCACCCGCTCGAGGAAGGCCGGGTGAACCTGCGGCGCGAGATCAAGCTCATGGCCCGCAAACACGGGGTCGAAGGCCGGATCCACTACGTGCGCGGCGGCAAGCTCGCGCGCCTGCTCGACCATGCCCGCAGCGCCGTGACGGTCAATTCCACCGCCGCGCAACAGGTGCTCTGGCGCGGCCTGCCGCTCAAGGTCTTCGGGGCGGCGGTCTACGACAAGCCCGAGTTCGTCTCGACCCAGCCCCTGCCCGAGTTCTTCGCCCATCCGCGCCGCCCCGATGGCCGCGCCTACCGCGAATACCGCAATTATCTGCTGGAGACCTCGCAGATTCCGGGCGGCTTCTATTCGGCGGTCGGGCGGCGCCAGCTTCTGCGCCAGGTCGTCGACATGATGCTGTCGCCCGACGATCCCTATGACGCGCTCAGCCGTGGCACAGCGGCACCACGGCAACAGTTGCGGCTGGTGAAATAGCCGCCACGGCACGCGAGACTGGATTTTTCCCCGCAACGCCGGTAGTTTGACACAAAAATCGAGGCAGAACTCCACAAAGGAGCCCGAGCAGTGAAGAATATTGGCACACGATGGGCGCGCCACGCGGCCCTGTTGCTTTGCGTTATCGGCGTTGCAGGCTGCGATATGCTGCCCCGCTCCGGCCCCAACAAATCAGAGATTTTCCGAGGCTCCGTGCAGCAGGAAGGCGACGCCTTCGTGGTTGCGGTCGACGACAACGTGACGCGTGCCACCGCAGTGGTGCCGGCGCTGGGGTTCGACAGCGGTTTTGTCAACGCCGGCGTCGTCGGGTCCGACACGATCAACCCCGGCGACGTGCTGGGCGTGTCGATCTGGGAAAACGTCGAGGAAGGCATCCTCGCCACCGCCGGGGCGCCAGCCGCGCTGGAAGAGGTGCAGGTCGACGGCTCCGGCTTCATCTTCATCCCCTATGCCGGCCGGATCAAGGCCTCGGGCAACTCGCCCGAGACGATCCGCCGGATCATCACCGAGAAACTCGAAACCCAGACACCCGACCCGCAGGTCATGGTGCGCAGGCTCGCGGGCGACGGCGCCACCGTGTCGATCACCGGCGCGGTCAGTGGTCAGGGCGTCTATGCGATCGAGCGCCCGACAAGGACGCTGGGCGCCATGCTGGCGCGCGCAGGCGGTGTAGCGGTCCCGGCCGAGGTTGCCGTGGTCAAGATCATCCGCGGCTCGAAAACCGGCAAGATCTGGTATCAGGACCTGTTCGAGAACCCCGAGGCAGACATCGCGCTGCGCAACGGCGACCGCATCCTGGTCGAGGAAGATACCCGGTCCTACACCGCGCTTGGCGCCACCGGCACGCAGACGCGGGTGAAGTTCCAGACCCAGTCGCTGTCCGCGCTCGAAGCCATCGCGCAGGTCGGCGGGCTGAATTCGCTGGTGGCCGACCCCACCGGCGTCTTCATCTTCCGCAACGAACCCGCCGAGATCGCCAACGTGGTGCTGGGCCGCTCGGACCTGATCGGCGCGCAGCGCCTGATCTACGTGCTCGACCTGACCGAGCCCAACGGCATGTTCCGCGCCCGCGATTTCGTGGTCCGCGACGGCGACACGGTATATGTGACCGAGGCGCCCTATGTGCAGTGGACCAAGCTGATCACCGCCTTCTCGACCACCATGGGCGCGGCGGATTCGCTCGCCTCGGCAGCAACGACAGCCGGCCTCCTCCCGTGAAGCCATCGCCACCGGACGACCCCAACGCCGCCGGGAGCGAAACCCCCCGGCGGCTTTTCAGTTATGTCACCGTATTCGGCAAGGAACCGAGGATCAGGCGGATTGTCGAGTTGTCCGGCTGGCCGGTCATGCGCGGTTGGACGCGTGGCATACCGAACGCGAATGATTTCATCGGCGTCTGGGGCAATTCACCCTTCGCGATCCATGGCGAGCGTATCGCCCAACGCACCGGCGCGACGCTGGTCCGGTTCGAGGATTGGCTGCTCCGCTCGGTCCTGACCGGGCGCGAAGGCGAGCCGCCGCTTGGCCTGCAGGCCGCCGTCAAGGGATTGCCGTTCGACAGCAGCACGCCCTCCGATCTCGAGGAGCTCCTGACCACTCATCCGCTTGACGATTCAGCCCTTCTGAACCGCGCCCGCGACGCGATGGCCTGGATAGCGCGCGCGCATGTGTCGAAATACAACGCCTTCGACCGCGACCTGCCGATGCCCGAGGCGCCCTATGTGCTGGTGATCGACCAGACCCGGGGCGACGCCTCGATCCGGCTGGGCGCGGCGGATGCGGGCACCTTCAAGGACATGCTGGTCGCCGCCCAGCTCGAACACCCCGGCCTGCCGGTCTACGTCAAGACCCACCCCGAGACGATGGCGGGTCATCGCAGCGGCCATTTCGGCCCCGAGGACGCCACCGGGCAGGTCCACCTGATCACCGACCCGGTCGATCCATGGACGCTGATGCAGGGCGCCGTCGCGGTCTATACCGTCAGCTCCGGCATGGGGTTCGAGGCGATCATCGCCGGCCACCGCCCCCGCGTTTTCGGCCAGCCGTTCTATTCCGGCTGGGGGCTGACCGAGGACGAGAACCCGGTGGCGCGGCGCACACGCAAGCTCACCCGCAACCAGCTTTTCGCCGGCGCGATGATGCTCTACCCGACCTGGTATGACCCGTTTCACGACCGGCTATGCGAGGTCGAGCAGGTCATCGCCACGCTCGAGGCCCGCGCCCGCGCCGCGCACGAAGACCGGCACGGCCATGTCGCCGCCGGGATGCGGCTGTGGAAACGCCGGGCGATCAACCGGGTGTTCGGGGCAGAAAAGGCGCTGATCTTTCGCAACGGCAAGGCCGCGACCGACCGCGCGCGCAAGACCGGACGCAGCCTGCTGGTCTGGGCCAGTCACGAGATCGAACTGGGCGACACCTCGGGCGTCAGACTGCGCCGGGTGGAAGACGGTTTCCTGCGCTCGCGCGGCCTCGGCGCCGATCTGGTGACGCCCCTGTCGCTGGTGGTCGACGACCTCGGCATCTACTACGACCCGACCCGCGAAAGCCGGCTGGAGCGGCTGATCGCCGCCGCCACCGGCCTGCCCGAAGTCGCCCGCAACCGAGCCGACCGGCTGGTCGCGGGGCTGATCAAGGCACGGCTGACGAAATACAACCTGTCGGGCAAGATGCCCAAGCTCCCCGAAGGCCGGCGCATCCTCGTTCCCGGACAGGTCGAGGACGACGCCTCGATCCTGCTGGGCTGCGCCGGGGTCAGGACCAACGTCGGTCTGCTCGAGGCCGCGCGCAATGCCAACCCCGACGCGGTGATCGTCTACAAGCCGCACCCGGACGTCGAGATCGGGCTGCGCCCCGGCAGGATCGAGCCGGCCGTCGCGCTTGGCTTGGCCGATGTGATCGCCGACAACGCCGACCCGGTCGCCCTGATCGAGGCTTGCGACGAGGTCTGGACGATGACCTCGCTGATGGGGTTCGAGGCGCTCATTCGCGGCAAGCCCGTCACCTGCCTTGGCGCGCCCCTCTATGCCGGATGGGGGCTGACCACCGATCTGGGCTGGGTGCCCGACCGACGCCGGGCGCGGCCTGACATCACTGCGCTGGCGCATGCGGCCCTCATCGACTACCCGCGCTATTACGACCCGGTGACGCGCACGATCTGCCCGGTCGAGGTGGCGGTGGACCGGCTCGCCAGCGGTATCGACATGCGCGACGGTCTCGGCCTGCGCCTGCTCGCCAAGGCACAAGGGGCGCTCGCGTCCTACGCCCATCTCTGGCGCTGAGGCCCCGTCCGGCTGGACTTGCGACGCCGAGATGCCATATATCGTGCATGTCGCTTCCACCGGGATTTCTTGACGAATTGCGCACCCGCACCAGCCTCGGGCAGGTGATCGGGCGCAAGGTCGTGTGGGATCAGCGCAAGTCCAACCAGGGCAAGGGCGACCTCTGGGCCCCCTGCCCGTTCCATCAGGAAAAAACCGCGTCTTTCCATGTGGATGACCGAAAGGGCTATTACTACTGCTTCGGCTGCCACGCCAAGGGCGACGCGATTTCCTTCATCAAGGAGACCGAGAACGTCGGCTTCATGGAGGCCATCGAGATCCTCGCCCGCGAGGCCGGGATGCAGATGCCGGCGCGCGATCCGCAAGCGCAGCAGAAATCCGACCGGCGCACGCGACTGGCCGAGGTGCTGGAACAGGCGGTGCAGCACTACCGGCTGCAACTGAAGACCGCACAGGGCGGCGCGGCGCGGGACTATCTTGACCGGCGCGGGCTGAAACAGGATGCGCAGGACCGTTGGGACATCGGTTTCGCTCCCGACGCGCGTCACGGATTGCTGAACCATTTCAAGGACAAGGGCATCGCCGAGGATCTGGTGGTCGCCGCCGGCCTCGCGATCAAGCCCGATGACGGTGGCCCGGCCTTCGACCGGTTTCGCGGCCGCATCATCTTTCCGATCCGCGATGCGCGCGGGCGGGCGATCTCGCTGGGCGGGCGCGCGCTCGACCCCAACGCGCCGGCGAAATACCTCAACGGACCCGAGACCGACCTCTTCGACAAGGGCCGCTCGCTCTACAACTTCCGAAACGCCCGCGAGGCGGCGGGCAAGGGCCAGCCTCTGATCGTGGCCGAGGGCTACATGGACGTGATCGCGCTGTCGGAGGCCGGGTTTCACGCCACCGTCGCGCCGCTTGGCACCGCGATCACCGAGGACCAGTTGCGGCTGATGTGGCGGATCGCGCCGGAACCCGTTATCGCACTTGACGGCGACACGGCGGGGCTGCGCGCGGCGATGCGGCTGATCGACATCGCGCTGCCGCTGCTCGAGGCCGGCCAGGGCCTGCGTTTCGCGATCATGCCCGAGGGGCTGGACCCCGACGACCTGATCAAGGCGCAAGGGGCGGGCGCGATGCGCAAGCTGGTCGAAGGTGCGATCCCCATGGTCGGGCTGCTCTGGCGGCGCGAGACCGAAGGCAAGGTCTTCGACAGCCCGGAACGCAAGGCAGCACTCGACCGTGACCTGCGCGCGGTGATCGGCAAGATCGCCGACCCCTCGATCCGCGACCATTACCGCGCCGAGATCGCCGGGCTGCGCCGCGCGCTGTTTGCCGGAGCTGCCCCCCGGCGCAGCGGCAAAGCCTGGACCCCCGGCAGCTGGCGCAATCCGCCCCCCGCCCCGGCAATGGCCGAAACCCGTGGAACGCTTCTGGCCACCGCAGGTATCGGCGCGGTCGAGGAGGTTCTGCGCGAGGCGGTGATCCTCGCCACCCTCATAACCCACCCCGCGCTGATCGAGACCTTCGAGACCGCGCTTGAACGCATCGACATGGCGACCGACGACCACCGCGAGCTGCAACGGCTGCTTCTGACCCATGCCCACGACCATTGCGCGGACCTGCGCGAGCGGATCTCGCAGGAGGCCGGGCCGCACCTGCTTGAAAAACTCTTCGCGCTCAACCATGTGCAGATAGCGCCGTCGCTGCGGCGCGCCGACGATGCCGACCTTGCCGCGATGTGTCTGGCCGAGGAACTGGCCAAGCTCGACGCAACCCGTGGCGCGCGGCGCGAAGTGGCCGACGCGCAGGAGGATATCACCGCGCTGGCCGACGAAGGTCTGACCTGGCGTCTGGGCGAAGCGGCGAAAGCGCGCGAGGCGGCGGCGCGCGGCAAGGGCGAGGACAAGGGGTTCTATGACCGCGCCGACAACGGTGTGCTCATCGCGCGGGAGGAAAAGGATGCGCTCGAAGCGCTGCTGAAACAGATCGACTATGCCAAATCTGCGCGCAAACCGGAATGAGCGTGCGCTTTTGGCAGGAATTCTTGGGAAAACCGGGGTAAACGGGTTGGCGAATCACTGATTCGGGGTTTTGATTCGCGAATCACCCGCCGCCGACCCAGAGACCCAACGAGCAAGGGAACGCCGCATGGCCGTCAAAGACAACGACGACGACGAAACCACCAAGGACGACTCGCAGGACGATACGCCGGTATCCTCGGATACCAGTCAGGCCCGGATCAAGAAGATGATCGCCGAGGCCCGCGAGAAAGGCTACATCACCTACGATCAGCTCAACCAGGTGCTGCCGCCCGATCAGGCCTCGTCCGAGCAGATCGAGGACGTGATGTCGATGCTGTCCGAAATGGGCATCAACATCATCGAGGATGAAGAGGCCGAGGACGACGATCAGAAGGGCTCGACCGACGTGGTCACGACCTCGTCCGCGCGCGAACTGACCCTTGCGGGAAGCGATAACGAAAAGCTCGACCGCACCGATGACCCGGTGCGCATGTATCTGCGCGAGATGGGCTCGGTGGAGCTGTTGTCGCGCGAGGGCGAGATTGCCATCGCCAAGCGGATCGAGGCCGGCCGCAACACGATGATCGCCGGGCTGTGCGAAAGCCCGCTGACCTTCCAGGCGATCACCATCTGGCGCGACGAGCTTCTGAGCGAAGACATCCTCCTGCGCGACGTCATCGACCTCGACGCCACCTTCGGGCGCACGATGGAAGAAGACGGCGACGAGCCGGTGGTGAACGGGCTCGACACCTCCGCTGCCACGTCCGAAACCTCCAAGAAGGCCGAGGACACGCCGGAGCTTGACGCCGACGGCAACCCGATCAGCACCGATGACGACGACGACGACGACGACGATCAGGCCAACATGTCGCTGGCCGCGATGGAGGCGGCGCTGAAACCACGGGTTCTCGAAACCCTGGAAGTGATCGCGCACGACTACATCATGCTCAGCGAGATGCAGGACCTGCGGATGTCGGCCACGCTGAACGAAGACGGGTCATTCACCGAAAAGGAAGAGGCGACCTATCAGAAACTGCGCTCCGAGGTTGTCGAACTGGTGAACGAGCTGCACCTGCACAACAACCGGATCGAGGCGCTGGTCGACCAGCTTTACGGCATCAACCGCCGGATCATGGTGATCGACAGCGCGATGGTGAAACTGGCCGACCAGGCCCGGATCAACCGTCACGAATTCGTCGAGGCCTATCGCGGCTATGAGCTTGACCCGACCTGGCTCGAACGGATGGCCGAAAAGCCCGGCCGCGGCTGGCAGGGGTTCATCGAACGCTCCGCCGACAAGGTCGCCGAGCTGCGCACCGAGATGGCGCAGGTCGGGCAATATGTCGGCGTCGACATCCCCGAGTTCCGCCGCATCGTGCAGCAGGTCCAGAAGGGCGAGAAAGAGGCGCGTCAGGCCAAGAAGGAAATGGTCGAGGCGAACCTGCGTCTGGTGATTTCCATCGCCAAGAAATACACCAACCGCGGCCTGCAATTCCTTGATCTCATTCAGGAAGGCAATATCGGGCTGATGAAGGCGGTGGACAAGTTCGAATACCGCCGCGGCTACAAGTTCTCGACCTACGCGACATGGTGGATCCGTCAGGCGATCACCCGCTCGATCGCCGATCAGGCCCGCACCATCCGTATCCCGGTGCACATGATCGAGACGATCAACAAGCTGGTGCGAACCGGCCGCCAGATGCTGCACGAGATCGGCCGCGAACCGACGCCCGAGGAACTGGCCGAAAAGCTGCAGATGCCGCTCGAGAAGGTCCGCAAGGTGATGAAGATCGCCAAGGAGCCGATCAGCCTTGAAACGCCCATCGGTGACGAGGAAGACAGTCAGCTTGGCGATTTCATCGAGGACAAGAACGCCGTCCTGCCGCTGGACTCAGCCATTCAGGAAAACCTGAAGGAAACCACGACACGCGTGCTGGCATCGCTCACCCCACGCGAGGAACGTGTGTTGCGGATGCGTTTCGGCATCGGGATGAACACCGATCACACGCTCGAAGAGGTCGGCCAGCAGTTCTCGGTCACCCGCGAACGCATCCGCCAGATCGAGGCCAAGGCGCTGCGCAAGCTCAAGCACCCGTCGCGGTCGCGCAAGCTCAGGTCGTTTCTCGATCAGTGACATGGATCGGGCGCCTGCGGGCGCCCCTCACCGGTTCCGGCATGAAAAAAGGGGCGCCCCGCAAGGCGCCCCTTTCTTGTCCTGTCCGGTTCGAGGTCAGAACCTGTAGGAGATCATCAGCTTGCCGGCGTGGGAGTTCATACCGGGGCCGATCCCGTCGTAGTAGGTATAGCGATAGCGGCCGGTCAGCATGATGTTGTCGGTGACCATGACCGAAGCACCGGCACCGGCCGACCACCCCATTTCCCAAGTGCCGCCAGCGGCGGTGGGCCGAAAGCCTGCCACTCCGGCCGTGACGTGCGGCAGGAAATCGCCCGCGTCATAGCCCAGGATCAGATCGCCGCCAACCCGGTGAAGGGTGTTTGGCAGGGGGAGGTTAGGCTCAGTCATGTATTCGTAGCTGACTTCTGCACCGACCACGAAATCACCCATGTCGGCGAGATAGCCGGCGTGAACGCCGAGGCCGTAGTAGTCTTCACCGACCGCAAAACCGACGAGGTCGAACCTTCCGATGTCACCATTGACCCCGAAATAGGCGCCGGACCAGTCACGGCCCGGATCAACATAAACCGCCGTCGGCACCGCAACGATGACCGGTCCCTGAAGGCTTCCCGCCTGCGCCATGCCGACCGGGGCAAGGGCGAGCGCGGCGGCGAGTGTGATACGCTTGAACATCTTGAGAGCCCCTTCCGTGTTGTTCGTTGTTGTTGATCAATCTATACGTTATCATTAACTAACATAATTGCGCCGAAAGCAATGAAACCCACGCGGATCGGGCGCGTTTCTCGGTGGATGTTGCTCGGCTGCACGGGTGACGCGGCGACGGGATGATGCCGGAAGATCACGCTTCGCCCACATTAATTCAGGCAGGTTTTTCAGACTTATCCACAGGCGGATCGTGATGTATCATGGCTCGGCGGGTGATCGCCCGCGCCGCACGATGAGGCCGTGCCTATCGAGATCAAGGACATGTGAAATGGCTGAAAAAACCAAGAAAACCGAACTGACTCCGGATCAGGTCAAACTGGAACGCAAGGCGGCGCAGCTGCTCGCGTTCAGCCGGTGGCGTCTGGACTGGCGCGCCGCCAACCCCGAGGCCACCAAGGACGATCGCCGTGAGGCATGGAAGGCGGTGCGCAAAAGCGAAGTCCGCAAGAGCCGCAAGGCCCTGCGCGCGCTCGTGAAAAGCGGCTATACGCTGGAACCGAAAGCCGCCTGACCCAGGATACACGCCGCCCGCCCGACCGGCGGGCGGCGCGCATCACCGGCACCCGCGCGTTCGCCCCCTGCGACCTCGGGCCGGAGGGTCGGAAAACAGCGCGGCTGCTTCATTCTTTCAACACGGCAGCGCCGCTCGAACCTAGTCCTCGAGCACGAAGGTCACCATCAGGTTGACCTGGTATTCGGTGATCTTGCCGTCCGCCACCCGGACCTGTTGTTCCTTTACCCAGGCCGAGCGGACGTTGCGCAGGGTGTCGGCGGCACGGGCGATGCCGGCCTTGGTCGCGTCCTCGAAGCTGACGGTCGATGTGGCGGAAATCTCGGTTACTCGTGCAATGCTCATGTCATCCTCCTGGTCATGATGACGCAGCATCGCACGGCGCGGCCACCATCCCATGCTTCATTTCACCGATGGGCCACTTCCCGCCGGCGCGGCGGCACGGGCCGCGATCTGCGCCCTATCTGGTAGGGCGGATTTGCCTCTACCCAAATTATATGCTTGCCCCTATAGTGCCTGTGGATAAGTGGGCCAAGACCCACGATCAGAGGTGACAGGCAAGAGAAGGGGATCGGGATGCGTTGCCCGTTTTGCGGAAATGTTGATACACAGGTCAAGGATTCACGGCCTGCCGAGGATCACGTTGCGATCCGGCGGCGGCGCTTCTGTCCGGCCTGCGGTGGCCGCTTCACCACCTACGAACGGGTGCAATTGCGCGACCTCGTGGTGATCAAGTCGAGCGGCCGACGCGAGGAGTTCGACCGCGACAAGCTGGAACGCTCGATCCGCATCGCGCTGCAAAAGCGCCCGGTCGAACCCGAGCGCATGGACCAGATGATCTCGGGCATCGTCCGCCGGCTTGAAAGCCTCGGCGAGACCGACATCCCCTCCAAGACCATCGGCGAAATCGTGATGGAAAGCCTGGCCCGGATCGACACCGTCGCCTATGTCAGGTTTGCCAGCGTTTACAAGAACTTCCAGGCCGCCGATGACTTCGACAAGTTCGTCAGCGAATTGCGCCCCGGCACCGCGGTCGAAGAGGAACAGTGACCGACACCCGATACATGGCGCTGGCCCTGTCGCTCGGGCGGCGGGGTCTTGGCCATGTCTGGCCGAACCCGGCGGTGGGCTGCGTGATCGTGAAGGACGGCCGGATCGTCGGGCGCGGCTGGACGCAACCGGGCGGACGGCCCCATGCCGAGGTCGTGGCGCTGGCGCAGGCTGGCGAAGCCGCGCGGGGCGCAACCGCCTATGTCACGTTCGAGCCCTGCGCCCATCACGGCAAGACCCCGCCCTGCGCCGACGCGCTGGTGGCTGCCGGGATCGCGCGGGTGGTGGTGGCGCTGATTGACCCCGATCCGCGGGTGAACGGCCAGGGCATCGCCCTTCTGCGCGGTGCCGGGGTCGAGGTGGTCGATGGCGTTCTGACCGAAGCCGCCCGCGCCGATCAGGCGGGGTTTCTCAGCCGCGTCACGGCGGGTCGCCCCGCGGTCACGCTGAAACTCGCCAGTTCCTTCGACGGCCGCATCGCCACCGCCAGCGGCGAAAGCCAATGGATCACCGGCCCGGCGGCGCGACGCGAAGTTCACGCGCTTCGGATGCGCCATGACGCGGTGATGATCGGTGCCGGCACCGCGCGCGCCGACGACCCGGCCCTGACGGTGCGCGGCATCGGCGCGGCGAGGCAGCCGGTTCGGGTGGTTCTGGGCCGCACGCTCGACCTGCCGCAAGGCGGCCAGCTTGCGGCCAGCGCAAGGGACGTGCCGCTCTGGCTGGTCCATGGCAAAGACGCCGATCCCGGTGCGGTCGCGACGTGGCGCGCGCTCGGGGCAGAGCTCTTGCCGGTTTCGGTTGCGCATGGCCAGATCGACCCTGCCGCCGCGCTCGCCGCGCTTGGCGAACGTGGCTTGACCCGCGTGTTTTGCGAGGGTGGCGGCGCGCTCGCGGCCTCGCTCTTGGCGGCGGGGCTGGTCGATACGCTGATCGGCTTCACCGCAGGGCTTGCCCTCGGGGCGGAAGGACGGCCCGCGATCTCTGCTCTTGGGGTCGCCAGCCTGGCCGAGGCGCCGCACTTCACCCTCGCCGAGACCCGCGCCGTTGGCGGCGACGTGATGCATGTCTGGCGCCGGGCCTGAACCGGACGCGCAACAATCATGACAACGGCTGGTTGTCTGCTCAGTCGTCGGGGCGGATCATCTCGAATGCGTCGCGCACGATCGTGTAGTCGCGATAGCCCAGCCGCGCGACCATGCCGAAACGGGTGATATCGAACTTGCCGTCGATCAGGCAATCGTCGCGCAGATGCACCCCCGTCACCTCGCCGAAGACGACGAAATTGCTTTCGCCCTCAATCTGGACGACCTGCGTCAGCCGACATTCCAGCGCGGCCGGCGCCAGCGCGACGCGCGAACAGGCGATCGTGGTGCAGGCTGCCTTGGTGACTTTCGCGGCGGCGAACTCGTCGGTGGTGAAGGCGAAACGTTCGGAGCTCGCGTTCATCTCGGCAATCGCTTCCTCCTCGACCACGTTGACGCAGAAAACGCCGGTCTGTTCGATGTTGCCCAGCGAATCCTTGCCGCGCAGCCGGTCGGATTTCGCCCCGGTCGAGGCGAACATCACCTGCGGCGGCTCATAGGCGACACCGTTGAAGAAACTGTAGGGCGCGAGGTTGTCATGGCCGTCGCTGCCGCGTGTCGAGATCCAGCCGATCGGGCGCGGCGCGATGATCGCGTTGAACGGGTTGTGCGGCAGTCCGTGGCCGTTCTCGGGGCGGTAGAACATCGGTCATGTTCCTTTTCTCGGTTTGCCCCGGTGTTAGCGTCATGCTACGGGCGTTTCCAGCCGAAATGCCAGAGGATACAAGGCGCTTGTACAGGCTCGACGAGGAAAAGCCGGCGGACTGGTGGGAAGTCGAGGCGCTTTACGACCTGTGCTTTGCGCCGGGGCGCGAGGCGCTGTCTTCCTATCGCCTGCGCGACGGGGTCGATCCCGTCGCGGGTCTGTCGCTGTGCGCGCGCGACGCCGAGGGCATCCTTGGCGGCGCGATCCGGTTCTGGCCGGTGCGGGTCGGCAACCACCCTGCCCTGCTGCTTGGCCCGGTCGCGGTGCACCCGACGCGCCAGAGCGAGGGGTTGGGCGGGCTTCTGATCCGCGAGGGTGTCGCGCGCGCCGCGGCACTGGGCTGGGAACGGGTGATGCTGGTCGGTGATCGGCCCTATTACGGCCGGTTCGGCTTCGAGAAGCTTGCGGAGGTCGAGATGCCGCCGCCGACCAACCCGGACCGGGTGCTGGGGCTGGAGCTGGTGCCGGGTGCCTGGGCCGGCGTCACCGGCAAGGTGCGCCAGTTCAGCGCAGACTGATCACCCTTGGCGGCGGGCCGTGGTCGCGCGGGCGCAGGACCGGGCCGAGCGCGCAGGCGACAGCAACGGCGAAGACCGCGGCGGTGCCGAACAGGATATAGGCCAGCAGCGAGCCCATCATACCCGCACCCCCCGCCAGCATCAGCGCGGCAGCGCCACCGCCGACCATGAACCCGACAAAGACCAGAACCAGAATCATCGCCCCCTCCCAGGTTGGACAGGTCGATGTTGGCGCAGAGGCGTTAACGCGCGCCTAACGGGCCGAACGTTTTGCCGCTCAGCGCCCGTTCGGACGGCGCAGGAGGAACTCGAGCACCGCCGGGCGCACCGATTGCGCCCCCGAGGCGCGGGCCTCGTCGATCACGGCACGCAGCGCACCCAGATCGGTGCGCCGGATCAGGTGCTTGACCGGCCCGATCGAGGCCGGGCGCATCGACAGGGACCGCATCCCGAGGGCGGCGAAACACACCGCCTCGATCGGCCGCCCGGCATCCTCGCCGCAGAACGACAAGGGCGTGCCGGCCTCCTCGCAGCGGCGCACGATCATCTCGATCATGTTGAGAAACGAGATGTTGAGCGTGTCGTAGCGTCGGCGCACCCGTTCGTTTTCACGGTCGGCGGCGAAAAAGAACTGTTTCAGGTCGTTGCCGCCGATCGACACGAAATCGGCCTCGCGGAAAAAGGAATCGGGCGCAAAGACCATGCTGGGGGTTTCGAGCATCGCGCCGATGCGGACTTTCCTGGGCAGGATGTGCCCCAGCCGGCGTTCACGCTCGACCTCGGCCACCAGCATCTCGCGCGCCTGACGGTATTCCTCAAGCTGGGCGATGAACGGAAACATCACGTCGAGCGAGCGGCCCGCCGCGGCTCGGATCAGCGCCTGAAGCTGCATCCGCATCACGCCGGGCTTGTCCAGCCCCAGCCGGATCGCGCGCCAGCCCAGCGCCGGGTTGGGCTCGTCCGTCGGCTTCATGTAGGGCAGCACCTTGTCGGACCCGATATCGAGGGTGCGAAACACCACCTTCTTGTCGCCGGCGCGGTCCAGAACGCGCGAATAGAGCCGCGCAAGCTCGCCCCGGCGCGGCACCTTGGACTGGGTGAGAAACTGAAGCTCGGTGCGAAACAGCCCCACCCCTTCGGCGCCGGAGCTTTCGAGCGACGGCAGGTCCGCCATCAGCCCGGCGTTCATCGACAATTCGATGGTCACGCCATCGGTCGACTCCGCCGGCTTGTCGCGAAGCATGACATAGCGTTTCTGCTGCTCGGCCTCCATCGCCATCTTGTCGCGAAAGGCCGTGACGACGGTTTCCTCGGGCCTGAGATGGACCACGCCGCTTTCGCCGTCGACCAGGATCAGGTCGCCGTTCAGCGCCTCGGTGCTGATCGGACCGACATGGACCACGAGCGGGATCGCCAGCGCGCGCGCGACGATCGCGGCATGCGAGGCGATCGAGCCTTCCTCGAGCACCACTCCCTTGAGCTTGCGGCCATATTCCAGAAGGTCGCCCGGACCGATGTTGTTGGCGATGAGGATCGGATCTTCGGGCATCTCGGCGCCGGTCGCGGTGCCCTGCCCCGTCAGGATGCGCAGCAGCCGGTGCGACAGGTCGTCGAGGTCATGCAGCCGTTCGCGCAGATAGGGGTCGGGCACCTCGGACATCCGCGCGCGCGTCGTGCTCTGTTCCTTTTCGACCGCCGCCGCCGCCGACAGCCCGCGCCCGATGTCTTCCTCCATCCGGCGCAGCCAGCCCTTGGAGTTGGCGAACATCCGATAGGCTTCGAGCACCTGCATCTGGTCCTTGTCGACGGTACTTGTCGTGGCCAGCAATTCATCGACCGAGCCGCGCAGCGTCTCGACCGCCTCGTGCAGCTTGCGCGTCTCTTCCTCGGGGTCGTCGCCGATCAGGTTGGTGACGACGACGCGCGGTTCGTGCAGCCAGACATGGCCCATCGCCGTGCCCTCCTGCCCGATCCCGCCCTGGAACGTCGCCGGGCGCTGGTGCAGCGCCGCCAGCGCCGCGCCCTCGCCGACGAAGGCGCCAAGCTCGGTCATCTCGGCCAGCACCATCGCCACGACTTCCATGCCGTAGGTCTCGTCCTCGGAGAACTTGCGCGCCTCTTTCGACTGCACCACCAGCACGCCGAGGATATCGCCCAGCCGCTGGATCGGAACGCCGAGGAACGAGGAATAGACCTCTTCGCCGGTCTCGGGCATGAAACGGAAACCGGGTTCGGACGGCGCGTCGGCGGTGTTGACCGGGCGTTTGGTGCGCGCAACCCGCCCCACCAGACCCTCGCCCACGCGCATCTTGGTCTTGTGCACCGCTTCGGGGTTCAGCCCCTCGGTGGCGCAAAGCTCAAGCGTTTCGGCATCGCGCAGCAGGTAGATCGAGCAGACCTCGGCCCGCATCGATTCCGAGATGATGTCGGTTACCCGGTCAAGCCGTTCCTGGCCCGCCGATTCCATCGCAAGGGCGTCCCGCAGGCGTCCGAGCAGCTTACGGCTGTCGCTTTCGTGGGTGGTATCCACCATGATGTGCGTTTCGATCCCTTGTTCCCTGCGCGCATAATGCAGGCATCGGCACGGGAGTTCCACGCATATTCGCACGCGGCTGTGATCGAGGGTTGCGCAGCGGATGCGCGGTTTCGCGCCATACGGGTATCAGACATGCCCTCGGCACCCCCTGCCCCATGAAATCAGGGACATCGGCCAGTCTTTTGAATCCGTGCGGAAATTCGCCGACCTGCGGCTCAGGCTTTCTCCAGCTCGAACGCGTCGTGCAGGGCCTGAACCGCGAGTTCCATGTATTTGCGGTCGATCAGCACCGAGATCTTGATCTCGGAGGTGCTGATCACCTTGATGTTGATGCCGTCGCGCGCCAGCACCGAGAACATCTTGGCGGCGATGCCGGTCTGGCTGCGCATCCCGATGCCGACGATCGAGACCTTGGCCACGGCGTCGTCCGCCACGAGGTCATGGAAGTTGATCTCGCCCCGGTCCTTGGCGGCATTGAGCGCCTTTTCGGCCCGCGCCACCTGAGTGGTCGGGCAGGAGAAGGTCATGTCGGTGCGGCCTTCCTCCGAGATGTTCTGCACGATCATGTCGACGTTCACCCCGGCCTCGGCCAGCGGCGTGAAGATGGCGGACGCGATGCCGGGGCGGTCGGCCACCGAGATCAGGGTCATCTTTGCTTCATCGCGGCTGTAGGCCACACCGGCTACGGCATTCTGTTCCACGATTTCCTCCTCGGCGCAGACCAACGTGCCTGCATTGGGGTCATATTCCTCGAAACTCGACAGCACCCGCAGCCTGACCTTGAAGCGCATCGCCAGCTCGACCGAGCGGGTCTGCAACACCTTGGCACCAAGACTGGCCAGTTCCAGCATTTCCTCATAGGCGATCTTGTCAAGCTTGCGCGCCTTGTCCGAGATCCGCGGGTCGGTGGTATAGACGCCATCGACATCGGTATAGATGTCGCAGCGCTCGGCCCCGAAGGCGGCGGCGAAGGCCACGGCGGTGGTGTCCGATCCACCCCGGCCCAGCGTGGTGATGCGTCCCTCGGGGCTGACACCCTGAAAGCCCGCGACCACGGCGACCTTCATGCCTTCGGCGAACTTGGCGGCGATGTTGGCGGTCGGAATATCCTCGATCCGCGCGGCCGAATGTGCCGAATTGGTTTTCACCGGCACCTGCCAGCCCTGCCAGCTTCGCGCCGGGATGTCCATTTCCTGCAACCGAAGCGCCATCAGCCCGGCGGTCACGTTCTCGCCCGAGGCGACCACGGCGTCGTATTCGCGCGCATCGAACATCGGCGAGGTTTCCTCGACCCAGCCGACAAGTTCATTGGTCCGCCCCGCCATCGCCGAGACGATCACGATCACGTCGTAGCCGTTCGCGACCTCGCGCGACACCCGCTTGGCGACGCGCGCGATCCGGTCCAGCGTGGCGACCGAGGTGCCGCCGAATTTCATCACCAGAATTGGCATTTACGCCCTGTCCCCGCGGTGCATTTCCCGCGCCTTCTAGGCCGGGTTTCGTCAAAGGGCAAGGGGCGCAAACAGCGCGTCAGTTGGTCTTGCGGGTCGGCATGAAGGGCAAGGGCGCGACCGGGATGCCGTCCTCGATCAGGCGCATCGCCTCGGCGGGCCGGGCCTCGCCATAGATCGCGCGCTCGGGCGCGTCGCCGTCATGGATCGCGCGGGCTTCCTTGGCGAAATGCACGCCGACATAATCGGCTTCGGCCTCGATCTTCGCCTTCAGCCGGGCAAGATCGGACGGCGCGCCATCCGGTTCGGTCCGCGACCCTTCGGCCGAGCCTTTGCGCGCCGGGCGCACCGGCGGCGCCATCAGGCTCTTGCCGATCTCGGTCGATCCACATTCCGGACACGCCAGATGCCCGGCCCGCGCGAGGCCTTCGCAGGCATCGGCGTTCTGGAACCAGCTTTCGAACCGGTGTCCGTCAGGGCATTGAAGCGTATAGCGGATCATCTTTTGCGGTGTCCCGATTGACCTGCCCATCATGTAGCCACCGCGCCCGGCTCGCGCAATGGCGGCTCAGCCCTTGAGCAGACGCGGATCGAACCCGCCGACGATCTGGCCAAGCTCCGGCTCTTTCAGCAGCGCCGCCGCCTTCTTGCGGCTGACCCATTTGCGCTTGCGCTGGTTCTTCTCTGGCCAGGTTTTCAGAACCCGCTCGACCTGCATGGCGAACATCGTCACCACGATCGGCAGGTCGTCGCCGTTCACCGACTTGCGGTAGGAGTAGAACCCCAGCACCACCGGCGACACCTTGCCCTCGACGCCGGCCTCCTCGAAAGCCTCGATGGCGGCGGCTTCGGCGGGGGTGCTGCCGTCCATCGGCCAGCCTTTCGGCAGGATCCAGCGGTTGTTGTCGCGCGCGGTGATCAGCAGGACCTCGAGCTTGCCGTCCTTGATCCGGTAAGGCATGACGCCGAACTGGGTGCGCAGATCATGCTTGTCCGCTCCGGTCATCCGTATCGGATGCTGTTTCAGGTTGAAGGCCGTCACCAATGCCTGTCCTTGGGTTTTCTGCCCGCGCTGCCCGGCACCGCCGGTTTTGCCGAGTGTAACGACTTCGCCCGGCCATGCAAAGCGCCGAGGCGATCTGGCGCGGCTCAGACCTTCGGCACCGCGCCGGCGAGCACATCGCGATACCATCCCGTGTCGATATTGCCGCCGCCGAGGATCACGCCGACCTTCTTGCCGGCCATCGCCTCGCGCTCCTGCATCAACCCCGCCAGCGGTGCCGCCCCCGCGCCCTCCGCCAGGTTGTGGATCGCGGTGAAATATAGCCGCATCGCCGCCGCGACCTCGTCGTCCGTGACCGCGATGATCCGGTCGGCCCCCTTGGAGTAGATGTCGAACGCCGCCTGCACCGGCACCCGCACCGCCATGCCGTCGGCGAAGGTGGCGGCCGAGTTGGTCTCGATCAACCGCCCCGCCTCGAGTGACAGCTTGGCCCCGGCGGCTTCGGTCGAGACCACGCCGACCACCTTGGTATCAAGCCCCAGCGCATCGCGCGCCGAGATCACGCCGCAGATCCCCGAGCCACAACCGATCGCCACATAGACCGTGTCGAGGTCCGGGTGCGCGCTGAGCAACTCATAACCATAGGTCGCAACACCCCGCACCAGTTCGGTATGAAACGGCGGCACGGCGAAATAATCGCCCGAGGCCGCGACCCGCATCGCCTCGTCCTTCGCCTCATCGAAATCCGCTCCATGCACCACCAATTCGGCACCGTAAGCCTGCATCGCCGCGTTCTTCTCGACCGAATTGCCCCGCGGCACATAGATCCGCGCCTCAAGCCCCGCCGCCGTTGCCGCGCGCGCCTGGCTCTGGCCGTGATTGCCGCGCGTCGCCGTCACCACGCCGCGCAACTCGGGGTGCGCGCGCCGCAGCCAGTCGATCAGGGTGATGCCGCCCCTCACCTTGAAGGCGCCCGTGGGGGCGTGGTTTTCATGCTTGACCACCACCTCGCAGCCCAAGGCCCGGCCCAGTTGCGGCCACAGGATCTGCGGCGTCGGCTGCATCTGGCCATAGACCACCTCGGTCGCCGCCGCCAACTCGTCTTCGCTGAACAGGCCCATCCACGTCTCCCCGGTTCGATCCCGCCCTGTCTACGCCGGGGCGCGGGGACGCGAAAGACCCCGGGGGACTATTGCTTCACCCCCGACCGGCAACAGGTATCCGGGATCGGCACCCCGGCGCGGCTCTTGATCAGGCAGATCGGGCCCGAGCCCGCGCTGGGCTGGCGATAGGTCCAGGCGCCGCAGCGGTCGTCCTCGGTGCAGGCGTGGCGGCACAGCAGCCAGTTCGGCGCGTCCAGCTCGATCAGGTAGAGGTCATTGCCCGGCAGCCGGATGTTGGGCAGCGGCAGATAGCGCGCGGTGGCTGGCGGGGCATCGTCGGACGTCGGCTCGTCCACGGGCGGCTCGTCCTCGTCGCGGTCGACGCGCTCCCATCCGCCAGCATCGCCGATTGCCGGCGGTTCGGCGGGCTCGTCGCCCCGCTCCCCTTCGCGGGCCTCGTCGCGGTCCTCCTCGCGGGCCTCGTCGTCACCTGACCCGCCGCCGGGAACGGCCCGCAAACAGTAGAACCGCACGTTCTGCGCGATCACCACCGGATCGTGGTCGCCCCCGAAATAGCACCCGGTCTGGCCGCTGATATGCACCTCGATGCCGATCGTCATGTTGCGCGCGTCCGGGTTGGCGTTGCACATCGCGCGCGTCATCTCTTGTTCCAGACTGGCGAAGGGATAGTCGCGAAAGTCGATGCGGGGCCGGTCGGTGCAGCGCGGCGGCGCGGTCACCTCGTTGCGCGCGTCCCAATGGTCGCGCAGGCAATTGATGATCTCGCCGCGCGCAATGCGTCGGGCCTGGTTGACCTGCGCATAGAGATCGACTGTCCTGTGAACCGAAAAGGTGTAGACCAGAAAGGTCTGGCTGGCGTTCTGCGGCACGAACCTGACCTCGGCATTGCAACCGCGCGTGTAGTCGGCCAGCGCCGGTGTGATGGCGCTCAGGGCGGCAACCGCAGCGACCAGCACCGCCCGCCGCGCCCGGCGCAGTCGTGAAAAACCCATGGTGGCCTCCTCCGCTCCTGATTGGTTTGTAACTTGTTACCAATCGGAAACGGAGAACCTTGACCTGAATCAACCCGGCGCTGAAACGCCCGACCCCGCCGGAACGGGCGGCCTCAGTCCCTCTTGCCTGCGAACCGCGCCTGCCAGTCCTCGCGGTCCTCGTCGGTGATCTTGGCGAACAGCACCTCGGGCGTCTCGAACGCATGGCCCGCGGGCAGAACCTCCAGCGCGGCTTCCACGTCGTCGGGCCAGCTGTCGTCCTCGGTCCTGAGCGCCGCCAGCATCGCGGCGGCGGCATCAGGAATGAACGGTGCCGACAGCACCGCATAGACCCGGATGAGGTTGAGCATCAGCCGGATGATCGCGGCGGCGCGGTCGGGGTCCGTCTTGTGAACCGACCACGGCGCTGCGGCTTGCAGGTATTCGTTGCCCAGCGCCCAGATCGCGCGCAACTCGGCGGCCGCCTTGCGCACCTCGATGGCCTCCATCTGCGCCTCATAGCTGCGGATGCGTTGCGTGAGGTCCGCGATCAGCGCCTCTTCGGCCTCGCCCAGCGCGCCGCCCTCGGGCACCACCTCGCCGAATTTCGAGCGGCAGAACTTGGTCACGCGGCTGACGAAATTGCCCAGCACATCGGCCAGGTCCTTGTTCACGCCGGCCTGGAAACTCTCCCAGGTGAATTCGCTGTCCGAGCTTTCCGGCGCATGGCTGAGCAGCCACCAGCGCCAGTAATCCGCCGGCAGGATCGCCAGCGCCTGATCCATGAAGATGCCGCGGCCCTGCGAGGTCGAGAACTGGCCGCCGTCATAGTTGAGGTAGTTGAAGCTCTTGATGTAATCGACCAGCTTCCACGGCTCGCCCGACCCCATGATCGTGGCGGGAAAGCTCAGGGTGTGGAACGGCACGTTGTCCTTGCCCATGAATTGCACATATCGAACATCGTCGGCACCCTTGTCGGTGCGCCACCAGCGTTCCCACGCGCTGTCCGGCTTGCCGCGCGCCTCGGCCCATTCGGCGGTGGCGGCGATGTATTCGATCGGCGCGTCGAACCAGACATAGAAGACCTTGCCTTCCATCCCCGGCCACTCGGCCTCGCCCTTTTTCACCGGAACACCCCAGTCGAGATCGCGGGTGATGCCCCGGTCCTGCAGGCCGTCGCCGTCATGCAGCCACTTCTTGGCGATCGAGGTGGTCAGCACCGGCCAGTCGGTCTTGGTCTCGATCCACTCGGCCAGCCGGTCCTTCAGCGCCGATTGCCGCAGATAGAGATGCTTGGTCTCGCGCACTTCCAGATCGGTCGAGCCGGAAATCGCGCTGCGCGGCTCGATCAGGTCGGTCGGGTCAAGCTGCTTGGTGCAGTTCTCGCACTGATCGCCGCGCGCCTTGTCATAGCCGCAGTTGGGACAGGTCCCCTCGATATAGCGATCCGGCAGGAAGCGCCCGTCGGCCACCGAATAGACCTGCTTTTCGCTGACCTCCTCGATCAACCCGGCCTCGTCCAGCTTGCCCGCGAAATGCTGCGTCAACCGGTGGTTCTGCGGCGAGGACGAGCGCCCGAAATGGTCGAAGGACAGCCGGAAACCGCGCGCGATCTCGGCCTGCACCTGGTGCATCTCGGCGCAATACTCGGCCACCGGCTTGCCCGCCTTGGCGGCGGCCAGTTCGGCCGGCGTGCCGTGTTCGTCGGTGGCGCAGATGAACATCACCTCGTTGCCGCGCGCGCGCGAATACCGGGCGTAGAGGTCGGCCGGCAGTTGCGAGCCAACGAGGTTTCCGAGGTGCTTGATCCCGTTGATATAGGGAATGGCCGAGGTGATGAGGATGCGTGCCATGGATGCTCCTTCGCGCTGCTCGCCCGCGTTTATCGCATGGCGCGGCGCATTGCCAGACGGCGCAACCGCATCGCGCATCCATCTTCATCTTGGCAGCAAATACTCATTGCCCGGCCTCATCCGCAGGCGGCCTGCGAACCGTGCAACCCACCGCCAGCCCCGGATCGCCCGCGTCATCCCGCCCGTCCCGCTTCGGGGGATTGAACCGCGGGGCAAAACCGGCATAGTCTTTCGGGCTTCTCAACGACAGTGCGAACACTGGGCAAAAACCGGGGCAAACGGGGGCGTGATGAGCCTGTATCTCACCCAACTGGCGATCTTTGTCGGCGTCCTCGTAGTCGGGGTCGCGGTGATCTGGGTGCTGCAACAGCGCCGCAGTCCGCAATCGGCGCTGGCCTGGATCATGTTCATCCTGACCGTGCCCTATCTCGGGGTGCCGCTGTTCTTCACGCTGGGCGTGCGCAAATGGGCGGCGGGCTACACCGCGATGGACTATCAGCCCGCGGGCGATCTTCCGGTGCTGGACCCGTTCGAGGAGAAACTTCGCCACCTGGGCGTGCCGCCCGGCACGGCGGGCAATTCGATGAGTTTCGAGTTCACCGCCAAGGAGGCGCATGACGCGCTCTGCAGCCTCATCGAAAGCGCCGAGACGCGGATCGACGTGATCCTCTACCGGCTCGAGACCGACGCCGAAGCCCGGCATTTCCTCGCGCAACTGGCCATCGCCGCCCGGCGCGGCGTGCGGGTCCGTCTGATCCTCGACGGTATCGGAACCTGGCGGCGGCCCTACAAGGCGCTGAACGTGCTGAAGAAGGCCGGGGGCGAGGTGCATTTCTTCGCGCCCCTGATCCAGCGGCTGGCAACCGTGCGGATGAACCTGCGCAACCACCGCAAGATGCTGATCGTCGACGGGCTGCAGGTCTGGGCAGGCGGGCGCAATGTCGGCAACGTCTACCAGGGCGATCCCGGCAAATTCGCGCGCTGGAACGACATCAGCTATACCCTCGGTGGCCCGGTGGTGCAGCGCTACTGCGAGGTCTTTGAGGCGGACTGGGAGAAGGTCACGCATGTCCGCGAACGCTGGCCCGAACCGGTCGAGGCGATCGAGGACGGCACCGCGCAGCTTCAGATGGTGGGCTCCGGCCCCGACCACGACGAGGACGCGCTGCATGACGGGCTGGTTCACGCGGTGCACACGTCCCGGAACCGGCTCTGGATCGCGACGCCCTATTTCCTGCCAACGGACGAGCTCAACCACGCGCTGGCGCTGGCCGCACGGCTGGGTCGCGACGTGCGCATCCTGGTGCCGGTCAAGTCGAACCAGCCGCTCGCCGACTTCGCCCGCGGCGCCTACCTGCGCGAGCTGGACGAGGCCGGCTGCAAGATCCTGCGCTATCACGGCGGCATGATGCACGGAAAGGCGATGCTGATCGACGACATGGCCTGGACCGGCTCGGCCAACGTCGATGTGCGCTCGATGTATCTGAACTTCGAGACCGCCCTGATGATCTACGACCCCGAACACGTCGCCACCCTCGCCCGCTGGTTCGCCGGGCTCGAGGCCGACTGCACTCCCGGCCTCAAACGGCCGAGACTGCCCCGGCGTATGGCCGAGGCGACGTTCCGGCTGGGCGCGCCGATCATGTAGCCGCATCGGCCCCGGCAAGCGTCGGCCGGGCGGACCCTAGCGCCGGTAGGCCCGCAGGTAGTGGCGTTCGAACTGCCGCTTGGCCCAGTGCATCAGCCGCATCCGGGGCAGGAACAGCGAAAAGCGCGGGTTGCGGAAAACAAGGATTCCGCTGTCGATCGTATCGACGATGCAGATCAGCTCGGCCTTGAAGTCATGCCCCGGTGCGCGCCCGGCGATCTCGTCACGGATGTTCGCCACCGCCGCCTCGGCCTGCAGATCGGCCTGATGCGCCTGTTTCGCCAGCCATTCGGGGCCGGGATATGAGCCGGTGTCGCCGACCACATAGGTCTGGCCCCACCCCTCGACCCGGCATTTCGCATCGGCCTTCACGAACCCGCCTTCGGAGCGTGGCAATTCGGACGCGTCAAGCCATGTCGGGCCGGTCATGCCCGGCATGAACAGCACGAGGTCGGCGGGGATCTCCTCGCGCTCGGTGACGATGCGGTCGGCCTCGATCCTGGTCGGCTTGGCCCCGATATGGATGCCGATGTCGCGCCGCTTCATCTCGGCCAGAAGCCCGTCCACGGCCTTTTCCCCCAGCCGGTTGCCGGGCCGGGCAGCACCATTGAAGAACACCAGCTTGAAGGCATCGCGCCGGCCCTGTTTGCGCAGCATGGTGTCGATCCCGAAAAGGAACTCGAACATCGGCCCGCCGCGCACGGCCTTGGGTTCCTTCTCGTTGGTGCCGAACCCCACAGCGATGGTGCCACCGGTCATCGCCGCGATCCGGTCATGCACCGCCTGCCCCATCGCCGCGCCCTCGCAGGGGATGATCGCGTGATCGGTGATCCCCGGCAGCTTCTTGATGTAGCGCCCGCCGGTCGCGATGATGAGGTAGTCGTTCGTGAGCGTGCCGCTGTCGGTCTCGACAACGCGCCCGCCCTCGGTGACGTTGACCACCCGGCCCTTGTGCCAGACGACGTTCTCGCGGGCGAAGAAACGGTCGAGGTTCACGTCGATATCGGCCGCGCTGCGCAGCCCCGAGGGCATCCAGATCAGCGACGGCAGGTAGGTCAGGTGGTTTGACGGCGCAACCACGGTGATCTGGGCCTCGATACGCAGCTTGCGGATCCGGCGCACCGCGGTCAGCGCGCCAAAGCCCGCGCCCAGGATCATGATATGGGTCATCGCAAAGTCTCCCTTGGGCACGGACGCCATGAAATCAATTTCATCACTTTGAGTTAGGGGACGCCGCACGGATTGCACTGCGGCAGGTTGACCTTGGCGCCGGCGCGGGAAATTTTCAACGGCCCAAGCACTTTTCCCTTGCAGCCACGGGCGGATTCTCCTATCTCGGCCTCACCCAAGGACGCGGGCGTAGCTCAGGGGTAGAGCATAACCTTGCCAAGGTTAGGGTCGTGAGTTCGAATCTCATCGCCCGCTCCATTTGGGTTCTTCCTATACTGAAACACTTCAAGAACGGCTCGCAAGCGGCTGTTCCTGATGTGTTGTCAGTCAGTATTGGAGTGCTGGTGCCTGCGCAGCGCGATCCTGCAAGGCAGAACCCCGCTTCACGCCAGCCAGTTGCGCTATCTGACGGACAAGGAAGACGAGCCGCTCGACTATGACGAGCTTGCCGATCAGGTCACGGATCTGGTGCTGGGCGGCTGTCTGGTCTCACAGCGAAGCTGAAGCCCTGCCGCACCGCCAACCGGCCCCGCCCGAGTTCCGTCGGGCGGGGCCGTGATTATCCCGGCCGGCGAACCCGGCTATTGCCCGAGAACGCCGGCCTTGCAGACGATGGTGTTGGTCTTGTCTGGCGGCAGCAGCCCGAAGAAGTCGAGGTTGGTCACGCACAGGCTGTCACCGAGGAACGCCATGCTGGCCGGGCCGCCCAGCGGCGCGGTCGCGGGGTTG
>JBLWUQ010000016.1:0-69265 GCA_048268845.1 Maritimibacter sp. | reverse complement strand
TCAACCATATCGACGAACTCGCCCCTTGGAATTGGACGCCGCAATAGGCGTCAAGTGCTGCGTAGCCGGACGGATACGGAAGATTTCTGGGCTTGTCCGAAAGTAGCGGAACGGGCTGCAATTGATCACAGCCCGAAGCTACGAAACCGCCCTTGTGGTTTTCCAATCGCAGAAGCTGTTGCGGGCGGTTTTCCACCAACTGCCACAAGGATGCTATCTTCGCTCGGCTGCCAATTGCAGAATGATCGTGATCGGAACGACCCCGCCGTCAAAGCGCGTGGCGGTGCCGGACATCTCGGCCACCATCTGCAATTCGCGCCCGCCCGGGCCGACGGCCCGGCCGACAAGGGTCGTGATGTCGGTCTGGAGTGATTGCCATGTCAGCGGGGTGGCGCCTGCCAGAACCGGGTTGCGGGTCGAGAACTGTCCGTCGCCGTTCAACACGCCGCCAGAATTGACCAGACGGAAGCTCAGGTCTGTATTGCTGACAAAGGACATTTCAGGCGGCGTCGAAAGACGTCCGATCGCGTTGTCGTTCTGAATCTCGATCGCGCCGCCAAGAGCAAAGCCCAATCCTGAAAGATTGTGAATTTCGCCATCAGTCGTTGTCACGAACACGCTGCCGCCGACCGCATAGGTTCTGGTCGCAAGCGCGCCAGCATAGGTCTCGCCCCCGACAAACCCCTTCAGCCAGCCGGTCAGCCAGCCAGCCCGATCCAGGGGTCTGTGTTCTTCGGCTTTCAGCCACGAAATCTCCTGGGTGATCTGCATCATGGACTCGCCGTGTTCGTCGAACGGGCTCGCCGTGGTGGCGTACACCGAAACGGATTCGCGCCCAAAGGGCAGGTTGGGATCGAAAATGATCTGGTATTCCTCTCCGATCGGCCCCTGTTCGGTCAGGACAAGGCCGGTTGCGGATTCCGCGGACATGATGGTCTTGTTCACCCGATCAAAACATATGTCGGTGATGACATTCAGATCTTCAACGCGAAGGCCGGTGAGGCGACCATAGGTGATGATCCCTATCCCCGCTTCCGCATCGCAGCCATCGAGCCTTGCGTACTCGGTCGCATATGCCGGCAGCGCGGCGCCCGCCAGACACAGAAAACATGCCGATATGACTATTCTCATTGATCGACCTTTCCTGAAAACTGATCCGAATCCGCGCTGTTGTCCGGCAATCCAATTGCAAAGCCCGTCGGTACTGTAAACGCGCCCGCAGCGGTTCTCCAATCCTTTTGTTGACCCTGCTCCTTCCCGGTGGCGCGTCGGCCATGACCACTTAGAAAAGGACTTCCCATCTTGTTCCGTCCAATGTGGGAATCCGATAATGTTCCCTGTCGCTCTTAGACACTGTGAACCGGAAATGACGGTCCGGATGCGCGGTGAGCAGTCGCGGTATTCGGTACATCCTGCCCGATCTCCCGGTCTGCCTTGATCGCGCGCCTTTTGCGTTGAGCGACCGAGAAGCCGCTGCGTCGCAGCCCTCGTGCGGGAGGGCGTCGCCCACCTGATCCCGCAACCGGCCTGCTCCACCCTGTGGATCAGGTTTCTGACGCTGGAGACATGCCATCGCCCGCCGCGCCACGTCAGGAGAGCGCGCTGGTTCGCTCTGCGGCCATGACGGGCTGCGTCTCGTGCCGTGAGCCCGAATATCGATGACGACATTTGCCAGATCGGCGGCGTGGGCGTCGGCATTTGCCGTGAGGCCGCGCGCCAGTTGCCGGCGCGCTGGTGTCGTCGGCGCTCAAAACCTTGCTGAATGAATTGGTTGATTTGCCGATCGCTTGTGAGTTGCAGTCAGGCAGAATTCGAAAAGGAACTTTGCCTGACCTTCCATTGTGCATCCATTTCCATGGATATTCAGCAGCATACACCCGAAGAGCCAAGGACGCTGTACCATGGAAGCCACGGACACCCAAGTCACCGCAGATCGACTGCTGCCGTTCACTCAGGCGCAGAGACTCGTCGGCATCAGCCGCAGCCAGATCTATGTGCTCCTTGAGCACGGGGGTTTCCCCGCTCCCACCAAGATCGGCCGCTGCAACTACTTCTCGGAACGGGAGTTACGCACATGGATCGGGGAGAAGCTGGCTCAGCGTTGTGGGGGAACCGACAATGTACGATAAGCGCGGCGCCGCAACCCATGATCCGATCCTTGTGAGCGCGGTGGTCTATCGCGAGCCGGTGGGCAAGAAACTTTCTCTCTCGGCGGACTGCGTCGGTGTGGAAAAAGAAACACTGCTTGCGGCAAGGGCAACAGAGGGGCGCTTGGAGAACCGCACCTTTGCAACTGCAGCTGAGGTTTTCCAGTACCGGCTGTCGGCTAACCCGACGAAGATGTTCCTGTCGGGGACGTTCGATCCCGCGATCACCGAAGCGCGCGTCGTTCCTGAGGATCAACTGCGCATATCTGGCCAACCAGGAAGGGGAGACGTCGTTGCCGCAACAAAGAACTACCTGTCTTTCCGCCAGAGACCTGGACTCATCAGCATCGATGTAGACGTGAAGTCTGCCGCAGAGGTTGAGGCGATCGCCCCGACTGAGGGCGTGCCGGCTTTTCAAACTGCCCAAGAGGTCGTGGATGCCCTTTGCCGTGCGCTGCCAGAGGCTGAGGGCTGCCCTGTGCTCGTGATGCCTAGTTCTAGCAGCATGATCAAGCGGGAGGAGGATGGTGAACTCCTGAAAGGTCCTGGGGGCTGGCGTATCTTGCTGCCGACACTAGATGCGAGCCAGACACCCCGGATCCTAAAGGCGATCCACACCCGCTGCTGGGCCCGCGGGGTGTATTGCTTTGCGTTCGTCTCTAGGGGCGGAGACACCCTGTTGCGGAGCCTCGCCGATCAAGCTCTTGCTCGACCCACACAACCCGACTATCCAACAGCCACGCTCGGGCCGGGGCTTCGGAAAACCCTCGATGTGCACCTGATCTTGAATGAGGATTCCGAGCTCTTCGACCCAGCGACCGCCGAACTGTCGCCGGGAGATGCTCGGGACGCGGCGTGCAATGGCGCTCAAGCAAAGGCTGAGCTCAAACCTGATCGCCTGCGCGTGCGCGTGTCGCGCAAATCCGAAATCGTGACCGAAATGGTCGGCCGGGGCGTTGTGCGCTCGGTTGCTGCCCGTGCCGCTAGCATGAGGTTGGAAGGAGGGATCCTTTTGGCCCCAGACGTCGTGGTGTTTGAAGGCGGTGAGATCGTCGAGGTTGCCAAGCTCTTGTCACCTGCGGGTGAAGGGTTTGATCAGAGGGTTTGCCTGGATCCTGTCGAGCCGGACTACGGCGGTAGTCGCTGCGTCGGCAAGTCCTACTGGAATGAGGGCCGCGGACCGGGGGTGCACAGCTTCGCTCACGGCTCCCGGTTCTACAAGATGCGCTACGACGAACGGACCGCGATTGAGGCCATTCTCAATGCTGGGTCGGTGCGCGAGGTCGTGGTTCAAATTGTGGCGCTGTCCGAGCTCTCTGACATCGAGACCCGAACGGTCGAGACCGAGGCGGCACGCGCCCTCGGGTTGGGGAACAGCCGCCGGGAGTTGCGTTCTGAGGTGGCCCGGGTGCGGCGTCAAAGCCACGCCACTGTCGCGGGGTTCGAAGAAGACCCTGCCGAATTCGGCCAAGGCCTCCTCCCGCAAGGTCTAGGCGCGCCCTTGGCCGCGGAAACCTTTCCGCAGCTGCGGGCGCAGGCGAATGGTCGACTGGAGGTCGTCGACCACCCGGCCAATCTAGCCCATATTTTGGATCGCTATGGAATCCAGTACAGGTACAACCAGATCACCAAGCGCATGGAGTGGGAGCATCCCGAGATCCCCGGCGAGGGAGACAACGCGGAAAACCGGCTGTTCTCAGAGCTTGTTGGTCTGGCTTCGCTAAACAGCATGCCGAAACCGAACCTGGACAACCATCTGCTGGGGCTGGGTGACGGGAGGTCCTACAACCCGGTGACAGACTACCTTTCCAGCCTGGAGTGGGACGGCAACGCGCGGATCGGGCTGCTGGCTCAGCAGTTCAACGCAAGCGATCCCGAGGTGGCACAGATTGCCTTGCGCGTTTTCCTGATCCAGGCCTGTGCCGCTGCCGATCACGCTGAGGTCGCCCGGGCCCAGAACCCCGATATCGAGGCCCATTTCGAGTATGTGATCGTGCTCCTGGGCGAACAGGGCGCCGGAAAGACCAAGGGCTTCAAGAAACTCCTACCCAAACCGCTCAGACAGTATTATCGGGAGGGGCAGGTCCTGAACCTCTCCGAAAAAGATAGCGTTAAGGGGGTGCTGTCCGCTTGGGTCGTCGAGCTTGGTGAACTTGACGCCACCTTCGGGAAGTCCGCCGTCGCGCACAAGAAGGCTTTCTTGTCGCAAAGCCGGGACGAGATCAGGGCGCCCTATGCCCACAAGGCCTCGATGTACGGTCGCCGCACGGTCTTCGTGGGCACGGTGAACGAGGAAAGCTTTCTCGCGGATGAGACCGGAAACCGACGCTACATCCCGCTGACGGTTGGCAAGCTGGAGCTGGCGTTGCCCGATCACGAGTTGACGCAGCTTTGGGCCGAGGCATGGCATCGTTACCGAGCCGAAGAGTCCTGGTGGCCTGAGCCCGAGGAAGAAGAAATTCTCAAGATCAACGCCGACAAGTACCGCGTTCGCACCGAGATCGAAGAGCGGATTGTTGGTCGTTACGCTTGGGGGCATGGGCCGAAGGATGGCGAGCCGAGGAAGACGGCCTCAGAGATCTACTCCGCGGTGATGCCGCCCGGCGCACGGGCGCCGCACGAGAAGGATCTGAAAACCGTCGGCGCAACTCCGAAGCGCCAGTGGTTAACCTCGGGAATGGCGGAGTTACGTGGCGGCCAACTCGTGGTGAAAAACGCTGCCGGGCAATATGTCTGCGTGAACGCGCAGAGCGGGAAAAACAGGGGCTGGCTGCTTCCGCCTCTCGCATCGGAACTGAACACTACCGCCTTGTTCGCGCTGGAGGCCAAGCAGGCTAGAAAGCATGTGGTGGACAAATGAACGTGGCGCGTGCAGTTGGCTGGGGGACCCCCACCTCGCGACGCGGTCGGTGTCGCTCTCGCCGTTTCGTGGTGGCTCTCGGGTTGGTGTGCCGTCCCTCAGGGTGCAGAGGTGCAGGGGTAAAACCCCCAAAAAACTGGAATGGAAAAAAGGGTATATCTTCAAGATATACAGCATCATCTCTTCCATAGTTTCCGGCAACTTCACCCCGTCACCCCTGCACCCTCAACACCGCGCCGCGCGCGTCCATGCGGCGGAGCCGCCAAGATGCCTGGGTGGGACCTATTCGGTGGGCCCGATGGTGACCCCACCGCAGCAAACCCAAACGCAATGAATAGCCGAGTAAAGTGGCGTTGCCGAGCAATCAGAGGTGTTATACTATAGCAATTGATTTCGAGGATGCGTGCATGCGCTCAAGAGGTTCCCATTTGGTCGTCGAAGACAGCCTTCAGCTCCGGATCAAGGACGTGGTTGACGCCGGCCTGCACGAGGGGAAAGGCCCGATCACCGTCGGCACGACACCCGGCGGCTTCGACGTCCCCGTAATCGTAGTCGGCCTGGGCGACCATCTCGAGCTCACCCTCTACGCAGGCTGGGGCAACATACGCCAGCGGGTCCATCTGGTCGAAACTCCGGTCCACTTTGGCGGCATGCGCCGCTGGTTCCTCTGCCCCCGCTGTAGTCGGCGCTGCGGAGTGCTTTACTGCGTCAAGGAGTTCGCCTGTCGAAAATGCCACGACCTGCGCTATCTCAGCCAGCACGAAAGCCCCCGCGAGCGCATGTTCCGTCAGCTACGCAAGATCAGGAAGGTAATTGGCACCGGCATGGACATCTACGGGCCGTTGGCACCGCCACCCAAGGGCATGTCCAAGCGCAGATGGCTGCTGATGGGTGACGAGTACGAGGAGCTGAGGGAGAAGCTCTTTCGGGAGCTTGAGCGACCCGGTGCCTGGCGCAACGACGCGCCGAAGGCGGGGCACTGGAAAACCGCGTCAATCGTCCCATCGAACCGGCTAACCTAGAGCGTTGTGGCGGAGGAGCGGGCGGATTTCCCTGGTCTGCATTGATGGCCAGCTCGGGGCATTGCTCATTGCCGCCGCAGTCCTGGCCCTTTCAATCAGGGCGGAATGCAGCCATTCGCTGCAGGAACGAGATGATGAAGGTGATCCATTCACAGCGGACGTTGGCCGCCGCTAGTTTCACATACAAGGATTTTGGTGTGGGGCGGAAATTGTAAACATGCTGTACGGGCGAGGTGCGATGTAGTCGATGATGTGCGTCGAGGCTGGCCAAACCAGGTCCGTGTAGTAGTGGATGCAGGACTAACATGAAGAACGCGTACAGTTTTGGGGGGTGTCCTCGACAAGATCGGCCAAACCAAATTTGACTGGGCTCAGTACCTCCTGCTCAGTGCGCACCTCCTCGACGGCAGACAGTTATCCGGAAGTCCGACAATGCCGCTTGTAAGGTCAAATACAAGCAGCATAATCAATCACACAAACAAACCAGACCCTCCAATGATCAAATCGGGCTGTCGTCCAACTCTAATAACGACGGACAGGTTTGGTCAGATGCGCGTGAAAGCATACCAATGATTGACGATACACCACTCAAGGCGACCAAAAGCGACAGGCTTGGTTTTGGGGAAATGGCACGCCATCTCGCTTCGTCGTTCGTACAAAATGATTTGTCACGTGGCTTTGTCGTTGGAGTGGAGGGAGCGTGGGGATCGGGTAAATCTTCGCTGGTCAACCTAGCTTTGGAAGAAATGATTGGGCAGAAGGACGGCCCGCGAGTAGTAAGGTTTGCCCCATGGTTGGTCGGTAATCGGAACGAGCTATTGGCACAACTTTTTTCGGATCTCGAGCCGGTCATCCTAAAGTCCGTGCCAGCCACCGAGAGGGAAGAAACAAAAGCGATATTGGGAAGGTATGCGCAGGTCTCGTCTGGATTGGCGGCCCTTGCTGATCTTGCGGAAGCAGGAGGGCTACCATGGGCGGGGATCGCCGCAAGGGTTCTAAGAAGAAGTAGTGGGAAGGCTGCAAAGCTCTCAGAAAGGTCATTGGGAGAACTCAATGAAGATCTAAGAAAGAAACTTGAAAGACTTAATCACCCGATCATCGTGTTCGTGGACGACATTGACCGGTTAGAGCCAACAGAAGCTGCGGAAGTTCTGCGCTTGATCAAAGCCGTCGCAGACTTTCCGAACGTGGCTTATGTTTTGGCTTATGATGTTGATGTGTTGGCGGGGAGTATTGAGCGAGCAATCGGAATTTCAGATGGCAGAGCATATCTCGAAAAGGTGGTTCAAGCATCATTCAAAGTTCCAAAGGCCATGAGTTTTGATCTTCGCAGTTGGTTGAAATCCGAAGTGTTACAATTGCTCGAAGGATTGGACATGAGCTCTGAGGCCACTGACAGGCTGGATGGTGTTTTTCACAATTGGTGTGGTCAGTTTGTCGAAACCCCTCGTGACGTTGTTAGGGTTCTAAATTCCTTAAAACTCAATTTCATGCCTGTTCGAAGTCAAGTAGATCCGGGTGACATGGTATTTTTACAGATGGTGCGGGCAAAAAATCGCAAGCTCTTCAACTGGATTGAAAGCTACGTGTCGGATCTATCCGCGGTTGGAGACTGGGGTCATATTACCCCAGGTTCGCATGAACGCATGGGTGCATCACTTCTGGCAGCTATCGAAAGAGAAGGCGAAGATCTAACTCGGTTTGTTTACGCCTTAGAGGAGCACCTTCCAGGTTTTGATATGATGGCACTGCATCAGGAAGAAAGTGAATTCAGAGTATTTTCGATTTCTGGCGTTGATGAACTGCAATCGCTTGACGCGTGCAAACGCCTAGCGAGCCCAAACCACTACCGTTACTATTTCTCTTTTTCAGCCCCATCCGGGAAGGTAAGTGATCCCGACTTGAACCAGTTTCTCAGTGCCTGTGAGAGCGATGCCGAACAGGCGCTGGTCCGCTTCCGCCAAATGATTGAAATCCAGAGACCTCAAGGTGGAAGGCTGGCGGAGGTTCTTCTGGACCGTGTATTAGCCGCTCGATCCAGCATTCTGGATTCTCAAATCCAAGGCCTCTTTTGGGTCTTGGGAGAGGCGCTCGATGAATTGGTTCCGTTTGCGAAAACCGACTATGGGCGACCTAAATTCCTACTGGGAAACCGGCGAGGAGTTTTCGGATTGATTGCCCAAGTTTCAGACTTCGACCTAAGGTCTGACATTCTGCGCACACTGTATTCAAATGGTAAATCCATGGCATGGTTGGTCGGGATCATTAGAGAGATGACTTTTGAGCATGGAGTTAAAGGGGAACGGAGCGTGCCAGAAGGTGATCGTTTGCTTTCAGCTGAAGAGTTCGAGTTGATCAAGGGCGAGTTTCTCAAACGGTTGGCCGAAGCAGTCCCATCTGACCTTTTGCAAGTTCCCCACTTCTTGTCACTTATGTTTGCTTGGCACCAAGTGGGCGATGAAGAAGGGGCTCTTGGCTGGATTTCACAACAAACGGAAAGTGAAACAGGGTTTTTGGATGTTCTGGAAAGAATGAAAAGTTGGAGTGAATCATCGTCTGAGGGAGTTCAGTATAAGCTCAGGCCTGAAACCCTTGAGGCATTCTTTGGCGGGGTCTCAGCAGTCCATGATCGACTAAAGAAGATTTCTGGCGATAGCAATGGCCAGGCGAGTCTAAGGTCAAGAGCCGAGGTGTTGCTTGGGAAATTCGACGATGGCCCTTAGCCGACGTCTTCTTTGGTGAAGCTATACCGCAGCACTGTAATCCTCGGTCGATGTCCGGTTTGGGCCGACCAATTTGGCGGAGGCAAGCCTTTGACAGGCATCAAGTACTGAAGAGTGGCCAAGCATTGTGACCGTACTAAGATCGAAACCTTGAAGAGGAGACGAAAGATGCAAGTGAAAATGGTGCAGCATGCAGTTGGTCAGGGCGGCTTGCATTGCGGCGAGCTGACGCTTGGTCAAAAGCCACTCCGCTGGGTCTATGACTGCGGCTCCAATCAGGCCGATCCGTTGAAGCGGGAGGTCGGCTCCATCGCCAGAGGCGGCGAAATCGACCTGCTTTTTCTCTCTCACCTCGACAGCGACCACGTCAACGGTGTCGATCTTCTACTATCACAGGTAAAAGTCCGCGAGGTGATCTTGCCCTATCTTAATGAGGAAACTCTAGTCGCAACCATCGCGCGTGATGTTTCGCGCGGCGCATTGACGGGAGTGCTCGTTGAGGCTGTTAGCGATCTGTCGGGTTGGTTTGGAAGCCGCGGCGTGGAAACCGTCACTTTCGTCGACAACAGCGACGATGAAGGGGGCGACGGTCCGGATGTGCCTGACGATCCGGTTGGCGACGGTGATGGCGACTGCACCGCGAAATGGACGAAGGAATCGGTACCTATGCCGGAGACTAGCCCCGTTTCTCAAACAGGCGAAGGTACCGCAAAGATGCAGCGAGTTTTTCCAGGCGCGGCTCTCATTGTGATGACACCGGGCGGGCAGCTCAATTGGGCATTGGTCCCCCACGTCCATAAACCTTCCGCTGCTTTGATGAAGGCCTTCAATGATGCTCTGGATGCCGAGTTCAGTAAAGGCACGGACAAGAAGGCTATCGCTCAATCAGCGAAGGACCCGGCGGTACGGGAGAGGTTGCGCAACTGCTATGATGCTATTTGGGCCGATCACAACCTGATCTCGATGACGCTGTACTCCGGTCCAATAAGACCGGAAAGCATGGAAATAGACATATGTATTAGCCGACGCTACCCCTATTGGCACACCCATCGCGAATGGCCCGATTGTGGGGGGTGGATGCTCACGGGCGACGCGCATCTCGATGGTTTGCGCCGTCGAAAGAGCTTCCTGAAATACTACCGACGCTTTTCAGGACTCACTAACGTCTTAATGCTTCCACATCACGGGTCAGTCCACAACCATAGCGACGAAGTATTGAATGCGATGCCAGGGTTGCGGGTGGGCTATGCTGCAGCTGGACCGAACAACTATGGACATCCTCATAATGAAGTGCGCGATGCTGTCCGAGCCCATCACTACGCCTTTTTCCATCAAGTTGATCAAAGGCAATTCAACCAGATCGTGATGGAAGTCAGAAAACGCTAATTGGGTGGCATCTCGAACAGCCAAGTTTTGGAGAGCTAGATTTGGATCGCAAGCAACTGGATGAAATAGTCAGCTTATGCCTACAGGAACTCTACGATCAGGATGGGCAAATCTTAGCTCAAGACATCGGTGAGCGTGCTATATGCGGGCGATTGGCTATGCTGATGGGCCCCAGATTTCCGGCGTACAGCGTGGATATTGAGTACAATCGCAAGGGTCCAGGACTGGAACCGAAAGATATTGAGATGCCGGATGAGAACGGTGAATTGACGACCAATCGAGTTTTTCCGGATATCATTGTGCATGTGCGTGGGCACAATCTTCGCAACCTATTGGTCGTCGAAGTGAAGAAATCCACCAATGCCGTCGGTGACGAGCATGATCTCGCAAAGTTGCAGGCGCTGTGTGGTCAGCTTCGATACCAAAACGGGTTGTTCTTGCGGTTATCCACGGGACCAAATTCTCACTTAGCAGGCGTCCAACCCCAATGGGTTGAAGGGCTGCGCTAGGTGGGTTTTGAGCAGCGGCTCTCGAGAAGCTGCGGCGCAGCAATAGCGAATTTGACGAGTGTCGGCTAAGGGCCGAAAGCTGCCGACAGAATGTTTCGACACGTTCACGCATTGAACCTGAAATCGGCCGGTCACGTCTAACCCAAGCCCCAAGGCTTGCACTCGGGCCTCCCTCCCGATATCCGTAGGCCTGCATCAAGAGTGGGGCTACGGCCCTCGCCAACCTGCCCAACCCGGCAAGGTGGTCGTCCCAAGGGGAGATGTGGCCGATCCGGCAACCAACAGGTTCAGCCCCCTGACGTGCGACTGCCTGCCTCTATCGGAGGACACCCATGCTGTCGCGCCGTGATTTTCTCGGGGGGGCTTCCGCCCTCGCCCTGACCCCGCTGGTCGAGCGCATCCTCGACCATCATCAGCACCTGGAAGAGCCACTGCTCGTCCGACCAGCCAAGACCGGGCGCGTCTTCTACATCCATCCCGATCTCTACAGAGGGCACGGTTTCCAGATTGTCACCGATGCGCTGCCATATCCCCGGCGCCTGATCAAATACAACGTCGTTGAACAGACCCTGGGGTCCGGAAGCTTCCGTCACCTGACGCAGCCCGACCATTGGCGCCTGATAGACGAAGGCCGCTTCACTCGCGACCAGACTTTCCAGCCCTGCCCCCTTGATGGCTTTTTCACGATTTGGGCTGCCAATTACTCCCCGCGCAGCGAGGCGGTAGGGCTACTTGAACAGCTCGGCATTGGGCCAGAGCCCTCAGATGAAGATCTCTGCGGCCTCAACTTCGTGAACTGCGCCGCCGACGACGACGGCAACCCCGCGGTTTACTGCGACACGACCCGGGCAATCAGCCTGCTACAGGCGGAGTTGCTGCAACGTGGCGCTCCAATCGAGGTGCGGTTCGAGGAACGCGGTTATCCAGAAGTGAGCCTGGACGATCTCCTACGAACCGGCGGCAACCCGAACTAGCGCGCCAAGAGGAAGGAGAAAGACTACCCACCTCGATGGTGTCCATGGTTCTAAAGTGCTCGAAGCCCATCAAACAGTTAGGGAAAATGTTAGGGATCGAAACTTCAAAACGACAAAAGTCTAATTCTTTCAACGGTATAGGAAGTAATAGTGGCGGAGACGATGGGATTCGAACCCACGAGACGGTTTCCCGTCTACTCCCTTAGCAGGGGAGCGCCTTCGACCACTCGGCCACGTCTCCACCGACGCGTATAGCCAAGCAAACATAGGGATTACAAGGCAAAACTGGCGTTCCTCGAAAAAACCTCCCCCCACCAAAAAGCGTGGTCAAACGGTACTGGGAGGCACAGAATGCGCACCCGGTTTGGGCAAGATTTGGTCAATTTCCGTTACAGCAAAAGCGCGCTCGGTCGGGTCAAGAAGTTTGTGTAACAGCACAGGTCGCGCCTGACCGTAAACCCGCCAAGCCGATTTCCGTTGATGTCTGCACGCACGGATCTCCTTTCTGGAGCGAGGCTCGGCCATGACGACCATCGGCAAAGTGCCTGGTTCGGCAAGCGCGCCAGCGGATCCAGCAAGAACTGCACCAGCATCGTATCCCAGATCAGCGGCGCAGTCTGTTCAGGCAAGCGGGCGGCAAGGATCGGCCAGTCCCACGCCAGGATATTGTGGCCCACGACGAGCGTGGTGTCTTGCAACGGCTGGCCCAGTTCTCCCAGTGCCGTGTCGAAGTCTGCCTCGAGTGCCGCATCGTGCACCCGCTTGGTCAGCCCCGCTCCGGAACAGCCGATCTCCCAGATGCTCTCTCCATCGGTTTCAAGATCGACGGCAAGCACACAGTGGGGTTGACATTGCCCCCTCCACCTAATCCATTCTGAGACAGAATCTGTTGGTAATGCTCGAGGATATCGTCGACGAGCGCAGCGTCAAGGTCTCCGCCGTCGCGCACGACGAGGACGGGCGCCGCGTCGGGGAACCTCCTGCACCATCCATCTCGCCGGGCCCTGTGCCGGGTGGGGCTTCGACTACGCCACTGGTGAGCGTGCCCGCGCCATCGACCTGATCGCGCAGGCGACCTGTCTTATGCGTCGGCGCGCTCTTCGACGAGGCGGCTCAGCCCGGAAACATCGCTTGCCACAGCTGCGCCGCCCAAGGGGTGGGCCAGATCTGTCTCGCCAGCGCGTCGAACAGCACCCAGGACAGTATCGCCGCCAGTGCCGCTGCCAGCAGCGCGCCGATGGGTCCGGGGCGCTTCAGCCAAAGCGCTGAGACCAGAATGAAAGCCGCTGGTCCCACGAGATGGCCAAGGCCCAGGATCAACAGCGTCAGGCCGCCCGTTGCGCCAATCAGGAAGCGCAGGTCGGCGCGCAAGCCCGCGGCCTCCCCGGCGACCGGCACGCCGGCCGCGCGCCAAAGACGCGGCACCATCGCCGCCATCACCGCCAGAACCAGCCCGGCCACCAACGCGGGAAAGATAGCCGCCGCAACGGGCAGGCGCATGCAGGCCGCCAGCACTCCGGCCGCCAGGGCCGCGAACACGACCCCGAGCACGGCATCGCCTCGTCCCATCTCGGTCGCCCTGCCGCCCCGCCGCTCGTGCCGGGCCCGACTGACCTGGCGGACGACCAGCAGCGCCGACAGGCTGAGCAACCCGATCACCAGAGGTTGCGCCAGCCAGGACCAGCCCGAGATCTGCCAGGACAGAAAGAAGAACCGCTCGAGGTTCGGCCCCAGGACCAGCCCGAGCGTGAATGCCGGTCGTGACCAGCCATAGCGCTTCATTGCCAGCCCCAGGGCCGAAAACACCAGCAGCACGACGAAATCGCGCGGGTCTCGCGTGGTCTGAAACGCACCGAGCCCCACGAAGGCCAGCGCCACGGGCACCAGAACCGGCGCCGGCACCAGCGCCAGCCGCGCCAGCGGCCGGGTCAGCATCAGGCACAGGCCGGCGCCGAGCAGGTTGGCAAGCGCGATGGTCAGGATCAGCGAGATCACCAGGGGAGACTCGTCGCGCAACAGATCAGGACCGGGCACCAGGCCGTGCAGCATGAACGCGCCCAGCAACAGCGCCATGGGTGCCGAACCGGGGATGCCGAAGGCCAGCGTCGGCAGCAGCGAGCCGCCCTCTTTCGCGTTGTTGGCGCTTTCAGGCGCGATGACGCCGCGGATGTTGCCCTCTCCGAAGGCCGGACCCTTGCCCGGGCGCCGCGCTGCATCGCCATAGGCAATCCACTCGATCACCGTCACGCCGATGCCCGGCACGGCACCCAGCAGCGCGCCGAGACCGCCGCTGCGCAGCACCAGCGGCAGGTTGCGCAGCGTCTCGCCGATACCGCGGCGCATGCCGCCGGTATCCTCCTTGGCGTCCGGCGCCTGGATCTGACCGCGCACAATCAATCCAGCCAGTTCCGGCACTGCGAAAAGGCCGAGAAAGACGATCGCCGTCGGCACCCCGTCCCACAGATAGATCTGACCGAAGGTCCAGCGTGCAGCACCCTCGTAGGGGTCAAGCCCGGCATAGGCGATCAGCGCGCCGGCCAGCGCCGCCACAAGCCCTTTCAGCGGCGCGCGCCCTGACAGCATCGCAACCATCATCAATCCGAAGACAGTGATCGCGAACAGGTCGGCGAAGTTCAGCAGCAGCACCAGCGGTCGCATGACCGGCAGTGCCAGTGCCAGCAGGAGTGCCCCGAACAACCCGCCGATGAGCGACGCGGAATAGGCCGCCCCCAGTGCCCGCGCCGCAAGGCCCTTTTTCGCCATCGCATGCCCGTCCACCACGGTTGCCGCCGCACCGACAGTGCCCGGCACCCCGATCAGCACCGCCGGAATCGTGTCGGACGTGGTCGTGACGGAGAGCATGCCCAGAAGCAGCGCGAAGGCCGCGACCGGGTCGAGCGTATAGGTCAGCGGGATCAGGATGGTCAGGCCAAACAGCCCGCCCAGCCCCGGAATGACCCCGATGATCAAACCAAAAGCCACACCGGCAACCAGCAAAGCCAGACGCAAGGGCTCGATCAGATCGCCCAGCGCGATGAACAACGCCTCCATTGGCGGGGCTTTGGCCGCGCGGCCTTGCTACTGCACCAGTGCCCGCGCCCGTTCCTGAACCGTCGGATCGCTGGCCAGATAGCCTTCGATCAGCGCCTCGACCTCTTTGCCGCCGGTCATGTGCAGGGCAAATCCGCGCGCCTCGGCATCGTCGAGGAAGACCTGGTCGCTCGCAAGCGCCAGGAAGGCGGCGTGCAGGTCGGCCAATGCCTGGTCCGAGGTGGCGGGCGGCGCGATGACCGGGATATGCACCGTGCCGGACGACAGCACCAGCGTCAACGCCTCCCGCGTCGCCGCATCCGCAGCCCGGTCAAGCAGGAAGGGAACGCCTTCGATCTCGCCTTTCGGTTCGGCCGACAACTCCGCGATCACGTTGTAGCGCTGCATCATGTCGCCCTTGAACAGCGTCGTGATGCCGATCCCGCAGCGCGCCTGGATATCACCCCGCTCCATCGCCAAATCGATCTCGGCGGCACTCTGGAACCCGGTCACGATGTCGAACTTTGCGTCCAGTCCATTCTTGATGGCCGCCGGATAGGTATAGGTCGTGCTGTCTCGACCCGTGGCCCCGACCTTGAAATCCTCGCTCAGGAAGGCGTCCAGCGTCTCGATCCCCGACGCCTTGGGGGTGATGCAATAGGACGCCGAGTTCGTCATGCTGACGAGGTAGTGCACCTTGCGGGGATCAAAGTCGGTGCTCTCGGGGTCGAAGATCGGCATCAAGGCCAGTGCCGAGCTTACAGTCGCGATCTGACTGCCGTCGGTCACAGGGCTTTCCATCATCATCTTCGCCAATTTCAGACTGCCCGCACCGGGCACGTTCTCGACGACAGGATTAGGTGAGCCGGGCAGATGGCGCCCGATGTGGTCGGCCAGCAGACGCGCCGCGTCGTCATAGGATCCGCCGGGACCATACCCGACCCTGATCGTGAGGTCTTCGGCAGTTGCGGTGAGCGCGGGAAGCGCCAGACAGAAAACGCTGGCCAGAAACTTGAAGCCTGTCGGCATGGGTATTCCTTCTTTCATGTTGGAATTCAGGCAGGAGCGGTAGCTTGCCTACCTATGTCAAGATGGTCGCTGGTCAGCCGCCGCCGATCGGTCTTGCCGGCCGGAGTGACCGGGATCGAGTCCCGGACGACAAGATCGAACGGGCAGTTTGCGCCGAGGCGTTTTCTCAGATGCGCCGACAAGGCGGCAGCATCGAAGCCCGACCCCGCAACCACCGCCAGCCCCAACCGGTCACCGCCGCCCGGCTCGGGCAAGCGAAAGGCGGCAACCTCGCCCAGCCCCGGAAAGTCACGCAGCATCGCCTCGAACCTCTGCGGTGCGCATTTGGTTCCGCCGATGTTCAGCAATTCGGACCGCCGGCCGAGGAATTGCAGGCTGCCGTCCGGCAGCATCCGGCAAAGGTCGCCCGTGCCGACCCAACCTTCAGCATCGACCACCGGCTTGCCCGACGGAAACTCCTGCATCTGGATCTCCTGCGGCACTCGCAGCCACAACTCGCCGCCTTCGGCCGGGTCGGCGATGGTGCCATTTTCTGCCCTGAAGCGCAGCTCGAGGTCGCCATAGACCCTGCCCAGATAGCCTGGCAGATCAGGTCGTTCCGATGGGCGGGCATGCGCGATCGACCCGGTCTCGCTGCTGCCATAGCCCAGGATCACCTCGGCACCGAACACCTCTTCGGCGCGCAGGGCCAGCGCCGGTGTCACCTCGCCGCCACCCGTCATGATCCGCCGCAACGCCCGCGGCCGAACGGCGCCGGCCTCGGCGGCGCTCAGCAACTGGCGAAAGTTCCACGGTGACATGAAGGCCGCCGAAACGCCCGTGGCATCCATCAGCGCCAGCGAGGTCGCCTCATCCGCGCGCGGATGTATCTGCGTCACACCGTCCAAGAGCGCGCGCGCCATGTGGTTGAAGAACGGGCTGGAGGAGGGCGCGTAGCCGATGAAGACGGCGCCATCGGGCTGCCCGCGCCACTCCGCCCCACGCTGGACCCGCGCCAGAAGGCCTTCGTCGCTGAGTTGCATCAGCTTGGGCAATCCCGTGGTGCCCGAGGTGCTGCGGATCATCCGTCCACCCCCCGCAACCGGAACCCAGCGACGGGGCGACCGGATCCAGTCACGTCCGACCACGATGTCCGGGCCGCCGGTGCCGGGAGACCCGTCCGCGACCAGATGCCAGTCGGGCACGACCCCCAAGCTGCCATCCGCGCCGGTCCTGCCCATCGCGGTTGCGCCGATCCGCAGGATCGCCAGTGTCAGTGCCGACCCGGCGATCGCGTCGGTCACATGCACCGCCACAAGGTCGCCCTTGCCGACGCCATGGTCCTGCAACGCCTCGGCGAAAGCGACGACGGTATAGAAGAAGTTGAAGAAACTGACAGGTGCGCCGGTCGGATCAAACGTTGCGATCCGGTCACCATGCGCATGACACGCCGCTTCGAAAACTTCGGAAAAACTCTGATCCATACGCCTCGTGCCCTGTGCGGCAGTTTAGGCCCGCGCCTGCTTTGAAACAACCCTTTGCATGGGGTTTGCGCACTGCCCTGCAGGGGTTGACGTAGGATACTGCGTGCGCAATCTGGCACCGCAGTAGTATCAAGGGGCGGTCGCCGGATGAGCCTGATTTCCAGATTTGCCCTCCGCGCCCGGGAAAACCCGAAGAAGATCGCGCTGTTGACCGAGAAAAGCCAGATGACCTACGAGGACATCTTGCACCTCGTCCATCTTCTTGACGTGCAGTTCACGACGCGTGGGCTTCGGCCGGAGCAGACCGTTGTGATGGCCAGCCGTCGGCCCGAGTTCTGCATTGCCCTCGCCTTGCTTCTGTCGCTGCGCAAGCTGACGGTCGTTTTCTCTACGGCCGAGTCCGCAGTGGCCGCTGGCCTTGCCTTCGACCGGGTCGTGACGACGGACCCGGTTCCCGGCATGGCAATGGACCGCCAGATCGTGATCGAGGAGGACTGGTTCTCGATCCTGGGCACGCTGCCTCTGCCCGATTATGGCGCGGAGCCTGGCGGCGGAGTCTTCGTCTACTCCTCGTCTGGCACCACCGGCACGCCCAAGTTCATCCGCTCGACCGAGGCCGAGCGGCTTGCGCAAGGTGACGGTCAGGCGTTCTGGGGCCTGGTGGACCTGTCCTCCCGCCGCGTGCTCTCGACGCTGACCTGCTATTCCGGCTGGTCGATGGCATTGTTGCTGGAGACCTTGCTGGCCGGCGGGTCGGCGGTGGCGCTGACCCAGGGCTCGGCCAACGTGCTGCCCTGGATCGACCTCTATCATGTCGATACCCTGGGAACGTCGCCCGCCGTGTTGCAGATGATCCTCGAGCAGCCCCAGCCGGGCCAGTATCTGGCTGGGCTGCGCGACATCCGGGTCGGCGGCGCGCAGGCCGGGGCGAAGCTTCTTGAGGCCTTCGCGAAGGTTTGCCCGGCGCGCGTGCATCTCGGCTATGGATCGGCCGAACTTGGGCCCTGCTTTCGCTGGGTCCATGACCCGACAACGCCGCGGCCCGACAACTATCTGGGTGAATTCCGCCGCACCGACCTGAAGATCGGTCTGTTTGACGCTGACCTCAACCACTTGCCCGATGCGACCGAGGGCATTGTCGGGTTTCGCCCCGCGGCTGGCGGCTTTACGCGCCAGTATCTTGCCGAAGATGACGACACGAGCAGCGGCTTCATCAAGGGCTGGTTCTTCCCCGGCGACATCCTGCGCCGCGAGGGGGACAGCTATTTCATCCTTGGCCGCACCAAGGACATCGTGAATTTCGGCGGCAACAAGTTTTCTCTGGCGCATGTGCGACAGGTTCTTTCTGCGGCCTTTCCCGGCGCGCGCATCGAACCCGTCGTGCTGGCCGACGCCGACGGGCTGGAGCGCCTTGGTCTGGCCTACCTTGCCGACCGCATGCTTGCAGACGTCGAGATCATGGCCGCGCTGGCACCGTTCACCGGCCTCAAGGTGCTGCGCAGCCTCAGGCTTGACGAATTGCCGCTTACCGATAGCGGCAAGGTTGACGTCGCGCGCTTGCGGCGGATGTTCCTGCAAAGCTGACGCAGAGGCAAAAGGAAAAGGGCCGCGCGTTTCCGCGTGGCCCTCTTGCTTGCCAGAAAGTCAGTTCGGATCAGAAACGGAAACCCAGACGTACCGAGATTGTCGTCATGTTGAGCGAGTCGACGTAGTTCGAACTTGGATCGCCGAAGGCATTGGTGCCCCAAGGGCCGAGGAAACGCTGGGTCACGTCCCCGCCGATGAAGCCATTGGCACTGATGGGCACTTCGAAACCTGCGCCGAAATTGACGCCGCCAACCTTGGCCATTGCGTCAGTGCTGCCTGGCCACATGATAGAGCTAAACGAATACCCGAGAGAGCCGTAGGCCAGCGTCGTGCCGAAGACCTTCCCCAAACGACCCTTCAGGTCCACCATGTAGTTGGTCGATTGACCAAATCCACCGTAGGGGCCGCCCATGTCAAAGTCGCTACCCTGCGTCACCGCAAGTTCGGCACCATAAACCAATCCACCCTGAGAAACCAGGTTGTAGCCGGCGAACACCGACCCCACCGCGCTGCCATCGAGGGAATAGGTGGGGCCGAATGGCAACGTCTGCTCGCCCGAGGGCATGGAAACACCGACACCACCATAGAAGCCGGCAAAATCCTGTGCCTGCGCAATACCGACCGTTCCAGCAAGTGCGGCTGCACCGCTGCCGATCACGCGAACCGTCGTTTCAGTCTTGGACATCCCTGGTCCCCCGTTTGTGTAGAATTTGGCCGCCATCATCGCATATTGGATGGCAGCTTATTAAGCACTCATATACCAACGCGCATCTTAACAAAGCAACGTGACGAATCCGCAACACCCACGTCAGGCTTCGGTCGCAGGACGCGGCGCCCCCGGTCGCCTTTGCGCCCGACCCTCCTCCAGCATCCGCACGCAGGCGCGGCGGTCGGCCTTGCCGTTGGCATTGCGCGGCAGGCTGTCGGCGAACAGGAACCGCTTTGGCACCGCCGACAGGCCCCCCAGCTTCATGAGTTCCAACCGGGCATTGGCCAGAACCTCGGTCGCATCGGCTTCGGGTGCGATGCTCAAAAAGGCGCGCAGGCCCTCGGTGTCCTCGACGTCGGGCAACATGAAACAGATCGCGTCCCGAACGCCCGGCACACGCATCAGCGCGAAATCCATCAGCGGTGCGTTCAGCTTCTGGCCGCCCAGATTGAACTGCTCGTTGGTCCGGCCGGAAATGTGAAACACCCCTTCCGCATCCCATTGTCCCAGATCGCCCGGATGGAACCAGCCGTCACGAAAGCTGTCGGCGGTGGCGTTCGGTGCGTCTATGTAGCCGGGGGCCAGATAGGGATTGGTCACACGCACCCGCCCTTCCTGTCCCGGGCCGAGCGGTCGGCCCGCCTCGTCGATCACCTCGATCCGCGCATCCGGCGCGAGCACCGTCCGTGTCAGTATCTTCCCGTCCGCCGCGGCCGTCTTGACATTGGCGAAGGTGTTGAACGCCTCGGTCGACCCGTAGCCGACCCAGACCTCCTGAAACGACCGCAGCAGATGCCCGACCAGCGCATCCGACACGGGCCCGCCCGCCAGTTGGATCAGCGGCAGTTTGCGCGGCAGGACGATCTCCGACAGCGCCATTTGCGCCTGCGCGGGCGAGCCGAGGACATAGCTTGCCTCCACCGCGGGCCAGTTTTCGGGCCGCATGGCCGCGAGCACCGACCCGCCATGCAGCAGCGCCGTCACCGCATAGGTAAGCCAGATCGGTGCCGACACCGGAAACAGGCTGGCCAGACGCGCGCCGCGCCAGTCCATCCGCGCCGCGTTCGCCTCGAGCCGCGCCGTCATGACGCGATAGGGCAGACCCACAAGTTTGGGCGTGCCGGTGGTGCCCGATGTCTGGCTGATCATCCAGACGTCCTCGGGGTTGCGAAAACCCTCGAAGGGCAGTTGGCCGCCCTGACCGCTCCTGGGCGCGAACCAGCTTTCATCCAACTGCACCGCCCCCGCCGGCGCGTCACCCGGCAGACTGCCGTCATCCAACACCATGTCGATGGCAAGGCGGCTGCTGCCGATCAGGTTGCCGTGCGCAAAGACCCAGCGGGCGCCGAGCATCGCAGTCGCCAGCAGAGATGTCAATGCGACGGCCGGATCGTCGGTGCGCACGGCCAAGGTTGATCCCTGCCCCATCCCCCGCTCCTTGAGGCCCAGCGCCAACGCAAGACTGGCCTCGGCCAACTGGCCATGGCTGACAGATGTCTCGCCCCCGACCACCGCCGGCGTCATGGGCGCCGATGCGACGGCATGGAGATAGCTCAGACCGACGTTGAGAACAGGTGTTGTGGCCATTGCAGAAACCCCGATCAGTAAGACAGGTCGTGAACGTGGCCTTTTCCGCCGCAGCGGTCAATCGCCGGGGTGCCGCGCGGCGCACAGCACTGTCATGGCCAAACAGCTTGGGCCGGGCTGGGCGCACCAAACGCCGCGGGATGGCCAGACCCATGTTTTTTCGCTACTTCATGACCTCCCCAGACATCATCCGCCCGAGTGCAGGCGAAGCACCGGCTTGGCTCTGTGACGCGGGCCACAAGACTATTTCCGTGGCCAGGTGGTTTCAGGACTCCGCCACGGGCAACCCGCGCTTCGGCGAAATGCGGGAAATGTGGCCAACCGCTGCTCCCGGATGAGTTCTAAAAGGCAAAACCCGCCAGCACGCCTACGGCCGCCTGCAGATCGGCCGGAAGCGGTGTGCCGGCTGCTGGTCACGCTACACCTGCCGCCTTACAGTGGAAATCCGGGGCCAGGATGGTTTTCTTGTTGCCCTTGATTGGTTTCCTCTTGGCCAGCCAGCAAGCGCCCCGCACGTTGCGGCGCCAACGCCTTTGCCGGTTCGGACGCCAACTTAGGTAGCTTCGTATGATTTCCCGGTCGGAATCCCGTTCACGCGGTTCTGAGTGACGCCTGCCGAGAAGTAGATACGGGTGATCGCTCCATAGGCGTGGGTTTTCCTCTTACACGCGAAGTCCAGGTCGCGAAACTCCAACTGGTCAATCCCTCGTATCTGCATCCGAACCGTCTCCGAAACCACCTATGACGCCTCGAGAGGATCATGCCCAAGCGCGCTCGGTCAAACGGATGTCGGGCCCGGCCTGGGTACCAAGGCCTGCGGCGGCCGGCTTCCACCCTCGGATCCGAGGACGAGACCTTGGTCATGTTCAGACAGCCCTGGGATGGAAAACGCATTGCGGTCTTCGACCGATCTGCGTCGAGGAGGGCTTTGAGGTCCGCGAGCAGGCCGGCGTCCCCGCCGCGGCTAGTGCGGATGTCACGCAGGCACGGCCCTACGGGAACCGTCCTGAACCGAAGGGACTGAACCCGGTTCACCCGGTCGCCGAGTCTCCGGCCTGTCGCTGCTGGCGCGCCTGTTTCCGGTCAGCGGTGTGCCCGAACGCCCGAGATTCGCCTCCCCCGTCGCGGTAACCGCCGGCGGCTTCAGCCTTGAATCAGGCCGGGCAATAATCCAGACCCCGCCCGGCAACCGCCCTCAGGCGTTGAACAGGAAGTGCAGCACGTCGCCGTCCTTGACCACATAGGTCTTGCCCTCGGCGCGCATCTTGCCCGCCTCCTTGGCCGCCTGTTCGCCGCCCAGGCTGACGAAATCGTCATAGGCGATGGTCTCGGCGCGGATGAAGCCGCGTTCGAAATCGCCGTGGATCACGCCCGCGGCGGCGGGTGCCAGCGTGCCCTTGCGAATCGTCCAGGCGCGCGCCTCCTTGGGGCCGACGGTGAAATAGGTCTCGAGATGCAACAGCTCGTAGCCCGCCTTGATCATCCGGTCGAGCCCGGCCTCCTTCAGCCCCAGCTCCTCGAGGAACACCGCCTGTTCGTCCGGCTCGAGCTGGCTGATTTCTTCCTCGATCCGCGCCGAGATCGTCACCACGCCCGCGCCCTGCTCCGCCGCCATCTTCTCGACCGCGCGCGAATGCTCGTTGCCGGTGGCGGCGTCGTCCTCGCTGACGTTGCAGACGAACAGCACCTTTTTCGAGGTCAGCAATTGCAGCGCCCGCCACGCCTTCTTGTCGTCGTCGGCCACCTCGACCGAACGCGCCGGTCGTCCAGCTTCGAGCGCCGCCATCGCCTGTTTCAACAGCCGCTCCTGCTGCACCGCCTCCTTGTCGCCGCCGCGCACCTTGCGCACGATGTTCTGCAACCGGCGTTCCACCGACTCCAGGTCGGCGATCATCAACTCGGTCTCGATCGTCTCGGCATCGGCCACCGGATCGACCCGGCCCTCGACATGGGTGACGTCGTCATCCTCGAAACAGCGCAGGACGTGCGCAATGGCGTCGACCTCGCGGATATTGGCCAGGAACTGGTTGCCCAGCCCCTCGCCCTTGGAGGCGCCCTTCACCAGACCGGCGATATCGACAAAGGTCATCCGCGTCGGGATGATTTCCTTGGACCCGGCAATCGCCGCCAGCTTTTCCAGCCGCGGATCGGGCATCGCCACCTCGCCCACGTTGGGCTCGATGGTGCAGAACGGAAAGTTCGCCGCCTGCGCCGCGGCGGTGCGCGTCAGCGCGTTGAACAGCGTCGACTTGCCGACGTTCGGCATTCCGACGATCCCGACCTTGAAACCCATCCTGACCTCCTGATCCGGTTCCGGCGCCTTCTATGGGGTTGGGCGGTGGCGCGCAAGCGTGGTAGGTTTGGCCCGCAACAGGAGAAACGCCATGCAACCGATCATCTACCTTTTCTTCAAGGACACCTGCCGCGAGGCGATGACCCATTACGGCAAGGTCTTCGCCACCACCCCCGAGATCATGAGCTTTGCCGACATGCCCGACGAGGCCCGCGCCGAGATGCCCGGCCTGCCCGCCGACATGGTCATGCACGCGGCGTTGCAGGTCGGCCAAGGCTGGATCTACGCCAGCGACGATCCCTCCGGCGACACCCCAAGGATGGATGGTTGCAACGTCAGCGTGACGCTGCCGGACGACGCCGAGACCCGCCGGGTCTATGACGCCCTGTCCGAGGGCGGCGAGGTGCGCCAGCCGCTTGAGCCTGCGTTCTTCGCGTCGCTGTTCAGCGCCTTCACCGACCGGTTCGGAATCCGCTGGATGGTGATGAGCGACGGCAAGGACGCCTGAGCCATTGATTTTCCCCGCCCCATGTCGCAAACCCGCGCGGGACTAAGCAAAGAGGGGACCGGGATGACTCGCATCGACGCCAAATTCGCCGCGCTGCGCGCCGAGGGAAAGAAAGCCTTCGTCGCCTATGTCATGGCGGGCGATCCGGATTACGCAACCTCGCTTGAACTGGTCAAGGGCCTGCCCGCCGCCGGTGTCGACGTGATCGAGCTTGGTCTGCCCTTCACCGACCCGATGGCGGACGGCCCGACCATCCAGCTTGCCGGTCAGCGTGCGCTGGCGGCGGGGCAGACGCTGCAAAAGACCCTCGACATGGCGGCGGCGTTTCGCGAGGGCGACGACACCACGCCGATCGTGCTGATGGGCTACTACAACCCGATCTACAATCGCGGCGTGGACAAGTTCCTGACCGACGCCAGGGCCGCCGGGATCGACGGGCTGATCGTGGTCGACCTGCCGCCCGAGGAAGACGACGAATTGTGCATCCCGGCGCAGAAGGCCGGGCTGAACTTCATCCGTCTCGCCACGCCCACCACCGACGACAAGCGGCTGCCCAAGGTGCTGACCAACACCTCGGGCTTTGTCTATTACGTCTCGATCACCGGCATTACCGGGGCTGCGGCCGCCGAGGCAGGCGACGTTGCCCCCGAGGTCGCGCGGATCAAGGCCAAGACCGACCTTCCGGTCATCGTCGGCTTCGGCATCCGCACCCCCGAGACCGCCGAGGCCATCGCGCGGGTGGCGGACGGCGCCGTGGTCGGGTCGGCCATCGTCGACATGATGGGCAAGGGCAAGCCGGTGGCCGAGGTGCTCGACTTCGTGCGCGGGCTGGCCGAGGGCGCGCACCGCGCCTGACGGGTCAGACGCGCCGCACCGCGATCAGGTGGTTGCCGATATAGCTCGCCACGGTCTCGCCCGACTGGTTCACCACCTCATGCCGGATGCGCACCCGGCCCATGTCAGGGCGCGAGGCCGAACGCTCTGCCGCCACCACCTCGGCCTCGACATGCAGACGGTCGCCGGGAAAGACCGGCCTCAGCCAGCGCACCTCGTCCATGCCCGAAGCACCCATCGACGCCTCGTCCCAGACGCCCGCCCCTAGCGACAGGTTGAAGGCGATCAGCAGCGTCTGCCAGCCCGAGGCGATCAGCCCGCCGAAATGCGATGCCTGCGCCGCCGCTTCGTCAAGGTGGAACGGCTGCGCGTCCCATTCCCGCGCGAACTCAAGCACCGAAGCGCGGTCCACCTCGGCCTCGCCGGTCGCGAACCGGAACCCCACCGGCAAGTCCTCGAAATAGCGTTGCCCGGTCATTGTGCCGGTTCTGCCGGTGCGGTCGGCGGCGTGGCGGGCGGCGCGTTGAGCGGCGGCGGTTTGGTCAGGTTGGAGTAGAGGATCAGCCCGACAATCGCCGCCACCAGAAGCCCGAAGAACGCTGCCGGCGCGCGGCTCAGCCGGCGCGACCATGTCCCCTTGGCAAAGCCGTTGCCCACCACCCAGAGCACGATCCCGATCCCGATCAGCCCCGCCGCGACCTGCCAGCCCAGAAATGTCGTCACCCGGTTCAGCCCGCGGGTGAAGCCGTCGCCGGTCGGGTCGGTCATGCCGGTCAGGATGAACGACGCGGCAAAAGCCAGCGCCCACAAGGTCAGGCCGATCCGGAAAACCCGCTGTGTCATGGCCCGAGACTGGCAGAGACACCCTGCCCCGCCAAGCGTTTTGACGCGTTATCCCAGTGTGACGTCGAGCAGCATCATCAGGATCAACCCGAAGATCAGCCCCGCCGTCGCCCGGCTCTGATGGCCGTGGCGGTGGGTTTCGGGGATGATCTCGTGCGAGATGATATAGAGCATCGCACCCGCCGCGAATGCCAGCCCCCATGGCAGCATGACCTCGGCCAGCGTCACCGCCGCCGCCCCGATCAGCCCGCCGACCGGCTCGATCAACCCGGTCAGCATCGCGATGAGGAAACTGCGCCCCTTGGTATAGCCCAGCCCGCGCAGCGCCACCGCCACCGCCAGCCCCTCGGGCGCGTTCTGCAGACCGATGCCGATGGCCAGCGACAGCCCGTTGGTGACATTGCCGCCGCCGAACCCGACACCGACCGCCATGCCCTCGGGAAAGTTGTGGATGGTGATCGCGATCACGAACAGCCAGATCCGCGACAGCGCACCGGGGTCGGCTCCTTCCGGCCCTCGACGAAATGCTCGTGCGGCAAAAGCTCGTTCATCACGGCCACCGCGATGGCGCCCAGCGCGATGCCGCCCGCCGCCACGAAGGCCGCCGCGACGATCGAGCCGTAATGCGCCTCGGCCGCCTCGTTCCCCGGAATGATAAGCGAGAAATACGAGGCCGAGATCATCACCCCGGCGGCAAAGCCCAGAAGCGTGTCCGACGCCCGGCGCGAGATGGTGCGCCCGAACAGCACCGGCAACGCACCGACCGCGGTCATCAGACCGGCCGCGAGGCTTGCCAGGAATCCCATCATCACGACGCTCATGGCGCATCAATGATCCGCGCCCCGGTCGATGGCAAGGGCTGGCACACGTGGCTTATGGACACCCCGGCGCGACGTTGCTAGCAAACATCTGCCAGAGGGAGAGACCGATGCCCGTGATCACCAATATCGACGACCTTCACCGCATCTATCGCCGCCGCGTGCCCAGGATGTTCTACGACTACTGCGAAAGCGGCAGCTGGACGGAACAGACCTTCCGCGAGAACTCATCCGATTTCGACCAGATCCGCCTGCGCCAGCGCGTCGCGGTGGACATGACGAACCGCACGACCAGGACGACGATGATCGGCGAGGACGTGGCGATGCCGGTGGCGCTGGCGCCGGTCGGGATGACCGGGATGCAGCACGCCGACGGCGAGATCAAGGCAGCCCGCGCCGCCGAGAAATTCGGCGTGCCCTTCACCCTCACCACGATGTCGATCTGTTCCATCGAGGATGTGGCCGAACACACCACCAAGCCGTTCTGGTTCCAGCTCTACGTGATGCGCGACGCCGATTTCCTGGCCCGCATCATCCAGCGCGCCAAGGATGCGGGCGTGTCGGCACTGGTGGTGACGCTCGACCTGCAGATCCTCGGGCAGCGGCACAAGGACATCAAGAACGGCCTGTCGGCCCCACCCAAGCCGACGCTGGCCAACATGATCAACCTCTCGACCAAGTGGCGCTGGGGTCTGGGGATGCTGGGCACCAGGCGGCGCCAGTTCGGCAATATCGTCGGCCATGCCAAGGGGGTCAGCGACCCCTCCGACCTGATGGCCTGGACCGCCGAGCAGTTCGACCCCAAGCTCGACTGGAAACAGATCGAGCAGATCCGCGACATGTGGGGCGGCAAGCTGATCCTCAAGGGCGTGCTCGACCCCGAAGACGCGCGCATGGCCGCGAAGATCGGTGCCGACGCGATCATCGTGTCCAACCACGGCGGCCGCCAGCTTGACGGCGCGATAAGTTCGATCCGGGCACTCGAGCCGATCCTCGAGGCCGTCGGCGACAAGGTCGAGGTGCATCTCGACAGCGGCATCCGCTCGGGCCAGGACGTGCTCAAGGCCATCGCGATGGGGGCGAAAGGCACCTTCATCGGGCGCGCCTACATCTACGGCCTCGGCGCGATGGGCGAGGCCGGCGTCACCCGCGCGCTCGAGGTGATCCATCGCGAGCTTGACCTGTCGATGGCGTTCTGCGGCCACCGCGACATCAACAGCGTCACGCGCGACATCCTGCACGTGCCGCGCGGCTTCTCCGGCGACTGGGCCTAGGGCGCTGCGCTGACGGGCTGCATCACGCGGGCCGACACGGCGTGGCGTGAGCGTTGATGACACGATGAAGGCGAGGCGCAATGGCCCAGGACAAACACCTCAATCTCTCCGCCGGGCTGGCCTCGGTCAGCGTCGCACTGGTGCTGGTCGGGCTGAAGCTCTGGGCGCTGGGCGAAACCGGCGCGCTGTCGGTGGCGGCGAGCCTGGCCGATTCCGCGATGGACCTGATGATGTCGCTGGGCGGGCTGGCCGCGATCGTCTATGCCGCGCGGCCGGCGGACGAGGACCACGCCTTCGGCCATTCCTCGGCCGAAGACCTCGCCGCGCTTGGCCAGTCGGTGTTCATCCTGATCTCGGCGGGCGTGATCGGCTGGGCGGCGTTCGCGCGGCTGACGTCCGACGACCCGGTCGCCATCGCCAACCACGGGCGCGGCGTCGTGGTGATGGTGGCCGCCATCGCGCTGACCGGCGCGCTGGTGGTCTGGCAACGCCGGGTGGCGCGGCGCACCGGGTCCAAGGTGGTGATGGCCGACAGCCTGCATTACCTCACCGACCTGATCCCGGCGGTGGGGGCGATCGTGTCGCTCTGGGCCTCGGCGGCCCTGGGGCTGGGCCAGATCGACAGCATCGTGGCGCTTGCCGCCGCCGTGATGCTGGCCTTCGGCGCGGCCCGGATCTTCAAACGCTCCTGGGACGCGCTGATGGACCGCACCGCCGACCCGGAGCTTGTGGCCGGGATCGGGAAGATCGCCGCCGACTGGCCCGGCGTGCGCGGCCATCACGACCTCAAGACCCGCACCGCAGGCTCGATCACCTTCGTGAACCTGCATATCGAGCTTGACGGCGACCAGACCCTGAACGAAGCCCACGCGACGGGTGCGGCGCTGCGCCGGGCGATCCTGCATGCCTTTCCCAATACCGACGTGATCATCCACAAGGACCCGGTCGGGGTGGAGCCGCACCCGGACGATCCGTCGAGGAAGTGAGTTTCGGTTGTGGACTTGGCGCAGGCCGGGGGACGCTGTCCCCCGGACCCCCTGGAGTGTATGGACCAAGATGAAGCAGCGAACGCCGGGTTTCGGGGCCGTTAACCTTGACGGAGTATACCCTGTCGCGTGCACGAAAGTGGTATCCACGCCCCGACCCCGGCATATCAAAACCGGACAAGGGGCTAGCCGGGACACCGAAGACCACCTGAGGAAGGTGCAGGCGAGCTCTGCGCCCGGCGACGGATCACTTGCCCAAAGGCGGGCCCGCCACTTTACCCCTTGGCGTGACGACGACGAGAGCCAAACCGATCCACCCTGCCGGGAATACCCCGCGCGGGGCGCATTTCGTGGGTTCAGGCCGGTGGCGCCACCAGCCCCCGCCCCTTCAGCAGCGCCTCGACCCCCGGCAAGGTGCCGCGAAAACCGATGAACGCCTGCGCCTCGTCCTGCCGGCTGCCCGCCGACAGGATGTGTCTTTCCAGCCGCGCCGCCGTTTCGGGGTCGAACGCATCGCCCGCTTCGGTGAAGGCGGCGAAGGCGTCGGCGTCCATCACCTCGGACCACATGTAGCTGTAATAGCCCGAGGAATAGCCGTCGCCCGAGAAGACATGCGCGAAATGCGGCGTGGCGTGGCGCATCCGGATCGCGTGCGGCATGCCGATGTCTTCCAGCACTTCGGCCTGTTTCTGCATCGGGTCGGCGGGCGGCGACCCGTCATGGAACGCAAGATCGACCAGCGCCGAGGCGACATATTCGACGGTCTGAAACCCGGTGTTGAAGGTGGCCGCGCCGATCAGCCGGGTGATCAGGTCGGCGGGCATCGCTTCGCCGGTTTCGGAATGGGTGGCGAAGGTCGCCAGCACCTCGGGCACTTCCAGCCAATGCTCGTAGAGCTGGCTGGGCAATTCGACGAAATCACGCGCCACCGAGGTGCCCGAGATCGAGCCATAGGTCACGTCCGACAGGATGTGGTGCAGCGCGTGGCCGAACTCGTGAAACAGCGTGCGCGCGTCGTCCCAGCCCAGCAGCGCCGGCTGCCCGGCGGCGGGTTTGGAGAAGTTGCAGACGTTGACGACGATCGGCCTGACCTCGCCGCCGAGCGCCTTTTGCACCCGCATCGTCGAACACCAGGCGCCCGAACGTTTCGAGCCGCGCGCGAAATAGTCGCCGACGAACACGGCCATGTGCCGCCCGTCGCGCGTCACCTCCCAGGCGCGCACGTCGGGGTGGTAGAACGGCGCGTCGAGCGGGCGGAACTCCAGCCCGAAGAGGCGATGCGCCACGTCGAACGCGGCCTCGATCATCCGGTCGAGTTGCAGGTAGGGCTTGATTTCAGCCTCGTCGAGATCGTGCTCGGCCAGCCTGCGTTTCTCGGAATAGTAATGCCAGTCCCAGGGTTCCAGCGGGCCTTCGATACCGTCTTCGTGCAGCATCTCCGCAAGCAGGCGCGCATCGTTGTCGGCGGCGGCGCGCGCCGGGGTCCAGACCTGCATCAAGAGATCGCGCACCGCCTCGGGGGTCTTGGCCATTTCGGTTTCGAGCTTGTAGGCGGCGAAGCTCTGATAGCCCAGCAGTCGCGCACGCTCGTCGCGCAGCAGAAGGGTCTCGGCGGCAATCGCGCGGTTGTCGGTCGCGCCACCGTTCGCGCCGCGCGCGGAGTAGGCCTCATAGGCCTTGCGGCGCAGCGCCCGGTTCGGGCTGAAAGTCAGGAACGGCGTGATCAGCGAGCGTGACAGCGTGACCACCGGACCGCCCGCGCCGCGTTCCTCGCCAGCCGCGCGGGCGGCGTCGGCGACAAACCCCGGCAAACCCGCAATATCGGAATCCGACAAATCCAGGGCCCATTCCCGCTCATCCGCCAGCAGGTTTTGCGTGAATTCTGTACCCAGCACCGAAAGCCGCTGCATGATCTCCTTCAGCCTGTCGCGGTCATCGCCATCCAGCAGCGCCCCGGCCCGCACGAAGCCGCGCCGGGTCAGCATCAGCACCCGCGCCTGTTCCTCGGTCAGGTCGAGCGCGTTGCGGTCCTGCCACAGCGCCTCGATCCGGGCGAAGAGCTTGGGGTTCATGGTGATCTCGGACGAGAAGGCGGCGAGCCTTGGGGAATAGTCACGCCGCAGCGCCTCGCGCACCGGGTTGGCGTCGGCTCCGGCGACGGCGAAGAACACGCCCAGCACCTTTGACAGCGTCGCGTCGGCCAGTTCCAGCGCCTCGATTGTGTTGGCGAAGGTCGGGGCTTCGGGGTTGCCTGCGATGGCCGCCACCGCTGCGCGCGCCTCGTCCAGCGCGGCGTCGATCGCCGGAGCGAAATGCTCGTCGGATATGGTGTCGAACGGCGGCAGGGCGAACTCGGTGTCCCAGTCTGCGAGCAGGGGATTGGTCATGGCGCGTCTCCTTTTCGGGCATAGCTAGGGCGGGCGCGCGGCGAGGTCCAGCCTCAGCCGCCGCAGACCGGGCAATCGGCGCGGGGCGCGATCCTGATGATCCGCGTGTCGGCATAAAGCGCGTCATAGATCATCAGCCGCCCGCGCAGCCCCTGCCCGGCGCCGGTGATTTCCTTCACCGCCTCGACCGCCATCATCGCGCCCATGACGCCCGGCAATGGCCCGATCACCCCGGCCTCGGCGCAGGAGGGTGCGAGGCCCGCGGCGGGGGCCTCGGGAAAGACGCATTGGTAACAGGGCGCGCCGCGCGCCGGGTCCCAGATCGAGATCTGCCCCTCCCACTGCGTCAGCGCCGCGCCGATCACCGGCTTGCCCAGCTTCGCCGCCGCGCGGTTGACCAGATAGCGGGTGGCGATGTTGTCGGTGCCGTCAAGGATCAGGTCATACTCGGCAAACAGCGCCGGGGCGTTGTCATCGTCCAGCCGCCGGTTATAGGGGCGCACGGTGACGTTGGGGTTCTGCGCCAGCATCGCCGCCTGGGCGGAAAACACCTTGGGCATCCCGATGTCGGCGTCGCGGTGGATCACCTGCCGTTGCAGGTTCGAGTTGTCCACATCGTCGTCGTCGATCACCCCGATGGTGCCGACCCCGGCGGCGGCGAGATAGATCAGCACCGGCGCGCCCAGACCGCCCGCGCCGACCACCAGAACACGCGCATCCTTCAGCGCCCGCTGCCCCGGCCCGCCGATCTCGCGCAGCACGATATGGCGGGCGTAGCGGTCAAGCTCGGTGTCGGAAAACGGCCCCTCCGGCGCCTGTTCAACCGGATTGGCGCGCGCCTTCAGCGCCGTCAGCCCGCGCGCATAGAGCGCGACGACCACCAGAGCGCCGACAAAGCTGGCCCAGCCGGGAAAACTGCCGCCGATGGCTTCTGGCAGGGCATGGCCGGGCGGCAGCACCGCGTGGGCCAAGAGGACCGCCGTCATCAATATGCCGATCAGCACCCAGCGGCGGCTTTGCGGCACATCGAGCCACCAGCCGATCCCCCAGATCAGCCCGAGCGACAGGAATACCCAGATCATCTGCGCCCCACCATCACCTGCCCGTGGACCCGAACCCGCCCTCGCCCCGCTCAGTCACGCCAAGCTGGTCCACCACCTCGTAAACCGCCTGCACCACCGGCGCGACCACCGCCTGCGCGATCCGGTCGCCGTGGTGAATGACATAGGGGTCGCCCGACAGGTTCACCAAGAGCACGCCCAGCGGCCCGCGATAATCGCTGTCGATCGTGCCCGGCGTGTTGGGCAGCGTGATGCCGTGTTTCAGTGCAAGGCCCGAACGCGGGCGGATCTGCATCTCGAAACCTTCGGGGATCTCGACCCGCAGCCCGGTCGGCACGATCCGCCGCTCGGACGGGCCAAGCATGATGCCAAGGCGGCGTTGTTCCTCGGGCAGGTTGGCGCGCAGATCGGCACCGGCGGCACCGGCCGTTTCATAGGACGGCAGCGGCAGATCAGGATCATGCCCGGCATCGCGCAACACCTTGACGACAGGTTTCGCACTCATGCCAGCGCCTCGGCGATGCGGGCGGCAAGGCGGCGGGCGACCTCGTCTTTGGACATGCGCGGCCAATCCTCGGCGCCGTCGGCACGGATCAGGGTGATCGCGTTTTCCGCTCCGCCCATGATGCCGGTCGCGGGGCTGACGTCATTGGCGACGATCCAGTCGCAGCCCTTGCGCGCGCGCTTGGCCGTGGCGTTTTCCACCACGTCGTTTGTCTCCGCCGCGAAGCCGATGACAAGGCCGGGGCGGCCTTTTTTCATCTGGCTGACCGTGGCGAGGATGTCGGGGTTTTCGGCGAATTCCAGCACCGGCAGGCTGCCCGATCCGTCCTTCTTGATCTTCTTGTCGGACGCACTCGCCACCCGCCAGTCGGCCACGGCGGCGGCGAACACGGCGGCATCGGCGGGCAGCGCCGCCTCGACCGCCGCCAGCATGTCGCGCGCGCTTTGCACCGCCACGACACGAACGCCCGCCGGGGGTGGCACATCGGCCGGGCCGGTCACGAAGGTCACATCCGCCCCCAGCCCCGCCAGCGCACGCGCAATCGCCGTGCCCTGCGCACCGGACGAGCGGTTGGCGATATAGCGCACCGGGTCGATCGGCTCATGCGTCGGGCCGGAGGTGACAAGGATGTGCCTGCCCGCCAGCGGCCCGCCCGCAAGGGCTGCGGCCACCGCATCGGCAATCTCGTCGGGTTCGACCATCCGCCCCGGCCCGAACTCGCCACAGGCCATCGCGCCGTCGACCGGCCCGGCAAAGAGGATGCCGTCACCCATCAGCGTCGCGACATTGCGCTGCGTCGCCGGGTGTTGCCACATCCTGACATTCATCGCCGGGGCCACCAGCACCCGCTTGTCGGTGGCCATGAGCAGCGTCGAGGCCAGATCGTTCGCCAGCCCGTTCGCCATCTTGGCCAGAAGGTCCGCCGTGGCCGGCGCGACCACCACCAGATCGGCGTCGCGCGACAGCTCGATATGGCCCATCTCGGCCTCGTCGGTCAGGTTGAACAGCTCGGTATAGACCTTCTCCGCCGCCAGCGCCGAAGCGGACAGCGGCGTGACGAACTCGGCCCCTGCCCGCGTCAGAACCGGCACCACGCTGGCGCCGCGTTCGCGCAACTGGCGGATCAGGGTCAGCGCCTTGAACGCCGCGACCCCGCCACCGATGATCAGCAGTATCCGTTTGCCAGCAAGCATCGCGCCCTCCGCCTTTGCCGCCCAAGTGTTAAGGGCGCGGGGCGGTGAAAACAATGCCTCGCGGCGCGGCGCCGTGCCGAAGAATTACCGGAGTCCCGCGCCGTGCGGGCTTGCGTCACGGCGGCTCGGTCCACACATTCAACCTGGCGAAAGGAGGCTGCAATGACGGATCAGGAGATCTGGGAGCGCGAAAGGGGGTTCTGGCTGGACGGGGTCGCCTATTACCATGACAACATGGTGGAGGCCGCGCAGATGGTGTTTCCCGACCCGGTCGGCATCCTGAAAGGCAGCCAGATCCTCGAAGGGCTCGAAGCGGCCCCGAGATGGACGGCCGTCGAGATGGACGGCCGTCGAGATGGGCGACCGCACAGAGGAAGTGCTCGGCGACACACGGGTCCTGGCTTACCGCGCCACCGGAACGCGCGACGGATCAGACCCTTACGTGGCCCTGTGCTCCAGCACCTATGTCCGCCGGGGCGACAGGTGGATCTTGCTGTCGCATCAGCAGACGCCGCTCCGGTGATCTATTCCAACCCGGCGCAGGGGTCTTCGCGCGCGACCGGATCGGCATCGACGATGCGGTCGAACCCGCCCTCCGGCACGCGTCCGGCCTCGGACTGGCCCAGCACGAACACCGTGGCGTCAGGGGCAACCCGCGCCAGATAGGACGGCACCCCCCAATCGCGCCGGGCATGGCCGTTGCCGGTGATCACCACCACCGGCCCGCCGGTCTCAACCAGCGCCAGCAGCGCCGCGCGTGCCAGCACCGCATCGCGCAGCCGCTGCACATCGACCATGTCGGGCAGGATGTCGAGCGGCATCGCCCCGCAATGCGCCGCCAGTTGCAGGTTGAGCCGGTCGGCAAGCTCGTCGGCCTCAAGCTCATCGGCCAACCCGTATAGTTCCGCCTCGGCCCCGAAAGCGCGCGCGATACCGATCTGCATCGCGGTGCGCGTGCGCTCGCGCGGCACCGCAGCACCATAGAGCCGCGCCGCATCAGCCGCCTCGAACACCGGATAATAGATCGCGAAATCCGGCCAGCCGCCCGCCTGCCACTCCAGCACCTCGCCCAGCGCCACCGGATCGGCGCGCAGATCATCGGTGACCCGCGCCGCCTGATCCTCGGTCAGCATCTCGAACACCACGGCGGCGGGGCTGATCGCCGCAATCGCCTCGGCCTGCACCAGATGATGCGCCGGGTTGTCGTGGATCTCGCCCAGAATGAACACGTCCGCCGAGACGCCATCGACCGGACCGGCCTTGGCGGCAAAAGCGGCGAACAGGAACAGGACGACCCAACGCATCCCCCTATGTGGGCCGCCGCGCCCCGCATCGCAAGCGGCTTTCCAATGGGCCGCCTTGGTGCTACCTGCAATCCCCATGTCGATCACGCTGCCGCATTTCACGCTGATCCTTGGCGGGGCCGCCTCGGGCAAGTCGGCCTTTGCCGAACGCCTGCTGGCGCGCGCGCAGCGCCCCCTGACCTATATCGCGACCGCAGAGGCGCTGGACGGCGAGATGCGCGCCAAGATCGACGCTCACCGGGCGCGGCGCGACGCGAACTGGACCACCATCGAGGCGCCGCTCGACCTGACCGGCGCGCTGGCCACGGCCCCTGCCGAGGGCGCGGTTCTGGTCGATTGCGCCTCGCTCTGGCTGACCAATCACCTGCTGGCAGAGCACGACCTTGCCGCGGAGGAAACCCGCCTCATGCGCGCCATAGCCGCCTGTCCCGCGCCGATCGCTGTCGTGTCGAACGAGGTCGGCGCGGGCGGTGTGGCGGAGAACGCCCTTGCCCGGCGCTTTCAGGCGGCACAGGGCGCGCTCAACCAGCGCCTTGCGGCCGAGGCCGGGCTGGTGGTGCTGGTGGTGGCGGGGTTGGCGCAGGTTCTGAAAGGGACGCTGCCGGAGGCGGTTCGATGAAAACGCTCTGGTGGGTGCGCCACGGGCCGACCAACCTGAAGACCATGGTCGGCTGGAGCGATGTCCCCGCCGACCTGTCCGACAGCGCCGCGCTTGCCCGGCTCGACGCCTTCCTGCCGCGCGCGCCGGTTGTCTCGTCCGACCTGATCCGCGCCGTCCACACCGCCGACGCGATCCAGCGGGACCGCCCGCGCCTGCCGCATGACGCGGGCCTGCGCGAGCTGAATTTCGGCGATTGGGAAATGCGCGGCGCGGACGATATCTATGACGAGACGCCGGATCTGGCGATGGCCTACTGGAACGACCCCGAAACCAGCCAGCCGCCGGGCGGTGAAAGCTGGGCCGACCTCGCGGCGCGGGTGAATGGCTCGGTCGACCGGCTGCTCGGCGAACCGGCGGATCACCTGATCGTGGTTGCGCATTTCGGCGCGATCCTCAGCCAGTTGCGCCGCGCGCTGGATATCAGCGTCAGGGACGTGATGCGCCACCGGATCGACAACCTCTCGGTGACCGAGATCCGGCTGACGAACGACCGCTGGCAGGCCGGGCAGATCAATCATCGCCCGTGACGCCGGCGCGTTAACCTTTTGGAAACCATCACGGCGTTAACCATGTTCCCGGTTGAACAGGGAGCACGGCATGGTCGCGCGCGCCTACACGGTCGCCTTTCATGGCATTGAGGCGCGTCTGGTCGAGGTGCAATGCGCGCTCGCCGCCGGCATGCCTGCCTTCACCATCGTCGGCCTGCCCGACAAGGCGGTCAGCGAGGCGCGCGAGCGGGTGCGCGCGGCGCTGAACGCCATGGCCATCGCGCTGCCGTCGAAAAAGATCACCATCAACCTGTCTCCCGCCGACCTGCCCAAGGAGGGCTCGCATTTCGACCTGCCGATCGCGCTGGCGCTCTTGGCCGCAATCGGGGTGATTCCGGCGGACGAGATCGAATCGACGCTGTCGCTGGGCGAACTGTCGCTGGACGGTTCGCTGATTCCGGTGATCGGGGCACTGCCTGCGGCGATGACGGCGGCGGCCGACAATCGCGCGCTGGTCTGCCCGAAGGCCTGCGGCGCCGAGCCCGCCTGGGTCGGTGCTGCCCGCGTCATCGCCGCCCCCAGCCTTGCCGCCGTGATCCGTCATTTCACCGGCCAGGCGCCGCTGGCCCCGGCCGAACCGGGCGAGGTGCAGGACAACCCCGCCGGGCGCGACCTGCGCGACGTCAAGGGGCAGGAGCGCGCCAAGCGCGCGCTCGAGATTGCCGCCGCAGGGCGCCACCACCTCTTGATGGTCGGCAGTCCCGGCTCGGGCAAGTCGATGCTGGCGGCGCGCCTGCCCTCGATCCTGCCGCCGCTGACGCCCGCCGAGGCACTGGAAACCTCGATGGTTCATTCGCTGGCGGGGCTGCTCGACGAGGGCGGCATCTCGCGCACGCGGCCGTTTCGCGAACCGCACCACACCGCCTCGATGGCCGCCATCGTCGGCGGCGGGCGCGGCGCCAAGCCCGGCGAGGTCAGTCTGGCCCATAATGGCGTGCTGTTCCTCGACGAGTTTCCCGAATTCCCGCGCCCGGTGCTCGAAACCCTGCGCCAGCCGATCGAGACCGGCGAGGTCGTGGTGGCGCGCGCCAACGCACATGTGCGCTATCCCTGCCGGTTCATGCTGGTCGCAGCCGCCAACCCCTGCAAATGCGGCTACCTCACCGATGCCGCGCGGGCCTGTTCACGCGCGCCGGTCTGTGGCGAGGAATATCTTGGCCGGGTGTCGGGGCCGTTGATGGACCGGTTCGACCTGCGCATCGACGTGCCGCCGGTGTCGTTCAGCGACCTCGACCTGCCCGAGGCCGGCGAAGGCTCGGCCCAGATCGCGGCGCGCGTCGCCGCTGCGCGCGCCGTTCAGGCCGCCCGCTTCGACGGCACGTCCGCGCGGGTCAACGCCGATGCCGAGGGCGAGTTGCTCGAAGCCGTGGCGCGGCCCGATGCCGAAGGGCGCGAACTTCTGCTGCGCGCCGCCGAACGCTTCGGCCTGTCGGCGCGCGGATATCACCGGGTGCTTCGGGTGGCGCGCACCATCGCCGATCTCGGCGGGTCCGGGGATGTGCGCAAACCGCATGTCGCCGAGGCGCTGAGCTACCGGCTGGCGGTCTCGGCGCTGGTCTAGCCGCGACCCGGCCTTGCGCGTCACTGCTCGCGGAAGGCGCGGTTCATGCTGTCGGTGATCGGCTTCATCAGATACTGAAAGAAGGTGCGTTCTTCCGTCTGGATCATGATCTGGGCCGGCATCCCCGGCGTCGGGGTAAAGCCGCGCACGCGCGCCAGTTGTTCGGGCGGCACCGACACCCGCGCCACATAGACCTCGCGCGGCAATTGCTGGCTGCGGTCGAGAATGGCGTCGGCGGACACATAGATGACCTCACCCAGCAGGACCGGCGTGGTGCGCGCGTTGAGGCCGGTCAGCCGGACCGTTGCCTCCTGCCCCTTCTGCACCACGTCGACCTCGGTGCGCGCGATGCTGACCTCGATGATCAGGGGCTCACCCGACGGCAGGATCTCGGCAATGGGCTTGCCGCTTTCGATCACGCCGCCCGCGGTATGGTAATGCATGGTCACAATCGTCCCCGACACCGGCGCGACGACTTCCGAGCGGCGCAGGATGCTTTCGGCGCGACGGGCCTGCTCGCGCACGCTTTCCAGTTCGGACTGCACCCGCTGAAGCTCGTCAAGCGCCGCGCCCTGCCGCTCGCTGACGGTCTGTTCGATCTGGGCGACGTAGCGTTTCGTCACCTCGGTGATCTCGTCGATCTCGGAGGTCAGGCGTCCGATCTGGCCCTCGGCCTCGGCGATCGCGCGCCGGATCGTGTTGACCTCGGGGCGGCGAACCAGGCCGCGGTCGAGCAATTGCTGCTTGGCGTCCATGTCCTCGCGCAGGATCTCAAGCTGGGTGCGCGTCGAGTCCAGTTGCAACTGATAGCCCTTCGCGCGCACGGTGAGCGCGTCGATGCTCAGGGTCAGAAGGGCGATGTCGTTGCGCAATTGCTGCGACGCCGCGTCGAACGTGACGGTCTGCGCGTCCAGCATCGAGGCCACGTCGAAATCGGACCGCAAGGCTTCCAGATGGGCCGGAAAGACCAGCGTATCCGCGCCGGAGGTTTCGGCCAGGATGCGCGCTTCCATGGCTTCGAGACGCGCCTGCCGCAGGAACAGCTCGCGTTCGGTTGCCAGCGCCGCGGTCTCGTCGAGCACGAGGATCGCCTGCCCCTCGAGGACGGTATCGCCCTCGGCAACCAGGATCTCGCGGATGATGCCGCCTTCGAGGTGCTGCACGATCTTGTTGCGGCCGGTGGCCACGAAACTGCCCTGCGCGATCACGGCGGCGGCCAGCGGCGCGCGGAATGCCCAGACCCCGAACCCGCCGAACGCCACGACGAACAGCAGGAGCCCGAACACGATGTGCTTGCGGACCGAGCGCGGAACATCCGCATACCATTCCGCGGGTTCGACATAGACGGTTACATCGGTCATGCCCGTGGCCCTCCCGGCCCGCCCTGTGCGGGCGGCAGGTTGCCTGCGCCCTGACTGCGCTGTGCAAGCTGTTCCAGCACCTGCTGGCGGAAGCCGAACATCGCGATATTGCCGTCGGCCATCAGCATGATCTTGTCCACCACGCTCAGGAGCGACGGTTTCTGCGTGATGACGACCACGGTGATGCCGTGTTCGCCCGCGTGCCGGATCGCATTGGCAAGGGCGCGGTCGCCGGCGGTGTCGAGGTTCGAGTTCGGCTCGTCCAGCACCAGAAAACGCGGATTGCCGTAGAAGGCGCGGGCCAGCGCGATGCGCTGTTTCTGGCCACCCGACAGGGGCGAGCCATCGGCCTGCACCATCGTCTCGTAGCCGTGCGGCAGCATCGCGATCATGTCGTGCACATCGGCCAGGACGGCGGCGCGGTGGATGTCCTCGTCGCGCGCATCGGCGCGCATCCGCCCGATATTGGCCTTGATCGAGCCGGGGAAAAGCTGCACGTCCTGCGGCAGGTAGCCGATGTTCTCGCCCAGTTGGCGCGTGTCCCAGTTGCGCAGGTCCATCAGGTCGAGCCGGACGTTGCCCGAGGTCGGCAGGATCGAGCCCACCAGCATCTTGCCCAGCGTCGTCTTGCCGGCGCCGGAATTGCCGATGACGCCCAGCGACTCGCCGGGGTTCAACCCGAAGGTCAGCCCGTTCAGGATCACCTGCTTGGTGCCGGCGGGGACATAGAGGAGGCGCTCGACGTTCAGACGGCCCTCGGGGTTCGGCAGCACCAGTTTCTCGAACCGCTGCACCGAGTTCTGCATCAGGGACCGCACCCGGTCATAGGCGCCGCGCGACAGGATGAAGCCGTTCCAGCCTTCGATCGAGCCTTCGATCGGCGCCAGCGCGCGGCCCGCGATGATCGAGGCCGCGATGACCATGCCGCCGGTGATTTCGCCCTCGATCGCCAGGAAGGCGCCCCAGCCAAGCATGGCGATCTGGGTCAGCAGCCGGGCGGCGCGCGACACCGCCGCCCAGGCGATGTTGCGGTCCTGCGCCAGCACCTGCGCGCGCAGCGAATTGGCCGTGTCACGACCCCAGAGCGCGACCGCCTCGGGAACCATCGCCAGCGCGTTGATGATCTGACTGTTTCGGGTCATGGAATCGAGATGCATGTTGGCCCGGCTCTGGGCCACGTTCGCCTCGGCAAAGGGCTTGGCGGTGGCCTTCTGGTTGATCATCGCGATGATCATCAGGATCACCGAGGTGAGCACGACGATCATCCCCAGATGCGGGTGAACGAGAAAGATCGCGAGGATGAACAGCGGCGCGAACGGCACGTCGAGGAACGCGATCAGCGTGCCGGAGGTCAGGAAACCGCGCAATTGCTGCAGGTCGCCCAGCGTCTGATACTGCCGCCCGTTGTCATGCAGCGACGCATGGGCGGCGGCGCTCAGGACCGGCGCGCCGAGCCGCACGGCGACCTCGACCGCGGTGCGCATCAGGATGAAGCGGCGCACCGCGTCGAAGATCGACTGCAACACCACCGCGCCCACGATCACCACCGTCAGCATCACCAGCGTGTCCAGCGACCGGCTGGTCAGCACGCGGTCGGAGATCTGGAACAGGTAGATCGGGATCGCCAGCACGAGCATGTTCGTCGCGAAGGTCAGCAGCATCACGAAGCTCAGGTTGCGTTTGACGACGCGCGTGCCGTCGGTGAGCTGCTGCATGAACTGGTCGGGTGCCGCGCGTTTGTGAAACCCCGACGACCCGCCGCCGCCGCCACCGCCCTTGCCGCCGCCGGTGGTCTTTGGCGGCTTGCCGCCGCCCTCGGATTTCAGGATCGGACCGGTGTTGCCCTCGATCTGCTCGCCGCCCAGCCCCCTCGCCGGCGCCTGCTTGGTCTTGAAGACGGGTTTTCCCTCGGGCGTCTCGCGGTCCTCGGGCGTGACCCGGTCTTCGGGCGTCTCCCGGTCCTCGGGCGTGACCCGGTCCTCCGGCCTGAGCCTCAGCGGCTCCGCCCCCGGTGCCTCGGGCTGTGCCCGCGCGACCTCCGGGCTTATCGCGTCATCCGCCCGCAAGTGCAGCGTGGCCTGCGCGAAGCTCTTGGTGTCGTTCACAGTCATTCTTGAATACCCCGTCAGGCAAGCATCGTTTGCATCATGTCGGGCGACGTGGTGCTTTCAGGTGCCGTCGGCATGATCGGCCCGTCGAGGGGACCGGTATCGGTCGACATCATGTCATCGGCCAGGAACACCACCGCCTCGGACGCGAGCGCCGGCATGTTGACGCCCAGGGGATCGGCATCGGTGTCGATCAGCTCTGCCTGATAGAGAAGCGCGTCATCGTAGACGTCGCCGCCCACCATGACCTTGGAATCGACGCCGTGCTCGTTGATCGACGCCATGTTGATCACGGCATTGGAGCCGGCGGTCACGTTGACCACCCCGCCCGTCGCCGCCTGGAAATCGTCCAGCGCCAGATGCACCTGATCGGAATCGCCCAGGATGTTGGTCTGCTCAATCCAGTTGATCGTGGTGAAATCGCCCTCGATATAGAGCACCCGCAGGATGTCGACGCCTTCGAACACGCTGTCATGGGCGACACTGCGGTCGATGTTCTCGCCCCCTTCGGCCAGATCGTCCGCCGCCTTGGCGAAGTTCCCCTGCATCGCGCCGTAGCCGTCCACGCCCACGCCGCTGATCATGGCCGCGTTGAACAACAGGTTGTCATCGCCGCTCATGCTGGTCGGGACGATGCCGGTATAGGACATCATGTCGTTGTCGATCAGCACGTTGACCTGGTTGATCCAGTTGATCGAGATCATGTTGCCGCCGACGATGATCAGGTCGTAGCCGAAACCTATCTCGAGCAGGTTCGTCAGGTTGATGACGGTGTTTTCACCCATGCCGACAAAGGTGTTGGTGCTGCTGAAGCTGACCTCGGCGAAATCGTTGTCGGTCTGGAAGGTATACTGGACGACCTTGTTGAGGCTGATGAGATCGCCGTCGATCCGGGTGACGGCCCAGTTGACCGGAAGCCCGCTGCCGCCATGGCCGCCAGCCTCGGCTTTGCCGTCGGTGCCATCGGCTTCCGGGCTCGTGCTGGCGAAGGAAAACGACGCGGCATTGAGCGCGACCGATCCGGTAACCTGCCCGATGCTGCCGACGTCGTGATCCACAAGCACGTTGACCTGCGAAATGACGTCGAGGTTGACGACGTCACCCATGACCGAGATCACCGGCGCGTCCAGCCATGCCGAGATGATCGAGGCCTGGTTGACCAGCAGGTTCGCACCCGCGACGACCGCATGTCCGTCGTCGATCTCGAACGGGCCGCCGCCACCGCCGACGTCGTCGAGCCCCTCGAACGGGTCGGGCCATTCGTGGTCCGCGGCGTCCTCGGCGCTCGCGTCCTCGCCCTCGGCGTCGCCGGACGTGGCGACCGCAGATCCTTCGTCGTCCGCCGCATCCCCGTCGTCCGCCGCGTCCTCGTCTTCGTCCTCGTCGTCCGCCATGTATGCGGGCAGGACGTCGTCGAGGTCCGGCATCTCGTCGGCGGCCTCACCATTGACGTGCACCCCGGCCGCGTCCGCGCCATGCAGCACGGTCGCCGAAGCGCCGGTCAGCGGCACCGGCTCGACCGTCGCGATGTAGTCATGCAGCGCAATGGCGTCCGCGCCCGCCGTCTCGCCCGGAACGATCATGTCGACGTCGAACGGGCTGGCGATCGCGGAAGCGATCACCTCGTAGGTCTGCAACTCGGCCAGGAACACCGCGGGATCGGGGAGGGCCATGTCGCCGTCGCCGTTCCGCATCACGTCGTTGTCCGACAGGAACGAGCTTTGATAGGTGATGACCACGACGCTTGACGGCGGCTCGATCACCATGAGCGATTGGCCATTTCCCCACATCGGGAAGTCTGGCGGAAGGAATTTCTGGATGAATATATGGATCGGGGAAAACCAGGGGAGGAATACATCGTAGATGTTCGGGATGTCATTCACTACCGGAGCGTCGGGCGGCGTATCCGAATACCGGATATAAGGATCGAAATCGCCCAGCGTATATTTCGCTTCGAATTTTATATCGTCCCCGTCGGGGGTTTTCAGCTCGGGGTCTTTTGCCTTCAACGCCTTGAACTTTTCATAGACGTCCCGCATCCGCTCTTCTTCCAGCACGATGTGGAAGATCCCGATCATGTGGGCGATTATCTCGGTTACTCGATCCATTTACTTCGCAGCCTCGCTTTGAATTCCAATGGTAATACTTCTTGGTCTTCTTTCGCCAAAATCTGCGGTTCTCTCAAAAACCTGTTGTGGAAACCGGATGCCCGGGCCCGGAATAATCCGGGCCCGGACGATGTTGCTCAGCGCTTATGCGCCATCGCTGTCGTCGCCGATGTAGCTGGAGCTGAACGAGCCGCCGACAACGGTCATGTCGACCGAGTTGCCCAGCACGTTGGCACCCATCACGATGGTCTGGTTGAACGCATCGGTGCCGATCTGCGACGCAGCCGACGCGAAGGATTCGCCGGTCACGAAGCCGTCGTCACCATTATGCGATCCCCACATGCCCGCGTTGCCGCCGGCACCGCCACCGCCAATGGTCGCTGCGCCGCCTCCGCCGCCCGTGCCGCCATTGGCACCGACGTCGCCGCCAAGCGCTTGGCCACCATAGGCATAGCCAGTGTCGCCGCCCCAGGCGTGACCGCCGTAGCCGTCACCACCGGCGCCGCCCACAGCCGCATTGTGGCCGCCGTAGCCCGCCGTGCTGTTGAGCGCACTGGAGCTTGCCACCGCACCACCACCGTTACCACCGGCAGCGTTGCCCGCAGTCGCAGTTCCGGCACCGTAGCCATCAGCATCAGAGATCGTGCTGGCAGCACCGCCATACCCGCTGGCGCCCGATCCGCTTCCAGTTCCGGTGCCATAGGCGTCTGCGTCGGAGTGACCGCTTCCGGTTCCGCCGCCGCCGCCGCCGCCACCACCGCCGCCGCCGCCAGCCAAACCGCCGCCGCCGCCGCCGCCACCGCCGCCGGCACCGCCGCCACCGGTAATGGTGTTGTCGGAGTCAGCTACGCCAGACCCGGTACCGTTACCAGTGCCACTGGCATAGCCCGAGCTGCCTCCGGTCGTATCAGCGTCCGAATGGCCCTTACCGAACCCAAGACCAGCAGCGATCGAGCCAGCATGCCCGCCATCGCCACCGTTGGCACCGGCAGAGGAGTCCGCATGGCCAAAGCCAAGGCCCAGACCGATAGCCGTTCCGGCAGCGCCAGCAGCTCCGGTCCCGCCTTGTGCGGAAGCGTTGCCGCCTGCACCACTTGTGCCACCGCCAGCATGGGCAAAGCCGCCCAGGCCGAAGCCGCCGTCAGCCGACCCGCCACCCGTGTTGGCCGTGCCGCTGCCTTCGCCGCCACCAGCGCCGGCTGCGATGCCTTCTTCAGCATTGGCCGTGCCGCCGCGGGAGTCGTTGTCCTGGTACAGGTAGCCGTCATTGGTCACGCCCGAAAGCGTGTCGTTGTCGACCAGCTTGTTGGACTGCGCGTTGACCGTCGCGGAATCGTTGCCCGCACCGGTGAGGGCACCGTTGAGGATGTCCTCGAGGTTCATGTCATCGCCGGGGCTGTAGTTGAGATTCCCCTTGGCCATGATGAAGTCGCCGGCAGTTGCATTATCCTTCAGGTCGATATCGGCAAAGTCATCGTCCGACGGCTCCCACCCGTCCGGCCACCCATCAGGAAGGACATCAACGTCGACAGTGATTGTCGGGGCGTTGTTGACGGTGTTGGTGTTGGTGTCCCTGTTGTCGTTGTCGTTGTTGGCTTCGACCTTTTGTTGCTGTTGCTGTTTCTGCTGCTGCAGCTGTATCGGGTCATATGCGGGGTCATCATGGTGATGATCGAAGTGAGTGCCATTGCCGACGTTGCCGCCATTGCCGCCGGAGCCACCACCACCGCCGCCGCCGCCGCCGCTACCGCCGTTGCCGCCGTTGCCGCTGTCGCCGCCATTGCCGGCTTCGTAGGTGTTTCCGCCACCGTTGATGATGACGCTACCGCCAGCCAGTGTGTTGTTCTTGACATCGTCCATTTCGGTATCTCCAAGTTGGATACCTGCGGGATCGCCAGTCCATATAAAGCGATCAACTTGCAGGTGAGTCTTTGTTTGGATTATAGTTTGGGTTCGTCAGACGATAACTCGATCCGAGGTTCACCCGTATATCACTGTGCGATTCTCGTTCGTTCACCTCCTCCCCATGGTGCGATCATTTCGGAGGGTTCGATGCGAGTGATTCGATGAAAACTCGTCCCTGTACCCTCGCCGCAGCAGCCCTTGGGGCATTTGCCATCACGCACCTACTTGTGACTCGAATATCATCCACCGATCGGGGGCATCCGTTAACCTAGACATGGGGTTAGCGGAGCGGCGCGTCGGTAAGTAAATGATTTTCTTGATGAAATCAGGGCGCGCAGATAAAAGGATTAGGGGTGATACGCCATCCGGGCGAGTGGTCGGGATCCGCCCGGCCCGGCCACGCCGCCGCCACCTTGCCGATCGCTTCAAAAAAACAGGCGGACATCAGCCGAAAGAAGTGCTATATTACTTAGTGCTAGTGAGTGACGATTTACCGACCTGGGGTCGCTTGCATATGTCAGGTCAAGAAGCGCGAAGTGTTGTCATGAATATGTAGTATGAACATGTCGTTCGTCGCGGGTTTTTCGGCGGCGGTGTTGGTTATCAAGGGGAAATTTCATATCCCCACGCATCGAAGCTCGAGCGAGCGGGCGACAGATGCATATACCCACATCAGTCCTTGGGATATCCGCATCTGCCCTTGGGTGGGGGCATCCGGATCGTTCAACCAGGCCGCAGTCTGCGCGGTTCTGTCCGGTCCGGGTTTGTAAAGGGGGGTAAATAAAGTGCCGAATGATGCACGAAAGACTGCGATCACAAGCAGTGGGTTGGTTGTTGGCAATTCGCTGAGTTTCTCGGATACGTTTCTGAAACTGGCGGATGCGGAGATTTCCTGTTTGCGGTTCATGCGAGCGGCATCGGTCAACGAGCCGCTTTTCATGACCGACGAGCAGGCACATGCCGTCCGGATCATCATCATCGACGAATCCTTGCTGGACGATCTGGTCAAGGTCATGCCGCAACTGCGCGAGAAGTTTCCGCATGCGCATGTGGCCCTGGGCTTTCGCAAGACCGAGATCGCGTCCCGCCTGATAGATAAGGTCAGGGAGGACCCGTCGATCGGCCAGGTCGGCTTTCTGCCGATGAACGTCGAGGTCGATTGCTGGCTGTCCGTGCTGCGGCTTCTGGTCTGGGGCGAATACTACATTCCCGCCAGCCTGATGTCGTCGGTGCAGCAGGTTCTGGCGCTCAGCCCGGAGATTCCGGCGCAGGCCCCGGACCCCGCGCAAAAGCCGGAGGTCGCGGAGGATATCCCGGCCGAGAAGGTCCACTTGACCGAGCGCGAATTGCAGGTTCTCGGCTCTGCCGCCGAAGGCAAGCAGAACAAGATCATCGCCGACGAGCTGAACCTGTCGCAGCACACCGTCAAGCTGCACATGCATCACGTCATCGCCAAGCTGGGCGTCCACAACCGGACCGAGGCGGCGATCTGGTATCTGAATCAATACGCATAGGAACAGGGCCGGTGAACATGGCAAAAGCAGGGGAACCCGTCCAGTTCGACGATTTCCTGCTGTTGATCGGCAAGCTCAACTACACCTGGACCAATACCGAAAGCCTGCTGATCCATCTGATCGCCGGGCTTTCGGGCATGGACAAGGAAGTTGCCACCGTCGTCTTCCTGACCCTCAACACCACGCGCGCGCGCATCGACATGGTGGAGCGGCTGTCCAAGCTCGACCGGATCGACAAGGTCGAGCGTGACCGGATGCTGGCCCTGACCCGGCGCATCCAGAACCAGTCAGCGCTGCGCAATCGCTACAATCACTGCATCTATGCCTTCGACAGCGAGGGCGGCAATCCGCGCTCGATCCTGATGCGGATCGCGGACCGCAAGGACAGGCTGATGATGGGGCAGGTCAACGACCTCGATGCCGCCGCCGCCAGCGACGTGGAGGCCGCGATCGCCGAGCTTGCCGCGATCAACCGCGACATCTGGAAGGCGATCGGCGATTTCGACTATCCCCACTAGATCCTTTTGCGATTTTCCCGTGCCGGAGTGGGGCGCGAAACCCCGCGCCAACTAGCCGTTTCGGCTGTTTTCCGGCCGATTTCCCTGCGGATCAAACACTGACACGTCAAATACTTACGGGCATTGCTATCCCTATTGTTAGGTTCCCCAGCTTTCCCGAGGTTCGTATCGTGCAAGGAGTATGTAGTACGATCCGGTTCCGTCCGACTGGGGTCCTTGTTGCCGTGATGGCCGCGACGCTGCGCGGCGTCATCGTTCATTGGGCAGGGTATCAAGTCCGACTGACGGCACCGGACCGGGCGTTTCGGGGGGAACGGTGGTGGGCATATGTTCGACTGATATGGATCAGCGTCTGCGCGCCGAGCGCCAGCGCGTCCTTGTGGCTGGCGGAGCCGGTTTTCTGGGCGGTCATCTCTGCGCGAGGCTGATCGCCGAGGGGCACCGCGTCGTCTGCATGGACAACTTCCTCACCGGGCGCAGATCGAACGTCGCGGCGCTTCTGGCGCATCCGCGCTTCACGCTCGTCACCCATGACATCGTGAGGCCGCTGCCCGATGTCGGCCCCCTGGATCAGGTCTACAACCTCGCCTGTGCCGCCTCGCCGCCCCGGTATCAGGAGGACCCGCTGCACACCTTCAAGACCAACGTGATCGGCGCCCTGAACCTGCTGGAACTGGCCGAGCGCACCGATGCGCGTATCCTTCAATCCTCGACCTCCGAGGTCTATGGCGACCCCGAGATCAGCCCGCAGCCGGAAGGCTACCGCGGCAACGTCAACACCGTCGGCCCGCGCGCCTGCTATGACGAGGGCAAGCGCGCGGTCGAGACGCTGTTTCACGAATTCCGCCAGCAGCGCGGCGTGCGCACGCGGATCGCGCGCATCTTCAACACATACGGGCCGGGCATGTCGCCGGGCGACGGGCGCGTGGTGTCGAGCTTTGTCGTGCAGGCGCTGGCGGGTGCCGATGTGACCGTTTTCGGCGACGGCAGCCAGACGCGGTCGTTCTGCTATGTCAGCGACATGCTCGGCGGGCTGATGGCGCTGATGGACGCGCCGGACGAGGTCTGCGCCCCCGTCAACCTCGGCAACCCGGCCGAGTTCACCATCCTCGAGCTTGCGCGGATCGTGATCGCGGCGCTGAAGTCGCCGTCGCGGGTGCGCTTTGTCGATCTGCCGGTGGACGACCCGAAGCAACGCAAGCCCGACATCAGCCGCGCCATGCAGGTTCTGGGCTGGTCGCCCAAGGTGTCGCTCGCCGACGGGCTGGCGCGCACGATCCCCTATTTCGCCGCCTGCGCAAGGCAGGACGGCCAGCCGCTGCTGGCAGCGGAATGACACGCGCGGGCGGCATATGCGTGACCGGCGGCGCGGGCTATATCGGCAGCCACGCCTGTCTGGCGCTGGCGGCGCGCGGCATCGAACCCGTGGTGGTCGACAACCTCTCGACCGGATCGCGCGAGGCGGTCAGGTGGGGGCCGCTGGTCAACCTCGACCTGCGCCAGACCGACGCGCTGACCGAAACGCTGCTCCGCCATTCCGTCGATACGGTCCTGCATTTCGCGGCCTCGGCCTATGTCGGGGAATCGGTGACCGTCCCGCGCAAATACTACGAAAACAATGTCGGCGGGATGCTGTCGCTCTTGACCGCCTGCGCGCGGGCGGGTGTCACGACGTTCATCCTGTCGAGCAGTTGCGCGACCTACGGCGTGCCCGACGCGATACCCGTGAACGAGGCCACGCCGCAGCGCCCGATCAATCCCTATGGCATGACCAAGCTGATGTGCGAGCAGATGCTGCGGGATATCGCGGCGCAGTCCGGCATGTCCTACGGCATCCTGCGTTACTTCAACGTGGCCGGTGCCGATGCCAGCGGCATCCTGCGCGAACGGCACGACCCGGAAACCCACCTGATCCCGCTGGCGCTGTTCGCCGCCGCGGGCTGGACCCCTGCCCTGCGGCTGTTCGGCGACGACTACGACACGCCTGACGGAAGCTGCATCCGCGACTATGTGCACGTGTCGGATCTGGTCCACGGCCATATGCTGGCGCTTGAACATCTGCAACAAAACACCGGCAATCTGACCGTCAATCTGGGCAGCGGGCAGCAGACTTCGAACTTCGACATCGTGGCGATGGTGGAACATGTCACCGGCTGCAACGTGCCGGTCGAGATCGGTCCCCGCCGCGCCGGCGATCCGCCGGTGCTGGTGGCCGACACCTCGCATGCCCGCGCGCTCCTGGGCTTCAGGCCGCAGCGGTCGGATCTGGCGACGATCGTGGCCGATGCCGCGCGCAGTTTCGGGCTGGAGGCGGCGAATGTCCGGTTTGCCTGAAACCGCCGCTGCCGGCGTCACGCCCGCGCGGCCCTACCGCGAGCCGGTGCTGCGTGGCCGGGCCCGGCGCAAATATGCCGCGCTTGTCGCCGTCTGGTCGATGTGCGCGGCGTTCTTCTGGGTGTGGTGGCTGCAACCGGCGCACAACATCGGCTGGGGGCGATACCTGCTGGTCAGCGCCTGCCTGTTCTGGATCTTCTTTCTGCAAACCTACTTCATCGCCATGTTCATGCGCGCCCAGCGCGCCGTGGTCGGGACCGATGACCTGCCGCCCGCCCGTGTCGCAATGGTCGTGACCAAGGCCCCGGCCGAGCCGTTTTCGCTGGTGCAGGAGACGCTGCGTGCGATGCTGGCGCAGGACGTGGCGCATGACACCTGGCTTGCCGACGAAGCCCCGCAGCCCGCGACAATCGCATGGTGCGACGCGCATGGCGTGAAGATATCGACACGCAAGGGGGTCGATGCCTACCACCGGCCCACATGGCCGCGGCGGACGCGCTGCAAGGAAGGCAATCTGGCCTATTTCTACGACCATTTCGGCTATGACGGTTACGATTTCGTCGCGCAGCTTGATGCCGACCACGTGCCGCAACCGGGCTACCTGCGCGAGATGCTGCGCCCCTTTGCCGACCCTGCCGTGGGCTATGTCAGCGCGCCCAGCATCTGCTCGAAGAACGCGGCACAAAGCTGGGCCGCGCGCACCCGCCTTCATGCCGAGGCGATGTTTCACGGGGTCTTGCAGGCGGGTTACTCGAACGGCTGGGCGCCGATGTGCATCGGGTCGCATTATGCGGTGCGCACGGCGGCTCTCAGGCAGATCGGCGGGCTTGGGCCGGAGCTGGCCGAGGATCATTCGACCTCGATGATCATGAACGCGGGCGGATGGAAGGGCGTGCATGCGATGGACGCCATCGCCATCGGTCAGGGGCCGGCGTGCCTGACCGATCTGGTCACGCAGGAGTTCCAGTGGTCGCGAAGCCTCGTCACGCTGCTCTTGTCGCACACGCCGCGATATTTCCGTGCGCTGTCGCCGCGGCAGAGGTTCCAGTTCGTGTTCTCACAGCTCTGGTATCCGCTTTTCGCCGCCTTCATGGCGATCATGTTCGCGATGCCCATCGCGGCGCTGATGTTCGACATGCGTTTCGTCGGCGTGACCTATCCCGCGTTTCTGGGTCATATCCTGCCCTCGATTGCCGTGCTGATCGCGCTGGCCTATCTGATCCGCGCCGACGGCTATTTCCGCCCGCGCGATGCCAAGGTGCTCGGCTGGGAAAAGGCGTTCTTTGCCGCGCTGCAATGGCCCTGGGTGTTGTGGGGCTGCGTCATGGCGGTGCGCGACCGGCTGACCGGGCGGTTCGTCGATTTCCGCGTCACGCCGAAGGGTGACAAGGCGTCGTCGCTGGTGCCGTGGCCGGTGCTGCTGCCCTATTTCGGGCTTGCGATGCTGTCGCTGCTGCCGGTGCTTCTGGCCGAGGACGTGGCCGATGCCGCCGGGTTCTACATCTTCGCGCTGGTCAATGCGGCGATCTACAGCGCGTTGTTCCTGATCATCGTGACCAACCACCTGCGCGAAAACCCCGGCAGCCGGCAGAGCCTGCCGGGTCAGGCGGCGTTCCAGTTCGGTTGCGTGGCGGTGCTGGGCGCGGCGATAGGCTACGGCGTCGTGGAGCGCGGTCACGATGCCGCGATTGCGCTCGCCACGACCCAGGGAGAGGTGAGGTTCCTCAGATCCGACTATGTCGTGGCCGGTGCGGGGCAAGGGGCATCCGGCAACGTGCATGTATCCTACAACGCGAGATGGGTGTATGATTTGATTGACAGTTTGACAGAAAGAGAGGGACGCCATGGGTCACCCTGATCGCAAGAGAGCGCTGAGTGCGGCGGCGCTGCTGTCCGCAGTCATCGCCGCAACGCCTGCGCTGTCGCAGTCCATTCCGCCGGGCGACCTGCCTTTTGGCGTCTATGATCCGGGCGGCGACTATGGCGACGTGCAGGGCATCGCGATCGAGCATCTGTTCCTGCCATGGGAGGACGTGTTCCTGCCCAGCCTGGCCGAGGCCGAGTCCTACGCCGCCGAACGGGGCCGCACCCTGCTGGTCACGATCGAGCCCTGGACCTGGACCCGTGACGAAAGAAACTCGCCCATCGTGTTGCAGGCCGGAATCTCGTCGGGCGCCTATGACGACACGATGCGCACGGTCTGCAGCGCGCTCGGATCGCTCGAGCGGCCGGTGACGATCCGCTGGGCGCAGGAAATGGACGACCACACCGGCCAGTTCATCTGGGCGGGGTGGGAGCCGGACCTCTATATCGCCGCCTATCGTCGGATGATGGATGTCTGCCGCGAGGCCGCACCCGACGCGAGCTTCATGTGGTCGCCGCTCGGGTTCGAGAACATGGCCGAGTATTATCCCGGCGATGATTATGTCGATGTGGTCGGCCTGTCGGTCTTCAGCCTCGGGCCTTGGGAAAAGAAGATCCTCGGTGAGGAGCAGAGCTTCGATGACATCTTCGCGCCACGCTATGAACGTGCGCTGCAATTCGGCAAGCCGATCGTGGTCGCCGAGCTTGGCTATGTCGGGGACGCCGATCACGTCGCGATGTGGGAGGCCGACGTCCGCACCAAGGGCGCGCAGTATCCCGAGCTCGAGGCGGTGGTGTATTTCAACCAGCAGGAGGTCTATCCCTGGCCGGACGATTTCGGATATCCCGACTGGCGCCGTTCAAGGAACGTGATCGACTGACGCCGCGAGGGGCTTTCCCGGCCGGCACAGCGCGGCCGGCCAATTGCGCCGCGATGCGCCGCGGTCGGCGGCATTTCGCCATCGCCAGCGGCGCCGTGCCGGGCGCGACAAGCGGTTGAGTTCTCTTTCCTTCTGGCCCGAAGGACCGCAGCAGGGACGGCGGCCCGGTGGTTATCGGGCCACATCCGCTGACCTTCACACCGCGTCGGCTTGACCGTTCACGGGTTGTTGAGGCATTTTCTCCAACATCAACGAGGATCGCCCTCTCAAATGGCGGTCACGCAGTGAGGAGAGAGCAGTGTTTCACCCGATTCAGCGGCGTTTCAGCCGTGCGATGATCTACGGCCTGACCGTTCTGACGGTTGCGTCCTTTGCCGTATTCTCGACCGAAGCCATTGCCGAAGCCACCGGCACCTCGACCACGACAGGCAGCGGTTCCTACATTTGCACCCCGGCCGGATTCGGCAGCAAATCGCGTTGCTTTCCGCGCTGACGACGGCGGACCGGCGAGACCCTGAACGACCGGGGGAGCCCGGTTCGCGGCATCGACACCGGCGATCGCCGCAATCCGATTGACAGGCCATCTGCGCGGCAGCATCATCCGTTATGATGGAAGATGCCGACGATATTCTGGTCAAACTGCCCGCACGCCTGAAACAGGCCCGCAACACGCAGGGCCTGTCGCTGGATGCCGTGGCAAAGCTGTCCGGCGTGTCGCGTTCGATGGTCAGCCAGATCGAGCGAGGCGAGAGCAGCCCGACCATCGCGACCCTGTGGAACCTGACACGGGCGCTGCAGGTCGACTTCGCGGGTCTGCTCGACGCCGCCCCTGCGGGAAACCGCATCGAGGTGTTGCGCGCGGGCCAGATTCCCACGATCGACAACATGGGCAAAGGCTGCCGGATCCTGATCCTGTCGCCGCCCGAACAGGTCGGGCGGCATGAGGTCTATGAATTGCGACTGGCCTCGGGCGGTATTCTTGACAGCCAACCGCACAAACGCGGCGCGCGCGAGCATCTGACGGTGATCGAAGGCACGATCCATGTCACCTGCGGCGAGGCGACCGAGGTCTTGCGCGCGGGCGATACCAGCCGCTACGCCGCGGACGTGCCGCACCGGATCGCGGCCCCGGATGGCCCGGCGCGGGCGTTTCTGGTGGTTCAGGACGCGTAACGCCGCGCATCCCGGTCCATCGGCCATCGCCGCGAAATCTCTTATTTCGGAATCGTTTCCGTTATGTTAGACGTCTGCCAAATGGAGCCCGTCATGAGCCAAGATTTCCTGAACCACATCACCCAGACCCTCGCCGAGATCGCGTCCGACGGCATGATGAAGCGCGAACGGCTGATCACATCGCCGCAGGGCGGCGAAATCACCGTGGATGGCAGGCAGGTAATCAACCTATGCGCCAACAACTATCTGGGGCTGGCCAATCACCCCGACCTGATCGCGGCCGCAAGGACCGCCATGGATGACTACGGTTTCGGAATGGCCAGCGTGCGCTTCATCTGCGGCACGCAGGACCTGCATCGCCAGCTTGAACAGCGCCTCGCCGACTTCCTGAACAAGGACGACGCGATCCTGTTCGCCGCCTGTTTCGACGCCAATGGCGGGCTGTTCGAGCCGCTGCTGGGCGCGGAGGATGCGATCGTTTCCGACAGCCTGAACCACGCCTCGATCATCGACGGCGTGCGGCTGTCCAAGGCCAGACGCTATCGCTATGCCAACAACGACATGACCGATCTGGAGGCACGACTGAAAGAGGCCCGCGCCGATGGTGCGCGCCATGTCATGGTGGCGACGGACGGCGTGTTCTCGATGGACGGATACCTTGCCAACCTGCCCGAAATCACCCGGCTCGCGCGTGAACACGACGCGCTGGTGATGGTCGACGACTGCCACGCCACCGGATTCATGGGGCCGCGTGGGGCCGGAACACCCGACCATTTCGGGCTGGACGTGGACATCCTGACCGGCACGCTGGGCAAGGCATTGGGCGGCTCGATCGGCGGTTATATCGCCGGGCCGCAGCCGGTGATCGACCTGCTCAGGCAGCGGGCGCGCCCCTACCTGTTCTCCAATTCTCTGCCGCCGGCCATCGTCGCCGCCGGGATCGAAGCGATCCGGCTGGTCGAGGAAGGCGCCGACCTGCGCGCGCAATTGTTCGAGAAGGCGCGCTATTGGCGGGCCGGGCTGGAGGGTCTGGGTTTTGACCTGCTGCCCGGCGATCATCCCATTGTCCCGATCATGTTGGGCGAGGCGCAACTGGCACAGGACATGGCCGAGCGGCTGTTTCAGGAAGGCGTCTACGTCGCCGGGTTCTTCTTTCCCGTCGTCCCGCGCGGTCAGGCACGGATCAGGACGCAGATGAATGCGGCCCTGACCCGCGACGAGCTTGACCGCGCACTCGCCGCGTTCGAGGTCGCGGGCAAGGCGGTCGGGGTGTTGTCATGAGCAATGAGATGAAGGCGCTGGCCAAGCTGCACCCGCGCGAAGGGCTGTGGATGCACCGCGCGCCGGTGCCCGAGATCGGCCCGGACGATGTCCTGATCCGCATCCGCAAAACCGGCATCTGCGGCACCGATATCCACATCTGGAACTGGGATGAATGGGCGCAGAAGACCGTGCCGGTGCCGCTGATTACCGGGCACGAGTTTGCCGGCGAGATCGTCGAGCTTGGCCGCGACGTCACCAACCTGTCCATCGGCCAGCGCTGCAGTGGCGAGGGCCATCTGGTCGGCAAGTCCAGCCGTCAGAGCCGGTCCGGCAGGTTCCACCTCGACCCGGCGACACGCGGCATCGGCGTGAACGAACAGGGCGCCTTCGCCGAGTATCTGCGCCTGCCCGCCTTCAACGTGGTGCCCTTGCCCGATGAGATTCCGGACGAGATCGGGGCCATCCTCGACCCGCTGGGCAACGCCGTTCATACCGCGCTGTCCTTCGATCTGGTGGGCGAGGATGTGCTCGTCACCGGCGCGGGCCCGATCGGGATCATGGCCGCCGCCGTCGCCCGTCACGTCGGAGCGCGCAATGTCGTGATCACCGATGTGAACCCGGACCGGCTGGCCCTGGCGGTGAAAGTGGCCGACGTCGTGCCCGTCAACGTGGCAGAGCAGGACCTGGCCGAGGTCATTCCCGCGCTCAACATGAAACAGGGTTTTGACGTTGGCCTCGAGATGTCCGGCAATCAGCGCGCCTTTGACCAGATGGTCGAGGCGATGACGATGGGCGGGCGGATCGCGATGCTCGGCATCCCGCCGGGCAAATCGCCGGTGGACTGGAGCAGTATCGTGTTCAAGGCCCTGACAATAAAGGGGATCTATGGCCGCGAGATATTCGAGACCTGGTACAAGATGCTCGCCATGCTGCAGAACGGCCTCGATGTAAGCGCGATCATCACGCACCGCTTTCCGGTTTTCGACTACGAACAGGCCTTCGAAATCATGCGGTCCGGGAAATCCGGAAAGATCGTCCTCGATTGGAGCAATGGCTGAACAACGCCGGCGCTTATGCTGGTCGTCTGCGCCGATGCCGAGGCGTTTCGACCGACAGCCGGTGCGGTCGCGGCGCAGCAATGAAGAGCTGTTCCATACCACCTTCAGCATCTCCGGCGAGAGGAGCGCCCCCGATCCTAGGGGCCGCACGCCTATCTGCGCCGCGCCTCGATCGCCTGCCAGATCTTCTCGGAGATATTGGTGCCGTCGAAGCGCTCAAGCTCCTGGATGCCGGTCGGTGAGGTCAGGTTGATCTCGGTCAGCCAGTCGCCGATCACGTCGATGCCGACGAAGATCTGCCCCTTGTCGCGCAGGGTCGGGCCGATAGCCGCACAGATCTCGCGGTCGCGGTCGGTCAGGCCGATCTTCTCGGGCCGCCCGCCGACATGCATGTTCGAGCGCGTCTCGCCCGCCGCCGGCACCCGGTTGATCGCGCCCACAGGCTCGCCGTCCACCAGGATGATCCGCTTGTCGCCCTTCGCCACCGCCGGCAGGAATTTCTGCGCGATCAGCGGCTCGCGGTTCATGCCGGTGAACAGCTCGTGCAGGCTGGCCAGGTTGCGGTCGTTCGGGTCGAGCCGGAACACCCCGGCACCACCGCTGCCATAGAGCGGCTTGAGGATGATGTCGCCGTGTTCGTGCTTGAAGGCAAGCAGCGAGGAAAGGTCTCGGGCGATCATCGTCGGCGGCGTCAGATCACGAAACTGCAACACCAGCAGCTTTTCGGGGTAGTTGCGCACCCAGAACGGATCGTTCACCACCATCGTCGCCGGGTGGATCATGTCGAGCAGATGGGTGGTGGTGATGTAGCCCATGTCGAAAGGCGGGTCCTGGCGCAGCCAGACCACGTCCCAATCGGCAAGGTCGATCTCCTGCTCGTCGCCCAGCTTGAAGTGATTGCCGCGCTCGCGCCGCACCGTCAGCGGCCAGCCGCGGGCAAGGATGCGCCCCTCGCGATAGGACAGCCGGTCCGGCGTGTAATAGAACAACTCATGCCCCCGCGCCTGCGCCTCTTCGGCGATGCGGAAGGTCGAATCGGCGTCGATATCGATCGGCGCGATCGGGTCCATCTGGATGGCGACTTTCAGGCTCATCGGCGTCTCCCGGCTGCTTCGCCCCTACATGGCGCGCGAGCGCGGCAAGGGCAATGGGTCAGACCCAGGCATTTTCGAGGATTTCCATCCGCCCCGCCCCGTCAACCAGCGCCACGTCGAAACGCAGGTCGGTCAATTGACCGCGCGGCGCCGTGGCGGCGAATTCCGAGGCCGCGCCATAGATCCGGGCAAGTTGCGCGCGGGTCAGCCGGGCGGCGGCGACCGCGAAATCGCGTGCCTTCTTGACCTCGACCACGATGAACCCGTCGCCATCCTCGAGCACCAGATCAAGCTCGCCGCGCGATCCGCGCCAGCGTCGCGCCGCGACCGCGTGGCCGCGACGTGCATAATCCGCCGCGACGCTGTCTTCCGCCGACATCCCGGCCAGATAGGAAACCTTTCCGCTCATCCGTCCTTCTCCATCTCAAGCGCCGCCTGGTAGACCTTGCGTCGTGGCAATCCATAGGCCACGGCAACCGTCGCCGCCGCATCCTTCAGGCTCATCCCGACCATCGCCTGCCGCAGTGCCGCCGCCATCGTTTCCTCCCCCACCACCGCGTCGGCCCGGTCGATCAGCACCACAACCTCGCCCTTCAACTCGCGCCCGGCCAGTTCATCGTGAAGCTCGCCAATGGTCCCGCGCAAGACCTCTTCGAACTTCTTGGTTAGCTCGCGACAGACCGCCGCCCGTCTGTCACTCCCGCCAATCTCGCTCAAATCAGCGAATAATTCCCTAACGCGCCTTGGGCTTTCATAAATCACGAGCGTCGCCTGCACCGGGAGCAATTCCGCGAGCCACGTCCGCCTTGCGGCTTTTGCCGATGGCGCGAATCCCGCGAACAGGAACCGGTCCGACGGCAGTCCCGACAGGCTGAGCGCGGTCAGGACCGCCGAGGCCCCCGGCGCCGCCGTCACCAGGTGCCCCGCCGCGCCGATCTCGCGCGCCAGCGCATAGCCCGGGTCGGCCACAAGCGGCGTGCCGGCCTCGCTGACGTAAGCCACCGATTTTCCCTCGGAAATCAGCTTCGCGATCCCGGCGCGTCCGTTCGAGCCCGAGTGGTCGTGATAGGAAATAAGCGGGCGTTTGCCGAGCGTGACGCCATGGATGTCCATCAGCTTGCGCGCCGTGCGGGTGTCCTCGGCCGCGATCACGTCGGCTGCGGCCAGAATATCCAGCGCTCTCAACGTGATGTCGCGGGCGTTGCCGATCGGGGTGGCGACGAGGTAGAGGCCTGCGGCCAGGTCGTTGATCTTGGGCATCTGGGGTAGACCTGTCCTGCGTTGCGTTTATAGTGCATCCGGCTTTCGGGGGCGAGTCTGTCCCCCATTCCGGTATGGAACAAAAGGGTTTTGTCATGTTCGCGTTTTTGGGCGGTGCCCGCAAGCTATCGGGGGCGATTGTCGCGCTCCTGTCGATTCTCTGGCTGTCGGCTTGCGGCGTGGGCACGGGTGGTCTGAACGCGAGCGGGCCGCGCATCGACACGTCGCGGCCGGTGCCGGTGGCGCTCTTGGTGCCCGGCGGGTCGGGCAATGCGGCGGACGATTCGTTGGCCATCGCGCTCGAGAACGCCGCCCGTCTGGCGATGGCCGAGCTTGCCGGCGTCACCATCGACCTGCGCGTCTACAACACCGGCGGCAACGCCACCCAGGCCGGCACCATCGCCCGCGAGGCGGTGGCCGACGGCGCCAAGGTGATCCTCGGCCCGGTCTACAGCCAGAGCGCCGCGACCGCCGGCATCGCCGCCGCCGCGCGCGGCGTGAACGTGCTGGCCTTCTCCAACAACCCCGGCGTCGCCGGCAACAACGTCTTCATCCTCGGCAACACGTTCCAGAGCACCGCCGACCGGCTGACGCGCTTTGCCGCCCTGCAGGGCAAGGGCAAGATCCTCGTCGTGCATGGTGAGAACGCCGCCGAATCGCTGGGGCGCGACTCGATCCTGCGCGCCATCGAGCGCACGCCGGGCGCGCAACTGGCTGGTGTCGTCGGCTTTGAGGTGTCGCAGACCGGCGTCATCAACAAGGTGCGCGACATCGCGGACGCCATCCGCTCGACCGGGGCGCAGACGATCTTCCTGACCTCGGGCACCGATGGCGCACTGCCCTACCTCGCGGGCCTTCTGCCGGAAAACGGCGTCGATCCGGCCAAGATCCAGTTCGCCGGGCTGCAGCGCTGGGACGTGCCCCTGTCGGCGCGCACCCTGCCCGGCCTGCAGGGCGGCTGGTTCGCGCTGCCCGATCCGGGGCTGGCGGAACAGTTCCGCACCCGCTACCTCGCCGCTTATGGCGAAAGCCCGCATCCGATCGCCGGGCTGGCCTATGACGGGATCGCGGCCATCGGCGCGCTGGTCAAGGCGGGCAATGCCGATGCGCTGACCGGGGCTGCGCTGACCCAGGGCCAGGGCTTCATCGGCGTGAACGGGGTGTTCCGGCTGCTGCCTGACGGCACCAATGATCGCGGGCTGGCGATTGCCGAAATCCAGAACAAGGAAGTGGTCGTGATCGACCCCGCACCCAGAAGTTTCGCCGGTGCCGGATTCTGATCCAAGGCCGCTCAACCCCGACGCCCCCGATGGGCTGATCTGTCAGCCCGAGGCGATTTTCGACCACAACGCGGTGCGCGCCGCCATCGAGGCGCGCACCATGGACACCACCGACGCCGCTGCCCTGCGCGCCGCCACGGTCGCGGTATTGCGCGAGGCGATCGACGCCGGCCGGGCGGCGATTGCAACCGCACTGGCGGAATCCCCGCTGACCGCCCACCCCGCGATCCGCGCCTATGCCTGGCTGACCGATTGCGTCGTCCAGACCGTGTTCGAGGTCGCCACCACCCGGTTGCACCGGCAAACCAGCACGACGTCGGGCGAACGCCTTGCGCTGCTTGCCGTCGGCGGCTACGGCCGCTTCGAGATGGCGCCACATTCCGACGTCGATCTGGTGTTCCTGGTGTCCTACAAGGTCACCGCCTGGGCCGAGAGCGTGATCGAGTCGATGCTCTACATGCTCTGGGACCTGCGGCTCAAGGTCGGCCATTCCGCGCGCAGCGCCGAGGATTGCCTGCGGCTGGGCCGCGACGATTTCACCATCCGCACCGCGCTGCTGGAACACAGGTTCATCTGCGGCGACGAGAAGCTGGCCAAGGCGCTGAGCAAGCGGCTCTGGTCGGAGCTTTTCAAGGGCACCGGGGCGGAGTTCCTCGAGGCCAAGCTCGCCGAACGCGCCGAACGCCATACCAAGCAGGGCGGCCAGCGCTACGTCGTCGAGCCCAACGTGAAAGAGGGCAAGGGCGGTTTGCGCGACCTGCAGACGCTGTTCTGGGTCGCAAAATACATCCACCGCGTCGACCGGATCGCCGATCTGGCGCGGCTCGGGATGTTCCGGCCCGAGGAATACGAGACCTTCCGCAATGCCGACGAATTCCTCTGGGCGGTGCGCTGCCAGCTTCACCTTGTGACCGGGCGGGCGATGGACCAGTTGACCTTCGATCTGCAGGTCGAGGTCGCCGACCGGCTGGGCTATGTCGACAAGGGCGGGCGCCGCGCGGTCGAACATTTCATGCAGGACTACTTCCGCGAAGCCACGGCGGTGGGCGAGCTCACGCGGATCTTCCTGACCCAGCTTGAAGCCGCGCATGTCAGGACCGCACCCAGCCTGACCGGGCTGTTCCGACGAAGGCGCAAGCTGCGCGACGGCTTCAAGGTGGTTCAGGGCCGCATGTCCTTTACCAGCCAGAAGAAATTCCTGTCCGACAAGCTGAACCTGTTGCGCATCTTCGAGGAGGGATTGCGCACCGGGCTGCTGATCCACCCCGACGCGATGCGCGTGGTGGTGGCGAATATCGACCTGATCGACGACGAGATGCGCGCCGACAAGGAGGCCACGCGGATCTTCCTCGACCTGCTTCTGAAACACGGCAACCCGGAACGCGCGCTGCGACGGATGAACGAGCTGGGCGTTCTGGCCGCCTTCATCCCCGAGTTCGAGCCGATCGTCGCGATGATGCAGTTCAACATGTATCACAGCTACACGGTCGACGAGCATACCATCCAGTGCATCGCCGCCCTGGCCGAGATCGAGCGTGGCGAGCGGGTCGAGGATCTGCCGTTTTCCTCGCGCATCCTCAAGGAGGGCGTGAACCGCAAGGTGCTCTATGTCGCGCTTCTGTGCCACGACATCGGCAAGGGGCGAAACGAGGACCATGCGATCCTTGGCGCGCGGCTGGCGCGTGGTGTGGCGCGGCGGCTGGGGCTGTCGAAACCCGATGTGGAAACTGTCGAATGGCTGGTGCGCTATCACCTGCTCATGTCGGACGTGGCGCAGAAACGCGACCTGTCCGATCCGCGCACGGTGCGTGGCTTCGCCAAGGCGGTGGGGTCGAAAAAGCGGCTCGATCTGCTCCTGGTGCTGACGGTCTGCGACATTCGCGGCGTCGGGCCGAACGTCTGGAACAACTGGAAGGCGATGCTGCTGCGCGAGCTTTACGCCCAGACCAAGATCGCGCTGGAAGACGGGATCGAGGCGCTGTCGACCGGGGCGCGCGCCGACAAGGCGCGTCAGGCGCTGCGCGCGGCCCTGGACGACTGGGACAAGAAGGCGCTGCGCCACGAGACGGGGCGGCATTATGACCCCTATTGGCAGGGCATGTCGCTGGCCGAACACGTCGTCTTTGCCAATCTGCTCAAGGACATCGCCGACGACGAGGTGCGCATCGACCTGACCCAGGACCCCGACCGCGACGCCACCCGCGCCGCCTTTGCGCTGGCCGACCACCCCGGCATCTTCTCGCGGCTGGCGGGGGCGCTGGCGCTGGTGGGCGCCAACGTGGTCGACGCGCGCACCTATACCTCGAAGGACGGTTATGCCACGGCGGTGTTCTGGGTGCAGGACCACAACGGCCACCCTTATGACGAATCCCGGCTTGACCGGCTGCGCGCCATGATCGGCAAGACTCTGAAAGGCGAGGTCATCGCCCGCGAGGCGATCCGCGACCGCGACAAGATCAAGAAGCGCGAACGCGCCTTCAAGGTGGCGACCAGCATCACCTTCGACAACGAAGGCTCCGAGATCTACACCATCATCGAGGTCGACACCCGCGATCGCCCCGGCCTGTTGTTCGACCTGACCCGGACGCTGGCCAACAACAACGTCTATATTGCCTCGGCGGTGATCGCGACCTATGGCGAGCAGGTGGTCGACACCTTCTACGTCAAGGACATGTTCGGGTTGAAGTTTCACAGCGAAGCCAAACGCAAGGCGCTTGAGAAGAAACTGCGCGAAGCGATCGAGATCGGCGTCGAGAGGGCGAGCGCCTGATGGCCGAAGTGCGCCTCGTTCGCAGCTTTCTGACCGTCGGAAGCTGGACCATGCTGTCGCGCCTGCTGGGCTTCGTGCGCGATGTGGTGATCGCGGCGACGCTGGGCGCGGGGCCGGTGGCCGAGGCGTTCCTGATCGCGTTCTCATTGCCCAACATGTTCCGCCGGTTCTTTGCCGAGGGCGCGTTCAACATGGCGTTCATCCCGATGTTCGCCAAGCGGGTCGAGGCGGGGACGGGCGCGCAGGAGTTTGCCCGCGATGCCTTCACCGGGCTTGGGACGATCCTGATCGTCTTCACCGTGGTCGCGCAGGTGTTCATGCCGGTGCTGGTGGTGGCGATGGCCTCGGGCTTTCTGGCCGACGAACGCTTCGACCTGGCGGTGCTGTTCGGCCGGATCGCCTTTCCCTACATCCTGTTCATCTCGCTGGCGGCGCTTCTGTCGGGCGTGCTGAACGCCACCGGGCGCTTCACCGCCGCCGCCGCCGCCCCGGCGCTCTTGAACGTGATCTTCATCGCCGCTCTGGCGCTTGGCGCGCGGCTGGGCTGGGACATGGGTCTGACGCTGGCCTGGTCGGTCCCGGTGGCGGGGGTGGCGCAGATGGCGCTGGTCTGGGTCGCGGCGTCACGCGCCGGCTATCGCCTGATCCCGCGCCGCCCGCGCATGACGCCCGAGTTGAAGCGGCTGGCGATCATCGCCCTGCCCGCCGCAATGGCCGGGGGCGTGGTGCAGATCAACCTCATGATCGGGCGGCAGGTGGCGAGCTTTTTTGACGGCGCGATCGCCTGGCTGACCTATGCCGACCGGCTGTATCAACTGCCGCTGGGCGTCGTGGGCATCGCCATCGGCGTGGTGTTGCTGCCTGACCTGTCGCGCCGGCTGCGTGCCGATGACAGCGACGGCGGGCGGCATTCGCTGTCACGCGCCGGGGAAATGGCGCTGGCGCTGACGGTGCCGGCCTCGGTGGCGCTGCTGGTAATCCCGATGCCGCTGGTCACGGTGCTGTTCCAGCGCGGCGCGTTCACTGCCGACGACGCGGCGGCAACTGCGCTGGCGGTGCAGGTCTATGGCCTCGGCCTGCCCGCCTTCGTGCTGCAAAAGGTGCTGCAACCGGCCTATTTCGCGCGCGAGAACACCCGCACGCCGTTCTACTTCGCACTGGGTTCGCTGGCGATCAACGCCGCTGTCGCCATCGGCCTCGCCCCGCATATCGGCTATATCGCGGCGGCCATCGGCACCACGCTGGCGGGTTGGGGCATGGTCGCGATGCTGTGGATCGGGACATACCGCATGGGCGAAACGACACGGTTTGACGCGCGGTTCTGGAAGCGGTTCTGGCGGATCGGGCTGGCGTCATGGCTGATGGGCGGGGTGCTCTGGGGGCTGGCGCTGCCGCTGGGCACGCTGTTTGCCACGCCGGGGGCTAACATCATCGCGCTCACGGTCCTGATCGTCGCGGGCATGGCGGTGTATTTCGGCATCGGCCACGTCCTGCACGCGTTCCGGATGTCGGATTTCCGCTCGGCGCTGCGGCGCTAGGGCGTCAGGTGATCGACTCGAGCCGTTCCTTCGACATCTCGCCCGGAACGATGGTGATCGGCACCATGAGGGTGCCCGCGTTGCGCACCAGTTCGGTGATGATCGGCCCCGGCCCGCGCCGCCCGGAGGCCGCGCCGAGCACGAGCACGCCGATCTCGGGGCTTTCCTCGACCCGCTTGAGGATCTCGTCGACCACGTTGCCCTCGCGGATCACCAGACGCGGATCGACGTCGTGCTTGTCGCGCATCCACTTGGCGAAGACCTCGTAATGCGCGTGGATCCGTTCCTTGGCCTCGTCGCGCATCAGGGTGCCGACGCCGAGCCAGTGGTTGAACTCCTCCGGCGGGATCACCGAGAGGATCTCGACCTCACCGCCGGTATGCTGTGCGCGCATCGCGGCAAAGCGCATCGCGTTCAAACATTCGCGGCTGTCGTCGAGCACGACGAGGAATTTGCGCATGATCTGGCCTCCTGTCAGGCGCGCATTTTGAAGGACGCGAAAGCGCTTATCAAGCGGTCTTGACTGCGGCAGAATGGGCCCAGTCCCAATAAAGCTCGCGCACCCGTCTCGTGACCGGGCCGTGCTGGTAGTGGGTGTCGTCGAAGGCGGTGACCGGCGTGACCTTGTTGAGGTTGCCCGACAGGAACACCTCATCCGCCGCGTGAAAATCGTCAAAGCTCAGCACGGCTTCGTGCACCTTCACGCCATCGGCGCGCAGGTTGGCGATATGGCGCGCGCGGGTGATGCCGGCCAGGAATGTGCCGTTGGCGATGGGGGTGAAGACCTCGCCGTCGCGCACCATGAAGACGTTGGCGCTGGCGCTTTCAGCCACGTTGCCCAGCGCGTCCCCCACCAGCGCGTTGCCGAAGCCCTTGGCCCGCGCCTCGGCCAGCATCCGCGCATTGTTGGGATAAAGGCACCCGGCTTTGGCGTTGACCACCGCATCCTCCAGCACCGGGCGGCGAAAGCGGGTGGTGGTCAGCGTGGTCGAGGCGGTCGGCGCGGCCATCGGGATTTCCTCGAGGCTGACGGCGAAACCGGTCGAGCCGGGTTTCGGCACGATGCCCATGTCGCCGCCCTCGATCGCCCAATACATCGGTCGGATATAGACGGGTGCTCCGGCAGGGTAGAGCGCCAGCCCCTCGCGCACGATCGCCACCATGTCCTCGGCGGCTATCGTCGGCGTGATCATCAACGCTTCCGCCGAACGGTTCACCCGCGCGCAATGGGCGGCGAGGTCCGGCACCACGCCCTCGAACATCCGCGCCCCGTCGAACACCGTCGTGCCCAGCCACGAGCCGTGATCGCCCGCCCGCATGATCGGCACGTCGCCGTCATGCCATGTGCCCTCGAAATAGGTGCGCAGATTGATGCCCGTCGCCATCACGTCCTCCTGTGGTCGCGCGGATCGTAAAAGCCGGGCGGGTGAAGGTCCAGCCGTGACGAGCGGGCGGGCGCGTGGCGGTAAGTTGGACGAATCCGATATGGTTCGATGTGAACAAGCCAAACCGGAAATTGCCTGCGATTCCTGCTGGCAATTGCCGGTTTCGTGAAAGTGCGTGCCGCCTACCGCCGCGAGCGCACGAAGCCCATCAGCTCGAAGGTCCGCTCGAGGATCGGGTTGGCGATCGCCTCGGCCTTCTCGGCCCCCTTGGCGAGAATCGCGTCGATCTCGTCCGGTGCGGCCATCAGGCGCTTCATCTCGCCCGAGATCGGCGCGAGTTTCTCGACTGCCAGGTCCGCCAGCGCCGGCTTGAACGTGCCCCAGCCCGCGCCGGCATGGTCGCGCAGCACGGTCTCGGCGTCACTGTCCGACAGGGCCGCGTAGATATCGACCAGATTGCGCGCCTCGGGGCGGTCCTTGAGCCCGGCCAGTTCACTTGGCAGCGGCGCGGGATCGGTGCGGGCCTTTTTCAGTTTCCTGGCGATGGTGTCGGCATCGTCGGTCATGTTGATGCGCTCCATGTCGCTGTCGCCCGACTTCGACATCTTCTTGGTGCCGTCGCGCAGGTTCATCACCCGCGTCGCCGGGCCTTCGATCACCGGTTCGGTCAACGGAAAGAACACCTCGCCGTAGTCGTGGTTGAACTTGGCCGCGATGTCGCGGGTCAGCTCGACATGCTGTTTCTGGTCCTCGCCCACCGGCACGTGCGTCGCGTGATAGACGAGGATGTCCGCCGCCATCAGCGACGGATAGGCGTAGAGCCCCAAGGATGCCTTCTCGGCGTTCTTGCCCGCCTTGTCCTTGAACTGGGTCATCCGGTTCATCCAGCCGATCCGGGCGACGCAGTTGAAGAGCCAGGCAAGCTCGGCATGCGCCGGCACCTGGGCCTGGTTGAACAGCACCGATTTTTCCGGGTCGATGCCCGAGGCCAGCATCCCGGCGGCCACCTCGCGGGTGGCGTCGGCCAGCGTGGCGGGGTCCTGCCAGACGGTGATCGCGTGCAGGTCGACGACACAATAGATCGTCTCGAACGCCGGGCCCTGCATGTCGACCCAGCGCTTGATCGCACCGAGGTAGTTTCCCAGCGTCAAGCCGCCCGAAGGCTTGATGCCGGAAAAGACGCGCGGGGTGAACTGGGTGTCGGCCATGACAGGCTCCGTCTGGATTTATCTGTCCGGCTCGCTTACCTACGCGGGTGACAGGCGTCAAGGAATCCGCATGCGACCCCCTTTCGAGCTTCCCACCGATCAGGACCACAACGCACCGCCCGTGAACCCGCTGCCGCCCGCCGTGGTCGTGCTGGCGCTGGCGATCTTCGGCATCGAGCTGGTGTTCACCGCGGCAGGGTCGGGCATCCTCGGCGGCCCGGCGGGCAGCGGCTGGCGGCTGGCGGCGATCGAGCGGTTCGGGTTCTACCAGCCGATGTTCGACTGGATGATCCAGAACGGCACGATCCGCTGGGACTTCATGGCGCGGTTCGTGACCTACCCGTTCATCCACGGCACCTTTACCCATGCGCTGTTCGTGCTGGTGTTCCTTCTGGCGCTGGGCAAGCTGGTGGGCGAGGTGCTGTCGAACTGGGCCGTGCTGGTGGTGTTCTTCGGCGCGTCGGTGCTGGGCGCGCTGGTCTACGGGCTGGTCTGGGATACGCGCGTGGTGCTGTTTGGCGGCTTTCCCGGTGCCTACGGCATGGTCGGGGCCTATACCTTCATCCTCTGGGCCGGGCTGGCCGGGCGGGCGACGGGGTTGCAGGCCTTCGCGCTGATCGCGTTTCTGTTGGGCATCCAGCTTGTCTTCGGGCTGCTGTTCGGCGGCGGGATGAGTTGGGTGGCCGAGATTTCCGGTTTCGCGGGTGGGTTCGGGCTTGCCTTCCTCGTCAGCCCCGGCGGCTGGACGGCCATCGTCGCCAAGCTCAGACGACGCTAGCCCCCGGCCTGCGGCGGCGCCGCGCCAGCGCAACAAGGTTCGACACCGCCAGCGCCCCGATCACCACCGAGCCGCCAAGGATCGCCCAGCGTCCGGGGTCTTCATCGACCACCACCCATGCGAGGATCGGCGCGAGGACGCTTTCAAGCAGGATCAGCAGCGACACCTCCGCCGATGGCAGATAGCGCGGCCCCATCGAGATCAGCGCGTTCGATGCGGCGATGAACACGCCGCCGTGCAGCAGAACCAGCCACCAGTCGCTGGCGGGCACCGACATCGGCGTAGCGAAGGGGGCAAGCGCCAGCGCCCCGATCAGGAACGAGACGGTGATGGCGGGCATCAGGCTGACGGTTTTCAGCTTGCGCGCGGCGGTCAGTGCGATGGCGAAGAACGCGGGCACCGCGAGCGCGACCAGATCGCCCTCGAGCGAGGCGCGTGCGTTGTCGCCCGAGCCATAGGCGATGACGGCTATTCCGACCGCGACGGCGGCGATGGTCATGCCGGTGCGCCGGCTGAGCCGCTCGCCCAGAAAGATCAGGCTGAACAGCGCCGCGAAGGCCGGCATCGCGGCGATGATGAAGACCACGTTGGCGATCGAGGTCATCGACACGGCGACCACGAAAAGGTTGCTCGAGATCGCCAGCGACAGGATGTAGATCACGATCGGCCAGCCCGGCCGCATCAGGCCGCGAAAGGCTCCCGGCCCCTGAAACAGCATGACGCCGATGCCGATGGTGGCGCCTGCCAGAAGCGTGCGCCAGAAGGCGATGGTATAGGCATCCGTCCCGATCAGCCGCACGAACAGCGAATCCGGCACGATCAGCATGACGCCGAGCGTCGTTATCAGAAGGCCCTTCAGGTGATCGGACATGCCGCTCAGCAAGCGACAAAGCGGCGCAGAAGACAAGCCCCCGGCCCCGCGCGGCTTGACAGAGGGGCGCCGCGACCTCATATCAATTCCGACAGAAAAGGTGCGCGACATGTTCATCCAGACAGAATCCACGCCGAACCCGGCGACCCTCAAGTTCCTTCCCGGCCAGACCGTGCTTGAAACCGGAACCGCCGATTTCCCCGCGCCCGACACCGCTGCGGCCTCGCCGCTGGCGCGCCGGGTGTTCGAGGTCAAGGGCGTCGCGGGCGTCTTTTTCGGCACCGACTTCGTGACCGTGACCAAGGCCGAAGGCGTCGAATGGGACCATATCAAGCCCGGCGTTCTGGGCGCGATCATGGAACATTACCAGTCGGGCGAGCCGGTGCTTGAAGGCGAACAGGCGGCGGCCCATGCCACCCATGACGGCCCGGACGGCGAGATCGTGGTGCAGATCAAGGAATTGCTCGACACCCGCGTGCGCCCGGCAGTGGCGCAGGACGGTGGCGATATCACCTTCCACGGGTTTGACCGGGGCGTGGTCTATCTGCACATGCAGGGCGCTTGCGCCGGCTGCCCGTCTTCGACGCTGACGCTCAAGATGGGCATCGAGAACCTGCTCAAGCATTATATCCCCGAGGTCACCGAGGTTCGGGCGATTGCCGTCTGACCCGACGATCCTGGCGTTTGACACATCGGCCGCGCATTGCGCGGCCGCTTTGCTGTCCGGGGGGCAGATTGTCGCCCAGACCGCCGAGGAAATGGGGCGAGGGCAGGCCGAACGGCTGATGCCGATGATCGAGGAGATGCTGGCGGGTGCGGGGTTTTCCTGGCGCGACCTTGATGCCGTGGCGGTCGGGATCGGCCCCGGCAACTTCACCGGCATCCGCATTTCCGTCGCCGCCGCGCGCGGGCTGGCGCTGGGGCTGGGGGTTCCCGCCATCGGGGTCTCGACGCTGGAAGCGCAGGCCGAGGGCATGGCGCGGCCTTGCCTCACGCTGGCCGATGCGCGCCGGGGGATGAGCTATGTTCAGGTGCTGGGCGTCGCGGGCGACGAGACGCCCGACATGACCGATGCGCCCGAGGATTACCGCCCGGACCTCGCGCGCGCGCCGGTGGTGGACCCTTCGACGCTGCCCCCGGCGATGGCGCGGATCGCGGCGGTTCGGCTGGCCTGGGGCGCAGCGCAGCCGCGC
>JBLWUQ010000015.1:0-76928 GCA_048268845.1 Maritimibacter sp. | reverse complement strand
GCTGGCGGAGTTTGGGCTGACGCCAGCGGCGCGATCCAAGGTGAGCGCAGGCAAGCCTGTTGAAGCAAACCCGTTCGCTGCACTTGATAGGATGTGACCCCGGCAAAGCGGCGGTGCGGGCCGGGGGCAACAGTCGCGACCGGCAACCATTCTGTGCTTCTGCTTGATTACACCAACGAATTGTGCACCATCACCATATGGCCCGTATCCTCGCAATCATCGCAGCCCTGACGCTTTCCGCCTGTGACATGGAAGCGTTTGAAGAAAACTACGCCCTGACGCAGCAATGCAATGCCGCGGCTACATACGGCGAGATGTTCGGCACGCCTAGCAAGCGCGGCCCGTGTTGGGGAAGAACGACCTCGCATTCGGCAATGGGCAATATCCAGTCATTCGGCGTCAACATTCGTGGCAGTGAACACGGTATTGCGCTATTGACCTATCGCGGTGACGTGCTGGTGTCCGCTTCGGTATCCTACTGAGTTAGCCATCAAGCAGGTGACGCCATGGACGGTCCATCATGGGCGGCATAAGGCGAACGCAGCACGCTAGAGGCTCCCCGGTGTGGAGTATGCCGGGGGCGGTTCGATCCTGAATCGGGATGGATTTAAGGACCGGCGTGGGAAGCCTCACGAATGCGCTAATACAGTTTCCCCCTCACGCGCGCGCAAGCGCGAGGCAAACGCTTAGTAAAGCCTCAAAATGTGGTGCGACAAGTTGCCAACGCCTCTGATGTGCGGCTTGTTACCCCAAACGTTACCCCGGAGTGTTTTTGCCTCACCAAGCGTCATAGAAATCCAGCTAAGTCTTTGATTTTATGGTGCCCCCAGACGGATTCGAACCGCCGACCTACTGATTACAAATCAGTTGCTCTACCAGCTGAGCTATAGGGGCACTCGCGGCGGGTTCTAGTCGTTCCGCAGGCTCCGTTCAAGCGCTTCGATCAGCGGCTGGCGCGGGCCATGAAGGCGACCGCGGCGAGGCCGACGAGGATCACCAGCATCGCCGCCGGCGCGGCTTCGCCGATCTGTTCGAGCGAGGCCTTCTCATAGACCCGCGTGGCCAGCGTGTTGTAGTTGAACGGCCGCAGCAGCAGCGTCGCGGGCAGTTCCTTCACGCAATCGACGAAGACCAGCAGAAGCGCCGTGCCGACCGAGCCGCGAATGAGCGGCAGGTGCACCGAACGCAGCGCACCGCCGGCGGTCCGGCCGAGCGAGCGCGCCGCCATCGGCAGCGACGGCGACACCCGGTCCAGCGCCGCATCGGTCGCGCCCTGGGCGATGGCGAAGAAGCGCACGACATAGGCGTAGATCACCGCAAAGGCGGTGCCGGTCAGGATCAGCCCCGGATCCCAGCCGGTCAGCGCCAGCACGCCATCCGCCAGCGTATTGTCGAGCGCCGCCAGCGGGATCAGGATGCCGACCCCCAGCACCGCGCCCGGTGCGGCATAGCCGATGGTCGAGATCGGCAGGATGCGCTTGGGCAGCCTGCTGGTGGTCAGCTTGACGCCGTAGACCAGAAACAGCGCCGCCGCGACCGTCACCACCGCGGCGATGCCGCCGACCGTGAGCGTGTTCACCAGCGCCTCGACCAGCCCCGGCGCCAGCCAACCGTCGGCGTTGGCGGCGGCATGCAGGAAGATCACGCCCACCGGCAGCACGAAACCGACGAGGAACGGCACGAGGCAAAGCGCCGTCGCGATCCAGGCGGGCGCGCCGACCAGCCGGATCGGCGTCACCGGGCGCTGGTGGCGGGCAGCCTGGTAGAAGCGGCTTTTCGAGCGGCTCGCCTTCTCGATCCCGACCAGCGCCAGCACCACGATGAGGATCACCATCGCGATCTGCGCCGCGCCACCGGCGTTGCCCATCTGCAGCCAAGTGGTGAAGATGCCCGTGGTCAGCGTCTGCACCGCGAAGAAGTCGACGACGCCGAAATCCGACACGGTTTCCATCATCACGATGGCCGAACCCGCCGCTATCGCCGGGCGCGCCAGTGGCAGGCCGACGCGCCAGAACCGGGCGAAAGGTCCGGCGCCAAGGGCGCGCGCGACCTCGTAGATGCCGCCGGATTGCTCGCGAAAGGCGGTGCGGGCAAGAAGGTAGACATAGGGGCTGAGGGCGGCCGCCAGCACCACCACCGCCGCCCAGCGCGAGCGGATTTCGGGAAACCAGTAGTCCTGCGCATTGTCCCAGCCGAACGCCCCGCGCAGGCCCGTCTGCACCGGGCCGGAATATTCGAGGAAATCGACCAGCGCATAGGCGCCGACATAGGCCGGGATCGCCAGCGGAAACAGAAGCAGCCATTCCAGCCAGCGCGAGCCCGGAAAGCGATACATCGCCACCAGCCACCCCGACCCCGTCCCCACCATCGCGGCCAGAAGCGCGACCGACCCGGCGATCACCGCGGTATTGCCCAGATAGCGTGGCAGGGTGGTCGAAATCAGGTGCGGCCAGACGTTTTCCGACGGGTTCAGCGCCATCCAGGCGACCGCGACAATTGGCAGCACCACGGCGGTCCCGATCACCAGTGCCCCCCAGGACCACAGGCTGGGCAGGGTTACGCGGCGGCGCGGGCGTAGAAGCTGACTGTTTTGCTCGACCATGACCGGCCCGCCTTACCCCGAATCCGGTTTCACTGTCCAGAAAACACGTTATAAACGGGTCCGTAACTCAGTGTCAGTGGCCCTCATGCATATCTCGTATCATATCGGCGCCCATTGCACGGACGAAGATCAGCTTGTCAGATCGCTGCTCAAGAACCCCGATGTGATGGTCAAGGAAGGCATCGCGGTGCCCGCGCCCAGCCGGTACCGTCCGATCATCAGCAATGCGGTGAACACGCTGGCCGGCCAGAAGGCCAGCCAGGACACCCAGGATGTGCTGCTGGAATCCATGCTCGACACCGACACCGCCGAGCGGATCGTGCTCAGCCACGAAAGCTTCATGGGCGGGCCGCAGGCGGCGGTCGACGGCGATGTGCTCTATCCCAAGGCGCGCGACAAGACCTTCGCGCTGCGCAACCTGTTTCCCGACGCGAAGGTCGAGTTCTTCATGGCGGTGCGCGACCCGGCGACCTGGGTGCCGGCGCTGCATGGCAAGCTCACCAACACGTCCTTTGCCGAGTTTCGCGCCTCGATCCAACCCGAAGCGTTTCTGTGGTCCGAGGTGGTCCACGACATCCGCGAGGCCAACCCCGACAGCCCGATCACCGTCTGGTGCAACGAAGACACGCCGATGATCTGGCCCGAGGTGATGCACGAGGTCACCGGCCTCGATGCGCAGGTGCAACTGATGGGGGGGTTCGACGTTCTGGCGCAGATCATGGAGCGCGAAGGCATCAAGCGGCTGCGCAGCTATCTCGGCACGCACCCGCCGGTGAACGAGATCCAGCGCCGCCGGGTTCTGGGCGCCTTCCTCGACAAATACGCCATCGACGAGCAGATCGAGGAAGAGCTCGACCTGCCCGGCTGGACGCCTGAACTGATCGAGGCGCTGACGGCCTCCTACGACGACGACATGATCGAGATCGGGCGGATGCCCGGCGTCACGCTGCTGACCGCCTGAACGCCGGGCGCCGGGCTACATGCCCAGCGCTTCCTTGTACATTTCCAGCACCGCTTCTTCTTCGGCGATGTCGTCGCTGTCGCGCTTGCGCAGCGCGATCACCTTGCGCAGGATCTTGGTGTCATAGCCGCGCCCCTTGGCCTCGGCCATCACCTCTTTCTGCTGGTCGGCGATGTCTTTCTTTTCCATCTCGAGCCGCTCGTAGCGCTCGATGAACTGGCGCAACTCGTCGGCGGTAACGCGGTAGCTGCCGGGTGTCTGGCTGTCGTCGATGGGTGCGTCCATTCTGTCCTCCGGGGGGTTTGGTGGGGGTCGGGGCCCCCTTGCTAACGGCAGGGCGGGCGCGCCGCAAGTGGCCAGGACAGGTTGCGCGATCGGGCACCTTGGTGTAGCTGTCCTGTGCTGACCAATGACCGCGCCACCGCTTGCGCCGGTCCCGGTCCGCGCCCTAGCCGCGGCATTCCTGCCCGGTGCCGGCACCCCGAAATTGTTGACCTTCCGGCCGCCTTCAGCGCCGTGAGCATCCTCGGACAACGCTGTCCGCCTTGCGCACGCCCGCCGATCCGCGACCGGACATGACCGGAGCGCCCGATGTCGAGATATGAACAGGAACTGAAATGGCTGGCCTTCGCGCTGGGGCTGGGATCGGTCATCGCGCTGGTGCAGGACTGGGGGCCGTGGCCGATGTTTCTGAGCCTGCCCTTCTGCCTTCTGTGGATCTATTTCGCCTGGCTGCACGGCGAGCGGCAGTTGAAATACATCAATATCGCCTTCACGGGCCTTTACGTCTATGGCATCGCCCGGTATTTCCTCGCCACCTGACAGGAGGCCCGCATGGGTTGGCTCATCATCATCGGCGTGATCGTCTCGGTTCTGGGCATGATCGGGCTTGTCGCCTCGGCAATCAGGGTGCTGCGCGCCAGACGCGCCGGGCTTGACGACGCGGGGCTGCGCGCCGCCGTGCGCAGCGCGATGATCCTGAACTTCGGATCGCTGATGCTGTCGGCCTTCGGCCTGATCATGGTGATCGTGGGCGTGATTGTCGCCTGAGCGGCGCGCCTAGACCGGCAGGTTGTCGAACAGATCGACCGTCTCGTCCTCGTCGTCGTCGGCCAGCCTCTGTTCCAGACGGGCAAGCTCCATGGGCACCGGAACGCCCAGCGCCCTGAGTTCCACCAGCTTCTCGTGCAATTGCGCATCAATCATACCCCGGTCCTCGGGGTGGCGGGCGACCTGATCGAGCAACAGGTCGATCGCCGCGTGGATGTCTTCATGTGCCATTATCGCCTCCGTTTGTCGGGGGTGGGCATCTGCCGGGCGCGTCAGGCGTGTTTCGCGGCGCACTCGCGGCAGAACGGGGTGTAGGGAACGACATCAAGCCGTTCGGTCGAGATCTCGTCGCCGCAACGGACGCAATAGCCGAACTCGCCCTCCTCCAGCCGGGTCAGGGCCGCCTGGATCTTGGCGATTTCCTCCTTGCCGGAGGTTCCCATGCGTTCGAGCACCTCATCGTGCTCGCGTTCGATCGCAAGCTCCTCCCAGTCCTTCGACTGGTGACTGTCGAGCGTTTCGTCGATCTCTTGCAGGCGCGCCGTCAACTCGCTGCGCCGCGCCTCGAGTATCGCGCGGTATTTCGACGTGTCGATCATGGCGTGACTCCCATCATGCAACCATCGTGCCAAGCCCGCGCCGGTCCGGTCCTTGATGCAGGTCAAGCCTGTGCCGGTTTGGCCCGGCGCGGGTCAATACGCCGCATCGGGCGGCTCGGCGGCGCCCGGTGCGGTGGAGGTTTTCAGCATGGCCAGCGCCGGAGCCTCGAGGACGATCCGAACCGCGCGGTGCCCGTTCGACTGGCCCAGCCGCCCGCGCCCGATGCGGGTGCCGTCGAGGTCTTCGATCCCGATTGCGCCAAGCGCGCGCGCGGGGACCGGGATGATCTGCCCCGGTGTCAGGGCCGAAACCTCGGCCAGCGTCATCTCGAGCCGAAAGAGCGTCGCGTTGAGCTCCACGCCGCTCTCCATGACCTGCGCCGCCAGCGCCCTTGCGAACCCGGAGCCGGTGCCGGCCGCGCGCCCCTTTGGCCGCATCTCGGCCGGCAGGATGATGTCGATCCGGCCCGACTTGGCCCCGTCGCCAAGCTCTGCCGGGACCGACAGCAGCCGATACGGCAGATCGGCCAGCGTCATCGCCACCGCGCGCGGGTCTGCCAGCGCCAGCGCGAATCTGTAGCCGGCAAGCGCCCCCGCCTCGGGCAGCGCCGCCGCCTCGGCGCGGGTTTCGACGATTTCGAGCAGCCGGTCGATCATGTCGGCGCACATCACCGCGTCGGTGCGCGTCGGCGCGCGCGCATCCGCCGGACGCGGCACGACCCGGCCAGTGGTCTGCATCTCGACCAGGGCGGCGACGAAATTGGCGTCGAGAACCGCCAAGCCGAAGCGGCTGTCGGGCCCTTCCAGCAGCGCCAGCAGGGCGGTTTCGGACAGCCCCCCGGCGGTTGCGGCAAGCGTGGTGCGGCCCTCCTCGACCTGACCGGCGACCAGCGTCAGCCCGGCCACGTCCTGCGCCGCCTGCGCCAGCGCAAGACGCAGGATGCGGGCCAGGTTCGGCTGGCCGATCTCGGGGGGCGGACGCCCCGCGCCCGCCTTGCGCCGGAGCGCGCTTGGCCGATCTTCTTCGCTCATCGGGTCAGGTTCTTGCCTCGGTTCACGCCTCTTGTGTCGCAGAACAAGGTTTACAAAGCGTTGAAATCGCGGCGGGACCGGTCAGGTCGCGACCGTCGGGTGCATGTCGGGAAGGGTCACGCGGAACGCGGCCCCGCCCTGCCCCGGCAGATAGGTCAGCTCGCCCCCCAGCTTGTCCATGATCTCGCGGCAGATCGCGAGGCCAAGCCCGGCGCCGCCTGCCTTCTGCTGGTCGGTCAGGCGCGAGAACTTCTCGAAGATCATCACCTGGCTTTCGGGCGGGATGCCCGTGCCGTTGTCGATGAAGTCGATCACCAGACCGCCGTCGCGCTGCGCCACCCGGATGGTCAGACGCGGCTCGTCGGCATCGCAGTATTTGCGGGCGTTGGCGATCAGGTTGATGAAGACCTGCGCCAGCCGGTCGGTGTCGGTCTCGATCGTCACCTCCTCGCCGGCGAGATCTCGGCGCACTTCGAGCGCCGGACCCTGCCCGCGCGACCCGGCGGCTGCCACCGCCCGGTCGATCACCGCGCGCAGGCTGGCGCGCTGGATGTTGAGCGTGACCTGCCCGGCCTCGAGCACCGCAAGGTCGAGCAGATCGTCCAGCAGCCGCGTCAGCCGGATCGCCTCTTCCTGGATGATGCCGGAATACTTGCGCTGGTCGAAGGTCTTGAGCGACCCGTCCTGAAGAATCTCGGAAAACGACCGGATCGAGGTCATTGGCGTGCGCAATTCGTGGCTGATCTGGCTGAGGAAGGCGTCCTTCTGGATCGAGAGCTGCGTCAGTTTCTCGTTCACCTCCGACAGCTTGCGCGCGGTGCGGCTGAGTTCCTCGGACTGCGCCTCGAGCCGGCTTGAGTATTCCAGCATCTGCTGGGTCTCGTCAGCCACCGCCATCAGGTCCTCGACCGAGATCGAGGCACCGCCGACGATCTGCCCGATCATCGCGTGCGCGGTGGCGGCCCCGACCGAGCCGGACAATTCACGCTCCAGCTTCTGGACGAAATCGGGCGTGGTGTCGGGCAGATAGCCGGTCTTGCCCTGTTCGGCGGCGATGGACTGAAACAGCGCCTGCGCCTCGGCCGGCCCCATGATCCGCTGCGCCATGACCAGCAGATCCTCGGCCTCGGCGGCGCTCTGGGTCCAGCCGCGGGCCGAGCGCGAATGTTCGAACACATCGACGAACTGCGCCCCCTGAAGCCGCTCCAGCGGGGTCGGAAACGACAGGATCGAGAAGGTGAAGAAGCAGAACGAGTTCAAGACCATCGACCAGAACAGCGCATGCACCACCGGGTCCATGCCCTCGATGCCGAAGAATGCCTGCGGCCGCAGCCAGCCGATGCCGAACGGACCCAGCGCCATCATCTCGGGCGAAAAGACGCTGCCGAAGGACGGCAGGAACAGCGCATAGAGCCAGATCGCAAAGCCGATGACGAGGCCGGCAGTGGCACCGACGCGGGTTGCACCGCGCCAGAAGATGCCACCCAGCATCGCCGGCAGCACCTGCGCCAGGCCGGTGAAGGAAATCAGGCCGATCGCCGCCAGCGCGGTGCCGCCGCCCGACATCGTGTAGTAGAAATACCCCAGCGCCAACATGCCGCCGATCGAGAACCGCCGCGCCGTCAGGACGACGTGGCGCACGTCGCCCGCCATCGTTGCGCTCTCGGCGCGCAAGGACAGCCACAGCGGCATCACGATATGGTTGGACACCATCGTCGAAAGCGCAATCGTGGCCACGATGACCATCGAGGTCGCCGAGGAAAAGCCGCCGAGGAACGACAGCATCGCCAGCGTGTCCTCGTTGAAATGCAGGGGCACCGTCAGCACGAAGAGGTCCGGGTTCGACCCTGCCGGCAGCACGTTCAGCCCGACCACGGCGATCGGCACCACGAACAGGCTCATGCAGAACATGTAGAGCGGAAACGCCCAGGCGGCGGTGGCAAGCTGGTTTTCGTCGACGTTCTCGACCACCAGCACCTGAAACATCCGCGGCAGGGTCAGAACCGCCGCCGCCGACAGGAAGGTCAGCATCGCCCAGCGCCCGCCGTTGAGGTTCCAGTCGGAGATCGGCGAGGCGTCGATGGTGCGGGCGATCTCGGCAGGCCCGCCCGAAACGCCCCAGACGACGAAGACCCCGACCGCCAGCAGCGCCACCAGCTTGACCACCGCCTCGACCGCGATGGCGGTGACGACGCCGTGGTGACGCTCGTTCACATCAAGGTTGCGAGTGCCGAACATCACCGTAAAAACCGCCAGCCCCGCCGCCACCCAGAGCGAGATCGTGTGCTCGCCGGGCAGCGCAAACCCGCTCGTCGCGGTCTCGGGTGCGAAAACGGCGAAGGACAGCGTCACCGATTGCAGCTGCAGCGCGATATAGGGCGTGGTGCCGACCACGGCGAGGATGGTCACGATGACACCCAGCAGCGTCGATTTGCCGTAGCGTGACGAGATCAGGTCCGCGACCGAGGTGACGCGCTGCGCCCGGCCGATCCGGACCAGCTTGCGCAGCACCCACCACCAGCCGACCATCACGATGGTCGGGCCGAGATAGATCGTGACGAACTCGAGCCCGGATCGCGCGGCGTAGCCGACCGCGCCGTAGAAGGTCCAGGCGGTGCAATAGACCGACAGCGACAGCGTGTAGACGATCGGCGCGCGCAGCCATTTGCCACGGCCCGCCCGCGACGACTTGTCGGCGGCGAAGGCGACGGCGAACAGGAAGGCGACATAGGCGAGCGAGACGAAGACCAGCAGGTTGAAGCTGACCATCAGAGCGGCTCCCCGCCGCCGGGTTCGCGCGGATCGGAGTCGGCACCCTGATCGCCCCGCGTCAGAAGCCGCGTCAGCACCGCCGATGCGACGATCAGCACGAGCCAGATCGCGAACAGATAGATCCCGCCCGCCGAGGTCGACCGCTCGCCGCTGCCCGATCCGAGGATCGGCAGCATGAAGAAGAACAGCCCCAGCACCGGCACCAGCCGCATCGCGTCGATCAACCGGCGGCGGCGGTAGGTGTTGCGGGCCAGAAAGGCCGTTTCACGCCGCCCCGCCATCGGCTCAGTCCACGCCTCCTGCGATTTCACGCAGGGCTTTCAGCATCTCGGCATTGGAAAACGGCTTGGTCATGAACCGGGTCGCGCCCAGCTTGTCGGCAAGGTCGCGGTCCTTCTTCTGGCCGCGCGCGGTCAGGATCAGGACCGGCAGCGCGGCAAAGGCCGGGTCGGCCCGCAGGTCCTGAAGGATCTCATAGCCCGACCGGCCCGGCAGCATCACATCCAGCACCACCGCGTCGGGTGCGGCGGCGCGCACCGCGTCGACGGCGGTTTCACCGTTGGCATGCGTCAAGACCTCCCAGCCATCACGGCTCAGGATGAAACTGATCGCCTCGGTGATGTTGGGCTCGTCCTCGACCACAACGATCTTTTTCGGCATGTGCTCCCCCTCGGCGCTCCCGAACCGCCGTTGGCGCCGACTATCCAGAAAGGATGCCCGCGTGTCAAAACCTTGTATTCGGATACATTCAAATACATGCGCCCATCTTCGGCGCGCCGCCCGCGCGCTCAGCCCTGATCGCCCATGATCGAGGGCTCGCGCCGCGCCGCGCAGCCTTCGCGCGGGCAGATCCGGCAGGTGCTGCCGACCGGGTCAGCCGGGCCGTCGGCATCGGGCGCCGGCAGGATCAGCATCGTCGCCTCGAACACCATCGGCGCGGAAAACCCGGTGCCGGGGCGCGGCACGCAGATCGCGTGGCAAAGATAGCGCCGCCGCACCCGCCCCGGCATCTCGACCAGCGCCGTCACCGGCTGCGCCGGGCGCACCAGCGCGCGGTAGAGCGGCCAGAGCGGACAGGCCGCACCGAAACGCGGCAGCGTGAAGCCCGCCACCGGCTTGCGCAGTGTCAGCGTGCCCGAGCCGTCGCAGACCACCAGCCCGCTGTCGGCCCCGGTCAGCGACGCGATCCGGCGCAGCACCGCGTCCGGCCCGATATCGAAGGCGGCGGCCAGCCGGCCCGGATCGTCGGCGGTGGCGCGCAAGGTCTCGAACGGTTCGGCCGGCATCGCGCGGGCATCGGCGAGGTAGCGCGCCAGCATGTCGCGCGCCAGCGCCACCGCACCCGGATCGCGCAGCGTGTCCGAGCCCGCCAGCAGCGCGTCGATCGCCGCCGCGCCGCCCTGCCCGGTCTCGAGCGGCGCGAAGTGATAGCCGGCGGCCTCGATGAAGGCGGCCAGCTCGTCGGACGGCGACAATGGCCGTTCGGACAGGTCGCCGCCGACATCGAGATAGGCGACCAGACCCTCGGCGCTGTCCGACAGCCGCCGGCTTTCCTCGCGCACGGTGCGCAGGAACCGCGCCTGCCAGTCCGGGTCGATGTCGCGTGTCTCGGTCAGGATCGACGCGGCCGAGCGGATCGCCGTGACCGACGACAGCATCTCGTGCAGCGAGGCGGCCAGTTGCGGGTCATGCGTCAGCCGGTCCGACAGCGCCTCGACCACCCGCTCAAGCTCCGAGACCCGCCGCGCCTGCAGGTTGATCAGCCCGGCCCAGCCCGGCAGCCGCCCGACCAGTTCCTCGGCGCGGTCAAGCTCAGGCGCGGGATGGGCCGCGGCGACACCGGACTGGTGCGCGGCGGCATCGCGCAACTGGCTGAGCACCGCGGCCTCGGCGCCTTCCGACAGGTGCGCCGGTTCGACCGACAATTCGCGCGCCAGATCGACCAGCAGCTTGCCGCCGATTCTGCGCCGGTTGTGTTCGATCAGGTTGAGGTAGGACGCCGAGATCCCGACCGCGCGCGCCAGATCGACCTGCCGCAGGCCGACGGCGCTGCGCCTCTCGCGGATTCTGCTGCCGGTCAGACCCGATACCGCCATCGCGATTATCCTTTTTTTCCATGCACTTTCTGCATGTGCGCGAAAATTGCTTTACAATACTAGCACAGTATTTGTTCAGTTGTTAACAAAAAAATCGTTTATCCCTAAGGAGTTGTTGCGTGATTTGCTGTCTCGACACAATATTACGCCAGCTCTGTAAAGAGCCTTGGGCGTGTGCGAGGAGGGCCGCGCCCCGGATCACCAAACGGGAGGATTTCCATGTCCAAGACCAATTTCACCCGTCGTGGGCTGATCAAGACAGGTGCCGCGACCGGCGCCGGCCTTGCTATGCCCACGATCTTCACCTCGAGAGCCTTCGGCTTCACCAACGAGCCGACCGGCTCGACCGTGAAGCTCGGTTTCAACGTCCCCCAGACCGGCCCCTATGCCGAAGAAGGTCTGGACGAGCTTCGCGCCCAGGAGCTTGCGGTCGAGCACATCAACGGGATCGGTGACGGCGGGATGCTGAACACCTTCTCGTCGAAGGTTCTCGACGGCACCGGCATTCTCGGCAAGAAGGTCGAGTTCGTCACCGGCGACACCCAGACCAAGTCGGACGCGGCCCGTGCCGCGGCCAAGTCGATGATCGAAAAGGACGGGGTCCTGATGATCAACGGCGGCTCGTCCTCGGGCGTGGCCGTCGCGGTGCAGAGCCTCTGCCAGGACGCCGGAATCATGTTCATGGCGGGCCTGACCCACTCGAACGACACCACCGGCAAGGACCGCAAGGCCAACGGCTTCCGCCACTTCTTCAACGCCTACATGTCGGCAGCGGCCCTCGGCCCGGTGCTCAAGAACGTCTACGGCACCGACCGGCGCGCCTATCACCTGACCGCCGACTACACCTGGGGCTGGACGCAGCAGGAATCGATCCAGGCCTCGACCGAGGCGATCGGCTGGGAGACCGTCAACAACGTGCTCACCCCGGTCGGCGCGGGCGACTTCTCGTCCTACATCACGCCGGTGCTGAATTCGGGCGCCGACGTGCTGATCCTGAACCACTACGGCGGCGACATGGTCAACTCGCTGACCCAGGCGGTGCAGTTCGGCCTGCGCGACGCGACGGCCAACGGCAAGCAGTTCGAGATCGTCGTGCCGCTCTACTCGGAGCTGATGGCCGCCGGTGCCGGCGACAACATCAAGGGCGTCTACGGCTCGATGAACTGGAACTGGCAGCTGACCGACGCCGGCACGCAAGCCTTCGTCAAGTCGTTCGGCGAGAAGTTCGGCCGTCCGCCCTCCGGCTCGGCGCATACCTGCTATGTGCAGACGCTGCTCTATGCCGATGCGGTGACCCGCGCCGGAGCCTTCAACCCCTGCGCCGTGGTCGAGGCCCTCGAGGGCTTCGAGTTCGACGGCATGGGCAACGGCCCGACGCTGTATCGCGCCGAGGACCACCAGTGCTTCAAGGACGTGCTGGTCATGAAGGGCGCCGAGAACCCGACCAGTGAGTATGACAACCTCGAGATCGTCGAAGTCACTCCGGTCGATCAGGTCATCTACCCGCCGAACCACCCGATGTTCGGTGGCGACGAAGCCTCGCTGGGCGAGTGCAACGACGGCGCCTGATCGGCGCGTGACAGGCCTTGGCCGGGCGGGGAGCTTTCCTCGCCCGGCTCCTGACAAATCCGGGCATCGGACCCGGTCTTTCCACGATATGCACGGGTGGGGACCATGGACGCCATCATTCTTCAAATCCTGAACGGGCTCGACAAGGGCTCGGCCTATGCGCTGATCGCGCTGGGCCTGACGCTGATCTTCGGCACGCTCGGGGTGGTGAACTTCGCGCATGGCGCGCTGTTCATGATCGGGGCTTTCGTCGCGGTGACGCTGCAACGCATCTTCAGCATCTCCTACGAGCAGATCGACCCGTCCCGGACCGACTTTCTGGGCAATCCGCTCAAGGTCAATGTGCCCTATCTCGAAAGCTGGTTCGGTCCGGCGGTCGGTGAATGGATGATGGACTGGTCGGTGCCGCTGGCGATCCTGCTGGCGATCCCGGTCATGCTGCTGTTCGGCTTCATCCTCGAGCGCGGGCTGATCAAGCATTTCTACAGCCGTCCCCACGCCGACCAGATCCTCGTGACCTTCGGCCTCGCGATCGTGCTGCAGGAACTGATCAAGTATTTCTTCGGCGCCAACCCGATCCAGACCGGCGCGCCGGCCCTCTTTACCGGCTCGCTCGATTTCGGGCGGATGATCGGGTTCGAGCCCAACGTCATCATCTACCCCTATTGGCGGCTGGTCTACTTCGTGTTCGCCGCCGTCGTGATCGGCGCGGTGTTCGCCTTCCTGCGCTTCACCACCTTCGGCATGGTGGTGCGCGCCGGCATGGCCGACCGCGAGACCGTCGGGTTTCTCGGCATCAACATCGACCGCCGCTTCACCATCATGTTCGGCATCGCGGCCGCGGTCGCCGGGATCGCAGGGGTGATGTATACCCCGATCCTCGCGCCGAACTACCACATGGGGATGGATTTCCTCGTGCTGAGCTTCGTCGTGGTCGTGGTCGGCGGCATGGGCTCGCTGCCCGGAGCGGTCGCGGCGGGCTTCCTGCTCGGCATCCTGCAAAGCTTCGCCTCTATGAACGAGATCAAGGCGATCATCCCCGGTATCGACCAGGTCATCATCTACCTCGTCGCCATCATCATTCTGTTGACCCGCCCGCGGGGCCTGCTGGGCCGCGCCGGTGTGATGGAGGACTAAGTCAATGAGACTACTTGGCCTTTCCAAGAAAGACACCGGCTTTCTTCTGATCGTCATCGCGCTGACGCTGCTGACGCCGATCCTGCTGCAACCGTTTCCGGAGGGTTCGGGGCTTGCGACCTTCAACGCGGGCTATCCCGACCTGATGCAGCGCTTCGCGATCTTCGGCATCTTCGCGATCGGCTTCAACATCCTGTTCGGCCTGACCGGCTATCTCTCGTTCGGGCACGCCGCCTTTCTGGGGGTCGGTTCCTACACCGTGGTCTGGATGTACAAGCTGCTCGACTACAACGTGATCTACGGCCTGCCGCTGGCGATCGCGGTGTCGGCGGTGTTCGCGCTGGTGATCGGCTATGTCTCGCTGCGCCGGTCGGGGATCTACTTCTCGATCCTGACGCTGGCCTTTGCGCAGATGTCCTACAACCTGGCCTATTCGGTGCTGACGCCGCTGACCAACGGCGAGACCGGGCTTCAGGTCTACAGCAACGACCCGCAGATCCTGCTGGGCGCGACCGAGCCCAACAGCCCGCATTTCTTCGGCTGGGTGATGCGCGAGAACTTCTGGGAGCCGATGATCGGCGGCTGGAAATTCACCTTCAACAACGGCTACTACTTCACCGCGATCATCGCGATCCTCGCCTTCTACGTCTCGATGCGCATCTTCCGCTCGCCGTTCGGGCTGATGCTGCGGGCGATCAAGACCAACCAGACGCGGCTGAACTACACCGGCATCAACACGCGGCCCTATACGCTGGCGGCCTTCGTGATCTCGGGCATGTATGCCGGGCTGGCCGGAGGGCTGCTGGCCGCGATGGACCCGCTTGCGGGCGCCGAGCGGATGCAGTGGACCGCCTCGGGCGAGGTCGTCCTGATGACCATCCTCGGCGGCGCCGGCACCCTGATGGGGCCGATCCTCGGGGCCGGGTTCATCAAGTATTTCGAGAACATCTTCTCGAAGATCAACGACTCCGTGCTGCATGGCTGGTTCGGTTTCCTGCCTGACGGGATCGAGGATTTCCTGATCGGCATCAGCCACTTCTTCGTCGGCAAGTCCTGGCACCTGACGCTTGGCCTGCTGTTCATGCTGGTGGTGATCTTCCTGCCCGGCGGTCTGGTCGAGGGCGGTCAGCGCATCGCCAGGCTGTTCCGCAAGAAGTCCGGCAGCGCGGACGAAGCCGCACATCACCCCAAACCCACGCCGCACGTGGCCGAGTAGGAGGAGCCTGACACATGGGAATCCTTGAAGTAAAGGGCGTGAACAAGCGCTTTGGCGGCCTTCAGGCGCTGGATGACGTGAACCTCTCGGTCGCCGAGAACACCGTCCACGCCATCATCGGCCCGAACGGCGCCGGCAAGTCGACGCTTCTGAACGTCTTCGTCGGCAAGCTGATCCCGGACACCGGCAGCGTGATGTTCGACGGCCAGTCGGTGCTGGGGCGAAAGCCGCACGAGATCAACCAGATGGGCATCAGCCGGGTGTTCCAGACGCCGGAGATCTTCGGCGACCTGACGGTGATGGAAAACGTCATGATCTCGTGCTTTGCCAAGCGCGACGGCGCCTTCCGGCTGCATGCCTTCCGCACCGTGGCGCATGAGGCCGACATCGTCGATCATGCCGAGAAGGTGCTGGCCGACGTCAACATGATCGACAAGCGCAACATGCACGCATCCTCGATGTCGCGCGGCGACAAGCGGCGGCTGGAAATGGCGATGTGCCTGGCCCAGGACCCCAAGCTGCTGCTGCTGGACGAGCCGACCGCGGGCATGGCGCGCGCCGACACCAACAACACCATCGCGCTGCTGAAGGAGATCAACCAGAAGCGAGCGATCACCATGGTGATCATCGAGCATGACATGCACGTGGTCTTCTCGCTCGCCGACCGGATCACGGTTCTGGCCCAGGGCACGCCGCTGGTCGAGGATATTCCCGAGAAGATCAAGGGCCATCCGAAGGTGCGAGAAGCCTATCTTGGCGAATCGGCGTAGGGGAGCAGACGCATGACCGACAGCAATCTCATCGGCGACAGGAAACCCCGCGAGCCGCGCGATTCCTCGAAATTCGCCAACCAGGCGGCCACCGCGCCGGCGTTCTTCTCGGTCCGGGACATCCACGCCTATTACGGCGAGAGCTACATCGTTCAGGGCGTGACCTTCAGCATCCGCGAAGGCGACATTCTGGCGCTGCTGGGCCGCAACGGTGCGGGCAAGACCTCGACGCTGCGCGCCATCGCCCGCGCCGGCTCGCCCATGGTGACGCATGGCGAGATCTGGCTCGACGGCCAGCCGCTGCACAAGATGAAAAGCTACGAGGCGGCGCAGAACGGGCTGGCGCTGGTGCCCGAGGACCGGCGCATCATCCAGGGCCTGACGGTCGAGGAGAACCTGCAGCTTGCCCAGATCGCCCCTCCGATCGGCTGGTCGCTCGAGCGGGTCTATGAGCTGTTCCCGCGTCTGGGCGAGCGGCGCAAGCAGGAGGGCACGACGCTGTCGGGCGGCGAACAGCAGATGCTGGCGATCGCCCGCGCGCTGGTGCGCGACATCAAGCTCCTGTTGCTCGACGAACCCTACGAGGGGCTTGCCCCGGTGATCGTGGACGAGATCGAGAAGACGCTGAACCTGATCAAGGAGCAGGGCATCACCACGATCCTGGTGGAACAGAACGCCCTGCGCGCGCTGGAGCTTGCGGATCGGTCGGTGATCCTTGATACCGGAACCGTCGTCTTTGACGGCACCGCGAAAGAGGTCCTCGAGAACGAGGAACTCCGGCAGGAATATCTGGCCATCTAGGTTTGCCGCCCGCGACCGCGCGGGCGCGACCCGGAAAGACCGAAGGAGGACCCAATGACCGAAATCAAGACCTATCCGCCCGCCCCCGACTTCGTGAAACACGCGCATGTCGATGCCGCGAAATACCGCGAGATGTATGACCGTTCGATCAATGACCCCGAAGGGTTCTGGACCGACGAGGCCAAGCGGCTCGACTGGATCAAGACACCGACGAAGATCAAGAACGTCGATTTCAGCTATCCCGACGTCTCGATCAAGTGGTTCGAGGACGGCGAGCTGAACGTCTCGGTCAACTGCATCGACCGCCATCTTGCCACGCGCGGCGACCAGACCGCGATCATCTGGGAATCCGACGATCCCAACGTCGACCGCCACATCACCTACAACGAGCTTTCCCGCCAGGTGAACAAGCTCGCCAACGTCTACAAGAGCCTTGGCGTCTCAAGGGGCGACCGCATCGTGCTCTACATGCCGATGATCCCCGAGGCCGCCTATGCGATGCTGGCCTGCACGCGGATCGGCGCGATCCATTCGATCGTCTTCGCCGGCTTCTCGCCCGAGGCGCTGGCCGCGCGGGTCTCGGGCAGCGACGCCAAGCTGATCGTCACCGCCGACCATGCCCCGCGCGGCGGGCGCAACACGCCGCTCAAGGCCAACGTCGACAAGGCCCGCGCGATCTGCGGCGATGTGCAGACGCTGGTGGTCGAGCGCACCGGCGAGGACGTCGCCATGAAGGCGGGCGTGGACCATTCCTACACCGCGCTGATGGCCGAAGCCGCCGCCGACTGCCCGCCCGAGCCGATGAACGCCGAAGACCCGCTGTTCATCCTCTACACCTCCGGTTCGACCGGGATGCCCAAGGGCGTGGTGCACACCACCGGCGGCTATCTGCTCTGGGCGGCGATGACGCATGAGATCGTGTTCGACTACCACGACGGCGACATCTTCTGGTGCACCGCCGATGTCGGCTGGGTCACCGGCCACAGCTATATCGTCTATGGCCCGCTGGCCAATGGCGCGATCACGCTGATGTTCGAGGGCGTGCCGACCTACCCCGATGTGGGCCGGTTCTGGGCGGTCTGCGAAAAGCACAAGGTCAACCAGTTCTACACCGCCCCCACCGCGATCCGCGCGCTGATGTCGCATGGCGCCGCCCCGGTCGAGAAACACGACCTGTCCTCGCTCAAGGTGCTGGGCACGGTCGGCGAGCCGATCAACCCCGAGGCGTGGAATTGGTATAACATGACCGTCGGCAAGGGCACCCGCCCGATCGTCGACACCTGGTGGCAGACCGAGACCGGCGGCCACATCATCAGCCCGATCCCCGGCGCGATCCCGACCAAGCCGGGTTCGGCCACGCTGCCGTTCTTCGGCATCGTGCCGGCGATCGTCGATCCGCAGACCGGGGCCGAGATCACCGAGACCGTGGCCGAGGGCGTGCTCTGCCTCAAGGACAGCTGGCCGGGCCAGATGCGCAGCGTCTACGGCGATCATGAGCGCTTCGTGAAGACCTATTTCTCGGACTTCAAGGGCTACTACTTCTCGGGCGATGGCTGCCGGCGCGATGCCGATGGTTATTACTGGATCACCGGTCGGGTCGATGACGTCATCAACGTCTCCGGCCACCGGATGGGCACCGCCGAGGTCGAAAGCGCGCTGGTCGCCCACCCGAAAGTGTCCGAGGCCGCCGTGGTCGGCTTCCCGCATGACATCAAGGGTCAGGGCATCTATTGCTATGTCACCCTGATGGACGGCGAGGAATACGTCGACGACCTCAAGACCGAATTGCGCAACTGGGTGCGCAAGGAAATCGGCCCGATCGCCTCGCCCGACCATATCCAGTGGGCGCCAGGCCTGCCGAAAACCCGCTCGGGCAAGATCATGCGCCGCATCCTGCGCAAGATCGCGGAAAACGACTTCGGCTCGCTGGGCGATACCTCGACGCTGGCCGATCCCTCGGTGGTCGAGGACCTGATCGAGAACCGGCTGCACAAGTAGCACCAACGGCCCCTTGGGGCCGATGGCGTGACGGCCGGGGCATGTCCCCGGCCGTTTGCGTCTCGCGCCCGCCTACTCGCCGCGCCGCGCCGCCAGGATCAGTTCAAGGCGCTTCAACTCGCGCAGGATGCGGTCGGCCTGCATCTGCGGCATCAGGCTGAATTTCAGGCTGGCGCCGACGATCCAGGCCACCGCCATCGAGATCCCCCACTTCACCGCGCCAAGCACCTCGGTCGCCTGGTAGAAGTGCACGGCACACCAGATGCCGACGATAAACAGCGCGGTCTGCGTGACCATGATCACCCATGTGACCCAGCCCAGCTTGCCGCGAAACTGGTTGAGGCCCAGCGCGAACCAGCCGTATTCCCTTGTTTCCTCGAATATTTCCCGCTCCTCGCCTTCCAGCGCCTCGCGGATCAGTTGATCGAGCTTATTCATCGTCCACTCCTTTCAGGTGCGCATAGAGCTTTCGGCGCGCGTGCATCAGGCGGGTCTTGACCGTGCCGACCGGCACGTCGAGCGCGGTGGCAACCTCGGCCACGCCAAGGTCTTCGAGATAGAACAGGGCCACGGTGGCGGCCTGTTCGCGCGGCAGCGTGGCGATGGCCGCACGCACCCGCGCCGCATCAACGACACCGGGGCCGGCTTCGGCGGTGACCGGGTCCATCTCGGCCGACACCTCATCGGCCAGCCGCCGACCGCGCTGGCGGCGGGAGATTTCCCTGGCCACCCGGCGGCTGACGATGCGCAGCGCCCAGGGCAGGAAGGCGGCATCGTCGCGCAGCCCATGCAGGCCGCGCAGGATCTCGACCCAGGCCTCCTGCACGACATCGCGCGCTGCTTCGCGTTCCCCCATGAGGCGCACCGCATGGGCATGGAGCCGCGCGCCGCGCAACTCGACCAGCCGCGACAGCGCCCGCCGGTCGCCCAGCCGGGCCGAGGCCACAAGATAGGCTTCAAGCGCCCGTTCCGCCGGTTTCATCGCCCGCCTTTCGTTGCCGCTACCACATGGTGCGCCGCAAGGCCGGTTCGGTTCAAACCCCTATTGCGCGGTCCAGCCGCCATCGACCGGGATCGTGGCGCCGGTGACGTTATGGGCGATGGGCGAACACAGCCACAGCGCCAGCGCGCCGATCTCGGCGGGGTCCGAGGTGCGGTGCGAGGGCTGCTTTTCCGCCAGCATGGCGGCGGTGCCCTTGTCACGGTCGCCACCGAACTGCGCCGCGCGCGCCTCGATCTGCGGCTGGATCAGCGCGGTTTCGGTCCAGCCCGGCGCGATGCAATTGACCGTGACGCCGCCCGAGGCCTTGCTGCCCGCATTGGCGTATTCCAGTGCGGCCACCTTCGACATGCCGACCAGCCCGTGCTTGGCCGCGACATAGGGCGCCTTGTCCTTCGAGCCGACCAGCCCGTGCACCGAGGCGATGTTGACGACCCGGCCAAAACCGCGCGCCGCCATCCGGGGCAGCGCCGCGCGCATGGTGTGGAACGCCGCCGACAGGTTCACCGCGATGATCGCGTCCCAGGTCTCGACCGGCATGTCGGCAATCGACGCGGTGTGCTGGATACCGGCGTTGTTGACCAGGATATCGACACCGCCCCAGGCCTCGACCGCGTCCATCAGGGCGGCGATGCGATCGGCGTCGCGCAGGTCGCCGGGAAAGAACTCGGCCTGCGGCGCGCCGGCGGCCCTGAGCTTTTCGCAGGCTTCGCGGACCTCCATGTCGCCGGCGATGCCGTGCACCGCGATGCGCGCACCGGCCTCGGCCAGCGCCTTGGCGACGCCAAAGCCGATGCCCTGCACCGAGCCTGTAACCAGGGCGGTCTTTCCGCTCAGATCGGTCATGCTTTCATCTCCTTGCGCCGGTTGCTCCGATAGTCGCTTTTCGACAATGAAATGAACCGAAACCGGCAATTTCACCGCCTGAAATGCGCGATTCGTGCGAGGCGGCTGCGGCCCGCGCGGACCGCAGCGCCGGTTTCACTTCACCGCTTCGAGCACGCTGGCATAATTGGCCACGCCCGAGCCGCCCATGTTGAACACAAGGCCGGTCGTCGCCCCCGGCACCTGCATCCCGTCCGCCGTGCCGGTCAGTTGCCGCGCCACCATCACGTGCATCGAAACGCCGGTCGCGCCGACCGGATGGCCCTTGGCCTTGAGCCCGCCCGACATGTTCACCGGCAGCGAACCGCCCGGATAGACGATGCCCTCATCCAGCGCCCGCACCCCCTGTCCGGGTTCGGTCAGCCCCATCGCCTCGTAGATCAGCAGCTCGGCGATGGTGAAACAGTCATGCACCTCGGCAAGGTGGATGTCGCCAAGCCCGACGCCAGCGGCTTCCATCACGCCCCGGATCGCCCGGCGCGGACCTTCGAAGGCGGTCAGGTCGCGCTGCGACATCGGCAGCACGTCGTTGACCTGATGCGTCGCGCGCAGCCGGACCGCGCGCGGCATCGAGGCCGCGATCTCGTCTGACACCAGGATCAGCGCCGCCGCCCCGTCCGACACCAGCGAGCAATCGGTGACCTTCAGCGGATCGGCCACCATCGGGTTGCGGTCGCTCACCACCTCGCAGAACTCGACCGGCAGCGGCTTGTGCAGCTGCGCCAGCGGGTTCTCCATCGCGTTCTGGTGGTTCTTCGAGGCGATCCGGGCAAGCGCGTTGGTGTGGTCGCCCCACTTGTCGAAATAGGCGCGGGCGAACTGGGCGAAGACCTGCGGAAAGCTCAGCCCCGCCTCCTCGCGGCTGTAGGAGGCATGACCCAGCCCCTTGGCCACCTCGGCGGTGGTGAGATGCGTCATCTTCTCGACCCCGATCACCAGCGCGATCTTGGCCCGGCCGGATTCGATCGCATCACGCGCGGCGAAGATCGCGGCCGAGCCCGAGGCGCAGGCGTTCTCCAGCCGCGTTGCCGGGGTGAAGCGCAGATCCTTGTGGATCGCCAGCGCCAGCGACGACGGGAAACCGTCCGCCACCATGCCGCCGTTGAAATGCCCCAGCCAGATGCCATCGACATCCGCAGGTGCGACGCCCGCGTGGGCAAGCGCCTCGGTTCCGGCGGCAACCACCAGATCCTGCAAGTCCTGCTCGGCGAGTTTTCCGAACCGGGTGTGACCCCAACCAACGATGTGAACCATGTCGTCCTCCGATTTTTGCGCAGTATCCCCGGCCCGGCGGCGGGCTGCAATCGGATTGCGACACGCGGGGCGGCGTGACGCGGAATTTGCCGCAACGGCACTTGGGCGGTTGCAATATGGGTGATGACTGGGCAAATTGAACACTCAGTCAAATTTCCGGACGGGTATTTCGGAGGAGAGACGCGCGCATGCCGGACACCCGGCCGACAACCAGAATTCAGGCCCGCAACCGGGCTGCCATTCTCGAGGCCGCGCTCGAGGTGTTCTCGCAGCACGGGTTTCGCGGCGCGACGCTTGACCAGATCGCCGCCGAGGCCGGGCTGTCCAAGCCCAATGTGCTCTATTACTACCAGTCGAAAGAGGCGATTCACGTAGCACTCCTGTCCGATCTGATGGACGACTGGCTCGAACCCCTGCGCGCGCTCGACCCCGATGGCGACGCGGTGGACGAGATCCTTGCCTATGTGCTGCGCAAGCTCGACATGGCGCGCGAGATGCCGCGCGAAAGCCGGCTCTTTGCCAACGAGATCGTGCAGGGTGCGCCCCGGATCATGCCGATGATCACCGGGCCGCTGAAAACGCTGGTGGACGAGAAGGCCAAGGTGATCCGCGGCTGGGCCGAAACCGGGATGATCGCGGCGGTCGATCCGCATCACCTGATCTTCTCGATCTGGGCGACGACGCAGCATTACGCCGATTTCGACGCCCAGGTGCGCGGCATCCTGGCACCCGAGGGCGACGCGCATTACGACGGTGCGGCGGCGTTTCTCGATCACCTGTTTCGCGCCGCGCTGACGCCTCTGGGCAGCGCGGTCGAGCGTGCGGCGGACGCCTGAGCCGCCCCCGAATGACCCCGGCCCGCCGCAAAGTCACGCTTTCAACTCGCCGCCCGACTGCCTATAAGCGTGCAAACCCGCGGGCGTCCCGCGCCAGGCGGGACCTAAGGCAAATGTCGAGGACGCCATGACCGATAACACCCGAGAAACCGACGTGGCCTTCATCAAGGCCCTTGCCGAACTGCTGCGCGAAAGCGATCTCAACGAGATCCAGGTCAAGCGGACCTACAGCGAGGACGACAAGCTCAACGTCTTTGTCAGCCGAGGCGTTCCGGTGCAGACCCAGATGGTCGCGGCCCCGGCTGCCGCAGCCCCCGTCGCGGCGGCGCCAGCCGCCGCCCCGGTGGCGGCGTCGTCCGGTGACGGCGACCCCATCAGCCACCCCGGCATCGTGACCTCGCCGATGGTGGGCACGGTCTACATGCAGGCCGAACCCGGCACGCCGCCCTTCGTCAAGGTCGGCGACAGCGTGGCCGAGGGTGATACCGTGCTGATCGTCGAGGCGATGAAGACGATGAACCAGATCCCGGCGCCGCATGCCGGCACCGTCAAGCGCATCCTCGTCGAAGACGGCGCGCCGGTCGAGTTCGGCGCGCCCCTGATGATCATCGAATAGGCCGGGAGGCTGGCCATGTTTGACAAGATCCTGATCGCCAACAGGGGCGAGATTGCACTTCGCGTCATCCGTGCGGCGCGCGAGATGGGGATCAAGACGGTCGCCGTCCACTCCACCGCCGACACCGACGCGATGCATGTGCGCATGGCCGACGAAAGCGTCTGCATCGGCCCGCCGCCGAGCACCGACAGCTATCTGTCGATCCCCGCCATCATCGCGGCCTGCGAGATCACCGGCGCGCAGGCGATCCATCCGGGCTATGGCTTTCTGTCGGAGAACGCCAAGTTCGTGCAGATCGTCGAGGATCACGGCCTGACCTTCATCGGCCCCTCGGCCGAGCATATCCGCATGATGGGCGACAAGATCACCGCCAAGGAAACCGCCAAGGCGCTGGGCATCCCGGTGGTGCCGGGCTCGGCTGGCGGCGTGCCCGATTACGACACCGCGAAGACCATGGCGGCCGAGATGGGCTATCCGGTCATCATCAAGGCCACCGCTGGCGGCGGCGGGCGCGGCATGAAGGTCGCCAATACCGAGGCCGAGTTGCAGAACGCCTTCCGCACCGCCCGCACCGAGTCGAAAGCCGCCTTCGGCAATGACGAGGTCTATATGGAGAAATACCTCCAGACCCCGCGTCATATCGAAGTGCAGGTGTTTGGCGACGGCAAGGGCGGCGGCGTGCATCTGGGCGAGCGGGATTGTTCGCTGCAACGCCGCCACCAGAAGGTATTCGAGGAGGCCCCCGGCCCGACGATCACCGCCGAGCAGCGCGCCGAGATCGGCGGGATCTGCGCCAGGGCGATTGCCCAGATGGGCTATTCCGGTGCGGGAACGATCGAGTTTCTCTATGAGAACGGCGACTTCTATTTCATCGAGATGAACACCCGGCTGCAGGTCGAGCACCCCGTGACCGAGGCGATATTCGGCGTCGATCTGATGCGCGAACAGATCCGCGTGGCCGAGGGGTTGCCGATGTCCTTCACGCAGTCCGACCTCGAGGTATCCGGCCACGCCATCGAGATCCGCATCAACGCCGAGAAACTGCCGAATTTCACGCCCTGCCCCGGCAAGATCACGCAATACCACGCGCCCGGCGGGCTTGGGGTCAGGATGGATTCCGCGCTTTACGACGGCTACACGATCCCGCCCTATTACGACAGCCTGATCGGCAAGTTGATCGTGCATGGCCGCGACCGGCCCGAGGCGCTGTCGCGGTTGTCGCGTGCGCTGGGCGAGTTGATCGTCGACGGCGTCGAAACCACCGTGCCGCTGTTTCACGCCCTGTTGCAGGAGCCCGACATCATCGCCGGCACCTACGACATCCACTGGCTGGAGCGCTGGCTGGAACAGAACATGGGCTAGCGTGCAGACGACCCGGCTCAGCCCCGATCTTCTGTTGCGCGCCTATGCCGCCGGGGTGTTCCCGATGTCCGAAGGGCGCGACGATCCCCGGGTGTTCTGGGTCGATCCCAAGCTGCGCGGCGTCCTGCCGCTCGACCGCTTTCACCTGTCACGCTCGCTGCGCCGGACGATCCTGCGCAAGCCGTTCGACCTGTCGCTCGACATGGCGTTCGAGGACGTGGTGCGCGGATGCGCCGACCGGGACGAGACCTGGATCAACGACGCCATCTTTCGCGGCTATTTCGCGCTGCACCGTCTGGGCCATGCCCATTCGATCGAGGCATGGGAGGGCGACGTGCTGGTCGGCGGCGTCTACGGCGTGTCGCTGGGGCGGGCGTTCTTTGGCGAGAGCATGTTCTCGACCCGCACCGATGCCTCGAAGGTCGCGCTGGCCACGCTGGTCGCGCACCTGAAGGCCACCGGCTACGTGCTGTTCGACACCCAGTTCCTCACCGACCATCTGGCCAGCCTTGGCGCCGAGGAAATCCCGCGCGCGCGCTATCACGAACTGCTGGACGAGGCGCTGTCGCACGGCAATGCCGAGATCCTGTCGCGCCCGCTGCCCGACCCTCACTCGGTGGTGCAGCTCTTGACCCAGACGTCGAAGCGCGAGTGATCGAGCGCCGAGAGCGCCGGTGACGAGGCGATCATCCAGCCCTCGAAGATCGGCACTTCGGCGTTGTTCTCGCGGATCACCAGCCACGCATAGGCATCACCCGCCGGGTTGTCGACGGGATAGCGGCACTCGGCCAGGGTGATCTGAAGCCAGCCCAGACCGCCGGTTTCGCCCTTGGTCAGCGGAATGTCGACGGTCGTGCCCGCGAGCTTGTCCAGTCCCCGCAGCATGGCGCCGGTGCCCTGCGTCACCTCGTCTTCCTCGATGGTGGTCACGTCCTCGCCCACCACCGAACCCGGATCGCGCGGCGGCAGCGGGGTCAGGGTGAAGGTGTCGTCACCCTCGGCCGGTCCGGGGATCACCACCTGACCGGGATCGACCGGATCGAGCGGGATCACGACGATCTGCCCGAGGCCCGGCTGGGCCAGCGCGACCAGAGCGGCAAGAAGACCGGCGCGCAACATGCTCACCGCCCGCCGCCGTCGAAGGCGCGCATCAACAGGTCGACCACCCCGACCGAACTGCGCGTGTCGCGGATCTCGGCGCCAGGGGCGAGCTTGAAGGGCGATTTGCCGGGCAGAAGCTCGACATAGGTGCCACCCAGAAGCCCCTCGCAGGCCACCGCGACGCGGGTGTCCTCGGGCAGGTCAAGCTCCGGGCTGACGGTGAAATCGGTCTCGGCGCGATAGGTTTTCGGGTTCAGCGCGATGCCGGTGATCTGGCCGACCTTGACGCCGGCAAGCCGGATATCGGTGCCGGCACTGACGCCCTGCGCGGATTCGAACGAGGCCGAATAGGCGATGCCGGGAACGCTGCCGCCGACGATCCCCGCGGCATAAAGCCCGAAGCCAAGCGCCAGCGCCACGACGGCGGCGCCGGTCACGATCTCGCTGGGTCTGGTGGTTGCGGTGGTCATGGCACGCCTATTCCGGCTGCCAGGCCTCGTAGTCGCTGCGCGCAACCGGAAGCGGGCGGCGCAGCGAACCGGCCGGAACATAGGCCTCCGGGGTGCCGGTCAGGTTCATGTGATGCGGCTTTTCCCAGGTCTTGTGGGTCAGCGGGTTTTCAGCCGGGTTCTCGTCGAAGGTGTGATGCAGCCAGCCATGCCAGTCGGGGCTGACGCGGCTGCCCTCGGGCTCGCCGGCGAAGATCACCCAGCGGCGCTTGTCGTCGCGCGAGCGGTAGAACTTGTTGCCGGCATCGTCCTTGCCGACCAGAACGCCCCGCCGCCAGGTGAACAGGCGCGTGCCCAGCGTTTCGGCATGCCACCAGGTCAGAAGCGAGAGAATGAAGCGCATCGGAGCCTCCGCGTTGTTCCGCCCCCATATGGCGCAAGCGCGCCCCGAGGTCCAGTCCGAAACCGGCGCCGTGGCGGTCAACCCGCCCGAGGAGCGGGAAGCCGCGCGGTCACTTCGATCTCGATCTTCATCTCGGGGGTCATCAGGCCGGCCACGATCATCGTCGCGGCCGGGCGCACCTCTTCGAAGACCTCGCGCAGCACGGGCCAGCAGGGTTCGAAATCGGCGGCATCGGGCAGGATGTAGCGCACCCTCGCGACGTCGGCGAGGCTGGCACCGGCCTCGGCCAGCGCGCGCCCGATGGTCGCCAGCGCGTTGCGGCACTGATCGGCAACCGCCTCGGGCATCCGCATCGTGGCGTAGTCATAGCCGGTCGTGCCCGCGACGAAGACCCAGCCGTCCTGCACCACGGCGCGGGAATAGCCGATCTGGGCCTCGAACGGCGAGCCGGATGAAATCAGGGTGCGGGGCATGGTTTGTCCTTTGCTGTCAGGTCCTGACGAGACGATTTGCGGGACCGCTTCGCAAGCCCTTTCGGCAGGGTTCTGCCGCCGGGCCATGCCGCCAACGAAAAAGGCGCCCGACAAGGGCGCCTTTCCGAATGTCCCGTGCCGATGGTCAGCCCGCCGAAGCGCCGCCCTTGGCCGCCGCCGAATCGCTGTAGATGATCAGCGGTTTCGCGTCGGACACGACGGCTTCCTCGTTGACCACGACCTCATCGACGTTCTCGAGGCTGGGCAGGTCGAACATCGTGTCGAGCAGGATATCCTCCATGATCGACCGGAGCCCGCGCGCGCCGGTCTTGCGCGCGATCGCCCGCTTGGCGATGGCGACCAGCGCATCCTCGGTGAAAGTCAGTTCGGCGTTCTCGATCTCGAATAGCCGCTGATACTGTTTCACCAGCGCGTTCTTGGGCTGGGTCAGGATCGTCACCAGCGCCTCTTCGTCGAGGTCGGTCAGCGTCGCGATCACCGGCAGGCGGCCGACGAATTCCGGGATAAGGCCGAATTTCAGCAGGTCTTCCGGCTCCAGCTCGCCGAACAGCTCGCCGACGCCACGGCTGGTTTCGTCCTTCACGTCCGCGCCGAAGCCGATCGCAGACCCCTTGCCGCGCTGCGCGATGATCTTCTCGAGCCCGGAGAAGGCGCCGCCGCAGATGAACAGGATGTTGGTGGTGTCGACCTGCAGGAATTCCTGCTGCGGATGCTTGCGCCCGCCCTGCGGCGGCACGGAAGCAACGGTGCCCTCCATGATCTTCAGAAGCGCCTGCTGCACGCCCTCGCCCGACACGTCGCGGGTGATCGAGGGGTTGTCGGACTTGCGCGTGATCTTGTCGACCTCGTCGATGTAGACGATGCCGCGCTGGGCGCGCTCGACGTTGTATTCCGAGGCCTGCAGCAGCTTGAGGATGATGTTTTCCACATCCTCGCCGACATAGCCCGCCTCGGTCAGCGTGGTCGCGTCGGCCATGGTGAAGGGCACATCGAGGATGCGCGCCAACGTCTGGGCCAGAAGCGTCTTGCCGCAGCCGGTCGGGCCGATCAGGAGGATGTTCGATTTCGACAACTCGATATCGTCGCCGGCCTTCGCCGCGTGATTGAGCCGCTTGTAGTGGTTGTGCACCGCCACCGACAGCACCCGCTTGGCGTGGAACTGGCCGATCACGTAATCGTCGAGCACGTCGCAGATTTCCTGCGGTGTCGGCACGCCATCGGTCGACTTGATCCCCGAGCCCTTGGTCTCCTCGCGGATGATGTCCATGCAAAGCTCGACGCATTCGTCGCAGATGAAGACCGTCGGTCCCGCAATCAGCTTGCGCACCTCGTGCTGGCTCTTGCCGCAGAACGAGCAATAGAGGGTGTTCTTGCTGTCACCGCCCGAGGAGGAATTGTTCGCCATATCGTCGTTTCCCTGGGGTGCGTGCCCCATTCCTGTTCGACCTCGCAAGGCCCTTTTCGTGCCCGTGACCCAAGACTAGGCCACGGGTATGGTCGGCACAACGCGAAAATTCCACCCTGCGGCAGGGCGGCAACAGATCACTTGCCGTCACCCTCGACGGCCGCGCGGCGATCGAAGATCTCGTCGATCAGACCCCAGTCCTTCGCGTCCTCGGGGCTCATGAAATTGTCGCGTTCGAGGGCGTCGACCACGGCCTTCATCTTCTGGCCGGTGTGGCGGACGTAGATTTCGTTCAACCGGTCCTTGAGCTTCTGCGTCTCCTGCGCGTGGATCATGATGTCGGTGGCCTGGCCCTGGTAGCCGCCCGAGGGCTGGTGCACCATGATGCGCGAATTGGGCAGGCTGTAGCGCATCCCCTTTTCGCCGCCGGTCAGCAGGAGCGACCCCATCGAGGCCGCCTGCCCGATCACCAGCGTCGAGATCTTGGGGCGGATATACTGCATCGTGTCATAGATCGACAGCCCCGAGGTCACGACCCCGCCGGGCGAGTTGATATACATCGAGATTTCCTTCGACGGATTTTCCGCCTCGAGAAACAGAAGCTGGGCGCAGATCAGGCTGGACATGCCGTCATGCACCGGGCCGGTCAGGAAGATGATGCGTTCCTTGAGCAGGCGCGAGAAGATGTCATAGGCGCGTTCGCCCCGGCTGGTCTGTTCGACCACCATCGGGACGAGGGTGTTCATGTAGGTGTCTAGGGGATCGCGCATGTCGCCTGCCTTTGCATTGGTGTGTCGGGCAAGGCCCGTTGGTGGAATCTTAGTGTCGCCTCCGGGGGGCTGCAAGGGGAGCGCCTGTCTTTCGCCCTTCGTGATGCACCGGAATCGTTGATATTCCCTTGACGCGGCGCGCCTGTCAGGGGCGGTTTTCGCCCAGTCCGCACACCGCGGCGCCCGCCCCGCGCCTCCTAGTCGCGCCAGAAACGCATGGTGAACAGCACATAGACCGACAAGAGCTCGAGCCGCCCGATCAGCATCGCCGCCGTCAGAAGCCATTTCGCGGTGTCGTTGAGCGAGGCGAAATTGCCCGAAGGCCCGATGATGTCGCCCAGACCGGGGCCGACATTGGCCAGCGCCGTCGCCGCCCCTGACAGCGCCGTCACGGTATCGAGCCCGGTCATCGCCAGCGCGACCGACAAGACCCCGAGCGAGACCACGAACATCACGAAGAACGCCATCACCGAGGACAGCACATCCTCGCCCACCGGCCGCCCGCCATAGCGCGGCACGAACACGCCATGCGGCGAATGGATCGCCCGGATCTGCGCCTTCACCGAGGCAAACAGCAGCTGGTAGCGGAAAATCTTGACCGAACAGGCGGTCGAGCCGGCGCAGCCGCCGACCAGCCCGAGAAAGAAGAACGCGACGAACGGAAACGCGCCCCAGAGCTGATAATCGACACTGGCATAACCGGTGCCGGAGATGATCGAGACGGCGTTGAACAGCCCCTCGCGGATGCCGTGCTCGAAATGGTCGCCGTTGGCGATCAGGCGGTAGAGCGCCAGAACCAGCGTGATCGACACGATGAAGGTCAGATAGCCGCGCACCTGCGGGTCGGTGAAGATCGGCCGCGCGGTGCCCGCGGCAAGCTGGATGAAGCGCACGAAGGGCAGGCTGGCCAGGATCATGAACACCGAGGCGACATATTCCGGCGCGCCCTGATACAGCCCCATGCTGGCGTCGTGGGTGGAAAACCCGCCGGTCGACATCGTGGTGAAGGCATGGTTGATCGCATCGAACGGCGTCATCCCGACCACGATATAGGCCAGCACGTTGGCGATGGTCAGCGCGAGATATATCCAGCTGATCCGCCCGGCGATCTCGACCGCGCGGGGCAGCACCTTGCCCATCGTGTCGAAGGCCTCGGAGCGGAAGATCTGCATCCCGCCGACGCGCAGTTCCGGCATGAACACCATCGCCACCACGATGATTCCGATGCCGCCGAACCATTGCAGCATCGAGCGCCACAACAGGATGCCCCTTGGCATGTCATCAAGCCCCGAGAACACCGTCGAGCCGGTGGTGGTCATGCCCGACATCGCCTCGAACATCGCATCGACAAAACGCGCGTCGACCACGCTCATCATGAAGGGCAGCGCGCCGAACAGCGGCAGCGCGATCCAGACCAGCGTCGTCAGAAGGAAGATCTGCTGGATCGACAACCCCTCGCGGGAGGTGTTGGCGGTGGCCAGCGCCAGCGAGCCGCCGAAGACGATCGAGATCATCGCGCTCTGCAGGAACACCGCCCAATCGGGGCTGCCATAGTAGAGATCGACCAGCATCGGCACGAACATCGCCACACCCAGGACGGCGACGACAAGACCGATGACATAGGCGATGGGGCGCGGATCGACCATGGCGCGAAGGGTTGGCCCCCCGGGCGCGCGCTGTCAATCCGCCTTGCGCGCACCGGGCCGGTCCGGGTCGCTGCGCCATGCAGGATGTCACCGACCGGCCACGTTTGGGGCTAACCGAATTTTCGCGGTTTTCGTGTTCAAAGGCGAAAGTCGGGTCGGCAAGAGGTTGCCATGCTCAAGCTGCGCTACATGCCCTATTACGCCTTCCTCGCGGCAATCCCCGCCGGGGCGATGCTGGGCATGGCCGTGCCGTTCTGGGGCGGCGCGCTGCTGGTGCTGGGCCTCATCGGCGCGCTGATCGGCAGTTTCGACGTCCTGCAACGCAAACGCGCCGTCCTGCGCAACTATCCGGTGCTGGCCCGCGCCCGGTTCTTTCTCGAAGGCATCCGGCCCGAGATTCGCCAGTATTTCCTCGAAAGCGACCATGACGAGGTGCCGTTTTCACGCGAACAACGCGCGCTGGTCTATCGCCGCTCGAAGGATATCGAGGGGTTGCGCCCGTTCGGTACGCTCAGAAACCAGAACGATGTCGGGCATGAATGGATCAACCATTCGGTGCAGCCGCGCCACCACGACAATGCCGATTTCCGCGTCACCTTCGGCGCCGAGACCTGCGCCAGACCCTATTCGGCGTCGGTTCTGAACATTTCCGGCATGTCCTACGGCGCGCTTTCGCCCAACGCGATCGAGGCCTTGAACCTCGGCGCGAAACAGGGCGATTTCGCCCACACCACCGGCGAAGGCTCGATCTCGCGGTTTCACCGGAAAGGCGGCGACCTGATCTGGCAGATCGCCTCGGGCTATTTCGGCTGTCGCGACGAAAAGGGGCGATTCGACGCCGTCCGTTTCGCGGAAAACGCCGGCTCCGAACAGGTCAGGATGATCGAGATCAAGCTGTCGCAGGGCGCAAAACCCGGCCATGGCGGCATCCTGCCCGGCGCCAAGGTGACAGAGGCCATCGCCGAGGCCCGCGGCGTCCTGCCCGGCATCGACTGCATCAGCCCGGCGGCGCACAGCGCATTCTCGACCCCGGTCGAGATGCTCGACTTCGTCGCAAGGCTGCGCGAGCTGTCTGGCGGCAAGCCGGTCGGCCTCAAGCTCTGCGTCGGCCACCCATGGGAAGTGTTCGCCATGGCCAAGGCGATGGTTGAAACCGGCATCCAGCCCGATTTCATCACCGTCGATGGCTCCGAAGGCGGCACCGGCGCGGCGCCGGTCGAGTTCGCCGACCACATCGGCGCACCGCTGCGCGAAGGGCTGATGCTGGTGCACAACGTGCTGGTCGGGCTCGGCCTGCGCCAGCGGACGCGGATCGTCGCCTCCGGCAAGCTGATTTCCGCCTTCGACATGGCGCGCGCCTTCGCGCTGGGCGCCGATACCTGCAACATGGCGCGCGGCTTCATGTTCTCGCTGGGCTGCATCCAGGCGCAGGCCTGCCACACCGGCAAGTGCCCGACCGGCGTCACCTCGCAGGACCCGGGCCGCTTTCGCGCGCTGGACGTCGGCGACAAGGCGCAACGGGTGGCGCATTTTCACGCCAACACGCTGCGCGCCCTGGGCGAAACCATCGGCGCGGCGGGGCTGGGCCACCCCTCCGACCTGCGCCCCGACCACCTGATGATCCGCATCAACAGCCGCGAGGTGCGCTCGGCGCGCAGCCAATACGACTGGATCGACCCCGGCGCGCTTCTGGACCACGACGTCGCCCATCCGGCCTTCGCGAAGTTCTGGGCCATGGCAAGCAGCGACAGTTTCGCCCCGGTCTGACGCCGGTCGGACCCGCCTCCGGACCCACGACGCTTGACCCCCGGGCCTTCCAATCGGGCGGATTCGCGATTAGGTGATGGACAAGACCGGAGGCCCCATGTCGTTTTTCAAGAAACTCAAACACCGCCTGACAAGATCATCGTCACAGCTCGAACAGGGGCTGGAGGCGATCGTCGACGCGGGCGGCGTCGAGGAAGAGGGGACGCCGGAGCCCGAACCCGCGCCGGAACCCGAGCCCGTTCCCATTCCCCCCCCCGGGCCGATCCCGCAGCCCGCCCCCGACCCGGTGCCTGCGCCCGAACCCGTTCCCGCGCCGCCGTCACCGCCGCGACCCGCGCCCCTGCCCGATCCCGGCCCGGACCTTCCCGGCCCCTCGCCGGTCGAGATCCCCGCCCCGGACCCCACCACGCCCGACGCGCCGCCCGCCGAAATCCCCGATCCCGGCGATTTCGTGCCGGACCTGCCGCCCTTGGAAATCCCGCCGTCGGAGAGCGCCGAGAAATCCGGCGTCCTTGGCCGGCTGTTCGGCCGGGGCGACAAGCGCGCCGTGGTTCGCCGGGTGCTGGACGACGACATGCTGGAAAGCCTCGAGGAATTGATGATCGCCTCGGACATGGGCGTGGATACCGCGCTGCGCATCACCGCCAACATCGCCCAGGGACGTCTTGGCAAGCGGCTCTCGGTCGACGAGATCAAGAACCTGATGGCCACCGAGATCGCGCGGGTGATGGAGCCGGTCGCCAGGCCGATGCCGCTTTATGCGAAAAAACCGCAAGTCGTGTTGGTGGTCGGCGTCAACGGCTCGGGCAAGACCACCACGATCGGCAAGCTCGCCAGCCAGTTCCGCGCCGCGGGCAAATCGGTGATCATCGCCGCCGCCGACACCTTCCGCGCCGCCGCGGTGGAACAGCTTCAGGTCTGGGGCGAGCGGGCGGGCGTGCCGGTGATGACCGCGCCCGAAGGCTCGGACCCCGCCAGCCTTGCCTTCGACGCCATGACCCGGGCCGAGGCCGAGGGCGCCGATCTCTTGATGATCGACACCGCCGGGCGGCTGCAGAACCGCGCCGATCTGATGGAGGAACTGGCCAAGATCGTCCGCGTGATCCGCAAGAAAGACCCCGACGCGCCGCACAACACGCTGCTGGTGCTCGACGCCACCACCGGCCAGAACGCGCTGAGCCAGGTCGAGACCTTCCGCCGGATGTCGGACGTCACCGGCCTGGTGATGACCAAGCTCGACGGCACCGCCAAGGGCGGCGTGCTGGTGGCGCTGGCCGACCGCTTCGGCCTGCCGATCCACGCCATCGGCGTTGGCGAGCAGATCGACGACCTCGCGCCCTTCGACCCCGAGGACTTCGCCCGCGCCCTCACCGGCGCCCATGGATAGCCGTTCTTTGGCCAGGATCGACCGCGATACTCGGGGGAACAGGCAAGGCGCGGCAGGATGAACGACGAGTTGACCGAGGCGCGGACGCATCCGCATCTGCTGTTGAGAGGCAGCCGCACGGCGCTGTCCTTCGTCGCCGAGGCGCGGGCGCTCGCGCGCCGTCATCCCTACCCCGATGCCGGCCAACCGCCCTATTCGCAAATGGCCGACGTGCTGTCGCGCGCCATCCTCTTTGCCGACTGGGAGGTGGTGGGCGCGGCGGCCCTGGTGCGCGCGGGCGACATCACGCGGATCGCCGAGATGGCGTTCAGGCCCGCGTTTCGCTCGGACGAGCTTGCCCGGCGGCTGACCTGGCGGCTGCTGGCCGACGCAGCACACGACCTTGCCGATACGCCGGTGATCGAGGACGCCTTCGGCCAGCCCCTGTCCATCGAGCGCTTCGTGGCACGCCGCCGGGCGAACCGGATCGAGGACAAGGCGACACGCCCGGTTCCGATCGGGCGCATCCGGATCGACGCCCTCGCGGGCAGCGCGGCGCATCGCCGGTTGCCGCCCAAGGGCGCCCGCATCCCGCGCGCGCCGAAAGCCACCCTGTTGTGAGCGGCCGGATCGCCGCCGAGGGGGCCGAGGCCGGGCCGCTGCAATCGCCGGGCGCCGGGTGATGCTGATGGCTTTGATCGCCGCCGGGGCCGTGATAGTGGAACCTGGCAGCTAGGAGACTCCGATGACCGACAGACCCCTGAAACCCGGATTGAAGCTCGCGCTCGAATACGGGCCGATCATCGCCTTTTTCGCGGGCTACATGCTGTTGCGCGACCGCACCTTCATGGTCGGCGGCACCGAATATTCCGGTTTCGTCGCCGTCACGGCGCTGTTCATCCCGCTGCTCGCCATCGCCACCTTCGTGCAATGGCGGCTGTCGGGCCACATCTCGAAGATGCAGATCGCGACGCTGGTGCTGGTGATCGTCTTCGGCGGGCTGTCGATCTGGTTCAACGACGAACGCTTCTTCAAGATGAAGCCGACCATCATCTACCTTCTGTTCGCGGGCATCCTCGGCTTTGGCCTCATGCGCGGCAAGAGCTACCTCGAGGCGGTGATGGATCAGGCGATTCCGCTCAGGCCCGAGGGCTGGATGATCCTGACCAAGCGGCTGGCGCTGTTCTTCCTGTTCCTCGCCGTCGCGAACGAGGCGGTCTGGCGCACGATGTCCACCGACGCATGGGTGAACTTCAAGACCTTCGGGCTGACGCTCGGCGTCTTCGCGTTCTTCATGGCGCAGTCGCGGCTGTTCTCGAAATACGGCACCAGCGAGGCTGACTGACGCGCGGCCTACCGCCGGAACAGCACCTTCTGGGCCTCCTTGTCGTCGGTGATGTTGCTGCGCGCGTCGCTGGCGACCGCCATGCCGCGCCGCACTGCCGGGCGCGCGCCCAGTTCGTCGAGCCAGCGCGCGAGATTGGGCTTGTCGTCGAGCGTCTGCTCCTGCCGCTCCCACAGGGATGCCCAGCCGTAGCAGGCGATATCGGCGATGGAATAGAAGTCACCCGCAAGATAGCGCGCCGCGCCCAGCCGCCTGTCCATCACGCCATAAAGCCGGGCGACCTCGGCGCGGTAGCGGTCCTTGGCGTAGGGCAGATCCTGCGGCGGGTCCATCGCGGGGGCGTAGGTCAGGAAATGGTGCGCCTGCCCGGCCATCGGCCCAAGCCCGCCCATCTGCCACATCAGCCACTCCTCGACCGCCACCCGGTCCCGCTCGCCCGCACCATAAAGCTGGCCGGTCTTGCGCGCGAGGTATTGCAGGATCGCGCCGGATTCAAACACCGAGATCGGCGCGCCGTCCGGCCCCTTGGGGTCGATGATCGCCGGCATCCGGTTGTTCGGCGCGATCTTGAGGAAACCCGGCTCGAACTGCTCGCCCTTGCCGATGTTCACCAGCCGCACCTCATAGGGCAGGCCCATCTCCTCGAGCGCGATGGAGATCTTCCAGCCGTTCGGAGTGGGCCAGTAATAAAGCTCGATCGGTGCCATGGGGTCCTCCTGTTTGCGTTGCGGGCAGCATGGACGATCCACCGGCGAGGGCAAGGGGGGCCGGTCACGCCCTGCGGCGTCTTGACGCGACCTTGGCCCCGCGCTACGAGCGATTCGTGGCGAGTTGCTCACCCGATTGCGGGCCACGTTAAACAAACCGCTAAAGAGGTCAGGGACAATTGCCCCCGGCGCTCAGGCGGTGGGGGCTTTTTTGTGCTTGGGAGCGCGCGATGACCGACTGGAAACCCAAAACCATTGCCGTCCACGGCGGCACGCGCCGCAGCCAGTATGGCGAGGTCAGCGAGGCGATCTTCCTCACGCAAGGCTTCGTCTACGACAGCGCCGAACAGGCCGAGGCACGGTTTCAGGAGGCCGGGCCGGACGAGTTCATCTATGCCCGCTACGGCAACCCGACCGTCCGGATGTTCGAGGACCGCATCGCCGCACTCGACGGCGCCGAGGACGCCTTTGCCACCGCCAGCGGCATGGCGGCGGTCAATGGCGTCTTGATGGCGATCGCGCGCGCGGGCGACCACATCGTCGCGGCGCGGGCACTGTTCGGCTCATCGCTCAACATCCTTATCGACATCATGGGCCGGTTCGGCGTCGAGGTGACGCTGGTCGACGGCACCGACCTAGACGCATGGCGCGGTGCGGTGCGCGCCGACACCAGGGCGGTGTTCTTCGAGTCCGTCTCGAACCCGACGCTCGAGGTGATCGACATCGCCGCCGTGGCCGAAATCGCCCATGCAAAGGGCGCGCTGGTCATCGTCGACAACGTGTTCGGCACCCCGATCGGCCCCAACCTGACCGACATGGGCGCCGACGTGGTGATCTATTCCTCGACCAAGCATATCGACGGTCAGGGCCGCTGTCTTGGCGGCGTCATCCTGGGCACGCGCGACTTCATCCGAAAGACGCTCGAACCCTACATGAAGCACACCGGCGGCGCGCTCAGCCCGTTCAACGCCTGGGTGATGCTGAAGGGGCTGGAGACGCTCGATCTGCGGGTCATGGCAGCGGCGGCTTCGGCGCAGAAGATCGCCGAGGCGCTGGAGGGCCATCCGAAACTGGCGCGCACGCTGTTTCCGGGGCTGGCCAGCCACGCCGACCGCGCCATCGTCGCCCGGCAGATGGCGCATGGCGGCACGGTGATCGCGCTCGACCTCGCGGGCGGCAAGGACGCCGCCTTCGCCTTTCTGAACGCGCTGACCATTCCGGTGATCTCCAACAACCTGGGCGATGCGAAATCCATCGTCACGCACCCGGCCACGACCACGCATCAACGCCTGCCCGACGACCAGAAGGCCATTCTGGGCATCACGCCGGGGCTGGTGCGGGTGTCGATCGGGCTTGAGGACACCGACGACCTGATCGCCGATTTCCGCGCCGCGCTCGACGCGGTGCCGGGCGGCTGAGGCCGGTCGGCGGCCCGCCGCCGCACACATCTGCGTGATATCAGGGGCGCGCTACCCACGCGAAAGTGCCAATCCGCATGGTCTTTCGCGCCGCGCCGCGTGCATCGGGGAACCTTTCCCCAGTGATCCGCATCCAATGCCCGAGCGTATTTCTTGGTAATCATCACGCGAGGCTTTATATTCGAGCCTCTGACAGGATCGAAAGGCCCCGCCATGAACCATGTGAGCCCGCTACTGACCGCCATCCTGCCCGACGAGGACGAGGCGCGTCGTGCGCTCGACACGCTGCGCGCCTGGGCCGGCAGCGCCGATCCGGTCGAGATCGCGCGGCTCGATCCTGCCATCGCGCGGCTGTTGCCGACCCGCGAGGTGGCGAATTACCCCGATCTCAACCGGTCGTATCCGGCGGATTTCGTGCCCGATGCCGCCTACAAGGCGACGATGCCCGATCTTCAGAACGGCCCCGCCAGCCTGATCCAGGGCGCGCGCCAGTTGATCCAGCATGTCGGCATCTCGAACTTCCGCCTGCCGATCCGCTACCACACCCGCGACAACGGCGACCTGACGCTCGAAACCTCGGTGACCGGCACGGTCAGCCTCGAGGCCGAGAAGAAGGGCATCAACATGTCGCGGATCATGCGCAGCTTCTACACCCACGCCGAAAAGGTGTTTTCCTTCGACGTGATCGAGGCCGCGCTGGACGATTACAAGACCGACCTCGACAGCCTCGATGCGCGCATCGAGATGTCTTTTTCCTTCCCGATGAAGGTGCAATCCCTGCGGTCCGGCCTTGAAGGCTATCAGTATTACAACATTGCGCTCGAGCTGGTCGAACAGGGCGGCACAAGGCGCAAGTTCATCCACCTCGATTATGTCTACAGCTCGACCTGCCCGTGCTCGCTGGAACTGGCCGAACATGCACGCCAGGTGCGCGGCCAGTTGGCCACGCCGCACAGCCAGCGCTCGGTCGCGCGGATCTCGGTCGAGGTGATGTGCGACCGCTCCTGCCTGTGGTTCGAGGACCTGATCGACCTCTGCCGCGACGCGGTTCCGACCGAGACGCAGGTGATGGTGAAACGCGAGGACGAACAGGCCTTCGCCGAGCTGAACGCGGCCAACCCGATCTTTGTCGAGGACGCGGCGCGGCTGTTTTGCGAGCATCTCAAGGGTGACGAGCGGATCGGCGATTTCCGGGTCGTGGCCAGCCATCAGGAAAGCCTGCACAGCCACGACGCGGTGTCGATCCTGACCGAGGGCGAGACGTTCAAGGCCCAAAGCCTCGATCCGCGCCTGCTGTCGACGCTGATCCACACCGGCTGAGCCGCGTCAGGCGGCGCCAAGCCCCGCGATCGCCTGATCGACCACATCGGCAACGGCGCCGGCCTTGCCGGTCCGGGGCGCACGCCACGGCCAGTAGGCCCGGATGATCACCGCGCCCATCGCCAGCAAGAGGAGCATGGGAATCGCGCCCGCGGCCATCCTGTCGGTCGAAATCCCGGTGGCCAGCGCCGCGACGAACAGGGCGACCCCGAACACCGCTGCCACCACCCCGGCCAGGAACATCGCGAACCGCCCCTTGCCGGTCTCGCCCAGCGTGACCGCAAGATCGGGCCGCACCTCGGCCAGCACCCGCAGCACGTCGCGCACCAGCCTGAGAAATTCGCGTGCGTCAGGGTCGGTCCGCCATGCCGTTTCGGCGGTGTTGTAGCCGATGCCGTGTTTCGCGCCGTCGATCCAGAGATCGAGCCGCATGATCCGGTTGCGGCTGAGCGCGTGGTTGACGAACCCCGCGCCGGTGATCGCGGCGAGGTCCAGCCGGGTGTCGTCGTGAAGCGTCAGCAGCGTGCCGTCGAGGCCATAGGTCCGCCTGCCGCGCAACAGCGCCGGCTTGAACGCATAGCTCCGCGCGCCACTCACCCCAGCGCCCGCCAGCCGATGTCGGAACGGTTGAAGCCGCCCGGCCAGTCGATCGCCTCGACCATCGCATAGGCCGCGTCGCGCGCCTCGCGCAGGCTGTCGCCACGTGCGGTGACGCTCAGCACCCGCCCGCCGGTGGCGATCAGTTTGCCGTCGACCTCGGCGGTGCCGGCGTGAAAGACCATGTGGCGGCTGTCTTGCGGCAGCGCCTCGAGCCCGCCGATCACCGACCCTTTCTCGTAGGGCCCCGGATAGCCGTTCGCCGCCATCACCACGGTGATCGCATGGTCGTCGGCCCAGTTCACCTTGGCCCCCGCCAGCCGCCCCTCGGCGGTGGCCAGCATCAGGTCGAGCGCCTGCGCACCCAGCCGCATCATCAAGACCTGACATTCCGGGTCGCCGAAGCGGACGTTGTATTCCACCAGACGCGGCTGGCCGTCCTCGATCATCAGCCCGGCATAGAGCACGCCGCGATAGGGCATCCCCCGCTCGGCCATGACCCGCATCATCGGGCGGATGATCTCGTCCATCGCCTTCTGCGCGATGGCCTCGGTCAGGACCGGCGCGGGCGAATAGGCACCCATGCCGCCGGTATTGGGGCCGGAATCACCCTCGCCGACTCGCTTGTGGTCCTGCGCCGTTCCGATCGGCAAAAGCGTCTCGCCGTCGCAGAGCACGAAGAACGACGCCTCCTCGCCGGTCATGAATTCCTCGATCACCACTTCGGACCCGGCCTCGCCGAACGCGCCCCCGAACATGTCATCGATGGCGGCGAGCGCCGTGGCCTCGTCCATCGCCACGATCACGCCCTTGCCCGCGGCCAGCCCGTCGGCCTTGACCACGATGGGCGCGCCATGCGCGCGAACATAGGCGCGGGCGGGCTCGGCCTCGGTGAAGCGGGCATAGGCGGCGGTCGGGGCGCCTGCCGCGTCGCAGATCTCTTTTGTGAAACTTTTGGACGATTCAAGCCGGGCAGCGGCGGCGGAAGGTCCGAAAACTGCAACGCCGGCATTTTCAAGCCGGTCGGCAACACCGGCGGCGAGCGGTGCTTCCGGGCCGATGATCACGAGGTCGATGGTGTTTTCTTCGGCGAAGTTCGCGATCAGGTCGCCGTCCTCGATGTCGATCCGCGCGCACTCGGCGATCTCGGCGATACCGGCATTTCCGGGGGCGACGATCAGCCGGTCGCATTTCGGATTCTGCTTGACCGCCCAGGCCAGCGCGTGTTCGCGCCCGCCGCCTCCGAGGATCAGAATGTTCATCGCCGCCGCCCTCATTTCGCCAGATTTATCTGGCAGGGTCTAAGTCCATGTCCCCGCTCAGGCAAGAGGCACCCATGACCGGCGCCGCCGCACAATCCGGGTTCTCGAACCCCGATCTCTGGCTCAGGGTGCGCACCGCGCCCCTGCCGGTGACGCGTGACGGGCTGGATTTCGCCGAAACCCTCGCCAAGGTGCGGGACATGCCGCTGAGCGAGGCGCGCGACCTCGTGAGCGAATACCGTCGCTTCCTCTATCTCGATGCATTGGACGAAACCGCGTCGGTCCCATCGGTGGCCCTGCACATGGCGTGGCAATTGCACCGGCAGTCGCCGGACTACGCGGCGTTCTGCGCGGAGGTGCTCGGGGCGGCGGCGCCGCTTGGCGATGCGGCGCGCAATCTCGGCTCCGCCACCGCCTACCGCGCCACCCGCGCCGCCTACCGGCGCGAGTTCGGCGAACGCCCGCCCGCCGATATCTGGCCCAGCCGGATCAAGCCGCGCCTGCCGCGCTGGCTGGCGCTGCATGGCTTCGTGCTTGGCGCAAGCGCGCTTGTCGCCTGGCAGGCCGTCGCGCCGGCGGCGCTGGCCATCGGCGTCGGGTGCAGCCTTGCGATCTACGGCATCGACCTCTGGGGCATGTATCACGCGCGCCGCCGCCGCTCGGACATCGGCGCGGCGGTGACGGACGACCTGACCCATTTCCTCGCCGCCATGAATCGCGGCTGAAACCGGCTGGCCGATGCCGGGATGGCGCGCTAGTCTCGGCCGCATGGACCTGATCGACGACCCCACCCCCGGCCAGAACGCGCCCGAGTTTTCCGTCTCGGAGCTTTCCGGCGTGATAAAACACGTGATCGAGGGCGAGTTTTCCCACGTCCGGGTGCGCGGCGAGGTCGGCCGCGTCAGCCAGCCGCGCTCGGGCCATGTCTATCTCGACCTCAAGGACGACCGCGCCGTGCTGTCGGGCGTGATCTGGAAGGGCGTCGCGTCCCGCCTTGCCACCCAGCCCGAGGAGGGCATGGAGGTCATCGCGACCGGGCGGCTCACGACCTTTCCGGGCCAGTCGAAATACCAGATCGTGATCGAGAACATCGCGCCGGCCGGGGCCGGTGCGCTGATGGCGATGCTGGAAAAGCGCAAGGCGCAGCTTGCCGCCGAAGGACTGTTCGCGCCCGAACGCAAGCGTCCGCTCCCGTTCCTGCCCGAGGTGATCGGCGTCGTGACCTCGCCCTCGGGCGCGGTGATCCGTGACATCCTGCACCGGCTGCGCGACCGTTTTCCGCGCAAGGTGCTGATCTGGCCGGTCGCCGTGCAGGGCGAGAAATGCGCGCCCGAGGTTGCCCGCGCCATCGAGGGCTTCAACCGGATGACCCCCGGCGGCGCGCTGCCCCGGCCCGACCTCCTGATCGTCGCGCGCGGCGGCGGCTCGATCGAGGATCTGTGGGGCTTCAACGAGGAAATCGTGGTGCGCGCCGCCGCGGCCTCGCAGATCCCGCTGATTTCGGCGGTGGGGCATGAGACCGACACGACGCTGATCGACCACGCCGCCGACCGGCGCGCGCCGACCCCGACGGCGGCGGCGGAAATGGCGGTGCCGGTGCGCCGCGACCTTCTGGCCTGGGCGGCCGAGCAGGACGCGCGGATGACACATGCGCTGACCCAGGCGATCGGGCGGCGCGGCCAGCGGCTGCGCGACCTGTCGCGCGCCCTGCCCCGGCCCGACAGCCTGCTGGAAGGGCCGCGCCAACGCCTCGACCGCGCCGGCGACCGGCTGCCTGCGGCCCTTCGCGCGACCACCCAGCACGGCCATGTGCGGCTGAGCCGGGCGGCGGCAGGGCTGCGCCCCAGCCTCTTGACCGGACGAATCGAACGGCGGCAGGACCGGCTTGACGCCGCCGCCGCGCGGCTTGGCCCGGCGCTGGAACGCGCGACCAGCGCGCAGCGGCGCGAGCTTGACCGGATCGCGGCGCGGCTCGACCCGGCGCGGATTGCCGAGGCGCGCGAGCGCAAGGCGCGCGAGTTGGCCCAGCTTGGCGCGAGGCTGTCGCGGATCGGCGCGGGCCAGACCGAAGCCCTGCGCAAACGGCTCGACGGGCTGGAACGGATGCGCCAGACGCTGGGCTACCGCGAAACGCTGAAGCGCGGCTATGCCGTGGTGCGCGGCGATGGCGCGGTGGTGACGACGACGCTGGCGGCCCAGGCGGCAGAGCGGCTCGAGATCGAATTCATGGATGGAAAACTCGAGGTTGGCGGCGAAACGACGCCCTCAACATCGAAAAAGTCCAAGCCGAAGCCTCCGCCCACCGATCAGGGATCGCTGTTCTGAACGCCGCGCGTCAGACCCCGACTTCGGGGCCGAGGCAGAACAAGGGCTCCTCCGCCTCGCCGGTTTCATAGAGCGGCTGCAACGTCTCGCCTCCGGCAAGTTCCGCCACCAGCCCCGATGGCGTCTCGTAGAACAGCCAGCAGATCGGCTCGGGGTGGTCGTCGTAGACGAAACAGATCTCGCCCGCCTCCTCGTACCAGACCCCGTCCTGACAACGGCCATCGAGGAACGACCAGCGCACGCGGCGGTCGGGCAGGTAATCCTCGCCGCCATAGACCTCGCCCAGCAGCCCGAACAGCAGCGTCTTGCCCGCTGTATAGGCCTCGAATTCGTCTCCGGTCATCGCGTCCTGCGCCGTGACCGGAGCGGCAAGCAAGGCCAGTGCGAGTGCCAGCGCCTTCATGCCGTGACCTGCGATGCGGTCCAGCGCGCCAGCGCCCGGCCCATCACCCGCCGCCACGGACCGGGAAACAGCGCCAGCGCCGCCATCACCGGCAGCGACGACGGCAGGATCGGCGCGACGCCCTGCGGGTGCAGTTCAAGCTGCGGATAGGGGCGCGCGGGATGCGCGTGGTGGTCGGAATGGCGCGGCGCGTTCAGCATCATGTGCGAGGTGAACCAGTGGCGCGCGTTCCAGCTATGCGCCGGGCCGATCGGCTCGAGCTTGCCATTGGCCAGTTTCGCCCGGCGCAGCCCGTAATGCTGCACGTAATCCGACAGCAAGAGCTGGGTCTGGGCATAGGCGGCCAGCATCAGATGCACCCCGACACCGGCCCAGCCGAACGCCAGCCCCGAGGCCAGCAGCACCGCGACCCCGCCGCCGACATAGAGCCAGTACGGGTTCATGCCGCCGCGCCCGCGCCGGGCAATGTCGGCCTGTTCCATCCGGTAGCCCTTGACGAAACTGCCGACCCAGGCGCGCGGGGCGAAGCGATAGAAGCTCTCGCCGGGGCGGGCGGTGTTGGGGTCCTCGTCGGAGGCGGCGAAGCGGTGGTGCACCTTGTTGTGCGCCGAGGTGTGGTGGCCGAACAGCAGCGAGATATAGACCCACTTGCCGAGGTCGAACAGGAACCGATTGCCCCGGTGGATCAGCTCATGCGCGTTCGAATTGGACACCTGCCCGAAGAACAGCCCCGCCGCGACGTAGAGCGCGATCCACCCGGCCACGCCCTGCCCGCCCGCGGCCAGCGCCCGGATGACCAGCGCCAGCAGGACGAAATGGCTGATCGCCAGAACCGCCGACAGCCCGTCCGCCGCCGGAAGCTCACGCAGCGGATCGGCGGGCGGGTCAATCCGCGCGATGAGCTGGTCCATCGTGAAGGCGAACAGCGTCATGTAGACCAGTGCCGCCCAGATCCAGACACCGCCCAGAAGGGCTGCGGCGCCGATCAGCCCGACCGGGGCAAGCGAGGCGATCGCGAAGGCACGGACCGGATGCACGGACGACTCCCTTCATGTGGTTCTCTGCGGACTCTGGCAGGCCGAGGCCCCGGCATCAAGCCGTCACGCCTCCGTCGCGCGGCAATGTCAGGCCCCCGCGCCCACCAACATCGTTGCCAATGAATTGAAATTGATTGCATAACTGGCGGCAGGCGGCCGATCACCCTGTGCCGCAGGCGAAGGAGGCGCGATGACCCCTGCTGTGGCGTTCTGGATCGGTCTGGCCGTGGCCGTGGTCTATTTCCCGATGTCGGACGGGCCGAAGTCCTGGCCGCGCTCGGTGGTCAAGTCGGTGCCGCTTCTGGCCTTCGCGGCTGCCGCCTGGGGCAGCGGTGCATCGCTCTGGCTGGTGGCCGGTCTGGTCCTGTCGGCGCTGGGCGATTTCGCGCTGTCGCGGCGCGGAGATTTCGCCTTCCTGTCCGGGTTGGGCGCCTTCGCGCTGGTGCATGTGGCCTATGCGATCGCGTTTCTCGACCTGTCCGGGCGGCCGCTCTGGGATGCGTTCCTCTTGGCCCCGGTGCTGGCGCTGTTTCTCATCGGCGTGACCGGATCGACCGAGATCTGGCTGGCGCCGCACACCAACGGGCTGCGCTGGCCGATCCGGGTCTATGCCATGGCCATCACCCTGATGGGGCTGGCCGCGCTGACGCTGCCGATCGGGCAGGTGACACTTGGCATGACGCTGTTCGTGGCCTCGGATGTGCTTATCGCGATGCAGCTTTTCCGCATGGGCGAGGACAACCCGCTGGTCGGGCGCACAAGCTGGCTGATCTGGGGGCTCTACATCGCCGCGCAGGCGCTGATCCTGACCGGGGTCATGGCGCTCTGACGCCGAGGCCCGGTCAGAGCATGCGCAATTCGCCCTCGAGGAAGGGACAGCGCGCGATGCCGGGGGCGACGACAAGCTCGTCCAGCATCGCCTTCATCCGCGCCGCGACCGAGGCGGGGATATCCCCCAGCACGCCGCGCCGGGCCGACAGGGTGATGCGCCGGTAAAGCGGCGCGATGGGCAAGGGCCGGATCTCGACCGCGTCGATGAAGCGCAGGGCGCGGGCGATGCCCAGCGGCGTCAGGATCGTCCAGCCCGCCCCCGCCGCCACCATCGCGAGGATCGCGTGGTAGCTGTCGAGCTCGAACCGGTGTGCCAGCCGCAGTTCCTGGCGGGCAAGGTGTTCGGCCAGTTGCCGGCCCATGTGGTGACGCTTGGTATAGAGGATGAGGGGAATGTCGCGCAGCGCCTCCAGCCCCTCGCCCGCCCCCTTTGGCGCGACGGCGACGAAAGGCTCCTCGATCAGCGGATAGGCTTCCATCCAGTCCGCCGGCGGCCCCATGTCGGCGGCAACGATGAGGTCGAGCGCGCGGGCGTCAAGCTGGTCGTAAAGCCGGTGCGACGCCCCGGTTTCCAGCAGAAAGCGCGTGGCGGTCAGTTCTGCCGCCAGATCGGCCAGCAGGCGCGGCGTCACGTCGGCGTCGAGATCCTCGATGATGCCCAGCCGCAGACGTGTCAGGCGCGACAGATCGGCCATCGCCAGTTCGGCACGGGCCTGCTCGGCCTCGTTCAGGATCGCCTCGGCGCGGCGGCGGAACAGCTCGCCCGCCGGGGTCAGCACCAGCGGGCGCGCGCCGCGCTCGACCAGCGTTGCCGACAGCGCCGCCTCGGTGTTGGAAAGCTGCTGGCTGACGGACGAGGGGCTTGCCCCGAGCCGGCGCGCGGCGACCGAGATCGAGCGTTCCTCGGCGATGGCGAGGAAGACCTCGATCCCCCACAGCGTCACCCGCCCTGCCGTCTCGACCATTGCGCCGGTCTCCCGGTTTGTCTGCGCGGGGCGACCCGCGCCGGGTCAGAGACCCGACAGTTTCTTCTGCAGTTCGGCGAGCTGTTTCTTGATCGCGTCCAGATCCTCGCCCCGCGCCTTGGTCTCGGGCTGCTTGGCGGGTTCCGGCTCGTCGTCGTCGCCGGTCGGCCCCCAACCTGCCATCATGGCCTTGAGGAACGCCTGCTGCTGCGCCTGGATCACGTCGAACCCCGGCATCTGCGCCATCGGGTTCGGGATGGTGCCCATGTTCTCCATCAGTTTCGACTGACCGTCGCGCAGCATCTCGAAGCTGGCGGCCAGGAACTGCGGCACCACGCTTTGCGCCTGGGTGCTGTAGCTGCGCACCAGATCGGTCAGCAGATCCACCGGCAGCACGTTCTCGCCCCGGCTTTCGTGTTCGGCGACGATCTGGAGCAGGTATTGCCGCGTCAGGTCGTCCCCGGACTTGAGGTCGATGATCTGCACCTCGCGCCCGTCGCGGATGAAACCGGCGATGTCGTCGAGCGTCACGTAGTCCGATGTTTCGGTGTTGTAGAGCCGACGGCTCGCATAGCGCTTGATCAGAAGCGGGTCCTTGTCGCTGGCCACGTGCGTTCTCCAGTCTTTTGACGCCGCTCTGCGGCAGTGCAGAAAACCTACGCCAGTGCAGAAACAAAAGGCAAGCGCCGTGACACCCGACGAAAAAAGGGCGGACCCGAAGGTCCGCCCGAACATCATGCCGGCCGGGAGGAGGTAGCCGGGATGAAAAACTCGATCAGTTGGCGGCGGCGGTCGCTTTTTTCGCGGCCTTGCTCACGTCGTCGGTCGCCTTCTTGACGGCCGCGGTGGCTTCTTCGCCCATGTCCTTGCCGGTGGCGAGCATCAGTTCGACGGTCTCCATCTGCACTTTCTTGGCGATCTCGGCGAAAGCGGCCATGTTCTCGGAGGCAACTTCGGCCTGGGCCGACGCGAAGTCGGTCATCGCCTTGGTGTAGTCGGCGGGGTCTTGCTTGACGGCAGTCACCTTGCCGAGTTTCGCCAGCGTTTCCTTGGTCCACTTGGTCGAGAGCTCGGTCGATTTCTCGGCGGCTTCCAGCGCCACTTTCGACAGCTTCTCGCCCAGCTCGGCCTGGGTCTTGAAGGCACCGCCGAAGGCGGACATATCGACCGGGAACGCGCCCTTGAAGGCGGACATGTCAACCGGGAACGCGCCCATCATGTCTTGAAAGGTCTTGGTGAAGTCTTGGGTCTTGGCCATTTTTCTCTCCAGTTCTGGTCCGGCACCTTGCCGGGATCATTTCTGCAACTGCGAGATAGATACATGCTGCAGTGCAGCAATTCAAGTATTTTCTGCACTGCAGCATGATTTTTTTTGACCAGGGGTCAGCCAGACCGCTTCCACGCCTCGGGCACGGCCGTCACATAGGTGCCCGGCGCGGGGGCAAGCGGCGGGTGGTCGGGGCCGCCGGGCGCGCGCGCAGGAACCATCTTGCCGGAGCGTCCGGCCAGCCATTCGCCCCAGCGCATCCACCAGGTGCCGGTGTGGAACTCGGCCCCCGCCAGCCACTCGCCCGGATCGGCCGGCCAGTCATCGTTGACATAATGGCCATATTTCTTCTTGGACGGCGGGTTCACGATGCCGGCGATATGGCCGGATTCCGACAGGATGAAGGTCTTGTCCTTCGACCCCATCTGCTGAAAGCCGCGATAGCTCGACCGCCAGGCGGCGATGTGATCGGTCTCGCAGGCGATGGCGCAGAGCGGCACCTCGACATCCTCGACCTTCAGCTTCTGGCCCAGCGCCTCGAACCCGTCCGGCGAGCCGGCAAAGCGGTCCTGCTGGCACAGCCCGCGCAGGTATTCCACCGCCATCGGCCCCGGCAGGTTGGTCGAATCGCCGTTCCAGTAGAGCAGATCGAACGCCGGCGGCGGCTTGCCCAGCATGTAGCTGTGGATCGCCGGGCGATAGATCAGGTCGTTGGCGCGCAGGTATGAGAACGTCCGCGCCATGTAGAGCGCCGGCAGGATGCCCTTTTCCGCACATTCCGCCTCGATCCCGTCGACGAAATCGTTGTCGAGGAACACGCCGACCTCGCCCTGATCCGAGAAATCGGTCAGCGCGGTGAAGAAGGTGGCCGAGTTGACCGACTTGTCCTTGCGCTTTTTCATCAGCGCCAGCGTCAGCGCCAGCGTCGTGCCGGCGATGCAATAGCCCACCACGTTGATCTTCTTCTGGCCGGTGATCTTCTTGACCTCCTCGAACGCGGTCAGAAAGCCCTCTTCGATATAGGTGCCCATGTCGACATCGGCATGCGAGATGTCAGGGTTCACCCAGGACACCACGAACAGCGTGAAGCCCTGATCGACGACCCAGCGGATCAGGCTGTTTTCCGGCTTCAGGTCGAGAATGTAGAACTTGTTGATCCAGGGCGGGAAGATCACCAGCGGCGTCTCATGCACCGTTTCGGTGGTGGGCGCATACTGGATCAGCTCGAACAGCCGGTTGCGAAAGACCACCTCGCCCTCGGTGGTGGCGAGGTTTTCGCCGACCTTGAAGGCGTCCGGGTCCGACAATGTCACGACAAGCTCGCCGTCGTTCTTCTCGAGGTCGCGGATCATGTTCTCGAGCCCGTCGATCAGCGACTGGCCCTCGGTCTCGACCGCCGCCGCGAGCGCGTCGGGATTGGTGGCGAGGAAATTGGTCGGCGACATCATGTCGATCATCTGGCGGGTGAAATACTGCATCCGCCAGCGGTCCTTGGCGTCGATGCCATCGAGATCCGCGACCGCCTGTTCCAGCGCCTTCGAGGTCAGCAGGTATTGCTGCTTGAGATAGTTGAAATAGGGGTGCGACCGCCACAGCGGGTTGGCAAAGCGCGGATCGTCCGGGGTCGGGTCCTCCGGCACCAGCGCACCGCCGGTCGCCAGCGCGTGCTGCGCCTCGACCGCGTGTTTCAGCGTCTTGCCCCAGTATTCGATCTGCTGCTCGATCACCTTGCCGGGGTTCTGGAGCATCTCGGACCAATAGGCCTCGGCGGTCTTGACGTAGAGATCCTGCCCCGGCCCCTGCAGGCCGGGCCGGACCACCTGCTTGTGCGTCATCGCCGCCATCAGGCGGCCGGTAAGCTCTTCGATCCGCGCAAGGTTCGCCTTCAGCTTCTCGCTGTCGCCGTGCGGGTCGATTTGATCAGTTGTCATGATAATAAATCCACCCTATCGTGTTTGCACCCGCAGCAATTCATGCTGGGGCAGCGCCTGCTCCACGGTAGCTGACCGGGCGGCAGGAACGCAACAGAAAGGCAGAAAATGCGCTATATGGCGACATACGACCTGATGGAGACGATGCGCAACACCAACCAATGGTTGGGTGCGACCGCCTCGGCGATGGCGTCCTATCCATCGGTCGCAGCCCTGCCAAACCCCTGGGTGCAATGGATGGCGGCCTGGGGTGACGTGACGGAACGCAGTTTCTCCCGCATCGTGACCAAACCCGGCTGGGGCATCCACTCGGTCGTCGGCGAGGACGGGCGCGATCATGTCGTCACGGTCGAGAAAGTGCTGGAACGCGCCTTCGGCGACCTGATCCATTTCCGGGTGCAGGGCCGCCCGACCAAGGCCCGCCGCATCCTGCTGGTCGCGCCGATGTCGGGGCATTACGCCACGCTCCTGCGCTCGACCGTCGCCTCGCTGCTGCCGGATGCCGAGGTCTATATCACCGACTGGCACAATGCCCGCGAGATTCCGGTCAGCAAGGGCAGTTTCGACGTCGAGGATTACACCCTCTATCTCGTCAACTTCATGCGCGTGCTCGGCCCCGACATCAACGTGATCGCGGTCTGCCAGCCGGCGCCCCTGACGCTTGCCGCCACCGCCTATCTGGCCGAACTGGACCCCGAGGCGCAGCCGCAGACGCTGACCCTGATCGGCGGGCCGATCGACCCTGACGCATCGCCCACCGACGTGACCGATTTCGGCAACCGCATCACCATGGGCCACCTCGAGGAAATGGCGATCCAGCGCGTCGGCTTCAAATATCCCGGCGTCGGGCGCATGGTCTATCCGGGGCTGTTGCAACTGAGCTCGTTCATGTCAATGAACGCCGAAAAGCACGCCAACGCCTTTATCGACCAGATCAACCGCACCGCGCGCGGCAAGGCGTCCGATCACGACAAGCACAACAAGTTCTACGACGAATATCTCGCCGTGATGGACATGACGGCCGAGTTCTACCTCTCGACCGTCGAGCGGGTGTTCAAGAACCGCGAGATCGCGCGCAACGATTTCACCGTCGCGGGCCACAGGATCGACATCGGCAAGATCACCAATGTCGCGGTCAACACCATCGAAGGCTCGAACGACGACATTTCGGCCCCCGGCCAATGCGCCGCGGCGCTGCCGCTCTGCACCGGGCTGCCGGACGACAAGAAGGCGGGCTATGTCGAGATCGGCGCCGGCCATTACGGCATCTTCGCCGGCAAGTCATGGCGCAACCGCATCCGCCCGCTGGTGCTCGACTTCATCGACCAGAACGCCGGCGCCCATGCCGAACAGGTCAAGCGCAAGCGCGGGAAGCGCGCCGCGCCGAAGCTCAAGGCGGTCTGAGCGCCTCAGCGCAGGACCATCGGCAGATCGAGCCAGGCGCGCAGCGCGATATTGACCTTTTCCGGGGTCTCAAGCGTCGGGATATGGCCCGCGTCGTCCAGCACCACCAACTCGGCATAGGGGATCAGCTCGGCCATGAAGCTGTGGCGGCGCACCGGCGTCAGCTTGTCATACTCGCCGCACATCACCAGCGACGGCGCCCGCGTCATCCGCAACACCTTCTGCGCGTCGGGCCGGCGCTGAAGCGCGCGCGACTGGCGGATGAAGGCGGCAACGCCGATGTCGTAGGCCATTTCGTCAAGCCGTTCCAGCACCTTGGCCCGGCCCTGTCCGGGGGCGAGGTTGTCCGGGTTCAGCGCGCCGCGCAGCGCGTCCTCGAACTGGCCGGTCTGCGCCTTGATGATCTGCGGCTCGCGCCAGGCCGCCTGTTCGGGCGTCTCGGCCAGCGGCGTTGTCGAGATCAGCGCGATCCGCGTCACCCGCTCCGGCACCCGGCGCAGGATCTCCATCGCCACGATCCCGCCCATCGAAAGCCCCGCCAGCGCGAAACGCGACGGCGCCTGGTGCAGCACGTTGGCGGCGATCTCGCGGATCGACTCGCCCTGGGTGACGCAGGCCACATGCACCGCATGATCGCGCGACAGATCCTCGATCTGCGGCGTGAACACACGCGCGTCGCACATCATGCCGGGCACGAGCAGAACCGCCTCCTTCATCGCGAAACCTCGTCGATCGCGGCGATGACCAGCGCGATACATTCGGGCGTCGAGAACCGGTGGTCGGCGCCCTTCAGCAGCGTCAGCCGCACATCCGGCCCCTCGATGTGGTCGAGCAGGTTCAAGGCAACCTGCCGGTCGACATCGGCGTCCTCGGTGCCCTGCAACAGGCGCACCGGGAACGGCATCGCAAGCCGGTCGCGCAGCACCAGATTCTGCCGCCCGTCCTCGATCAGACGCCGGGTGATCGGATAGGGATCGCCGTAATCGGAGGGCAGATGCACCACGCCGTCACGCTCCAGCGCGGCGCGGTCGTCGGCCGCGAACCCGGCCCACATCGAGTCTTCGGTGAAATCCGGCGCTGCGGCGATTCCGACAAAACCGGCGAGTCTTTCGGGGATTTCGCGGATCAGAAGCGCAGAAATCCAACCTCCCATGGATGAGCCGACCAGAACCTGCGGCCCGTCCGTCAGCGCCTCGATCACCGCGCGGGCGTCCGCCGCCCAGTCGCCGATGCTGCCATCGGTGAAGGCCCCGTCGCTCTGCCCATGTCCGGAATAGTCGAACCGCAGAAAGGCCCGCCCCGCCGCACGCGCCCAATCCTCAAGCGCCAGCGCCTTGGTGCCCTCCATGTCCGACATGAAGCCGCCGAGGAACACCACGCCCGGCCCCGCGCCATCGGTCTTGTGATAGGCCAGACGCCGTCCTGCGCCGGTCTCTAGATAGGATGGCTCTGCCACGCCCTCGCCTCCGTCGTCCCCGTTGGCGGCGATCCTGCATGATCCGGGGCGCGAGCGAAAGGGGTCAGCCGCCCTCGGCCTCGGGCAGGCCCACCGCAACCGCCGCGCCGATCACCGCAAACACGGCAAACCCGAGCAAAGCCGCTTGCGGGCCAAGCGCGGACAGCACCCCGCCAAGCGCACCGACGATCAGCAGAAGCACGCCGATCACCGTGTTGGCGGCGGCGGCATAGCTGGCCCGCCTGTCGTCCGGGGCCATGTCGACGATGAAGATCGACCGCCCCTGGCGCACGCCGTGATGCGCGATCATCAGCACGAACAGTGCTGCCGGCATCGCCCAGACCGTCTCGGCCAGCCCCGCCCAGGCCAGCAGCACCGCGCCGACCATCGCCGCGGCCCCCAGAAGCCCCGACAGGATCAGCACCCGGCGGCTCGAGCGGTCCGCCATCCGGCCCCAGGCATAGGTCGACAGGAACGCCGCCGCCGACGAGGCGATCACGAGGAACCCAAGCTCGCCGATGCTGCTGTCCCCCTCGCCCGCGATCAGCACGATATAGGGCGGCGACAAGGCCGTCGCGACCAGAAAGCCGCGCGCGACCACGAAGCGGGCAAGGCGCTTGTCGTCGCGTAAAAGCAGGAGGATCGCGCCGACCCGCCCGCTGCGGTCGGGTGTGCTCGGCGCTTCCTCAAGCGTTGCAAAGATCAGCGCCGACACCAGCCACAGCACCGCCGCCAGCCCGACCGCGCCGGCCAGCGCCACCTGGCCTTCGAGCACGCCGCCGACCAGCAAGAGCGCAAAGACCACCACCCCGGCGGCCGACACCGATCCCGCCATCCCCGTGACCGCGCCGCGCCGGCTCTCGCCCACGCTCTTGCCCAGCAGTTCCTTGTAGGACACCGAAGCCGCCGCGCGCGACAGCGCCAGCACGGCGAGCGCCACCACGATCACCCAGCCCGCCGCCGCGCCCTCGAGCCTCAGCGCGGCAAACGCGATTGCCGCCGCCGCGATCCCCTGCCCGATACTGCCGAAAACCCACATCCATTTGCGCTGCGCCATCGCCTCGAGCCGCGTGGCCAGCCAAAGCTGCGGCAACAGCGCGCCCGCCTCGCGGATCGGCACCAGCGCCGCGATGAACCCGGTCGGCACCGCCAGCGCGGTGAACAGCCAGGCCAGTACCAGCTTGGGGTCGATCAGCCCGTCCGCGAGCTTGGTCATGGCAAGCGCCGCCACATGGCGCAGCCCGTTGCGGGCTTCGTTTTCCAGTTCGGGCTTGCCCGCGATGCGGGTAAACAATGCGTCGATCATGGCGCCAGCATAGGCAGATCCGCGTGGCCTGAAAGGCGCAACGCGCCAAAACCCGCCCGGCGCGGTTGACAGCGCCCCGCGCCAGAGGCAAATGGGCCACACCAAACCCGCAACCGGGCGTTCCGTGGGCGCCAGACCGACGAGGAGACAGCCGATATGGCCCAGATTTCCCTGACATTCCCCGATGGCAATTCGCGCAGCTTCGATGCCGGCATCACCGCCGCCGCAGTTGCCGCCGACATCTCGAGCTCGCTGGCGAAAAAGGCGATCTCCGCCACCGTGAACGGCCAGCACTACGACCTGCAATGGCCGATCACCGAGGACGGCGAGATCGCCATCCACACCATGAAGGACGAGGCGCAGGCGCTGGAGCTTGTTCGCCACGACGCCGCCCACGTCATGGCGCGCGCGGTGCAGGAGCTTTGGCCGGGCGTCAAGGTCACCATCGGCCCGGTGATCAAAGACGGCTGGTATTACGATTTCGACCGTGAGGAGCCGTTCACGCCCGAAGACCTCGGCGCAATCGAGGCGAAGATGAAGGAAATCATCAACCGCCGCGACCCGGTGACCACCGAGATCTGGGAGCGCGACCGCGCCATCGCCTATTACGAGGCCAACAACGAACCCTACAAGGTCGAACTGGTCGAGGCGATTCCGGCCGATCAGAAGATCCGGATGTATTGGCACGGCCATTGGCAGGACCTGTGCCGTGGCCCGCATCTGCAGCACACCGGCCAGATCCCGGCCGATGCCTTCAAGCTGATGAAGGTGGCCGGGGCCTATTGGCGGGGCGACAGCAACCGCCCGATGCTGCAACGCATCTACGGCGTCGGGTTTCTCAACCGCGATGCGCTCAAGCAATACCTGACCTTCCTCGAGGAGGCCGAAAAACGCGACCATCGCCGGCTTGGCCGCGAGATGGAGCTTTTCCACATGCAGGAAGAGGCCCCCGGCCAGGTGTTCTGGCACCCCAACGGCTGGACGATCTACACCATCCTTCAGGACTACATGCGCCGCCAGCAGCGCCGCGACGGCTATGTCGAGGTGAACACGCCGCAGGTGGTTGACCGCCGGTTGTGGGAAGCCTCGGGCCACTGGGAAAAGTATCAGGAGCACATGTTCATCGTCGAGGTCGACGAGGAACACGCCCGCGAAAAGACCGTCAACGCGCTCAAGCCGATGAACTGCCCGTGCCATGTGCAGATCTTCAACCAGGGCCTGAAATCCTACCGCGACCTGCCGCTGCGCATGGCCGAATTCGGCTCGTGCAACCGCTATGAGCCATCGGGCGCGCTGCATGGCATCATGCGGGTGCGCGGCTTTACCCAGGACGACGCGCATATCTTCTGCACCGAAGACCAGATCACGGCGGAAACCGAGAAGTTCATCGCCCACCTGTCGGGCGTCTACCGCGACCTCGGGTTCCCGAACTACAAGATCAAGTTCTCCGACCGGCCCGAAACCCGCGCCGGGTCGGACGAGGTCTGGGACAAGGCCGAGGCGGCGCTGTTGTCGGCGGTCCGGCAGGTCACCAACGATGTCGAGCTGAACCCCGGCGAAGGCGCGTTCTACGGCCCCAAGCTCGAGTTCGTGCTGACCGACGCCATCGGGCGCGACTGGCAATGCGGCACGTTGCAGGTGGATTTCGTACTGCCCGAGCGGCTTGACGCCAATTACATCGGCGAGGACGGGGCCAAGCACCGCCCGGTCATGCTGCACCGCGCCACGCTGGGCAGTTTCGAGCGGTTCATCGGCATCCTGATCGAGGAACACGCCGGCAGGCTGCCGTTCTGGATCGCGCCGCGTCAGGTGGTGGTGGCCTCGATCGTCTCGGACGCCGACGATTTCGTGCGCGAAGTGACCGAGAAACTGCGCGCCGCCGGGGTGCGCGCCGAGGCCGACACCCGAAACGAGAAGATCAACTACAAGGTCCGCGAACATTCGGTCGGCAAGGTTCCGGTGATCCTTGCCATCGGCATGAAAGAGGTCGAGGACCGCACCGTGTCGATGCGCCGCCTTGGCGAGAAACAGAGCCGCGTTGTTGCACTCGACGAGGCGGTCACGGCGCTGGCGATCGAGGCGACGCCGCCCGATCTCGTGTGATCACGGGCATAACAGCCTGACGACAAAGCGAAAGGCGGCCATCGGGCCGCCTTTTTTCATGGGTCAATTCACATCACCGTTTGTTTCAGCGCGTCACAGAGCGGTGCTGCACACGCCTGTGATTGGTCAGTGAACGCCGCGACCTCTAGCCCTTTCCCATCGCCGCAACGAGCGATGCCGACTTTCGGATCAATAGTGGAGGACCCAATGACCATTCAAATCAGATCCCTTGCCGTGGCCAGCGCCGTCGCAACCGCCGTGGCCGGTTTTGCCACCGGCGCCCATGCCCAGGACATGGCGCAGGAGAAATGCTTCGGCATCGCGCTCGCCGGCCAGAACGATTGCGCCGCCGGGCCGGGCACGACCTGCGCCGGCACTTCGAAGGTCAACTACCAGGGCAATGCCTGGACGCTGGTGCCCGAAGGCGCCTGCGAGAACGTCGCCTGGGACAAGATCCTGCCCGAAGGCCGCAAAGGCTCGCTGGAAGCGCTCGAGCGCGACTTGCCCGCATAACCAGTGCGCCCCCGGCCCGCGGGTCGGGGGCAGTTTGCATCGGGAGGGCGCGATGTTCGACAAGACCGGGGACCGGCTGCCGCCATCCGTTGGCGTCGGCTACAAACCGCAGCATTTCACCGCAATCATGGCGGATGCAACGCCGGTCGGGTGGCTGGAGATCCACGCCGAGAACTACATGGGCGAGGGTGGCCGCCCGATTGCGCAATTGCGCGCGCTGGCCGAACGCTTCCCGATCTCGGTGCATGGCGTGGGCCTGTCGATCGGCGGCGAAGACCCGCCCGACCGCGACCACCTCGCCCGCCTGCGCACACTTATCGACTGGCTGAAACCGGCGAGTTTCTCGGAACACCTCGCCTGGTCCAGCCACGGCGGCGCGTTCTTCAACGACCTGTTGCCCCTGCCCTATACCGACGAAACCCTGGCCCGCGTCGCAGCACATATCGACGAGGTGCAACAGGTGCTTGGGCAGAGGATGCTGCTGGAAAACCCCGCGACATATCTGGCATTTGCCGAGACCACCTTGGCCGAAACCGAGTTCCTGGCCGAACTGATCCGGCGTACCGATTGCGGGCTGCTGCTCGACGTCAACAACGTCTTCGTCGCCTGCACCAATCAACAGACCGACCCCTATGCCTACATCGCCGATTTCCCGCTTGCGGCGGTTGGCGAGCTGCATCTGGGTGGCCATGACGAACAACAGGACGACCACGGCGCGCCGCTCCTGATCGACAATCACGCCGCCGAGGTGGTTGACCCGGTCTGGCAGCTTTTTGCCCATGTGATCGGCCGCACCGGGCCGATGGCGACGCTGATCGAGTGGGACAACGACGTGCCCGATTGGCCGGTGCTGGCCGGCGAGGCCGCGCGGGCGGCGCACCTTCTGCAAGCGGTGCCCAGATGAGCGCGCAGACCTTCGCCCCGGCGCTGCTCGATCCCGAAATCGCGACGCCCCCCGGCCTTGTTGGCCCCGAGGACCGCCCCGCCGGTCGCCGCTTCGACGTCTACCGCAACAACGTGATGGTCGGCCTGATCGACGCGCTCGCCACCGGCTTTCCGGTCGTCCAGCGCCTTGTCGGCGAGAAATTCTTTCGCGCCATGGCCGATGTTTTCGCCCGCGCGCATCCGCCCGTGTCGCCGGTCATGCAGGCCTATGGCGACGCGTTCCCTGCGTTTCTTGACGATTTCCCTCCGGTTACGCATCTGCCCTATCTCGCAGACGTTGCCCGGCTGGAACTGGCGCTGCGCGCCGCCTACCACGCCGCCGATGCCGCACCGCTCGACCCCACGGCGCTGCAAATGCCCGATCTGGAACTGGCCATCGCAACCTTCGCCCCGGCTATGCGGCTGGTCCGCTCGCCCTATCCGATCCACGCGATCTGGCGCGCCAATACCGAGCCCGGCGCGCCCGCAGCCCAGGGCGGGGCCGAAACCGTGCTGATCACCCGACCGGAGTTTGACCCCGTCGCCACCCCGATCCCAGCGCAAGCCGCCGAATTCGTCGCCGCCCTGATCGAGGGCAAGCGGTTCGGTGTGGCGCTGGAACAGGCTGGCGGCGACCTCGACCTTGCCGCCATCCTGACGCTTCTCCTGACCGGCGGCGCCCTGACCGGGCTGGAGACCTGAGATGATCCGCGCCACCCTTTCGCGCCTCGATACGGCAGGCGACGCCGTGATCCCGAGCCTTGTCCGCCTGACCTTCGCCGCCGCGCTCGCGGGGTATTTCTGGGCCTCGGCGCTGACCAAACTCGGTGACGGCCCGTTCTCGCCCAGCCTCGGCGCCTATGCCCAGATCTTCCCGCGTGCGATGGAGGCGGTCAGCTATGACGCCGGCCAGTTGGGTCTCTGGCACCGGCTGGTCGTGCTGGCGGGAACCTATGCCGAGTTCGTCCTGCCCGCGCTGATCGTTGTCGGCCTGCTGACACGGCTGGCCGCACTCGGGATGATCGGGTTCGTCGTGGTGCAGAGCCTGACCGACATCATCGGCCACAACGCCGACCCCACCGCCATCGGCGCATGGTTCGACCGTATCCCCGACAGCGCGATCCTCGATCAGCGGCTGTTCTGGGTCACGCTGTTCGTCGCGTTGATCTTCAAGGGCGCGGGGCCGATCTCGCTCGACCGGCTGGCCGCCTCAAAAATGTGATTTCGGCTCGTCGGGCTTGCCCGCAGCGATCGCGAGAACCCCGGCCAGCCCCGCCATCACGATGGGAAACATCGTCGCGGCGTTGAACGAAAACGCCTGCTGCATCAGCACCGCCGAGACCAACAGCAACACCCCGCCCCAAAGCGCCCGGATCTTTGCCATCGCGCCACCGGCAATCGCCAGCGTCGGCGCGGCGATCGAGACGAACTTGATGAAGCCCGGATTTTCGAAGGCGCCCAGGATCGTGCCGACGTCGGGTTCGCGCTCGACGAGCGAGGTCCAGCCATAGCCGAACAGCCCGACGAACATGCCGATCACCCCTGCGATGATCCCCAGAACACTTGCCGCGTTGCGCATTGTCGCCCTCCGATTGGTCCCCGCGATGTAGGCATGTCAGGCCCGGTTGCCAAGCCATTGCGCACGGGTTTTCGCGTCCCACCCCAGGGTCAGACGACCCTCGGCCTCGATCACCGGGCGTTTCATCAGGGCCGGATGGGCAGATATTTGCCGGATCGGATCATCACCGCGCGCGGCGTCGTCAAGCCCGCGCCAGGTGGTTGAGCGCGTGTTTACCAGCGCATCCCCGAAGGCCGTGAAAAACCGTTGCAGATCAGCGGCTTTCAGGGGCGTTTCGCGAATGTCGACCAGTTCGGGCGCATGGCCCGCCGCCGTCAGTTCCTTCATCGCGCGGCGCACCGTATCGCATGACTTCAAGCCGTAAACCTTCATCCTGCCCGTCCCTCGCATCTTTCTCTTGCCGATTTTGTCGCGTTCGCTCACCCTGTCCACAGCAAGACAGAGCTTCAGACGACCGCTCCCTTCTTGGGGCAGCCTAAGACTTGAAGACTGGCTGCACCATCCCGTCGCAATTCCGCGACGGGGCATCGAGAGGAGAGAACGGATGGCCACTGGCACCGTGAAATGGTTCAACGCAACCAAGGGCTTCGGCTTTATCGCACCGGATAGCGGCGGCAAGGACATCTTCGTCCACATCTCGGCGGTCGAACGCGCCGGGCTGACCGGGCTGAAGGACGATCAGAAGATCCAGTACGAGCTTGTCGCCGGGCGCGACGGGCGCGAATCAGCCGACGAGCTGAAGCTGCTCTGAACCTGTCCGGTTTACCGATCCCGACCCCCGCGGGCGCAAGCCTGCGGGGGTTTTCCGTTCAGCCGATGGAGCGCGCGGCCATCACGCCGACCCAGGCGGACACGCCGGTCAGCACCGTCCCCCATGCCAGATCCACCGCCACCATCTGCGGCGCCCAGAGCTTGAGCGTCGCGTAGTTGGTGAACTCGTAAGTGCCGTAGGCCATCGCGCCCAGCAGCGCGCCCGACAGCAGCGCCTGCACCGGCACCCCGGATTTCAGCGCCGGGAGCGAGGCGAACCAGACCACGCCGCCCACGTAGAAAGCGTAAAACAGGATTGCCGGGCCATAGCGCAGGCCTTCGAGAAGCCATGCTCCGACATGCTGCTCGAACAGCGGGCGCATCACGGTCTTGAGCATCACCGCATCGAGGCCGAGAAAGACCACGGCTGTCACGAGATAGAGAACGAGGATTTGCATAACGGGGTCCGATTTTCTTGTTGTCTGTAGCGGCTACGGCGGGGCGGCGCGGCTGGATGAATCTCATCCGGGGGTTTCCGCCGCTTCCGCCCGGTTTTGCGATTTTTCTTGCATTTTGCCGCGACACCCCCCATGTGGGGCGGTGTACGACAGATCTATTCTTCCCGCCTTCTATCACTAGCAGTCGGAAAAAGACCTGACTGCGCTACCGGGCCGTCGCATTGTGTGGGCGGCAGATGATAGGAGATACGGGAATGGCCACTGGCACCGTAAAATGGTTCAACGCCACCAAAGGCTTCGGCTTTATCGCGCCTGATGATGGCGGCAAGGACGTCTTCGTCCACATCTCGGCCGTCGAACGCGCCGGGCTGACCGGCCTGAAGGACGACCAGAAGGTCGAGTTCGAAATGGAAAGCGGCCGTGACGGCCGTCAATCCGCGAGCGACCTGAAACTCGCGTAAGCGATTTTCGGACCCCGGTCCGAAGAAAACCCCCGCACAGCGACGGCTGCGCGGGGGTTTTTTGTTTGTGGGGCATGGGCGCAGGTTGAAGTCCGGCGTTCCGGAGGGTTTACCGCCGCCAAACACTCACCTCGTGAATTTCTTGTATTTCAACCGCTTCGGCTCCAGCGCGTCCGGGCCCAGCCGGCGTTTCTTGTCTTCCTCGTAGTCCTCGAAGTTGCCCTCGAACCATTCGACATGCGCCTCGCCCTCGAAGGACAGGATATGTGTGCAGATGCGGTCGAGGAAGAAGCGGTCGTGCGAGATCACCACGGCGCAGCCGGCGAAATCGACCAGTGCGTCTTCCAGCGCGCGAAGCGTTTCCACGTCGAGGTCGTTGGTCGGCTCGTCAAGCAGCAGCACGTTGCCGCCGGATTTCAAGAGCTTGGCCATATGCACCCGGTTGCGCTCGCCGCCCGACAATTGCCCGACCTTCTTCTGCTGGTCGCCGCCCTTGAAGTTGAACGACGAGCAATAGGCCCGTGAATTGACCTGCGCGTCGCCAAGGTCGATCACCTCGGCACCGCCGGAGATTTCCTCCCACACCGTCTTGTTCGGCGACAGGGCATCGCGCGACTGGTCGACATAGGCCAGATCGACCGTGTCGCCGTATTCGATCGTGCCTTCGTCGGGCTGTTCCTGCCCGGTCAGCATCCGGAACAGCGTCGTCTTGCCGGCGCCGTTCGGGCCGATCACGCCGACGATGCCGCCGGGCGGCAGGCTGAACGACAGATCCTCGATCAACAGCTTGTCGCCCATGTGCTTTTTCAGCCCGTTGACCTCGATCACCTTCGAGCCAAGCCTCGGCCCGCGCGGAATCACGATCTGGGCGCGGCCGATCTTTTCGCGCTCGGACTGGTCGGCGAGGTCGTTATAGGCGTTGATCCGGGCCTTCTGCTTGGCCTGACGCGCCTTGGCGCCCTGGCGGATCCAGGCCAGCTCGCGCTCGAGCGTCTTCTGCTTGGACTTGTCCTCGCGCGCCTCCTGCGACAGCCGCGTGGCCTTCTGCTCGAGCCACGAGGAATAGTTGCCCTCGTAGGGAATGCCCCGCCCCCGGTCGAGTTCCAGGATCCAGCCGGTGATGTCGTCAAGGAAATAGCGGTCGTGGGTGACGATCAGGATGGTGCCGGGGTATTCGATCAGGTGCTGTTGCAGCCAGGCGATGGTCTCGGCGTCGAGGTGGTTGGTCGGCTCGTCGAGCAGCAGCATCTCGGGCGCTTCGAGCAGCAGCTTGCACAGCGCCACCCGGCGCTTCTCGCCGCCCGACAGGGTTGCGACATCGGCATCGTCGGGCGGACAGCGCAGCGCCTCCATCGACACGTCGATCTGGGCGTCGAGGTCCCACAGGTTCTGCGCGTCGATCTTGTCCTGAAGCTCGGCCATCTCGTCGGCGGTCTCGTCCGAGTAGTTCATCGCCAGCTCGTTGTAGCGGTCAAGGATCGCCTTCTTCTTGGCCACCCCAAGCATGACGTTCTCGCGCACGTTGAGGCTGCCGTTCAATTCCGGTTCCTGCGGCAGATAGCCGACCTTGGCACCCTCGGCCACCCAGGCCTCGCCCGAGAAATCGGTGTCGATCCCGGCCATGATGCGCAGCAGCGTCGACTTGCCCGCGCCGTTCACCCCGACAACGCCGATCTTGACGCCGGGCAGGAAGCTCAGGTGGATATTTTCAAAGCATTTCTTTCCGCCGGGGTAGGTCTTGGACACCCCTTCCATGTGGTAGACATACTGATAGCTGGCCATGACGCGCGTCCTCTGGGAAATTCGGGTTTCCCGGCTAGATAACCACCCGGCGGCGCGGGGGCAACTAGGGGCACTCGATCCCGTGCCTGGCGATCAACCCATCCTGCCAGAACAGGTCGCGAATCGCCGGGCTTTCAAGCGTGGCACAGAAGATGGCGCGCTCGGCCTCGGTCGGATCGGGCGTCCAGCGCAGGCGCATGTGCCAGCCGTTCACCTCCTGCCGGAAGGCGTTGGAGAACGTGGCGCCGCCCTCCGGCCCGGTGGCGATCAGCGAGGCGACGCGGGCGGCGTCGAAGGCGTCGGGCGGCGGCAAGATGAACCTGTTGCCCTCGGTCCCCGGCGCCTTGGCGCGCGGCACCCGCGCCGCCGCCAGCGGCAGGCCCATGGTTTGCAGCGCGCCCGCAAGGTCGATCGGCGGCGTGGCGGTGCGTGCGCGGCCAAGCATGAACCCACCGCCACCTTCGCCATTTGCGAGCGATCCGAAATCGTAGCCGAACCTGCCGTTCGGCCGTTCGTGAAAAAGCTGGGTCGCCTGCCAGACAGCTGGCGCATCCGCACCCGCCCCGAGATGCGCAGCCGCGCTGCGAAAGCCCATCGGCTGATACGGGGTGAAGTGGTCGGCGCGCCAGTGGGTGCGGTCCTCGTCGAGTATCAGCGTCAGGTCGGCGGGGCGGTCGTGATCGGGCGCGTAGAGCACGCATGGCCCGCCCGCGAGGTCGGGGTAGGCGGCGCGGCAGACGGCATCGTCGCCGGGCACGAACAGCGCATGGGTCGCGGTCCGGTCGTTACCGAGGGCGTCATCGGTCAGCACGATCCGCACCCAGCCGACGCCGCCGCCCATGAGCAGACGCTCACAGGCCTCGTTGCAGGGGCTTTCGCCGATCAGGGGACCGGCGCGGCCTTCGCCGTGGGAATAGAGATCGGGATCGCGAGAGACGCGGCGGCGGATCTCGATCCCCGGCTGTTCGGGCAGATCAAGCCGGGTCGCCTTCATGTCGCCCCGCGCTGCAAGATCGCGCTCCAGCGCCCGGTCGGCAAACGGTCCGGGCGCGGCGAGGGCAACGACAACGGCCCCCACACCCGCCACCAGCGCCGTCAGCCGGAACGGCGTGCGCCAGAGCAGCACCGCCGGCAAAACCGCCCACATCCCGACGCCGACATAGGGCAGCGGCAACAGAATCACCACGCCAAGGCCCAAGGTGAAAAGCGACGCGAGCAGCGCCGCACTGGGCAGCGCGAAGACCAGCACCAGCACGGTGACGACCGCGAGTAGTATGAAATAGGTCTTGCGCAAGTCTGCCCTGCAATGTCGCTCGTTTTCAGCTTGTTAGCGTGAAAACGTGTCGGAAATTCGGCACCGCTCCGACCGGGGCGGGTCACATTGACATCACCGTGCGGCGCGCGTCTACTCGCTGCCCAGACAGGAGGCATCCATGACCCGCATCCCGCAAGCCACCGACTTTCCCGCCCGCTACACCCCGGACCCCGAGCGCTACGACCGCATGGTCTACCGCCGCTGCGGCGCGTCGGGGCTGAAACTGCCGGCGGTGTCGCTTGGCCTCTGGCACAATTTCGGCCATGACACGCCGCACCAGACCAAGCGCGAAATCTGCCGCACCGCGTTCGACCACGGCATCACCCATTTCGACCTCGCCAACAACTACGGCCCGCCCGCTGGCAGCGCCGAGGAGGCGTTCGGAGAGATCCTGCGCACCGATTTTGCAGGGCTGCGCGACGAGATGATCATCAGCTCCAAGGCCGGATACGACATGTGGCCCGGCCCCTATGGCGAGTGGGGGTCGCGCAAATACCTGATTGCCTCCTGCGACCAGAGCCTGAAACGCCTCGGCGTCGATTACGTCGACATCTTCTATTCCCACCGCTTCGATCCCGACACGCCGCTCGAGGAAACGATGGGCGCGCTTGACCATATCGTGCGCTCGGGGCGTGCGCTGTATGTCGGGATCTCGTCCTACAACAGCGAGCGCAGCCGCGAGGCGGTCGAGATCCTGACCGACCTCGGCACGCCGCTTCTGATCCATCAGCCCAGCTACAACATGCTGAACCGCTGGGTCGAGCGTGACGGGCTGCGCGAGACGCTGGCAGGGCTTGGAGTCGGGTCGATCGCCTTCACGCCGCTGGCGCAGGGGATGCTGACAAAGAAATACCTCGGCGGCATCCCCGAGGGCAGCCGCGCCGCGCAGGGCAAGTCGCTTGACCCGACGATGCTGAGCGAAGAGGCCATCGACCATATCCGCGCGCTGAACGACATCGCCGCGCGCCGGGGGCAGACGCTGGCGCAGATGGCGATTGCCTGGGTGCTGCGCGACGGTGGCATCACCTCGGCGCTGATCGGGGCGTCGAGGCCCGAACAGGTGGTCGATTGCGCCGGGGCGGTCGACAATCTCGACTTCACCGACGAGGAACTGGTCGAGATCGACCGCCATGCCGAGGACGAGGCGATCAACCTCTGGGCCGCGTCCTCGGACCCGGACTGACGGCAACGAAAAACGCCCCGCACCAAGCGGTGCGAGGCGTCCATCTTATTGCATTTCCGGCAGGATCAGGCCGATTTCGCCTGCAATCCAAGCTCGGCGGCCACGGCGGCGATGTCGCTGACCTGCTTGGCCAGCTCGTCGCGCATGTCCGGCGTCGCGTTGTCGCGCGCGGCGACGGCGGCGGCGACGAAATCGTCCAGCACGGCCTGCGTGACCTCGCCCACCGGCATCGCGCGTTCGGCCAGCACCGAGGTGCCTTCCGGCGTGATCTCGGCGAACCCGCCGGTGATGACGAAACTCGCGTCACCCTCGCCGCTGGTCACCCGCACGATACCGGGGCGCAGCGTGGTGATCGTCGGCGCGTGGTTCGGCATCGCCGTCATCTCGCCGTCGGCACCGGGGATCTGCACCGCGCTGGCCACGACCGAGGCCAGAAGGCGCTCGGGCGAGACCAGTTCGAATTGCATCGTATCAGCCATTTCCGGGCCTCCTAGGCGGCGTCTGCCGCCAACTTCTCGGCTTTCGCCTTCACGTCCTCGATGCCGCCGACCATGTAGAACGCGCTTTCCGGCAGGTGGTCGTATTCACCGGCCACAACCGCCTTGAACGACGCGATGGTTTCTTCCAGCGGCACCTGCACCCCGTCCGAGCCGGTGAACACCTTGGCCACGTCGAACGGCTGCGACAGGAAACGCTCGATCTTACGGGCGCGGGCCACGGCCAGCTTGTCCTCTTCCGACAGCTCGTCCATCCCGAGAATGGCGATGATGTCCTGCAGCGACTTGTAGCGCTGGAGGATCTGCTGAACGTCGGTCGCGACCTTGTAATGCTCGTCGCCGATGATCAGCGGATCGAGCAGGCGCGAGGTCGAGCCCAGCGGGTCCACTGCCGGATAGATGCCCTTTTCCGAGATCGCACGGTCGAGAACCGTGGTCGCGTCAAGGTGCGCGAACGAGGTCGCGGGCGCGGGGTCGGTGAGGTCGTCGGCGGGCACGTAGACGGCCTGCACGGACGTGATCGAGCCCGCCTTGGTCGAGGCGATCCGCTCCTGCATGGCGCCCATGTCGGTCGCCAGCGTCGGCTGGTAGCCCACGGCGGAGGGGATGCGGCCCAGAAGCGCCGAAACCTCGGAACCGGCCTGGGTGAAACGGAAGATGTTGTCGACGAAGAACAGCACGTCCGAGCCGGATTCGTCGCGGAACTGCTCGGCCAGCGTCAGGCCCGACAGCGCCACCCGCATACGGGCTCCCGGCGGCTCGTTCATCTGGCCATAGACCAGCGCGATCTTGGATTTCTCGAGATCGTCGGGAACGATGACGCCCGATTCGATCATCTCGTGGTAGAGGTCGTTGCCCTCACGCGTCCGCTCGCCGACACCGGCGAACACCGACACGCCCGCGTGCACCTTGGCGATGTTGTTGATCAGTTCCATGATCAGAACCGTCTTGCCCACGCCGGCGCCGCCGAACAGGCCGATCTTGCCGCCCTTGGTATAGGGGGCCAAAAGGTCGATGACCTTGATGCCCGTGGTCAGGATCTCGGTCTCGGTCGACTGCTCGGCGAAGGTCGGCGCCTCGCCGTGGATCGGGCGACGCCCGGTCGCGACAACCGGGCCCTTTTCGTCAACCGGCTCGCCGACGACGTTGAGGATGCGGCCCAGCGTGCCCGACCCCACCGGCATCGAGATCGCCTCGCCAAGGTCGGTCACGGACTGGCCGCGCACCAGGCCCTCGGTCGCGTCCATCGCGATGGTGCGCACGGTGCCTTCGCCCAGGTGCTGCGCCACTTCCAGGATCAGGCGGTTGCCGTGGTTGTCGGTCTCGAGGGCGTTCAGGATCGCCGGCAGGTCGCCTTCGAACTGCACGTCCACGACGGCGCCAATCACCTGCGTGATCTTGCCGACGGCTGCTTTCGCTTTTGCCATGTGTTGTCTCCGGTTCGGTTAGAGCGCTTCGGCGCCCGAAATAATCTCGATAAGCTCGTTGGTGATGACAGCCTGACGCGAGCGGTTGTACTGGATCGTCAGCTTGTCGATCATCTCGCCTGCGTTGCGCGTCGCGTTGTCCATCGCCGACATCCGCGCGCCCTGTTCGGAGGCCGCGTTTTCCAGAAGTGCGGCGAAGATCGCGGTGGCCACGCCCTTGGGCAGCAGCGTCGCGAGGATCGCCTCTTCCGACGGCTCGTATTCGTAGACATAGCCGGTGTCGGCGGTCTCGGTCTCGACGCCCTCGAAGGTGGCCGGGATGATCTGCGTCTCGGTCGGGATCTGGGTCACGACGTTCTGGAACGTGTTGAAGAAGATCGTCGCGACGTCGAATTCACCGGCCTCAAACCGCTTCAGCAGATCGGTGGCGATCCCTTGCGCGGTGTCATAGCCCAGCGTCTTGATCTCGGACAGATCGACATGGCCGACCGACAGATGGGCATAGTCGCGCTTCATCTGCTCGCGGCCCTTCTTGCCGACGGTCAGCATCTTCACCGTCTTGCCGGCCGCCAGCAGCGCGTCGGCGCGGGCCTTGGCGAGCTTGACGATCGACGAGTTGAAGCCGCCGCACAGCCCGCGCTCGGCGGTCATCACCACCAACAGGTGCACCTTGTCCGAGCCGGTGCCGCGCAGCAGTTTCGGTGCGGCGTCCGACCCGGCGGCGGCCTTGGCCAGCCCCGCGAGAACGGCGTTGAACCGCTCGGAATAGGGCCGCGCGGCTTCGGCGGACTCCTGTGCCCGCCGCAGCTTGGCCGCGGCCACCATCTGCATGGCCTTGGTGATCTTGCGCGTCGACTTGACGCTGCTGATCCGGTTCTTCAGGACCTTAAGATTTGGCATTGCCAGCTTCCTCTCGGCTCACCCAGGGACTTATGCGAAGCCTTCGGCGAAGCTGTCGATGGCGGCTTTCACCTTGTCTTCCAGCTCACCCTTCACCTTGCGGTCGTTCTCGGTGATATCCTTGAGCAGGTCGGTGGCGTTGGTGCGCAGATAGTTCAGCAGACCCTTTTCGAACCGGCCGACATCCTTCACCGCGATCTTGTCGAGATAGCCGTTCACGCCCGCGAAGATGACGCAGACGATCTCGGCGTTGGTCAGCGGCGAGTATTGCGGCTGCTTCATCAACTCGGTCAGGCGCGCGCCGCGGTTCAGAAGCCGCTGCGTGGCTGCGTCGAGGTCCGAGCCGAACTGCGCGAAGGCCGCCATCTCGCGATACTGGGCGAGCGACAGTTTCACCGGGCCGGCGACCGAGGACATCGCCTTGGTCTGGGCCGACGAGCCGACGCGCGACACGCTGAGGCCGGTGTTCACGGCCGGGCGGATGCCCTGATAGAACAGCTCGGTCTCGAGGAAGATCTGGCCGTCGGTGATCGAGATCACGTTGGTCGGGATGAACGCCGACACGTCGCCGCCCTGGGTCTCGATGATCGGCAGCGCCGTCAGCGACCCCGAGCCATGGTCTTCGTTCAGCTTGGCCGAACGCTCGAGCAGGCGCGAGTGCAGGTAGAACACGTCGCCCGGATAGGCTTCACGTCCGGGCGGACGGCGCAGCAGCAGCGACATCTGGCGATAGGACACGGCCTGTTTGGACAGGTCGTCATAGATCATCAGCGCGTGGCGGCCGTTGTCGCGGAAGAACTCGCCCATCGCGGTGGCGGTATAGGGGGCGAGATACTGCATCGGCGCGGGGTCCGACGCGGTCGCGGCGACGACGATGGAGTATTCCATCGCGCCCTTTTCCTCGAGCTTCTTCACCAGCTGGGCCACGGTCGAACGCTTCTGCCCGATCGCGACATAGACGCAGTAGAGTTTCTTCGACTCGTCGTCGCCGGCGGCGTCGTTGTAGCTTTTCTGGTTCAGCATCGTATCGAGCGCCAGGGCGGTCTTGCCGGTCTGGCGGTCGCCGATGATCAGCTCGCGCTGGCCACGGCCGATCGGGATCATCGCGTCGACCGATTTCAGGCCGGTCGCCATCGGCTCGTGCACCGATTTGCGCGGGATGATGCCCGGCGCCTTCACGTCCGCGACCGAGCGCTGGGTCGTCTTGATCGGCCCCTTGCCGTCAATCGGGTTGCCCAGCGCGTCGACGACGCGGCCCAGAAGCGCGTCACCGACCGGCACGTCCACGATGGACTTGGTGCGCTTGACGGTGTCGCCTTCCTTGATGTCGCGGTCGGCGCCGAAGATCACGACGCCGACGTTGTCGGCCTCGAGGTTCAGCGCCATGCCCCGGATGCCACCGGGAAATTCGACCATCTCACCGGCCTGCACGTTGTCGAGGCCATGGACCCGCGCGATCCCGTCACCGACGGACAGCACGCGACCCACTTCGGCCACCTGGGCCTCCTGGCCAAAGTTCTTGATCTGCTCCTTGAGGATGGCAGAGATTTCGGCTGCTTGGATACCCATTGTCCTATCCGACCTCTTTCATGGAATTCTGAAGTGCGCTGAGCCGCGAGGCGATCGAACTGTCGATCATCTTCGAGCCCACCTTGACGACAAGACCGCCGATGAGACTTTCATCGACGGCCATATTGATCTTAACGTCCTTGCCGACCGACGCCTTGAGCGCCTTTGCCAGCTTGTCCTGCTGTGCCTTGGTCATCGCCTTGGCGGCGGTCACGTCGGCGGTCACTTCGCCCTTGTCGGCGGCGATCGCCTCGCGCAGGGCCGCGACAAGCTGCGGCAGCACGAACAACCGGCGCTTGCCGGCCATCACGCCGAGCACGCCGGTCATGGTGTCGGTGAGGCCCATCTTTGCGGCCAGCGCCTTGATCGCGGCGGCCTGTTCGTCGCGCGAATAGACCGGCGAGTTGATCATCGCCCTGAAATCCTCGCTGCCCGTCAGGGCGGATTCGATCTGGTCGAGATCCGCCTCGACCGCGCCGATCTCCTTGCCGTCGCCGGCCAGTTCGAACACCGCAGTCGCGTAGCGCTGGGCAATGCCAGTTGAAATCGAAGCTCCGGACACGTCCACCCTTCCGATGTCTTAGCCCCTCTGACGTCTGCCGAAACAGAGCGGGGCGGCCTGTCGATGCCGCGCGTTTGCGCCATCTGAAATCGGCGTGGGTCTAGCAGAGGCTTTGTGATCCCGCAACACTGATACGCAGGTTTATCGCCAACATGCGGCCTTTGCCGTCAGGGGTTTCGCCGCGCGGGCGTCGCAACGGGCGTGTTGCTTGATTTTCAAGGCAAACCCGCCCGCGCCTGCGGCGAATCTCTGCGCGCGGTGCCTTGCGGCAGATCAGCGCGGGGTCCGCGTCCGGTGCGAGGGTTCCGGCACGCCCAGTCCTTCGAGCACCGAGAGCGGCTTTTTCACCCGCTCGCTCAGGCCGGGGCGGCGCGGCTTGGGCACCTGTTTTGAGGCCTCCAGCATCAGCACCCCGCCAGCCCGCGCCATCGACATCGCGCGGCCGGTGCGCTCCCACATCGGCCCGGTCTTCAGCCAGAACCGCCGCGTCGAGGGCGGCTGATACAGCGCGGCGTCCTGACGCTCGGGGGTGAAGCCGAAATTGCGCAGCAAGGTCTCGAGCTGGCGCATCGTATAGGGCCGGCCATAGCCGAACGGCGTCGCGTCCGAGCGCGACCACAGCCCGGCGCGGTTGGGCACGATGAACAGCGCCCGCCCGCCGGGGCCAAGCACGCGGTAGGCTTCCTCGAGCAGCGGCTCGACATGGTTTGTGGTTTCCAGCCCGTGCAGGAACAGGAGCTTGTCCACCACCCCGGTATCGAGCGGCCAAAGCGCCTCCTCGCAGAGCACCGAGACATTCGGCGCGCCGGCAGGCCAGGGCATCACCCCCTGCGGCGCCGGCATCAGCGCGATCACCCGGCGCGCATCGGAAAGATAGGGGCGCAGCAGCGGGGCCGCAAAACCATAGCCCACCACCGTCTGCTTGTTGGCTTCGGGCCAGAACACCCGCACCCGGTCGCGCACCGCCCGTTGCGCCGCCCGGCCCAGCGCGGACCGATAGTAGAAAGCCTTGAGATCGCGGACGTCCATGTGCATGGCGGCGACACTAGCGGATCGCGGCGGATTCGCCACCGTCTTGCGCGCGGCAAGGCAGGCCGGGCCGGGCACGCTCAGGCCTTGGCGAAGACCAGCGACAGGTTGTTGGCGGGCATCTCGATGGTCTCGACGGCGCGCAGCCCGCAGGCTTCGGCCTCGGCCACGATCCACTCGGCGTCCTTGTAGCCCATCGCCGGACTGTCGCGGCGCAGGCTGGCATCGAATTGCGCATCGCTTTCGGAACGGAACGCGCCGCCGGAGCGAAACGGACCGTAGAGGAAAAAGCACCCTTCGTGCCTCAGCGCGCGGGCGATGCCCCGGATCACGTTTCGCGCGGCAGGCTCGGGGATCAGGTGCATCAGGTTCACCACCACCGCCAGATCGACCGGGCCGAAGGTCCAGTCGGGCTGGGCGGCGTCGAGGTGCACCGCGACACGCATGTTGGCCACGCCCTCGGAGGCACGCCATGCGTCGATCGAGGCCAGCCGGTCGCTCGCGATGTCGGTCGGCTGCCAGTCGAGGTCCGGAAACGCCTGCGCGCAGGCCACCGCGTGCTGTCCGGTGCCGGCGGCGATCTCGAGCACCACGCCCCGCGCCGGCACATGGCGGCGCAGCGCGTCGATGATCGGGCCGGTATTGCGGGCGGCGGCGGGCGCGCTGAGCCTGCCGTCATCCCCGGCGGGATCGGCCTGCGAGTGTCGGGGTGGTCTTTGCGCCTCGGTTGTCATCGCGTTCTCCGGGCGCAATGTTGCACCCATGTCGGCAATAGGGCAACATTCAAACGAACGCGGGGCAAAGGAGAGCGCCATGACGCTGGAGATCGAAACCATTCCCTGCCTGTCCGACAATTATGCCTTTCTGGTGCATGACCGCACGACCGGCGCGACGGCGCTGTTCGATGCACCCGAAAGCTGGCCGATCGAGGCGGTGCTGGAACGGCGCGGCTGGCGGCTCAGCGACGTCTTCATCACCCACCACCACGCCGACCACATCGACGGGCTGGCCGATCTGGTCGAGGCGCATCACCCCCGCGTCATCGGCGCGGCGCGCGACGCCCACCGCCTGCCCGCGCTCGACCTTGCCGTGGCGCCGGGGGATGTCGTCGATTTCGCCGGCCACGCGGTGCAGGTGATCGACGCCAGGGGGCATACCTCTGGGCACGTCGCCTATTACCTGCGCGACGCGGCTGCGGCCTTTACCGGCGACAGCCTGATGGCGCTGGGCTGCGGGCGGCTGTTCGAGGGCTCGCCGTCCGAGATGTGGGACAGCCTCATGCGGCTTGCCGCCCTGCCCGACGACACCCTGATCTGTTCGGGGCATGAATACACCCTGTCGAACGGCCGCTTCGCGCTGAGCATCGAGCCGGACAACCCGGCGCTGGTGCAGCGCATGAAGCACACCGAAGGCGCGCGGGCGGCCGATACGCCCACGGTGCCCTCGTCGCTGGCGCTCGAGAAGGCGACGAACCCGTTCCTGCGCGCCGGGCTTGACCGCGTGAAGTCCGCGCTGGGGATGGCGGGCAAGCCGGATGCCGAGGTCTTCGCCCATATCCGCGCGGCCAAGGACAGTTTCTGACCGGGCAAGCTGGCCGCCATTTGATTTGTTGTCTGCGGGCTGGCGCGATATGATGCAGGCAAGAGGCACGGCCTGCACGGGTCACCCCGCCGCCCTCCATGCCGCGCCCGAACGAGGGGCGGTTCCGTTCGCGCCGACGGAATTGCCCGAACACAAGGAAAATTGACAGGACAAGGGTTGAAGATACGGCAGGAAAACCGAACTCTAGGGCAGTGAGGCGACGGTCGGACAAACTCCGGCCCGCAACGAGGAGAAAAACAGGTGCCATCATTTTCGAATACCCTTGAACAAGCGATCCACGCGGCGCTTGCACATGCAAATGACCGGCGCCACGAACTGGCGACGCTCGAGCACCTGCTTCTGGCCCTGATCGACGAGACCGACGCGGCTCGGGTGATGAAGGCCTGCTCGGTCAACCTCGAGGAACTGCGCGCGACGGTGATCAAGTATATCGACGAGGACCTGACCACGCTGGAAACCAACATCGAAGGCTCCGAGGCGGTGCCGACGGCGGCGTTCCAGCGCGTGATCCAGCGCGCGGCGATCCATGTGCAAAGCTCGGGCCGGACCGAAGTCACCGGCGCCAACGTGCTGGTCGCGATCTTCGCGGAACGCGAAAGCAACGCCGCCTATTTCCTGCAGGAACAGGACATGACCCGCTATGACGCGGTCAACTACATCGCGCATGGCGTGGCCAAGGATTCGTCCTATGGCGAAACCCGGCCGGTGACCGGCGCGCCCGATTTCGAGGAAAGCACCGCGTCTGCCGACGACGACGAGGCCGAGGACCGGAGCGATTCGGCGCTGGCGAAATACTGCGTCGATCTGAACGCCAAGGCCCGCGCGGGCGACATCGACCCGCTGATCGGGCGCGACCACGAGGTCGAGCGCTGCATCCAGGTGCTGTGCCGCAGGCGCAAGAACAACCCGCTTCTGGTCGGCGATCCCGGCGTCGGCAAGACCGCCATCGCCGAGGGCCTCGCGCACAAGATCGTCAAGGGCGAGATCCCCGACGTGCTGTCGAAAACCACGATCTTCTCGCTCGACATGGGCGCGCTTCTGGCCGGCACGCGCTATCGCGGCGATTTCGAGGAACGGCTGAAGGCGGTGATGACCGAGATGGAAAACCACCCCGACGCGGTGCTGTTCATCGACGAGATCCACACCGTGATCGGCGCCGGTGCCACGTCGGGCGGGGCGATGGACGCCTCGAACCTGCTCAAGCCCGCGCTGCAGGGCGGCAAGCTGCGCTGCATGGGCTCGACCACCTACAAGGAGTATCGTCAGCACTTCGAAAAGGACCGCGCGCTGTCGCGCCGGTTCCAGAAGATCGACGTCAACGAGCCTTCGGTCGATGACACGGTGAAGATCCTGCGCGGCCTCAAGCCGTATTTCGAGGAACACCACCACATCAAGTATACCAACGAGGCGATCAAGACGGCGGTCGAATTGTCGAACCGCTACATCAACGACCGCAAGCTGCCCGACAAGGCGATCGACGTGATCGACGAGGCGGGCGCGGCCCAGCACCTGCTCGCGGCCTCCAAGCGGCGCAAGTCGATCGGGGCCAAGGACATCGAGGCCATCGTCGCCAAGATCGCCCGCATCCCGCCGAAAAGCGTGTCCAAGGACGACCAGCAGGTGCTGCGCGACCTTGACGTCTCGCTCAAGCGCGTGGTGTTCGGGCAGGACAAGGCCATCGAGGCGCTGGCCAGCGCGATCAAACTGGCCCGCGCCGGTCTGCGCGAGCCCGAAAAGCCCATCGGCAACTACCTGTTCGCCGGTCCCACGGGCGTGGGCAAGACCGAGGTGGCGCGGCAACTGGCCGACCAGCTTGGGGTCGAGCTTCTGCGTTTCGACATGTCGGAATACATGGAGAAACACGCGGTTTCGCGCCTGATCGGCGCGCCGCCGGGCTATGTCGGCTTCGATCAGGGCGGGCTTCTGACCGATGGCGTCGACCAGCATCCGCATTGCGTGCTGCTGCTTGACGAGATCGAGAAGGCGCACCCGGATGTCTACAACATCCTGTTGCAGGTCATGGACCATGGCGAGCTGACCGACCACAACGGCCGCAAGGTGAACTTCCGCAACGTGGTCGTCATCATGACCACCAACGCGGGCGCCACCGAACAGGCGAAAGAGGCCATCGGCTTTGGCCGCGACCGTCGCGAGGGCGAGGATACCGCCGCCATCGAGCGCACCTTCACGCCCGAGTTCCGCAACCGGCTGGATGCCGTCATCAGCTTCGCGCCGCTGCCGCGCGAGGTGATCCTGCAGGTGGTCGAGAAATTCGTGCTGCAACTCGAAGCGCAGCTTCTTGACCGTGGCGTGGCCATCGAACTGACCCCCAAGGCCGCCGAGTGGCTGGCCGAAAAGGGCTATGACGACAAGATGGGCGCGCGCCCGCTGGGCCGGGTGATCCAGGAATACATCAAGAAGCCGCTGGCCGAGGAACTGTTGTTCGGCAAGCTGGCCAAGGGTGGTCTGGTCAAGGTCGGCGTCAGGAACGGCGAGATCGAGCTCAAGGTCGAGGAGCCGCAAAAGGCGCGGCTGACCTCGCGCAAGAAGCCTCCGTTGCTGACAGCGGACTGATCGCATCGCCAGAACCAGAACAAGGACCGGTCCCCTCGGGGGCCGGTCCCTTGCGTTTCGCAGGGTTGATCGGGGCGGGCTTGCGCCTATGGTCACCGCATGACCCGTCTCATGCCCCTTGTCGCCCTCATCGCCCTTGCCGGCCCGGCGCTGGCGCGCGAGCCGCTGCTGGGTCTGCCCATCGCCTGCACGCTGGGCGAGGAGTGTTTCATCCAGCACCATGTCGACGCCGATCCGGGGCCGGGCGGGGCCGATTTCACCTGCGGCCCGCTCAGCTATGACGGCCATTCCGGCACCGATTTCGCCCTTCCCTCGCTGGCGGCGATGGCGGCGGGGGTCGATGTGATCGCCGCCGCACCCGGCGTGGTGCGCGCGGTGCGCGACGGGATGCCGGATACCGGGCTTGCCGGCACGCCAGCGGACGCGCTTGACGGGCAGGAATGTGGCAACGGCGTGGTGATCGACCACGGCGACGGCTGGAGCACGCAGTATTGCCACCTCGGCGAGCGCACGATCGCGGTGCGCGTGGGCGAGCGGGTGGCGATGGGCAAGGTGCTGGGGCAGGTCGGGCTTTCGGGCAAGACCGAGTTCCCGCACCTGCATTTCACCGTGCGCGACGAGGGCCGCGTCATCGACCCGTTCAACACCGACGAGATCACCGATTGCGGCCGCGACGACGGGCCCGAGGACGATCTGTGGAAAGACCCCCTGCCCTATGTACCCGGCGGCCTCATCGCGGTCGGGATCGCCGAGGCGGTGCCGGGCTATGATGCGATCAAGGCGGGCACGGCGGGCCGCGCCACCCTGCCCGGCGACGCGCCGGCGCTGGTTGGCTGGGCCTATGTCTTCGGTGGACGTGCCGGCGACGTGGTTGCGATCACGCTCAGCCCGCCGGACGGAAGCGTGCTGCTCGCGCAGGAGGTGACGCTCGAGACGACCCAGGCGCAACTGTTCCGCGCGGCGGGCAAGAAGCGGGGCGCGGCGGGTTGGGCGGCGGGCGACTGGCGCATGACGGCGGAACTGCGCCGCGACGGCGCGGTGGTGGATACGCTGTCGGGCGGCGTGCGCGTCACGGACTAGGCGTTACTTCTCGGTCAGCTTCAACTCGATCCGCCGGTTCGCCGCCAGCGCCTCGGGGCTGTCGCCGGGATCGACCGGCTGGAACTCGCCAAAGCCTGTGGCCGCGAGACGGTCGGGCGGGAAGCCAAGCTGTTCGACCATGAAATGCACCACCGACAGCGCGCGGGCCTGGCTGAGTTCCCAGTTGTCGGCATAGTCGCTGTTGACGCCCAGCTTGGTGCGGTCGGTATGGCCGTCGACGCGGATCACCCAGTCGATCTCGGGCGGGATCTGGTCGGCGACGTCGGACAGGATCTGCGCCATCCGCGCGATCTGCGCTTCGCCCTCTGCCGACAATTCCGCCTTGCCGGGGTCGAACAGCACTTCGGACGAGAACACGAAGCGGTCGCCGACGATGCGCACCCCCTCGCGGTCGCCAAGGATTTCGCGCAGCTTGCCGAAGAAATCCGACCGGTAGGCCTCGAGTTTCGTCGCTTCCGCCTCCAGCCGCTTGCGCTCGGCCTCCTCCAGTTCCGCGCGGCGGCGCTGTTCGGCGGCGACCTGGGCAAGGGCCGTGTTCAGCCGGGTGCCCAGCGCCTCGATCTGCACCTGCGCGTCGGCGTCGCGGGTCTCGGATTCGTCAAGGATCTGTTGCAGCCCCGAAAGCTGGCGGCGCAGCACGATCATCTGTTCATTGAGCAGCGCGATCTTGCGCTGTGCCTCGGCGGATACCGCCTTTTCGCCCGACAATTCCGCGTTGGCGGCAGCCAGCAGCAGCGCCCGGCGGTCGGCCTCGCTCAGCGCGGTTTCGGCCTCGGTCTCGGCGGCGGCCTTGGCGGCCAGCGCGGCGGCCAGACGGTCGCGCAGCGCCGCCTCGTCGCCGACATCGTTCGACAGCGCCTCGACCTCGGTCAGCGCGGCGGCGAGCCTAAGGTCGAGGTCCTTGTTCGCCGCCTCGGCGGCGGCCAGCAGTGTCAGCGTGTCCTCGGCCCGCTTGCGCTGTTCCTCGAGCGCCAGCGTCATCGCGGTCAACTCGTCATCGGCGTTCTTCAACCGCTCGCGCAACGCCTCGGCAGCGGCGGCTTCGGCCAGACGCGCGGCTTCGGCGTC
>JBLWUQ010000014.1:0-80534 GCA_048268845.1 Maritimibacter sp. | reverse complement strand
GCCCACAACGCGGTCGATTGCGCGCTGTGGGACATCGAGGCGAAGCGGGCGGGCAGGCGGGTGTGGGAACTGGCCGGGCTGGCGGCACCGGGGCCGGAGATCACCGCCTATACCCTGAGCCTCGCCGCGCCTGACGAGATGCGGCGCGCGGCGGCACGGCATGCGCATCGTCCGCTCTTGAAGATCAAGCTGGGCACGCCCGACGACATGCCCCGGCTCGAGGCGGTTCGGGCGGGGGCGCCGAAGGCGCGGATCATCGTCGATGCGAACGAGGGCTGGAGCGCCGAGGTCTATGCCGATCTGGCGCCGCATCTGCTGCGGCTTGGCGTTGAACTGGTCGAGCAGCCCTTGCCTGCGGGCGCTGACGGCGCGCTGGCCGAGATTGCGCGGCCCGTGCCGGTCTGCGCCGATGAGAGCTGCCATGACCGCGCCAGCCTGCCGGATCTGGCGGGCAAGTATGACGTGGTGAACATCAAGCTCGACAAGACCGGCGGGCTGACCGAGGCGCTGGCGCTTCGTGACGCGGCGCGGGTGGCGGGGTTCGACGTGATGGTCGGCTGCATGGTCGGCTCGTCGCTGGCGATGGCGCCCGCGGTGCTGGTGGCGCAGGGCGCGCTGGTGACGGACCTTGACGGGCCGCTGTTGCTGGCGCGCGACCGCGACGTGCCGCTGGTGTTCGACGAAGCCGGGGTGCACCCGCCGGAGCGCGCACTTTGGGGTTAGGCGCGCCCGGCGATCTGGGTCAGGAACACGCCCGCGCCCATCACCGCGATGCCAAGCAGGCGGATCGGCGTCATCGGGCTGTGCAGCGCGCCGAACAGGCCGAAATGGTCGATCACGGCGGCCGAGACCAGTTGCCCGAGCAGCACGAAGAAGATCGCGTTGCCGACGCCGAAACTGGGCGCGATCCAGGTGACCGACAGCACGTAGAAGGCAACGAAGGCCCCGGCGATGAACAGGTGCGGCGGCGCGCTGGCGGCGGCGCGAAAGCTGCCGCCGGTGAACGCGGCCACCGCCAGCGCGATGGCGAGCGCCACGATGAACAGGATCACCCCGGCCGACGCTGGCGAGCCGAGGTGGCGACCGAGCGCCGCGTTCAGCGCCGCCAGAAGCGGGATGCCCACGCCTGCCGACGCCATGATCAGGGCCGATTGCATCGCTGTGGTCATGGGTTTCCCTTTCCGATATTTCGCGCTACCGGACATTAGCAAGATCAACACCAAGCGCCATACCGGACGCGCCCAAGCCAAGGAACCTGCCATGAGCCGCATCGTCTATCTCAACGGAGTTTATCTGCCCGAAGCCGAGGCGAAGGTCTCGATCTTCGACCGGGGTTTTCTGATGGCCGATGGCGTCTACGAGGTGACCTCGGTGCTGGATGGCAAGCTGATCGACTTCGATGGCCACGCAGCAAGGCTGGCCCGGTCGCTGACCGAGCTGGACATGACACAGCCGATCGGGCGCAACGAGCTTCTGGCGGTGCACCGCGAACTGGTGGCGCGCAACGCCATCACCGACGGGATGATCTATCTCCAGATCACCCGCGGCAGTCCCGGCGACCGCAGCTTCACCTTTCCCGACCCCGAGACGACCCCGTGCACACTGGTCATGTTCACCCAGTCCAAGCCCGGCCTTGCCGATGATCCCGCGGCGAAGACGGGCATAACGGTGGTCTCGATCCCCGATCAGCGCTGGGGCCGGCGCGACATCAAGACGGTGCAGCTTCTCTATCCGTCGATGGGCAAGATGATGGCGCAGGCGGCGGGGGTGGACGATGCCTGGTTCGTCGAGGATGGCATGGTGACCGAGGGCACGTCGAACAACGCCTATATCGTGAAGAACCGCAAGATCATCACCCGCGAGTTGTCCCATGACATCCTGCACGGCATCACCCGCGCGGCGGTGCTGCGCTTTGCCGCCGAGGCGCAGCTGGAAGTCGAGGAACGCAGCTTCACCGTCGCGGAAGCACAAGATGCGGACGAGGCGTTCATCACCTCGGCCAGCGCCTTCGTGACGCCGGTGGTCGAGGTCGACGGGGTGGCGGTGGGCGATGGCAAGCCGGGCCGGGTGGCGACGCGGCTGCGCGAGATCTATCTCGAGGAAAGCCGCAAGGCGGCGATCTGAGGCTCCTGCGTCTTCATTTTGGCAAAAATACTCCGGGGAGCGCGAGGGGCTGGCCCCTCGCTCCCGGCCTGAGTGCGGCGCAGCCGCATTACCCCTTGTCCTTGCTCACGTTTTCCCTGAACGCGACCTCGAACGCCGCCTGCTTGCCGGCGCTGGCCTCGGTCTGGTTCTGCGCGCGCCAGGCGTCATAGGGCATGCCGTAAAAGGCTTCGCGACCTTCCTCCTTGCTCATCTCGATGCCGCGTTCGCTCGCCGCCTCCTGATACCAGCGGCTGAGGCAGTTGCGGCAGAAGCCGGCCAGGTTCATCAGGTCGATGTTCTGCACTTCCGGGCGGTCATCCATCAGATGCTGGCGCAACCGGCGGAAGGCGGCGGCTTCGATCTCGAGGCGGGTCTGGTCGTCCATGGCGCGTCTCCTGTCACGGGGTTCGCGCATTGGAGGGGCCCCGGACGGCGAGGTCAACCGTCCGGGGCGGTTGGCGTCACTTCTTCTTGGGTCCGGCGCCTTTCGGGGCGGCGGCCTTGCCCGTCGGCGCGGGCTTGGCACCCGGCTTCGCGGCACCCTTGGCAGGGTTCGGCTTCTTTTCCATCGCAAAAAAACTCCAACTGCGAAGGAGTCCAGAATAGCACGAAACGCCGATTCGCCACAGAAATCCGCGCTGTCAGAGGCCGCTTGACGCAAGCACTTCCTCAAGGATCGGGGCGAGGCGCGCGGCCCAGTCGTATTGCTGCCGGTCGGTCACGATCAGGTCGTTGCGGATCTCGATCAGCACGTTCGCCCGCCCCGGTCCGATCGCATGACGATCCACCGAGTCGCCGTCGAGGTGGCCGCCATAGGGCTCGTTCTCGCCGACGCAGAGGTCGGGTTCGTCCCTCAGGCGGCGCAAGAGCGGCAGGGCGAACCGGGGGTCGCGGCCATAGAGCACGCCGACATGCCAGGGCCGCGGATCGCGGCCGCGCAATTGCCGGGTGAAGGAGTGGACCGCGACGAAAATCGTGTCGTCCTGCCGCGCCGCCAGACGGGCGACGGCATCGTGATAGGGGCGGTAACAGGCGTTCAGCCGGCGTTCGATCTCGGCATCGTCCACATGGCGATTGGCCGGGATGATGGTGCCGTCATAGAGCTTCATCACCAGGGTCGGGTCGTCCTCGCCGCGGTTCGGGTCGATCACCAGTCGCGAGAAGTTCGACATCACCACCGGCGCGGCCAGCAAGTCGCCCAGCGCGATCGCCACGCTCGCCGAGCCGGGGTCCCAGGCGATGTGGCGGTTCATGTCCTCGGCCGACAGGCCAAGATCGCCGCCGTTCACCTCTTGCGGAACGGTGTTGGTCGCGTGGTCGGCGGTGATCAGCCAGCGCGAGCGGCGGTCCTCGCCAAGGATATGGTAGGGTTGGTATGTCATGCCCGTCTTGCCTTGCCCCAAAGGGGTTCTAGGCGACGCGGCGCGAAAGCGCCAGTTGCGATGGACGCCGATTTGCGGCATAGAGCGCGCAACCTCTGTTAACGCAAACACCAAGGAACGACCCGGATGCACCGCCATCGTAACGTCAAGATCGTCGCGACCCTCGGCCCGGCGTCCAATACCCATGAGATGATCCGCGACCTGTTCGAGACCGGCGCGGACGTGTTTCGCATCAACATGTCGCACGGCACCCATGACGAGCACCGCGAGCGCCACGAGATCATCCGCCGGATCGAGCAGGAAAGCGGCCGTCCGGTCGCCATCCTGGCCGACCTGCAAGGCCCCAAGCTGCGCTGTGGCAAGTTCGCCGCCGGCGCGGTCGAGATCGAGGAAGGCGACCCGTTCCGCTTCGACCTCGACGACACGCCGGGCACCAACCGCCGGGTGCAGCTTCCGCACCGCGAGATCTTCGAGGCACTCGAGCCGGGTTCGACCCTGCTGGTCAATGACGGCAAGATCCGCCTCAAGGTGGTTGAGTGCGGGAAGGATTTCGCCGAGTGCGAGGTGATGGTGGGCGGCACGATCTCGGACCGCAAGGGCGTGAACGTGCCGGACGTGGTGCTGCCGCTGGCGGCGCTGTCGGAAAAGGACCGCGACGACCTCGAGTTCGCCTGCGAGCTGGGTGTCGACTGGCTGGCGCTCAGCTTCGTGCAGCGGCCCGAAGACGTCCAGGAGGCGCGCAGGCTGGCCAATGGCCGCGCGGCGGTGCTGGCCAAGATCGAGAAACCGGCGGCGGTGCGCTGCTTTGACGATATCCTGGCGGTGTCGGATGGCATCATGGTGGCGCGTGGCGATCTTGGCGTCGAACTGCCGGTGCAGAACGTGCCGCCGATCCAGAAACGCCTGATCCAGGCCTGCCGCACCGCCGCCAAGCCGGTGATCGTGGCGACCCAGATGATGGAAAGCATGATCGACAGCCCGGTGCCGACCCGCGCCGAGGTCTCCGACGTCGCCAATGCGATCTACGAGGGGGCCGACGCGATCATGCTGTCGGCCGAAAGCGCGGCTGGCAGCTATCCGCTCGAGGCTGTGGCGACGATGGTCGCGATCGCGGTCGAGGTCGAGCACGATCCGATGTATCGGCAGATGATCGAGAACAGCCGCATCATCGAGCGGCGCACCGTCGCCGACGGCATCGTCTCGGCCGCGCGTGAGATCGCCGAGGCGACCGACATCAAGGCGATCTGCTGCTTCACCCAGTCGGGCACCACCGCGCTTCTGACCGCGCGCGAGCGCCCGCGCGTGCCGATCCTGGCGCTGACCCAACTGGTCGGCACCGCACGCCGGTTGTGCCTGAGCTGGGGCATCACCTGCTACATGACCGATGGCCATGTCGACCGGTTCAAGGGCGCGGTCATCAACGCCGCCCGCGTGGTGCGCGAATCCGGCGTCGGCACCGAGGACGATCAGATCGTGGTGACGGCGGGCGTGCCCTTCAACGTGCCGGGAACCACCAACATCCTGCGTGTCGCGCCCTGCGCTGAACGGTTGATTTTCGCGACCGACCCGGAATAATACTGGAACGCGCCGCAGGGGTGGCGATGACGGGAGCCGACATGCAATTCGACATCTACCTGGTGATCGGCCTGGTCATCCTGGTCTTTTCGATTCCGTCCATCGTCTCATCCTATTCCGAAGGCCGCGCGCCCCGGATCGCCGCGATCATGCTGCTGATCGGCGGCGGGATGGTGGTCTATGCGCTGACGCAGAAGGTCGGCGGCTATACCTTCGAGGACATACCGCGCGCCTTCGTGCGCGTCGTCGGGCATTTCCTGAACTGATCAGCCGCGCGGCAGCAAGGCGACCGGGGCGTTTTCGTCGATTGCGAAGTCGACCGGGGGCCGGTCGGTCGCGGCGGTGACGCGCTTGAATTCATAGCGCATCAGGTCGCCGTCCTCCTCTGACGCCACGATCAGGCATTGCGACAGGTGGCGCGCGCCGTCGAAGATGTCGACCAGCCCGCGCAGTTTCGGCGCGTTGTCGATATCGAGCGCAAAGCCGGCCTCGCGGTAGTCGAGCACCGGAAACGAGATGTCGCCCACCGTCACGCGCAGCCGCGCCTTCTTGCGCAGGTCGCGTTTGCGGGCCAGTTCTAGCCCCTCGCGTATTTCCTTCGGCAAGAAATCCATGTGCCGTTCCTCCACCCTGATACAAAGCATGCCACGGAATCGGCTTGCGTCAAGTCAAGGCTTTGAGATGACAGGGGTTTCGCTCAGATGTTGTGGTCTTCCACCAGATCGACACCAGCGACAGGGCGAAGCACATGCGGCTTGGCCGGGTCGTAAAGCGCCGAGTCGCGAAAATCGCGCACTTCGCCCAGCGCCGGACCGACGAGAATCAGCGCCGTGCGGGTGATTTTCTCGGCCCGGACCTTCATGCGGATGTCAGCGAGCGTGCCCCGGATCAGGAGCTGATCGGGCCAGCCGACGCGGTAGGCAGCGACGACCGGGCAATCCGCGCCGTAATGCGGTGTGAGTTGCCGCTCGATCTCGCGCAGGTTCCGCACTGCCAGATGGATCGCCAGCGTCGCACCGGTGCGGGCGAAATTCTCCAGCGTCTCGCCCGGCGGCATCGCGGTCGACTGCATCGACATCCGCGTCAGGACCACCGATTGCGCGATCTCGGGTATGGTCAATTCCTGCCCCAGCGCTGCGGCGGCGGCGGCATAGGCGGGCACGCCGGGGACGATCTGGTAGGGGATGGCGTCGGCCTTGAGCCGCCTGATCTGCTCGGCAATGGCGCCGTAAAGCGAGGGGTCGCCGGAATGAACCCGCGCCACGTCTTCGCCTCGGGCGTGGGCGGCGACGATCTCGGCATGGGTCTGCTCCAGCGTCATCGCGGCGGTGTCCAGGACGCGCGCGTCTTCGGGCGCGCCGGCGACAACCTCGGGCGGGACCAGCGATCCGGCATAGAGGCAGACCGGGCATTGTCCGATCAGGCGCTGCGCCTTGAGCGTCAGAAGCTCGGGATCGCCGGGGCCCGCACCGATGAAATAGACTGTCATGCCAGATCTCCGTCGATCTTTCGCGCATAGCCGCGCGGGGTATACATCTTCGGCCCGTCGCCAAGCAGCGCCATCCGCGAGTTGGACGAGCCGACCAGCACGACCGTCAGCATGTCGACCTCATCGACGTCGAGATCAGACAGCATACGATAGCGTATGGTTTCCTCCGGTCGCCCAAGACTGGATGCCAACAGAACCGGAGTTTCCGCCGGGCGGTGACGCAGCAGGATGTCGCGCGCCTCGGCCAGAAGGGTGCGGCGGCGCAGCGATACCGGGTTGTAGAAGGCGATGACGAAATCGCCCTCGGCGGCGGCGTGCAGGCGGCGGATGATGTCGTCGCGCGGGGTCAGAAGGTCGCTGAGGGAAATGGCGCAGAAGTCATGCCCCAGTGGCGCACCGGCGCGCGCGGCGGCGGCCTGAAGCGCCGAGACGCCGGGGGCCGACACGACTTCGACCCGGCGCGCGGCAGGTGACACGCCATGCGCCTCGGGGGTGCGGTCGAGCAGTTCGAACACCAATGCGCCCATCGCGTAGATGCCGGCGTCGCCCGATGAAATCAGCGCGACATTCCTGCCGGTCGCCGCCTGTTCCAGCGCGTAGCGGCAGCGGTCTTCCTCCTTGCCCAGCGGGAAATCGGTGCGGGTCTTGCCGGCGGCGAGGGGGCCGAGAAGGTCGATGTAGAGGCCGTATCCGACCAGTTCATCGGCCTCGGCGATCATCCGGCTTGCCTCGGGCGTGCGCCAGGCCGATTGGCCGGGGCCGATGCCAACGATGGAAAGCCGCCCGCGCGAGCGGCCACGAAGCGCGGTGATCGGAGCGGGTGCGGTGGCGAGGGCCGCCGTGGCCATCGCGGTTTTGACCTTGGGGTGTGTAAGCTGCGCGTCTGCCCCCGCTGCTGCCAGCGCTGCGTTCTCGGCGACGCCATGCGTGCCCACCTCGGAAAAGACCACGTCGGAGGGGGTCGCGCTGCGCGGGGTTTCGGCCTCAAGCTCATCCGCGGCGAACAGGCGAAGCGGAACACCCAGATGCCGCGCCAGCGCGTGCATTGCCGGTTCGTCGGCCTTGAGGTCCAGCGTAGCGATACATTTCAACGACTTGGGGGCAAGCCGGGCCTTAGTCAGCAGGCTGTCGACCAGCCCGATCAGTTCCTCGGGCGCGCAGTTGCGGGCGCAGCCGACGCCCAGAACGGCGCGTTGCGGCCGGTAGATCAGGGTCGTCGGTTTCGTCGCCTGCGCGGGTTCGCTGCTGCACAGCAATTCGACGGTTTCGGCCCCCGGCGCGGCGGCGGGAAGATGCGAGAGCCAACCGGCCTGCGCCGCGTCCTCGCCGCTCACATGCGCGCCCGCGCCGGACAACAGCGCCGCCATCGCGGCCTTGGCAGCTTCGGGGTTTTCCAGCACCCAGCCTGCCGGCGGTTCATCGAGCGCCACGCCCAGCGCGACCTCGCCCGCCGTGGTGACGGCGGCGGTGCCCCCGAGCGCTGCCGCAATGGTGGCGGCCAGCCGATTGGCGCCGCGATGCCCGCCCAGAAGCGGCACGACCACAGCGCCATCGTCCGACACCGCCACCACCGGCGGCTCGGTGGTCTTGTCCGACAAGAGCGGCGCGACCGCGCGGATCAGGATGCCCGCCGCGCAGACGCCGATGACCGGCGTGCCCGCCGCGAACAGGTCGCGGGTGTGGGTCAGCGCATCGGGGAAGTAGGCGTCGGCCCGGTCCACCCGGCCTTCGCGGCCATGAACCGGAGCGTTCAGCACGGCGGCGACACGATGCGCGACCGCTTCGCCGGCGCGGTTGAGGCAGAGCACGACGGGGGTTAAAGCCACGGGTCGGCTCCTTTGGTTACGAGGATGAGCGAGAAATAGGGTGCCGGATCGGGGGCGTCTGCGAGCGGAAGGATGACCTCCTCGGCCAGCGTCGCGCGTTCGACATAGCGGGCGCGGTCGGTCAGGCCAAGGTCGTCGAGCAGCGCGCGCACCCGTCCGATGTGGCGACCGAGCTTGAGGATTGCGAAGCTGTCGGCGGCTTCCATACGCTTACGTAGGGTCGTGTCGTCGAGCGGCGCGGGGATCACTGCCATCACGTCATTGCGTGCGGCAAGCGGCAGCCCGGCGCGCGCGGCGGCGGCGGAGACGGAGGTGACGCCGGGAACCACCTCGACCTGGAAACGCGGGCTGAGGCGGGCGTGCAGATACATGAACGAGCCATAGAAGAACGGATCGCCCTCACAGAGCATCACCACATCGCGGCCAGCCTCCAGCACTTCGGCAATCCGCGCGGCACCCAGATCATAGGCCGCCTGCGCCGGTTCGCGAGCCTGGGTCATCGGCACCTCGATCACCAGTTCCATCGCGCCCTCGGCGATCAGGCCGGATGCGATCCGGCGGGCAAGGCTTTCGGTTCCCGGCAAGGCGGGGTAGGCGATCACTCCGGCCGCCGCGATCAGGCGCGCGGCCTTGAGGGTGATGAGGTCCGGATCGCCCGGCCCCAGCCCGACGCCGATCAGCTTGCCGGTCATCGTTTGACCAGGCTCCACTGCGTCACCGGCATCATCGGACGCCAGCCGACATGCGGGCCGAGTGCGGCCGCGCGCGACACCGAGATCTTGGTCAGCTCGCCGCCATGGCGGCTATGCAGATCGATCAGTTTCGCCTCGCTATCCAGCGTCACGGCATTGGCGACCAGCCGCCCGAGCGGTTTCAGGGCAGACCATGCGGCAGCGAATGTTTCTTCCGACAGCCCGCCGCCGATGAACACCGCGTCGGGCGCTTCGAGCCCGTCCAGCGCCTCGGGCACCATGCCGTCGATCAGTTCCAGACGCGGCACGCCAAGCGCCAGCGCGTTCGCCGCGGCCATCGCGCGGCGATCGGCGCGGGGTTCGATGCCGATGGCGCGGGTGTAGCGCGCGGCGCGCATCCATTCGACCGCGACCGAGCCGCAGCCGGTGCCGATGTCCCAGAGCAATGCGCCGCGCATCGGCATCAGCTTGGCGACGGTCAGCGCGCGGACCTCGCGCTTGGTCATGGTGCCGTCATGCTGGAACAACTCATCCGCCAGTCCCGGAACGCGCGGCAGCAGCGCGGCGTCGGGGGCGGCGATACATTCGACCGCAAGGGTGTTGAACGGCGGCACTTCGTGGGTCCAGTCGCGGGCGATGGCGTCGAACCGGGTTTCGTCCGCGCCGCCCATGTTGGCCAGCACCGTCATCGGGCTGTCGCCAAAGCCGCGTTCGGTCAGGAAACGAGCGATCTGGGCCGGGGTCTCGGCCCCGGTGGTCAGGATCAGGAGGCGTGCGTCGGGCTGGATGAAGGCGATCATCTGCTCGACCGGGCGGCCATGCACGGTGAGCGTTTCGAGATCGGCCAGCGACCAGCCCATGCGGGCGGCGGCAAGCTGGAAGGCGGACAATTGCGGGTGATAGACGATTTCGCCCAGCGGCAGGCTGCGCCCGATCCGGGTGCCGACCGAATACCAGAGCGGATCGCCCGTCGCCAGCACCACCACCCGCTTGCCGCGCAGCGAGGTCAGGGTTTCGAGCAGCGCATCGAACGGCGAGGGCCAGGCGATGCGCCGCGCCTCAAGTCCATCCGTCAGCGTATGGTGACGTTCCCCGCCAAGGATCACCTCGGCGGCCTCGACCACCGCGCGGGTCGCCGGGACCAGCCCGTCAAGCCCGTCTTCACCGATGCCGACGATATGCAGCCAGGGTGTCATTCTTGGATCTCCACAAGCCCCGCCGCCAGGGCGTTCACCGCGGCCGAGGCTATGGCCGATCCGCCGCGCCGCCCGCGCAAGGCCACGTAGTCGCAGCCGCGCGGATTGTTCGCAAGTTCCGCCTTGGATTGCGCCGCTCCGACGAAGCCGACCGGAAAGCCGAGGATGATTGCCGGTTTCGGCGCACCCGCGTCGAGCAGTTCGAGAAGGTGGAACAGCGCCGTGGGGGCATTGCCGATCGCCACCACCGCGCCGTCAAGCCGGTCGGCCCAAAGCTCGACCGCCGCTGCCGAGCGGGTGTTGGCGATGGCGCGGGCGCGCTCGGGCACGGTGGGGTCGTTCAGGGTGACGATGACCTCGTTGCCCGCCGGAAGATAGCGCCGGATGATGCCCGCGCCGACCATTTCGCAGTCGCAGAGCACCGGCGCACCGGCAGCCAGCGCCGCCTGTCCGGCCTGATATGCGCCCGGCGAGAAGGCCAGACGGTCGGCGACCTCGACCATGCCGCAGGCGTGGATCAGCCGGGTGGCGAGCGCCTTCATGCCCTCGGGAAACCGGTCGAGCCGGGCCTCGCGTTCCACGGTCGCGAAGCTCTCGGCATAGATCGCCCTTGGGTCGCGCTCATAGCGCAGCGGGGGGCGGCCGCCGGTCATTTGCGCCGCGCCGATTCCGGGCCGTGCGGGTGCTTGGCGTGGGGGTAGGTTGCGTGGTGATGGTGATGGTGATCGTGGCCATCGTGGTGGTGATGGTCGTGATGGTGGTGGCCAAGGTCCAGACGGCATTCGCCGGTGCAGTAGGTATCGCAGAGCGCGCAATCTGCGACGTTCGATCCGGGCGCGGCGGCCCCCTGGCCTTCGACGTGGTGATGGTGGCTTTCCTGCACCGCGCCGACCTCGGCCTCGAAACCCAGCACCTCGACGCGGTATTTGCACATGACGCAGGTGGGCGGCACGACGTCGCCAAAGGCCGGGTGGCGCTGGCGTTCCTCGGCGCTGATATGGCGATGCGCGCCACCGTTCAGCGACAGGATCTGTTCGCGGTAGGCGCAGGTGCCGCAATTCGGTGGCGGCGTGCTGCCCAGTTGTTCGACGACCCGCTCGGCGAAGGTTTCCAGCACCTTGGGGTGGTCGTTGAGATAGCCCGCCTTGACGAACTGGATACCGGGGTTCTGCGCGGCCACCTTGTCGGTGAAGCCATAGATGCGGTCGATCAGGATGCCGGTGAACAGGAAATAGGGGAACACCACGATCCGCTTGTAGCCAAGGCGGGCGGCGTGGGTCAGGCAGGGCTCGACCAGCGGGAAGGTGACGCCGGAATAACCAACTTCGAGCCAGCCAAAGCCCATGCCCTCCTGCAACAAGCGCGCGACCTTGGCGACGTTGCCGTTGGCGTCGGGGTCGGAGGCACCGCGCCCGATGACGACGAGGCAGGTATCCTCAAGCGCGACGGGGCCGTGCTTGGCGTTCGCGGCGGCGACGGCCGCGCGCACCCGGTCGCCGGCGGCGGCGATCATCTTGGGGTCAAGGCCAAGCTCGCGTCCGTAGCTCACCTCGATGCCGTGCTCGACGCTGTAGGTGTTCAGCACGGTCGGGATGTCGTTCTTGGTGTGCATCGCGGCAAACAGCATCCCCGGCACGGCGACGATCTTCTCGACCCCGGCGGTTCGCAAATTGTCCAGCCCGGCCCGGATCACCGGATTGGCAAACTCGAGATAGCCGTAGTCGGTCAGCCAGCCGTCAGGCAGATAGGCCGGCAGCTTTTCCGCCAGCACCTTGAATTCGTCCACCGCGGCCTGGCTGCGCGAGCCGTGGCCGCAAATCATCACACCGATTTTCTGCATGTCATGCGTCCTGAAGTTCGTTTTCGGACGCGGCTTCGCCGTTGTCCTCGGGTTCATCCTTTGGCCTGCCCCTGAGCGCGCCCCAGATCGCGACGCCGATCGCAACCCCGATGGCAACGCCCGCGACAAGGTGATCATGGCCCGCGACATCGGCCAGATGGCCCGGATGGGCCCCGGCGACGGCGGGCGTCAGCACAAGGAGAATGGCGGCAAACGGTTTCATGACACATCCTTTCCACGGGCCGAAACGGCCAGAGAGGCTGTGTATCCTGACGATACCGCGCCTTGATCCCCGGTCTGGGTCGATCTCTGCGCGGCACACCTCTCCGGCCCCTCGGGGCATCGTCGGGGGTGGTATAGGCCGGGAGGCCATGAGGCTCAATGACCGAAACGACGAAACCGGACCGAAGGGCGACGCGGACGTTGTGCGCACCTGCACAGAGGATGCGCGTGGGGTCGGGTTTCGTGTTTCGGGGGATGCGTCTATCTGTGGGCCAAAGGAGAATATCATGGGTCAACTTGTAGACGGCGTCTGGAAAACCGACAGCTTCGACACCACCGCGACGGGCGGCGCGTTCGTGCGCTCGACCACCGGGTTTCGCAACTGGATCACGCCGGATGGATCGGCGGGGCCTTCGGGCGAGGGCGGGTTTGCGGCCGAGTCCGGGCGCTATCACCTCTATGTGTCCTATGCCTGCCCCTGGGCGCACCGCACGCTGATCTTTCGGGCGCTGAAAGGGCTGACGGATCATATCGGCGTGTCGGTGGTGCATCCCGACATGCTCGACGATGGCTGGACCTTCGCCACCGATTTCCCCGGCGCGACCGGCGACGGGCTGCACGGTGCTGAGTTCCTGCGCGATGTCTACCTGCGTGCCGACCCGACGATTTCCGGCCGGGTGACGGTGCCGGTCCTGTGGGACAAGAAACGCGGCACCATCGTGTCCAACGAGTCCTCCGAGATCATCCGCATGTTCAACTCGGCTTTCGACGGAATCACCGGCGACAGGCAGGATTTCTGGCCCGAAGCGATGCGCGGCGAGATCGAGGCGGTGAACGAGCGGATCTATCACACCGTCAACAACGGCGTTTACAAGGCGGGCTTTGCCGGCGCGCAGGCGGCCTATGACGAGGCCGTGGGCGCACTGTTCGACACGCTCGACTGGCTCGAGGACCGGCTGTCGCGGCAACGCTACCTGATGGGCGGGACGGTGACGGAAGCGGACTGGCGGCTGTTCGTGACGCTGGCACGGTTCGACGAGGTCTATCACGGGCATTTCAAGTGCAACCGACGGCGGCTGATCGATTATCCGAACCTCTGGGCCTATGCGCGCGAGCTTTACCAATGGCCGGGCGTGGCCGAGACGGTGCGGGCCGACCACTACATCCGCCACTACCACTACAGCCACGACACGGTTAACCCGTTCCGGATCATTCCCATCGGGCCGGTGATCGACTGGGAGAACCCGCACGGGCGGGGGTGATTGCCCTTTCCAAGCGGGCTCTGCGGCCCCATATTGATGTCATGCCGATCCTGATGCTGATCATCATAGGGGCCGCCGCCGGGTTCATCGCCACACGGGTGATGGACCTTGACGTGGGCGTGCCGACCACCGTTCTGATCGGCGTGCTGGGCGCGCTGATCGGGGGGCTGGTGCTGCGGTTCCTGCTTCTGCTGACCGGGATTGCCGCCGGGATCGTCGGGGCGATCCTGGGGGCGCTTTTGCTGATCTGGTTCTGGCAGCGCTACGTCAAGTAGCCTTGACCTTGTAAGGCGCCATGCCCGCGCGGGCGAGTTCGTCGGCGCGTTCGTTCTCGGCGTGACCGGCGTGGCCCTTGATCCATTTCCAGGTGACATCGTGACGGGCCTGCGCCTCGTCCAGGCGCTGCCAAAGCTCGACGTTCTTCACCGGCTTTTTCGACGCGGTCTTCCAGCCGTTCCTTTTCCAGCCGTGAATCCAGGCGGTCACGCCGTTCTTCACATAGGCCGAATCGGTGACGATGGTGATGGACGCCGGGCGCTCGAGCGTTTCCAGCGCCATGATCGCGGCCATCAACTCCATGCGGTTGTTGGTGGTGTCGGCCTCGCCGCCCGAAAGCTCGCGGGTCTTGATCACCTTGCCGCCGTTTCGGGCCTCCAAAAGCACGCCCCAGCCGCCGGGGCCGGGGTTGCCGGAGCAGGCGCCGTCGGTATGGGCGACGAGATCAACCATTGGCCTGCACCCAGATCCAGGGCGACCGGGTGCCGTCAAGGCCGGTGCCCGCGCCGTGACGCGTAATGGTGGGGGTGAAACCGGCCTCGGTCAGGTGGCGCATCAACTCGTCCTCGGAATAATAGGTGTAGAACCGCCCCAGCCGGTCGCGGGCCTCGCCTGTGCCGAGTTTCATGCCGATATGCAAGCGCCCGCCGGGCTTGAGGGCGCGGTGCAGGCGGGCGAGGTGGCCGGGAAACTCGGCGCGCGGAGCGTGGAGCAGCGAGAAATTGGCCCAGATGCCGTCGTAGGTATCGAGGGTGTCGATCTGGTCGAACGTCGCCTGTCGGGCCGGGACGCCGAGTTCCTTTGCCCGGCTGACCATGGCGGGCACCGCATCGACCGCATCGACCGTGAAGCCCGCATCAAGAAACCGCCGCGCGCTGTCGCCCGGCCCGCAGCCGAGGTCGAGAACATGGCCGCCTTGGGGCAGGGTGGCGGCGAAATCGGCAAGGCCCGGCGCGGCGGCGCGTCCGACCATTTCGGCGTAGTCATGCGCGCGGGTCTCGTAGACCAGCAGGGTTTCGCGGTCGGCGTTCATGCCTGTTTGCTCAACAAGAGGGCGATGAAGGGCTGGGTATCGCCGGTGGCGCCGGTCTTGGTGCCGGTGTCGGCGGCGATTTCGGTGAACCCTGCCGCTTCGGTCAGGCGGCGCAACTCATCCGGCAGGTAGTAGGTATAGGCGCGGTCGAGGCTGTCGCGCTCCTCGCCGTCGCCGACCAGCATGGAGAGGTGCAGGAGACCGCCCGGCGGCAGCAGCCCGGCGATGGCGACGAGGTGGCCCGGCATCTCGGCGCGGGGCGCGTGCAGGAGGGCGAAATTGGCCCAGACCGCGTTGCAGGCCCCGGCTTCGGCCAGCGCCTCGAATCCGGCGTGGATGATGCGCGCTTCGGGGGCGAGGTGGCGGGCGACTTTCAGGAGTTCGGCGGAGGCATCGAGCGCGGTGACGGTGAACCCGGCGCGGCAAAGCCGGGCGGTGGCGATGCCGGCACCGCAGCCTAGGTCGAGCACGCTGGCACCGGGCGCAAGGCGGTCCATGAACCGCGCAAGAGCCGGTTCGGGCGGGCCATCGGCCTTGATCGTGTCGAAATGCCTCGCCGCCTGATCGTAGAACCGGATCGTGCCCGCGTCGCTCATGCGGGTTGCCTGAGGACGCGCGGCACCTTGAATTCGACACTCTCGCGGGTGGTCTCGACGGTTTCGACGGTGACCTCGAAGCGCTCGTGAAAGGCGGCGACAACCTCATCGACCAGCACTTCGGGGGCCGACGCGCCTGCCGTGACGCCGATGGCTGTCACACCGTCCAGCGCGCGCCAGTCGATCTCGGCGGCGCGCCCGACAAGCTGGGCGTAGCGGCAACCGGCGCTGCGCGCGACCTCGACCAGACGGCGCGAATTGGAGGAGTTCGGCGCGCCGATCACCAGAAGCGCCTCGACCTTCGGCGCAATCGCCTTGACCGCCGCCTGCCGGTTGGTGGTGGCATAGCAGATGTCTTCCTTGTGCGGCCCGACGATGTTCGGAAACCGCGCGACGAGGGCGGCGACGATGCTGGCGGTGTCATCAACGGATAGCGTCGTCTGGGTGATATATGCCAGCCGCTCGGGGTCGCGCGGGGTGAGGGTGGCGACGTCCTCGGCGGTCTCGACAAGGATCACTTCGCCCTCGGGCAATTGGCCCATGGTGCCGATGGTCTCGGGGTGGCCGGCATGGCCGATCATGACCATCTGCAAACCGTTCTCGTGGTGACGCTCGGCCTCGATATGGACCTTGGAGACAAGGGGACAGGTGGCATCGACATAGACCATGTTGCGCCGGTCGGCGGCCTCGGGCACGGACTTGGCCACGCCATGCGCCGAGAAGATCACCGGCCGGTCGTCGGGCACTTCGTCCAGTTCCTCGACGAACACAGCACCCTTGGCCCGCAGCCCGTCGACCACGTATTTGTTGTGCACGATCTCGTGGCGGACATATATCGGCGCGCCCCATTTCTCGATCGCCATCTCGACGATGCGGATGGCGCGGTCGACCCCGGCGCAGAACCCGCGCGGGGCAGCGAGATAGAGGGTGAGGGCGGGCTTGGGCATGGGGCACTCCGGAGGCTTTGGTCGAGAAGTAGGGTCTTGGGCAGGCGGGGTAAAGCCTTGGCCGGTCACGGCGCGGTTATCAGGGGCATGTGGCCGCACCGTGTTGAAGCGGCGGTCCGGGCCACACATGTTACAAGTAAGCCGGTCCCGGCACACGGGATCGCGCACGAAATGAAAGGAGCGATCACCATGAAGGGCTATCTCGACGATATCGAAGAACGCACCGAGGAGAACCGCGATTTCCGGCGGGTGCTCTATACCGGCAAGAACCTGCAACTGGTGCTGATGGCGCTGAAACCGGGCGAGGACATCGGCGAGGAGGTCCACGACGACCACGACCAGTTCTTCCGCATCGAAAGCGGTGAGGGCGAGCTTCTGATCGACAAGACCACCCGCCCGATCAAGGCCGACGACGGTATCGTGGTGCCAGCCGGCGCGCGTCACAACGTGACCAATACCGGGTCGGAGGTGCTGACGCTCTACACGATCTACGGCCCGCCCGAGCATCGCGACGGCGTGGTGCACAAGACCAAGGCCGAAGCGGAAGCGGATGACGAGCATTTCGACGGCAAGACCACGGAATAGACACAAGCAAAGCCCGGACGCGACCGTCCGGGCTTTTTCGCATCGGGAAATGGCTCAGGCTCCGACAGCGACCTTCGGTTCAGAGCATCCAGGTAATCGGCAGCCAGCCGACGACGCGCACCAGAAGCCGGGCAGGCACCGAGGTGCGCGGCTCGGATGTATGGCGGATCTGGTTGCCGTCCTCGTCGGTCTCGATCCATTGCAGCGTGCCCGAGGCGTCGCGGCTGACCCGATAGGCGGCGACTGCGGCATATTCGTCGATCTGCCCCGACATCAGCGCCGATATCGTGGGGCTTTCGATCAGGAACCCCATCTCGCAGTTCAGATGCGCGGAGCGGGGATCGAAGTTGAACGAGCCGATGAAGATCTTCTCGCCGTCGATGATGAAGGTCTTGGCGTGCAGGCTGGTGGTGGATGACCCGAGGATGCCGAAATCGTCGGCCTCGGCAATACGGTCGCGGCCGGATTTCAGTTCCAGCAGTTCGACCCCGGCTTCAAGCAGCGGGTCGCGCTTCCAGACATAGCCGGCATGGACCAGCAGCACGTCGGTCGCTTCCATCGAATTGGTCATGGTGCGGACGCGCACGCCGCTTTCGGCCGCATCGGTCAGATAGCCGATCAACTGCTCGCCCGGCACGAAATAGGCCGAGATCAGATCGACGCTGCGGCTGGCCGAGCCGAGGATTTCAGACAGCTGCGCGATCATCAGGCCGCTGCGGTCCGCCAGCCGCCCAAGCCCCTTGGCCGGATCGTCGCTGACCAGCGTGGTCTTGACCCATTCCGGCTCCAGCGTCCGGTCGATCAGCCCGCGCACGAAACCCGAGGTGGCGAGCGTTTCGTTGTAGGTGCGGCTGTCGGCCTGCGCCTGTGTCCTGACCAGCGCCCGGTCGAGTGCCGCCAGCCCGTCCGCCGGCGGCGTCACGAACAGCGCGATCGGATAGGACGAACCGCTGGACCAATAGGCGTCGAAATCCTCGGCGACATCGGCGGCGGCATCACCGACGGCAAGCACGTCGAGGTCGAAATAATGCGTCTCGGCGCCGCGCTCGAAATAGATGTCGCCGATGTTGCGGCCGCCGACGATGGTGGCGACGCTGTCGACGGTGAAGGACTTGTTGTGCATCCGACGGTTCAGCCGGGGAAAGTCGAACAGGAACGAGGCGAACTTCGGATGGCGGAAGGTGAAGGGGTTGAACAGGCGCACCTCGAAGGTGTCGAGCGCCTCCAGCGCCGCCAGTATCGGGTCGAGGCCATTGATCCCGTTGTCGTCGAGCAGCAGCCGCACCCTGACGCCGCGTATCGCCGCGCGGCGCAGCGCATCGAGCAGCAGGATGCCCGAGGCATCGTCCTGCCAGATGTAGTAGCGCACATCTATCGACTGCTCGGCCGCTTCGGCCAGCAGGTAGCGCGAGGCAAAGGCGTCGGGCCCGGCTTGCAGCGGCACCACGCCGGACAGGCCGGGATGCGCCGCCATCTGCGGCAGGAGCGACTGCCCCAGCATGGTCAGCTCCGAGGGCGGCAGCGCGCGCGACACCTTCCGGTCGGCAAGCGAGGGCAGCGGAAACATGAACCGCGCCGCGACGATCAGGACCGTGGCGACAATCACCGTCGAGCCGATGAGTTTGAGAAGGTAGAGAATCATCGGGCCTCCGAACGCGCTCGTCGCGGACGTGTCCGAGGCTAGCAGGAGCCTTCCTGCCGCAACAGCATGGAATCGGGGTGCTGGAAAAGCACAAGGCCCAGGCGTCGATGCCCGGGCCTTGTCGTGGTCGTCGGGCCGGTTCAGGCGTCGACGTCTTCCTCTTCGTCGTGGCTCTCGATGCGCGGTTCGCGCGGCGGGCGGCCGATCACGTCTTTGAGCTCCTCGAGCTCGATGAAGTTGTCGGCCTGCCGGCGCAGTTCGTCCGCGATCATCGGCGGCTGGCTGCGGATGGTCGACACCACCGAGATCCGCACGCCCTTGCGCTGCAACGCCTCGACCAGCGGGCGGAAATCGCCGTCGCCCGAGAACAGAACGATATGGTCGACATGCGGCGCGATCTCCATCGCGTCGACGGCAAGCTCGATGTCCATGTTGCCCTTGACCTTGCGCCGGCCCATCGAGTCGGTGAACTCCTTGGCGGGCTTGGTCACCATGGTGAAGCCGTTGTATTGCAGCCAGTCCACCAGCGGGCGGATCGGCGAATAGTCGTCGTTTTCAAGCAAGGCGGTGTAGTAGAACGCCCGGAGCAGCTTGCCCCGGCGCATGAACTCCTGCCGGAGCAGCTTGTAGTCGATGTCGAACCCCAGTGCCTTGGCGGCGGCGTAAAGATTCGAGCCGTCAATGAACAGCGCGAGCCGTTCGTCCCGATAAAACATAATCTATCCTTTCGAATGTCTTTCGCCGTCCCGCCCGTGAGTGATATGGGCCCGTGAGTGGTATGGGTGCGCGCGTTCCGGCGAACGATGTTCAGAAGATAGGGATTTGTGGTTGTGTCGCAAGCTGACGGTCCGGCGAAAGCGGGCGGAAACATGCTGATCGCGCTGGGCAGCAACGCGACGTCGCGTCAGGGAACGCCGCGCGCGATCGTCGAGATGGCCATGGCCGAGATCGACGACGGAGCGATCCGGGTCGTGGCGCGGAGCCGGCTTTACCGCACGCCCTGTTTTCCGGCAGGGGCGGGGCCGGATTTCGTCAACGCCGCGGTCCTGTGCGAGACTACGCTTGGCCCGCGCGAGGTGCTGGAGCGGCTGCACCGGATCGAGCGGGATTTCGACCGGGTGCGCAAGGAACGCTGGGCGGTGCGCACGCTCGACCTCGACCTGCTGGCGATGGGCGATCTGGTGCTGCCCGATCTGGCCACGCTGCGCCGCTGGATCGAGCTTGCGCCCGAGCACCAACGCGAGGTCGCGCCGGAGGGGCTGATCCTGCCGCATCCGCGGCTTCAGGACCGCGCCTTCGTGCTGGTGCCCGCCGCCGAGGTCGCGCCGGATTGGCGCCATCCGGTCCTTGGCCGCACCCTGGCGGAAATGCGCGATGCGCTGCCGGCTGATGACATCGCCGATATCGTGCCGCTGGTGTAGGCCGCCTCAGGGCCGGATCTCGACCTCGGTGCCGATGGGGGTGATCCGCCAAAGCTCCTCGATCACCGCATCTGGCACCGCGATGCAGCCTTCGGTCCAGTCATAGGGCAGCGTTCCGACCGCGCCGAAGCCGTTGGGCTGGCCGTGGATGAAGATGTCGCCGCCCGGCGAATAGCCGCCCGCCGCGGCGCGCGCGCGGTCGTCGGGGTGCGGATAATCCAGCCCCAGCGACAGGTGATAGGCGCTCTCGGGATTGCGCCGGTCGATGCGGAAAATGCCCTCGGGGGTCTTGCCGTCGCCCTGCCGCTCCTTGTCGCCATCAGGCGCGAAGCCCAGCGCGACGCGGTAGGTCCGCAGCGCCTCGCCCTCGCGGTAGATTGTCAGGCGACGGTCGGATTTCTCGATCAGGATACGGTCGATCTGGCCGGTGATCGGCGCCAGCGGCGGCGGCGTGACGGGCGGCGCGATGTAGCGCTGATAGGCGACGAAACCGGCCAGACCGATCGCGACGAAAAACACCAGCGCCGCGATGCGCCTGACCGCGCGCCTCATTGCAGGTCGGAGAACGCCGCCTGCAACCGCTCGACCGCCTGGGCGACGCGGGCGCGCGGCGTGGCGAGGTTGAAGCGCAGGAAGCTCTCGCCGCCCTTGCCGAAGCTCGGCCCGTGGTTGGCGGCGATGCGGGCATCCTGCTCGACCCGCCGGGTGAAATCCTCGCGCGACATGCCGGTGCCGGTGAAATCGACCCAGGCCAGATAGGTGGCCTCGAGCGGCATCGAGGCGAGGCCCGAAATGGCGTTGATGCCGTCATCGAACAGCTTGCGGTTGCCGTCGAGATAGTTGACCAGCGCGTCGACCCAGGCTGCACCCGCGGGGCTGTAGGCGGCTTCGGCCATCACCAGCCCGAAGCTGTTGGCCGACATGCCCAGCGCCGCCATCCGATCCGCGAAGCGGGAGCGCAGCGTCTCGTCGGGGATGATGACGTTGCCGGAATGGCTGCCGGCGATGTTGAAGGTCTTGGTGGTGGCGCTCATCATCACCAGCCGGTCGGCGATGCCTTTGATCAGCGCCATCGGGATATGGGTGGTGCCGGGGAACACGAGGTCGTGGTGGATCTCGTCCGACACAAGGATCAGGTCGTGCCGTCTGGCGAAGGCCGCGACACCCTCAAGCTCGGCGCGGGTCCAGACCCGGCCGCCGGGGTTGTGCGGCGAGCAGAGCACCAGCATGGTTTCGCGCCCGGTCATCTGCGCGTCCCAGGCGTCGAAATCGAGGCCGTAGCGCCCGGCGTCGTTCACCATCTCACATTCCACCACCTCGCGCCCGGCGGCGCGGATGACCTTGGCGAAGGCGTGATAGACCGGGGTGAACAGGACCACGCCATCGCCGGGTTTGGTGAAGGTGTCGACGCACAGGGCGGTGCCGTTCACCAGCCCATGCGTCGTGAAGATCGCCTCCGGATCGACGGTCCAGCCGTGGCGCTCGGCCATCCACCAACAGATCGCGGCGCGGTAGCTGGCATCGTCGCCGTAATAGCCATAGATGCCGTGGTCGAGCATTTTCTGCAGCGCCGTCTGGATCGGCTCGGCGGCGCGGAAATCCATGTCGGCCACCCACATCGAGATGCCGTCGTCAGGCGACACGCCATAGAGCTTTTCCATCGCGTCCCATTTCACCGAATGGGTGCCCGTGCGGTCGATGATCTCGTCGAAATTCATGGCGGCTCCTGTTTTGGGTGAAGGTATCAGCAGAAGGGGTGTGTGCAAGGCCGAAGGCGCCGCCCGGCCCTGTGCCCCATTGCAGGCTTTTCGCCATTGTCCTAAATGACCCGCATGAGCATTCGTCCGATCCTGATCCACCCCGACCCGCGCCTCAAGAAGGTCGCAGACGCCGTGCCGGACCTGTCCGATGCGTTGCGCCTGCTGGCCGATGACATGCTTGAGACGATGTATGACGCGCCGGGCGTCGGGCTGGCCGCGCCGCAGATCGGTGTGCTGCAACGGCTGATCGTGGCCGATCCGGTCAAAGACCCGAACGCGGCGCCCAAGCCGATCATCATGTTCAACCCGGAAATCCTGCTCTCGTCCGACGACACCTCGGTCTATGAGGAAGGGTGCCTGTCGATCCCCGAGCAATATGCCGAAGTCACCCGCCCGGCCGAGGTCCGCATTCGCTGGATCGACCGCGATGGCAATGAACATGACGCCGACTTTGCCGGTTTTACCGCGACCGTGCTGCAACACGAGATCGACCATCTGAACGGCAAGCTGTTCATCGACTACCTCAGCCCGATGAAGCGCCAGATGATGACCCGCAAGTCGCAGAAGATGAAACGCGAGCGGACGCGCGCCTGATGGCGGTCCTGCCGATCCTGCGCTGGCCGGATGCGCGCTTGGCCACGGCCTGCGATCCGGTGGGCGAGATCACCGACGAGATCCGCACACTGGCCGCCGACATGCTGGTGACGATGTATGACGCGCCGGGCCGGGGGCTGGCCGCGCCGCAGGTCGGGCGGTTGATCCGCCTGTTCGTGATGGACGCGCATTGGAAAGAGGCCGAGCGCGCGCCGGTGGTGATGATCGACCCGGAGATCCTCGGGGCATCGGTCGAGGAGGTCGCGATGGACGAGGGCTGCCTGTCGATCCCCGGCATCACCACCAGCATCATGCGCCCGGTGGCGATCCGTGTCGGCTGGACCGATCTGGACGGGATGCGCCAAGTCGCCGATCTGACCGGCGTCGCGGCGCGCGTGGTGCAGCATGAATACGATCACCTCGACGGACTTGTGACCTTCGACCGGCTCGATGAAGCGGCGCGCGCCAGTGCAATCGTGGAGTATGCTGGATGAGCCATCGCCCCTTCGTGATGTGGCCCGACAAGCGCCTGCGCACTGCCGCCGCTCCCGTTGCGGCGATCACCGACGAGATTCGCGCGATCTGGGACGAGATGACGCTGGCGATGGAGGCGATGCCCGGTGTCGGGCTGGCCGCCGTGCAGCTTGGCATCATGCAGCGCCTCGCCGTGGTCGATGCCTCTGAATCGCGCGGGCAGGTCTTGCGCATGGCCAACCCCGAGGTGCTGCACGCCAGCGCCCAGATGCGCGAGCATGACGAGGCCAGCCCGAACCTGCCCGGCGTCGCCGCCAGCATCGCGCGCCCGCGCGCCGTGACGGTGCGGTTTCTGAACGAGAGCGGCGAGAGCGAGGAGCGTGATTTTGTCCATCTCTGGGCGACCAGCGTGCAGCACCAGATCGACCATCTGAACGGGCGGATGTATTTCGACCACCTCTCCAAGCTCAAGCGCGACCGGCTGATCGCGCGGGCCAGAAAGCTGATGCGATGAAGATCGTTTTCATGGGAACGCCGGAGTTTTCCGTGCCGGTGCTGGATGCGCTGGTGGAGGCCGGGCATCAGATCGCCTGCGTCTATTGTCAGCCGCCGCGCCCGGCGGGTCGGGGCAAGAAGGCGCGCCCGACGCCGGTTCACGCCCGCGCGCTGGAATTGGGGCTTGCGGTGCGCCATCCGGCTTCGCTGAAATCGCCCGAGGCTCAGGCGGAGTTTGCCGCGCTCGGGGCCGATGTCGCGGTGGTGGTGGCCTATGGGCTGATCCTGCCGCAGGCGGTGCTGGATGCGCCCCGGCAAGGCTGTCTGAATATCCACGCCTCGCTGTTGCCGCGCTGGCGCGGGGCGGCGCCGATCCATCGGGCGGTGATGGCGGGCGACGGCGAAACCGGTGTCTGCATCATGCAGATGGACGCGGGGCTTGATACCGGGGCGGTGCTGCTGTGTCGCGCAACGCCGATCGGGACGGAGGAAACCACCGGCGAAGTGCATGACAGGCTGTCGGCACTCGGGGCGGCGGCGATTGTCGCGGCGCTGGGGCAACTCGACAGCCTGACACCCGTGCCGCAGCCGGAAGATGGCGTGACCTATGCCGCCAAGATCGACAAGGCCGAGGCGCGTGTGGACTGGACCCGGCCGGCGACCGAGGTCGACCGGCTGATCCGGGGGCTTTCGCCGTTTCCGGGTGCGTGGTGCGAGATGGCGGGCGAGCGGGTGAAGCTCTTGGCGTCGCGCGTCGTGGCCGGTGACGCCGCCCCCGGCACGATCATCGCGCCTCTGACCGTCGCCTGTGGCGATGGCGCGGTCGAGATCACCCGCGCCCAGCGGCCCGGCAAGCGGGCGATGGAGGCGGGCGAGTTCCTGCGCGGCTTTGACATGCCCGCGCGCGTGGACTGAGCTACTCCGGCACTTCGCGCAGGAAATCGCGGATCGCCGCCAGCACCTCTTTCGGCGCGGTATAGGCCAGCGAGTGCGTCGCGCCGGGTATCACCTCCTGGCGCACCTGCCGGTTCCAGCGCGCCAGTTCTCCGACCGCCGCCACCGGAATGAGGGCGTCGTTCTCGGCCCAGATCGCCAGGGTCGGGATATACATCGCCGCAATCTCGCGGTGTTCCTTTTCCAGCGTCTCGCTCAGCGCATGGCGTTCCGACGACAGGACCGAGCGCAGATAGCCGCGCGTATCAACCTCGAGCGCGATCCGGTCGGTCAGGTCGGGAATGACGGTCGGCGCCTTGGCGTCGCGCGCGGCGTTGCGGCGCAGGTAGGCGCCGCCCAGAAGCCCCCAGAGCCAATCGCCCGCCTTGCCCCAGATCCGTGCCGTGGTCAGCAGCGGCGAGGGCGAATAGCGGATGCCGGTCGGCGCCAGCAGGATCAGGCGTTCGACCCGGTCGGGTTCGTCAGCGGTGAACAGCGTCGCGATCGCCCCGCCCATCGAATAGCCAAGCAGCGTCACCGGCACGCGGATGCCCGCCGCGTCGATCAGTTCGGCAAGCTGGTCGGCGTGCAGCGCAAGCGTCTGGTGGTCCATCGGCCGGTCGGAGTAGCCCCGGCCATAGAGATCATAGGTCAGGATGCGATAGCGCATCATCAACAGGCCCCGGATCAGCCCCGAGAACACCCATGAGGGGGTCGTGAGGCCGTGGACCATCACGAGGATGCGGTCGGATTTCGGACCGTGCCATTGGTAGTGCGTGGTGCCGCGGCTCAGCTCGGCAAACTGGCCGGGCGCGCCGGCGCGGCTGGCGGCGTTCATCGGACGCCGGAGCGCCTCGAAAACGAAAGGCGCTGCCGCCAGAAGCAGCAACACTGCGAGAATCGCGATCCAGATCATGTCATCCGCGCCATACCGACCTTGTGCGAGTGTGCCGGTAGTCGCGGCGCTGCGCAACTGTGGGTAGCGGAGATTTCCGTCACCGCCGCCGCCACGCGTCGAGGATATAGCGGCTGGTCATCAGGTCGAGATGCGCGCCGCCGCCGTTCTTGAACAGGGTGATATCCTCGGGCGCGCGCCGGAACGCGCCGCTGGCGATGTCGTAGAAATCGCCGCGCACGGCATCGCGGGTGATCGTGCCAGCCTCGAGCGGGATCTTGAACTCGCCGATATGGTCGAGCACCGTGGCGCGGCTGTCCATGAACAGATGCGCGCGCCTCAGCGCGGTGTCGTCGGCCTCGCGCATGTCGGGGCGATAGGCGCCGATCAGGTCGATGTGCTGGCCCGGTTGCAGCCAGTCGCCCTTGATGATCGGCTCGCGCGACATGGTGGCGGAGGTGACGATATCGGCGGAGCGCACGGCGGTTTCCAGATCGGTCGCCACCACGGTGTCGGGGCAGGTCGCGGCCATCGCCTCGGCCCCGGCCGGGCTTCGGTTCCAGACCATGAAGCGGGCTTTCGGAAACAGCGCGCCGTAAGCCTCGCGCAGCGAGCGGGCGACGGCGCCCGCGCCGACGATCAGGATGCACTCGCTGTCGGGCCGCGCCAGCAGCCGTGCGCCAAGCAGCGAATCGCCCGCCGTCTTCCACTTGGTCACCAGATGGAAATCGACCAGAGCCTCGGGCGTGCCGTCATCGTCGGCATAAAGCATCACGGCGCCGTTGATCATCGGCTTGCCGGCCCCCGGATTGCCCGGAAACACCGTCGCGGACTTGACCGCGATGCCCATGCCGTCGACCCATGCGGCGCGCGACAGAAGCGTGTCGGTGTCGCGATAGAGGAAGGTGTCGCCGATCTCGGCGCGCGGGCGGGTGTGGCCCTCGATGAGCGCATCGGTCAGGGCGGTCCAGTCCAGAAGGCTCTCTGCCTCGAACGGGATGATCTCGATACTCATAATGCCTCGTCCCTTGTCAGAAGCCCGGCATCCACCAGCCGGTCGGCCCAGCCGCCCGGCCCCTCGAACAGATGCACCTGCCAGCCGCGCGCGCTTGCCGCGTCGATGTTGTCGGACCGGTCATCGACGAACAGAAGCCGGTCCGGTGCGATGCCGCAATCGGCCTCGACCATTTCGTAGATCCGCGCGTCGGGTTTGGTCACGCCCATGTGCCCGGAGATATAGCGCCGGTCGAATTCGGTCAGGAACGGATGGTCCGATTCGCTGACCGCGAAGCTGCCGATGCCGAAATTCGACAGGGCAAAGACCGGCACAGCGGCGCGCCTCAGCGCGCGCAAGAGGCGCACCGAATGGTCGATCGGCGGACGGGCCAGATCGCTCCAGCGGCTGTGCCACATCAGGATATCGTCGCGAAACTCGGGGTAGGCGTCGGCGGTCTCGTGGATCACGCCGCGAAAGTCGCCGCCCCGGTCAAGACGCTCGTTCATGGCGTGCAGATCGACCGCCGCGAACATCGCCTCGCGCCGGGCGCGGCCGACGATCTCGTCATAGCGCGCTTCGGGTTGCCACTCGATCAGCACGTTGCCGATGTCGAAGATGACCGCCTCGGGGCGGGCAGGGGATTTGGACGTCATGGCGGCAGGTTAGCCGTGCAACACCACGAAGGAAACGGAAATCACGCGCCCTTGGCGGCGCGCGGGCCGTGGTATTCGACCACGGCCGCCAGATCGTCGGGGGCGGTGCGGCTCGGCAGGCAGGCGCAGGCATTGGCCGCGAGCGCGAAGGCCGATCCGTCGGAAAAGAAGGTCGAGGCGGTGACGAAGATCACCCGCGCCTCGGGCAGCCGGTATGCGGCGTAATCGGCGACCGACGCGGCGGCCGACCCCGGCAGATCGAGATCGGCGATGATCACGTCGGCGCCGTCGTCGCCCAGCATTTCGATCGCGGCATCGGCGCTGTCAACCAGCGTGACGCGATGGCCAAGGCGTGTCAGGTGGTTCAGCCAGAGCTGTCCAAGATCGGCATTGTCCTCGACGATCAGAACGTCCATCTCCGTCTCCCTGCGGCGATGTCGCACAGGTGTTGACAGAATCCTAGCTCGACCTTGCCAAACGGTTAACGAATTCGTGAGTAACGACACACAACCGGCGGTAACCGGCCGAGTTGCGGTTCGGGGCGAAATCCTGTTCAAACGCCAAAACGGCAGGAGAGAGCCATGCCCACCACCTGGATCACCATCTGCGACACCTGCAAACGCGAGGACTGGGCCGAGCGCGGGCTTGGGCTGACCGATGGCGAGGTGCTTGCCGCCATGGTCGAGACTGCGGCGGCGGGCAGCGCGGTGCGCACCCGGCGGATATCCTGCCTGATGGGCTGCGATCACTCCTGCAACATCGCCATTCAGGCGGCGGGCAAGCTGGCCTATACGCTGGGCCGGTTCGAGCCGACGCGCGAGGCCGCCGAGGGCATCGTCGCCTATGCCCACGGGCACGCCGCCAGCGACACGGGACAGGTGCCTTACCGCGAATGGCCGCAGGCGGTGAAGGGGCATTTCATCACGCGCCATCCGCCGCTGCCGGAGGAGGGGCGATGACCACGCCTGTTTCGTTCGACGAGCGCGACCACGGCGGCGGGCTGGATGCGGCGGTGGCGCTGTATGGCGGCGCGCGCGAGGACTGGATCGACCTGTCGACCGGCATCAACCCGCGCCCCTATCCGCTGCCGGAGATCCCGCACTCGGTCTGGACGGCGCTGCCTGACACCGGGGCGAAACGCGCGCTGGAACGTGCCGCGCGCGATTTCTGGATGGTGCCGGAGGGCGCCGCCGTTCTGGCGGCACCGGGGGCATCGTTGCTGATCGCCAGCATCCCGAGGCTGGCAGCGCCGGGCCGGGTGCGCGTCATCGAGCGGACCTATAACGAACACGCGGGCGCCTTCGCGGCGGCGGGCTGGGAGGTTGTGCGCGCCGAGCCTGACGACGCCCGCGCCGAGGCGCGCGTGGTGGTTCACCCCAACAACCCAAGCGGGCTGATGTGGTCGGGCGAGGACGAAGCGCCGGGGCGCGGGCTGGTGGTGATCGACGAAAGCTTCTGCGAGGTGGCGCTGGGCAATACGCGGGTGCGCGACATGGCGCTGTGTCCGGGGGTCATCGTCCTGAAATCGCTGGGCAAGTTCTGGGGGCTTGCAGGTTTGCGGCTGGGCTTTGCCATTGGCGATCCGGCCCTGATCGCACGGTTGCGCGAGATGCTGGGGCCGTGGCCAGTCTCTGGCCCGGCGCTGCATGTCGGGCGCGTGGCGCTCGAGGACATGGCATGGGCCAACCGCACGCGCCAGCGGATGCATGTCGACGTCGCGCGGATGGATGCGCTGGTGCAGGCGCGCGGGGCGGAGCTGGTGGGCGGCACGGCGCTGTTCCGGCTTTACGCCGTCGACGACGCGGCGCGCTGGCAGGCGCGGCTGGCAAAGGGCAAGGTCTGGTCGCGGGTGTTTCCATATGAGCCGACATGGCTGCGTCTGGGCCTGCCGCCCGATGACCGCTGGGGCCAGCTTGAGGCGGCGCTGGCGAAATGAGCCAGCCGCTGATCCTTGCCCTTGCGCTGATCCTCGATGCGCTGGTCGGTGAGCCGGAAGCGATCTGGTCACGCCTGCCGCATCCGGCGGTTCTGATGGGCAGGGCGGTCGGCTGGGTCGACCGGCAGATGAACCACGGCGAAGGCCGGATGGTGACGGGCGCGGTCGCGCTGGCCGGGCTGGTGGTTCTGGCGTGGGGCGTGGGCGCGCTGCTCGGCGCGCTTGGCTGGGCGGTCGAGATTGTCGTCGCGGCGATCCTGCTGGCACAGCGCTCGCTGGTCGAGCATGTGGCTGGCGTGGCCGACGCGCTGCACCTTTCGCTTGCGGACGGGCGGGCCGAAGTCGGCAAGATCGTCGGGCGCGACACCAGCATGATGCAGCGGTCGGACGTTGCCCGCGCCGCGATCGAATCCTCTGCCGAGAACCTGTCGGACGGCGTGGTCGCGCCCGCCTTCTGGTTCCTGCTGCTCGGGCTGCCGGGGCTGCTGGCCTACAAGATGGTCAACACCGCTGACAGCATGATCGGCTACCGCACCCCGCAATATGAGGCATTCGGCAAGGCGGCGGCGCGGCTGGACGATGTGCTGAACTGGGTGCCGGCGCGATTGACCGCCGTCATCATCCACCTTGTCCGCCACCGGCGCGGCGGCTGGCAGGCGATCCGGCGCGATGCCCCCCTGCACCGCTCTCCCAATGCCGGCTGGCCCGAGGCGGCGATGGCGGTGGCGCTGGGCGTCGCGCTGTCGGGGCCGCGCAGCTATCACGGCGAGCGGCGCGACTATCCCTTCGTCAACCCGCAAGGCGCGCGCGAGATCGGGCCGGCCGAGATCGACGCGGCGGTGTCGGTGCTGTGGCGGGTCTGGGCTGCGACGCTTGGGCTGGTCGTCGTGATCGCTGTTGTCTGATGCGCCAGCCCTGATAGGGTGAGCGCTGGACAGTGTAAGAGGGTTTCATGCGCAAGTTGTTTTCCGCACTCATTTTCGCCATTCTCGCCAGCGCGGCTCCTGTGGCCCAGGCCCGGACCGCAACCGAGATCCCGCCGCCGATCGTGCAATGCGGCGGCGATTTCGCGAGTTTCGTTGGCCGGATGAAGCAGGAAGCCGTCAGGCGTGGCCATGCTCAGGCAAACGTCGACGCATTCTTCGCCTCGGTCCGGTTCGATCAGGCCACGATCAACGCCGACCGGGCGCAGGGCATCTTCACCAAGGGGTTCGTCGAGTTCTCGCGCTCGCTCATTTCGCAGAACCGGATCGACGCGGGCCGGGCGAACCTGCAGAAATACAGCCAGATCTTCGACGCGATCGAAAGCCGCTATGGCATCAGCCGGGGTGTGCTGGTGGCGTTCTGGGCGTTCGAGACGGATTACGGCGCGTTCCAGGGCGATTTCAACACGCTGAACTCGCTGATGACGCTGGGATTCGATTGCCGCAGGCCGGGGTTGTTCCAGCCGCAGGTGTTCTCGGCGCTCACGCTTTTCGAGAAGGGCGATTTCGACCCGGCCACCACCACCGGCGCCTGGGCGGGCGAGATCGGCATGGTGCAGATGCTGCCGGGCGACATCCTGGAAAGCGGCATCGACGGCGATGGCGACGGCCATGTGCGGCTGAAGACCTCGCCGGCGGATGCGCTGCTGTCGGGTGCGAACATGCTGCACAAGCTGGGCTGGCGCGCGGGCGAGCCGTGGATCGAGGAGGTCGTGCTGCCGCAGGGCTTCGATTTCTCGAAGACCGGCACGCATCAGAAGCTGCGGGTCAGCGACTGGGCCGCGATGGGGGTGCAGGCACGCGACGGGCAGCTTGCCAGTTCGGGGCTGAACGCGTCGGTGGTCGTGCCGCAGGGCCATGGCGGCCCGGCGTTCATCGCCTACCCGAATTTCGACGTCTATTTCGAGTGGAACCAGAGCTTCACCTACGTGATGACCGCCGCCTATTTCGCCACCCGCCTCGAGGGGGCGCCGGTCTACAACGCCGGCAACCCCTCGCCGGTGCTGTCGGGCGACCAGATGCGGGCGCTGCAACAGAAGCTTCAGGCGCGCGGGCACGACGTCGGGGCGATCGACGGCATCCTCGGCGCGGGCACGCGGCTGGCGGTGCAGCGCGAACAGATGCGGCTGGGGCTGGTGGCGGATGCCTGGCCGACGGTGGAGCTTCTTAACGCTCTTTGAACGTCGGGTTTACCGAATCGAAAGCTGCATGGTATAGTGTGGCCAGCGAAAGTGGTCTCAGGGTTCTCACTGAAACCAAGTGCCCCGCGGAGTTGCTGCTCCGCGGGGCTTCTCTTTCAGGGCCGTGTTACAAGCCTTTCCAGAGCCGGATGATTGTAACCACGAGCGTTGCCGCAGCGATTGCCACCATCCATTTTCGAAAGTGATCTTCGTTCAGAGTTCTCACCTCCTTTCGCCGCGAAGTGTCGCGACAGGGGTGATTTGACTCAAACTTGATGAATGCCGGGTCAAGTGCTGCTACCAAGGGACGACGAAGCGCGCGAGGATGGTTTGGACGGAGAAGTCGCACAACTTGCAGCCCTGGTGATTTCCGCCAATCACCGGCTGGCCCATCCGGGCGACCCGATGCGCTGGTTCGCCACGCAGCGGGCGTTTGCGCGCTGTGGCGCGATCAGTTTCGAGGCGGCGACCAAGCGCCGGGTCGGCAAGCCGGTGCTGGTGCCGGTCGCGGAAACTCCGCCCGCCTGGCTCGACCAACTGGCCCAGTCCGGCACCACCCGCGTGGTGCTGGGGTTCGAGCGGCAGGATGAAGAAGTGGTGCTGGGCGAGACCATCCCGGACCGGATCGCGGCGGGGTTCGCGGGCGGTGGATCTCTCTGGACGATGACCACCGAAACCGGCGACGGCAATGCGCTGGGATGGCGCGCGGCCTGGCGGGCGGCGTTTCCCGAGGCGCTGGACCGGCGGCTGTGGTCAGTGACCTACACCGCCATCGCCGCCAAGCCGCAGTCGCTGGGCCGCAGCGTCGAGGCCGCCGCGACCGAGTTGAAACATGCGCTGGCCGAGATGAGCGAGTTTGCCTGGTCGCATGATGTGAAACAGGCGAATGTCATGGTCACCTCGGCGCTGGCGCTGCTCGAAGGCGAGGCCGATCCGCTTGCGCTGTCGCGGCCGCGAAGCCCGGCCGACACGCTGCCCGAACCGGCCAGACGGCTGCTCTATGCCGCGCAACGGGGGTGGATCTTCGACAACATGGAGCTTTGGGCGAAGACCGAGTTCGACCAAAAGACCTGGCGCACCCACGCCCGCTGCGCGGAGGCGCTTTACGATGCGGTGACCGCCGCCATCGTGGCCGCGGTCAACGCCTCGGTGCCGGAGCCGTGATCACCAGCCGATGAAGTCCTCGAACTCCGCGACCCGGTCGATCCACAGTTCCACAAGATCGTGGAAGTCGCGAAAGCTGATGCCGTCGGCGCTGGTGCCGACGTCCATCTCCATCCGTACCGCCCCGTCGCCCGCGGAATAGGCGCGGGTGAAGCGACGCTCGCCGCTGTTCCATTCGTTCAGCTTCTCGAGCGAAACCGGCGGGTCCATCTGGTAGCCGACATAGAACTGCACCGACAGGCAATCGGTGTTGTCGGTGCAATCATAAAAGAACAGCGCCCGGGTTTCGTTGTTCTCGCGGAACTCGATCAGCGGGTCGCCCACCGCGTCCTTGGTCAGTTGCGCCGGAATTCCCTCCTGAAAGAAGAAATTCACAAAGCTCTGCGGGTCCGAGGCAAGAACGTTGTCCGCCATCGCCGCGCCGCCGATCACCGTCGCCAGTGCGGCACCGGCCAGTGTTCCTGTAATTCGCATCTTCGTCTCCCCTTGGACTACCCGGACATGATTAAACTGAATTCGCCCGCAATCAACTGATGTAGGTCAAGCCACCAGCAATAACCAACGCCTGAGAAGGGTCAATGGTTGACACTAGCCACCGTTGCCCAGATCGTTGGCGGAGGGCTGATCGCTCACAATGAAGCGCATTGGAAGTACAAGCACAATCAGCATCAGATTTGCCAGAATCAGAAGCACTCCAGCAAACAAGGCGGCGAGAATCCCACCGTTCCCATAGTCCCAGATTGCTTTCACCCTGATCGCCAAGAATGCATCGACAAATACGATGACTGCAAGAAAAGCCAACGAGATCGTCACGTTCACCAACAAGTTTATGGCCTTTGCCGCGAAAGCAGGTTGAAGTGAATCAGGCGCCCAGATGTTTGATCGGTTTCTGAACAGCTTTAGCGCCAAGTCCTGCGGTTGGTACGCAGCTGAAAAAACGTCCGGGTCTACAACGCCGTATGCGGCAATTTCGTTGACAGCTTGATCTATGAACGCTCGATAAACTTGGTCGTTGATAAACTGCCAAACCACCAAGAAAAACGAAAACATCGTCCAAGGCACCAAAAACAATAATAGGTTTGGGATATCAAGAATCGGAACCGAAACAGACGGGATAGTGATGTTAATCCCATTTTCAAAAAGAAAAATCAGGACCATGCCAAGCGCGAGTGATTTGACGGCTGCATCGCGCCGCCGTTCGATCTCGCGTTTCTGTTCAACCAATTTCGCGACGTGCTCCGGCGGATCGAAGGTCTTGTCTTTTTGGATGAGGATCCTGAATTCGTCGGCGAGGACCAACCTGAGGCGAACCGGAGCGGTCATCATGACTTTTTCCATCCGAGTACTCCCGTTGTGACAGTTGTCAAGCCACCAGCGCTTCGGCCTTTTTCAGGTCGACGCTGACCAACTGGCTGACGCCCTGTTCGCCCATCGTCACGCCGAACAGCCGGTCCATCCGGCTCATCGTCACGGCGTGGTGGGTGATGATCAGGAACCGGGTGTCGGTGCGCCGGCACATCTCGTCGAGCAGGTCGCAGAACCGGGTGACGTTGGCGTCGTCCAGCGGCGCGTCGACCTCGTCGAGCACGCAGATCGGCGCCGGGTTGGCGAGGAACACCGCGAAGATCAGGGCCAGCGCCGTCAGCGTCTGTTCTCCGCCCGACAGAAGGCTCAGCGTCGACAGCTTCTTGCCCGGCGGCTGGCACATGATCTCAAGCCCGGCCTCGAGCGGATCGTCGCTTTCGACCAGCACGAGGCTGGCCTCGCCGCCGCCGAAAAGATGGGCGAACAGCAGCCCGAAACTGGCATTGACCTGCTCGAACGCGGTCAGAAGCCGCTCGCGACCTTCGCGGTTCAGGCTGGCGATGCCGGCGCGCAGCTTGCGGACCGCCTCTTCGAGGTCAGTCTTTTCCTTTACCAGAGTGTCATGCTCGACCTGCACCTCGCGGGCGTCTTCCTCGGCGCGCAGGTTGACCGCGCCCAGCGCCTCGCGCTGGCGTTTCAGGCGGTTCACGTCATGTTCGATATGCTCGGAGGTCGGCATCTCTTCCGGGTCGTCACCGAGATCCTCGAGCAATCCCGCAGGCGTGGTTTCCTGATCCTCGGTGATCCGCTCGGCGGCATAGGCGACGGTTTCGCGGGCGGCGTCGGCGCGGGCCTCGGCGCGGGCGCGGGCCTCGCGGGCTTCGCCCGCCAGCCGTTCGGCGTCGCGCTCATCGCCGGTCGCGGTGCGCAGCGCCGTTTCGGCGGTGCTCAGCGCATCCGCCGCCTGCGCCCGGCGTGCCTCGGCGTCGGCAATGGCCGAAGCCAGTTCCGCGCGTTTCGCGGCCAGTTCGGCGGGGGCGGCGGTGGCCTCTTTCAGCTCGGCCTCGGATGTCTGCTTGCGTTCGGCCAGTTCGGCGATCCGCTTGCCCGCTGTTTCGAGCCGATGCCGCCAGCCGGAGATTTCCTTGGTCACCTCTTGCGACCGCTTTACTCGCGCCTCGCCCTCGCGCTTCACTTCGTCATGGGCCGAGCGGCGCGTCATCATCGTCACCCGTGACGCCTCGACGGTGGTTTTCACGTCCTCGACCTCGGCGCGCGCGGTCGCCAGATCGCCCAGATCCTTCGCCGCCGCCTCGGCCTCGCGCAGCCGCACCCGCGCGCCCAACGCCTCTTCGTCATGGCGGGCGACGGCGAGGCCAAGGCTTTCGAGCTTGCCTTCAGCGATGTTGCGGTCGGCCTCGGCCTTGGACTGGGCGCGGTTGGCCTCGGTCACGGCGCGGTCGGCCTCGCGCCTTGCATCGCGGGCGGCGCGGTCGGCTTCGGTGGCCTGCGTCAGGGCCTCGCGCAGCGTCTCATGGGCATGCATCGTGCCATCGGCGCGGGCCTGCGCGCCTTCGAGGTCGCGCTTGAGGTTTTCGAGCCGGTTCAATTGTTGCAGCCGCAGCGCGGCGGTCGAGGGCGCATCTTCGGCTCCGGCGCGGAACCCGTCCCAGCGCCACAGATCACCCTCGGCGCTGACCAGCCGCTGGCCGGGTTTCAGCATCGGTTGCAGCCGCGCGCCGTCTGATGCATCGACCAGCCCGACCTGCGTGATGCGCCGCGCCAGCACGTCGGGCACGGTGACGTGACCCGAAAGCGCCGTGACGCCATCGGGCAGGCGCTGCGGATCGGCATAGCCGGGCAGCGCGACCCAGCCGGAGCGCGCCTCGTCCGTCACCGAAGGCGCGCGCAGGTCGTCGGCCAGCGCGGCCCCCAGCGCCTTTTCATAGCCCGGCGCGACGCGAACGAGGTCGAGCACCTGCCCGCCCTCCTGCGTGTCACGTTCGAGCAGCCGGGCCAGCGCCATCACCTCGGCGCGCAGCGCGTTGGCTTCGCCCTCGGCCTCGCTGCGTTCGCCGCGCGCATGGGCTTCGCGGGTCTGCGCCTCGGCGCGGGCGTCGTCGGCGGCCACCAACGCCGCCTCGGCGGCTTCGGCACGCGCGGCTGCGGCGGTCTGCGCGGCCTCGGCCTCGGCCAGCGCGGCACTGGCGGTCTTCAGGGCGCGGTCGGCCTCGGCCATCGCGGTGCGGGCGCGGTCGGCCTCGGCCTCGCTTTTCGCCAGCGTCCTGGCGTTGTCGTCGAGCAGGCGTTGCGCTGATTGATGCCGCGCGGCCAGACGGGCGACGTCCTCGGTCAGTTGCGACAGCGCCTCTTCACGCTCGCTCAGCACCCGGCCCGCGTCACGCGCGGCCTCGGCGGCGGCGGCAAGGCGCTCGTCATGGCCGACGCTCGCCTTGGCAAGCCCCTGACTTTCCCATTCGAGACGCTGGATCGTATCGCCCGCGTCGCGGTTCAACGCCTCCTCGCGCTCCATGTCGCGCGCAAGCTGGTCGATCCGCGCCCTGAGCGTGTCGATGCGGCCCTGTGCCTGTGCCTCCTGATCGGCGAGCTGGTCGCGGCTGACCTGAAGCCGTTGCAGAACCGCCGCGGCGATGGCTTCTTCCTCGCGCAGGGGCGGCAGCTTGTCCTCGGCGGCCTGCCGGGCCTTGGCGGCGGTCCGTGCCGCCACCTCGGCCATACCGGCGGCGCGGACCTTTTCGGACAGCGATGCCTCGGCGGCAGCCCGCGCCTCGTCGGCCTCTTTCCAGCGGCGATAGAGCAAAAGCCCCTCGGACTTGCGCAACTGCGCCGAGATCTCGCGGTAGCGCGCGGCCTGCCGCGCCTGTCGCGCCAGTTGGGCAAGCTGCGCGGCAAGTCCTTCGATCACGTCGTCAACGCGGGTCAGGTTGGCCTCGGTGCCGTTGAGCTTCAACTCGGCCTCGTGGCGGCGCTGATAGAGGCCGGAGATCCCGGCGGCTTCCTCGAGGATGCGCCGCCGCGCCTTGGGCTTGGCGTTGATGAGCTCCGAGATTTGCCCCTGCCGCACCAGCGCCGGCGAATGTGCGCCGGTCGAGGCATCCGCGAACAGCATCTGCACGTCGCGGGCGCGCACTTCCTTGCCGTTGACCTTGTAGGCCGAGCCCGCGTCGCGGGTGATCCGGCGCACGATGTCGAGGATGTCGGAATCGTTGAAGCCGGCGGGTGCGAGGCGTTCGGAATTGTCGATCGACAGCGCCACTTCGGCGAAATTGCGTGCCGGACGGGTCGCGGCCCCGGCGAAGATCACGTCTTCCATGCCGCCGCCGCGCATGGCGGAGGCGCGGTTCTCGCCCATCACCCAGCGCAGCGCCTCGAGCAGGTTCGACTTGCCGCAGCCGTTCGGCCCGACAACGCCGGTCAGCCCGTCCGCGATCACCAGATCGGTCGGGTCGACGAAGCTCTTGAAGCCATTGAGTCTGAGACGCGCGAACCGCAAACGGCCACCCTCGGTATGATTCCTCTGAACCGGCATTGTCCCGGTGCCGCCGCCCCGAGTCAACGCGCCTGCCCCACGATCTGGGCCAGTGCGGCGGGTTGTCCACAATATATTGTCGCCACCCCTGCCATTGCGCCGCGCCGCGCTGTCGGTTTCGGCCCGCCACCCGGCGCAATCGCGCTTGACCTTGCGGCGGTCGCCGCGCCACAAGGGACAGGCATGGTTCCCGTTCGGGGCGCAAAGCGCCTTGGGAGAATAGGGAATGCGGAAGGGTGACCCAATCCGGGGCCTTCAACCGCAGCCGCCCCCGCGACTGTACGCGGCGAGCGTGCGCCGGATGCCACTGGGGACAGCCTTCGGGCGAACCCCGGGAAGGCGGCGCCACGCTTTGACCCGCAAGCCAGGAGACCTGCCATGCGCATATCAACCCACCCGTCGGGGAGACGGGCAAAGGAGACTGAACATGCATATCAATCCCGGCCTCATTGACGGCGCCAAGATGATTCTGGCCTATGGCACCGGCGCAACCGCAGCCCTGTATGGCGCCAAGCTTGCCTGGCAGACGCTGAAAACCTCGGGCGCCGCTTCGCTTGCCGCGCGCAGCGTGATCGCCACCGGCGCGGTGCTGACCTTCTTTCAGCTTCTGCCGCACCCGCCCGTGGGCGTGTCGGAAGTGCACCTGATCCTCGGCTCGACGCTGTTTCTGATGCTGGGGGCAGCACCTGCCGCCATCGGCCTCGCGCTCGGGCTTCTGATGCAGGGGCTGTTCTTCGCGCCGTTCGACCTGCCGCAATTTGGCGCCAACCTGACGACGCTCTTGGTGCCGCTGTTCGCGCTCATGGCGGTTGCCCGCCGGGTGATCGCGCCGCACACCGCCTATGTCGATCTGAAATACAGCCAGGTTCTGGCGCTTTCGGTGGCCTATCAGGGCGGGATCGTCGCATGGGTGGCGTTCTGGGCGTTCTACGGTCAGGGCTTTGGCGCATGGCAATCGGTCGCGACCTTCGGCGGTGCCTACATGCTGGTGGTTCTGATCGAGCCGCTGGTTGATCTGGCGGTGCTTGCTGCGGCCAAATCGATGCGCGGTCTGGAAAAGACCGGACTCGTCACCGCGCGCCTTTATAGCTGAACCCGACCTTTCAGAGAAACACCCGCACCGGAGCCAGACGGCTCCGGTGTGCCTGCGTGTTTTCGGAGCAAGACATGAAGAAAATTCCCGCCACCGTCGTTACCGGTTTTCTTGGCGCCGGCAAGACCACGTTGATCCGCCACATGCTCGACAATGCGAACGGCAGGCGGATCGCGCTTATCATCAATGAGTTCGGCGACCTTGGGGTTGACGGCGACATCCTCAAGGGCTGCGGCGACGACGCCTGTTCGGAGGACGACATCTTCGAGTTGTCCAACGGCTGCATCTGCTGCACCGTGGCCGAGGATTTCATCCCGACGATGGAGGCGCTGCTGGCCCGCCCCGACGCGCCCGACCATATCGTGATCGAAACCTCGGGGCTGGCGCTGCCGCAGCCCTTGGTGCGCGCCTTTCAGTGGCCGCAGATCTCGACCCGCGTCACCGTCGATGGCGTCGTCACCGTGGTCGATGGCAAGGCGGTGTCCGAGGGCCGTTTCGCCGCCAACCTTGCGGCGGTCGAGGCCCAGCGCAAGGCCGACGAGAACCTCGACCATGAAACCCCGCTGTCGGAGCTGTTCGCCGATCAGGTCAACGCCGCCGACATGATCGTGGTGAACAAGACCGACCTCCTGACCGAGGCCGAGGCCGATGCGCTGGTCGCCCGGCTGTCGGGCGAGGCCCGCGCCGGCGTTCAGGTCGTGCGCACCGCGATGGGGGTGCTTCCGATCGAGGTGCTTCTGGGCCAGGGCGCCGAGGCCGAGGCCAACATGGATGGCCGCGACGAGTTGCACCATCACCACCATGACGATGACGATGATGACCACGACGACGATCATCACCACGACCACGACCACGACGACTTCGAGACTTTCGTGGTCGAACGTGGCGAGATCACCGATCCTGCCGCCTTCGCCAGACAGGTCGCGGGCGTGATCCGTCACCACGACATCCTGCGCCTCAAGGGCTTTGTCGCCGTCACCGGCAAGCCGATGCGCCTGACGCTGCAAGCGGTCGGCCCGCGCGTCGATACCTATTTCGACCAGCCCTTCGGCACCGCACCGCGCGCCACCCGGCTGGTGGTGATCGGGCAGGCCGGGCTGGACCATGCGGCGATCACCGAGGCGCTGACCGCATGACCCTCGCGGTGGAAACCGGCGATCCGCGCGATCCGGGTGTGGCGGCGCTGCTGCGTCAAAGCCACGCCCTGATGCAGGCGCTGTTTCCACCCGAGGACAATTTCTTTCTCGATATCGACGCGCTGACCGCGCCCGACATCGCCTTTTTCGTCGCCCGGCAAGGCGGCGAAACGCTTGGCACCGCCGCGCTGGCCGACCGGGGTGGCTATGGCGAGGTGAAGTCGATGTTTGTTGCCCAAACCGCGCGCGGGCTTGGCGTTGGTGCTGCGCTTCTGGCGCGGATCGAGGCCGAAGCCCGCGCCCGAAACCACACCGTCCTGAGGCTTGAAACCGGCAACGCGCTGGGCGCTGCACTGCGGTTTTACGCAAGTGCAGGCTTCACCGAACGCGGCCCGTTCGGCGATTACCCCGAGGCGAAAACCTCGATCTTCATGGAAAAGACGCTGTGACCCTACTCGTCCGACTTCTTCTTCTCGGCGGCCGCTTTCAGGCGGGCGACGAGTTCGGCCTTGGTCGGGGTCTTGCCAAACGGGTTCTTGTCGGTCCCGCGCGCGTTGTGTTCGGCGTGACGCGGCGCCTTGGAGCTGCGCTTGGGCGCACCGGATGCCTTGTAGTCCATGACGAAGCCCTTTCTTGCGGGCGCATGATCGCGCGCCACTCTGGCGCGTGTCATGCACCAATCCGGCGCGCCGGGCAAGCCGGGGCGGCCTGATGCACCTGCTCGCCGCCACCCCCGGCCAGATCGACGACGGCAAGGAGCCGGTCGACCTTGGCCAGACCCCCGCCGATGTCGTGTTCATCTCGGCCGCCGATACCGAACTGGCGGCGCTGTCGCTGGCGCGTTCGGACATGGCCGATCCACCGACCCTGCGGCTGGCGAACCTCGGCCATCTGGCGCACCCGATGTCGGTCGATCTGCATATCGACGCCTGTGCCCGCCACTCGCGGCTGGTGATCGCGCGGGTGCTGGGCGGACAGGGCTATTGGCGCTATGGCGTCGAGCAATACGCAGCACACCTCCATGACGCCGGTGTGCCGCTGGCGCTCTTGCCCGGCGACGACAAGCCCGACCCCGAGTTGCAGGCGCTGTCGACGGTTTCGGGCGACGATTACGCCGCGCTCTGGGCCTATCTGGTCGAGGGCGGGCCGGATAATGCGGCGAGTTTTCTCGGCTATGCCCGCGCCATGCTCAACGGCGGCGAGAAACCTGAACCCGCCCGCCCGCTCTTGCGTGCCGGGGTGTTCTGGCCGGGAGCGGGGATTTCCGACCTCGCCACGGCGCGCAAGGACTGGCACGACGACGCCCCGATCGTTCCGATCATCTTCTACCGCGCGCTGGTGCAGGGCGCCGGGCTTCACCCGATCACCAGGCTGACCAAGGCGCTGTTCAAGCGCGGGCTGAACCCGCTGCCGATCTTCGTCGCCTCGCTGAAAGACCCGGTATCGACCGCGACGCTCGAAGCGCTGTTTAGCGCCGCGCCGCCGGACGTGATCCTGAACTGCACCTCCTTCGCGGTCGGCTCGCCGCATGACGGCGACGACAGCCCGCAAAACCCGCTGACGATGCCAGCGGCCAAGGCGGCGCCGGTGTTTCAGGTGGTGCTGTCAGGCGGAAGCGAGGCGGCGTGGGAAGACGGATTGAACGGCCTGTCTGCGCGCGACATCGCGATGAACGTGGCCCTGCCCGAGGTCGATGGCCGGGTTCTGTCGCGCGCGATCAGCTTCAAGGGCGAGGCGTTTTTCGACGAGGCCACCGAATGCCCGATCGCCACCTACCGCGCGCAGGCTGACCGGGTGGCCTTCGTCGCCGACCTTGCCGCCAACTGGGTGCGCCTGCGCAACACGGTAGCATCCGCGCGCAAGGTCGCGCTGGTGCTGGCGAACTACCCCAACAAGGACGGGCGGCTGGCCAATGGCGTCGGCCTCGACACCCCCGCCGCCACGGTTCATGCACTGGATGAGCTTGGCCGGGCCGGTTACCGGGTGGTCGATCCGCCCGCGACCTCCGATGCGCTGATGCAGGCGATCATGGCCGGGCCGACCAACTGGCTGACCGACCGCGCCAGCCGGGCCGGCGGTGTCGAGCTGTCGCTTGCCGACTACCAGTTCGCCTATGACCAGTTTCCCGACGCGGTGCGCGCCCGGATCGAGGAGCGCTGGGGCGCGCCCGAGCGTGATCCGTTCTTTGAGCCGGGCGAGGTCGATGGCGGACGCTTCAAGCTGTCGGTCCTGACCTTCGGCAACGTGGTCGTCGGGCTGCAACCGGCGCGCGGCTACAACATCAATCCGACCGACACCTATCATTCGCCCGACCTCGTGCCGCCGCACAACTACATCGCCTTCTATGTCTGGCTGCGGCAGGTGTTTCGCGCCGATGCCATCGTGCACATGGGCAAGCACGGCAACCTCGAATGGCTGCCGGGCAAGGCGCTGGCGATGTCGGAGACCTGCCTGCCCGAAGTGGTGCTTGGCCCGGTGCCGCATGTCTATCCGTTCATCGTCAACGACCCCGGCGAAGGCACCCAGGCCAAGCGCCGGGCGCAGGCGGTGATCATCGACCACCTGACGCCACCGCTGACGCGGGCCGAGACCTATGGGCCGCTGCGCGACCTCGAGGCGCTGGTGGATGAGTATTACGAGGCCGCCGGGATCGACCCCCGCCGCATCGCGCATCTTCGGCGCGAGATACTGACGCTGTCCTCGGCCACCGGGTTGGCGGTGGATGTCGGCATGACAGGGGCGGACGAGGATGGCGATCTGGCCAAGCTCGACGCCTATCTGTGCGAGTTGAAAGAGGCGCAGATCCGCGACGGGCTGCACATCTTCGGCCAGTCGCCCGAGGGCCGGCTGGAACGTGATCTGGTGCAGGCGCTGGTGCGCGTGCCGCGCGGGGGCGGCAAGGGCGGTGATGCCTCGCTGATCCGGGCGCTAGCGGGCGATCTGGGGCTGGAGTTCGATCCGCTCGATTGCGACATGGCGGCGGCGTGGGACGGGCCGCGACCGGAGGTGCTGACGGCTGATGACGCATGGCGCTCGAACGGTGATACCGTTGAGCGGCTCGAGGGGCTGGCGTCGCGCCTGATCGACGGCGAAGCAACCCCGCCGGGGCCGATGAGCGCCGCCGTCCTCGCCGAGATCACCGAAACGATCCGCCCGAATGTCCGCGCCTGCGGACCGGCGGAAACCGCTGGCCTGCACACCGCACTTGCCGGGCAATTCGTCGCCCCCGCGCCCTCCGGCGCGCCGACGCGCGGGCGGCTTGATACGCTGCCCACGGGGCGCAATTTCTATTCCGTCGACAGCCGCGCGGTGCCGACGCCGACCGCCTGGGCGCTGGGCTGGAAATCGGCCTCGCTGCTGATCGACAAATACCTCCAGACGCAGGGCGACTGGCCGCGCAGCATGCTGGTCACCGCCTGGGGCACCGCCAACATGCGCACCGGCGGCGACGACATCGCGCAGGCGCTGGCGCTGATGGGGGTCAAGCCGAAATGGGACGCCGCCAACCGGCGCGTCACCGGCTTCGAGATCATCCCGGCCACCGCACTCGGCCGCCCGCGCGTCGATGTCACGCTCAGGGTCTCGGGCTTTTTCCGCGACGCCTTCCCCGGCCTGATCGCGCTGGTCGATTCTGCGGCACGCGCGGTCATGGCGCTGGAGGAGCCCGACGACGTGAACCCCGCCGCCGCGCGCAGCCGCGCCGGCGAAACCGCCGCGCGGGTCTATGGCTCGAAACCCGGTGCCTACGGCGCGGGGCTGCAAGCGATGATCGACGAGCGGCTGTGGCAAACCAAGGCCGATCTGGGCGATGCCTATCTCGACTGGGGCGGTTACGCCTACGGCGCGGATGCACAGGGCAAACGCGACCGCGAAGGCTTTGCGCAGCGCCTTGGCCAGACCGAGGCCATCGTGCAGAATCAGGACAACCGCGAACACGACCTACTCGATTCAGACGATTACTACCAGTTCGAGGGCGGCGCGGCGGCGGCCGTCTCGGCCCTGCAAGGCCGCGACCGGCCGATCTTTCACAACGACCATTCGCGTCCGGAACGGCCGCTGATCCGGACGCTGGATGACGAGATCGCCCGTGTCGTGCGTTCGCGCGTGGTGAACCCGAAGTGGATCGAGGGCGTCAAGCGCCACGGCTACAAGGGCGCCTTCGAGATCGCCGCGACGGTCGACTACCTGTTCGCCTTCGCCGCCACCACCGGCGCGGTCCGGGGCCACCATTTCGACATGGTCCACGCCGCCTTCCTTGAGGACGAAGCCACCCGCGACTTCATCGCCGAAGTGAACCCGCCAGCGCTGCGCGAAATCGCCGAACGGCTGAATGAGGCGATCGACCGGGGCCTCTGGACCCCGCGCTCCAACTCGGCCCGCGCGCTGATCGAGGGGCTGAGGTAGCGCGGCGCTCGCCGAAAGTCGCCTCAGCCGCAGTCGATCTCGGCCTTGATCAATGCCGGGTCGCCGACCAGCGAGCCGGGGCGGACCGGGCAGCCGGTGGCTTCGACAATCGCGGCCTCGGCGCCTGACAAGACCTCGGACAGGCGCGGCATGAAGGCCATCGAGGTGCGGTAGACCTCGACCCGTTCGCCCTTCCAATGCACCGAATAGCTGTGCGCGCCGACGGTCACGTCGCGCTGGGCCGCGCTCGACATGCCGATACTTGGGCTGTCGCAGCCGGAGAGGGTGAGGAAGGCGAGAATCGCCGTGAAAACAGTCTTTTGCATGGGTCCGACCCTGCCCTGTCGTGGTTAACAAACGGTTAATCCGGCCCTGCGGCAACTTGCCATCGACACAAGCCAGGGTGGTTTCGCTAGAAACATTCCAAATCGTGAATATGAATAGGAGCAACCCATGCAAACCAGCCGCGCCGCGGACAAATACTCGCCTCTCTACTTCCTGGCCTCGGTCGGGGCGGGGGGACTGACGGTCACGTTCTTCATGTATCTGATGTTCTGGGTGCCGCACCCGGGCCGCCCGGTGCCGATCTTCGAGGACATTGCCGCGGCCTGGGCCGGCGGCGGGATGGACATGAAGGCCGCCATCGCCGTGGCGATGATCGGGATCGCCTTCTTCGCCTACATGAACCTGCAAAAGCTGTTCTGGAACATCTCCGCCTTCAACGCCTGGAAAAAGACCGACGCCTACCAGAACGTGCGCGCATCGAACGCGGAAACCACGCTTCTGGCCTATCCGCTGGCGCTGGCGATGTCGGTCAATGCGCTGTTCATCGTCGGGCTGGTGTTCGTGCCGGGGCTCTGGTCCGTGGTCGAATACCTGTTCCCCTTCGCGATGGCGGCGTTCCTCGCGATCGGGCTTTTCGCGCTGTCGACCATCGGTGACTTCCTCGGCCGGGTACTGACCAAGGGTGGTGTGTTCGACGTGACCGCCAACAATTCCTTCGCGCAGCTCTTGCCGACCTTTGCGCTGGCAATGGTGGCGGTCGGGCTGTCGGCACCGGCGGCGATGTCGGGGAACAGCTTCGTGGTCTCGGCCTCGGTGATGACCTCGACGTTTTTCGGCACCACCTCGATCGTCTATGGCGTCATCGCGCTGATCACGGCCTTCAACTCGATGCTGCACTACGGCACCTCGAAGGAATCCGCGCCAACCCTGATGATCGTGATCCCGGTGCTGACGACGCTGGGCATCATGTTCCTGCGCCAGAACCACGGGTTGCACAGCCATTTCGCAGTGCATTCGACCGCGGGCGAAACCATGGTGTTCCTGTCGCGGCTGCTGTCGGTCCAGTTCATGTTCCTGTTCCTCGGGCTGGTCGTGCTGTTGCGCCAGGGGTATTTCAAGGACTTCGTGTTCGGGAGCAAGACTTCGCCCGGCTCATATGCGCTGGTCTGTCCGGGGGTGGCGCTGTCGGTGATGATCCATTTCTTCATCAACAAGGGTCTGGTCGACGCGAACATCATCCCCAGGTTCGGTGCGATCTACTGGATCGAATCGGCCGTCGCGGTGATGTTCCAGGTGGCGATGATCTGGCTGGTGCTGCGGCTGAACCGGCAGCACTTCGCGCGCGCGGGTGCGGGTGCGGCGGTGCCCGCCGAATAGGCCGGGCCTGGGTGCACAAAGGGGGCGGGCCGGTTGGTCCGCCCCTTGCCTTCGGCCCCGCCCCGCCGCAGTCTGGAGGTTGCGAAACAGGAGGCTGCCATGACCGAAGACACCGAACGCCACAACCAGAAGATGGCCAAGAAGAAGGCCGCGCGCGACAAGATCATGGCGACCAAGACCGGCGAGAAGGGGCTGATCATCGTCCATACCGGCAAGGGCAAGGGCAAGAGCTCGGCCGGGTTCGGGATGATCTTCCGCGCCATCGCCCACGGGATGCAATGCGCCGTGGTGCAGTTCATCAAGGGCGGCATGAAGACCGGCGAGCGCGATCTGATCGAGAGCCGGTTTTCCGACATCTGCCAGTTTTACACCATGGGCGAGGGCTTTACCTGGGAGACTCAGGACAAGAGTCGCGACATCGAGATGGCGCAGGCGGCCTGGGAGAAGTCCAAGGAGTTGATCCGCGATCCGGCCAACAGGATGGTGCTGCTGGACGAGATCAACATCGCGTTGCGCTACGATTATATCGATGTGGCGGATGTGGTGGCGTTCCTGAAGGACGAAAAGCCCGAGATGACGCATGTGATCCTGACCGGGCGCAATGCCAAGGACGAGTTGATCGAGATCGCCGACCTGGTGACCGAAATGGAGCTGGTCAAGCATCCGTTCCGCGCGGGCATCAAGGCGCAGATGGGCGTGGAGTTCTAGGCGAACAGGCTGCGCGGGGTGCGGCCGATCAGCCGGGGGTTCCACCCCCGGACCCCCGGAGTATTTTGACCAAGATGAAGGGGTCAGGTTCCGGAGCGGACCTGGCTGAGGGTGCGGGTTGTGGTCAGGGCCTCGGGGTCGAGTACGAGCTCGATCACGGCGAGGCCGCCGGACGCGATTGCACGCGCAAGGGCGGGCGCGAAATCGGCGTCCTGTGTCACCGTCTCGCCGTGGCCGCCATAGGCGCGGGCGAGGGCCGCGAAGTCGGGGTTGGCCAGATCGGTGCCGGAGACCCGGCCCGGATAGCTGCGTTCCTGATGCATCCGGATGGTGCCGTAGCGGCCGTTGTTGGCGACGATCACCACCACCTGCGCGCCGTGCTGCGCGGCTGTCGACATCTCGTTCAGGGTCATCTGGAAGCAGCCGTCGCCCTCCCAGGCCACGGCCAGCTTGCCGGTCTCCAGGCTGGCGGCGATGGCGGCGGGAAATCCGTAGCCCATGCTGCCGGAGGTCGCGCCGAGATAGGATTTCGGGCGGGTGAACTGGTGGTAGCGGTGCAGCCACATGTTGTAGTTGCCCGCACCATTGGCGATGATGGCCTCGTCCGGCAGCATCTGCCCCATTGTTTTCACGACGTTTTCCAGCTTGACCGCGCCCGGTGTCTCGACCGGGGCGAGCCAGCCCTGATAATCGGCGCGCAGCCCGTCGCGCCAGCCGGCCCAGCCCGTCTGCCCCGGCCCGTTCAGCCGCGCGAGGGCTGCGAGCATCGCCGGTGCGCTGGCCGGGATCGCCAGATCGGGGCGGAACACGCGGCCAAGCTCGTCCGGGTCGGGGTGGATGTGCAGGATGGTCTTGCCGGGGGCGGCGGGGTCGATGGCGTAGCCGCCCGAGGCGATGTCGCCAAAGCGCGAGCCGAGGATCAGGAGGCAATCGGCCTCGGCCAACCCTGCCGCCAGCCCCGGACGCATCCCGACCGACAGGTCGCCGACATAATTGGGGTGGCGGTTGTCGAGGTAGTCCTGCCGGCGGAAACTGACCGCGACGGGCAGATCGTGGGCTTCGGCAAAGCGGGTCAGGTCGCGGCTGGCCTCGCCGGTCCAGAGCGGGCCGCCCGCCACGATGAGCGGTTTTTTCGCGGTGGCCAGTCGCGCCATGATCGCGCTGACGGCATCGTCGGCAACCGATGCGACGGCGGGCGCGACGGCGGGCAGGTCGGGGGTGTCGGCGCGGGCCGACAGCATGTCCTCGGGCAGGGCCAGAACCACCGGGCCGGGGCGGCCCGACATCGCGACGTGGAAGGCGCGCGAGATGTATTCGGGCAGGCGGGCGGTGTCGTCGACCTCGGCCACCCATTTTGCCAGACCGCCGAAAAGCGCCTTGTAATCGACCTCCTGAAAGGCCGAGCGGTCGCGGTGGCCACGGGCGATCTGGCCGACGAACACCACCATCGGGGTGGAATCGTGCATCGCGACATGGATGCCGGAGGAGGCGTTCGTCGCTCCCGGTCCACGGGTCACGAACAAGACGCCGGGGTGGTTCGTCAGCTTGCCATGGGCTTCGGCCATCATCGCCGCACCGCCTTCGTGACGGCAGACGATGTTGTCGATGCCGGAGGCGTAAAGCCCGTCGAGTGCGGCAAGGAAGCTCTCGCCGGGCACCGAGAATACCCGCCTCACGCCCTGGATCTTCAACTGGTCGGCTAGGATCTGGCCACCGTGTCTCATGGGTTGTTCTCCGTTTCGATCGGCCGTGCCTCGATCACCACGAAGGCCTGCGCCCAGGGGTGGTCGTCGGTCAGGGTGACATGCACCACGGCCTCGTGCCCTTCGGGGGTCATCGCGGCCAGGCGTTCGGCGGCCCAGCCGGTCAGGGTCATCTGTGGCTGGCCGGAGCGGATGTTGAAGACCGCCATGTCCTTCCAGGCGATGCCCATGCGCAGCCCGGTGCCCAGCGCCTTGGAGCAGGCCTCTTTCGCCGCCCAGCGCTTGGCATAGGTGCCGGCGACGTCGGCGCGGCGTTCGGCCTTGGCCTGTTCGGTCTCGGTGAAGACGCGGTTGCGAAAGCGGTCGCCGTGGCGGTCGAGCACCCCGGCGATGCGGTCGATATTCGCAAGATCGGTGCCGATGCCGAGGATCAAGGCAGGCTCGCCGTGATCTTGCCGCTGGCCTGGTTCAGCGTGACGTGCAGCCGGCGCACGACGATGTTGCCGTCCGAAACCCAGATCTGCACCGGCAGGTCGAAGATCAGACCGACCGCCGGGTCGTAATTCGCGGTGAGCGCCGTGAAGTCGATGTCGTAGAAGCCCATCCCGCCCTGGTAGGACACCACCCTGCATTGCCGCGCGCCGACATCGTCATAGGGCGGCGACAGCACCAGCAGGTGAAACGGCAGGGCTGCCGGTTCGATGGTGTCGATCAGCGCAAGACGCACCGCGCCGTTCGAGAATGTGCGGCTGTTGACGTCCCAGGGTTCGGCCACCACGTCGGCGCCCGCCTTCCAGTCGCAATCGCCGACCTCTTGCGCGGCGGCGGGGGCGGTCAGTGCCAGGAGGATCGCGAGCGTCTTCATCGCCGTGCCTCGTCCATCAGGCGCCTCATCTCGGCAATGGAGTTCTCCAGCCCGCGAAAGATCGCCTCGCCGATCAGGAAATGCCCGATGTTGAGCTCCATCACCTCGGGAAAGGCGGCAATCGGGCCGACATTGTCGTAGGTCAGGCCGTGGCCCGCGTGCACTTCGAGCCCGAGTGAATTGGCAAAGCCCGACATGTCGCGCAGCCGCTCGAGCTCGGCGTCGCGCCGGTCGAACGCGCCCTCGGCGTGGAAATCGCAATAGGCGCCGGTGTGCAGTTCGATCACCGCCGCGTCGATCCGGGCGGCGGCCTCGATCTGCTCGCGGTCGGGGGCGATGAAGATGGACACCCGGCAACCCGCGTCGCGCAGGGGGGCGATGAACCGGGCGAGTCGGTCCTCCTGCCGCACGACCTCAAGCCCGCCTTCGGTGGTCAGTTCCTCGCGCTTTTCGGGCACGATGCAGACGGCGTGGGGCCTGTGGTGCAGGGCGATGGCCTGCATCTCGTCGGTGGCGGCCATCTCGAAGTTGAGCGGCAGCGTCAACTCGGCCATCAGCCGTTCGATGTCCTGATCGCGAATGTGCCGCCGGTCTTCGCGCAGGTGCGCGGTGATGCCGTCGGCTCCGGCGCGCGCGGCCAGTTTCGCGGCGCGCACCGGGTCGGGGTAGGCCGATCCGCGCGCGTTGCGCACGGTGGCGACGTGGTCGATGTTCACGCCGAGTCTCAGTTTGCCCATAGGTTCCATGCCGGCCCTCTCCCAGTTCACGCAATCCGACCTTAGCGCGGCTTCTTGCTGCCGTCAGCCTTTGCGACGCGATCTGCCATGCGTTTTTCGTAGCGTTTGCGCAACCGCTTGATGCGGCTCTTTTGATACGCGGTAATGACCGGGCGTGACAGCGCATAGGCCGCGACCGCAGACAGGATGCCGGGGGGAAGGCCGCCGATCAGGTAGGGCAGGAAGATGCGGTGATAGAATTTGTTCAAGCTCTGCCAGTCGGCGTCCGCCCCGGTGAACACCGACAGGAAGTTGCGCATGAGATCGGCGAAGGCGGTGGCCATCGCCTCGACCACCTGCGGCAGGTGCACCTCGATCGGAAGGCCAAGCATCCAGGACCCCAGCGTCAGGCTGAGCTCGATGATGATCGGAAAGGTCAGGGGGTTGCCGACAAAGGTCGCCAGCAGCGCCGCGAGGATATTGCCGCGGATCAGCCAGGCGAGCAGCGCGGCGCTGACCAGATGCAGACCCAGCAGCGGCGTGAAGCAGACGAAGACCCCGACCGCGATCCCGCGCGAGATGCGGTGCGCCGGGTCGGGCAGGCGGCGCACCCGGTGGACCACATAGCGGGCCGCGCGATACCAGCCGCCGCGCGGGTAGAAGAACTCGGCGACGATCCTGGCATAGGAGCGCGGGTTTCTCTTGAACACCTGTCGCAAGCCTCCTGCGCAACGGATGGGTCAGGGTTTGCGGGCGATATTCCGGTGCCGCTTGACCTCGGCGACGTCGCTGTCGGCCTCGAGCACCAGCATGACCGAATGAAGATGCTCGATATCGCGCAGGTCGATGTCGACAATGAGGCGGTAATAGTCCGGTTTTCGGTCAATGAATCTCAGGTCCGAGATATTGGCCTTCTGTTCACCTATCAATGAGCAAATCCGCCCGAGCACGCCGGCGTCATTGGCGATGGTCAGCTCGAAACTGACGGTGTGCACCGCGGCGTGCTTGCCCGAGTGCCATTGCACGTCGACCCAGCGGTCGGATTCGTCGGCCAGTTCCTCGAGCACGTGGCAATCTATCGAGTGCACCACGACGCCGCGGCCACGGTAGGAGATGCCGACGATGCGCTCGCCCGGCACCGGCTGGCAGCAATCGCCGCGCTGGAAGCTCTGGTGGTCGCCAAGGCCGATCACCGCGCTCGAGGCATCGATCTCGCCGCTTTCGACCGCTTCGGGATAGAGCACGGCGACGACCGCGCGTGCCGCCAGTTCGGCAGAGCCCAGCCGCGCGAGAAGCTCGTCCACGTCGCCCACGCCCATCTGTTTCGCGGCCGTGCGCAGCGCCTTGTCGGTGGCCTTGCGCCCGACATGCTCGAACGCCACCCGCGCCAGTTCACGGCCCAGCTTGATGAAGCGTTCGCGGTCTTCCTCGCGCAGACGCCGCCGGATCGCCGACTTGGCCCGGCCGGTGACGACGATGTCGAGCCATGTGCCCTGCGGCGACTGGCCCTCGGCGGTGATGATCTCGATCGACTGGCCGTTCCTGATCCGGGTCCAGAGCGGCACGCGGATGCCGTCGACCTTGGCCCCGACGCAGGAATCACCGATCCGCGTGTGGATCGCATAGGCGAAATCGAGCGGCGTCGCGCCGCGCGGCAGTTTCACCACCTCGCCCTTGGGGGTGAAGCAGAACACCTGGTCGGAATACATCTCGAGCTTCACATGCTCGAGGAAATCGTCGTCGTCAGCAGAGTTCTCGAAGCGCTCGGTCAGGGTCGCCAGCCATTTCGCCGGATCGACCGCAAAGGGGTTCTCGACGCGCTCGCCGTCGCGATACGACCAATGCGCGGCGACGCCGGCCTCGGCGACCTCGTGCATCTGGCGGGTGCGGATCTGGACCTCGACGCGCTTGCCGTCGCGGCCCGATACGGTGGTGTGGATCGAGCGGTAGCCGTTCGATTTCGGCTGGCTGATGTAGTCCTTGAACCGTCCCGGCACCGCGCGCCAGCGTTGATGGATCACGCCAAGGACGCGGTAGCAATCCATCTCGGTGGCGGTGATGATGCGAAAGCCGTAGGTGTCCGACAGCCGCGAGAAGGTCAGGTCCTTCTGCTGCATCTTGCGCCAGATGGCATACGGCTTCTTGGCGCGGCCGAACGCCTCGGCCTCGATCCCGGCGCGGTCGAGTTCGAAGCGGATGTCGGTGGTGATCTTGTTGATCACGTCGCCCGATTCGCGTTGCAGCCGGATGAAGCGCCGGATGATCGAGCTGCGCGCCTCGGGGTTCAGCACCTGGAAGGCGAGGTCTTCCAGTTCCTCGCGCATCCACTGCATGCCCATCCGTCCGGCGAGCGGCGCGAAGATGTCCATCGTCTCGCGCGATTTCTGCACCTGCTTGTCGGGTCGCATCGCCCGGATCGTGCGCATGTTGTGCAGCCGGTCGGCCAGCTTGACGAGGATCACGCGAAGGTCCTTGGACATCGCGATGAAGAGCTTGCGGAAGTTCTCGGCCTGCTTGGTTTCGGAAGACGACAGTTGCAGGTTGGTCAGCTTGGTGACGCCATCGACCAGTTCGGCGATGCCGAGCCCGAAGCTCTTTTCGATCTCGCCGAAGGTGGATTTGGTGTCTTCGATCGTGTCATGCAGAAGGGCCGTGACGATGGTGGCATCGTCAAGCTGCTGCTCGGCCAGGATATGCGCGACCGCGACCGGGTGGGTGAAATAAGGCTCGCCGGAATGGCGATATTGCCCGCTGTGCAGGGCTTCGCCATAGGCGAAGGCCCGACGGATCAGGTCGGCGTTCGATTTCGGATTGTAGGCGTGGACCTTCGAGACGAGATCTTCGGGATCGAGTCGGCTGATCGTGGACTGAGCGGGCAAGGTGCTCCCGCCCTCAGCCCTGACCCTGGGCTTCCATCAGGGCGCGCAACAGGTTGTCTTCGTCCATGTCGTCACGGGCGGGCCTGTCGGCCGCCTCGGCACCCATAAGCAGCGCCATCTGGTCTTCCTCGGGCGTGTCCACTTCGATCTGGGTCTGGTTGGACTCGATCATCCGCTCGCGCAGGTCGTCGGCGGTCTGGGTTTCTTCCGCGATCTCGCGCAGCGCCACGACCGGGTTCTTGTCGTTGTCGCGATCGACCGTCACCGGCGAGCCGGCCGCGATCTCGCGCGCCCGATGGGCGGCAAGCATCACCAGTTCGAACCGGTTCGGAACCTTGTCAACGCAATCTTCAACCGTCACGCGGGCCATGTGAGACTCCAATCCAAGCTTGGGACGAGTGTGAGCGGGTTATCTATGCACAAACCGCCCGGATGGCAAGCGGATTTGGCTGCATTGCGGCATGGCCGGTCCAGCACCACCCGAGCGGCCGGGTTGACTCGCCTTTCGGTGCGGCTCATATCGCGGGACACCAACAGCCGAGGCGGGGACAACATGGCCGAGAAGAAAGAAGGCATCGTCGAGACGATCAAGACCGTATTCTGGGCCCTGATCATCGCCGGCATCTTCCGCACCCTGTTTTTCCAGCCGTTCTGGATTCCCACCGGGTCGATGAAGGACACGATGCTGATCGGCGATTTCGTCTTCGTCAACAAGATGGCCTACGGCTATTCGCGCCATTCCTGCCCGTTCTCGGCCTGCCCGTTTCCGGGCCGCATCCTCGGCTCGGACCCCGAGCGCGGCGATATCGTCGTCTTCCGTCACCCGACGCTGGCGACCGATTACGTCAAGCGCCTGATCGGCCTGCCGGGCGACCGCATCCAGATGAAGGACGGCGTGCTCTACATCAACGACGAGGCGATGCCGCAGGAACCCGCGGGCCAGTTCATCGAGACCTTCGAGCGTCAGGGCAGCTTCGGCACCACGCCGCTCTGCGCCAACCGGCCGGTGGGTCAGGGCGGCGACTGCATCAAGGACCGTTTCATCGAGACGCTGCCCGGCGGGATCGAGCACAGCATCCTGAACGTCTATGACCAGCCGCTCGACAACACCAACGTGTTCACGGTGCCAGAGGGCAACTACTTCTTCATGGGCGACAACCGTGACAACTCGACCGACAGCCGGGTCAGCCAGCGCGCCGGCGGCGTCGGCATGGTGCCCGAAGAGTTTCTGCTGGGCCGGGTCGACCGGGTGATCTTTTCGGCCGCGGGCAAGCGGCTGGTCTATTTCTGGACCTGGCGCGGCGATCGGTTCTTCAAGAAGCTCGAATGAAACTGTCGCGAGAGCTTGCGGCGTTCGCCGAGCGGATCGGGCATGATTTCGCCCGGCCCGAACTTCTGATCCGCGCGCTGACGCATGGCTCGTTTTCCTCGGACACACGCCCCGACAACCAGCGGCTCGAGTTTCTCGGCGACCGGGTTCTTGGGCTGGTGATGGCCGAGGCGCTGCTGGCGGGCGACAAGGCGGCCAGCGAGGGCCAGCTTGCGCCGCGCTTCAACGCGCTGGTGCGCAAGGAAGCCTGCGCCGAGGTGGCGCAATCGGTCGATCTGGGTGAGGTTCTGAAACTCGGCCGCTCCGAGATGATGTCGGGCGGGCGGCGCAAACAGGCACTGCTGGGCGACGCGATGGAGGCGGTGATCGCGGCGGTCTATCTCGATGCCGGGTTCGACGCGGCGCGCGACGTGGTGCTCAGGCTCTGGGGCGAGCGGGTCGAGACGGTCGAGGCCGACGCCCGCGACGCCAAGACCAGCCTGCAGGAATGGGCGCAGGCGCGCGGGCTGGAGCCGCCGAGCTATGTCGAGACCGCCCGCGACGGCCCCGACCATGCCCCGACCTTCACCATCGAGGCGCGGATCAGCAGTGGCGAGACCGCCACGGCACGGGCGAAATCCAAGCGCGCGGCGGAACAGGCGGCGGCGAAGACGCTGCTCGACCGGCTGGAGGGCTGATGTCCGGCAACCTGCGCGGCAGCCTCTACATGGTGCTGGCCATGTGCGCCTTTTCCGTCGAGGACATGCTGTTCAAGATCGCCATCGAGGATCTGCCCAAGGGCATCGCGCTGGTGGGTTTCGGCCTGTTCGGGATGCTGTTCGCGGCGGGCCTGTCGGTTCAGGCGGGCGAGCCTGTGCTGCACCCGGCCTTCCTGTCGCGGGGCCTGCTCTTGCGCTCGGCGATGGAGCTTTCGGGGCGGCTGTTCTACGCGCTCAGCCTTGCCTTCGTGCCGCTTGCCACGACATCCGCGATCCTTCAGGCGACGCCGCTGGTCGTGACCTTGGGCGCGGCGGCGCTGTTTGGCGAGAAGGTCGGCGCGCGGCGCTGGGTCGTCTCGGGGCTGGGCTTTGCCGGCGTCCTGATGATCCTGCGCCCGTCGCCCGCTGCGTTCGAGCCGACGGTGATCTTCGCCGTTCTCGGGATGCTGGGCTTTGCCGGGCGCGATCTGGCGACGCGCGCCAGCCCGCCCTCGGTTTCGGGCAAGCAGCTTGGCACGCTGGGGTTCATGGTAGTCTTCGCGGCGGGCCTGATCCTGGCCGCCTTCAACCCGGAATGGCCGACGCAGGCGACACCGCGCGCCGTGGCTGCGGTCATCGGCACCGCGATGTTCGGGGTGGGCGCCTATAACGCGCTGACCACCGCGATGCGCAGCGGAGAAGTGTCGGTGGTGGCGCCGTTCCGCTATTCGCGCCTTCTGGTCGCGCTCGTGATTGCCTATGTAGTCTTTGCCGAACGCCCCGATGCGCTTACCCTCGCCGGGGCGGCGCTGATCGTCGCCAGCGGGGTTTACATGCTGCTCAGTGGCAGGCGACAAGGAAAAACCGGGGTCGCCGCAAGGGCCCCCATTGAAGGACACCGCAGACCGTGACCACACGCGCCGGATTTGTCGCCCTGATCGGCGAGCCCAATGCGGGCAAGTCGACCCTTACGAACCGCATGGTCGGGGCGAAGGTCTCGATCGTCACCCACAAGGTGCAGACCACCCGCACCCGGATTCGCGGCGTCGCGATCGAGGGCGATGCCCAGATCGTCTTTGTCGACACGCCGGGGCTGTTCCAGCCCAAGCGCCGGTTGGACCGGGCGATGGTGGCGGCGGCATGGGGCGGGGCTGCGGATGCCGACATCGTGGTCCTGCTGATCGAGGCGCATCGCGGCGTGACCGAGGGCGTCAAGCGTATTCTCGATCGCCTTGGCGACATCGGCACCGGCCGAACCGTGGCGCTGGCGATCAACAAGATCGACCGCGTCAAGTCCGAGACGCTGCTGGCCCTGACCAAGGAGATGAACGAGCTTTATCCCTTTGCCGAGACCTTCATGATTTCCGCCGAAAAGGGCCACGGCGTCGACGATCTGCGCAAATGGCTGGCGGCGCGGCTGCCGGAGGGGCCGTGGCTCTATCCCGAAGACCAGATCGCGGACCTGCCGCTGCGGATGATCGCCGCCGAGATCACGCGCGAGAAGCTGACGCTGCGGCTGCATCAGGAATTGCCCTATCAACTGACCGTCGAGACCGAGAACTGGGAAGAGCGCAAGGACGGCTCGGCCCGGATCGACCAGGTGATCTATGTCATGCGCGATGGCCACAAGGGCATCGTGCTGGGCAGGAAGGGCGAGACGGTCAAGGCGGTCAGCCAGGCGGCGCGCGCCGAGCTTGAGGAATTCATGGGGCGCAAGGTGCACCTGTTCCTGCAGGTCAAGGTGCGCCCGAACTGGCTGGAGGAAAGCGAGCGCTATTCGGAAATGGGCCTCGACTTCAAAGACGGGAACACATGAGCCGACTTGCCAGCGGCATCTGGGTCGCCGCCTATCTGGCGCGGCTTCAGGCCGAGGGCATCCCGGTCTATGTCGTCGCGCGCGGCGATGACACGGCGGGCGCGGTTCTGGTCAAGCTCGCCACGCTCAACGGGCGGGCACAGGCGTTCCAGCGCACTTTCGACCTGATGACCGGCGCGCGCAAATGGGACGTGCTCGCGGATGGGCCGGAACCCGAGGTCGACGCGGCGATCGCGCGTCAGCGCGGCCATGACCCCGACCTCTGGGTGATCGAGGTCGAGGACGCGCGCGGGCGGCACCTGCTGGATCAGCCCGGCCTCAGCGACGGATAAGCCGCGCCAGCCCGACAAGGACCAGCCCGCCCAGAAAGAACCCGAGCGACAGCCACGCGACGTTTGCCGCGAAGGCGCCAAGGCTGAGCACGTTGAGGTCGATGAACGGATAGGGATAGGCGCCGGTGAACCCGGCCCGGATCAGCGCATAGGCGGCATAGATCAGCGGCCAGATCAGCCAGAGCGCGGCATGACGCCAGCCCAGCCCGGCCTTGGGCGCGAAACCCGCCCACCACAGGAACGTCAGGGCGGGCACCGCACTGTGCAAGCCCTGATCGGCCCACCACGCCAGCCCCTGCGGGTTCCACAGATCCGACAGCATGGTGTGATAGATCACGCCGACAATCGCGATCCAAAGCGTCAGACCGCCCAGCCATCCCGGCGACAGCGCACGGCCCCGCGCCGCCATGGCTCCGGTGCTGATCACGATCAGCGCGTTGGTCAGGATGGTGAAATACCCGGCCATGACCCAGATCGTCCCGCCAATCGTGTCGGGACCGTCGGGGATAACGGTGGATTGCACCGCAATCGAGACGGCGGCAACGGCGGCCAGCAGGGCGGCAGCGAGGCGGGCGGCGGGCGAGAGCATCATGCCCCGAACCTTGCGCCAAAGCGGCGGTCGCGCAAGGGCTTGCGCGCCTGCCTCGGGCGTGGATGATGCAGGGCATGGATTGGCGCGACCAAGGCACTTTGCTGTCCGTGCGCAAGCATGGCGAAACCTCGGTGATCGTCGAGGTGTTCACCGCGGATCACGGACGCCACGCCGGGGTGGTGCGCGGCGGCGTGTCGCGCAAGATCGCCCCGATCCTGCAACCCGGCGCGCAGCTTGACCTGAACTGGCGCGCGCGGCTTGAGGATCATCTGGGCGCCTTCACCGTCGAGCCGGTGAAAAGCCGTGCCGGGATCATGTCGGACCGTCTGGCGCTGGCCGGGCTGAATGCGATGACCGCGCTTTTGTCCTTCGCGCTGCCGGAACGTGAGGCGCATCCCCGGCTCTATGCCCACAGTGTTGCGATGTTCGACCTGCTTGGTCAGACCGACGCATGGCCGGTGGCCTATCTGCAATGGGAACTGGCGTTGCTCGAGGAACTGGGCTTCGGGCTGGACCTGTCGGCCTGCGCGGTGACGGGCGAGGCGGATGATCTGGTCTATGTCTCGCCCAAGTCTGGCCGGGCGGTCAGTGCCGAAGGCGCCGGTGAATGGGCAGACCGGATGCTGCCTCTGCCGCCGGAACTGCTGGGGGTGGTGACGGAAGGGGCGGCGGGTGTCGTTGAAGGCTTGACGACCACGGGCCATTTCCTGCGGCACGGGCTGGCTCATTCGCTGGGCAACCGGCCGCTGCCCGAGGCGCGGGCGCGGCTGGTCGACCGGCTGGCGCGTCAGGCGTCCTGAAGCGCGACCAGTGCGGCGATCAGGGTCGAGACGGATTCACCCGCCGCCTTGGCATCGGTGCCGCCGATCATGCCCATGCCAAGCTCGGCACCATAGATGATGCGGGCGAAATCCGGGTTCGACAACCCGATCTGCCCAAGCACCGCAGACAGGTAGCCCAGCCGTATCTTGTCGACTTCGGCAATTGCTGCGCTTGCATCATAGTCGCCCTGCGCCCAGGCCCGCATCGCCACTTCCTCGCCATCGGGTCGCATCGCTTCGGCGACTACCTCGCCCAGACGGTAGAGCCTTTGCGTCGGTGTGCCGCCAGCCTCGGCCACCTCGGCCAGAGCCGACAATGCGCGGGCTTCCCAGCGTGCTGCCATGCGCCGCTTGAAATCGGGCACATCCTTGAAATGCCAATAAAAACTGCCCTTCGTGGCGCCGATCATGCGGGCCAAGGGTTCGGCTTTCAGGCCTTCCGGGCCTCGTGCGCTGAGCGCCTGAAAGCCGGTTCTGAACCAGTCATCCGGCGAAAGGCGGGGTGATATTTCCGACATTCTGCGCCTCCAATACGGTCGCGCAGGGAGCCCTAGCAAGGAAATGCTGCAAGTGCAAAAGAAAATCGCCCACCGTTCCGGGTGGGCACATTGTCGCGCGCCCTGCTCAGCCCAGAAGACGGCGCGCGATCACGTTTGCCTGAATTTCGGCGGCACCTTCGAAGATGTTGAGTATCCGCGCGTCGCACAGAATGCGGCTGATCTGGTATTCCAGCGCGAAGCCATTGCCGCCGTGGATCTGCAGCGCGTTGTCCGCCGCCGCCCAGGCGACCCGCGCGCCGATGAGCTTGGCCATCCCGGCCTCGAGGTCGCAGCGCCGGTCGTGGTCCTTTTCCCAGGCCGCGAAATAGGTCAGTTGCCGCGCCACCATGATCTCGACCGCCATCATCGCCAGCTTGCCCGCAACACGCGGAAAGGCGATCAGGGGTTTGCCGAACTGCTTGCGGTCAACGGCGTATTGCATCCCGACCTCAAGCGCCGATTGCGCCACGCCGATGGCGCGCGCGGCGGTCTGGATGCGGGCGGACTCGAAGGTCTGCATGAGCTGCTTGAAGCCCTGACCCTCGACGCCGCCCAACAGGTTCCCCGCCGGCACCTTGAAGCCGTCAAAGCCCAGTTCGTATTCCTTCATGCCGCGGTAGCCCAACACTTCGATCTCGCCGCCGGTCATGCCGGGGGTGGGGAAGGGGTCGGCCTCGGTGCCCGGTTCCTTCTCGGCCAGAAACATCGACAGCCCACGGTAATTGTCGGTCTCGGGGTCCGTGCGCGCCATCAGCGTCATCACGTTGGCGCGTGCGGCGTGGGTGATCCAGGTCTTGTTGCCGGTGATTTCGTAGGCGTCGCCAACCCTTGCCGCCCGGGTGCGCAGGCTGCCGAGGTCCGAGCCGGTATTGGGTTCGGTGAACACCGCCGTCGGCAGCGCCTCGCCCGAGGCGATGCGGGGCAGCCACGCCTGTTTCTGCGCATCGGTGCCGCCCGCCAGGATCAGTTCGGCGGCGATTTCAGACCGCGTGCCGAGCGATCCGACGCCGATATAGCCGCGCGAAAGCTCCTCGGAGACCACCACCATCGAGGCCTTCGACAGGCCAAGCCCGCCGAAGTCCTCGGGGATGGTCAACCCGAACACGCCCATTTCACCCAGTTCCGTGAGGATCCCCATCGGGATCAGCTCGTCACGCAGATGCCAGCCATGCGCGTGGGGAGCGACCTTTTCTTCGGCGTAACGGCGGAACTGGTCGCGGATCATCTCAAGCTCATCGTCCAGCCCGGTGGCCCCGAAGGTCGCGTGACCGGCATTGTCCTGCATCAGCGCGACCAGCCGGGCGCGGGCGGCGGGGCTGTTGCCGTTTTGGGTCAGGGTCATCACCGCGTCGGACATCATCCCAAGCTGGTCGTCCTGGGTCAGGAACATGTCCTGCGGGCGGGCAATCTCGCCCTGGCTCATCGGGATGCCGCCGGTGATCTGCGAGAGGTATTCGCCAAACGCGATCTGGTGGATGAGTTGTTCCATCTCGCCGAAACCGCCCGCCTCGTTCAGCCGCGTGGCCCAGCCCTGCATCTGCCGCAACGCCTCGGTATAGGTCGCAAGCCAGGCCAGCGCATGCGCGGCGGACTGGTGTTCCTCGATCAGCGCCGCCGAGACCGTGCCACCTTCCGTGACCGCGCCGCGCACCCGATCCGTGGCGCTGGCCAACAATGCCTCCACCGGGGCGATGGCAGCCCCGGTCAGGCTCAGAAGATCGTCGAGAACGGGTGTAGTCATGGCATTGTCCCTTGGCATCGCGGCCCCCTAGAAGCGGTTCCGAATGTGATAGGTAGTTTGCAGGTGCAGCGCAATAAAAATTCGCCTAACACTGCAAATTCGCATGAAAGTAACGTGTTGAAACAATGTGCATCCTCGGCGGAATCCCGCTAGACACGGCCGAGTTGTAGAAAGGTTCGGCTTCATGGACGCATTTTTTTCCGGCTATCCACTGTGGCTGATCGTGACCGCGGTGGGCATCACCCTGTTCGCCGGGTTCGTGAAAGGTGCGGTCGGATTTGCCTTTCCGATGATCGTGTTGTCGGGGCTGGGGTCGTTCCTGCCGGCCGAAACGGCGCTGGCGATCCTGATCCTGCCGACGGTGGTCACGAACGTCTTTCAGGCGTTCCGGCAAGGCCTGGGCGCGGCCCTGGTCGTGGTGCGGCGATACTGGCTTTTCCTGTTGATAATGGTGGTTTTTCTGGTGTCCTCGGCGCAGCTTGTCGCGGTCATTCCCGAGGCGGTTCTGCTGGTTCTTGTCGGCGTGCCGATGGTGCTGTTCGCGGTTCTGCAACTCAGCCGCTGGACCCTGAACCTGCGTCCCGAGACGCGAACGCGCGACGAGCTGCTGATTGGCGGCTTCGCCGGGTTCATCGGCGGCATGTCGGGAAGCTGGGGGCCGCCGACGGTGCTCTACCTGACCGCCATCGGCGCCGAGAAGTCCGAGGCGATGCGCGCGCAGGGGGTGATCTATGGCATCGGTGCCGTCGCCCTTTTGGCCGCGCATCTGCAATCGGGGGTGCTGAACGCCGCGACGATCCCGCTTTCTGCGGCTGCATTGGTGCCGGCGCTGGCCGGGATGGCAATCGGGTTGCGCATCCACGACCGGATGCCGCAACAGACCTTCCGCCGCGCGATGCTGGTGGTCCTGCTGTTCGCCGGGCTGAACCTGGTGCGGCGCGGGCTGATGCTCTGAAACGAAAACACCCCGGCGTTGCGGCCGGGGCGTTGATGCTGGCCTGAATGGCCGGTCAGCCGATCGCGACCGCGCGCACGTCGTCGTCGATATGGGCCTCATACTGGGCGAAGTTCTCGGCGAACATCCTCACCAGCTTGGCGGCCTGCGCGTCGTAGGCGGCATGGTCGTCCCAGGTGCGGCGCGGGTCGAGCAGGACCTCGGCCACGTCGGGCACGTGCCGGGGCACCTCGAAGCCGAAATTGGCGTCCTTGCGGAACTCGCCATCCGACAGCGATCCGTCAAGCGCGGCGGTCAGCAGCGCGCGTGTCGCCTTGATCGGCATCCGCTGGCCCACGCCATAGGCGCCGCCGGTCCAGCCGGTGTTGACCAGCCAGCAGGTCGCGCCGTGCTTGGCGATCTTTTCCTGAAGCAGCTTGCCGTATTCCTCGGGACGGCGCGGCATGAAGGGGGCGCCGAAGCAGGTCGAGAAGGTCGGCTCCGGCTCGGTCACGCCGCGCTCGGTGCCGGCCACCTTGGAGGTGAAGCCCGACAGGAAGTGATACATCGCCTGCGCCGGGGTCAGCCGCGCGATCGGCGGCAGAACGCCGTAGGCGTCGCAGGTCAGCATGATGATGTTCTTGGGATGCCCGCCCAGCGCCGTCTTGGACGCGTTCGAGATGTAGTCGAGCGGATAGGCGGCACGCATGTTCGCGGTCAGCGAATCGTCCTCGAAATCGAGCTCCATGGTGTCCGCATCCCAGACCATGTTCTCGATCACGGTCGCGAACTTGTGGGTGGTCGCGTAGATCTCGGGCTCGGCCTCCTGCGACAGGTGGATGGTCTTGGCATAGCAGCCGCCTTCGAAGTTGAAGATGCCGCGCTCGGACCAGCCGTGTTCGTCATCGCCGATCAGCACCCGCTCGGGGTCCGCCGAAAGCGTGGTCTTGCCGGTGCCCGACAGGCCGAAGAAGATCGCGGTATCGACCGGGTTGCCAGGTGCGTGGTTGGCCGAGCAGTGCATCGGCATGACGCCCTTGGCCGGAAGCAGGTAGTTCAGGAGCGTGAACACCGACTTCTTGTTCTCGCCGCCGTATTCCGTGCCGCCGATCAGGATCAGCTTCTTGGCGAAGTTCAGCGCGATCACGGTTTCGGTGCGGCAACCATGCCGGTCCGGGTCGGCCAGGAAGGTCGGGCAATTGACGATGGTGAATTCGGGCAGGTAGTCGTCAAGCTCGTCGCGCGCGGGCCGGCGCAGCAGGTGGCGGACGAACAGCCCGTGCCAGGCCAGCTCGGTCACGATCCGGATATCCAGCCGGTGCGCCGGGTCGGCGCCGCCATAGAGGTCCTGCACGAAATAGTCGCGGCCCTTCATGTGCTCGAGCATGTCGGCATGGAGACGGTCGAAGGCGGCCGGGTCCATCGGCGGGTTGTTTTCCCACCAGATCGTGTTTTCGACGTCGGGTGTGCGGACCACGAATTTGTCCTTCGGCGACCGGCCGGTATACTTGCCCGTGTTCACCAGGAGCGTCCCGCCATTGCCCAGATGACCCTCGTTGCGCTGCAAGGCTTCCTCGATCAGCGCGGGTTCGATCAGGTTGTAATAGACGTTGCCAAGCCCCGTGAAGCCTTGATCTTCCAACCGGTGTGCTGGGTTCACCCGTCCTGTGGTCATGCCCGTTCTCCTGTTTCCGGCGTTCAGCCGGCCATTTCCGATATGTCCAATCCGCACGGGGAACGATGCCCGCGCGACGCAGCGGCGGCGGTGCCGCGGGTGCCACATAGGTGGCTATAACATGCGGTTTTCCGGGCGGGATAGGGCGATATGATGCAGTTAGCGATACCAAAGTGCTGTTTGCGCAACCATATTTCGCGGCGCGTCCACTATGTTAGCCTTTTTTTCGCCACTAGTGGTGCCTATTGGACTCAGTAGTGGGAACGATTCGCATTGAATTGTTGATTCTGAGCCGGAAACGGGATTCAATGGACTGAAAAGAGAAAAGAAAACGAGCAGCACGAGGATACCTCACATGTCGAGGATTGCATTGGTCGACGACGACAGGAACATCCTGACGTCCGTTTCGATGACTCTCGAGGCCGAAGGCTTCGAAGTTGAAACCTACAACGACGGTCAGTCGGCGCTGGACGCCTTCAACAAACGCCTGCCGGACATGGCGGTGTTCGATATCAAGATGCCGCGGATGGACGGCATGGACCTGCTGCAGCGGGTGCGGCAGAAAACCAACATGCCGGTGATCTTCCTGACCTCGAAGGACGACGAGATCGACGAGGTTCTGGGCCTGCGCATGGGCGCCGACGACTATGTCAAGAAACCCTTCAGCCAGCGGCTGCTGGTCGAACGCATCCGCGCGCTTCTGCGCCGTCAGGACGCGATCGAGGGTATCACCGTCGCCGACAGCGAAGAAACCAAGGTCATGGTGCGCGGCGGGTTGTCGATGGACCCCTTGCGTCACTCGGTGGTCTGGAAGGGCAAGGACGTGTCGCTGACCGTGACCGAGTTCCTGCTGCTTCAGGCGCTGGCGCAACGACCCGGTTTCGTGAAAAGCCGCGATCAGCTGATGGACGTGGCCTATGACGACCAGGTCTATGTCGACGACCGCACCATCGACAGCCACATCAAGCGGCTGCGCAAGAAGATGCGCATGGTCGACGACGAGTTCTCGGCGATCGAGACGCTCTACGGCATCGGCTACCGCTACAACGAAGAATAACGCAACCGCGTTTGCGGGGATGATTTGGTGCGCGATACGAAAGCGACATCCGGCAATGCCGACGTGGTTCTGGGCGAGGACTGGGTTTCTCCCCAGACCACGGTCGACGTCGAGATGCGCGACCGCCGCAAACGGCGCGGCATCATCGCCATCAACCGCTCGCCGCTGGCGCGCAAGATCATCATCTTCAACCTGCTCGGGCTGCTGGTGCTGGTTGGCGGTGTGCTCTACCTGAACCCGTTCCGCGACAGCCTGTTGCATCAGCGCGAACGCGCGCTGGTGATGTCGGCCGAACTGGTGGCCGAGGTGTTCGAGGTGCGCCAGAGCGTTCCGGTCGACGGAGCGCCGGAGCCGCTCACCTCGGCGCTGGTCGGGCAGGTGCTCGGACAGGTGCGAATACACGACGGCGGCGACATCCTCGTCTTCGCGCCCGATGGCGCGCTGCTTGGCCAGACCAGCGGGGTCGCGACCGCGACCGGTATCCTCGGCCTCGATCAGGACCCCCAATCCACCATCATTACCGACTTCCTGTCGAAGGCCTGGGACACCATCGCCGGCATCGTCTCGGCGTCGAACCGGTCAGAACCTGTGCCCGTCGACACCGAGACCCAGGCGCGCGCCATCCTCGCGGATGCGCTGGCCGGACAGACGCGCATCATCGCCGCCAGCGGCGCGAACACCGAGGGCGCCTATGTCGTGACGACCCCGATCATGGTTAACGGCAGCATCGTGGGCGTCATCGCCCTGGCCTCGGCCGGCGATCAGCTCGACGCCTTGGTGCGCGGCGACCGCGAGCAGATCCTGCGGATGTTCGTCATCGCCATACTGGTGTCGATCGGGCTCAGCCTGGTGCTGGCCTCGACCATCGCCAACCCGCTCTCGGATCTTGCCGCCGCCGCCGAACTTGGGCGCGACAAGAACGCGCGCAAGGTCAATCCGGGCCGGGTGCGCATCCCCGACCTGTCGGCGCGACCGGACGAGATCGGGCGGCTGTCGAAGGCGCTGCGCGGCATGGTCGCCGCACTTTACGACCGGATCGACGCCAACGAACAATTCGCCGCCGACGTGGCGCATGAGATCAAGAACCCGCTGGCCTCGCTGCGCTCTGCCATCGGCACGCTGCGGGTGGCGAAGAAGGACGAACACCGCAACAAGCTGCTCGACGTGATCGACCACGACGTGCGCCGCCTCGACCGGCTGGTCAGCGACATTTCCAACGCCTCGCGGCTCGACAGCGAGTTGGTGAAGGAGGAGGAAGAGACCTTCGACCTTCTGCACATGCTGCGCAACCTGACCGAATACCTCGCCAACGAGGCGCATCAGAAGGGCGTCGATTTCATCACCGACCTGCCGGCCGAACCGATCCGCATCCAGGGGCTCGAGGCGCGGCTGGCGCAGGTGTTCGTCAACCTCATCTCCAACGCGACATCCTTCTGCGACGAGGGCGATGCGATCCGGGTCTGGGCGCGGCAACGCGAAAACCGCGTGCTGGTGGTGGTCGAGGATACCGGCCCCGGCATCCCGGAGGAGGCGTTGACCAAGATCTTCAACCGCTTCTACAGCCAGCGGCCGGAAAACCAGTTCGGCAACAATTCGGGCCTCGGACTCGCGATCTCCAAGCAGATCGTCGAGGCGCATGGCGGCGTGATCTGGGCCGAGAACATCCGCCCGACCGATGCCGACGTCACCTCGGAACCGCTGGGCGCGCGTTTCGTCGTGGGCCTGCCGGTGTGACACCGGGCACGCCGTCACGCCCCGACTTCCGCCCCGACATCCGTCATGCCAGTGCCGTCGCCATCGACGGTGCCGGTGTGCTGATCACCGGCCCCTCCGGCAGCGGCAAATCCGGCCTCGCGCTGCAACTCATCGCGCTGGGCGCGGTGCTGATCGCCGACGACCGCACCCGGATATCCGCCCCCGATGGCTGGCCCCTGCTCAACGCGCCCGACCGCCTCGCCGGCGTGATCGAGGCGCGCGGCGTCGGGCTGCTGCAAATGCCGCACATCGCGCGCGCGCCGCTTCGCCTGATCGTCGACATGGGCGTGGCCGAGACGGCGCGCCTGCCCGAGCGGCATGACATCGAGACACACGGCGTCGCCATCCCCTGCATCCGCCGGGTTGACGCGCCGCACTTCCCGGCGTCCATTATCGCCCTGGCAAGAGGCGGCTGGTGGACGACATGAGCGAGGCATCGGGAACGGCGGGCGTCGATTCATCCGCGGGGCAGCGGGTGGTTCTGGTCACCGGCGCCTCGGGCGCGGGGCGGACCACCGCGATCCGCGCGCTCGAGGATGTGGGCTTCGAGGTCATCGACAACCTGCCGCTCGGTCTGATCCCGCGGCTGCTGACCGGGCCGGTGCCGGACCATCCGCTTGCGCTGGGGATCGACGTGCGCACCCGGGGGTTCTCGGCGCTGGCGCTGGCCGATCTGATCGACGAGATGACCGCCGACCCGAATATCGAGGTGGAGCTTCTGTTTCTCGACTGCCGCCCGGACGTTCTGGTGCGGCGCTACTCCGAGACCCGGCGCCGCCATCCGCTGTCGCCCGAGGAAAGCCCCGAGCAGGGCATCGAGCGCGAGATCGCGCTGCTGGCCCCGATCCGCGACCGCGCCGATGTGCTGATCGACACCTCCGATCTGACGGTGCACGACCTAAAGGCCGGGCTGTCGCGCTGGCTTGGCCTCGACAGTGGCGAGACCCTGTCGGTCTCGGTGCAGAGCTTTTCCTACAAGCGCGGGGTGCCGCGCGGGCTCGATCTGGTGTTCGATGTGCGGTTCCTGCAAAACCCGCATTGGCAACCCGAGCTGCGCCCGCTGACGGGACGCGATCCGGCGGTGGCGGGATACGTCGCTGCCGACCCGCGCTATGCCGAGTTTCTCGAACGCGTCACCGGGCTGGTTGATTTCCTGCTGCCTGCCTATGGTGCCGAGGGCAAATCGCATCTGGCCATCGGCTTTGGCTGCACCGGAGGGCGTCACCGTTCGGTCGCACTGGCCGAAACACTTGCCCGAGGCCTTGCGGATGCTGGCTGGCAAGTGTCAATTAGGCATCGAGAGCTGGGAACGGCAACGGCCCTTCCCGTGAAAGGAACTTCAGAAGGTAGGACGGCTTGATCGGCATTGTCATCGTCGCGCATGGCGGGCTCGCCGGGGAATACCTTGCGGCCATGGAGCATGTCGTCGGCAAACTGGACCAGATCCGCGCGATCAGCATCGCCGCCGATTGCGACCGCGCCTTGAAGGCCGACGAGATCGCGCGCGCTGCCGATGCCGTCGACAGCGGTGACGGGGTGATCGTGGTGGTCGACATGTTCGGCGGCTCGCCCTCGAACCTGTCGCTGCCGGCCTGCGCCCGGGACAATCGCAAGATCCTTTACGGCGCCAACCTGCCGATGCTGGTCAAACTGGCAAAGACCCGCCACGCCTCGGTCGACGAGGCGACGCGGGCGGCATTGACCGCCGGGCGCAAGTATATCGATTGCATCGACGGCTCGCTGGTTTGAAGGGTTTGCATTTGATCTGCAACGCAGACCGGGTGCAAGGCGCCCACGACAATGAGAGGGAGTGGGCCGTTTTCGCTTTTCCCGACACAGCAAGAACGAAAAAGGCTTAAGGAGCAAGCCAACATGAGCGCCACGGTGACCCGCCGGATGAAGATCGTGAATGAAAAGGGCCTGCATGCCCGCGCCTCGGCCAAGTTCGTCGAGATCGTCGAGGCGCATGATGCCACCGCGCGGGTTTCGAAGGACGGGCTGGATTCCGATGGCGACAGCATCATGGGCCTTCTGATGCTGGCCGCGTCGCGCGGGACGACGATCGAGGTCGAGACCAAGGGCGCGGAAGCCGAGAAACTGATGGATGCGCTCGACGCGCTTGTGGTCGACAAATTCGGCGAAGGGTTCTGAAGGGCGGAACGCCATGGACAGCGCACAGGCAAACGCCCCCGACCCGGACGGCCCGCCCCCGCGTCATGACAAGCGTGACCTGACCTACGCCAACTCGTTCGCGAACGGGGCGCAATCCCTGGTGATCCGCGCGATCGAGTGGATGACCGGCAAGGTCTCGATCATCCGCATGGTTCGCGAGTTCGAGCGTCGGGGCGGGGCGACCGGGATCGAGTTCTGGGGTGCCGCGCTCGACGTGATGGGAATCGAGGTGCCGACCCCGGCGGCGCAGCTTGAACGCATACCCGCCGAGGGCGCGGTGGTGGTGGTCGCCAACCACCCGCACGGGCTGGTCGACGGAATGGTGATGGCCGAGCTGATCTCGCGACGGCGGCCGGATTTCCAGATCCTCACGCGGTCGGTGCTGACCGGGCTGGATGAGGTAGCGTCGAACTTCCTGATCCCGGTGCCATTCCCGCATGACCCCGACGCCCAGCGCAAGAACGTCGAGATGCGCGCGCGGGCGATGGAGCGGTTGAAGACCGGCGGGCTGATCTGCGTCTTTCCCTCGGGGGTCGTCGCCAGTTCGAAAACCGCCTTCGGTCCGGTGGAGGAGGCGGAGTGGAACGTCTTTACCGCGCAGTTGATCCGGCGTTCTGGCGCGACGGTGGTGCCGATCCACTTTCGCGGCCACAACACCCGCGTCTATCAGATTGCCAACCGGTTGTCGGCCACCCTGCGCCAGGCCTTCCTGCTGCACGAGATCGTGCGCGCCTGCAACCGGCCGCAACACCCGGTTGTCGGCCATCCGCTGACGCCGGCACAGATGGAGCGGCTGAAATCCGATCCGCGCGGCTTCATCTCATGGCTGCGGGCGCATACGCTGTCGCTTGAGGATTGACGGGCGGGCGGCCTACCGGGTCGGAACCGGCTCCTCGCCGCGGTAGTCGTAGAACCCGCGCCCGCTCTTGCGCCCGAGCCATCCGGCCTCGACATACTTGGTGAGCAGCGGGCAGGGCCGGTATTTGGTGTCCGCCAGCCCGTCATGCAGCACGTTCATGATCGCAAGGCAGGTGTCGAGCCCGATGAAATCGGCCAGCTCCAGCGGCCCCATCGGGTGGTTCGCGCCCAGCTTGAGCGATTCGTCGATCGACTTGACCGAGCCGACGCCTTCGTAGAGCGTATAGACCGCCTCGTTGATCATCGGCATCAGGATGCGGTTGACGATGAAGCCGGGGAAATCCTCGGCGCTGGCGGCGGTCTTGCCCAGTTTCTCGACCACCTCGTGGCAGGCCTTGTAGGTGGCCTGATCGGTCGCGATGCCGCGGATCAGTTCGACAAGCTGCATCACCGGAACCGGGTTCATGAAGTGAAAGCCCATGAATTTCTCGGGCCGGTCGGTGCGGCTGGCAAGCCGGGTGATCGAGATCGAGGAGGTGTTGGAGGTCAGGATCGTCTCGGGCCTGAGATGCGGTATCAGGTCTTCGAAGATCGCCTGTTTCACCGTTTCGCGCTCGGTCGCGGCCTCGATGATCAGGTCGGTCTGGCCAAGGTCGGTCAGTGTCAGCGTCGTGGCGATTCGATCCATCGCGCCATCCCGTTCGGCGGCGGTGATCTTCTCGCGCGTCACCTGCCGGTCGAGGTTCTTGCGGATGATCGCCAGCGCGCCGTCGATCGCGTCCTGACTGATATCGGTCAGCAGCACCTTGTAACCGGCAAGCGCCATCACATGCGCGATACCGTTGCCCATCTGGCCCGCGCCAACGACCCCGACCGTCTCGATTGCCATCGTCTGTCCCCTTGAAAACCTGCCGGACCATAGGCGTGCGCGGCTTCCGGGCGCAAGTCTTTCTGCACCTGCGAAGACGGCTGGAACCTTCGTCCGGGTCTTAGCGATTTGGCAAGGGTTTGGTGGCAAGCTCGTTGACGGGTGAAAAAGGAGTGGGTGGTATGGCCTATGACCATTTGGGCGCAGGTGCGCTCGATTATCTTTCGTGCCGTTATGGCAAATCGAAACTCTTGTTCCGTGGACCGAAGCGCAAGCTCGACGGGCGCTATGTCGCCGCCATCGGCGGGACCGAGACCTATGGCAAGTTCATGCCACGGCCCTATCCCGACCGGACCGAGGCGGCGCTGGGCACCAAGGTGGTGAACCTCGGCTGCGTCAATGCCGGGATCGACGTGTTTTCGCAGGACCCGGCGGTACTTGAGGCCTGTTCCGGCGCGGCGGTGACGGTGATCGAAATCCCCGGCGCGCAGAATATGTCGAACCGCTTCTATGCCGTGCATCCGCGCCGCAACGACCGGTTCCTGCGCGCCTCGACCTTGCTCAAGTCGTTCTACCGCGAGGTCGACTTTACCGAGTTCCACTTCACGCGCCATCTGCTCAGCGCGCTGAAGGCGGCGGATGCGGACCGCTTTGCGATTGTCGAGGGCGAGTTGAAGGACGCCTGGGTGGCGCGGATGAAGGCGCTGATGTCGCGGATCGATTCGAAGATCGTGCTGCTCTGGCTGGCGTCCCATGCGCCCGAAGACTGCACGACCTGTTCCGACCAGGGGGGTGATCCGCTTTTTGTCGATCGGGCGATGCTCGAGGCGGTGACGCCCTATGCCGCGCGGGTGGTCGAGGTGGTGGTATCGCCGGACGACGTGGCGGCGGGTGCGGAAGGGATGGTCTTTTCCGACCTCGAAGCCCCGGCGGTGCAGGAAATGCTGGGCACGCGGGCGCATCAAATGGCCGCCGCGGCGCTGACGCCGGTTCTGAAGGGGCTTCTCTGACAAGCAAAAAGGCCCGCCTTTGAGGGCGGGCCTTTCATTCTGGATCTGTCCGCGGATCAGAGCTTCTCGATCAGCTCCGGCAGGGCGGTGAACAGGTCCGCGACCAGGCCGTAATCGGCGACCTGGAAGATTGGCGCCTCCTCGTCCTTGTTGATCGCGACGATGATCTTCGAGTCCTTCATCCCCGCAAGGTGCTGGATCGCGCCCGAAATGCCGATGGCGATGTAGAGGTCCGGTGCCACGACCTTGCCGGTCTGCCCAACCTGCCAGTCGTTCGGCGCATAGCCCGAATCGACCGCCGCGCGCGAGGCGCCGACGGCGGCGCCGAGCTTGTCGGCCAGCTTTTCGATCAGCGCGAAATCCTCTTCCGAGCCGACACCGCGTCCGCCCGAGACGACGACACCTGCCGAGGTCAGTTCCGGGCGGTCCGACGCGGCCACCTTGTCCTCGACCCATTCCGACAGGCCGGGGCCGGCGGGCACCGAAATGCTCTCGACCGGGGCCGATCCGCCAGTGCCGGCGGCGTCAAAGGTCGAGGTGCGGAAGGTGATGACCTTGGTCGCGTCGGTGGATTTCACCGTCTGGATCGCGTTGCCGGCATAGACCGGGCGCTCGAACGTGTCGCCGTCAACCACGCCGGAGGCGTCCGAGATCACCATCACGTCAAGCAGGGCCGCAACGCGCGGCATGATGTTCTTGGCGTCGGTGGTCGCGGGGGCCACGATGTGGCTGTAATCGCCCGCGAGCGAGACGATCAGCGCGGCGGTTGGTTCGGCCAGGCGATGCCCAAGGCTCGCATCCTCGGCGACCACCACCTTGGCGACGCCGTCGATCTTGGCGGCGGCTTCACCGGCAGCGGCGGCCGAGGCGCCGGCGCAGAGCACGGTCACATCGCCCAGCGCCTTCGCGGCGGTGACGGCCTTGGCGGTGGCGTCCAGCGCCAGTTCGCCGCCCGTGACTTCGGCAAGACAAAGAACAGCCATCAGATCGCCCCCGCTTCTTTCAGTTTCGCAACCAGTTCATCGACATCGGCAACCTTGACACCGGCCTGCCGCACCGGCGGCTCGGAGGTCTTGACCACCTGCAGCCGCGGCGTGACGTCGACGCCGTAATCGGCGGCGGTCTTTTCGTCGAGCTGCTTTTTCTTCGCCTTCATGATGTTGGGCAACGAGGCATAGCGCGGCTCGTTCAGGCGCAGATCGGCGGTGATGATCGTCGGCATCTTGACCTTGATGGTCTGCAGGCCGCCATCGACCTCGCGCGTCACCACGGCATGATCGCCGTCGATCTCGACCTTCGAGGCGAAGGCCGCCTGGCTCCAGCCCAGAAGCGCGGACAGCATCTGCCCGGTGGCGTTCATGTCGTTGTCGATCGCCTGTTTGCCGGCGATGACCAGACCCGGCTGTTCCTCGTCGATCACGGCTTTCAGGATCTTCGCGACCGCCAGCGGCTCGATGTCCTGATGCACGTCATCGGCGGCGACGACCAGAATGGCCCGGTCCGCGCCCATCGCCAGCGCCGTGCGCAGGGTTTCCTGCGCCTGCTTGACGCCGATCGAGACCACGACGACCTCTTCGGCCTTGCCGGCCTCTTTCAGGCGGATCGCCTCTTCGACGGCAATCTCGTCAAAGGGGTTCATCGACATCTTCACGTTCGCAAGATCGACACCCGATCCGTCCGCCTTGACGCGAACCTTCACGTTGTAGTCGATCACGCGCTTTACGGGCACGAGCACCTTCATTGGCGTGTTTCTCCTTTGGTCGGCCCGGCAGCACTTCGCAGGGCGGTCAATCTCGGGCCATGGTTTAGCGGCTCATCCGGTGCAAAAACAATGGCAAAGCGTCAGAAAGTTTCACGCAACGCCGCGTTCTTTCGGCGCAGGTGCGGCGATAGCGGTAACGGTCGCGCCGCGGCTCAGCGGTTCGCGCCCGGCACCCAGAGCACATCGGCCTTGCCGTCGTCATTGGCGACCCGCGCGGCGACGAAGCACCAGTCCGACAAGCGGTTGATATACTTGATCGCGGCCGGGTTCACCGCCTCGACCGCCGCCAGTTCCACCACCTTGCGTTCGGCCCGGCGCGCCACCGTGCGCAACTGGTGCAGATAGGCCGACAGCGCCGATCCGCCGGGCAGGATGAAGCTGCGCAGGGGTTGCAGCGCCTTGTTCATCGCGTCGATCTCGGCTTCGAGCCGGTCAACCTGGCTGGCGATGATGCGCAGCGGCGGGTATTCGGCGTCGGCGTCACGCTCCATTTCGGGCCGGCAAAGGTCGGCGCCAAGGTCGAACAGGTCGTTCTGGATACGCGCGAGTGCGGCGTCGGTCTCGCCCTCGGCATGAAGCCGGGCCAGCCCGACGATGGAGTTTGCCTCGTCCACCGTGCCGTAGGCGACGACGCGCGGCGCGTGTTTCGCCACACGGGTGCCATCGCCAAGGGCGGTTTCGCCCGAATCGCCGGTTCGGGTGTAGATCTTGTTCAATACGACCATTTCAGCCTCCGCGCCGTAGCCAGACAAACAAAAGGATCAGCGCGACCGCGACCGCCTGCGCATAGATGCGGTAGCGCATGATCCGGTTGGCGTGTTTCCTGTTGAACTCGCCACCCTTGGCAAAGCCGCCGATGCCGGTCAACAGGATGATCGCCACGATCGCGACGGCAATGACGACGAGGATCAGGAGGGGATCGTTGAACATGGGCTTCCTCGGTGGTTCGTCCCTGACTTACATCAGCAAACGGGCAATGGCGAGTGACGGATGCGCGAGCCGTCAGACCTTGCCCAGAAGCCAGTCCGCCAGACGTGTCGGGAGGAAACGCCGGGCGAAAGCGGTCAGGTAGGTCGGCGTGGTGATCATGTAGCGCGCTTTTGGCCGGCGCGCCTCAAGCGCGCGGATCAGCTTGGCGGTGACGGCCGAGGCAGGCAGTTCGAACGGGTCGCGCCGGTCGGCCCCGGCATGAAGGCGCGGCAGAACCGTCGCCTCATACCCCGCCCGCAGCGCCGAGCTTTCCCAGTCCACCCAGCGCTCGAACTGGATGCGGGAATTCTTGCGAAACGCCGAAGTGATCGGCCCCGGCTCAATCAGGATCGCGTGGATATTGGCGTCGGCCAGCTCGATCCGCAGCGTGTCGGTATAGCCTTCAAGCGCGAATTTCGTCGCCGTATAGGGCGCGCGCCAGCGGATCGCCGACAGGCCCAGCGTCGAGGAACAGGTGACAATGCGTCCGTGCCCCTGCGCCCGCATCAGCGGGATGACCCGGCGCACCAGCTCGTGCACGCCAAAGAAGTTGGTCTCGAACATCGCGCGCAGTGCGTCGGTGGTCAGGTCTTCGGCGGCCACCGGCATCCCGTAGCCCGCGTTGGCAAAGATCGCGTCGAGCGTGCCGCCGGTGCGCGCCGTCGCCTCGGCCACGGCGTCCGCGATGGTGGCCGCGTCGGTGTGGTCGAGCACGAAGCTCTCCAGCCCTTCGGCGCACAGCCGGGCGCAGTCGTCGGGGTTGCGGCAGGTGGCAAAGACCCGCCAGCCACGGTTCGCCAACCCGTGCGCGGCGTCATAGCCGATGCCCGAGGAACAGCCCGTTATCAGGATGGAGCGGCGCGTCACGGGGGAGTCACGGCGCGGTGGGCGACAGGAAATCCCCGGACATGTAGCCTATTTCGCCCTCGCGCAGGCGCACCAGCCGCCAGCCCTCGCCGGCGTCGCCCAGATCGACCACCGCCGCGCCCTGTTCGAGCGAGGTGACGACCTCATAGACCGTCGCGGGGCCGGTGCGCACGTTGACCTTGGTGCCGGTGACATAGAGCACGGTATCGGCGGGTTCCGGTTCAGGTGCCGGCGTCACGACCTCGGGCGCGGCGGGAGGCGGTGTTGCCTCCTCGACAACCACCGGCGCGGGTTCGGGTTCCGGTTCGACCACCGGAGCAGGCGCAGGATCGGGCGTCTGGACAACCTCGGGCGCTGCGGTTGCAGGGTCCGCCGCAACCTCGGGCGCAGGTGCGGGCGGGGCAGGTTCCGGTTCCGGCTCGGCAACCGGCTCCGGTTCGGCCACGGGATCGAGCGCCGCGTTCGGCGTCACCACCTCGGCCGGTGGCGGCGGCGTGCGGCCGATCAGGGTTTCCGGCAAGCCGTCATCGCGGCCGAAATACAGCATCGCGGCGATGATGCCGACAAGGGTGATCAGGATCAGTCGAAGAATGCCCATGGACCCCCAATAGCGCGCCGGTTTCGTCTACGCCAGATTCGTCTGCACCCTCAAGCGGGTCCACGCGCAGGGCGATTGCCGCATCGCGTGGCTTGCCGGGGGCGAATCGGGCGGGTATTCAGCAAGCATGACCGACGCCACCGACGACGCCATCGACCCCGCGCGCGAAATCGCCGAACCGCTGCGCCGCGCAATCGGCGAGCGCTACCTGACCTATGCGCTCTCGACGATCATGAACCGGGCGCTGCCCGATGCGCGCGACGGGCTGAAACCCGTGCACCGGCGCATCCTGTTCGCGATGCGCGAACTCAAGCTGGCCTCGGGCGGGCGGTTCCGCAAATCCTCGAAGATTTCCGGCGACGTGATGGGCAACTACCACCCGCACGGCGATACCGCGATCTATGATGCGATGGCGCGGCTGGCGCAGGATTTCAACGTTCGTTACCCGCTGGTCGACGGGCAGGGGAACTTCGGCAACATCGACGGCGACAACCCCGCCGCCAGCCGCTACACCGAGGCGCGGCTGACGATGGTCGCCGAGGCGATGCTCGAAGGGCTCGACGAGGATTCGGTCGATTTCCGCGAGAATTACGACGGCACGCTACGCGAACCCATCGTGTTGCCCGCGACCTTCCCGAACCTGCTGGCGAACGGCTCGTCGGGTATCGCGGTGGGCATGGCCACCAACATCCCGCCGCACAACATTTCCGAACTGGTCGATGCCTGCCTGCACCTGATCAAGACCCCGGACGCGCGCGACGATACCTTGCTGAATTTCGTGCCCGGCCCGGATTTTCCCACCGGCGGCGTCATCGTCGAGCCGCGCGAGAGCATCGCGCAGGCCTACCGCACCGGGCGCGGCTCGATCCGCCTGCGCTCGCGCTGGGAGGTCGAGGATCTTGGCCGCGGGGGCTGGCAGATCGTCGTCACCGAGATTCCCTATCAGGTGCAGAAATCCAAGCTGATCGAGCGCATTGCCGAGTTGATCCAGACCAAGAAGATCCCGATCCTCGCCGACGTGCGCGACGAGAGCACCGAGGACGTCCGGCTGGTGCTTGAGCCGCGCTCGAAGAACGTCGATCCGGAGTTGCTGATGGGGTTGATGTTCCGCAATTCCGATCTGGAAGTGCGCTTCAGCCTGAACATGAACGTGCTGATCGACGGGCTGACGCCGAAAGTCTGCTCGATGAAGGAGGTTCTGCGCGCCTTCCTCGATTTCCGGCAAGAGGTGCTGGTGCGCCGTTCGCGCCACCGGCTCGAGAAGATCGACCACCGGCTAGAGGTGCTCGAAGGTTTCATCGTCGCGTTTCTGAACCTCGACCGGGTGATCGATATCATCCGCTATGACGACGACCCGAAAGCGGCCTTGATGCGCGAGGATTGGTCGAAGGACCATGTCCGCGCCATGACCGAGCGCGACTATGTCAGCCCGCCGCCGGGCGAGGGTGAGTTGTCCGAGGTGCAGGTCGAGGCGATCCTGAACATGCGGCTGCGCAGCCTGCGCCGGCTTGAGGAGATCGAGCTGATCCGCGAGCGCGACGCGCTGATGGAGGAACGCGCCGGGCTTGAGGATTTGCTTGACGACGAGGGCCTGCAATGGGCGCGGATTGGCGACGAGTTGAAGGACGCCAAGAAGAAATTCGGCAAGGACTACGCCGGCGGCGCGCGCCGCACCAGTTTCGCCGAGGCCGCCGAGGTCGAGGATGTGCCGCTCGAGGCGATGATCGAGCGTGAGCCGGTCACGGTGGTCTGTTCGCAGATGGGCTGGATCAGGGCGATGTCGGGGCATGTCGATCTGAGTCGTGATTTCAAGTTCAAGGACGGCGACGGTGCGCGTTTCGCCTTTCACGCGGAGACCACCGACAAGGTTCTGGTCTTCGCCGAAAACGGGCGGTTCTACACGCTGTCGGCGGCAAACCTGCCCGGTGGGCGCGGCATGGGCGAGCCTTTGCGCCTGATGGTCGATCTGCCGAACGAGGCCGACATCATCGACATGTTCGTGCATCAGCCGGGACGCAAGCAGATCGTTGCGTCGGCAGAGGGCAACGGTTTTGTCGTCGGCGAGGACGAGGTGATCGCCCAGACCCGCGCCGGCAAGCAGGTGCTGAATGTTGGCGACGGCATCGCCAAGGTCTGCAAGCCCGTCGCCGGCGATCACGTCGCGGTCATCAGCGCGAACCGCAAGCTTCTGGTGTTCCCGCTGGCGGAACTGCCCGAGATGGGGCGCGGCAAGGGTGTGCGGCTGCAGAAATACAACACCGCGCGCGGCAAGCAGGGGGTGCTTGAGCTTGATGGCGGGCTGTCGGACCTGACCACTTTCGACATTGCCAGCGGTCTTAGCTGGGCCGCGTCGGGCGATCGCACCCGCACCGAGGCCGACATGACCCCGTGGGTCGGCAAGCGCGCCGCTGCCGGCAAGCTGCCGCCGCACGGGTTCCCGCGCGACAACCGGTTCACCTGAGGGGCGGCGGTGCCATTCGTCGATCTCCGCACGGACTACGCAGGGCGCGGCGCGCCACTGTTCCGCCTCGCCCTGAGGACCGGCATCCTGACCGTGCTAACGCTGGGCTTTTACCGGTTCTGGATGAAGACGCGGATGCGCAACTACTACTGGTCGGCGGTGCGCCCCGGCGGGGTGCCGCTGGAATATACCGGAACCCCGACCGAAAAGCTGTTGGGCTTCCTCATCGCCGTGGTGATCCTCGCCTTCTATATCGGCGTGGTGAACCTGATCCTGATGTTCTTCTCGTTCAGCCTGTTCGCCGGGAATGCGCCCGCCTATGCGGTCAGCGTCGTTGGCCTGGTGCCGATCTTCTTCTTCGCGCAGTATCGCGCCCGGCGCTACATCCTGGCGCGCACCCGCTGGCGCGGCATCCGTTTCGGGCTGGAGCCCGGCGTCAAGGGCTATGTCTGGCGCGCGATGCTGCATTGGGCGATCACGATCCTGACGCTCGGCATCCTGTGGCCGCGCATGACCTTCGCGCTTGAGAAATACCGCACCGACCGCACCTGGTATGGCGATGCGAAGTTCGAGCAGGGCGGGCGCTGGCAGGACCTGATGGGCGCCATGAAGCACGTCTATCTTGGCGCTGCGATCGTCGGCGGCGGGTCTCTGGCGATTTCCGCGACCGGCGATCCGATCTGGGTGATCGCAATCCTGATGGGCGCGCTCTGGACCGGGCTTGGCCTTGGTTACTGGCGGGCCGAGAGCTTCAAGCGGCTGACCGAGGCGAAAACCGTCGGCGGGGCGGGTTTTCGTTGCCATCCGCGCGGCGGGAGTATCGTTGGTATCTACCTCTTGGGAAGCCTCGCGATTTCGGGGCTGCTGACCGCGCTGGTGTTCGGGCTGATGATGATCCTGGGCCTTGCCGTCAGCGTGATCGACCCGGAACTGCTGGAAAGGGGCTTCGACAACCTGACGAATCTCGCCGCCATTCCGGCATGGATCATCACGCTTCTGGGGGTTGTCGCCTATTTCTCGGTATTCCTGTTCTGGGGGGTTCTCAAGGAGGTGTTCATCAAGATGCCGCTGGTGCGCCACTTCGCCGAGACCACCGAGATCCTCAACCCCGGCGCGCTGGCCAAAGTCCGCCAACGCGCGCGCGATGAATTTGCCGAGGCCGAAGGCTTTGCCGATGCCCTGCCGCTGGGGGGTGGGTTCTGAACACGCTGGCGACATATGACGCCTTCGCGGATTTCCTCGACGGGGAATGCGCGGTTGTGCATCGGGTCGGTCTTTCGCTGACCCATGACCGGCTGCGGATTGCCCTGCCGGACGGCAAACACCTCGACTGGATGCTGCCCGACCTGCGCGTGCTGCGCGATCAGGCCGACAGCGATGCGCTTATTCTTGCGCCCGCCGGGGTGCTGACGCTGGCCCGCGTCATCCTGCGTGATACGGCATTGATCGACCGGGTGAAGGCCGCTGCGCCCGCGCTGACCCGCCGCCCGCCGGTCGAACGAAAGGGCAGGTTGCTGGGCTGGGCCGGGGGCGCGATCGCCTCGGTCGCCGTCATCATCTTCGGGCTGGTCCCGATCATGGCCGACCAGTTGGCGATGCTGCTGCCGCCGGATGGCGAGCGCGCGCTGGGCGATGCCACCTATGAGCAGATCCGCACCGCGCTGGGCGGCGAGACCTTCGTTCCCGTCGGCGTCTGCGAATCCCCCGAGGGTCTGGCGGCGCTCGCGACGATGCGCGCGCGTATCGGCGCCGAGGACGATCTGCCCTATCCCCTGACCGTCACGGTCCTCGACCACGATCTGGTCAACGCCTTCGCCCTGCCCGGCGGGCGGATCATCATCTTTCGCGGGCTGATCGACGAGGCCAGGAACCCCGAGGAAGTCGCGGCGGTGTTCGCGCATGAGATCGGCCATGTCGTCAACCGCGACCCGACCCGCGATGCGCTGCGGCTGGCGGGCTCGATCGGGGTGCTCGGGCTGATCTTCGGAGATTTCGCGGGGGGGACGGTGGTTCTGATGCTGGCGAACCAGTTGATCAACGCAAAATACAGCCAGAAGGCCGAGGGCGGCGCTGACGATTATGCCCATGAAAAGCTGATTGATGCGGGGCTGCCACCGGCGGCGCTCGGCACGTTCTTCCAGCGGCTGCGCGACGAATACGGCGATGCCGAGGGGCTGGCGGCGCATTTCGCCTCGCACCCGCAGATGACCGCCCGGATCGAGGCCTCGCTCGAGGCGCAGGCGCTGGCCGAGGGGCGCGGCCGTATCGGCGCGCCGGCTCTGGATGCTGCCGAATGGCACGCGCTGCGGTCGATCTGCGGCGCGGCTGCAGAGCCCGACACGACCGCGCCAGAGGACCGGCGCGGCGGTGACAAGCGGCAAGGCACCGACGGCACGCGGATCGGTGGCGGCAAGAAACCCTGAACGTGGTTGCCGCGCCTGACCGCGAAGGTTTGCACGACAGCGCCTGACAGGGTATCCAGAGCCGAATCCTGTCAGGAGCTGCCACGCATGATCCGAATTGCCAAACTCGCCAGCCTGTTCGCCGGTGCCGTCCTTGCCCTGTCCGCCTGCGCGATCAACGACCTCGAGGACACGCCGCAGGAAATGGGCCGGTTCCTGCTGGGCTTCAACATCGTCACGGTGAACGATCCCGAGGTCGGCCCGGCCTCGCGGCGGGTCACGGATGACGAGTGGATCATGGGCATGCGTAGCGCGATCAACGAGCGTTTCAGCCGCTATGACGGCGACCAGTATTACCATATCTCGGTGGCCATCCTGGGCTATGTGCTGGCGCAGCCCGGTATTCCCATCGTCGCCGCGCCGAAAAGCGTGCTGATCGCCGATGTGCGGGTCTATGACGACGCCACCGGCGCGCTGATGACCGGCGAGGCCAAGCAGTTCACCGTCTTCGAGGAAGGCGGCGACGTGATCGTCGGCAGCGGCATGACGCGCACCGCCGAGGAGCAGATGGTCAGCCTGTCGCGCAACCTGGCCAAGTCGATCCATGTCTGGATGCTCGAGAACGACGAGTTCTTTGGCGACGCCTCGCTGATGGACCCCGCGACCACCTCGCCGGGCCGTCCGGTGCAGCCACTGACGCCGATGCCGGGCTCGACCCCGGTTGTGGCGGCGGAATCCTGAACACGCACGCTTGATTTTCCGAAATCAACACAGTAACGAGCGCGCGGAAACGAACCGGGTTCGCGTGGAACCCCCCAATGACGAGGCGCACGGCCAATGGCTAAGGAAAAGTTTGCACGTACCAAACCGCACGTGAACATCGGCACGATTGGTCACGTTGACCACGGCAAGACGACGCTGACGGCTGCGATCACGAAGTATTTCGGCGATTTCAAGTCGTATGACGCGATCGACGCGGCGCCGGAAGAGAAGGCGCGCGGGATCACGATCTCGACGTCGCACGTGGAATACGAGACCGACTCGCGGCACTATGCCCACGTCGACTGCCCCGGCCACGCCGAC
>JBLWUQ010000013.1:0-82841 GCA_048268845.1 Maritimibacter sp. | reverse complement strand
GACATCGCGATCGGCGATGTTGTCCTCTTCCGCTTTCCCACCACCGAAGACCTTCCCGAAGGCGAGGCGCCGAAGCGCCGGCCCTGTCTCGTGCTCGAAACGCTACGCCTGGGCGGGCAGGGGTTTGTCAAGCTCGCCTACGGCACTTCTGCTTATGGTGCTTCGAACCGGGGCCGCGAGGTCATCATCCGACAGGAGGACTCGATCGCCACCGCCGGCCTGAACCGGCCAACGCGGTTCACCGCGAACCGCACGCTGATCGTCAGCCTCGCAAATTCGGGCTTCGAGACAGCGACCCATGGCGACCCGCGCATCGGCCGGCTGGACCCGGCGCTGATGGAGCGGCTGCACGCGCTGCGCGCTCGCATGCATGCGCTTGCCGATATCGCGGCCGACCACCGTCGCGCCCGCCAGAATGAGCGCCGCCGGTGGTGGCAAGAAGGTCGCGCAGCGGCCGAACGGAACCGTGCGCTGCTCCAGGGCAAGACCATGGCGGGAGGCGCGCAATGACCGGCCTCGACCAGTCCCCTATGCGCGACCGAAATGGATCAATAATCGAGGTGCCCTCTTGCGGCGGAGGGCAATTTATCCTGTCTGGGCCTGAGACCTCGCGACGGCGCGCCGCCGCGTCGTGTCATGTAAATTGGTCCTATGCATAGGTGCTTTCTGACTCCCACTCGACGGTGGGAAGCAATCGAATTTTCAAGGATCCCCGCCTCGTTACGCTCGCTTACGGCACCTCGGCGAGGACTCCGGCAAACCGGGGCTAATCGGCTATCGTCAAACGCGCCGCCGCGATGACCGCGGCAGGTCTCAGAACGCCCACCCGCTTTATCGGCGCGCGGCGGATCACCGTCTCCGTCGACAATCTTGGTTTTTTGAGCCCCACCGCAACACGGCCACGCCACGCGCTGGGCGACTCGACGGCCCGCTTCTCGATCGCATGAACACAATTCGTGCCCGGATATGCGCAGAAGCCGACATCGCCGCAGAGAACCGCCGAAACGAGGATAAGGAGCGCAGTCAATGGCAGCGAGAGGAACGCGGTTTCTCAAAGCGGAACCGCGCCCTCTGCGCGGCCATCACGCAAAATAAAGGAACAGCAAATGTCTGAACAGCCTCCGTTCTCCCTCGCAAACTTCGACGCCCTCGTTACGCAAGCACGGGAGAAGTTGATCGATCAGATCAGCTGCGCGATCCTCGAGGGCACCACCGAGATCGAGATGATCGACAACGATCCTTGCAATGTCTTTCCAGCCGTCTGGCGTCAGTCAGAACGGAGCACAGAAGCAAACGACCTTGCTCGCGCCCTCACGATCCTGCTCGATTTTCTCGAAACACCTCACGCGATTGGCGGTCTCATCGAGACCCGCCGCGCGCTCGAAAAGATGAACATCGAGCCCTGATAACCGGGATGCGCGGGCCACACGGCCCGCGCCAAGGCACGCCGACGTACCCTCCTGCTGCACCCAAGTCGGTGTGCCCGCACAGACTGTTCTGCGCATTTTCAAACCAAATTCGCCGCCAAAGTTTCCGCGCGGTTCTGGTCGCTCCCACTCTTCTCTCGAGCGCTCGCAATCAACCCCGTTTGAAGGACACATCCGATGACCACCAATCCGCAACCCGCCAACGCCACCAACGATAAAGCCGATCCGGCTTTCGTCGCCTTCAGCGGCCTCGTGACGCTCCTCGCTCGCGCCGAGGCACGCCGCATCTCCGAGGCTGCCTGTCCCGCGAACACCGATGCCGCCCCGAGCCAAAGGAGTGATCAGTGATGCGCGCTGCGATCTATGTCCGCTACTCCTCAAAGCTTCAGAAAGAGACGTCGCTGCAAGACCAGGAGGCCATGTGCCGTGATCTCTGTAAAAGGCAGGGCTGGCCGGTCGTCGCCGTCTTCTCCGACAAGGAGATATCGGGCAAGACCAAGCAGCGGCCGGGCTTCAAGGCGATGCTCGATGCGGCCAATGCGCGCCAGTTCGACGTGCTTGTATTCGAGGCCGTCGACCGCCTGACCCGTCGGGTCAGCCATGCCATCACCAGCTTCGACCAGTTCGTGCATCTGCGGATCGACATGCACTCTGTCACCGAGGGTAAACAGGACACGATGTCGATCATGCTGAGGTCGTGGGGCGCTCAGTCCTATGCGGAATCCGTCGCCGAGCACACCCGCCGTGGCCTCGAGCGGCGCCTCCTGGCCGATGATCGGCTCCACAGCCTGGCCTACGGTTACCGCAAGATCGATGCCGACGTGAATCTGAACCGTGCCGTTGACGATGAGCAGGCTGCGGTGGTGCGCCGAATCTTCGAGGAAACCGCGCGCGGTCTATCGGGCCGCGCGATTGTCGGCGGCCTCAACCGCGACGGCATTCCGTCCCCCACCGGCGGTGCCTGGTCGGAAAGCACGTTGCGCGGCAATGTCACGCGCGGCGAGGGAATCTTGCGCAACCGCCTCTATCTCGGCGAGGCACGCTATGGCCGCAATGAAACCAGCTTCGATCCCGATACCGGCGTGAAGCGCGTGTTCTCCACGCCGGAGAAGGCCATCACCAAGATCATTCCCGAGATGAGGATCATTTCGGACGAGCTCTGGGAGGCCGCGCGGGCTGCCATGGCAAAATCTGCCGGCAAAGTCGCCACAAGCGGCAATCCTCGCGCCGCCCGCCGACCGACGATCCTGCTGTCCGGCCTTCTGGTCTGCGGCCATTGCGGCCAGCAGATCACCAAGCAAGGCAACAATTACTACCGTTGCCGCGGCGCGCGCAATCAGACCTGCGCGGTCTCGCCCAGCATCCGCCAATCGGTGATTGAGCAGCGCATCTTCGCGCGTCTGACACCGATGCTCTTGTCCCCCGACTTCGAGGATCGGTTCGACAACGCACTCAAGGCGGCGCGTGATGCGTTTGCCGGCCCCTCGGCACAAGACCGGCTCTCTGCGCTGAAGCGCCGCCGGAGAGCTGCGCAGCGCAAGGTCGAGAATATCGTGGATACGATCTCAGACGGGCGGGCCCCGGCGTCGCTCCTTAGCCGCCTGGACGTTCTGGAAGGAGAGCTTGAAGCCCTCGACGCCGAGGAGAGGGATATCGCAGCGATGGTCGACCGGGCGGCCGACACCCCCACCAGCAGCGCGGTGACGCTCTCGTCTGCTCTTCAGCGCTTGGGAGAACTCCTCAGTCACCCCGACGACGTCGCAGAGGCCCATGACCTGCTCTCAGCCCTGCTCGACAAGGTTACCCTCACCCGGGACATCTCCGCACCAAACAAGATCGCCGCCGAAATCCATATGGGTCTCGGCGGTCTTCTTTTGGCGGCTGGCCATCCCGCCCAACTCTCGGATATGTTTCGCAACAACCATCAACTCACGGTTGGGTTCGGGGCAGAGCCCCGGTTCCTGCCTGGCCGAACGCGCTGCGCTCAACGCAGCTCAGATCGACAGCTTCTTGAAGATCCGCTCCGGAACCAGCTTGATGATCGTCATGATCACCCACCAGAACCCCGGCGTGTAGATCACGTTGCGGCGTTTCCTGACCGCCTTGACGATGTCGCGCGCCACCTTCTCGGGCGAGGCGACCAGGAACATGCCCTCGACCCCCCAGGTCATCGAGGTATCGGTGAACCCCGGCTTCACCGTCACCACGTGCCCGCCCGAGCGCGTCAGGCGGTTGCGCAGGCCGGAAAGGTAGGTCGAGAACCCCGCCTTGGCCGCGCCATAGACGTAGTTTCCGATCCGTCCGCGGTCGCCCGCGACGGAACTGACCCCGACGACAGTGCCCGAGGCACGGCTTTCCATCACCGGCACGATCCGGGCCAGAAACTGCGCCGGGCCGGTGAAGTTGTCGATGGCGACGCTCTCGATCAGGGCCGGATCGGAGTCGATCTCGGCTTGCGAGGGCATCGAGCCGACGAAGACGGCGACGTTGATTACGCCGGGTTCACCCTCGACCCGGTCGACGATGGCACCGAAAGTGGCAGGGTCGCGGGCATCGAACTTCATCGCGCTTGCGTCCTCGGCGCCGCGCGCCTCGAGGTCGGGCACCATGCGCTTCATCTCGTCCATGTCGCGGCCGGCCAGCACCAGCGTCGCGCCCGCCTCGGCCATTTCGCGGGCAAAGGCGCGCGCCATCGACGAGGTCGCGCCAAGGATGATCCAGGTCTGTGTCATGTCTATCCCCTCAGCCCCAGTCGCCGCACCATGTCGGTGATCAGCACCCCGTCCGGATCGGCCTTGGCGGCCTCGGCGGCCCAGGCTTCCCACTCGGGATACATCGCCTTGATCGTGTCACCAGAGGCCAGCGCGTCCTTGCCGAGATAAAGCCGCCCGCCCGCCTCGACGCTCATCGCCTCAAGCTCGTGGATCAGGCGCACCGCCTTGTCGCGGGCGGGGAAGTCGATGGCGAGCGTATAGCCCTCCATCGGGAAGGACAGCATCCCGGCACGGCCGGACCCCATCCGCTTGATCACGGCGAGCGGTGAGCACAGGCCGGAATGGGCGATGCGCCCGACGATGTCCTTGAGCACCGGGGCCGCGTCCACCGGCACGACGCATTGGAACTGGTGAAAGCCGCGTTTGCCGTAGAGCCGGTTCCAGTCGTAGAGCTTGTCGAGCGGAAAGACGTGCTGGGCGATCGGCATCACATGGGTGCGCCCGCGCGCCGGCACCCTGCGCCAATAGGCGGCGTTGAACATCCGGACGATCGGCGCCGACAGCGCGAAACCCGGCAGGTCGATCGGCACGGTCAGCGCGGGCATGGCGCGGGTCTCGATGCCGGTGGTCAGTTCGGCCTCTTCCAGAATACCCCGGCCAAGGCTTGCGCCCTTCGCGGTGCCGTCGATCCAGCCGACGTTGTAGTCAAAGCGTGATTTGTCGAGCAGATCGATGAACTCGTCGAAATCGCCGACACGGGTCTCCTTCACACGCATCCCGGTGCCGGGTGTGGCGATCATTTGCAGTTTCGCCGACAGGATCACCCCGGTCTGGCCGATCCCGCCCATCGTGGCGCGAAACAGCGTCTTGTTGCGCTCGGGGCTGGCGGTGACGCGCTTGCCGCCAGGTTGCAGCAGGGTGACGGACAGCACATGCTGACCGAAGCTGCCAAGAACATGGTGGTTCTTGCCGTGGATGTCATGCGCAATGGCGCCGCCGACAGTCGGAAAGCCGGTGCCGGGCACGATGGCGGGAATCCAGCCTTTCGGTGCGAACAGGCGCAGAAGCTCGCCCAGTTGCACCCCGGCCTCGACCTCGATCACGCCGGTAGCAGCGTCAAACCCGAGGATCTTGTCCATCCGCGTCATGTCGATGACCCGCCCGCCGTCGTTCAGGAGCGAGTCGTTGTAGGACCGGCGCATCCCGAAGGCAGGGGCAGGGGTTTCGTCCATGAGCCGGGCAAGGTCCGAGGCGCGTTCCGGTCGCGCGACCTCGCCATGCGCCTTGTGAACCCGGCCCCAGCCGGCATAGTCAGTCGTTTTCCAGAGCATGTTTTCTTCTCAGTGATTGGCGTTCGGCCAGCGGAAAGACGGCAAGGCCGATCGCGATGGCGAACCAGAGGGTTGTGACACGGATGATCGCGGTGGCCGGGATCGAGGCGTCGAAACCCACGCCTTCGAGCGTGAGCAGCGCGACCATCGCCGCCTCGGCCCCGCCAAGGCCACCCGGCGCGCCGGTCAGCCCGCCCGCGAGGCCGGAAAAGATGAAGATCGCCACCGCCTTGGCAAGGCCGATGTCCGAACCCATCCAGGCGAGCAGCAGATGAAAGGCATAGCCTTCCGCGAACCAGCCGATCAGCCCTAGGATGGTCGCCACGCCCATCAGCGACGGTGACGAGAACACCGCCAAGGCCCGCGCGGCGCGGCGGACCCTGGCGAAGAAACGGGTGAAGCGCCCGGTGATGCGGTGGCCCCATGTTGCGACCCCGGCCAGCAGGACCGGGCGCGTCGCCACCACCGCGCCGACCAGCGCCAGCAGCGTGACCGGCAGGCCGAAGGCGATACCGGTGGCCGACAACGCCAGCGCTGCGCCCAGCAGCAGGCCCATCGCGGCAAGGTCCGAGGCGCGGTCGACCAGCATCAGGGGTGCCGTGCGCTCGAACGGCCAGCCGGTTTCGCGCCGGATCCAGCGCATCCTGACCAGCTCGCCCACCCGCCCCGGCGTCACGCTCATTGCGAAACCGCCAAGGAAGTGGCGCAGGCTCTGGATCAGCGAGGTATTCAACCCGAGCCGAAGAGAAAACATGTGCCAGCGCAGCCCGCGCATGAGGTAATTGACCAGCGACAGGGCCAGCAGGATGCCGACCTGCGCCCAAGTCAGTTTGGCGATCTGGGCAAGAGTTTCCTCCCAGCCCGTCGCCGCCGCCAGCCCGATCAGCCCGATCACGACCAGCGCAAGCAGTCCCGCCAGCATGAGCGTGTCACGCATCTGGCGGCCCGGCGCTGGGGCGAGGGGTTTCGGATCGGGGTTCGTCATGGTCATTTGTTACTCATTTAGGCGCGGAATGGGGCAGATTTATGGATCATTCCCCATTCGCCCGCCGGTCTTGTACCTGATCGGCGCAGATGAGTATTTGTGCCAAGATGAAGCGGCCTGGTCAGAACGCCTTGAAGGTCAGCGTGGTGAGCGAGCGGTCGATGTTCGGGATGTCGAGCAGGAGGCTGTTGATGAACTTGCCGATATCCTCGCCGGCGGGGATGTAGAGCTTCATGATCAGGTCGTATTCGCCCGAGGTCGAGTAAAGCTCGGAGTGGATTTCGCGCTGGATGATCGCATCGGCGACCACATAGGTGGTGCCGGGGCGGCAGCGCAGTTGCACGATTACCGGTGTGCTCATGGTGATCCTCTCGCTCGGTCGGCGCCAGAGTGGCACGGGGCGCGGGGGCCAACAAGCCGAATTTGCCGCCTTTTCAGGCTGCGCCCTGACGCCTATAAGCGGCCCGAACCAGACGGGAGCGTCCCATGCGCAAAGCCAAGGTCAGCCGTGCGACGGCGGAAACCGAAATCAGCGTCGAGATCGATCTCGACGGCAGTGGCGCCTATGACAACCAGACCGGCGTGGGGTTTTTCGACCACATGCTCGACCAGCTTGCGCGCCATTCGCTGATCGACATGACGATCCGCGCCAAGGGCGATCTGCATATCGACGATCACCACACAGTCGAGGACACCGGCATCGCCCTGGGCCGTGCCCTGGCCGAGGCGCTGGGCGACAAGCGCGGCATCCGGCGCTATGGCGAATGTCACCTGCCGATGGACGATGCTCTGGTGCGCGCCGCCCTCGATCTGTCGGGGCGGCCCTATCTGGTGTGGAACGTCGAGATGCCGGTGCAGAAGATCGGCACCTTCGACACCGAACTGGTGCGCGAGTTCTTCACCGCCTTTGCGGTCAATGGCGGCATCACGCTGCATGTCGACCGGCTGCACGGCTTCAACGCGCACCACATCGCCGAGGCCGCCTTCAAGGCGGTGGCCCGCGCGCTGCGCGTCGCGGTTGAGACCGATCCGCGCAAGGCCGATGCGATCCCCTCGACCAAGGGTGCGTTGTGAGGTGCTGACCGCGCTGATCGACTACGAGAGCGGCAACCTGCACTCGGCCGAGAAGGCATTTCAGCGCATGGCGCGCGAGGTGGACGCGGGCGAGGTGGTTGTGACCTCGGACCCCGACGTGGTGGCGCGCGCCGACCGGATCGTGCTGCCCGGCGACGGCGCGTTCCCGGCCTGCCGTGCGGCGCTGTTTGACCATCGCGGCATCTATGAGGCGATGGACGAGGCGGTCAACGTCAGGGGCCGGCCGTTCTTCGGCATCTGTATCGGGATGCAGATGCTGGCCGATCTTGGCCGCGAATACCGCGACACGCCGGGCTTCGGCTGGATCGGTGGCGAGGTTGTGCCGATCGCGCCGGCCGATCCGGCGCTGAAGGTGCCGCATATGGGCTGGAACGATCTGGTGATCGACCACGCCCACCCGGTGCTGGACGGTATCGAAACCGGCGAACATGCCTATTTCGTGCATTCCTACCACTTCACCGTGGCCGATCCGGCGCATCGCCTGGCGCATTGCGACTATGGCGGCGAGATCACCGCGATCGTCGGCAAGGGTTCGATCTTCGGCACGCAGTTTCACCCGGAGAAGAGCCAGGCGGCGGGGCTTGCGATCATCGCGAACTTCCTGCGCTGGGCGCCGTAAGGGGCAGCCAGCCAGCGCGAGGGGGTGCGCCCGTTGTGGCCCACCTGCGATTCACGCAGCCTAGGTCATTGACTTGAGAAGGAATGGTGGGCGACCCTGGAATCGAACCAGGCGTGGGTCTCCCCGGCGGAGTTACAGTCCGCTGCCGCACCTTGCAGCCCGTCGCCCGAACCGGTGCCGTTGGCTCCGGATCGAGGCGGGGATACAAGCGCCCCAACGCTCCGTCAAGCTGAAAAACCCTTGCGCTCGTCCGGGGCGGGTCGCATTGTCCCGCGCGCACTGGATATGGGGGCGGATGTGGTCGAGAAACCGAAATGGGTGATCGAGAAGGAGCGCGCGCGCCGGGCGTCGGCGGCTGAAACCGTCTGGCTGTTCGGCCTGCATGCGGTGCGTGACGCGCTGGTGAACCCGGCGCGCGAAAAGCTGCGGCTGGTGATCACGCGCAATGCCGCCGACCGGCTGGGCGAGGCGATCGCGGCGGGCGGGCTCGAGCCCGAGATCGCCGATCCGCGCAAGTTTCCGGCACCACTCGACCCCGGCTCGGTGCATCAGGGTGCTGCGCTCGAGGTCAGGGCGCTCGACTGGGGCAGCCTTGACGAGCGCTGCGTGGTCGCGGGCGAGGCCGCGCCGCTGGTGGTGCTGCTCGACCGGGTGACCGACCCGCACAATGTCGGCGCGATCCTGCGTTCGGCCGAGGTGTTCGGGGCGGCGGCGGTGATCGCCCCCAGCCGCCATTCGGCGCCCGAAACCGGCGCGCTGGCCAAGACCGCATCGGGCGCGCTCGAGCGTCAGCCCTATCTGCGCGTGACCAACCTGGCCGACGCGATGGGGCGGCTTCAGGCGATGGGCTACACCCTCGTTGGCCTCGACGGCGAGGCGGAAGGCGAGCTTCCCGAGACCCTCGCGGGCCTGGTCGACCGGCCCGTCGGTCTGGTGCTGGGCGCCGAGGGGCCGGGGCTGCGCGACAAGACCCGCGCCACCTGCGACATCGTCGTGCGCATCCCGTTCGCGCGCGCCTTCGGCTCGCTCAACGTCTCCAACGCCGCGGCGGTGGCGCTGTATGCCGCGCGACAGGGGCGGTAGCGCGGGTTCCGGCATCTGGCCACGGACAGGTTGAGACAAGGCGAATCCCGCTCGCGCGGGCGATATCTTCACATTTTGGTCATGTGATCTTCTCAAAGCGGTGTGGCGACCTATCTGTTATAGCGAGAACGGGTTTGGAACTCCCGTCATCTCACTTCACTGTCCCTCGTTCCACAAACTGCGCCCGGACCTACCGGGCGCTTTTTTTTCGTTCCGAGGCAGTCGTCCCCTCTTCCCCTTGGCCAAGGCGTTGCCTATCTCGGGGCCATGACCGACAAACACACCCAACCCGACATCGCCACGATCCTCGACACGACCCGCGTGATCGCGCTGGTGGGCTATTCCGCGAACCCGGACCGGCCCAGCAACAGCGTCGCCCGGTATCTTAAAAAGAAGGGGTATCGGGTGATCCCGGTGAATCCCGGTCTGGCCGGGCAGGACTTTTTCGGCGAGCCGGTGGTGGCCTCGCTGGCCGACATTCCCGCCGATGCCAAGGTCGACATGCTCGACGTCTTTCGCCGCTCGGACGCGGTGATGCCGGTGGTCGAGGCGGCGCTTGCGGCACTGCCGGACCTGCGCACCATCTGGCTGCAACTGGGCGTGAAAAGCGATGAAGCCCGTGCGTTGGCCGCCGAGAAGGGTCTCAACTTCGTCGAGAACCGCTGCCCCCATATCGAACTCGAGCGCCGCGGCTGAGGCAGGGCGTCCGCGCCTAGCTGTAGCGGCGAAAGGTTTCCATCTCGATCGCCTTGCGCGTCTCGAGCGCGGAAATCTCCGCCTGGATCGCCCGGCGCCGCGCAGGGTCGGCCTCGGCTGCCAGCCGGGTGCGGGCGCTGTCGATCTGGCGCTGGAGCGCACCGAAAGGCGTCATGACCTCGGCTTCACGATAGACATGCGCGAAGGGATCGGTGTTGAGACTCGCCGGGTCCAGGGGCTTGCCCGCACCCGGCAGATCGTCGAGATCGCCGTTTTCCAGTGCCTGCCTGAAGGCGATGTCGAGCAGGTTATCGAACTCCATCGGAACGCTCCTCTTGCAACAAAGCGGGCAACCCGGTCAGGTCAGTCCCGCGATGCCTTCTCGGCAATGCCCGATCTGCCCTCGCGCCGTTCAAGCTCGGCCTGCACGTCGCCCAGCGTGACCTCGCGCGCGGTCAGCATCACCAAGAGATGATAGAGCACATCCGCCGCCTCGCCGATCAGCTTGTCGCGGTCGCCCTTGACCGCCTCGATGATCGCCTCGATGGCTTCCTCGCCGAACTTCTCGGCGCATTTCTCCGGCCCGCGCGACAGCAGCGCCGCCGTCCAGCTGTCCTTGGGCGACACGCCGCGGCGCGTCTCGATCGTCTCGGCCAGCCGGTCCAGCGCGGTCATGTCACAGCCTCACGGGAATGCCCGCGGCGGCCATGTGCTGCTTGGCCTCGCGGATGGTGAAATCGCCGAAGTGAAAGATCGAGGCGGCCAGCACGGCGCTGGCATGGCCCTCGGTCACGCCCTCGACCAGATGATCGAGCGTGCCGACGCCTCCGGATGCGATCACCGGCACGTCGACGGCATCGGCCACCGCGCGGGTCAGGGGAATGTTGAAGCCGGCACGGGTGCCGTCGCGGTCCATCGAGGTCAGCAGGATCTCGCCTGCGCCCTTGGCCGCCACGGTGCGCGCGAATTCCACCGCGTCGATGCCGGTGGCGCGCCGCCCGCCATGGATGAAGATCTCCCACCGCCCCGGCGCGACGGTCTTGGCGTCGATGGCGACCACGATGCACTGCGAGCCGAATCGGTCGGCGGCCGCGGCAACCACATCGGGGTTGGCGACGGCTGCCGAGTTGAACGACACCTTGTCAGCCCCGGCCAGGAGCAGCTTGCGCACATCGTCCTCGGTGCGCACACCGCCGCCCACGGTCAGCGGCACAAAGCATTGCTCGGCGGTGCGCCTGACCAGATCATACATCGTGCCGCGGTTCTCGTGCGTGGCGTGGATGTCTAGAAAACACAGCTCGTCCGCCCCCGCCGCGTCATAGGCTTTCGCGGCCTCGACCGGGTCGCCGGCATCGACCAGGTCGACGAAATTCACGCCCTTGACGACGCGGCCATCGGCGACGTCAAGGCAGGGGATGATGCGGGTTTTCAACATGTCCCACCTTTACGGCGCGCACGGCAAAAGGAAAAGCCCCCGGCTGCGCCTCCGGCGTGCTAGGATGACGCATCCCGGCGCAGGAGGTCGGCATCGAAACGTTGCGCTACATCATCGCATCCTTCGCGCTTGGCCTGATCGCGGTCTGGGCGAGCGAGAGCTTCTTCTGGTCGGCGCCGCAGCCTGACCTGACTGTTTTCAGCTGGTTTATAACCTGGTTGGCCTATGCGCTGGCCTGCGCCGTGGTCCTGACCGCCGTCGGCCTGAGCGGCATCAGCGGCATCAGGGGGGTGTTTCTGGGCGGCGCGCTGATGGGCTTGCTGATCGAGGGCGTGGTTGTCGACGAGCTCTATCGGTCCTTTCCGTTCCATCTGGTCTGGACACCGCTGGCCTGGCACGCGCTGATCACCAGCGTCTGCGTCTTCGGCATGGCGCGCGTCGCGCCGCACTGGCCACTGTGGCGGCACCTGCTGGCGCTGGTCGGGCTGGGACTGTTCGGTGCGACATTCGCCACCTTCTGGCCGAGCGAGCGCGATGTCATGCCGCCCGGCGATGTGACGCTGTTCTACCTGGCAGGGATCGGGCTGGTGGTGCCGCTGGGGCTGATCGCCTTGGACCGGATCGGACAGGTGCCGCGCCCGCCGCTCTGGGTGGCGCTGATCGTGCCGGGTCTGGCGCTGGCGCTCTGGGTCGGCAAGACGATTGCCAGCCCGGCGCCGATACGGCTGGTGTTCCCGATCATGGCCGGGCTGACACTCTGGGCGATGTGGCGGCTGGGCAGGGCAGGGCCGGTCAGCTTCGGCGCACCCGGCGCGGTCCGCCGGCACCTGCTGTTTCCCCTCGCGCCGGTCATCACCGCGTTCATCGCGGTGCCGATCTGGGAAAACGTCGGCGCGCTGGAAGGTCAGGCGGGCGTGGCCTTTGGCACCGTGCCTGTGTCGCTGGGCTGGGGGGTTGGGGTCCTCTGGCGCGCGGCGCGCCTTCAGCCGCGCAGCGCCGCCAGCGCCTGAGCCAGATCGATCGCCCCGTCATACAGCGCACGCCCCGAGATCGCGCCGTTGAGCGGTGCCCCACAATCGCGCAGCGCGATCAGGTCGGCGATGGAAGAAACCCCGCCCGAGGCGATCACCGGGATCGACACCGCCCGCGCCAGCGCCGCCGTCGCCTCGATGTTCGGGCCCTGCATCGCGCCGTCGCGCTGGATGTCGGTATAGATGATCGCGGCAACGCCCGCGTCCTCGAAACTCTGCGCCAGATCGGTGACCTCGACGTCGGTCTCCTCGGCCCAGCCCTTGGTGGCGACCTTGCCGGCGCGCGCGTCGATGCCCACGGCGACCTGGCCGGGAAAGGCCCGCGCCGCCTCGCGCACGAGGCCCGGGTTTTCCACCGCCACGGTGCCGAGAATCACGCGCGCCAGCCCCTTGCCAAGCCAGCGCTCGATCGTGGCCATGTCGCGAATGCCGCCGCCAAGCTGCGCCGGCACGTCGATCGCCGCCAGAATGGCCTCGACCGCGGCGGCGTTGACCGGCTCACCCGCGAAGGCGCCGTTGAGATCGACAAGGTGGATCCACTCGCAGCCCGCCGCCTGAAACGCCCGTGCCTGTGCTGCCGGGTCGTCGTTGAAGACCGTGGCCGCCGCCATCTCGCCGCGCAACAGGCGCACGCATTGGCCGTCCTTGAGGTCGATGGCGGGGTAGAGGATCATGGCGCGCTCCCAATTCTGTCCGCCGGGCTTCTGGCACATGCGCGAAAGATCGACAAGCACGCCCATCCCCGCAGGTCTTGCTTGAACCGTGCCCGCCGCGGCGACAGAATGGCACGAAACGAACCGGAGGAAACCGATGAAACACCTGCTCGCCGCCGCCGCGCTGACCCTCGCCTCGGCATTTCCCGCGCTGGCCGACGATCCGGTCTGGGGAATGTGGCAGACCGAGGTCGATGACGGCTCCTATGCCTATGTCGAAATGGCAGGCTGCTCGGGTGGCAAGACCTGCGGCTGGATCAGGCGCACCTTCGATTCCAGTGGCGAGTACCAATCGCCCAACCTCGGCAAGGTGATGGTCATCAACATGGAGAACAACGGCAGCGGCAGCGGCAGCTATCGCGGCAGCGTCTGGCGGCCATCCAACGACAAGACCTATATCGGCAAGATGCAGCTAGACGGAAATGCGCTGGCGCTGTCGGGTTGCGTCGCCGGCGGGCTGTTGTGCTCGAAACAGACCTGGACGCGGATCGAATAGACACGCTGCGTCTTCATCTTGGCGAAAAAATACTCCCGCCGGAGGCTTCCGACCTAACCGCCGGGTGCAACGGCGATTTCCTGGCGCAACGTCTCGCCGTCAAGCTCATAGATCAGGATGCGCCCGTCATCCGTCACCACGCCCAGCCAGTCCGGCCCGCGGGTGATGGCGCTGGCACGCGCGCCGTCGGGCAGGGCGATGGCGTCGGGCAGCGGAATGGTGCCCTCGGCATTGAAGCGCATGACAACCACCGCGATCAGCACTATGAAGCCTGCGATCATCGTCACGCTCAGTGCCGTGACCAGCAGTTTCAGATAACGCACCACGCCGGTCGCGTCCTCGGGTGTCGGAGCCTCGTCCATGTCGCAGCCTTCCGCAATCGTGCGGGTCATCATCGGGGAAAACCCGCCGCCGCGTCTTGATAAGGCGCTGGCGCGCGATGTGCCAGAGGCGGCGGCCCTGTCGCGCTCGCGACTTGCCCGGCTTATCGAGGTGGGCGCGGTGATGCGCGCGGGCGAGGTCATGGCCGACCCACGCGCCAGGGTTGCCGAGGGTGAGGTGTTCGAGATCACCGTGCCCGAGGCCGCCGACAGCCACATCGCGGCCGAGGACATCGCGCTCGAGATCGTCTATGAGGATGACGCGCTGATCGTGATCGACAAGCCTGCCGGCATGGTGGTGCATCCCGCGCCGGGTTCACCCGCCGGCACGCTGGTCAACGCGCTGCTGGCGCATTGCGGCGATACGCTGTCGGGTGTCGGCGGCGAAAGGCGCCCCGGCGTGGTGCACCGCATCGACAAGGACACGTCCGGCCTGCTGGTGGTGGCGAAATCCGACATGGCGCATCACGGGCTGGCCGAGCAGTTCGAGAAACACACAGTCGAGCGGCACTACCGCGCCCTGGTGCATGGCGTGCCCGACGCGGGCGATCCACGCCTCAAGGGCATCCGCGGCGTCAGTTTCGAGCCGGGCAACGTGCTCAAGATCACCACGCAGTTGGCGCGCCACAAGACCGACCGGCAGAAACAGGCGGTGCTGTTTTCCGGTGGCCGCCACGCGGTGACGCGGGCGCGGGTGGTCGAGAGCTTCGGCACGCCGGGGGTCGCGGCGCTGGTCGATTGCTGGCTCGAGACCGGACGCACGCATCAGATCCGGGTGCATCTGGCGCATGTCGGCCACGGGCTGATCGGTGATCCGGTCTATGGCGGACGGCGCCGCGCCTCGGCCCGCGCGGTGGGCGAGGCGGCGGCCGAGGCTGCGCGGCTGTTCCCGAGGCAGGCGTTGCACGCCGCGACGCTGGGGTTCATCCATCCCGTCTCGGGCGAGGTTCTCCGGTTCGAGGCGCCCTTGCCCGACGACATGGCAAACCTGATTGAAACCTTCCGCACATCCGCGTGATCGCCCTGTCGCTTCGACGGAAACAGGTTCATACTTCGTTCAAACCTGTATGGTACGAGCCGACCCGCGATCTTGACGGGAAGGCTTGGGTTCCATATTAATGTTAATCCCCGAAACATTCGGGGCGAGAAGACGGGAGTGAACATGGCCAATCTAGCGAATCTGCCGGCCCCGACGCCAGAAGGCGGGTTGAACCGGTATCTGCAGGAAATCCGCAAGTTTCCGATGCTTGAGCCGGAACAGGAATACATGCTGGCGAAACGCTGGGTGGACCACCAGGACACCGAGGCGGCGCACCAGCTTGTCACCAGCCACCTGCGCCTCGCCGCCAAGATCGCCATGGGCTATCGCGGCTACGGATTGCCGCAGGCCGAGGTGATCTCCGAGGCCAATGTCGGCCTGATGCAGGCGGTCAAGAAATTCGACCCGGAAAAGGGCTTTCGCCTCGCCACCTATGCAATGTGGTGGATCCGCGCCTCGATCCAGGAATATGTCCTGCGCTCGTGGTCGATGGTGAAACTGGGCACGACGTCGGCGCAGAAAAAGCTGTTTTTCAACCTGCGCAAGGCCAAGGCGCGGATCGGCGCGCTCGAAGACGGCGACATGCGGCCCGAGAACGTGGCGCGCATCGCCCATGACCTCAACGTCACCGAGGACGAGGTGATCTCGATGAACCGGCGGATGTCCGGGGGCGACGCCAGCCTGAACGCCACCATCTCGGCCGATGGCGAAGGGGCGATGCAGTGGCAGGACTGGCTCGAGGACGAGGACGCCGATCAGGCGGGCGATTATGAGCAGCGCGACGAGCTTGAGGTGCGCCGCGAGATGCTGGCCGAAGCGATGACGGTCCTGAACGACCGCGAGAAGGACATCCTGACCCAGCGCCGCCTGTCCGACACGACAGTGACGCTCGAAGACCTGTCGGGGCAATACGGCGTCAGCCGCGAACGCATCCGCCAGATCGAGGTGCGCGCCTTCGAGAAGCTGCAAAAGAAGATGCAGGATCTCGCCGCCGAAAAGGGCCTGCTCGAAACCGCCTGAACGTGATCTGATGCCGGTGGCTGCGGCGGCCCATGCCGTTGCACCCGCCCGCGCCCGCGCATAGGCTGCGGGCGGATCAAGGAGGACGACATGGCGGACGCACTGCGCTGGGGTATTCTGGGGGCCGCGAAGTTCGCGGCGCAACACATGGGGCCGGCGATCAACGCCGCCGCCGGCAACCGTCTGGTGGCGCTGGCGACCTCGACCAACGAGAAGGCGGCGCCGTTCGAGGCGTTCTGCCCCGGCCTCGACGTGTTTCTCGACTATGACGCGATGCTGGAATGGGACGCGATCGACGCGGTCTATATCCCGCTGCCCAACCACCTGCACGTCGAATGGGCCAAGAAGGCCGCGCGCGCCGGCAAGCATGTGCTCTGCGAAAAGCCGATCGCCATGGTGGCCAGCGAGATCGACGAGTTGATCTCGCTGCGCGACCAGACCGGGCTGCTGATCGCCGAGGCCTACATGATCGTGCATCACCCGCAATGGGTCCGGGTGCGCGAGCTGATCCGGTCGGGCGAGATTGGCAAGGTCGACCATGTCGACACCGCGTTTTCCTACGACAACCGCGCCGACAGCGGCAACTACCGCAATCGGCCCGGCACCGGCGGCGGCGGCATCCGCGACATCGGCGTCTATACCTATTCCTCGGTGCGCTTCGCCACCGGGGCCGAGCCGGTCGAGCTTTCGGCGCGCGTCAAGCGCGAGAACGAGGTCGACACCTGGGCGCAGGTGGTGGGGGAAATGGAGGGGCCGCAGGGCCGCTTTACCTATTCGGCGATGACCTCGATGCGGTTGCCCCAGCGGCAGGAAGTGGTGATCCAGGGCGACCGCGGCACCATCACCCTGCGCGCGCCCTTCAACCCCGGCGTCTTTGGCGAGGCGCGCGTCGAGATCCGCGCGCTTGACGGCACGATCCGCATCGAACGCTGGCCGCGGGTCAACCAATATGTCGAACAGGTGCAGAATTTCGGCCGCTCCGTGCAGGACGGCACCCCCTATCCCTGCCCGCTGGAGTTCTCGCGCGGCACCCAGGCGATGATCGACAGGGTCTTCGACGTGGCGGTCGAGATCGGGTGATCCGACCATACCAGCCTTGAAAACAAGGGGTCCGATGGCCATGTGTCCTCTGCCGAAGGCGGGTAACATGAGGTCGGAAAAGTCACTTGTGGTGCAGGCAAATGACGGTCCGGCGCGGTTTCTGGCGAACCAGGGACGCGGCAAAGGGGCTGACCGAGATCGAGGAAATGGCTCCGGGCCAGCGCGTCGGCGCCGACGGTAAACGTCGCGACAATCTGCCGAAGGCATTGCAAGATGCGCTGGTCGTGGACGCCACCAAGGACCTGCTGCGTACGAAATCGCGCTCTGACGGAAAGGGACGGACATGGTCAAGAAAACGACGAAAAAGCCGGTGGATGAGATCGAGCCCCAGGTGCTCGAGGAGCCGGGGATCGACGACGATGCGTTCGAGATGAACGACGACGACGACGACGACGACAACGTCTGGCTGCGCGGGCTGTGGATGCTGCTGTTCGCCGCCCTGTTCTGGATCGGCCAGTTCGTTTTGGGGGTCGCCACGATCGTGCAGTTCCTCTGGCTGCTGTTCGGCAAGGAAAAGAACGAACCGATCGCGGCCTTCGGCAAGGATCTGGCGGACTGGCTGGCGCGGATCGCGCGGTTTCAGACCGGCGCGACCGAGGACAAGCCGTTTCCCTTCGAACAATGGGGTCCGCGGGACTGAACCGCGCGCAGGCTTGAGCGCGCACGTGTAGCCCCTATGCTGGGGCGTGGGGGTGCATCATGGCAGGTGGCTGGGCCCGCGACGGGGCCGTAAACGAGCAGATCGAAGCCTCGATCGCCGAAGAGCTTGAACGGCTCAAGGCGCGCCGTGGACCTGTGGGTGAAAGCCTGCGGGAATGTGCCGATTGTGGCGAACCGATCCCCGAGGCCCGCCGCAACGCGGTCCCCGGGGTCAAGCTCTGCATCGACTGTCAGTCCGAACGTGACGCCACCTACAAGCCGCGCCCCGGCGTCAACCGGCGCGCGAGCAAGGACAGTCAGCTGAAATAGCGCTCTACCGGGTGCAGGAGACGACCCGGCCCGGCTGGCGCAGTTCGAAGTTGTTCTCGGAGATCACGACGACATCGGGCGGCACGCCGTCGGTGCGCATCAGGTCGGCCTCGAGTTCCTTGGCCATGTCGCCGCCCATCATGTCGGCTCCGACCACGGTAAAGCTGTCGATGCGCACGCTCTTCGGGGTCTCGAAAAGCTTGCCGTCGCGGTAGGTCCAGTTCGCCTGATAGAGCAACACGACCTTGATCGGCACCACGAGCTTGCGCAGGTCCATGGCCATCGCCGCGAGGAACAATCCGTCCGGGCGGAAGTCCACCGACGACCGTATCGTGCCTTTCAGCCCGTTGCGGTCCATGTTTTCGTGGCAGGCCCATTTGCCGTCGATCGGGGAGGCCGAGGCCGAAGTGGCCAGGACGATGCCTGCCAGCGCGGCCAGGAGGGTCTTTTTCATTTTCATGTTTCCATTTTCTCGAGTTCGTCGATGAAACCTGCGATCATGCCGAGCCCCTTGTCCCAGAACGCCGGGTCGGTGGCATCGAGCCCGAACGGGGCAAGGAGGTCCTTGTGATGCTTCGAGCCACCGGCGCGCAGCATGTCGAAGTATTTGGCCTGAAAGTCGGCGTCGCCTTCCTCGTAGACCGCATAGAGCGCGTTTACCAACCCGTCGCCGAAGGCATAGGCGTAGACGTAGAACGGCGAGTGGACGAAGTGCGGCACGTAAGCCCAGAAGGTCTCATAGCCTTCCATGAAGTCGAAGGCCGGGCCGAGGCTTTCGGCCTGCACCGACATCCACAGCGCATTGATATCATCCGGCGTCAACTCACCCTGACGCCGGGCGTCGTGCAGCTTGCATTCGAAGTCGTAGAACGCGATCTGGCGCACGACGGTGTTGATCATATCCTCGACCTTGCCGGCCAGCAGCACCTTTCTCTGCATCGGGTCCTTTGCGGCGGAAAGCAGCTTGCGGAAGGTCAGCATCTCGCCGAACACGGAGGCCGTTTCGGCAAGCGTCAGCGGGGTCTGCGACAGAAGCTCGCCCTGATCCGCCGCCAGCACCTGATGCACGCCGTGGCCAAGCTCATGCGCCAGCGTCATCACGTCGCGCGGCTTGCCGAGGTAGTTCAGCATCACATAGGGATGCACGTCGGTGACGGTGGGGTGGGCAAAGGCGCCGGGCGCCTTGCCGGGCTTCACGCCGGCGTCGATCCAGCCCTTGTCGAAGAACGGCTCGGCCAGCTTCGCCAGCTTCGGATCGAAGGCGGCATAGGCGTCGAGCACGGTGGTTCGCGCCTCGTCCCAGCCGATCACGCGGGTTTCTTCCATCGGGAGCGGCGCGTTGCGGTCCCAGACCTCGAGCGTCTCAAGGCCAAGCCATTTGCGCTTGAGCTCGTAGTAGCGGTGCGACAGTTTCGGATATGCCGCGACCACCGCATTGCGCAGCGCCTCGACCACTTCGGGCTCGACATGGTTGGCGAGGTGGCGCGCGGTCTGGGCCGTGGGCATCTTGCGCCAGCGGTCCTCGATCTCCTTGTCCTTGGCCAGCGTGTTGTGCACGCGCGAGAACAGTCGGATGTTGCCGCCGAACACCCGCGCCAACTCGCGCGCGGCGGCTTCGCGCTTGCCGCGGTCCTGTTCGGTCAGGAGGTTCAGCGTGGCCTCTAGGCTCAGTTCCTCGTCCTCGGGCGTGAAGGTCAGGCCGGCGATGGTCTCGTCGAACAGCTTGTTCCAGGCGGCGGCACCGATGGCGGACTGGTCGTGCAGGAATTTCTCCAGCTCATCGGACAACTGGTAGGGCTTCATCGCGCGCATCCGGTCGAACACCGGCTTGTAGCGCGCCAGATCCTTGTCGGCGTCGATCAGCGCCGCGAATGCGTCGTCGGGAATCCGGTTCATCTCGAGCGTGAAGAACACCAAAGGTGCGGTGAAATCCGTCACCTTTTCCTGCAGGTTCTGCACGAATTGCGCGCGCTCGGAGTCGGTGGTCTTCTGATAGTAGCGCAAGCCCGCATAGGACATCAGCCGCCCGGCGACGCGCTCGATATCCTCGTAGGCGTGGACGCAGGCGAGCATCCCGCGCGGGTCGAGCGTGGCGAGCTTGCCCTCGTAGGTGGCGGCGAAATCGGCACAGGCCTTTTCCACCCTGGCGAGGTCGCGGGCGATCTCGGGGGCGTCGGGAGAGGTGTAGAGGTCGGTCAGATCCCAGTCGGGCAGGGGACCGAAGCCACCGGCGGCGCCGGTTTCGGAACTTGTGTTGAAATGACGAAGGTGCTGGGAAATGGCGTGCATGGGAACTCCTGGAACGAACATGTGCCAGACATAAGCCGCGTGGCGGCCTGTCACAATCCCTCAAGGATTTGTGGGTGGATACTTACCTGTCGGCAGGAAATTGCCGGCGATTGTCCGCGTTCGCGCACCGGTCCGCGAAGGCGCAAGTGGTCTGTCCATTGAGACGAACCAGTCGCGGCCGATTACCTTATTTCTGCCCAAATTCCGCCATGAATCAGAGGTTAATGAACCTCGGAGTAAAAGGGGGTGTAGTTGCGGGAGACCGTGATGAACACAGAGAGGGCTCGCCATGAAATGGCTCGGCCGTAGGGTGAACGACAGGCGCTTGGGGGAAACTTCGGGAGGCCGAAAGGGATTCGCGGGATCCGAGGATGGCTCGATGGTCATCTTCGGACTTTTCCTGCTCATGATGATGCTCGTGGCCGGTGGTCTCGGCTACGATTTCATGCGCTATGAGGCGCAGCGCACGCGGCTTCAGGCAACGCTCGACCGGGCAGTGCTGGCGGCGGCGGGCATGAAACAGCCGCTCGACCCGAAAGCGGTCGTGCTCGACTATTTCGACAAGGCCGGGCTGTCGGGCTACATCGACGCCGATGACATCCAGGTCGTCGATACGCTGACCTCGCGCCGGGTGACGGCGTCGGCCTCGATGTCGGTGAACGCGACCTTGTTGCGGTTCGCCGGCGTCCAGACATTGACCGCGCCGGCGGCCGGTGCCGCCGAGGAAAGCGCCTCCCAGACCGAGATTTCACTCGTGCTCGACGTCTCAGGCTCGATGGCGTGGAGTTCGGCATCGGGCAAGTCAAAGATCTGGGAGCTTCGCGAAGCCTCGCGGAAATTCCTCAACATCGTGCTCTGCAACCCCGCCGACGCGGAGGAGACGGTGGATTGCACCATCGAGCCGGGCAAGGTTTCGGTCAACATCATCCCCTATTCCGAACAGGTTCTGGTGGGTGAATCCCTGCTTTCGCTGTTCAATCCGACTTCCGAGCACAATTATTCGTCCTGCGTGAACTTCGCGGCGAACGACTTCAACACCACGGCGATCACGCCGACACAGCCACTGCAACGCACCGGGCATTTCGACCCGTGGTCGGGCCGGAACGGTATCGGCCAATGGTCCTGCGCGACCAATTCCTGGCGCGAACTCATGGTGCTGGGCAGCAACGCGGCGGCCTTGCGCAGCAAGGTCGCGTCACTGGGCGCGAGTGGCAACACCTCGATCGACCTCGGCATGAAATGGGGCGCGGCGTTCCTCGACCCGGCGACGCAGCCGATCGTGACCTCGCTGATCTCGTCCTCGGTCGTCGATGAAGACTACGAGGGCCGCCCGCTCGCATGGGAGGAACGCGGTGTCGAAAAGGTCATCGTCCTGATGACCGACGGGGTGAACACCGATCAGCACTACCTCTATGCCGATTTCCGGTCCGGCCCGTCGCCGGTCTGGCGCACCAACGACAAGGTCGGAAGCGACTACCGCTATTCGATCTACCGCGAGTCGACCGGGCTGTATTACTGGCCACATTCGAGCAGCTGGGAAGACCATCCCTATGGCACCGGAACCTACGAGCAATGTGAAAACGTCTGGGTCAAGAGCGGCTGGTGGGGCGGCTATTGGGACTGGCGTTGCACGACCTATGACGAGCTTGGCAACGGCGCATTGCAGTACGACTTCCCGGCGCTTTGGGCAGCGAAAAGCTGGTCGTGGTGGAACCAGTTCTCGTTCCTTCCCACGCCGGGGTCGGATTATGGCACCTCGACCAAGAACACGCGCCTGCAAACCATCTGCACGGCCGCCAAGGATCAGGACATCACGATCTTCAGCGTCGGCTTCGAGGTCACTTCGTCCAGCGCCACGGTCATGCGCAACTGCGCCAACAGCCCGGCGCATTACTTCAACGTCACCGGGCTCGACCTGTCGGATGCCTTCGAGGCGATCGCGCGCGAGATCAGCAAGCTCAGGCTGGTGAACTAGGATGCTGACCTGGGCAGGAAAGATGCTGCGCGGCCTCGGACGGAGGCTGCGGCGTGAAGACGGGACGGCGACGATCGAATTCGTCATCCTGTTTCCCGCCTTCATGACGCTGTTGCTGTCGACGTTCGAGATCTCGCTGTACCTGGCGCGTTCGACGATGCTGGAACGCGCGCTGGACATCAACGTGCGGTCCCTGCGACTTGGCACGCTGGAGCCGGCGACCCGTGAGGAGTTGAAGCGGCGGATCTGTCGCGATGCGCTGATCCTGCCGAACTGCGACGCCACGATGATGATCGAACTGACCAGCGTGTCGACCACCACCTGGAACCTGCCGAATCCCGGCATCACCTGCGCGAACCGCGACGAGGAGATCCAGCCGGCGCTCGACTTCGTGCTGGGCGGGCTCAACGACCTGATGATGGTGCGCGCCTGCGCCGTGGTCGAGCCGTTCTTCGGCACCACGAACTACGTGATGAACCTGCCCAAGGACCCCACGGGCGGCTTCACGCTGACCGCGTCCTCGACCTTCGTGAACGAGCCATGAGGATGGGACCGATGTGTAATCCCGCGCCCCTGCGCCACGTCGCCTCGGCCCTCGGCCGGTTTGGCCGCGACGAGCGCGCCAGCGTCACGGTCGAGGCCGTGCTGATCCTGCCGCTCGTGCTCTGGACGTTTCTCGCGACCTTCTCCTGGTTCGACGCCTATCAGAACAAGTCATTGTCTATGAAGGCAAACTACGCGATTTCCGACCTGATGTCGCGCGAGACGCGGACGCTCGACATGAACTATCTCAACGGCCTGGAGCAGGTCTACGAGTTCCTCACCCGCGCCGAGTCCGATGCCTGGGTGCGCGTGACGGTGGTGCATTGCACCGAGAAATGCGACCAGTCCAGCCGCACGCTGAAGCGCGACTGGTCCAAGGCCACCGACGATGTCGAGACCTATTCGAACGCCGGCGTGATGGAGCATCTCGAACCGATCGTGCCCTGGATCGCGCTGGGCGAGCGGGTGATCGTGGTCGAGACCAGCCAGCAATACACCCCGCCGTTCTCGCAGAACCTGACCGGGATCGGGCCGCGCACCGTGCATGACGTGGTCATGACCCGGCCGCGTTTCGCGCCGCAGCTTTGCTTTCAGGGCGAAAACTGCGGCACGTGATCTGTCTGTGCACCTGCGCACAGGGGGTGCGTTTCCACTGACAATGGCGCGGCTTGTCGCACAACGCGGCGCGGCCTACCTTTCCCGGTGAAAGGAGACCGCTCATGTCCATCCGTCCAATTCTCGCACAATCCCAGGCCCAGCCCACGATCGAGGGCGCCGGGGTCAGGCTGCACCGTGCCTTCGGGTTTCACGACCCCAAGGCGCATGATCCGTTCCTGCTGTTCGACGATTTCCGCGGCGACCATCCGTCCGACTACCTCAAGGGTTTTCCCTGGCACCCGCACCGCGGCATCGAGACCATCACCTATGTGCTGGCCGGCGAGGTCGAACATGGAGACTCGCTGGGCAACACGGGCCGGCTGGGCGCCGGTGACGTGCAGTGGATGACGGCAGGCTCCGGCATCATGCACCAGGAAATGCCGACCGGAAACGCCAGGGGCGAAATGCACGGCTTTCAGCTCTGGGCCAACCTGCCATCGAGCCTCAAGATGACCGCACCGCGCTATCAGGACATCAAGGGCGGTGACATTCCCGTGGTGGTCGATGACGACGGCACCGCGGTTCGGGTGATCGTGGGCAGTTTCTGGGGCAAGTCCGGTCCGGTCGACGGCATCGCGGCAGACCCGCAATACCTCGACATCTCGGTGCCGCCGGGGGTGAAGAAGACCTTTGCGGTCGACACCTACAAGAGCACCTTTGCCTATGTGTTCGAGGGCGCGGGCGCCTTCGCCGATGCCTCGGCGCCGGAGGGCGTGCGGCTGGAGAAAGAGGTGATGGGGCAGGAGGTCAACATCCGCGACCTGTCGGGCAACCGCACGGTGATCCGGTTCGGCACCGGCGACGAGATCACGGTGCAGGCCGGTGAGCACGGGGTGCGCTTCCTGTTGGTCTCGGGTGCTCCGATCCGCGAGCCGGTGGCCTGGCACGGGCCGATCGTGATGAACACGCAGGACGAGCTGCGTCAGGCGATGGCGGACCTGCGCAACGGCACGTTCATTCAGCCCGAGACCTGAGGCGGGGAAAAGCCTTGAGAAAGGCTTTTCGAGGGGCGCTGCCCCTCACGGTCGGATCTTGCGATCCGACCGCTCACCCCGGAGTATTTAGGCCAAGATGAAGGCTCAGGCCTTCAGGCGCCTGGCGTGCCAGGCGAGGTGATCGGCCATGAAACTCGAGATGAAGTAGTAGCTGTGGTCGTAGTCCTCCTGCATCCTCAGCGTCAGGTCGATGCCCGCCTTGGCGCAGGCGTCGGCCAGAAGTTCGGGCTTGAGTTGTTCGGCAAGGAATCCGTCCGCCGTGCCCTGATCGACAAGGATTTCCGGCAGGCGCGCGCCCGCCTCGATCAGCGCGCAGGCGTCGTATTCGGCCCAGGCGGCGCGGTCGTCACCGAGATAGCCGGTGAAGGCCTTGATCCCCCAAGGCACCTGTGACGGCGCGACGATGGGCGAAAACGCCGATACTCCGCGGAAACGGTCCGGGTTGCGCAAGCCGAACGTCAGCGCGCCGTGGCCGCCCATCGAGTGGCCCATGATCGACTGGCGGGTCATGTCGGCGGGGAAGTGGTCGCCGATGACGCCGGGCAATTCGTCTTCGAGGTAGGTCCTCATCCGATAATGCTTGTCGAAGGGCGCGCGGGTCGCGTCGAGGTAGAAGCCGGCGCCGAGGCCGAAATCATAGGCGCCTTCCGGGTCGTCGGGCACGCCTTCGCCACGCGGGCTGGTGTCGGGGGCGACGAAGATCAGGCCGTGTTCGGCGCAGGCGGCGCGCGCCTCGCCCTTTTCGGTGACGTTGGCCTGCGTGCAGGTCAGCCCGGAGAGATACCAGACCACCGGCAGGCGTGCGCCGGGGGCATGATCGGGGACGAAGACGGAGAACTCCATCGGCGTGCCCGTGGCGGTCGAGGCATGGCGGTAGACCCCTTGGGTGCCGCCGTGGCTGCGGTTGGTTGAGACGGTTTCCATGGTCATCAGAACACCACCACGGAACGGATCGACTCGCCTGCGTGCATCAGGTCGAAGCCCTTGTTGATGTCCTCGAGCGACAGCACATGGGTGATCATCGGGTCGATCTCGATCTTGCCGTTCATGTACCAGTCGACGATTTTCGGCACGTCCGTGCGCCCTTTCGCTCCGCCGAAAGCCGAGCCTTGCCAGACCCTTCCGGTAACAAGCTGGAACGGGCGGGTCGAGATCTCCTTGCCCGCCTCGGCCACGCCGATCACCGTCGAGACGCCCCAGCCGCGGTGGCAGGCCTCGAGCGCGGTGCGCATCACGTCGGTGTTGCCGGTGCAGTCGAAGGTGTAGTCCGCGCCGCCGTCGGTCAGTTCGACCAGATGCGCGACCAGATCGCCCTTCACGTTCTTCGGGTTGACGAAATGCGTCATGCCGAAACGTTCGCCCCAGCTTTTCTTGTCGTCGTTGATGTCGACGCCGACGATCTTGTCCGCCCCCACCATGCGCGCGCCCTGGATGACGTTGAGGCCGATCCCGCCCAGCCCGAAGACGATGACGTTCGATCCGACCTCGACCCTGGCGGTGTTGGTCACCGCGCCGACCCCTGTGGTGACGCCGCAGCCGATATAGCAGGCCTTGTCGAACGGGGCGTCCTCGCGGATTTTCGCCACGGCGATCTCGGGCAGGACGGTGAAGTTCGAAAATGTCGAGCAGCCCATGTAGTGATGGATGGTCTGCCCCTTGTAGGAGAACCGCGAGGTGCCGTCCGGCATCAGCCCCTTGCCCTGGGTGGCGCGGATCGAGGTGCAGAGGTTGGTCTTGCCCGAGGTGCAGCTTTTGCATTCGCGGCATTCGGGCGTGTAGAGCGGGATGACGTGATCGCCGGGTTTCACGCTTTTAACGCCTGCGCCGACTTCGCGCACGATGCCCGCGCCTTCATGGCCGAGAACCGAGGGAAACAGCCCCTCGCTGTCCAGCCCGTCGAGCGTGTAGGCGTCGGTGTGGCAGATGCCGGTGGCCATGATCTCGACCAGCACCTCGCCCTCCTTCGGGCCTTCAAGGTCCAGTTCGACGATTTCGAGCGGCTTTTTCGCCTCGAATGCAACGGCAGCGCGGGTTTTCATCGGGCAGTCCTTTCGGGTTGGTCCGTTTGCGACGGGAGTTGTTGCCACGATAGGCAATCCGGCGCGCGGGGTCCAACAGGTAAGGCGGGGTTTGGCGCGCCTCAGGCGTGCCGGTCGAAAAGCGCCGTGGCCGTGTCGAAGAAGCGGGCACGGGTGGCGGCGCGCTCCATCAGGATCTCGTGCTCGGCGCCCTCGATCAGGTCGAGCTTGGCTGCCTTCCAGCCGCCCATGAGCCTCTGCACCCGGTCAGGCGCGACGATGCGCTCGCGGCTGCCGAGGAAGGTTGCGGCAGGCACTGGCGGCGGCGCCATCCGGGCCAGCCGGGTGGTTTCCAGAAGGGCGGCGCGCAGCCAGGACAGCGTTGGGCCGCCAAGCGCAAGCGCAGGATAGCGGCGAAGCTGGCCCTGCAGGAAGGCGAACATCTCGGGGTCGCTGGTCAGGGTGTTGTCGTCGAACGGCGCGGTGGCGGCGTAGCAGTCACGCTCGCCGGTCGGCACCAGCCGCGCGCCAAGGCCGATCGCGGTGCCGCCGAGCGACGACACCCAGGCCAGCGGGCGCTTGATCGCGGGCATTTGCAGCCCCCACATCGGGGCCGAGAACGCCGCCGCCTTGATCGGCAGGCCGTTGTGTAGCGCGCGCAGGCCGATGCAGCCGCCCATCGAATGGCCGATCAGGAAGAACGGGCCGGGCAGGGCCTCGGTTCGGATCAGGGCGTTCACGGCGTCGATATCGCGCTGGTATTCGTCGAAATGGCCGACATGGCCCAGAAGCGGGTCGGCGATGGCGCGGTCGGCAAGCCCCTGACCGCGCCAGTCGACGGTGACGACGGCAAAGCCGCGCGCCGTCAGCTCGCCCGCGGCGGGGCCATATTTCTCGATGTATTCGCTGCGGCCGGGAAACAGCATCACGGTGCCCGTCGTCCGGCCCGCTGGCCGCCAGATCGCGGCGCGGATGCGCACCCCGTCCGGTGTCGTCAGCCACCACGCCCGGCCGCCTTCGGGGCCGCGCGCGATGTCGTCGTGAAGCGGCGCGGGCTGCATGTCAGCCGAGCGCGCTGCCCAGCCGCATCGCAGCCCCCATGTCGCCGTCGATCGCCAGCTTGCCGGTCATGAAGGCCGAGGTCGGGTTGAGATCGCCCGACATGATCGATTCGAACGTCCCGGCGCTGGCGGTCAGGGTCACGTCTGCGCCCTCGTCCCCGGCGCGCACGCCGTCGCCATCGACCATCACCGCGCCTTCGCCCTCGATGACGAATTTGGCCACGGCGTCGAAACCCGCGCTGCCGAATTTTTCCTTCAGCGCGGCCACTGCCTTCTCGATCACGTCACTCACCTGTCATCCTCCGTCCGGGGCTGGGAATTTCTTCGTCGCGACCTTAGCGGAAAAGCCGAAGCGGGCGAAACCGATTCGGGCGGATGCTGCCGAAACGTCATGCGCCACGCGAAGGTGATGGGCATCGCCGCTTGCGGTCTGCTAGACTGGGGCCATGCGACGCATCCTCGCCCTGCTTGCCCTCATCGTCATCGCGCATCCGGCGGCGGCCGACGAGGCGCGGCTCAACCAGTTGTTCGCGGCGTTGAAAACCGCGGACGAATCGAACTGGCAGGCGATCGAGGACGGGATCTGGGCCGAGTGGTCGCAATCCGGATCGGCGGCGATGGACCTGTTGCTGGAGCGCGGGCGCACCGCGATGGCTGCGGATGCGGCCGATGCGGCGGTCGAACATCTGACGGCACTGGTCGAGAATGCGCCGGATTTCGCCGAGGGCTGGAACGCCCGCGCCACCGCCTGGTTCCAGCTTGGGCTTTACGGCCCGGCGATGTCCGACATCGCCCGCGCGCTGGCGCTCGAGCCGCGCCATTTCGGCGCGCTCTCGGGGCTTGCCGTGATCCTCGAGGACACCGGCGATCTGGAGCGTGCCGCCGAGATCTATGCCGCCGCGCTTGCTATACATCCGCAGCGTCCCGATCTAAGAGAGGCGCTGGAACGCCTCGAAGTCGAGCTTCAGGGCAAGAGCATCTGAGACGCAGACAAGGAGGCCGGGATGGCGGGAATCAGCGCGGTTCTCGGTCCGACCAACACGGGCAAGACGCATTACGCGATCGAGCGGATGCTGGGCTATCGCTCCGGCGTCATCGGGTTGCCGTTGCGGCTGCTCGCGCGCGAGGTCTATGACAAGATCGTCGCGGTGCGCGGCCCGGGTGTGGTGGCGCTGGTCACCGGCGAAGAGCGGATCGTGCCGCCGCGGGTGCAATACTGGGTCTGCACCGTCGAGGCGATGCCCGAGGGGCTGGGCGCGGATTTCCTTGCGGTCGACGAGATCCAGCTTTGCGCCGATCCCGAACGCGGCCATGTCTTCACCGACCGGCTGCTGCATGCGCGCGGCACCCACGAGACGCTGTTTCTCGGCGCCGAGACGATGCGCGGCGCCATTGCGGCGCTGGTGCCGGGGGTGCAGTTCCTGCACCGCGAGCGATTCAGCGAATTGACCTACACAGGTTCGAAAAAGATAAGCCGACTGCCCCCACGCAGCGCGATTGTCGGGTTTTCGGTTGAAAATCTCTACGCCATCGCGGAACTGATGCGTCGCCAGAAGGGCGGTGTGGCGGTGGTGATGGGGGCGCTCAGCCCGCGCACCCGCAACGCCCAGGTGGCGATGTATCAGGAGGGCGACGTCGATTACCTGGTCGCCACCGACGCGATCGGCATGGGGCTGAACCTCGATGTGACCCACGTCGCGTTCTCGGCCCTGTCCAAGTTCGATGGCCGCCGGATGCGCCGGCTTGCCCCGAACGAACTGGCGCAGATCGCGGGCCGCGCCGGGCGCTACATGACTGACGGGACCTTTGGCGTGACCGGCGAGGCGCCGGGGCTCGATCCCGAGGTCATCGAGGCGATCACCGAGCATCGCTTCACTCCGCTGCGCAAGCTGAACTGGCGCAATTCCGCGCTGCGCTTCGGTTCGGTCGACGCGCTGATCACCTCGCTCGAGACCGCCACCGACGACGAGTGGCTGACCCGTGCGCGTGAGGCCGATGACCTGATGGCGCTGAAGGAGCTGGCCGATGACGGCCTGATCCGGGCGCGCGCCAGCGACGGGCCGGGGGTCAAGCTGTTGTGGGACGTCTGCCGGATCCCCGACTTTCGCGGCATCAGCCATGGCGAACATACCGCGCTTCTCGGGCGGATATTTACCGACCTGCACGAACATGGCCGCGTCGATACCGACTGGTTCGCCACCCAGGTCGCCCGGATCGACCGCACCGCCGGCGATATCGACGCGCTGTCGAAACGGCTGGCGTTCATCCGCACCTGGACCTATGTGGCGCAGCGCAGCGGCTGGCTGGCCGATGAAGACCATTGGCGTAGCGAGACGCGTGCGGTAGAAGATCGCCTGTCGGACGCGCTTCACGCCGCGTTGACGCAACGATTTGTTGACCGGCGCACGTCAGTGTTGCTGCGCCGGTTGAAGCAGAAGGAGAGCCTTGTGGCCGAGGTGAACGACAAGGGCGAAGTGACCGTCGAGGGCGAATTCGTCGGGCGGCTGGAAGGGTTCCGGTTCAGGCAGGACAAGTCCGCAAGTCCCGAAGAGGCGAAGACCCTGCACGCCGCCGCCGTCTCGGCGCTGGCACCGCACTTCCACCTGCGCGCCGACCGGTTCTACAACGCCCCCGACACCGAGCTTGATTTCACCGAGCAGGGCGGGCTGATGTGGGGCGAACACGCCGTCGGCAAGCTGGTCAAGGGCGACGATGTCCTCAAGCCGCGGGTGCAGCCCTTCGTCGACGACGAGGCGGGGGCCGAGGTTTCCGAGAAGGTCGCGCGGCGCTTGCAGCATTTCATCGACCGCAAGGTTGCCGGGCTGTTCGAGCCGCTGGTCGGCTTGCAGAAGGACGAGGCGCTGACCGGCATGGCGCGCGGGTTCGCCTTCCGGCTGATCGAGGCGCTGGGCGTGCTGCCACGCGACGAGGTGGCGCGCGAGGTCAAGGAGCTTGACCAGGAGGCGCGTGGGCAGTTGCGCAAGCATGGTGTGCGTTTCGGCCAGTTCACCGTGTTCATGCCGCTGCTCTTGAAACCCGCGCCGACCCGGCTTCGGCTGGTGCTCTGGAGCCTCGCGGGCGGGCTTGACGAATTCCCCGAGGCACCGCCGCCGGGGCTTGTCACCATTCCGACGATCCCGGCGGTCGATGCGCGCGTCTACATGCTGGCGGGTTATCGCCCGGCCGGGGCGCGGGCGATCCGGATCGACATGCTTGAGCGGCTGGCCGACCAGTTGCGCGCCCAGAACAGCCGCGCCGGCTTCGAGGCCAACCCCGACATGCTGTCGATCACCGGCATGACGCTGGAGCAGTTCGCCGATCTGATGCAGGGGCTGGGCTACAAGGCCGAACGCGGCGAGCGGCCCAAGCTGCGCGCGCCGGTCGAAGACCCGACGCCCACCGGCACCCGCGAAGCCGAGGCGCTGCCCGGTCAGGACGTCACCGGCGAGGCCCATCCCGGTGCCGAGGGCACGAGCGGGGTCGAGGCACAGCCGACCGCCGAGGCGCCGGCCGAGGCCAGCGTCACCGTCGATCACCTCGAAGGCTCCGGCGCGGCATCGGTCGAGGCGCAGCCCGGTGCGGACGAGGGCGCATCGGCGCATCCGGGCGATGCCGGCGCCAGCGAGGCGCAGGCCAAGGCCACGCCCGAGGATGAGGCCGAAGTCTTCTTCACCTTCAAGTGGGCCGGTTTCGCCCGCCCCAAACCCGCCGACCGCGGCAAGCCCCGCGGCGAGGGCGGCAAGCGCCCCGCCGATGCCAAGCCACGCGGCAAGGGCAAGCCCAAGGGCGCCCCGAAGCGCGAGGAAAAGCCGGCGAGCTTCGCGTCGCGCCCGCCCAAACACGACCGGATCGACCCCGACAACCCCTTCGCCCAGGCCCTCATGGGGTTCAGGGACAAGAAATAGGTGGCCGACCCGGCGGCAACATCCGCCCCGAAACCGGCGATGCGGGCCGACAAATGGCTGTGGCACGCGCGGTTCTTCAAGACCCGGACCCTGGCGGCCAAGGTGATCGCCGGCGGCCATCTTCGGGTGAACTCCGCCAAGGTGGCAAAGCCCGCGTATGGCATCGGTCCGGGCGACGTGCTGACGTTTTCGCAGGCGCGCCAGGTGCGGGTGGTCAAGGTGCTGGTGCTGTCGGAGCGGCGCGGACCGGCGCCCGAGGCCCGCGCGCTCTATGACGATCTCAGCCCGCCGCCCGATCCCGAACCGCGCGCGCCGGGCTTTGACGGCAAGGGCAGGCCGGGTAGGAAAGAACGTCGCAACGCCCGGCTTTATGACCCGACCCGCCTTGAATGATCCGCGCAAGGGGGTTAGCTAGTCGCGGAATCGACGTTCGGGGTGTCTCATGACCTATATTGTCAACGACAAATGCATCGCCTGCAAATACACCGACTGTGTCGAGGTCTGCCCGGTGGATTGTTTCTACGAGGGCGAGAACATGCTGGTGATTCACCCTGACGAATGTATCGACTGCGGCGTCTGCGAGCCTGAATGTCCGGCAGACGCGATCCGCCCCGATACCGAGCCGGAAGCGGCGAGATGGGTCGAGTTCAACCGCAAATATGCCGACCTCTGGCCGGTGATCGTGGCCAAGCAGGACCCGCTTCCCAACGCTGAAGAGCGTGACGGCGAAGAAGGCAAGCTCGAGAAATACTTCTCGGAAAAGCCCGGCGGCGGCGGCTGATTCGCCGATCCGGGCGCCGCAGCGCAGAAGACCGCGCCGAAATCCGGGCCAAACCCATGGGATTAGGGCTAAAACACCCTGTTTGCAGGTGCGGCGCTTGGATTCTGGCCGATTCTGGTGTATGCTCCGCCAAAGTTATGAAACCGGAGAGCAGATGCGTGCGGTCGTGGGGGGCACACGAGCACGCAATCAACCTGTGAGCCCGAAGTGACGATGCGGTTGATACCCCTCAGCCGGTCAAGACGCTTTTCAACGGCGTCGCAGGATCTGAAAGGAATATGCCGACATGAGCAAGGCCAAGAAGCTTGATTTCCGCGCGAACGAATTCGTCGTCTACCCGGCGCACGGGGTCGGCAGGATCATCTCGATCGAGGAGCAGGAAGTCGCCGGACTGAAACTCGAACTGTTCGTGATCTCGTTCGAGAAGGACAAGATGACCCTGCGGGTGCCGACCCACAAGGCGACCGAGATCGGGATGCGCTCGCTGTCGAGCCCGGACATTGTCTCGAGGGCGATGGACACGCTCAAGGGCAAGGCCCGCGTCAAGCGCGCGATGTGGTCGCGCCGGGCGCAGGAATATGAGCAGAAGATCAACTCGGGCGATCTGATTTCGATCGCCGAGGTGGTGCGCGACCTGCACCGCACGGACGACCAGCGCGAGCAGAGCTATTCCGAGCGGCAGCTTTACGAAGCCGCACTCGAGCGTCTGACCCGCGAGGTTGCGGCGGTGGCGGGCGGCGACGAGATTGCCGCGCAGAAGAAGGTCGGCGACGTCCTGACGTCGCGCGCAGCCTGATCCTTCGTTTCCCGGATCGAACGTGAAACCGCCGTCCTTCGGGGCGGCGGTTTTTGTTCGGCCGGGGCGATTGCACCCCGGTCGAATGCGGCCGTATATGGCCCCGATTGGCGCAAACCGCAGAGGCAGAGGTGGGGCAGACGAGGTTTCGATACAGGGCACCCGGCCGAAAACGCAGGGTGCGTGCCCGGCGCGCCGAGGCGCGTGTCACCCTCAAATGGGCGCTTCGCCGCGCCCTTGGGTTGACCGCGCCGGCAGAGGTCGCGCCCGGTGCCGCGATCATCTCGCTGACCTCCCACACCCCGCGTTTCGACAAACTTCACCTGACGCTCAAGTGCCTGCTGATGCAGCGCGCGGTCCGGCGTGGCGCGGCCGAGGTCGTGCTCTGGATTGGCAACGAGCATTATGGGAACCTGCCGCCGGCGGTGCTTGAACTGGTGCGCCACGGGCTGACGATCAATCGGTGCGAGGATCTGGGGCCGCATACCAAGCTGATCCCTGCGCTCTCGGCCTATCCGGACCGCACCATCCTCGTTTGCGACGATGATTGCCATTATGGCCCGGAATGGGCGGATGGGCTGTTGTCGGCGATTGATCCCACGCGGCGCGAGATCCCGTGCAATCGCGGTCACCTGATCCGGCTTCGCCCGGACGGAACCGCGCGGCCCTATCTTGAATGGTCCTGGCGGCTGCCGCTGGACTTCGCCCATGAGCGGGTTTTTCCCACCGGCGTCGGCGGGATCGCCTTTCCACCCGGCAGCCTTCCTGCGACCGTGCTTGACCGGCAGGCCTTCCGCGCGCTTTGCCCCAACGCTGACGACATCTGGATCTATGCCAATGCCCGGATGAACGGCCATGTTTTCCGCGCCCTCGGGCGTTATGGCAAGCCGATCTGCTGGCACCGCGCGAAAGACGAAAGCGTGCGGCTCATGGATGCCAACGTCTATGATGGCGGCAATGACCGCCAGTTCGCCGCCGTGATGGAGCATTTCGGGCCGTCGCTGACCCTCTGATGCCGGATCACACCAGCGCGGCCAGCGCTGCCAGTGCCGCGATTTCGGCCACCTGTTGCGTCGCGCCGAGCACGTCGCCGGTCTGCCCGCCGATCCGGTCCTGCGCCAGCGCCGCAACCGCGATTGCCCCGAGCGCGACCCAGAAGGCGGGGGCGAGCGCGCCCCAGCCGACCGCCATGAGCGCGACCAGAAGCGCCACACCCACGCCCAGCGTTGCCGTGGCCTGCGACGGTCTGCCCACCGCGCTGGACAGCCCCGCGCCGCGCGCGTTCGGCAACGCCGCCATCAGGACCGCCATCGGCGCGCGCGACAGCGCGGCGGCGGCGATCAGCGGGGCCAGCACCCAGCCATGGGCGAACAGCACCGACAGCGCTGACCAGCGCAGCAGCACCGACAGCCCCAGCGCCAGCGCGCCGTAGCTGCCGGTGCGGCTGTCCTTCATGATCTCGAGCCGCCGGGTACGGTCCAGGCCGCCCCAGAACCCGTCGGCGCAATCGGCCAGCCCATCCTCGTGCATCGCGCCGGTCGCGACGATCTGGGTGGCAAGCGCAAGGCCCGCCGCCAGCCCTGGTGGCAGGCCCAGCCACAGCCCCGCCGCGCCGATTGCCGCGGCGACCAGCGCCACGGCCACCCCCGCCAGAGGCCAGGCCCAGGCCGCGTGCGGCCCGCGCGTCGGGGTCGATTGAACCGGAAACCGCGTCAGCAGCCCAAGCGCTTCGACGATGTCGCGTGCCTCGGCCAGCGGGGTGTCGGATTTTGTCACGCAATCGCCCTTTCCGGTCTGTCCTGTCCCTCCGGCCATGGCTAAAGAGGTCGCCACAGCAGTTCAACAGGAGAGCACCGATGCCGGATGCGCCGTTTACCAGTCTTGACCAGTTTCGCGCGCTTATGGCGGAAATGCCAGCCCCCGACCGGGGCGCGGTTGCGGCGGCCGAAGCGCGCAATGGCCAGTTGACCAAGCCCCCCGGCGCGCTGGGGCGGCTCGAGGATCTGGGGATCTGGTATGCCGGCTGGCGCGGCGATGCGCGCGCCCGGGTCGAGGCGGCGCAGATCATTGTTTTTGCTGGCAACCACGGCATGACCGCGCGCGGCGTCTCGGCCTTTCCGGCCGAGGTGACGGCGCAGATGGTGGCGAATTTCCGGGCCGGCGGCGCGGCGGTCAACCAGTTGGCGCAGTGCTTCGGGGCAAGGATGGATGTCCATGCGCTCGAACTTGATCGGCCGACCGCGGATTTCACCGAAGGCGCCGCGATGTCCGAGGCCGAGGTCGTCACGGCGCTCGCGGTTGGATGGAACGCGGTGGATGAGACCACCGATCTGCTGGTCGCCGGTGAAATGGGCATCGGCAACACCACTTCGGCGGCGGCGCTGGCACATGCGATGTTCGGCGGAGCACCCACCGACTGGGTCGGGCGCGGCACCGGCGTCGACGATGCCGGGCTTGCCCTGAAGGCCCGTGTCGTGGCCGAAGGGCTGGCCGCGAACCCGACCGCCGCCACCGACCCGCTCGAGGCGCTGCGCTGCCTTGGCGGGCGCGAGCTGGCGGCGCTGGCAGGAGCGATCGTGCGCGCCCGCAGCCTGCGCATACCGGTGGTGCTGGACGGGTTCATCTGCACCGCTGCGGCCGCGACGCTGGAGAGGGCGGTGCCTGGGGCGCTCGATCATGCGGTGGCCGGGCATGTCTCGGCGGAGCCGGGGCATCCGAAGTTGCTGGAAGCTCTCGGCAAGCAGCCGCTTCTGTCGCTGGGGATGCGCCTTGGCGAAGGCTCGGGCGCGGCGCTGGCGGTTGCGGTGGTGCAGGCGGCGGCGGCCTGCCTGTCGGGGATGGCGACCTTTGCCGAAGCGGGGGTGTCGGACGCCTAGCGTCCGGACTTCGGCTCATCCTTGTCGGTCTGGTCGGATTCGATCTGCGCCAGAAGTGCGGTTTCCATGTCGTTCTGCAATTCGATGGCGCGCTTGATATAGGCCTCGTTGTCCGCGGTCTGCACGCCGGGTTTCCACAATTTCGACAACTCGAGAATGGTGTGGCGGTCGTGCTTGTAGAAGGCGGTTTCGGCCTCGCTGGCCTCGAACTCGGACAGGCCGATGTTCTCGAGCACATAGCGCCCGGCGCGCAGCGAGCTGTCGAACATCTCGCGCACGACGTCGTCGGCCCCGGCGGCGCGCAGCGCATAGACATCGTTGCGGTCGCGCGCACGGGCGACGATGTGGATGTCCGGGCGCACCGCGCGGGCGTGGCGCACGATCTTGATCGCGTCCTCGGGCCGGTTCACCGCCACCACCAGCACCTTGGCCTTGGCCAGCCCGGCGGCGCGCAAGAGGTCGGCGCGGGTGGGGTCGCCGAGAAAGCTCTTCACCCCGAACCGGCGCATCAACTGGATGGTCTTGAGGTTGCTGTCGAGCACGGTGGTCGCAAAGCCCGCCGAACGCACCAGCCGGTTCACGATCTGCCCGAAGCGCCCGATACCGACGATGATGACGCCGTGCTGTTCGTCGATGGTGTCGGGCTCAACCGCGCCCGCGCTGTCGCCACGCCGGTTCGAAATCCGCTCATAGGCGATGAAGAACAGCGGCGTGAGCAGCATCGACAATGCGATCACGGTCAGCACATCCTGCGCGACCTGGCCTGAAAAGACCCGCAATTGCTGGCTGAAGGCGGCCAGCACGAACCCGAACTCGCCCGCCTGCGCCAGCCCCAGCGTGAACAGCCACTGGTCGCGCCCGCGCAGCCGGAAGATGCGCGCCAGCACGAACAGGATGATGCCCTTGCCCAGCATCAGGGCCAGCGCCAGCCCGATCAGCCTGAGCGGATCGGCAAAGAAGCCGGGCAGGTCCATCCCCGCGCCGACGGTGATGAAGAAAAGCCCGAGCAGCAGCCCCTTGAACGGCTGGATGTCGCTTTCAAGCTCGTGGCGGAACTCGGAGTTGGCCAGCACCACCCCGGCAAGGAAGGCGCCAAGCGCGGGCGAGAGGCCGACCGCGCTCATCAATACCGCGATGCCGACGACGATCAGGAGGGCAAAGGCGGTGTAGACCTCGCGCAGACGGGCGGCGTCGATGTAGTGAAACATCGGCCGGACCAGAAACCGGCCGGCAAGGATCACCGCCGCGACCGCGCCCAGCGTGACCAGCGTGGCCCCCCAGCCGGGCAGTCCCGCCACCAGCGACAGGCTGTCATGGTCCTCGGCGGCACGGCGCGCGGCCCCGCCGGCCAGAAGCGGGATCAGCGCCAGCATCGGAATGACCGCGATATCCTGCGCCAGCAGCACCGAGAAGGTGGACCGCCCGCCCGCGGTCTGGATCAGCCCCTTTTCGGTCAGCGTCTGCAGCACGATGGCGGTCGAGGACAGCGACAGGATCATCCCCAGCGCGACCGCCCCCTGCCAGTTCACCCCGAGCGCCATGGCGGCCAGAAACGCCGCCGTGCCGGTCAGCGTGATCTGCAGCCCGCCCAGCCCCATCAGCCGGTGGCGCATGTCCCAGAGCGCCCTGGGCTCAAGCTCGAGCCCGATCAGGAACAGCATCATCACGACGCCGAACTCGCCGAAGTGGCGCAGGTCCTCGGGATCGGTGCCGGCGATGCCGGTGATCGGGCCGATCACCAGCCCCGCCAGCAGGTAGCCCAGCACCGACCCCAGCCCGAATCGGGCCGCAATCGGCACTGCGATCACCGCGGCCGCCAGGTAGATCGTGGATTCGAGCAGAAAGCTGTCCATGCTGCCGTATCGCAACGGGACCGGGTTTTGGCAAATGAAATGGGCAACCGGCGCGGGTTTGTCTCAGGCCGGAGGGGCCGCTTTACTTGAAGCTGCGGCTGTCCTTGATCTGGTCCCAGGCCCAGACGACCTGCTGCAACTGGTCTTCCTGGCTGCGGTCGCCGCCGTTCATGTCCGGGTGCAGCACCTTGATCAGCGCCTTGTAGGCCTTGCGCACCTCGGCCTTGGTCCAGTGGTCGCGGGCTTCGAGAATCTCGATGGCGCGGCGTTCGGTCGGCGGCAGCTTGCGCGTGCCGGTGATCGACTTGCCGGGGTTGCGGGTGGCGTTCTCGCCCAGAACCTGATGCGGATCGTCGACACCCAGGCGCGCCCAGGCGCGTTGTTCGTCAGAGTTCCTGAACGGCTTGGTCTCGCGCTCCCAGACCCGGTCCTTGTCGGCCTGTTCGTTGATTTCGTCCTCGGTGGCGCCGTGGAAGAAGTTCCACTTGAGGTTGTATTCGCGCACGTGGTCCTTGCAGAACCACAGATATTCCTCAAGGTGGTCGGGTGAACGCGGGGCACGGTATTGACCGCTCTCCGGGCATCCGGGATGCTCGCAGGCGCGTTTGGAGGTTTCGAACGCCCCCGACATCCCACGCTTACCGCGGGTTTGTTTCTTTTTCGCGGCCGACACCGAAATGTCGAAACCGAAAGGATCGAACTTGTCCATGACACCACTCTTTCCGACTCGAACCCGAGAGTTTAGACCATTTGGCGAATGTTTGAAGAGGCAGGATGAAAAAATGACCAAACGCAGTGATGAAATCCGAACCGCGCTCGAAGCCGCGTTCCAGCCGCGCTCGCTCGAGGTGATCAACGAAAGCGACAACCACCTTGGCCATGCTGGCCATGACGGCACCGGCGAGAGCCATTTCCGCGTGAAGATCGCCGCCGATGCGTTCGGCGACATGTCGCGCGTCGCCCGCCACCGCGCCGTGCATGACGCGCTGGGAAAGGAGCTCGTGGCGAAGATCCACGCGCTGGCGATCGAGGTGTCGGGCTAGAAAAGGCCGCGCCGCGCGCTATTCGGCGGCGACGTCGCGCTTGTCGGGGCCGGGAACCTTGTGCTCCGGCATCGCGTGGCTCGCGCCGGGAAGGCGCGGCGCGCGCGGGCTTTCGACCGCCTCGGCGGTGACGCGGCGCGTGGCCTGGGGTGCGTCGTCGGCCTCGGCCAGTCTGGGCGCGGCCAGCGCGGCCTCGCGCCGGAACACCAGCACGTTCTGGAACACGGTCGATTTGCCGGTGAATCCCGCGCGCTCCTCGGAGGGCAGGGTATCGGCGCGCAGGTATTCCCAGCCGTCGGCGGCCAATTCGTTCATCAGATCCGACAGCGTGTTGGCGAACCGGTCGGCGGGCGACTTGACGCCCCTGGTCTTCTTGCCGCGGGTCGGTGCCGGGACCACCTTGTATTCGAACTGCATGGGTGTGTTTCCTTGTGAGCGCTCCCGAGCCTAGCAGATTCGAGTGGGAAAAGTCCAAGCGCGCCGTGCAATGGCGGGCGGATGTGGCGAAAAAACCCGCTCGGTCAAGGGAATGCGGCGCGACTTTCCGCCGATGCAAGATCTCGGGGCTATTTTCGCACGATTCCGATCGACCGCCCGGCGCGTGCCGGCCAGTCCTCGCGGCCGTGCTTGTCGGCAAAGGCGCGCAGGTTGGCCGCGATATCCTCGGGCATCGCCGCGACGCGCGGTCCGGACATGTCGACATGCAGCCCCATGGCCTCGCCGGTGGCGGCGAGCCAGCCGTCGACGTGGTGGATTTCCTGGTAGGTGTGAAAGCGTTTCTCGTCGAAATCGAGAATCCACGAATGCACCCGGACCTTGTCGGCCAGATGCAGCTCGCGGACGTAGCAGACGTGGAATTCCGCGGTGTACGTGGTGAAGCCGCGGGTCTTGGAATAGTCCGCGCCAAAGCCGATCCGGTCGTAGAACTCGTCGGCGGCCTTGTCGAACAGCACGTTGTAATAGGCCATGTTCATGTGGCCGTTATAGTCGATCCAGTCGGGTCGGACCTCCAGGACCGAGGATATGTAAGGTTCTGACATGCGGTCCTCGTTGTTGGGGGCGGGGCTACAGCCCCAGTTTCGCCGCGACGATGTCGTTCACCGCCTTGGGGTTGGCCTTGCCGCCGGTCGCCTTCATCACCTGACCGACGAACCAGCCGGCAAGCTTGGGGTTGGCGCGCGCCTTTTCGACCTGTGCCGGGTTGGCGGCGATCACCTCGTCCACCGCAGCCTCGATCGCGCCGGTATCGGTGACCTGTGTCATGCCGCGCGCGGCGACGATCTCGGCAGGCTCGCCGCCTTCGGTATAGACGATCTCGAACAGGTCCTTGGCGATCTTGCCCGAGATGTCGCCCGACTGGATCAGCGCGATGATGCCGCCAAGCTGCGCCGGGCTGACCGGGCTTTCGGTGATGTCGCAATCGTCCTTCTTCAGCCGCCCGAACAGCTCGTTGATGACCCAGTTGGCGGCAAGCTTGCCGTCGCGGCCATCCGCCACCGCCTCGAAATAGGCCGCCGCCTCGATATCGGCCGTCAGCACGCCCGCGTCATATTCCGACAGGCCGAAATCACGCACGAACCGCGCCTTCTTGGCGTCCGGCAGTTCCGGAAGGGAGGCCTCGATATCGTCCACCCAGGCCTGTTCGATCTCGAGCGGCAACAGGTCGGGGCAGGGGAAATAGCGGTAGTCATGCGCTTCTTCCTTCGAGCGCATTGAGCGGGTTTCGTTCTTGTCGGGGTCGTAAAGCCGGGTTTCCTGCACCACCTCGCCGCCATCCTCGAGAATGGCGATCTGGCGGCGCGCCTCGTAGTCGATCGCCGCCTGGATGAAGCGCATCGAGTTCATGTTCTTGATCTCGCAGCGGGTGCCGAGATGGGCGAAATCCTGCGTTTCCTGATAGCGCTCGTAGTCGCCCGGACGGCAGACCGAGACGTTGACATCGGCGCGCAGGCTGCCGCTTTGCATGTTGCCGTCGCAGGTGCCGAGATAGCGCAGGATCTGGCGCATCTTGACGACATAGGCGGCGGCTTCCTCGGGGCCGCGAATGTCGGGGCGGCTGACGATTTCCATCAGCGCGACGCCGGTGCGGTTGAGGTCGACGAAGGACATGTTCGGGTCCATGTCATGGATCGACTTGCCCGCGTCCTGCTCAAGATGGATGCGCTCGATCCTGACCCGGCGCGCGATGCCCGGCCCCATGTCGACGATCACTTCGCCCTCGCCGACGATCGGGTGGTAGAGCTGCGAAATCTGGTAGCCCTGCGGCAGATCGGGATAGAAGTAGTTCTTGCGGTCGAAGGCGGAAAACAGGTTGATCTTGGCCTTCAGCCCCAACCCGGTGCGCACCGCCTGCTCGACACAGAACTCGTTGAGCACCGGCAGCATCCCCGGCATCGCGGCATCGACGAAGGCGACGTTGGAATTGGGCTCGGCCCCGAACGTGGTCGAGGCGCCGGAGAACAGCTTGGCTTTCGAGGCGACCTGGGCGTGCACCTCCATGCCGATGACAAGCTCCCAATCCTCTTTCGCGCCGCTGATGCGGGCGGGTTTGGGGGATTCGAAGGCAAGATGGTCGAGCATGGCGCGGGCTCCCTGACGGCGTCAAACGCGTTCTAGGGCAGGGCGCGCAGCGGAGCAAGGGCCGCGAATGGGCGAGAATTGGCGCATTTCGCGCGCAAAACCGCTCCGGGGTTGTCGGGCGGGGTCGATTGCGGTCCATCGGCGCAGACAGAAACAACCCGAGATACCTCATGCGTTTCAAGACCGGCCTGATCGCGCTTGCCCTGACTGCCCTTGCGGGTTGTGCGACCCTCTCCCCCGACACGCTCTATTCCTCGAAGAACGGCCCGGCCGACGATGCCGCGATGCGCTGGGACGCGCTGCCAGGAGCGGACAGCTGGACCGGGGCGACGCTGGCCGCGCTCGACAGCCACGGCACCGCGCTGACCTCGGTGGTGCCCGCCGACATCGACACCTGGTGCCCCGCCTATCGCACCGCGCCGATCGAGGGCCGCAAGGCGTTCTGGAGCGGGTTGATCTCGGCGCTGGCCAAGCACGAAAGCACCTGGAACCCGCGCGCGGTGGGCGGAAGGGGGCAGTGGTTCGGGCTGGTCCAGATCTCGCCCGCAACCGCGCGCCACTATGGCTGCGCCGCAGGCTCGGGCGCTGCACTTCAGGACGGTGCCGCCAACCTGTCCTGCGCCGTTCGGATCATGAGCGTGACCGTGCCGCGCGACGGGGTGATCAGCGCAGGCATGCGCGGGGTTGCCGCCGATTGGGGACCGTTCCATTCCGCCGACAAGCGCGAGGACATGCGCGCCTGGACGCAATCGCAGAGCTACTGCGCCGCCGGGTGACGCCAGCGGTGCGGCTGCGCCGCGCAGGTTGCCTTGTTGGGGGCGCTGCCCCCAAACCCCCGAGGTATTTTCAGAGCAAAGACGGGTTCAGGTGACATCCCCGAGGATGCGGGCGACCATTTCGCCGGTGTCGGAGCTGAGCCCCTTGGCGCGCCCGATCCGAGCCAGTTCGCCGCGAATCATCTGCTTGCGGTCTTCGTCGTAGCGCCGCCAGGTCTCGAACGAGGTGGTCATGCGCGCGGCGATCTGCGGGTTGATCGGATCGAGGTTCACCACCCAGTCGGCCATCAGCCTATAGCCCGAACCGTCCGCGGCGTGAAACCCTGCCGGGTTCATCGCCAGCGCACCCAGGACCGAGCGGAAGCGGTTGGGGTTTTTCATGTTGAAATCCGCATGGCGCGTCAGCCGGTCGGCGACTGCCACCGCATCTTCGGGCGCGGCGTGGATGACCTGCATCATGAACCACTTGTCCAGCACCAGCGCATCGTGCTGCCAGCGGGCGTGGAACGCGGCCAGCGCCGCCTCGCCCCGGCCCGCGTCGAGCAGGCAGCCAAGCGCGCCCAGCGACAGCGTCATGTTGTCGGCGGAATCATGCACCGCCTGCGCCGACTTGCCGCTATCGAGCCGCGTCGTCAGCGCCAGAAGCGACAGGGCGAGCGCGCGTTTGCCGGATTGCTCGGCGTCGGGGGAATAGGGCGCGTCGATCACCATCTCGGCGGCGAGGCGCGGGATGATGTCCTGCAGGTGCTCGGCGGTCTGCTGTTTCAGCGTCTCGGCGGCGATGTGGATCTTGTCGGGGTCGGGGGTGCGCCCGGCGTCGAACAGCGTCTGGGCGATGTCGTCCTCGCCGGGCTGGCTGAGCGCCAGCGCCTTGAAGGCGGGGTCGAGGCGCTCGTCACGCAGCATCGCCGCCAGCGCGTCGAGATAGGCGCGGTCGGGGCCATCCCGGCCGGTGATCCTGGCTGTCAGCACGTCCTTGGCCAGTGCCCGGCCCGCCTCCCACCGGTTGAACGGGTCGGTGTCATGGGCAAGCAGGAACGCGCGTTCCTCGGAGCTGGAGTCGCGGTTCAGGATCACCGGGGCGGAGAACCCGCGCAGGAGCGAGGGCACCGGCCTGGCCGCCAGCCCGTCGAAGGTGAAGCTCTGTTCGGCCTCGGTGACTTCCAGCACCTCTGTCGCAAGCACCTCGTCGCCGTTGGGGTTGAGCAAGCCGATCGCCAGCGGGATCAGCATCGGCTGCTTCTCCGTCTGGCCGGGGGTGTCTGGAATGTGCTGCTTGACGTGCAGGGTATAGGTGCCGTCCGCGAAATCGTCCGTCACCGTCAGGCGCGGTGTGCCGGCCTGCTTGTACCACAGCCGGAACTGCGACAGGTCGCGCCCGGTGGTGTCCTCGAACACCTTGAGCCAGTCGTCGATGGTGCAGGCCTGACCGTCGTGACGCGCGAAATAGAGGTCGAGCGCGCGCCGCCAGGCGTCGTCGCCGACCAGCGTTTTCAGCATACGGATTACCTCGGCGCCCTTTTCATAGATCGTCGCGGTGTAGAAATTGTTGATCTCGACAAAGCTGTCGGGCTGGACCTGGTGCGCCAGCGGGCCGTTGTCCTCGCGGAACTGCCGGCCGCGCAGCGCGATCACGTCGTCGATCCGGCAAACCGCCGCCGAACGCATGTCGGCCGAGAACTGCTGGTCGCGAAACACTGTCAGCCCCTCTTTCAGCGAGAGCTGGAACCAGTCGCGGCAGGTGATGCGGTTGCCGGTCCAGTTGTGGAAGTATTCATGCGCGATGATCGCCTCGATACGTTCGAAATTTGCATCTGTAGAGGTCTCGGGGCTGGCCAGAACCGCTGAAGTGTTGAAAATGTTCAAGCCCTTGTTTTCCATCGCCCCCATGTTGAAGTCCGACACGGCGACGATCTGGAAGATGTCGAGGTCGTATTCGCGCCCGTAAACCTCCTCGTCCCAGCGCATGGATTTCTTCAGCGCCTCCATGCCGAAGGCGGACTTGTCCTCGTCGCCCTTGCGCGTCCAGAGCCGGAGCGCGACCTCCTTGCCTGACATCGTGGTGAAGCTGTCCTCGCGCGCCACCAGATCGCCTGCGACCAGCGCGAAGAGATAGGCGGGCTTGGGCCAGGGGTCGGTCCACTCGACCCAGCCGGGGCCTTGGCCGGTCGGGTTGCCGTTGGACAGCATCACCGGCAGGTCGCCCTCGATGCGCACCGTGAAGGGCGCCATCACGTCGGGGCGGTCGGGGTAATAGGTGATCTTGCGAAAGCCCTCGGCCTCGCACTGGCTGCAATACATGCCGTTCGACATGTAGAGCCCCTCGAGCGCGGTGTTGCCGGCTGGGTCGATCTCGACCTCGGCCTCCCAGGTGAAGGGCGCGTCCGGCACGGCGCAGGTCAGGCCCTTGTCGGTGAGGGTGGGCGTGACCTCGGCGCCGTCGATCGCGGCGCGGATCAGGTGGAGGTTTTCGCCGTGCAGAAAGAAATCGCGCGACGCGGCCTCGGGGTTCGGCACGAAACGGACCCTGGCGATCACCCGCGTGGCGGACGGCGCGAGGCGAAAGTTCAGGTGCACATCCTCGACCAGAAAGGCGGGCGAGGTGTAGTCGGCGAGGAAGATGGTTTGCGGGGCTGCGACGGTCATGGCGCACCTTTTCGGGAAAATCTGAACCTGTTGGCGTGTCGGACGTTAATCCGCTGTCAGGCCGGTCACAACCAGAGACCTGACGCGACCAGAAGGAGATGCGACATGTCAGCACCCGATACCAGCGTGAAACGCCAGGAACGCCAACACCTGCCATCCCTGATCGCGATCGCGATTTCGGTCCTGTTCGGGTTGGTCATGGGCTTCGCGATCGCCTGGACCGCGATTGACCGTGCCGATGCGCCGGACGAGAGCGTGACCGTCACGACGCCGGATGCCGGTGCGGTGCCCGATGCCGGTGCTTCGCAATAACTGCGACCGGACGCGGATTGCTGCGCCTCAGGTGCCGTAGGCGAGTGTTGCGCCCTTCACGGCCTCGGCGGCCGAAACCAGTGCATCGGCGATGAAATCAAGCTCGGGCCGGGTCAGGCGCACCGGCAGGCGGGTGTCGCAGGCGCGCATCAGCATTGCGCGGGTCCGGGGCAGTGGGCCGGGAGGTTCGGGCAGGAATTGCCAGTTCCAGAAGGCGCGGGCGTTGTCCTCGGACAGGCCGAAGACCTGCACCGATACGCCGCGTTCGGCGGCGACGGCGAGGAAGGCGCGCACCTCGTCGTCGCTCATGTCGATCAGGTTGAACTGGATCGAATCCGGCGCGCGGGTTTCCGGGCCAAGCGGGTCGGGCACAGAGATCCACGGCGAGGTATTCAGCCTGGCGGCAACGTGGTCGTGGTTCGCCAGCCCGTCGCGCACCCGGCAGGCAAGCAGGGGGATCTGCGGGCGGATCACGGCAGCGGACAGGTTTGACAGCCGGGTGTTGTAGAGCGGCAGCCTGTTCTGCCAGCGCGCGAAGGCTTCGGCCAGTTCGGGATCGTTCTGGCCGTGCGGGCCGCGGTGCTTTTTCCAGTTATGTTCGTAGGCGCCTGACATGATGACGGCGCGGGCGATCACATCGGCGTCGTCGGTGATCAGAACGCCACCCTCGCCAGCGTTCAGCATCTTGTAGGACTGGAAGGAAAAGGCGCCGACCTTGCCGATGGTGCCGATCTTCTTCCCGTGCCAGAGCGTGCCCAGCGAATGCGCGGCGTCCTCGATCACCGGCACGCCGGCGGCGTCGCACAATGCCATGATCCGGTCCATGTCCGAAGTGTGGCCGCGCATGTGGCTGATGATCACCGCGCCGATGTCGCCGGTCAGCCTGGCCTTGAAATCGTCGATGTCGATGCGGTAGTCGCTGCCGACCTCGACCAGAACCGGAATGCACTCGGCATGGATCACCGCGGACGGCACTGCCGCGAAGGTGAATGCGGGCAGCAGCACGCGGGTATCGCGCGGCAGGTCCAGCGCCTTCAGGGCCAGGAAAAGCGCCGCCGAACAGGACGACACCGCCAGCGCGTATTTCACCCCCATCGCATCGGCGAATTCACGCTCGAGCAGCGTCACGGGCGCGTTTTCGGGCGCGGTATAGCGGAACAGGTCGCCCGATTGCAGCAGCCGGTCGATCTCGGCGCGTGCCGCCTCGGGAATCGGCTCGGCGTCGTGGACATTCGGTGCAGGGGCCATCGCGCGCTCCTTTTCGGGTTTTCCGAAACCTGTCTTCGGAAAAACTGTAACAGAAGCGCCGCGTGGCGAGAACCGGGTTTAGACGTTGAGCAGCAGGTGCTCGCGCTCCCACGGGCTGATGACGTGCAGGAACTCGTTGTGTTCGGTGCGTTTGACGATGGAATAGACGCGGGCGAATTCGGGGTCGAGGATCTCGTGCATCCGCTTGGCCTCGTCGAACAGGTCGAGCGCCGCGCCAAGGTCACGCGGGATCGCCTCCTCGCTGTCATAGGCATCGCCGCGAAACTGCGGGGTCGGGCGGATCTCGTCCATGATCCCGAGATACCCCGCCGCGAGGCTGGCCGCGAAGGCGAGGTAGGGGTTGGCGTCCATCCCGGCCAGCCGGTTCTCGACCCGCCGGCTGTCGGGTCCGGACAGCGGAATACGGATGCCGGTGGTGCGGTTGTCGCGCGCCCATTCCAGATTGATCGGCGCCGCCGAGTCGCGCACGTAGCGGCGATAGGAGTTGACGTAGGGCGCCAGCATCGCGATCACCGAGGGCAGGTGGGTCTGCAAGCCGCCGATGAAGTGGAAGAAGGCATCGGTATCGCCGCCCTGCGGACCGGCGAAGATGTTCTTGCCGGTCTGGGTGTCGACCACCGAATGGTGGATATGCATCGCCGAGCCGGGCTCGTCCGCGATCGGCTTGGCCATGAAGGTGGCAAAGCAATCGTGGCGCAGCGCGGCCTCGCGGATCAGGCGCTTGAAAAAGAACACCTCGTCGGCGAGCTTGACCGGATCGCCGTGGCGCAGGTTGATCTCGAGCTGGCCCGCGCCGCCTTCCTGGGTGATGCCGTCGATCTCGAGCCCCTGGGCCTCGGCGAAATCGTAGATGTCGTCGATCACCGGGCCGAACTCGTCGACCGCGGTCATCGAATAGGCCTGCCGCGCGGCGGCGGGGCGGCCCGAGCGGCCCATCATCGGCTCGATCTTCTTGGCCGGGTCAAGGTTGCGGGCGACCAGGTAGAATTCCATCTCGGGCGCGACCACGGGTTTCCAGCCCTGCGCGCGGTAGAGATCGACCACGCGCTTGAGCACGTTGCGCGGGCTGTAGGGGATCGGTTTGCCGGTGCGGTCATAGGCGTCGTGGATCACCTGAAGCGTCCAGTCGCCGGTCCAGGGCGCGGCCGTGGCGGTCGACATGTCGGGCTTCAGAACCATGTCGCGCTCGATGAAGCCCTCCTCGCCGGCGGCCTCGCTCCAGTCGCCGGTGATGGTCTGGTAAAAGATCGAATCGGGAAGGTGAAAGCGGTCCTGACGGGCGAATTTCGCCGCCGGCATCGCCTTGCCGCGGGCGATGCCGGGCAGGTCGGAAATGATGCACTCGACCTCGTCGAGCCGCCGCCCCTCGAGATAGGCGCGGGCCGCTTCCGGAAGGGTCTCGGTCCAGTCTTTCGCGGCCATCACTTTGCCCCTTTGCGGAAAAATGCCGCCATCCGGTCGGCCATCTGGTCGCTCGCGGTGGTCTTGGTCAGCCCGGCGCGCGCGGTTTCCTTAACCTCGGCCGGCAGGGCCGCGCCACGGTAGTCGATCAACGCGGCCATCATGCGCGCGTCGAACTCGGGGTGCGGCTGGATCGTCAGGATGTTGTCGCCGATCACCAGCGCCGCGTTCTTGCAGGTGGCGCTCTCGGCGATCACCTGCGCGCCCTCGGGCAGTTCCACCACCTGATCCTGATGCCATGCGTTCAGCGCCAGCGTCTCGTCGCCGAAATCATAGACCTGCCGGCCAACGGCCCAGCCGCCCCGGAACTTCTCGACCTTGCCGCCCAGCGCCTGCGCGATGATCTGGTGGCCAAAGCAGACGCCGATCAGCGGCTTGCCGCTGGCGGCGATGCGGCGAATCAGATCCTCGAGCGGTGGGATCCAGGGGTGGTCCTCATAGACCGCGTGGCGCGACCCGGTGATCAGCCAGCCGTCGGCAAGGTCGGGGCCGTCGGGAAAGACGCCGTCAACGACGCTGAAGGTCTCGAACGTGAAGTCGCGGCCGTCCAGCAGACGCTCGAACATGTCCGAATAATCGCCGAGCGCGTCCCTGACCTCGTCAGGCGCGTGGCCGGTTTGTAGGATGCCGATCCGCATGGGTCACCAATTTGATCAAATTTCGCGGCGAGCCTAACCGAGGCCCGGACGACCGGCAAGGGGGCGCGCGCGATGCCCTGACGGGGCTAGCGGATGAGGTTCGGCCTGATCCGCAACCGCCTGCGCGTCTCCTGCGGCAAGTGGCGGTTCAGGCGACGGTTCGCCAGGCCATAGAGGCCGATGACGGTCAGTGTCAGCAGGATGAAATAGCCCGCGAGGATCGGGTAGGGCACGAAGGGGTTGAAGGTCTTGTCGGCGAAATACTTGGCGTAATAGAGCGCGTCACCACGCTGTTGCCAGGCCGGAAAGCCCGAGAAGAACACCAGCGTCGTTGCGTGAAACAGAAAGATCGCCTCGTTGGTATAGGCGGGCCAGGCCAGCCGCAGCATGGTCGGAAAGGTGATCCGCCGGAACCGGTGCCAGCCGGAGATGCCATAGGCGTCGGCGGCCTCGAGATCGCCTTTCGGAATGGATTTCAGCGCGCCGTGGAAGATCTCGGCGGAATAGGCCGAGGTGTTCAGGAACAAGACGATCAGCGCCCCGAGCCAGGCCGAGGTCAGCGCATCGAACGCCGGGTTGATCCCCTTCATTCCCAGAAACACCGCATAGGCGAAGAAGAACTGGATGAAGAGCGGCGAGCCGCGAAACAGGAACACGAACCATTCGGCCGGTTTGCGCAGGATCCTGCGGCGCGAGGATTTTCCGGCGGCGACGAGGACGGCCAGGAAGAACCCCGCCACCAGCGCCAGGGCGCCGAAATAGATGTTCCAGATCATCCCCGAGCCGATCAGGGTGAACTGGTGGCAGAGCGTGAAATCGGTGCGCGGCAACAGCCGCTCGCCGATGCCGATCGAGCGCAAGCCGTAATCTGCGATGGTTTGCAGGCACTCGTTCATCTGCCGGCCTTTCGCATCGCTTCGCCGGCGGCGGTGGCCTGCCCGTGGCTCAGCCGGCGCGTCAGCCGGTCGAGCACCTTTTCGCTGACCCAGGTGAGCAGCAGGTAGAACACCATGAGCGCGGAGAAATACCAGATCCGCCAGTCGCCATGCGGATAATCGGTGAACCGCGCCAGCTTGGTGCCGCCAAGGTCGCGGGCCCAATAGACGATGTCCTCGACCCCCAGCAGGAACAGAAGCGGCGTCGCCTTGACCAGGATCATCCACAGGTTGCCAAGGCCGGGCAGGGCGAAGATCCACATCTGCGGCACCAGGATGCGCCAGAACGCCTGCCGATGGCTCATGCCATAGGCCTCGGCGGTCTCGATCTGGCCGCGCGGCACCGCGCGCATCGCGCCGTAAAGCACGTTGGCGGCAAAGGCGCCGAAGACGATGGCGAAGGTCAGGACGGCAAGCAGGAAGCCATAGGTCTCATGCACCCATTGCGGCGAATTCGACAGGGGCAGCTTGGCGGCGGTGCAGACCACGAAATCGTTGCCCTGACGCACCGGCTCGGTCCAGTCGGGGCATTTCACCTTGTGGCGCAGGTATTCGAACGCCTGATCCAGTGCGATCACGAAGAACAGAAAGAACGCGATGTCGGGCACGCCCCGGACGATCGCGGTATAGGTCTTGCCGAACAGGCGCAGCGGCAGAAACCGCGACCGGGCCGCGGCGGCGCCGCCGAACCCGAACAACAGCGCCACCGGCGCGGTGATCGCGAGCAACAGCAGCACGGTTCCGAACGAGGAATAGAACGCCATGTGCTTGCCTGTGGTCAGGTAGCACATCAGCCATTCGAGGCCGTCCAGCTGTGAGGGATCGGTGCAGATCGAGAACATCGTGAGGAACGCGGTCGGCCCCCCGCAGCCTGTGCGGAGGGCCGGGCGCGGCTCAGAACGTCGAGGCCACGGCCCATTTCTCGATCAGCGCATTGAGCGAGCCGTCGTCCTTCATCGACTGGATCGCGGCGTCGAACTTCTCGCGCAGCTCGGTGTCGCTTTCGCGCAGGCCCATGCCGACGCCGCCGCCGATCATCTCTTCACGCTCGAGCAGCACCAGATCGGGGTCTTCCGCCGCGATCGGGGCAAGGTAGGACTTGTCGGCAAGCACCGCGTCGGCCTCGCCCGAGCGCACGGCGGCAACGGTGTCTTCCGGCGTCGGGAACTCGACCACGGTCCAGCCCTGTTCGGCCACGAAGGCGGCCTGGATCGTGCCGGTCTGGGCGGCGATGACCGCGCCGGTGACGTCGATATCGGTCGACTTCGCCAGGAAGGCGGAGGGATCGGGCGGCGTGTAGTTCTGGGTGAAGTCGATCACCTCATCGCGTTCCGGCGTGATCGACATGCCCGCGATGATCGTGTCGTAGTTGCCCGAAACGAGGTTGGGGATGATCGAATCCCAGTCGTTCGTGACCCATTCGCAGGTCAGCCCGGCGCGCTTGCACAGCTCGTCGCCCAGCTCGCGCTCGAACCCGTCTACCTCGCCCTTGTCGTTGATGTAGTTCCACGGCTCATAGGCGCCCTCGGTTCCCATGCGCACGGTCGTGTCCTGGGCATGGGCAAGGCCGGCCGACAGTGCCAGCGCGGCGGTGGTCAGGATCAGTTTTCTCATCTTTTTCACTCCCTTGGTCAGACGTTTTCATCAGTATCAGTGTTGAGCGCTGTGCGACAGGAACTGTTGCAGCCGCTCGGTTTGCGGATTTCCGAAGACCGCCTCGGGCGGGCCTTCTTCCTCGATCTTGCCAAGATGCAGGAAGATCACGTGATCGGCCACATCGGCGGCAAGCCGCATGTCGTGGGTGACGATCACCATGGTCCGGCCCTCGGCGGCCAGATCCTTGATGACGCGGATCACCTCTTGTTCCAGTTCGGGATCGAGCGCCGAAGTGGGTTCGTCAAACAGGATCGCGCGCGGCTCCATGCAGAGCGCGCGGGCGATCGCGGCGCGCTGTTGCTGGCCGCCCGACAATTGCGCCGGCCAAGCCTCGCACTTGTCGCCGATCCCGACCTTGTCGAGATAGCCGCGCGCGGCGGCCTCGACCTCGGCCTTGTCGCGGCCCAGCACCGTCACCGGCGCTTCCATCACATTGTGCAGGATCGACATGTGCGACCACAGGTTGAACTGCTGGAACACCATCGACAGGTTGGTGCGGATGCGCGTGACCTGGGCGCGGTCGGCGGGGTGGCGCCCGGCGCCTTCGCCGCGCCAGACGATCGGTTCGCCCTCGAACAGGATGTCGCCCTGCTGGCTGTCCTCGAGCAGGTTGGCGCAGCGCAGCAGCGTGGACTTGCCCGACCCGGACGAGCCGATCAGCGCAATCACATGACCGCGCGGCGCGACCAGGTCGACTCCCTTGAGAACCTCCAGGTTGCCGAAGGCCTTATGAAGGTTGCGGATCTCGATAACGGGTGGATCGGTGTCGGTCACGTCTGCCTGGCTGGTTGCTTCGGGCTGGGAGTAGGGCGCAAATCGCCCCATATTGCAACGGGCAAATACTTGACGCGGCGGCAGTTCTCAGCTTCGGGCCGCTTTCTGGCGTGCAATGTTGGAATCCCGGTCCTCGACCCCCAGAAGGCTCGCGATCAGCCGCATCAGCGCGTTTTCCTCGTTGGCGCGTGCGCCGTCGGCCAGAACCACGCCCCAGGCGCTTTCGACCACGCGCACGCGTTGGTCATAGGGCACCGCTTCCTTGATCGCGCGGGTGAAACGCACCGTGTCGGGCGCCTCGGCCTCGAGCGCCTCGGCTGAGTGGCGCAACTCGGTCGCCTCGGCCTGCGACAGCCCGTAGCGCGCGGCGATGATCTGCTCGATCTCGTCGATCTCGGCCCTGGCATAGTCGTAATCCGACCGCGCGATCCGCACCAGAAGCGCGGTCAGCGCGAGGCGGGCATCGCCGTCGTCAAGCAGTTCGGGTTCGGTGGCGAAAAGGGTGCTTATCAGGCTTTCAAACATGGGGACGATATAGGGCTATTTCGGCGCCCTGCCAATCACTTCCCTGTCACTCGCCGGGTTGCGGGCCGTCATAGCCTTCGATGATGACGATATCGGCCCTCGATACCGGATCGCGCAGGGCCTTGGCCGCCTGGTATTCGGCGCTATGGTAGCAGTCGCGCGCCGCCTCATAGGACGGGAACTCGATCACCACGTTGCGTGACCGCGATGTGCCCTCGACGGTCTCGAAGGGGCCGCCGCGGATCAGGAACCTCGCGCCGTAGGTCGCGAAGGGTTTCGCGTTCGCTTTCACATATTTCATGTATTCGTCGATGTCATCGACATCGACGCGACCGATCCAGTATCCCTTGGCCATCCGCGCCGCCTCAGTTCTTGTGGCGGTTGGCGATGCCGGTGGCGTCGCCTTCGGCGATCCCGAGCGCGCTGGCGATGCGGCCGAGGAACGCCTCCTCCTCGGATTTCAGCGACCGGTCGGCCAGGCTGACCTGCCAGAGCGCATCCAGCAGCGCCGCGCGTTCGGCATAGGGCACGGCCTTGTGCACCATCGTGGTGAATTCGCTGCTGTCGGGGGCGGCGCTGGCAAAGCGCTCGCACTCCGCGCGCATCTTGGCGGCCTCGACCGGGTTCAGGTCGAACCGGCTGGCGAGGATCTTGTCGATCTGGACGATCTCCTCGAACGCATAGTGCTGGTCGGATTTGGCGACCCGGACCAGAAGGGCGCCGACCGCGAGGCGGGCGTCAAGTTCGGGCAGCGGCTTTTCCGGCGTGTGGCCAGTCAGGCGCGCAAGCAGTTCGGCAAACATCCCGTAATCTCCCCGGTTTTCGCGAGAGGGTAGAGGCGAGGGCGCAATCGGGCAAGCGCGCTCAGACCAACCGCTCGACCTCTTTTGCGGCGCGCACGAAATCGGCAAAGATCGGCGCGGGTGCGAAGGGCTTGGATTTCAGCTCCGGATGGAACTGCACCCCGATGAACCACGGATGATCCTCCCACTCGACGATCTCCGGCAGCCGTCCGTCCGGCGACATGCCCGAAAACCGCAGCCCCTTGGCCTCGAGCTGGTCGCGATAGCGGATATCGACCTCGTAGCGGTGGCGGTGGCGTTCCTCGATGACGGTCGCGCCGCCATAGACCTCGGACACTTTCGAGCCTTCGGCGAGATGCGCGGTATAGGCCCCGAGCCGCATCGTGCCGCCCTTGGCGTCATCGGCCGAACGCTTCTCGGTGTAATTGCCCCGGACCCATTCCTTGAGGTGGTAGACCACGGGGGTATACCGTTTCTTGCCGTCCTTGCGCTCGAACTCCTCGGAGCCGGCATCCTTGATCCCGACCATGTTGCGGGCCGCCTCGATCACCGCCAATTGCATCCCGAGACAGATCCCCAGATAGGGGATCTTGCGTTCGCGGGCGAATTGCGCGGCGCGGATCTTGCCCTCGGTGCCACGCTCGCCAAAGCCGCCGGGCACGAGGATGGCGTGAAAGCCCTGAAGATAGGGCGCGGGGTCTTCCTTCTCGAAGATCTCGGAGTCGATCCACTCGGATTTGACCTTGACCCGGTTGGCCATGCCGCCATGGGTCAGCGCCTCGGCGATCGACTTGTAGGCGTCTTCGAGCTGGACATATTTGCCCACGATCGCCACGCGCACCTCGCCCTCGGCGTTGTGGATGCGGTCCTGCACGTCTTCCCAGCGCGTCAGGTCGGGTTTCGGCGCCGGGCTGATCTGGAAGGCGTCGAGCACCGCCTGATCCAGCCCGACATTGTGCAACGCCATCGGTGCCTCGTAGATCGACTTGAGGTCATAGGCCGGGATCACCGCATCGAGCCGCACGTTGCAGAACAGCGCGATCTTTTCGCGTTCCTTCTCGGGGATCGGGTGCTCGGACCGGCACACCAGCACATCGGGCGCGATGCCGATCGAGCGCAGTTCCTTGACGCTGTGCTGGGTCGGCTTGGTCTTCAATTCGCCCGACGCGGCAAGGTAGGGCAGCAGCGTCAGGTGCATGAAGATACTTTCGCCGCGCGGCCGTTCCTGCGAGAACTGGCGGATCGCCTCGAAGAACGGCAGCGCCTCGATGTCGCCGACCGTGCCGCCGATCTCGCACAGCATGAAATCGACCTCGTCGTCGCCGATCCGCAGGAAATCCTTGATCTCGTTGGTGACGTGCGGAATGACCTGGATGGTCTTGCCGAGATAGTCGCCGCGGCGCTCCTTCTCGAGCACGTTGGAATAGATCCGCCCGGAACTGACCGAGTCGGTCGCCCGCGCCGCAACCCCGGTGAAGCGTTCGTAATGGCCAAGGTCGAGGTCGGTCTCCGCGCCGTCGTCGGTGACGAAAACCTCGCCATGCTCGAACGGGCTCATCGTGCCGGGATCGACGTTGAGATAGGGGTCGAGCTTGCGCAGGCGGACCGAAAAGCCGCGCGCCTGCAACAGCGCCCCCAGCGCCGCCGAGGTCAGGCCCTTGCCGAGCGAGGACACGACGCCGCCGGTGATGAAAACGTATCTTGCCATGTGGTGACTGCCCCCGTGACCGTTATTTTTCGATGCCTGATCGTGCCTTGGGAATCGGCGCGAATCCGCATCATCACGGGAGGTCAGGCTAACACGGTTTCCCGGCCGCGCGCAACCGCACCGCAAGATGATGAGGCGGAATTCTCCGGTCCCTCAAAGTGTAGTGGTTGTGGCCGGGGCTGGCCCGGCCTGCCGATCAGTCCGCGCGCGGCGGCGTCACCGGCGCATTGCCCGGAACCGGCGGCATCAGGTCGCCGACATCGGGGGTTGCGGGCGCGTCCGGCGTGGCCGCATCCGGCGAGACCGGCTGCTCGATCACCCGGTCGACAACCGAATCCGTCGCCGCGCTGCGCGCCGAGAGGATTGTCAGCGTGATCGAGGTGGTCAGGAAGGCCGCCGCCAGCACCCATGTCACCTTGCCCAGTGCCGAAGCCGCGCCGCGTGCCGATATCGCGCCGCCACCGCCGCCGCCAATGCCAAGCCCGCCGCCTTCGGAGCGCTGCAGCAGCACCACGCCGATCAGCGCCAGCGCGAGCAGCAGGTGGATGACAAGGATGACGTTTTCCATAGGGCGACTTTCGGCTTGCGCGACGGGGCGTATCTAGAAGCCTTGGCCCGGCTTCGCAACCCCTCTGTGGGCCCGCTGCGGGAAATAGACCGGCACGCGGCTATTCGTCCACATCGTCCATGTCGGACTGACCCGTCAGGCGGCGGCGCACATGGCTCCAGCTGAGCCCGACGCCAAGCACCAGGCTGAGCGCGAAAAGCCCGATCCAGGTGTTCCATGTCGGGTTGCGGAAACTCAGCCAGCCAAGGTCATGCGCGACCCACAACATGGCCCCGACAAGCGCCAGCACCAGCACCATGCCGAACGGCCCGATCGAGCGCAGCGTGGCGCGCAGGTAGATGATGTAGCCGATCAGGAGCACCAGCCCCGACAGCACCAGCACCGACACCGATTGCCCGCTGTCCATCGACCAGCGCACGAAATTGAACCCGGTCGGATTGTAGGTCGCCGCCAGCAGCAGGAAGGCAAAGACCCAACGCAACAAGAACTCGCCCATATGCCCCTCGTGCATGACCCGATTGGCGCAGGATTGCCGCGTGGTGCGCCACCTGTCCAGTGCGGCGAGACGAAAAAACCCGGCAGGGAACGGCGCTCGGGTATCCTGGCGACAACCGGATCAGCGTCGGCGCCACGGCAATGCCGCAGGCAGTTTGGGGTTTCGCCCCGGCGCGCGCCCGGCTATACGTCCGTCGGTTTTGACATGGGTTCGGGAGTTGCGCATGGCCAACGTCGTCGTCGTAGGCGCCCAGTGGGGCGATGAGGGAAAAGGCAAGATCGTTGACTGGCTCAGCGAGCGGGCCGATGTGATCTGCCGGTTTCAGGGCGGTCACAATGCCGGGCATACGCTGGTGATCGACGGCGAGGTGTTCAAGCTCAATGCGCTGCCCTCGGGCGTGGTGCGCGGCGGCAAGCTCAGCGTGATCGGCAACGGCGTGGTGCTCGACCCCTGGCACCTGGTGCGCGAGATCGAGGCGATCCGCAAACAGGGCGTCGTCATCAGCCCCGAAACCCTGATGATCGCCGAGAATACCCCCCTGATCCTGCCATTTCACGGCGAACTTGACCGGGCGCGCGAGGGTCAGGCCTCGGTCGCCAAGATCGGCACCACCGGGCGCGGCATCGGGCCGTGCTATGAGGACAAGGTCGGGCGCCGGGTGATCCGGGTGGCGGACCTTGCCGATCCGGCGACGCTGGCGCTGCGGGTTGACCGCGCACTGGTGCACCATAACGCGCTGCGTTCCGGTCTGGGGCTTGATGCGATCGACCGCGATGCGCTGATCGCCGACCTCAACGCCATTGCGCCGGCGATCCTTGAATATGCGGCCCCGGTCTGGAAGGTGCTCAATGAGCAGCGCAAGGCGGGCAAGCGCATCCTGTTCGAGGGCGCGCAAGGGGCATTGCTCGACATCGACTTCGGCACCTATCCCTTTGTCACCTCGTCCAACGTGATCGCAGGGCAGGCCGCGACCGGCACCGGCGTCGGGCCGGGGGCGATCGACTTCGTGCTGGGGATCGTCAAGGCCTATACCACCCGCGTCGGCGAGGGGCCGTTTCCGACCGAGTTGCACGACGACGACGGTCAGCGTCTGGGCGAGCGCGGGCACGAATTCGGCACTGTCACCGGGCGCAAGCGCCGCTGCGGCTGGTTCGACGCGGTGCTGGTGCGCCAGACCTGCGCCACGTCCGGGGTGAACGGCATCGCGCTGACCAAGCTCGACGTGCTCGACGGGTTCGAGACCCTGAACATCTGCATCGGCTACGAGCTGGACGGCCAGCGCCTCGACTATCTGCCGACCGCCGCCGATCAGCAGGCACGGGTCACGCCGGTCTACGAGACGCTGGAAGGCTGGAGCGAATCGACCGAGGGTGCCCGCAGCTGGGCCGATCTGCCGGCGGCGGCGGTGAAATACGTGCGCCGCGTCGAGGAGTTGATCGACTGCCCGGTGGCGCTGCTCTCGACCAGCCCCGAGCGCGAGGATACCATCCTCGTCACCGACCCGTTCGCCGACTGAGGAGGACCGCATGGCCCTGTCGCTGAAAGCCCGCAAACGCTGGGCCATCTTCGTGCTTCTGGTCGGGCTTCCGGTCTATATCGTGCTGGCCATCGGCATCGTCGCGATGTTCGACCGCCCGCCGATCCTGGTCGAGCTTGGCCTCTACATCCTGCTCGGGTTTCTCTGGATGCTGCCCCTGCGCAAGCTGTTTCTCGGCGTGGCGCGGGGCGAGCCTGAAAACGAAGACGGGGCCGAGTGACCGGCCCCGCCTCGCGTCTGGTTTGATCCTCCGGCCCGCCCGCAGCGGCGGAGCGGGCCGGCGGTTTACTCGTCCGGGTCGAAGAACCGGCTGGCCTCGCCCAGAACAAACTGGCCGCGCTTGACCCGCTCGATCCGGCCGTCACGCAGCAATACCGAGAAAGCGTTCAGCGCGTCCTCGCGTCCGATGCCGCTGGATGCGTTCATCACCAGCGTCATCAGTTGCGGCCGGGTGGCGTTGGCGCGGCCGACTTCCTGCGTGACGAAGGCCAGCGCCGCCTCGAACATTTCCTCGGTCCCCTCGACATCGCTGTCTTCGAGATAGTGGCGAAAGCCCTCGATCAGCGGCGCGGGTTCCGGCGTGTCGCCCTGCGCCGAAACGGCGTCCTCGACCAGCGACAGGTCGGGCGACAGGGCGAGGTTGCCCTTGGTCACACGGCGCGGGCGCACCGGATGGGTGGTGTCCGGTTTGCCACGACCCTCGGCATGGTCCTTGCCTGCGGGTTCGTCGCGGCGCTCGTCGATGCGCTGTTCGGACACCAGGACCAGCGGCGCCATGCGGCGGCTGGCGGTCTCGCCCTCGGCGCCGGGGCGGCGCGGGCGCACGACGCGGGCGAGGTCTTCGAGATAGGCATCGCGCGGATCGTCGTCCTCGACAATCTCGCCGGCGGCCTCGCGGTCGGCGCGGGTGGCCTGAACCGCCGCCTTGAGGTGCTGGATAGCCGGGCGCCGGCGGGTCGCCTCGCCGCTTTTCAACTGCGTGTTGGTCTTTTCCAGTATGCGGTCGATGGCGACATCGGTTTCGGACATGTCGACATCGTCAAACGCGGTGCGCACCGGGTCCTTGCGCGGCGCGATCCGGTCGGCCGGCTGCTCGTCGGTCTCGATGGCGAGCGGATCGGTGGCGGCTGCCTCCTGCTCGGCGTCGGCCTGCACTTCGGCCAGTTCGGCCGCCAGTTCCGCCTCGTCCTCGTCCGACAGCGTGCTTTCGCCGGGAACCTCGATCGGCTGGCGGGCTTCCTCGGCGGTGGCGCGGCGCACCTTGATCACCCGCGCGACCGGGCGGCGCGGCTGGATCGCGGCGTCGTCTTCGCGGTCGGTCGTCTCGATCTCGATCTTCATCGCGACCGCGGAGATTTCGACCTGCGCCGTCATGGCGGGTTCATCGTCCTCGTCGTCCTCGTCGTCGAGGTCTTCCCAATCGTCGGCGTCGTCCCAGTCCTCGGCCTCGTCTTCCATCTCGGCGAAGAGGTCGTCGTCCTCGTCCTCGGTGGCGTCCATGTCCAGAGCGTCGTCCGCGACCGCGTGATCGGCGCGCGGGTCGGTTTCCTCCATCACCGGCGGGTGGCCGAGCGAGCCGAGAACCGCGCTGATCGCGGCGTCGTCGGTGTCGGGTGCCGGGGCCGCTGCGGGCCGGGCCGCGACCGGCTGAACCACGGCCGCGCCGGCGAAGGTGTCCTCGTCGTCGGGCGCATAGGCCTGCGCCTCGTAGTCCGCCGGATCGGTGGTGTCGTCGAGCGTCTCGGCGGGCACCTCGTCGTCAGGCGCGGCCTCGGCCACGGCAGCCAAGGGCTCCTCGACCTCGGCGGTTGCATCCGCCGCATCCTCGTCGATATCCGCGAAGGCGGTTTCGATCGGCGTGTCGACAAAGAACGCCTCGGCCTGCTCGTCCTCGACATATTCGCCACGCTCGGCCGGGCGGGCGGCGACGGCGCGGATGCGTTGGAGCTTGTCGGAGAAACTGGCGGGTTCGGCCGGCGCTTCGGCCGGCTTCGGCGCGGCGGCGGGCGCCTCGGCCCTGGCTGGCGGCGCGAGATTGGCGCGGTCGGGCGCCTCATCGGTCTGGCGCAGCACGATACCGGTCTCGCTGATGCGCGACTCGACCCGGCGCTGGATCTCGCGTTCGGCGATTCGGTGCAGCATTTCGGCATCCGGGGTCGGCGGTTCCGCCCCGAAATAGCGGTCATCGGCCGCGAGATCGCGGAAATATTCCGCGATGGATTTCATCGTCGAGAACGGCTCGTCAAAGCCCTCCAGCGTGCAACTGAAGGTGCCGTACGAGACCGTCAGGATTCTATTCGCGTTCACCATGGCCCACTCACTTTCCGCCCGCCAAAATTTACATACCCAGCCACTGCGAAAAATGTTTTACCATGCGATGTCTCTCAGAATTGAACAAAACCACGATTTAAGCGGTATTTTTTCGCGGCGGGAATGTGGTTTGTCTCCAGATATGAAACAATGAGCCCAATGGAAGCCGGATTTTCACACTTTTCCGACAACGTCACCCTGCTGGGCGGCGGTGAGCTTGGGGCCGGCATTGTTTCGCAGATGTTGACACTCGCGCCGATTCTGGTCGCCTGCGACGGGGCCGCGCGGCAGGCGCTGGCGCTGGGGCATGTGCCGCGTCTGGTGGTGGGTGACATGGACAGCCTCGACGAGGCGACGCGCGCGGAGCTCGATCCGGCGATGCTGATCGCGATCGCCGAGCAGGAAACCACCGATTTCGAAAAGGCGCTGCGCCATGTCGATGCGCCGCTGATTCTGGGCGTGGGGTTCATGGGCGGGCGGCTGGATCATGAACTGGCCTGCTACAATGCGCTGGTGCGCCACCCCGACAAGCGCTGCATTCTGGTCGGCGGGCCGGACATCTGTTTCCACGCGCCCGCACGCCTGACCTTGAAGCTTGCGCCCGGAACGCGGGTGTCGCTGTTTCCCATGGCCGAGGTCAGCGTCACCGCGACCGGGCTGGTCTGGCCGCTCGACGGGTTGCGGCTGGCGCCCTGGGGCCGGATCGGCACGTCGAATCGCGCGGCGGTGGAGCGGGTCGAGGTCACGCCAGACGCGCCGGGGCTGTTGGTGATCCTGCCGCGCGCGGCCTTGCCCGCCGCCATGGCCGCCCTCAGCAGTTCGGAACGTTGACCGCGAGGCCGCCAAGGGCGGTCTCCTTATACTTCTCGCTCATGTCGCGGCCGGTCTCGAACATCGCCTTGATGCAATTGTCGAGCGGCATGAAATGGCTGCCGTCACCGCGCAGTGCCAGTGCGGCGGCGCTGACCGCCTTGATCGCGCCCAGCCCGTTGCGCTCGATGCAGGGCACCTGCACCAGCCCCCTGACAGGGTCACAGGTCATGCCGAGGTGATGCTCAAGCGCGATCTCGGCGGCGTTTTCCACCTGCTCGGGCGAGCCGCCCATCACCGCCGCGAAGCCCGCAGCGGCCATCGCGGCGGCTGATCCGACCTCGGCCTGGCACCCGGCCTCGGCGCCTGAGATCGAGGCGTTGTGCTTGATCACCCCGCCGATCGCGGCCGCCGTCATCAGGAACTCCGGCACGCGCGAGCGCGCGGCGCCGGGCACATGGTCGAGCCAGTAGCGGATCACCGCCGGCACCACGCCCGCCGCGCCATTGGTCGGCGCCGTCACCACCTGGCCGCCCGCCGCGTTCACCTCGTTCACCGCCATCGCATAGACCGACATCCATTCGTTCGCGATATGCGGGGCGGCGATGTTCAGCCCCTGTTCGGCGCGCAGCTTTTCATGGATCGCGCGCGCCCGCCGCTTCACCCCCAGCCCGCCGGGCAGGATACCACCCTCCGACAGCCCCCGGTCGATGCACTCGTCCATCACCTGCCAGATCCGCATCAGGCCCTTGTCGATCTCGGTCGCGCTTTTGTGGACACGCTCGTTGGCGCGTTTCATCTCGGCGATGCTCAGGCCCGATGCCTGCGCCATGGCGAGCATTTCGGCGGCGGTCTCGAACGGGTAGGGGTGCGGCGAAGGGCCGGTGGGCGCGGTTGGTGCTGCGGCGAGGTCGGCATCGGTCACGACGAAGCCGCCGCCGATCGAGAAATAGGTCTCCTGCACGATCACGTCACCCTCGCGGTCGACCGCCATCAGGCGCAGCCCGTTGGGGTGGCCGGGCAGGTGGGTGTCGTAGTCGAACACCAGATCGCGGGCCGGATCGAAGGCCAGCACCGGCAGACCCTTGGGCGTGACGGTATTTTCAGTGAAGATCCGCGCCAGTTCACGCTCGGCAGCCTCCGCGTCATAGCTCTCGGGCTCGAACCCCGACAGGCCAAGGATCACCGCCCGGTCGGTGGCATGGCCAACACCGGTGAAGGCGAGCGAGCCGTGCAGCACGGCGCGCACCCCGGCGACGGTGAAGCTCGAGGCGCGCAGCCGGTCGAGAAACCGCGCCGCCGCCACCATCGGCCCCATCGTGTGCGAGGACGATGGGCCGATGCCGATCTTGAACAGCTCGAATACCGACAGGAACATGCGCGCGTCTCCGGTTGTGTCGTGCCACCTTGCCGCAAATCGGCGCGGCGCGCAGTCCGAAAACGACCTCTGGTGGCCGCGATCAGTCCGGCCGGGTCAGGATGAACAATGCCGCGCCGCCCATGCCGACCGCTTGCACCGCCAGCACCCAGCCCGGCATAGCCAACACCAGGCTGATCGCGAACACCAGCCCCATCATCGCGACCGCCAGCGTCTTGGCCCGCGCCGAAATCGCGCCGCGATCCTCCCAGTCGCGGATCGGCGGGCCGAATTGCGGGTGGTTCTCCAGCCAGAACTGCATCCGGGGCGACGAGCGGCTGAAGGAAAGTGCCGCGGCCAGCAGGAACGGTGTCGTCGGCAAGCCCGGCAGCACCACGCCCAGCAGCCCCAGCGCCACCGCTATCCAGCCTAGTCCGAACCAGAGAACCCGTGTCATGCCTGTTTTCCTCACTCCTGCGCCTCGGACGATCCGGCGCGCCAGCGCGGGCGGATCCGGCACATGCGCCAAACCGTCCCTCGCCTTTGCGGGAACGCGGCCCGGCCCGTGCCGGCGTTGCGACAGGTCCGGGGCATCGGCATGGTGCGAACTTAGTCAACCGGACCGCGGGGTGCAATGCGACCGGGTGTGCCACTTCGCGTCCGCCGCCGGCCGATTTGCCCCTCGCCCCCGTGGCCGTTTGTTCCTATAAGCAGCGAAACCTTGATGTTCCGGGGAATCGTGAGATGTCTGCCAACCTGTCACCGATCGACACCGCAAAATTCGTAGCCGCCAAACGTGCCGTCGATTTCGTCGAGGACGGAATGCGCGTCGGTCTGGGCACCGGCTCGACCGCCGCCTGGATGGTGCGCTGCCTGGGCGAGCGGGTCCGCGAGGAAGGGCTGAAGATCACCGGGGTTCCGACCTCGAGCCGCACCGCCGAACTGGCGCGGCAGGTCGGCGTCAAGGTGGTGAGCCTCGACGAGGCGCGCTGGCTCGACCTCACCATCGACGGGGCCGACGAATTCGATGCCGATCTGAACCTGATCAAGGGCGGCGGCGGCGCGCTGCTTCAGGAAAAGATCGTCGCCACGGCCTCCGACATGATGATCGTCATCAGCGATGCCTCCAAACAGGTCGAGCATCTGGGTGCGTTCCCGCTGCCGGTCGAGGTGGTGCCGTTCGGCTGGCAGACCACCAAGGCGCTGATCGAGGAAAGTCTTGGCAGCCTTGACGTGCTGGGCAATGCAGGCTCGCTCCGGATGAACGGACAGGCGCCCTATGTCACCGACGAGGGCAACCATATCGTCGACCTCTACCTGCAGCGCATCGGCGATCCGCGCAAGCTGAGCCTTGTGCTGAACCAGATCCCCGGCGTGGTCGAGAACGGGCTGTTCATCGACATCTGCGACAAGGTGGTGATCGGGCATCAGGATGGCCGGGTCGAGGTGATCGACATCAACGATGGCAGCCACCACGAAGGTCGGATCGAGTTCGCCGAGACCGACAACATCTTCGCCGATATCTGAGGGATTGTGATGGACGAGGTGTTCGAAGTGGCCCCCGCGCGGCGGCGCGCGATGGCGTTCAACGCCGTCGCCTACGCGCTCGCGGCGGGGCTGTCGGTCTGGCTGGGCTTTCAGGGCGGGTCGTGGCTGTGGCTGGTGCTGGCGGGGTTCGCGGCCGGGCTGTGGCTCAACGTGGTGGTGGCGCTGTGGCGGCGGCGCTACGTCGCCAAGGTGGATGCCAGCGGCGTCACCGTCTGCCTCAACACCGGGCGCGAGATGCATGCCGGCTGGGACGAGATCGAGGCCCACACCATCGACCCGGCGCGGCGGATCGGAACACTTCTGGTGCGCGCCGGCAAGGGTGGCCGGGTGCGCATCCTGCCGGTGTCGAGCCGGATGATGGGGCCGGAGGCGACCGAGAGGTTTCTGGCCCGGATCAAGGAGCGCCTGCCCAGGATCGAGTACCGCGTGCCGCGCCTTGGGGCAGGACCCGGCCCCGGCCCCGGCCAGGTTGGCAAGATGGGCGTGAAGACAGATGCCAAGGCGGGCAAGGCCGCCAACAAGAACAGCGGCATGAAAGGATGACGATGGCGGATTTCGACTATGACCTCTTCGTGATCGGCGGCGGCTCGGGCGGGGTGCGCGCGGGCCGGATGGCGGCCGAGACCGGAGCAAGGGTGGCGCTGGCCGAGGAGTTCCGCATGGGCGGCACCTGCGTCATTCGCGGCTGCGTGCCGAAAAAGCTGATGGTTTTCGCCAGTCAATACGGCACCGCCGCCGCCGCGGCGCGCGATTTCGGCTGGGATTTTCGCGACACCACCTTCAACTGGGACCGCTTTCGCCCGAAACTCGACGCTGAACTTGACCGCCTCGAAGGCATCTACCGCACCAATCTGGGCAAGGCCGGGGCCGAGATCTTCGATGCCCGCGCGGTGGTCAAGGATGCCCACAGCGTCGCGCTTTCGACCGGCGAGACCTTCACCGCCAAGCACATCCTCATCGCCACCGGTGGTGTTCCCTATGTGCCGAGCGCGCCGGGGACCGAGCTTGGCATCACCTCGAACGAGGTCTTCAACCTCGAGACCTTTCCCGAGCGCATCCTGATCGTCGGCGGCGGCTATATCGCCTGCGAATTCGCCGGCATCTTCCAGGGTCTCGGCGCGCATGTCGCGCAATGGTATCGCGGCGCGCAGATCCTGCGCGGCTTTGACGACGAGGTGCGCGGGCATCTGGCCGAGACCATCCGCGATTCCGGCGTCGACCTTCGCGTCGGCCTCGAGGTCGAGCGCATGGAGCGGCGCGACGGGCGGATCTGGGTCAAGGGCACCGACGGGCGCGAGGACATCTTCGACCAGGTGCTGATGGCCACCGGGCGGCACCCGAACACCAAGGGGCTGGGGCTCGAGGAGGCGGGCGTCAAGCTGGGCCGCTGGGGTCAGGTGCTCGTCGACGACTACAGCCAGACCTCGGTGCCCTCGATCTTCGCGGTCGGGGACGTGACCGACCGGATCAACCTCACCCCGGTCGCGATTCGCGAGGGTGCGGCCTTTGTCGAGACCGTGTTCAAGGGCAATCCGACCAAGCCCGACCATGACCTCGTGCCCTCGGCGGTGTTCACCCAGCCGGAATATGGTGCGATCGGGCTGACCGAGGAACAGGCCCGCGACCGCGAGCCGGTGGACATCTATTGCGCCGCGTTCCGGCCGATGCAGACCACCTTTATCGGCCGCACCGAACGCGTGCTGTTCAAGCTGATCGTCAGCCAGGAAACCCGGAAAGTGCTGGGATGCCATATCGTTGCGGACGGGGCGGCCGAGATGATCCAGCTTGCCGCCGTGGCGGTCAAGATGGGCGCGACCAAGGCGGATTTCGACCGCACCGTGGCGGTGCATCCGACCATGGCCGAGGAAATCGTTCTGATGAAACAACCGACCCGGTCACATTGATCGGGTTGAAATCCGGGCAAAATTGCCCAGTTACTGACGCAAGGCGCGGTGACGTATATGAAGGGAAGACCAAATGGCCAGTGACAATGGCGGCCCCTGGGGAGGCGGCGGTGGAAATCGCGGTGGTTCCGGTGGCGGAAATGACGACAAGCAGGGTGGCGACAACCGCCGCCCCGGCGGCGGGCCTGACCGCCCGATCCCCGAGATCGACGATCTGGTGCGCAAGGGCCAGGAACAGCTTCGTCTGCTGATGGGCGGGCGCGGCAACCAGGGCCGGCGCAATGGCGGCGACGAAGGTGGCGGCGGTGGCCGGGGGTTCGGCCGCAACGGCGTGATCTTCGTGATCCTCGCGGCGGTGTTCGTCTGGGCCTTCGCCAGCTTCTACCGCGTCGACACCTCCGAGCAATCGGTCGAACTGCTGTTCGGCGAGCGCCACCAGATCGGCACCGAAGGTCTGAACTTCGCGCCCTGGCCGGTGGTGACCTACGAGATCTTCCCGGTGACGCGCGAGAACGTCATCGACATCGGCGCCAGCCTCGATTCCGGCCTGATGCTGACCGGCGACGAGAACATCGTCGACATTGATTTCCAGGTGGTCTGGAACATCGGCGACATCGAGAAATTCGTCTTCAACCTGGCCGAGCCGGTGGACACGATCACCGCCGTGTCGGAATCGGCGATGCGCGAGATCATTGGCCGCTCAACCCTGGCACCGATCCTGAACCGCGACCGGGGCATCATCGCCCAGGAGCTCCAGGACCTGATCCAGTCGACGCTCGAAAGCTATGAATCGGGCGTCCATATCGTGCGGGTGAACTTCGACCGCGCCGACCCGCCGCGCGAGGTGATCGACAGTTTCCGCGAGGTGCAGGCAGCCGCGCAGACCCGCGACACCTTGCAGAAACAGGCCGACGGCTACGCCAACCAGGTGGTAGCGGCCGCCCGAGGCGAGGCCGCCCAGCTGCTCGAACAGGCCGAGGGCTACCGCGCCAAACTGGTCAACGAGGCCGAGGGTGAGGCGGCGCGCTTCATCGCGGTCTATGACGAATACGTCAAGGCCGAGGACGTGACGCGCAAGCGCCTCTACCTCGAGACGATGGAACGCGTGCTCGCTGGCGTCGACAAGATCATCATCGACGAAGGCGCCCAGGGCGGGCAGGGTGTCGTGCCCTATCTTCCGCTCAACGAGCTGCGGCGCAGCATGCCGTCCAACACCACTACCGGAGGGTCCAACTGATGCGCCGTTCACAGATTCTGATCGGGATTCTGGTCATCCTCGTGGTGCTGGCCCTGAACTCCTACTACATCGTCGACGAGCGCGAGAAGGCGCTGCGGATCTGGTTCGGTGAAGTGACCGCCGAGATCACCGATCCCGGCCTCTACTTCAAGGTGCCGATCGTGCACGAGATCGCCAAGTATGACGATCGCATCCTGCCGCTCGACACCGGACAGCTCGAAGTGACGCCGGCCGACGACCGCCGGCTGGTGGTCGATGCCTTCGCGCGCTGGAGGATCACCAACGCGACCCAGTTCCGGCGTGCCGTCGGGGCCTCGGGGATTGCCGGGGCACGCACGCGGCTCGAGCGGATCCTGAACGCCGAGCTTCGCGAAGTGCTGGGTGGGGTCGATTCGGGTGCGATCCTGTCGGCGGACAGGGTGGCGCTAATGAACCAGATCCGTGACCAGGCGCGCATCCAGGCGTCGGCGCTCGGGATCGAGGTCATCGACGTGCGCATCAAGCGTGCCGACCTGCCCGAGCAGAACCTCGCCGCGACCTTCGAGCGGATGCGCGCCGAGCGTGAACGCGAGGCGGCCGACGAGATCGCCCGAGGCAAGGAAGCCGCCCAGCGGGTCCGCGCCGGAGCCGACCGGACGGTGGTCGAGACCACGTCGGAAGCGCAGCGGGAAGCCGAGATCATCCGCGGTCAGGCCGACGCGCTGCGCAACGCGATCTTCGCCGATGCGTTCGGTCGCGACCCCGAGTTCTTCGCCTTCTACCGCTCGCTCAAGGCCTACGAGACGGCGATCCGGGGCGAGAACTCGACGCTGGTGATCGCGCCCGACAGCGAGTTCTTCGACTACTTCAAGTCCGATTCCGCCGATGGTCTGCCGACCCGTGGCACGGCGGCGCCTGTCGCGGAATGATCGGATATGTCGCACTTGGCCTCGGCCTCGTGCTCGTGATCGAGGGGCTGGTGTTCGCACTGGCCCCTTCGCGTCTGGACGACCTTGTCGCGGCGATGGCGTCGCTGTCGAAGGACCGGCGCCGCATGATCGGGCTGGTCGCGGTGGCTCTGGGCGTCGGGCTGGTCTGGCTGGCGCGCATGGTCGGGATCTGAGGACGCCGCCGTCTGATCCTTCGCAAGGGTCTGGTGGCGCGTCTTGCAGAAATCGCCACCCTCGCTGCCACAGGAAAACCGGCAAGATTGCGCCACGTCACATCGCCGTGAAAAAACTTGCGGCGCTTTGCGTTGCGCAGGCCGCGCCCTATCTAGAGGATGCAAGCGGCGCCAAGCCCGCGCAGAACCAGTAAGGAGACCCCCGTGAACGCTCCGGCACGAACCCTTCCGATTCCCTATCATTTGCAGCCACGTGTGCTGCTGGCCTTCGTCCTGACGCTCGCCCTCGCGCTTTCGGCGGCGATGCGCGTCGAGGCGCGGGGCGCACCCGAAAGTTTCGCCGACCTCGCCGAGCAGTTCAGCCCGGCGGTGGTCAACATCACCACCTCGACCCTGATCGCCACCGAAGGCGGGCAGATGCCGATGGTGCCCGAAGGCTCGCCCTTCGAGGATTTCTTCCGCGACTTCCTGAACCGTGACGGCGACGGCACCCCGCGCCAGCGCCGCAGCCAGGCGCTGGGCTCGGGCTTTGTCGTCACCGAGGACGGCTTCATCGTCACCAACAACCACGTCATCGAGGGCGCCGACGAGATCCTGATCGAGTTCTACAACGGTCGCGGCACCCTGCCGGCCACGGTGGTCGGCACCGACCCCAACACCGACATCGCGCTCTTGAAGGTCGAGGCCGACGAGGCGCTGCCCTTCGTGACCTTCGGTGACAGCGACGTGATGCGCGTCGGCGACTGGGTGATGGCGATGGGCAACCCGCTGGGCCAGGGCTTTTCGGTCTCCGCCGGCATCATCTCGGCGCGCGGGCGCGAGCTTTCCGGCACCTATGACGACTTCATCCAGACCGATGCCGCGATCAACCGGGGCAACTCGGGGGGGCCGCTGTTCAACATGTCGGGCGAGGTGATCGGCGTGAACACCGCCATCCTCAGCCCCAATGGCGGCTCGATCGGGATTGGCTTTGCGATGGCCTCCAACGTGGTGTCCAAGGTGGTCGACCAGTTGCGCGAGTTCGGCGAGACCCGGCGCGGCTGGCTTGGCGTGCGCATCCAGGACGTCAGCGACGACGTCGCCGAAGCCATGGGGCTTGAGAGCACCGACGGCGCGCTGGTGACGGACGTGCCCGACGGCCCCGCCAAGGACGCCGGTGTGCTCGCGGGCGACCTCATCCTCAGCTTCGACGGCAAGGAGGTTTCCGACACGCGCGAACTGGTGCGCATCGTCGGCGATGCCCCGGTGGGCAATTCCGTGCGTCTCGTGGTGCTGCGCGACGGCGAGACCCAGACGCTCGAGATCGTGCTGGGCCGGCGCGAGGATGCCGAGGCCGCGTCGCCGGGCGGCAGCACCCCGACGCCTCCCGCGCCGATGGAGCAGACCGTTCTGGGCATGGACCTCGCCGAGATGAGCGATACGCTGCGCGACAATCTCGGGCTGGATGCCAATGCCGAGGGGCTGGTCGTGACCGACCTCGATCCGTCCAGCGAGGCCTATTCCAAGGGTCTGCGCGCCGGTGATGTTATCGTCGAGGCGGGGCAGGAGCGTGTCGCGACCATTGCCGAGTTCGAGGCGCGGGTGGCATCGGCGCGCGACGGTGGGCGGCAGTCGATCCTGCTTCTGATCCGGCGCGGCGGTGATCCCCGGTTCGTTGCCCTGTCGGTCTCGCAGTAGAGGCAGCCCCGCAAGGGGCATTGAAAACAGAAAACCCCCGCGGCCTGACCGCGGGGGTTTTCACGGGGTGCCGCCCGTTCGGGCGGCCGCGGCAGTTCAGGCTCAGCCGAGGCGCTGGACGTCCCAGCGGGTCAGGCCGATGTCGTCCAGCTCGCGGTCGGTGAGACGCTCGAGCATGATGCGCGTCACGCGGCGTTCCTGCCAGTCGGTCAGGCGGGCCATGACGCCGTGCCAGGCACGGGCGAGGCGGGTCGCAAAGGTGCGGCCGCCGAGGTCGGGGGTGGTGCTTGTCGCAGCCATGTCGGAATCCTTCAGGTCGATAAGTGAATGACGTGAAGCCATGCGGCTTCGATACCCCATCTAGCCATGCTGCAGTGCAGAAACAAGCCCGCGAATCGCATGCCCATCATGCGCTGCGTGCATAGCTCGATTTCATCTAAGCGCCCGTTAAAAAGCGATAAATTCTTGTGGCGCGGCGTTGCGTCTCGCCCGGTGTGGCCTGCCCCTGCCGGGTTGCGACGTCCCGCCGCATCGCCCTTCATGGGTCGGGCGCGGGCAAAACCGCTGGCGAATGTTCGCGTTTCGTGCTAATTCGCAGCAAAAGCAACAGGGGCAGGGCAGCCAGATGCGGGTGATCGGCATTGATCCGGGGCTACGAAACCTCGGCTGGGGTGTGATCGACACCGACGGCAACCGGCTGTCGCATGTCGCCAATGGTGTCGTCCACGGCACCGGCGAGGCCCTGGGCGAACGCCTGCTGGCGCTGTTTGACGGCCTCACCGAGGTGGTGGCGCGCTTTTCCCCCGACACGGCAGCGGTCGAGCAGACCTTCGTCAACCGCGACGGTGCGGGCACGCTGAAGCTTGGCCAGGCGCGCGGCATCGCGATGCTGGTGCCGGCGCGTGCCGGGCTGGTCGTTGGCGAATACGCACCGAACCAGATCAAGAAAACCGTGGTCGGCGTCGGCCATGCCGACAAGCGCCAGGTCGCCCACATGGTGCGCCTGCAATTGCCCGGCGCCGAGATCACCGGCCCCGACGCCGCCGACGCGCTGGCGATCGCGCTCTGCCACGCCTTTTTCGCCCGCGCCGGCGCCCGGCTTGCCGCTGCCGTGAAAGGCGCCCCGGCATGATCGGGCGGATCGCCGGGCAGATCGAGGTCAGGGGCGCCGACCATGTGCTGATCGACGTGCGCGGGGTGGGCTATATCGTCTTCGTCTCGGAGCGGACGCTGGCGCAACTGCCCGATGTCGGTGAGGCGGCGGCGTTGTTCACCGACCTGATGGTGCGTGAGGATCTTCTGCAGCTCTATGGCTTCCCCTCGCTGATGGAAAAGGAATGGTTCCGGCTGCTGATGACGGTGCAGGGCGTCGGCGCCAAGGCGGCGCTGGCGATCCTTGGCGCGTTGGGGCCGGATGGCGTCAGCCGGGCGATCGCGCTGGGCGACTGGAACGCGATCAAGGCGGCCAAGGGGATCGGACCCAAGACCGGCCAGCGGGTCGTGAACGAATTGAAGGACAAGGCCCCGGCGGTGATGGCGATGGCGGGGACGGCGGCTTTGCCTGCTATGCCCGACGCCGATGCCCTGGTCGAGCCCGCGTCCGCGCGCGCGGACGCCCCCCCCGGCGCGCGCGCGCCGGGCCCCGCCGCCCAGGCCGAGGCGCTCTCGGCGCTGCAAAACCTCGGCTACGCCCCCGGCGAGGCCGCCTCGGCCGTAGCCACGGCGCTGAACGCGACGCCCGACCTCGACACGTCCGGGCTGATCCGCGCGGCGTTGAAGCTGCTGGCACCGAAGGGCTAGGGGATGGCACGCCTTAGATTCAATGCTCTGCTTGAGAACCTTGGACTCGATCTTCGCGAGGTTGCCGTCGTGTTGCATACACCGCAGCCACCCAAGCTGCGCGCACTGCTACCCTTCGTGGTGCGCGATCGACCCGAACTGTTCGCGGCATACCAGTCCGTTCATTCGTTGACCGCAGAAAGAACACTGCTGCGCCGTCGATACATGGCGAGTTTTGTTCGCCACCCGAGCGGGCGGCAAACTTTCGCTGGTCTTTTTCGGATCATCAGCGCGGTAGAGCGTCCGACTATCGAGATCTATGCCGACCCGCGATTTGGCGAACTTGAGCGGGTCTATGGGGCGACCGACACTGCGCCAGCGAAGAACATCGCCGAAGCGGAGAGACGAACCCGGTTCGATACCGAGCCAGTCGTGGCGCTGTCGGATTATGTCGGGCGGCTTCAGATTAACCACCCGCCGGGACGTGCCTATGTCAGGATCACAGCGAACCTCGATCCCGAGATTGCGGCGCTGAGCCCCGACGATCTTCTTCTTCCCCCGCCGCCACGCTGCAACGAAATGCTGGTCCACACACCGTTTATGCGCGCGCTTCCCGAAAGCTGGGCGGCGCGGCTGCGCGAATGGCGCGGGGTCTATCTGATCGTCGATGAGAGCGATGGTTCGCGCTATGTCGGCTCGGCCTATGGCGAGGAAAACCTGTTGTCACGCTGGCGCGCCCATGTGGCGGGCGCCAAGGGGATCACGGCGGCACTTGCCAGGCGTGACCCGGCGACCTTCCGCTTTTCGATCCTGGAAACCCTGAACCCCAACCTCGACCCCGCCGATGTCATCGAAGTCGAGAACGGCTGGAAAGACCGCTTGCACACGCGTGATTTCGGCCTCAATGAAAACTGACATGACCGGACCCGACCCCACCCTGCGCCCCGAGCCGCGCCCCGAGGATTTCGACCGGGCGCTTCGCCCGCAGGTTCTGGACGACTTCATCGGTCAGGCCGAGGCCCGCGCCAACCTGCGCGTCTTCATCGAAAGCGCGCGCCGGCGGGGCGAGGCGATGGATCACGCGCTGTTTCACGGCCCTCCCGGTCTGGGCAAGACCACGCTGGCGCAGATCATGGCGCGTGAGCTTGGGGTGAATTTCCGCATGACCTCCGGCCCGGTGCTGGCCAAGGCGGGCGATCTGGCGGCAATCCTGACCAATCTCGACGCGCGCGACGTGCTGTTCATCGACGAGATCCACCGGCTCAACCCGGTGATCGAGGAAGTGCTTTACCCGGCGATGGAGGATTTCGAGCTTGATCTGGTGATCGGCGCGGGCCCGGCGGCGCGCACCGTCAGGATCGAGTTGCAGCCCTTCACGCTGGTGGGCGCGACGACGCGGCTGGGGCTGTTGACCACGCCGCTGCGTGATCGTTTCGGCATCCCGACGCGGCTGCAATTCTACACCATCGCGGAACTGCACGAGATCGTCACCCGCAACGCGCAGAAGCTGGGGGCGCCGACCGAGTCCGAGGGTGCGCTGGAGATCGCGCGGCGGGCGCGCGGCACGCCGCGTATTGCCGGGCGGCTGTTGCGGCGGGTGCTCGATTTCGCCGTGGTCGAGGGCGACGGGCGCATCACCCGCGAACTGGCCGACATGGCGCTGACCCGGCTGGGGGTCGATCACCTCGGGCTTGACGGGGCCGACCGGCGCTATCTCGGGCTGATCGCCGAGCACTACGGCGGCGGGCCCGTGGGGATCGAGACGCTGTCGGCGGCGCTGTCGGAAAGCCGCGATGCGCTGGAAGAGGTGATCGAGCCGTTCCTGCTGCAACAGGGCTTGATCCAGCGCACCCCGCGCGGGCGGATGCTGGGGCCGAGCGCCTGGAAGCATCTTGGCCTCGATGCACCGGCGGCGCCGGGGCAGGGCAGTCTGTTCGGCAAGTAGCGCGGCAGTTGCAGGCGCCGGGCTTGCGTCCTAGGTCTGTGCCATGAGTATTTTTGCCAAGATGAAGCACGCGTCGTGACCCCGGACGAGGTCGAGCGGATGTTCACGCAGGGCGGCGACTATGTCTTCGCGCGCTGGGGCCGGCCGCTTGCGCCGGTGGTGTTCGGCGTCGAGGAGGCGACGCTGGCGGTGATGCGCGAGGCGATCGCTTCGGTGGCGGCGCTGGCCGGTCACGAGGTCGAGGAGATCGACCCCGAGCTTGGCGCAAACCTGATGCTGTTTTTCCTGCGCGACTGGGGTGAGCTTGAGGGCGTTCCCAACCTCGAGCGCATGGTGCCCGAGCTTGGCGCGCTGGTGGCGCGGCTCAAGGCGGCGGAGGCGACGCAATACCGCGCCTTTCGCTTTGACCGGTGCGGCGCGATCAAGGCCGCTTTCGTGTTCGTGCGCATGGGCGGCGGGATGGAGGATTTGCCCGCCGATACCGTGGCGCTGACGCAGGCGGTTCAGGCGATGCTGACATGGGGCGAGGGCGCGTTTGCCGGGGCCTCGCCGCTGGCGCGTCATCCCGAGACCGGGGCGAGCGTGCTGCGCCCGGAGATTGCGGCGCTGATCCGGGCGGCCTACGATCCGGTCATGCCGGTGGCGGCGGAAGATGCGAGCCACGCGCTGCGGCTCCATGCGAGGATGAGGGCGGGATGAGCGACAAGACCCATTGGAACGACGTCTACCGCGCCCGCACCGTCGAGGCGCTGACCTGGTATGAGGCAGCACCTGGCCTGTCGCTCGAGCTGATCCGCGCCCATGCGCGGCCCGGCCCGGCGGTGGATGTGGGCGCGGGCACCTCGTATCTGGTCGACGCGCTGCTGGACGCGGGGTTCGGCCCGCTGACCGCGCTCGATCTGTCGGACGAGGCGCTGGCGATCACGCGGGCGCGGCTGGGCGAGCGGGCGCGCGAGGTGAACTGGGTCGTGGGCGACGTCACCCGCTGGACGCCCGAGGCGGGGCACAGCCTGTGGCATGATCGGGCGGTCCTGCACTTTCTCACGGAGGAGGCGGGTCGGGCGGCCTATGTCGCGGCGCTCGACCGGGCGCTGGCGGTGGGCGGTGTGGCGGTGATCGGGACCTTTGCCGATGACGGGCCGGAAAAATGCTCGGGCCTGCCGGTGCAGCGCTATTCGCCCGAGGCGTTGGCGGATGAGTTGGAGCGTCACGCGCCGGGCCGGTTTCAGCCGCTCGAGGCGCGGCGGCATGTGCATGTGACGCCGCTGAAGAACCAGCAACGGTTCCAGTTCAGCGTATTGCGAAAGCTGCGCTGATGCGGGCCTTTGTCGCGCTCGATCTGCCCGAGGAGGTGCTCTTGCCCCTGACCCGCCTGCAAGCCGGGCTCGATGTCGGGCGCGCGGTGCCGGAGGACAACATGCACCTGACGCTGGCGTTTCTGGGCGATGTGAACAGGGCGGCACTGGCCGAACTGGCGCTGTCGCTCGAAGGGCTGGCGCTGGCGCCGGTGGAGCTGACCTTGCGCGGGCTCGATCTGTTCGGCGGGCGCAAGCCGGGGCTGGTGTTCGCCGCCGCCGTCGCGACGCCGGAGCTGACGCGCCTGCACGAAAAGGTGGTGCGCGCGGCGCGCGGCGCGGGGATCGACCTGAGGCGCGAGCGCTTTCGCCCGCATGTGACCATTGCGCGCCTGCCACGAACGCTCGGCCCCAGGGACGAGCGCAGGCTGGCCGATTTCCTGCACCTCAACGGCACGTTCGCAACGCCGCCTGCGATGGCCACCAGCGTCACGCTCTACGAGTCGCACCTGCGCCCCGAGGGGCCGCTGCACCTGCCGCTGGCCAGTGTCGATCTTGCCCGCTAAGGTTGTCGCAGGGCGACGCGGCGAGGGGACGAAACCGGGTGCATATCAGGGACTTCGAACCTCTGCTGGCCGGTGAACAGACGCTGCTGGCGGGCCTGTCGTCGGGCAAGACTGTTCCCATTGGCGGCACCGACCGTCCCGACGCGGCGGCCGGGCCGGAGCGGCAAATCCGCGCCGCATTTCTGCGCGAACTGGTGCTGGACAGGATGGAGGGGCTGGAGAAGTCCGATGCGCGGGTGCATGAGAAAGGCGTTCGGATCATGGGCGCGCGGATCACCGGGGTGCTGGACCTCGAAGGCTGTCGCATCCCGCGCGATCTTGCGCTGATCGACTGCCATTTCGACGTTGCTCCGGTGCTGCGCTCGGCGGTGATCGATAACCTGATCCTGAATGGCAGCCGTTTGCCGGGCCTGGGGGCAGACCGCCTTGAAGCGCAGAGCAGTGTGTTCCTTCGCGGGGCTGACGTTGAAGGCACCGTGCGGTTGCTCAGCGCGACACTAAGCGGTGACCTCGATTTCTCCGGCGCAAAATTCCGGGGCGGGGCTGACAGGGTTGCGCTTAATGCCGACGGCCTCACGGTGAAGGGCAGTGTGGCCATGAGAGGGACCGAGGCTGCGGGAGCGGTGCAACTCGGCGGCGCAACTGTCGGCGGCGACCTTGACTGCGTCGGCGCGCGGCTCAAGGCGCACGCACCGAAAAAGGCGCTCGCTCTCGAAGGTTCAAAAATCACTGGCAGCTTCATCCTGCGCAATGGCGCAAAGGTTGACGGCGTTCTCGACATGACGGAAGCTCAGATCGGAAGCCTTGCCGACGAGGCGGCGAGTTGGCTCGGCCCGCGCGACCTTGTGCTCAACCGCTGCCGCTACGGTGCTTTCACCGGCAGGGACATCGATGCCGATGCCCGCATCCGCTGGCTGAGCCTGCAGGACGAGGTGCATTGGGGCGACGACTTCTGGCCGCAGCCCTGGGAGCACCTGGCCAAGGTGCTGCGCGAGATGGGGCATCGGGTCGACGCGCGCGCTGTTCTGATCGAGAAGGAGAAGCGCCAGCGTCGCGCCCTGCGCGCCAGCCGCCGCAAGGCGCTGTTGTTCGAGGACGCCATTTTCGCCTCGGTCTGGGACCGGATGCTGGGCGCCACCGTGCGCTATGGCCACCAGCCGCTGCTCGCCTTCGTCTGGCTGGCGCTGTTCTGGCTGGTCGGCCTGTTCGTTTTCGCCGGGGCTGAAGCCGTGGGCGCGATCAAGCCGAACCAGCCGGTGGTGCTGCGCGGCGCGGAATGGGTGCAATGCGCCAACCCGGACACGACCCCGGACCCCAAAACGCGGCTGGCCTGTTTTTTCGAGATGCCCGCCGCGCGCTCCTACCCCGGTTTCAACGCGGCGATCTATTCGGCCGATACATTGCTGCCCATTGTCGATCTGGAAATGCAGGGCTATTGGATCCCCGATGACCGCGCGTCTACCTTTGGCCGGTTGGCCCGCGCCTATCTCTGGCTTCACATCGCTCTGGGCTGGGCGCTCTCGCTGCTGGCAGTTGCCGGGTTTTCCGGCCTGATACGGACCGATGGAAAATGACCCACCACTTCCCCCTGCGCGTCTATTACGAGGATACCGACCTTGCCGGCATCGTCTATTACGCCAATTACCTGAAATTCATCGAACGCGCCCGCACCGAGATGGTGCGCGAGCGTGGCGTCGATCAGGTGGCGTTGAAAGAGCAGGGCGGCATCGTCTTTGCGGTGCGCCATCTTGAGGCGGATTACCTCAGCCCGGCGCGGTTTGACGACCAGCTCGTGGTCGAGACCAGTGTCGCGGCCGTGACCGGCGTGCGGATCGTGCTCAACCAGATCGTCAGGCGTGGCGGCACCGATCTGTTCGCCGCGAAAGTGACGCTTGTGGCCCTGACCGAGACCGGCCAGCCGGCGCGTTTGCCGGCGAATATCCGCCTGTCCTTGCACTGAATGCGCCAAAACAGCGCCGATGACGCGGATGTGTTGGCTTTCCCCGTTTATTTCTTGTAGTTTTCACCCATACAGCCGTCCGACAGAGATGGTGCGAACGAGGCAGATTGATGGAATCCGAAACACTCGCCATGGCGCAACAGATCGATTTTTCGTTCTGGTCGCTATTCCTGCGTTCTACGCTGATCGTGAAGCTGGTGATGATCCTGCTCATCGCCGCATCATTCTATTCATGGGCGATCATCGTCACCAAGTTCATGCAATACCGCCGCGCGCGGGCCGAAGCCTCGGTTTTCGACCAGGCCTTCTGGTCGGGCGAGCCGCTGGATGAGCTGTTCGACCAGGTCGGCGCGACGCCGACGGGGTCGTCGGAAAAGGTCTTCGCCTCCGGGATGCTCGAGTGGCGCCGGTCGCACCGGGCCGATGGCGGGCTGATCGCGGGGGCGCAGAGCCGGATCGACCGCTCGATGGACGTGGCGATCGCGAAAGAGGCCGAAACCCTGAACCAGGGGCTGAGCTTTCTGGCCACGGTGGCCTCGTCGGCGCCCTTCATCGGGCTGTTCGGCACGGTCTGGGGCATCATGCATGCCTTCATGGAGATCGCCCAGCAGCAGAACACCAGCCTCGCGGTGGTCGCGCCCGGCATCGCCGAGGCGCTTCTGGCCACCGGCCTTGGCCTGCTCGCCGCGATCCCGGCCCTGATCTTCTACAACAAGCTGACCGCCGACAGCGACACCATCGTCGCCGGCTGGGAGGCGTTCGCCGACGAGTTTGCCACCATCCTCAGCCGTCAGTTGGACAGCTGACATGGCCGGGTCCGTTCAGCAGGGCAAGCCACGCGCGCGCCGGGGCAGGCGTCGGGGGCGGCATCGCGGGATGATGTCCGAGATCAACATCACGCCGATGGTCGACGTGATGCTGGTGCTCCTGATCATCTTCATGGTGGCTGCGCCCTTGATGACGGTCGGCGTGCCGGTGGAGCTGCCGAAAACGGCGGCCACGCCGCTGCCCTCGGTCGAGGAGGAGCCGCTGACCATTTCGATCACCGCCGAGGGCACCATCGCGCTGATGAAGACCGAAATCGCGCAGGACGAGTTGATCGCCAAGCTGCGCGCCATCTCCGCCGAGCGCACCGACGACAAGATCTTCCTGCGCGCCGACGGACGGGTGCCCTACGAGGTTGTGGCGCAGGTGATGGGGGCGCTGAACTCCGGGGGCTTTTACAATATCGGGCTGGTGACGGACACCGGCGGGCCAACCATGGACGGGCAATAACCGAGCGCCATGAAGACCGGCTACATCATCTCGGGGATCGCGCATGTCACGCTGATCCTGTGGCTTCTGTTCGGGGGCTTCATCACGCGTGCGAATGATGAACCCTTGCTGAACGTCGCCGAGGTGTCGATCATTTCGGCCGAGGAATTCGCGGCGATGACTGCCGAACCCCGGCCCGAGGCCCCGGCGCTGGCGCCGGAAGTCACCACCGCGCCACCCGCGCGGCCCGAGCGCCCGGTGGTCGAGCCCGAACCCGAGCCAGAACCCGAACCCGAGCCGGAACCCGACCCGGTGCCGGAGCCGCCCGCGCCGCCCGCCGTGCCGCCAACGCCCGAGACCCGGACCGACACCGACCCGACCCCGCCCGAGGCCGACCGCGTCGCGCCCGAGGTCGCCCCCGCGCCCGAGCCCAATGTCGAGCCCGGCCCCGAGGTGATCGAGGACACGACGCCCGCCGATGTTGCGACCGACCAGCCGGTCGAGGAACTGCCCGCGACCGCGCCCGAGGAGGCGACCACCGAAATCGTGACCGAGGCGGAAACCCCGTCCTCGGCCCCGGTGACGTCGATCCGCCCGCAGGCCCGGCCGGACCGTCCGCGCCCGCCGGTCGAAACCGCGCGACCGACGCCGCCGCCCACCCCGACGCCCACACCGGACCTGACCGACGCCATCGACAGCGCGGTCGACGACGCGCTGGCCGACATCCTGAACGACACCGCCACGCCGACCCCGCCCAGCCCGCAGGTGCCTTCGGGCCCGCCGCTGACGCGCGGCGAGAAGGACGGGTTGCGCGTTGCCGTGTCGCAATGCTGGAACCTCGGCTCGTCCTCGACCGATGCCATGGCCACGACCGTTGTTGTTCTGGTAAGCATGTCGCGTGGGGGCCAGCCGGAGGCCGTCCGGATGATCTCGTCCGACGGTCCCAATCCGGCCGCGACCAACACCGCCTTCGAGGCGGCACGGCGCGCGATCATCCGCTGCGGGGCAAACGGCTATAATCTGCCGAGTGACAAATATGAACAATGGCGCGAGATTGAAATGACGTTCAATCCGGAGAACATGAGGATCAAATGAAACTGCTGCGTATCCTGACACTGATGCTGGCCGTGATCGGCCTGGCCCAGGCCGCCCGGGCGCAATCCGGTCCGCTCCGGATCGAGATCACCGAGGGCGTCATCGAACCTTTGCCCTTCGCCATCCCGACCTTCGTCGGCGACGGCGGAGACGGCGCGCAATATGCCGCCGACATCAGCCGCGTGGTCGCGGCCGACCTTGCCGGCACCGGGCTGTTTCGCGAGATCCCGGCTTCGGCCTTCATCGCCAACGTGACCAGTTTCGACGCCCCCGTGTCCTATCCGGACTGGAAGGCGATCAACGCCCAGGCGCTGGTCACGGGTGCGGTCGCGACCGGGCCGGGCGGCACGCTCAGCGTCAAGTTCCGGCTGTTTGACGTCTTTTCCGGCGCACCGCTGGGCGAGGGGTTGCAGTTCTCGGGCACCGTCGCCGGCTGGCGGCGGATGGCGCACAAGGTGTCCGACGTGGTCTATTCCCGCATCACCGGCGAGAACGGCTATTTCGACAGCCGCGTCGTCTTCGTCAGCGAGAGCGGCCCCAAGGACGCCAGGCGCAAGCGGCTGGCGATCATGGATTACGACGGCGCGAATGTGCAATACCTGACCGATTCGAACTCGCTGGTGCTGGCGCCGCGATTCTCGCCCACCGGCGACCGGGTGCTCTATACCTCCTATGAGGGCGGATCGCCGCGGATCTACCTGCTGGACGTGGCCAGCGTCGGGCGCCAGGCGCTCGATACCGGCAGCGGCAACATGACCTTCTCGCCGCGCTTCAGCCCGAACGGCGGCGGCGTCGTGTTCTCGCTGGAGAGCGGTGGCAACACCGACCTCTACGCGATGGACCTGGGCGGCGGCGGCTTGCGCCGGCTGACCGATACGCCGGCGATCGAAACCGCTCCGTCCTATTCCCCCGACGGCAGTCAGATCGTGTTCGAGAGCGACCGCTCCGGAACGCAGCAGCTTTACGTCATGCCCGCGGGCGGTGGCGAGGCCAATCGCATCAGCTTCGGTCCGGGCCGCTATTCCACGCCGGTCTGGTCGCCGCGCGGCGATCTGGTGGCCTTCACCAAGCAGAACGCGGGGCGCTTTCATATCGGGGTGATGCGCGTCGACGGCTCGGAAGAGCGGCTGCTCACGGCCTCGTTCCTTGACGAGGGGCCGACCTGGTCGCCCAATGGCCGGGTGATCATGTTCTCGCGCGAAACCCAGGGCGCCGAAGGCGCGCCGGGGCTTTACTCGGTCGACATCTCCGGGCGCAACCTGCGCCGGGTGCAGACGCCCGAAGCCGCCTCGGACCCGTCATGGGGGCCGCTACAGAACTAGGCCGATTCCCAAACCGTTCGCGACCTGCTAGGATCGCGGGCATCGAGCGACCAGACAACGACCAGAACAACGAACACAAGACACAGGAACTCAGGATGAAACACGTTATCATGGCCGCAATGCTGATCGGTGCACTGGCGCTGACGGGATGCGACAAGAAAAGCCGGTTCGACGATACCGCCGCGGCGGGCGGGGCGTTTGCCGCCGGTTCGGCCTCCGATCCGACCTCGCCGGCGTATTTCCAGCAGACCATCGGCGACCGCGTGCTGTTCGCGATCGACCAGTCGACGCTGTCGGCCGAGGCACAGAACGTGCTGACGAAACAGGCGGCATGGCTGGGCGAGAACCCGGAATACACCGCGCTGATCGAAGGCCACGCCGACGAACAGGGCACGCGCGAATACAACCTCGCCCTTGGCGCGCGCCGCGCTTCGGCGGTGCAGTCCTTCCTGATCGACCGGGGCGTTGCGCCGAACCGGCTCAAGACCATAAGCTATGGCAAGGAACGCCCGCTGGCGATCTGCTCGGACGAAACCTGCTATGCCCAGAACCGCCGCGCGGTGACGGTGCTGACGGCGGGCCTCGGCAGCTAGGGCGGGGCGGCGAAAGGACGGGGCCATGGGCTTTTCAAAACGGCTTGTCGCGGTTTGCGCCGCGGTTGTGATGCTTGGCATACCGGTCGGCGGGGTGGCGCAGGACCGCGCCCAGACGCTGGCCGACGTTCGTCAGGAACTGACCGTCCTTCACGTCGAGATCCAGCGCCTGAGGCGCGAACTGAACACCACCGGCGGCGCCACGGCGCCGTCGGGCGCGGGCACCCTGCTTGACCGGGTGAACGCGATCGAGGCGCAGGTCCAGCGCCTGACCGGCAAGACCGAAGAGCTTGAGTTTCGCGTCAACCAGGTCGTCAAGGACGGCACCAACCGGATCGGCGATCTCGAATACCGGCTGGTCGAACTCGAAGGCGGCGACGTGACGAAACTGGGCGAGACCTCGACGCTGGGCGGCGGCGAATTGCCCAGCGTGCCGACGACCAGCCTTCCGACCGCGCCGGTCGGTGATGGCGGCGGCCAGTTGGCGGTTGGCGAACAGGCGGATTACGACGCGGCGCTGTCGGCGTTCAACTCGGGCGATTATCCGCTGGCTGCCGATCTTTTCGCCGATTTCGCACAGACCTATACCGGCGGGCCGATGTCGGGCGAAGCGCAGTTCCTGCTGGGCGAGGCGCTGGCGCGTCAGGGGTTGGTGTCCGAGGCCGCACGCGCCTATCTCGACAGCTTTTCCGGCAACCCGGACGGCGCGCGCGCGCCCGAGGCGCTGTTGAAACTTGGCGCGGCACTGGGCGAATTGGGCCAGGTCAGCGAGGCCTGCGTCACGCTGGGCGAAGTCCTCAACCGCTTTCCCGCCTCCTCCGCCGTCCCTGCCGCGCAGGCCGCGCGCCAGGCGCTGGGATGCGACTGACCGGGGCAGATGCCCGGCTACGGCACGAGATTTGCGAAGGATTTGACTGGACCGGCATGACCCGGCTGGGCGTTGCCGTGTCGGGCGGCGGCGATTCCGTGGCGCTGTTGCATGTCCTCGCGAGCTGCGCGCCCGATCACGGCGTCACGCTTGAGGCCGCGACGGTGGACCACGGCCTGCGACCCGAGAGCGCGGATGAGGCGGCGCGTGTCGCTGAAACCTGCGCCGGTCTTGGCATCGCGCATGAAACCCTGACATGGCAGGGCTGGGACGGCAGCGGCAACCTTCAGGCCGAGGCCCGCGATGCGCGTTACCGCCTGCTGGCCGGTTGGGCCAGGACGCGCGGGCTGGATGCGGTGGCGCTGGGCCACACGCGCGACGACGTGGCCGAAACCTTCCTGATGCGACTGGCGCGCGAGGCCGGGGTCGACGGGCTGGCGGCGATGGCCGATGCCTTCAGCCGCGATGGTGCGCGCTTTCTGCGTCCGGCGCTGGGGCTGGGGCGGGACGAGTTGCGCGGGTTTCTCGGCCGTCACGGCATCGGCTGGGCCGACGACCCCAGCAACGAAGACCCGAGGTTTGACCGGGTGAAGGCGCGCAAGGCGCTGG
>JBLWUQ010000012.1:0-89543 GCA_048268845.1 Maritimibacter sp. | reverse complement strand
CGTGGTCGATGCCGGGCGCGCACGCCGCGCGCGGGTCGATCCGGGGTCGGGGATGAGCCGACTGGTGACGGAACGTGTGTCGCGCGCCGAGGCTGATCAGCGTCGGGGCCGGGCGGGGCGGGTGGCTGAAGGCTCCTGCTACCGGATGTGGACCAAGGGCGAGGAGGGCGCGCTGCCCGCCTTTGCGCCCGCCGAGATCGAGGTGGCCGACCTGACGCCGCTGGCGCTGGAACTGGCGCTTTGGGGGGCGGGCGACGGCGCGGGGCTGGCGTTCCTGACGCCGCCAAATCCGGGGGTTCTGGGCGAGGCGCGGGGGCTTTTGCAAAGCCTTGGCGCACTGGACGGGGGCCGGATCACCGCGCATGGCAAGGCTTTGGCGCGGCTGCCGCTGCATCCGCGAATCGGGCATATGCTGGTCACGGCGGGCAAGGCGGCGGCGCCGCTGGCGGCCCTTCTGGAAGAACGCGATCCGCTTCCGCGTGGCGGCTCGGTCGAGCTTACGCTGCGGCTGGCGGCAATCGCTGACCCCGCGCGGTTTCAGCGCGACCACGCCGTCACCCTGAACCGCGCCGTGATCGAACGTATCCGGGCCGAGGCGAAACGGCTGGCGCGGATGGTGGAGGCGGGGCCGGACCTGACCCCGGCGCAGATGGCGGCGCTGGCCTATCCTGACCGGGTGGGCCTGCGCCGTCCGGGAGACGATCCGCGCTATGTGCTGTCGGGCGGCAAGGGCGCGGTGCTGGACGAGGCCGATCCCTTGGCCGGGCAACGGCTGATCGTCGTGACCGATACAGACGGCAACCTGCGCGAGGCGCGGGTGCGGATGGCGACGGCGCTGCCGGAGGCCGAGTTGCGGGCGCTTTTTGGTGCGGACATCCGCTGGGTGAAGCTCTGCGAGTGGTCGAAACGCGAAAGCCGGGTCATGGCGCGCGAGCAGGAGCGGTTTGGCGCGCTGGTGCTGGATGATCGGGTCTGGCGCGATGCCGACGCGCAGACGGTGGCGCGCGCGATGCTGGACGGGGTGCGCCAGATCGGGCTGCGCCCGTCGCCCGCCGCACAACGCTTCATCGCGCGGGTCGAACTGGTGCGCGGGGCGGAGCCGGACCTGCCGCAGATGACCGAACCGGCGCTGATGGACAGCCTCGAGGAGTGGCTGCTGCCGCATATCGCCGGCGTCAGGACCGCCGAGGACTGGAAGCGGTTCGACATCGTTGATGCGCTGCGCGCCCGGCTGGACTGGGGGCAGATGCAGCGGCTCGACGCCGCCGCGCCGGCGCAGTTCGAGACCCCGCTGGGGCGGCGGGTGCCGGTGGACTACTCCGGCGAGGCACCGGAGATTGCGGTGCGGCTGCAGGAAATGTTCGGGCTGACCCGGCATCCGCTGGTCGGGCATACACCGATTCGGGTGACGCTTTTGTCGCCCGCCGGGCGTCCGGTTCAGACCACGACCGACCTGCCGACGTTCTGGGCCACGTCCTATGGCGACGTGCGAAAGGACATGCGCGGGCGCTATCCACGCCACCCCTGGCCGGAAGACCCGACCCGGGCCGCCCCGACGCTGCGCGCAAAACCGCGCGAAAAGTGACACCAGCTTGGATGAATCGCGCAACACGTTGCAATTCACCCCAAAATTCCCTATATTCATCAAACAATAACAAAAAAAGCAGGCGGTTTCAAAATGTCGTCGATGATATCCAAAGCCTGGGGCGAGGTCGTTCGTCCCATGTTCAAACGTCCCAGTGCCTTTCAGGTCGCAGCCCTGTGCTATCGCAAGAACGAGGGCCGCAAGGAAGTGTTGCTCATCACCACGCTGGGCACCGGTCGCTGGATGCTGCCCAAGGGCTGGCCGATGGACGGCAAGACCGCCGCCGAGGCGGCGCGGATCGAGGCCTGGCAGGAGGCCGGGGTCAAATCCAAGCGCGTCGGACGCAAGCCGGTGGGCCAGTTCGCCTATATCAAACATCATGACGACGGGCTGGAACAACCCTGTTCGGCAAGGGTCTATCCGATCAAGGTGTCCGAATTCCTCGAGGATTACCCCGAGGCCGGACAGCGCAAACGCAAGTGGGTGCCGCTGGCGACCGCCGCCGATCTGGTCGAGGAAGACAGCCTGAAAGCGCTTCTGCGGTCGTTCTGATCCCGGTCCCAAACCCGACATTGCAATGCGCCGCCCCATGCGGTAACCGCCCCTTGGAGACTTCGGTTATCTGACGCAACCGGCTCAGGGGGCCTGTGGTGAGCAACGGAAATAACCATGGCCAGTGGTGGACACTGGACAAGGACCTCGGCCGAATCAGCCAGCTCGAGCTTGCAACGCAGTATGTCGCACGCCCGATGGTGGGCATGGGTATCGCGCTTGCCTTCATCGCTATTGCGGCGCTGATCTCGATGGTGTTCTTCGGCCATCAGCCGACGAACTACGTGGTGATCGCCGCGGCGGCGTTCGGGGCCTACATGGCGCTGAACATCGGTGCCAACGATGTCGCCAACAACATGGGTCCGGCGGTGGGTGCGAATGCCCTGACGATGGGCGGCGCCATCGTGATCGCCATCGTGTTCGAGAGCGCCGGCGCGCTTCTGGCCGGGGGCGACGTGGTCTCGACCATCTCGAAAGGCATTATTGATCCCCATTCGGTCGACGATGCCGACGTGTTCATCTGGGCGATGATGGCGGCGCTGATCTCGTCGGCGCTGTGGGTCAACCTGGCAACCTGGGTCGGGGCGCCGGTCTCGACCACCCATTCCGTTGTCGGTGGCGTGATGGGGGCGGGGATCGCCGCTGCCGGGATGAGTGCGGTCAATTGGCCGTCGATGGGGGCGATCGCCGCAAGCTGGGTGATCTCGCCACTGCTGGGGGGCGTAGTGGCCGCCGGATTTCTGGCTTTCATCAAGCGCTATATCATCTATCGGGTCGACAAGATCGCCGCCGCGCGACGCTGGGTGCCGGTGCTGATCGGCATCATGGCGGGCACGTTTTCGACCTATCTCGCGGTCAAGGGGCTGAAGGGGATCGTCGATATCGACCTGCCGACCTCGCTTCTGATCGGCGGCGGTATCGGGGTGGTGGCCTATATCATCGCCGTGCCGCTGATCCGCCGTCAGTCCGAGGGGATGGAGAACCGCAACAAGTCGCTGAAATCGCTGTTCGGGCTGCCGCTGGTGATCTCGGCGGCGCTGCTCAGCTTTGCCCACGGGGCGAACGATGTCGCAAACGCGGTCGGCCCGCTGGCGGCCATCGTCCATGCCGAGAGCGTGGGCGGGTTCGCCGGCAATGTCTCGATCCCGCTCTGGGTGATGGTGATCGGCGCCTTCGGGATCTCGTTCGGGTTGCTTCTGTTCGGACCCAAGCTGATCCGCATGGTCGGCAGCCAGATCACCAAGCTGAACCCGATGCGGGCCTTCTGCGTGGCGTTGTCGGCGGCGATCACGGTGATCGTGGCAAGCTGGCTGGGCCTGCCGGTCAGTTCAACGCATATCGCGGTGGGTGGCGTGTTCGGCGTCGGCTTCTACCGTGAATGGTATGCGATCCGGCGGCGGCGCACGAACAACCTGAACCGCCCCGAGGGCACCCGCATCGCCGCCGAGGAACTGCGCCGGCGCAAGCTGGTGCGCCGGTCGCATTTCATGACCATCGCGGCGGCCTGGATCATCACCGTGCCGGCGGCGGCGCTGATGTCTGGCCTGATCTACCATTTGCTGACGCTGATCGTCGCCTAGGCTCCGATCTGCGCCGCATCGTTGCAGGCGGCGTCCGGGTGTTCGGTGTCGAGCGTCACATGGGTGATGCCGAACCGCTCGCCAAGCACCGCGCGCAACCGCTCCTTGACCGCCCGCACCCCGTCGAGATCGTCCGCCTCCGTGACCACATGCGCCTCGAGCGAGGTGACGTGTTCCGAGATCTGCCACAGGTGCAGGTGGTGGACGTTGGCGACGCCCTCGACCGCCTGCATCACTTCGAGCACCTCGGCAGGCGCGATGTCCGGCGGGCTGCCCAGCATCAGGATGCGGATCACCGTGCGGATCTCGGAAAACGCCATCCACAGGATATAGCCCGCGATCCCCAGCGTCACGATCGGGTCGGCCAGCCGCCAGTCATAGGCCAGGATCAGCACGCCGACGACGATCACCGCCACCGACCCCAGCGCGTCGGCCAGGTTGTGCAGGAAGGCGGCGCGGATGTTCAGGCTTTGCTTTGACATCCGGTAGGTCAGAAACGCCGTCGCGAGGTCGATGACCAGCGCGAAGCCGGCCACCGCGATCATCAGCACCCCGTCGATGCCGGGCGGGTCGATGAAGCGCTGGGCCGCCTCCCACACCAGATACAGCCCGATCAGGATCAGGGTGGTGTAGTTGATCAGCGCCGCGATCAGTTCGGCCCGCTTGTAGCCGAAGGTCATCGTCGCATCGGTCGGCCGCCGCGCGATCTTGCGTGCGCCCCACGCGATGGCGAGCGAGGCGGCATCCGACAGGTTGTGCACCGCATCCGCGATCAGCGCGACGGACCCCGACAGGATGCCGCCGATGATCTCGGCCACGGTGAGCAGGACGTTGATCGCGACCGCAGCGCCGATGGCGCGGTCGCCCGCGTCGGGGCTGACGTGATGATGGTGGCCCTTGTGGCCTTTGTGGCTGTGATCATGGTCATGGTCGTGGTCGTGGTCGTGGTCGTGGTGGCTGTGTGGCATCGGGGTTTCCTTTGTTGCCAGCCTTGTGTAATCCCTCTAGCGACTAGAGGTTCAAGAGGGAAAATCCGTTGTATTCCATTGGCCAGTTATCGCGTCGCACCGGAGTGAAAGTGCCGACGATCCGATACTATGAAGGGCTTGGGTTGATCGCGTCGCAGGGCCGGACCTCGGGCAACCAGCGCCGCTATGACCAGACCGGGCTGGACCGGCTGGCCTTCATCCGCCACGCCCGCGACCTTGGCCTGCCGTTGGGGGCGATCCGCGAGTTGATCGCGCTGGACCCGGCGAGTCACGCCGAAACCCACCGCATCGCGGCGATGCACCTTGCCGATGTGCGCCACCGGATCACCCGGCTCAGCCAGCTCGAGGCCGAGCTTGGCCGGATCGTGCAAAGCTGCGACGGTGGGCCGGGGGATGCCTGCAACATCCTCGCCGCGCTGGGCGACCATGACCAGTGCGAGGGCGTGCATTAGGGCGCGCCGGACGCTTCGCCGAGCACCTCGTCCACCCAGACCGGCACGATCTCGCTCGCCCGGCCATAGCGGGCGGCGTCGAAGGCATGTGCGCCCTCGGATGGCTCAAGGTTCAACTCCAGCGTCCGCGCCCCGGCGCGCCGCGCCTCGGCCACGAACCCCGCCGCCGGATAGACGTTGCCCGAGGTGCCGATCGCGACGAACAGGTCGGCCCGCTCAAGCGCCTCCATTATCGTCTCCATGTGATAGGGCACTTCGCCAAACCACACCACGTCGGGCCGGGTCGCGGCGCAGGCGCAGGCCGGGCAGGGGTCGGCCGTCGCCATCGCCGCCGGCGCGTCCCAGCGGTGGCCGCAGGCGGCACAGAGCGCGCGGTTCATCTGGCCGTGCATGTGGATCACGTCGTCCGCCCCGCCGCGTTCGTGCAGGTCGTCGATGTTCTGGGTGATCAGCGTCACCGCCCCCGGCATCGCCCGCATCAGCCGCCCCAGCGCGATATGGCCCGCGTGCGGGGCGGCATCGCGGCAGACGGCGCGTCGGGCGTTGTAGAACTCGTGCACCATGTCCGGGTTGCGGGCAAAGCCCTCGGGCGTGGCGACCTCGTTCAGGTCGTATCTGGACCAGAGCCCGCCCTTGTCGCGAAACGTGCTCAGCCCGCTTTCGGCCGATATTCCGGCTCCGGTGAGAATGACGATAGACATGAGCGGACCTTGCCCGCTTGACCGGATCGCCGCAAGCCGCCACGCTTGCGCCATGCTGACGCGCGACCAGAACCCGATGCCCGATGACATTGCCGCCCGGCTTGAGGCCGAAGGTCTGCGCGCGGCCTACGAGGCCCGCCCGCCCTATCAGCGAAACGATTATCTCGGCTGGATCGCGCGGGCGAAGCGCCCCGCGACGCGCGAGGCGCGTATCCGTCAGATGCTGGACGAACTCGCTGGCGGGCGGCTCTACATGAAGATGATCTGGCGCGGACAGGGAGGGGAAGACCGATGAAGACACCGTGGCACCTGTGGGTGATCGGGACGGCGTCGCTGGTCTGGAACGCGGTTGGCGTTTACGACTACCTGATGATGCAGATGAACGTCGAGAGCTACCGCGTGACGATGTCGCCGGAACAGATCGCGTGGTTCGATGCCCTGCCGGTCTGGCTGAACCTGTTCTGGGCGCTCGGCGTCTGGGGCGCGATCCTCGGGTCGATCCTGCTGCTTATGCGGTCACGGCTGGCGGCGCTGTCTTTCTCGATTTCGCTGATCGGGATCATCGTCAACATATCCTACACGGTCGCGGGCGGCAGCGCGGTGATCGAGATGATGGGGACGCCGGCGATGGCGTTCTCGGCGGCGATCATAATCGTCGCGCTGGCGCTCTGGCTCTATGCCCGCGCGATGCTCAGGAGCGGGGTGCTGCGCTGATCCGCGGGTCGCGTGGCGTCAGAGGATCGCCATGGCGGTCAGGGCCATCGTGCCGATGAGCATGGCGTAAAGGATCAGCAGACCGGGCAGGGTCGCGCCGCGCGCCCGGTATTCGCGAATGAGTGTATCGCGTGTCAGCATGGCAGCCTCCTGTGTCCGGGCCATACGAATCACTGTTCCTTCAATCCCGCTCTAGGCGATCCGGCGCAGCCGATCAAGGATGGACTGGGCGCGATCCATGCACCCGACACATAGCAGCCGGGACCGGGCTGCATGGCGCGGCAAGGCTGCACGGAAGCTATTGAATCGAAAGAGTTGTTTCGCCACCGGCCCGGCGCCAAGCCGACGTGCATTCCGCGTCGGTCTGCGCTAAGCACGAGCGAGACACCGTGCGAAACCATACGGGCAGGAATGGAATGACCTTCACTCCCACGGCCGATCCGGGCGAAAGCCCCGTTGCGCTGCCGTTGCCGCATCGGCAGCGGATGATGGTGTTGGGCATCGTGATGCTGTGCATCTTCACCGCGATGCTGTCCAACCAGATCGTCGCCACCGCCCTGCCCAGCATCGTTTCGACCTTCGACGGGATGGAGCGGTTCGGCTGGGTCGGCTCGGCCTATCTGCTGGCGCAGGCCACGGTGATGCCGATCTATGGCAAGATGGGCGACCTTGTCGGACGCCGGGCGGTGCTGGTCTTTGCGCTGGCGATGTTCCTGCTCGGGTCCGCCAGTTGTGCGCTGGCCTGGTCGATGGAAAGCCTGATCGCGGCGCGGGCGTTGCAGGGGCTTGGCGGCGGCGGCATCATCGTCAGCGCCTTCGGCGTCACCGCGGACATCTTCCAGCCGCGCGAACGCGCCCGGTATCAGAGCTACAACAGCCTGCTGCTGGTCGCCTCGGCCTCGATCGGGCCGACGGCGGGCGGCGTGCTGAGTGCGACCCTGGGCTGGCGGTCGATCTTTTTGGTGACGCTGCCGCTGGGGCTGGTCGCGCTGGTCGGGGTCATGCTGTTGCTGCCCGCGATCCGCTCGGGACGCACGGTCAGGATCGACTATGGCGGGGCGCTGACGCTGGCCGTGGCGATCATCGGGCTGGTGCTGGTCGCCGACAGCCACCAGATCTTCGGGTCCTTCGCGTCCTGGCAGAGTATCGGGCTGTTCGCCCTGATCGCCGCGGCGCTTGTCGCCTGGGTCAGGATCGAGCGGCGGGTGAGCGAGCCGGTGATCCCGCTCGAGCTGTTTCGCAGCCGCAACTTTTCGTTATTGCTGATCGTCGCAGCCATCAGCGGGGCGGGGACGATCGGGCTTCTGAACTTCTTCGCGCTCTATCTCCAGATGGCGATCGGGTATGCGCCGACGATAGCCGGGCTGTTCTTCATCGTCCTCACCGGCGGGCTGGCGGTCGGGGCCCTGGGGGCCGGGCGGCTGATTTCCGCGACCGGGCTTTACAAGCCCCTGCTGGTCGTCGGCGCGCTGGTGGCGGGGATTGCGTTGACCGGCTTCGCGATGGTTCCGGCAGGCGTGTCGGCCTGGGTGATCGGCGGGCTTCTTCTGCTTCACGGGCTCGCCGCCGGGCTGTCGCAACAGGCGCCGATCATCGGCGCGCAATACGAGGTCGAACGCGGCCATGTCGGGGCCGCGACCGGGGCGATCACGCTGGCCCGGATCGGTGGCGCATCGCTGGCGATGTCGGTCTACAGTGCCATCGTCGCGTCAGGTCTTGCGTCAGTCTCCGTTCCGGGGGTCGAGGCGATCGGCGGGCTGTCACCGCTTGCCTTTCCCGACCTCGATCCGGCGGTGCGCATGGCGGTCGAGGCTGCCTTCACATCCGCGCTCAAGCCGATGTTCCTGACCGCCGCCGGGCTGTCCTTCGCCTCGCTGTTCGCCGCGCTCGGCCTGCGCCGGGTCAGGTTCGAGCCGGATCGACGCCTCGACTGACAGGGCCGCGACCGCCTCATCCAGCCAGAAAATGCAGGAAAACTGCAAGCCGCGAGTCGGCAACCGACTCGATTCGTTTGGAAATCGTGAATTCTCTGATTTCTCCTTTACAGGAGTCAATGAATATCCCACCATATCTCGTAGGGACCAGGCGCAGGAGACGCCAGACCCTGTAGAGGCACCAAGCCCTTGTGTAACTGCATCCACGAGGTCTTATGCGAGCAGAAGGGGACAGCCATGACGGCGACCGAGTACTATCTCGACTCCGAAGAGATTCATCCGATTGATATCGTCGAGCACCTCGCCGAGCACCACGAATGGGACTTTGACCGCGTCGCGGACGACCAGATCGCCATGGCGGTCGAGGGTCAGTGGCGCACCTATTCGATCACGCTCGCCTGGTCGGCGGTGGACGAGACCCTGCGGCTGATCTGCACCTTTGAGATGGAGCCGCCGGAGGACAAGTTGCCGGCGCTCTACGAGGCGCTCAACTACACCAACGACATGTGCTGGACCGGGGCGTTCACCTATTGGCACGATCAGCGCCTGATGGTCTATCGCTACGGACTGGTGCTGGCAGGCGGCCAGATCGCCGGGCAGGCGCAGATCAACCGGCTGATTTCCTCGGCAGTGACGAACGCGGAACGGTTCTATCCGGCGTTCCAGCTGGTCACATGGGGCGACCGCAGCGTCGAGAACGCGATGCAGGTCGCCATCGCCGAAGCCTACGGCCGCGCCTAGGCCATAGCATACCTCGGTGAGGGGTGCGCGCAGGACCGTGCCCTTCCCTGGCCTCGCGCCCTCCCTCGGGAGGGCGCAACGGTTTTCAGGGCACCGGGTTTACATCTGGAAAATGGACTCTACCTTGCCGCGCAAGCTGGTTGAAGCGGGGCAAGGGTGATGGAGATGGATGATCTGAACGCACGCGGGCTGGTGCTGCTGGGTTGCGGCAAGATGGGCTCGGCGATGCTTGCGGGCTGGCTCGGGCGCGGGCTGTCGGCGGGGTCGGTCTGGGTGATGGACCCGCACCCGTCCGACTGGCTGATGGGTCTTGATGGCCTCAACCTGAACGCCGCCCTGCCACCCGATCCGGCCATCGTGCTGATCGCCGTCAAGCCGCAGATGATGGGCGAGGCGCTGCCATCGCTTGCCGCGCTGGGTGGTGGCAAGACGCTGTTCGTGTCCGTCGCCGCCGGCACCCCGATCCGCGCCTATGAGGATGCGCTGGGCGCGGCCACGCCGATCGTGCGGGCGATGCCGAATACCCCTGCCGCGATCGGCCGCGGGATCAGCGCGATTGTCGGCAATGCTCAGGCGACGCCCGCCGACCTCGACCTTGCCGAACGCCTGCTGCGGGCGGTCGGGCAGGTGGTGCGGCTTGAAAGCGAAGTGCAGATGGATGCGGTCACCGCGGTGTCGGGTTCCGGCCCGGCCTATGTGTTCCACCTGATCGAGACGCTGGCTGCCGCCGGGGCCGCACAGGGGCTTGCACCCGACATGGCGATGCAACTGGCCAAGGCCACCGTCGCCGGGGCCGGGGCGCTGGCCGAGGCGGTGGATGAAGATCCGGCGCAGTTGCGCAGGAACGTGACCAGCCCCGGCGGCACCACGCAGGCAGCGCTGGAGGTTCTGATGGACGAGAAGCGCGGTTTCCGGGCGCTCCTGACCCGCGCCGTCACCGCCGCCGCCGACAGATCGCGGGAGCTTGGCAAATGAGCGAGATTTCCTTTGACGACTTCCTCAAGGTCGATATCCGCAAGGGCACCGTGATCGACGCGCAGCCGTTTCCCGAGGCGCGCAAACCGGCGCTCAAGCTCTGGGTGGATTACGGCGACGAGATCGGCGTGCGCAAAAGCTCGGCGCAGATCACCGTGCATTATTCGCCCGAGGCGCTGATCGGCAAGGAGGTGCTGGCGGTCGTCAACTTCCCGCCGCGCCAGATCGGCAAGTTCATGTCCGAGGCTCTGGTGCTCGGCCTGCCGGATGCGGATGGCGAGGTGGTGTTGATCACGCCCGACAAATCGGTGCCGAACGGCGCAAGGATGTATTGATGGCGCGCGTTTTCGTTACCCGCACCTACCCCGCCGAAGTGATCGACAGGCTGGCCCGGTCGCATGAGGTGGTGGTCCGCGACAAGACCACGCCCGCCTCGCGCGACACGCTGATCGCGGCGCTGCGCGACTACGACGCTGTGCTGCCGACGCTGGGCGATGCCTTCAGCGCCGAGGTGTTCGATGCCGCCCGGCCGATCCGCGCGCGGCTGCTGGCGAATTTCGGGGCCGGCTATAACCACATCGACGCGGCTGCCGCCAAGGCGCATGGGCTTGCCGTCACCAACACGCCCGGCGTCTTGACCGATGCCACCGCCGATCTGGCGCTGACCCTGATCCTTGCCACCGCGCGCCGTGCGGGCGAGGGCGAGCGGTTGGTGCGCGCCGGGAACTGGCATGGCTGGCACCCGACCCAATTGCTGGGCCTGCAAGTCAGCGGCAGGAAAGTCGGCATCATCGGCATGGGCCGGATCGGTGAGGCGATTGCGCGGCGCTGTCATTTCGGCTTTGGCATGGAGGTGGTGTTCTTCAACCGCTCACCCAAGTCGCCCGAGGTTCCCGCCCGCCAGCTTGACACCATCGCGGACGTCGCGCGCGCCGCCGACATCGTCGTTGTCGCGGTGCCGGGCGGGGCCGAGACGCACCACCTGATCGGCCCCGCGACCTTCGCGGCGATGCAGCCACACGCCATCCTCGTCAACATCGCGCGCGGCGACGTGGTGGACGAGGCGGCGCTGATTGCGGCGCTTGAGGCGGGGAAGATCGCCGGGGCCGGGCTGGATGTCTATGAGCATGAACCCGTGGTGCCCGACGCACTGCTTGGCATGGAAAACGTCACGCTGCTGCCGCATCTCGGCTCGGCCACGCTGGAAACCCGCGTTGCGATGGGGCTGAAGGCGGTCGAGAATATCGACGCGTTTTTTGCAGGCAAACCGCTGGTCAGCCCGGTCTGAGGCGGCTTTCGCGCGCCAAACCCGGTTGACGCGCGGCGGCGGACAGGGTTCATCGCAGCCGGGGACGGGTTGACGGGCAAGAGACGGGCAATGGCGAAACTACACTTCATCTATGCGACGATGGGCGCGGGCAAGAGCAGCCTGCTCATCCAGACCGAATGGAACTACCGCGAGCGCGACATGCGCTGCCTGCTGCTGACGGCGGCCTTCGATCATCGCGACGGCCATCGGCGGATCACCTCGCGGATCGGGCTGAGCGTCGAGGCCGACACCTTCGAGCCCGGCCAGAGCCTGATGGACACCCACCTGCGCAAGGCGGCGGCGGACGGCATCAATTGCGTGCTGGTCGACGAGGCGCAGTTCCTCACCCGCCCGCAGGTCGAGGAGCTTGCGGTGGCCGTCGACGACTTCAACCTGCCGGTGATGTGCTATGGTCTTCGGACCGATTTTCGCGGCCAGTTGTTCGAAGGCTCGGCGGCACTGCTGGCGCTGGCCGACGAGTTCCGCGAGGCGCGCACGATCTGCAAATGCGGGCGAAAGGCGACGATGGTCTATCGCACCGGGGCCGACGGAATGGCGGTGTTCGACGGCGATCAGGTCGAGATCGGCGGCAACGAACGCTATGTCCCGGTGTGCCGCCGGCACTGGCGCGAGGCGACGCGCGACGCGCGCGCGGGCAGCGGCGACAAACTGACCTGAACGCGGCAAAACCGCCACGGATCGCTTGCGTCAGGGGCACTTGTCGCGGCATATGAAACCGCGCCCGACGCGGCGGCGGCACGAGACCAGCGCAGTCCCACCACGGTCGGGTTGCACGATGAACGCGGAGGGGCGCGAGAGGTGAAACGCATCGTCGACCGGCTCCACCGGGTCACGCTGGGCGTTGCGCTCGTGCTGTTCGGGGCAATGTTCGCGGTTCAGGTCGCCATGGTCCTGATGCGCTATGTCATGGGCGTCGGCTTTGTCGAGTTGCAGGACGTGGTGACCTATTCGTTCTCGGCCCTTGTCGTCTTGTCGATCCCGCTGGCCATGCGGCTTGACCGGCATGTGCGCGTCGACGTGTTGCGGGCGAAATTCACCGCCAAGCGGAACCGGCGGATCGACCGTATCGGGCATGTCATCTTCACCCTGCCGGTGTTCGGGCTGATGCTGTGGAACGCGGTGCCGCTGGTGTCGGCGTCATGGAAGATCCGCGAAGGCTCGATGGAGACCGGCGGGCTGGCCGGGCTGTTCCTGGTGAAATCGACCGTCATCGTGATGTGTGTTCTGGTGCTGATCCTGGCGCTGACCGATCTTGCCGACCGTGAAGGGCCGCGCGATGAGCGTTGAGGTCATGTGGATCGCCGTTCTTGGCGTCAGCCTGCTGGCGGGCATCCTGTCGGGCCTGCCGGTAATGCTGGTGATTGCCGGGGTGCCGACGCTGATCGCGGTGATCGCAAGCCTGTTTGGCCATTTCGACCTCGTGTATTTTCAGGCCGTGCCGCAGCGCGTGTTCGGGGTGATGGAGAACCGGCTGTTGATCGCCGTGCCGCTGTTCGTGCTGGTCGGCGTGTTGCTCGACCGCTCCAAACAGGCCGAGCGGATGCTGAGCAGCATCAACCGGCTGTTCGGCGGCACCCGAAGCGGGCTGGCGCTGTCGGTGATCGTGGTGTCGACGCTGATCGCGGCCTCGACCGGCATTATCGGCGCGACCATCGTGATGCTGGGCACCATCAGCCTGCCGACGCTGCTGCGCGCCGGGATCGACCAGAAAACCTCGTCCGGGCTGATCTGCGCCTGCGGCACGCTGGGCCAGATCATCCCGCCGTCGATCATCCTGATCCTGCTCGGCGATCAGGTCTCGAACGCCTATATCCAGGCGCAACAGAGCGCCGGCAATTTCGCCCCCAACCCGGTGACGGTGGGCGACCTCTTTGCCGGTGCGATGTTGCCCGGCCTGATGCTGGTCGGGCTTTACGCGCTGTTCGTGCTGGTCAAGCTGCGCCGGGGCGCGGGCGAGGCGGTGCCGATGCCCGCCTCCGAACCGATCCGGTTCGGCGAGGCCGTGACCGGCATCCTGCCCACCTTCGCGCTGATCGTGGCGGTGCTGGGCTCGATCCTGATGGGCTTTGCCACCCCGACCGAGGCGGCGGGCGTCGGTGTGGCGGGCGCGATGCTGGTGGCTTCGGCACAGGTTTCGCGGCGTCAGAAACACATCGCACTGGCGACGGCGGCCTTCGCGCTGGCGCTGCTCTGGGCATCGAACGCCGGGCTGCTCCGGGTCAACTTCAGCTCCGGCAGTCTCGACCTTTCGCCCGGCACGCTCATCACCACCGGGCTTCTGATGCTGCTCGGGGCGGGGCTTCTGACAGCGGCCGTTGCGCTGGTGCGAAATGGCGTGCTGATCGGGGCGGTGGCCGAGACGATCTATGTCTCGGGCATGATCTTCGGCATCATCATTGCGGCAAGCATCCTGTCGCTAGTGTTTCGCGGCTATGGCGGCGACGAGATGGTCGCGGGCCTGATGCACACGGTGCCGGGCGGAGCCTACGGGATGCTGGCAGCGACGATGCTGGTCGTGTTCCTCCTGGGTTTCATCCTCGAGTTCGTCGAGATCATCTTCATCATCATCCCGATTGTCGGGCCGGTGATCCTGCAAGGCGACATCAACCCGGTCTGGTTTGCCATCCTGTTCGCGATGAACCTGCAGACCTCGTTCCTGACGCCACCCTTCGGCTTTGCCCTGTTCTATTTTCGCTCGGTCGCGCCACCCGGCCTATCGACAGGCACGATCTACCGCTCCATCATCCCGTTCGTCGCGATTCAGATCGTGGCGATCGGAATTCTGGCCATGTTTCCGGCACTGGCGACGTGGCTGCCAACCGTTCTTTTCCGATAGGAACGATTACAACCGGAGGACCATATGAAACGTCGTCAATTTCTGAAAACCGGAGCCTTTGCCGCCCCCGCGGTCGCGCTGGCCGCCCCCGCCATCGCGCAGGGCAAGTTCGAGTGGAAGCTGCCAACCTCGTTCCCGGCGCAGGCACCGGGCGTGGGCACCAACGCCACGACCTTCGCCGCGCGCGTGGCGGCGATGTCGGATGGGCAGTTGACGCTCAAGGTGTTTTCGGCCGGCGAGCTTGTGCCCGCCTTCGGCGTCGAGGACGCGGTCGAGCAGGGCACCGCCGAGATCGGCCATTCGACCCCCTATTATGCCGCGTCCAAGAACACGGCCGTTCACTATTTCTCGGCCGTTCCCTTCGGCATGACCGCGGTCGAAACCTCGGCCTGGGTCCGTTATGGCGGCGGGCAGGAGCTGTGGAACGACCTCTATGCCCAGCGTAATCTGGTGCCGTTCTACTCGGGCAACTCGGGCGTGCAGGCGGCGGGCTGGTTCAAGTCGCCGATCGAGAAACTCGAAGACCTCTCGGGTCTCAACATGCGCATCGCCGGGCTTGGCGGCGAGGCCATGCGCAAGCTCGGCGTCAACGCGGTGCTGCTCCCGGCGCAGGAGATCTTTCCGTCGTTCCAGTCGGGCGCGATCGACGCCGCCGAATGGGTCGGACCGATGCTCGACCAGGCGTTCGGGCTGCAGAAGGTCGCCAATTACTGCTATGTGCCTGCGTTCCATGAGCCCTCGGCGGGGCTTGAGATCGTGGTGAACAAGGACGCCTGGGACAGCCTGCCTGCGCATCTGCAGGCGATCATCGAGAACGCCGCCGACGCGGCTGCCGCGGAATCGCTGGCGCAGTTCGACTATTTCAACACCCAGGCGATGCAGCAGTTGATCGACCAGGGCGTCGAATTCCGCGCCTTCCCCGATGATGTGGTCGCGGCGCTGAAGACCGCCTCTGCCGAAGTGCTGGCCGAGAACGCCGCCGCCAACGCCGACTTCGCCACAGTCAAGGACAGCTATGACGCCTATCTGGCGCTGGCGCGTGACTATGCGATGGCGGTTAAGGTGCCGACCTTCACCCAGCGCATGTGAGCGTGATGTGACCCCTCCGGGTCCGGTGCAGGCCGGGCCCGGAGACCGCGCGTCAGGTGCCCGCCACCTCATCCGCGCCTTCCTCGAGCAGGAAGTCCAGAAACCCGCGCGCCGCGTTCGACAGGTGCTTGCCCTTGCGATGCACCGCATACCATTGCCGGCGTAGCGGAAATCCCTCGGCGTCCAGCACCGCGACCTCGCCCGCCGCCAGTTCGAGCCGGAGCGCGTGCAGCGACAGGAACGCCACCCCGAGCCCGGCTACCACCGCCTGCTTGATCGCCTCGACATCGTCCAGTTCCAGATGCGCGCCGGCCTCGATCCCCTGCGCCGAAAACAGCGCCTGCACCGCCTTGCGGGTGCCCGAGCCGGACTCGCGCCGGATCAGCGGTTCCCGCGCCAGCCGCGAAAGCGGGATCGCGGTTTCAAACGCCAGCGGGTGATCCGGCCGCGCCACAGGCACGATCACGTTCTCCAGAAACGGCCGCTCGATGACTGACACTTCGTCCGGCGGCTGACCCATGATGCACAGATCGTCGGCATTTCGCGCCAGCCTCGCCAGCACGGTTTCGCGGTTGGCGATCTGAAGCCGGGGTTCGACCCGTGGATGGCGCCGCTTGAACGCGCCCAGCAGTTGCGGCACCACGTATTTCGCCGATGACACCACCGCGACCGACAGCGGCCCCGCCACGTCGCCCTCAAGATCGCGCAGCGCCTGTTCAAGCTCTTGCATCCGGGCCAGCACGTCGCGGCTGGCGATGGCCACCGCCTCGCCCGCCCGCGTCAGGTGCAGCGCCTTGCCGATCTGTTCGGTCAAGGGCTGGCCGATCTTGTCCTCGAGCGCGCGCACCTGCATCGACACCGAGGGCTGGGTCAGATGCACTTCTTCGGCGGCGCGGGTGATCGAGCCGTGACGCGCCACCGCTTCGAACAGGCGCAGTTGTTGCAGGGTCGGGGCGATGAACCGTGTCATAAGTAAACATCTATTAGTATGATCAAAACAATTTAATATTATTGATGAGACGGGTCAACTACCCCTGTTGGCAACGGCCCTTCTGGGCCTTGGCGACGGATCGGGAGGAACATGACCGCGATGGCAAAGGATCAAGGCAAGACCTACAGCGCCGGGGTGAAGGCGTATCAGGAAACCTACTGGATGCCTGACTACACCCCCAAGGACACCGATTTTCTGGCCTGTTTCAAGGTCATCCCGCAGGCCGGCGTGCCGCGCGAAGAAGCCGCCGCCGCCGTTGCCGCCGAAAGCTCGACCGGCACCTGGACGACGGTCTGGACCGACCTTCTGACCGACCTCGACTATTACAAGGGCCGCGCCTATGCGATCGAGGACGTGCCGGGCAACGACGAGGCGTTCTATGCCTTCATCGCCTACCCGATCGACCTGTTCGAGGAAGGCTCGGTGGTCAACATCCTGACCTCGCTGGTCGGCAACGTCTTCGGTTTCAAGGCGGTGCGTGCGCTGCGGCTGGAAGACGTGCGTATCCCGCTGGCCTACGTGATGACCTGTGGCGGCCCGCCGCACGGCATCCAGGTCGAGCGTGACATAATGAACAAGTATGGCCGCCCGCTTCTGGGCTGCACGATCAAGCCGAAACTCGGGCTGTCGGCCAAGAACTATGGCCGCGCGGTCTATGAATGCCTGCGCGGCGGGCTCGATTTCACCAAGGACGACGAGAACGTCAACTCGCAGCCCTTCATGCGCTGGCGTCAGCGGTTCGACTTCGTGATGGAGGCCATCGACAAGGCCGAGGCCGAAACCGGCGAGCGCAAGGGGCATTACCTGAACGTCACCGCGCCAACGCCCGAGGAGATGTACAAGCGCGCCGAATACGCCAAGGAGCTTGGCGCGCCGATCATCATGCACGACTACCTGACCGGCGGTTTCACCGCCAACACGGGGCTCGCCAACTGGTGCCGCGACAACGGGATGCTCCTGCACATCCACCGCGCCATGCACGCGGTTCTGGACCGCAACCCGAACCACGGCATCCATTTCCGGGTCCTGACCAAGATGCTGCGGCTGTCGGGTGGCGATCACCTGCATACCGGCACCGTGGTCGGCAAGCTCGAGGGCGACCGCGCGTCCACCCTGGGCTGGATCGACCTCTTGCGCGAACGCTACATCAAGGAAGACCGCTCGCGCGGGATCTTCTTCGATCAGGACTGGGGCGCGATGCCGGGTGCCTTCGCGGTCGCCTCGGGCGGCATCCACGTCTGGCACATGCCGGCGCTGGTCTCGATCTTCGGCGACGATGCAGTGCTTCAGTTCGGCGGCGGCACGCTTGGCCACCCCTGGGGCAACGCGGCGGGGGCCGCGGCGAACCGGGTGGCGCTGGAGGCCTGCGTCGAGGCGCGCAACCAGGGCCGGGTGCTGGAAACCGAGGGCAAGGAAATCCTGACCGAAGCCGCCAAGGCCAGCCCCGAACTGGGTATCGCGATGGAGACCTGGAAAGAGATCAAGTTCGAGTTCGACACCGTCGACAAGCTCGACGTGCAGCACCGCTGATCTGCAGCAGACAAAAAGGACTGAAACATGAGCGACATGAAGGACTATTCATCAAGCCTTGCCGACCCGACCAGCCGCAAGTTCGAAACCTTCTCATACCTGCCGGAAATGGACGCCGCGCGCATCCGCAAGCAGGTGGAATACATCGTGTCCAAGGGCTGGAACCCGGCGGTCGAACACACCGAGCCGGAAAACGCCTTCGACCATTACTGGTACATGTGGAAGCTGCCGATGTTCGGGGAAACCGATGTCGACCGCATCCTCGCCGAGGTCGAAGCCTGCCACAAGGCGCACCCGGACAACCACGTCAAGCTGGTCGGCTATGACAATTTTGCCCAGTCCAAGGGTGCCGAAATGGTGGTGTTTCGCGGCACCCCGGTCTGAGGCCGAAGGAAGCGGGACATGAACATGCACAACGCGCAGAACTACAAGGTCGCGGTCGAGCCTTACTACCGCGTCACCGCCGGCGAGGACGCGCTGTATGAGGCCGCCTATGCCCGCCGGATGCCCTTGATGCTGAAGGGGCCGACCGGCTGCGGCAAGTCGCGCTTTGTCGAGTACATGGCCTGGAAACTGGGCCGCCCGCTGATCACCGTGGCCTGCAACGAGGACATGACGGCATCGGATCTGGTCGGCCGCTTCCTGCTCGACAAGGATGGCACCCATTGGCAGGACGGCCCGCTGACGACGGCGGCGCGGATCGGGGCGATCTGCTATCTCGACGAGATCGTCGAGGCGCGTCAGGACACCACCGTGGTGATCCATCCGCTGACCGACCACCGCCGGCAACTGCCGCTCGACAAGACCGGCGAAATGGTCGAGGCGCATCCCGACTTCCAGCTCGTGATCTCCTACAACCCCGGTTACCAGTCGTTGATGAAAGACCTCAAGCAATCGACCAAGCAACGCTTCGGCGCGCTCGATTTCGACTATCCCGAGGCGGCGCTGGAGGCCGAGATCGTGGCGCGCGAGACCGGCGTCGATTCTGAAACGGCGATGAAGCTGGTGCAGATCGCCGGGCGGTCCCGCAACCTCAAGGGGCACGGGCTGGACGAGGGGATTTCGACGCGGCTCTTGGTCTATGCCGGGCAGATGATCGCCGAAGGCGTCGATCCGAACGCCGCCTGCAAGATGACGCTGGTCACGCCGCTGACTGACGATGCCGACATGCGCCAGACGCTGCAGGCGGCGGTCGAGACGTTTTTCGTGTGATGCGGCGCGCCCGCGCGGGCGCGCGTTCCGGCACCGCGCGGCGCCGGTGCCACCCGGACGAAAGGCCAAGCCATGAGTATCGACCTTGATGACTTTCGCGCCTGCGTTGCCAAGGCGCCGCCCGACCTGATCGCGACGATCGACCCCACCTTCCACGATGCAGCGCGGGTGATGTCGCCCGCCGGGCTTGGCGCTTATCTCGAAGGCGCCAGGGCGCTCTGCAGCCTCGGGCGCGGCCATGACCTTGTGTTCGCCTACCTCGAGAACATGCCTGCGGTGGTGCGCGAATGCGGCGAGGACGTGATCCGCGACAGCGTGAACGCCGCCCTGAAACTGTCCTCGATGACCTCGGGCGACGTGATCGCGCTGATGTTTTCCTCGCTGCCCACCGCCGCGCGGCGTCTGGGCGATCCCGAGCTTCTGCGCGGCTATCTCGCCCTGATCCACCAGCTTTCCGCCAATGCGTCGCGCGGCCTTCGCCCGATGCTGGCGCATATCGACGAGCTTCTGTCCAAGCTCACCCTGTCCGGCCTGCGCCGCTGGGCGATGTTTGGTGCCGACGCCTACCGTCGCGATCTGCCGAACCTCGCGCGCTACTTCGCACTCGAAAGCGCCGATGCCCGCAAGATGCTGCAGCAGGAGCGGCGCGGCACGCTGTTTGTCGACAGCCAGCGCAAGCTCAACTTCTACCTGCGCGCGCTCTGGGGGCGCGATTTCTTCCTGCGCCCCGCCGCCGCCGACCACGAGGGGTTTCGCCCCTATCTCGACCAGTTCGTGCTGCATCTGCCCGACGCGGTGGATGACACCGGCGGCATTCCCGGCCCCGACCTTTATCGCGCGATGGCCACGCATCTGGCGGCGCATCTGCACTACACGAGGTCTGCGATCTCGGCCGAGCAGCTTTCACCGGCGCAGATGGTTTTTATCTCGCTGATTGAGGATGCCCGGATCGAATGGCTGGCGGCGTGCGAGTTTCCGGGGCTGGGCAAGCTCTGGGGGCGGCTTCTGGCGATGGATCATGCATACACCCCCGAGCATCCGACAATCGCCGCGCTGGAGCAGTTCGCGCGGTTGCTGAACGATGCCAATGCCCTGACCGGCGACGACCAGCTCGACGCGCTGGGCGCCAGGTTCCATGCCGGGATCGCGGCCAGCGCAGAGGACAACCAGTTCGCCTGGAATCTCGGGCTTGAGCTTTTCCACGTCTTCGCCGCGCGCCGCGAGGTGCCGAGCCTGCGCATCCTCAATTCGATCCGCATTCCCTATCGCGACGACAACCACTTTGTCTGGGCCTTCGAGGAGTTCGACTGGAGCCGCGACGGCACCGAATACGTCCCCGCCAGCCAGCGGCAGGTGCGCAAATACGTCTCGGTTATGGAAATGGCGCATGAGGTCGACGCCGAGTTGGCCGGCGACGACGCGCAGGAAATATGGGTCTGCGAGGACGAGTTCCGGCCCTATGAGGATGCGGGCGAGGCCACCACCTCGTTCAACGAAATGTGGGGCAAGGAGCCGATTTCGCCGCCGTTTCACTATCCGGAATGGGATTATCAGGTGCAGCTCTACCGCCCCGACTGGGTCACGCTGCACGAACGGCGCGCGACACGCGGCGATCCCGGCGCGGTCGATGATATCCTGCTGGCGCACAAGCCGGTCGCGCATCGCATCCGCCAGATCATCGACATGCTGTCGCCGGTCGGCGTCCAGCGGGTGCGCAACATGGAGGACGGCGACGAGATCGACCTCAATGCCGCCGTCGATGCGATGATCGCGATCCGCATGGGCGACATGCCGGATCCGCGCATCACCATGCGCAACGTGATCAAGCGCCGCGATCTGGCGGTGACCGTGCTGCTCGACCTGTCGGAAAGCACCAATGACACGATGGAGGGCTCCGACAAGACCGTGCTGGAACTGACCCGCGAGGCCGCGACACTGGTCGCCACCGCGATCAGCGGCATTGGCGATGCTTACGCGCTGCACGGCTTTGCCTCGGACGGGCGCCATGACGTGCAATATTACCGCTTCAAGGATTTCACCCAAGCGTTCGACGACGACGCCAAGGCGCGGCTTGATGGCATGCGGGGCGGGCTGTCGACCCGGATGGGCACGGCGCTGCGCCATGCCGGAATGCACCTGCTGAAACGGCCCGAGCGGCGCAAGCTGATCCTGCTGGTCACTGACGGCGCCCCCGCCGATATCGACGAGCGCGACCCGCAGCATTTGCGCCACGACACCCGCAAGGCGGTTGACGAGTTGCAGGCCAAGGGGGTGCTGAGCTATTGCCTGACGCTTGATCCGCAGGCAGACAGCTATGTCAGCCGCATTTTCGGGGCGAACAACTATACCATCGTCGATCATGTCGACCGGCTGCCGGAAAAACTGCCGGCACTGTTCGCCAGCCTGACCAGTTAGAAAGCACAGCCGATGAGCGCACCCAATACCTATGTCGGGATCGACAACGATCTGAACGGCGGCATGACCGATACCGGCAAGATCATCCGCGATGGCTGGGCCTTCGGGCTGATCGAGCAATCCGAGACCTGCGCCGGCTGGAACGTCACGCAGATCGAGGCGCTTTGGCAGCGGGTGCAGGAGCAATGGCAGGCCCACGGCTTTCGCGTCGGCAACCTGCCCGAGCCGATGCGCACGAGATACCTCGAGATCCAGTCGCAGGCGATGGCGCGGGCACGGTCGGCCGGGTGGGACCCGGAGCGCGACATTTCCGACGAGCAATAGCGCCGAACGCCTCAGAAATCCGCGGTGACGCCGGGCAGGTTGAGCGCCTTGATCAGGTCGCGCAATTCCTGCCTTGCGGCGACGTTCGAGATGTTCATCTGGCCGACGACGCCGACATCGCGCAAATCCAGCAGCGTCAGCCCGCGCGGGAAGAGCTCGCGGAAGATCACCCGCTCATTCAGCCCCGGCGCGGTGCGAAACCCGATCCGGCGCGACAGCGCGTCCAGCGCGTGGCCCATCTTTTCCTTGTTGTGCATCGCCTGTGCGCCGAGGCGGTTGCGCACCACAACCCAGTCGATCGGCTTCAGCCCGGCCTGCGAGCGCAACTGGCGCGCGTTCCACACCATCTCGGAATAGACCGAAGGCGCGAGGATCTTGCCGGTCTCGCCGTCGATATGGGCCAGCAGATCGAAATCGACGAAACTGTCGTTGAGCGGCGTGATAAGCGTATCGGCCAGCGTATGCGCCACCTGGCTCAGCCGTGTGTGCGAGCCGGGGCAGTCGATCACGATGAAATCGCTGTCACGTTCCATCGCCGCAACGGCCTGGCTCAGCCGCCGGTCATAGGCGTTCTCGCCGGGGTTCAGGCTGGCCTGATCGACCTCGGGCAGGTCGCGGTAGACGGGTGTGGGAAGGTCGAGGCCATGGCGCGCGATCGTTGTCTTGCGGTTGGCGATGAAGCGCGCGACGGTCTTCTGGCGCAGGTCGAGGTCGAGCAGCCCGGTCCGGTGCCCCATCCGCGCCAGCGCGGTCGCCACATGCATCGAGACGGTGGATTTCCCCGCGCCCCCCTTTTCGTTCCCCACGACGATGATATGCGCCACGCCCTATCCCTACCAAATGTCGCGCCTTGTTCACGCTTTGCCACAGAATAACGTGGTTGGGGCGATGAGGAAAGGTGCGACGGCACGTCCCGGCTGCGATCTAGTCCAGCGCCGCGCGAAACACCTCGAGCGCGGGCTTGGGGCGACCGCGACGGTCATAAAGGCCAGAGAGCGAATGATACGACCCCGGATCGTCGGTCAGCTTGAAATAATAGGCCCGCGCGACCGGCAGCCGGGCGACCATGTCGAGGTAGAGCGCAAGGCGGCTTGCCTGATATTCCGGCGAAGTCGGCTCGACCTCCGGGCTGGGGCCGCCGAACTCGGTCAGCCAGACCGGGCGGCCAGCGGTGCGCGCCTCTACCCAATCGACCGCGCCGGGCCAGGCGTTTACCGCGTCGTAAAGGTGCAGGTCGGCCACGTCGTAATCGGCCCGCGCCAGCGCCGCCGAAACCATATCGCGCGCGGCGCGGTTGCGCTCGGCCTCGCGCGTGCAGAACTCGTTCGTGATCTGCGCAGGGTCAACCTCGGGACCAAGGTCCGGAGCAATCCCCGCCTCGCAGATCGCCACCGAATAGGGCGCACGCCCGGTCACGCCGCCCAGAACCAGCGTCAGATCCGGGCGCAGGCGGCGAACCGTAGTGGCAAAGCGCGCGTGCAGCGCCAGAAACTCGGCGGTGCTGCCGGGAAAGCGGTTGTCCCATTCGTTGGCGAACTGGATCGCGTCCAGTTCGTCACCGACAGCGGTCAGAAGTGCGGCAAGGAAAGCCTCGAACGGGGCGTCGGGCGCAATTGCGCAGGCAAGATCCGAGCGGCGCAGGCAGGCTTTGTCCGGGCCGTCGGATGACACCGTCAAGAGGATGCGGAGGCCGCCCGCCCGAAGTGCGCCGATCCGCCGGACAAGCGGCGCGAAATCCTTGGGCGTCGCGTGCAGGGGCCGCCGCGCCCAGCTCTCGCCGATCCGGATATGCGTCACGCCAAGGTCAGCCAGCGCCACGACGGTAAAGGCGCGCGCGGCGTCGTCGCCGGCCGGAGGATAGGAGATGCCGATCACCGGACCAGCGGCCAGCGACACCGGGGAGCAGACAAACGCAAGGAGGATGAACAGACGGCGCATGAGCCCATGAAACGAGAAAACCCGCTGCCAGGGCAACGGGTTTTCGCAATTTCGCAAGGCGCAGGCGCTCAGAAGCCGAGGCCCGAGTACTTGTTCTTGAACTTCGACACGCGGCCGCCGGTGTCCATCAGGCGCGAGCTGCCGCCGGTCCAGGCCGGGTGAACCGAGGGGTCGATGTCGAGCGAAAGCTGGTCGCCTTCCTTGCCCCAGGTCGATTTCATCTGAACCACGGTGCCATCGGTCATCTTCACGTCGATGGTGTGGTAGTCGGGATGGATTTCCTTTTTCATCGCGTCGATCCTCAGCTTTTCGGGGCTTTGTAGCGGCTGTCTTCCACGATCCGGGCCGATTTGCCACGGCGCGCGCGGAGGTAATAGAGCTTGGCGCGGCGCACCTTGCCGCGGCGCACGACCTCGATCATCTCGATGTTGGTCGAGTAGAGCGGGAACACCCGTTCCACGCCTTCGCCGAACGAGATCTTGCGCACGGTGAACGATCCGGCGATGCCCTTGCCGTTGTTGCGGCCGATGCAGACGCCTTCGTAGTTCTGCACGCGGGTGCGCGTGCCTTCAGTGACCTTGTAGCCGACACGCACGGTGTCGCCCGCCTTGAAATCCGGAATGGTCTTGCCCAGCGAGGCGATCTGCTCGGCTTCCAGTTCTGCGATCAGGTTCATCCGATCACTCCTATGTTCGCTCGCGGTTCTGTCCGCGAAGGTGTGCCGCCTCAGAGCTCTCGGTCTTCGTCCGGGTCCGACTGCCCCGCAATAGGGTGCGCCCGCCAGAGATCAGGTCGTCTTTGCTGTGTTGCTCCGCCCGCCGGTCATGATCCGCAGAAGCGAACGGGTCCCGGCAAAAGCAAAGGCCCGCGCGACTCGAATGAGGCCCCGGACGCGCGGGGTATAGGGCGTTCCGTGAGGCCGGGCAAGGGGCGGCGCGAGGATTTCGGCGGCGTTTGCCGACGGGCAGGGGATCGGGGCAGGGTTGCGTGGGCCTCTGAGGCTGGCATGCCCGGTAATGTTGCAAAAGTGGATCACATTCGTTTTTGTTTGGCAAGGTGCCGAGGTGGGGGTGGGATGTGCCAGACCAAAGTGCTATCTCTATAACTATAATCTTGTAGGAGAGAGTCATGAAGAAGAATACAATCATCGCATCCGTGGTTGCCACGTTTGTCGCCACCGCGGCCTCGGCTGGCACCATCGTTGCTCCGACTCCGGACCCGGTGATCATGCCGACTCCGGTCTTCGCCACGTCCTACTGGGATGGCTTCTATGTTGGTGCGGCCGTTGGCTGGAGCACGGGCGACATGGTTATTTACCCGGCGGCTGGGGACCCGAGCGATGGCTTCGGCTATGGTGGTTTCATCGGCTACAACTACGTGATGGACGGCGGTTTCATGATCGGTGGCGAAGTCGCCGGATCGATTTTCAACTTCGATCCGACCAGTGGTGCCACAGGCGTGGACGGGACGATGTTCGATGCGAAACTGCGCGTCGGCTTTGAAATGGACCGTGCGCTGGTCTATGCCTCCGGCGGTTACAGCATGCTGTCCGGCGACTATCTTTCCACCCCTGCTACCCCAATCGAGGGCACTGGATGGAACGTCGGCGCGGGTATCGACTACCTCGTCACCGACAGCGTGTTCGTTGGCGCGGAATATGTCTATCGCGACATCACCGACTCGGCCGCCACCCCAGCTTGGGAGTCGCAGTCGCACGCCTTCACGGTGCGCGCCGGTATCAAGTTCTGAATCTCGCATCATCTCGATCCACGCGGGGCGGCCTTCATAGGCCGCCCCGTTTGCTTTTGGGATCGGGGCTTTCCGTCAGGACAGCCCACAGATCCGAACGCCCCGCCATAGAGCGCGCCAAATATCGCGGACTTCCCCAGGCGATCTGCGCGCCGGTATTGTTGCAAAAGTGGATCACATTCATTTTTGTTTGGCGATGTGCCGGGGTCGGGGGGTGAGATGTGCCAGTCCATTGTGCTACCCCTATAACCAGAGTCTTTTATGGAGAGTGTCATGAAGAAGAACACTATCATCGCATCCGTGGTCGCCGCGTTTGCTGCAACCGCTGCATCGGCGGGCACCATCGTTGCTCCGACCCCCGACCCGGTGATCATGTCGACGCCGGTTTCCATGGCGTCATATTGGGACGGCTTCTACGCTGGTGCGGCCGTCGGCTGGGCAACGGGCGACATGGTTTTCCCCACCCCGGCTACGGTGCCGAGCGATGGCTTCGGCTATGGTGGTTTCCTGGGCTACAACTACGTGATGGACGGCGGCTTCATGATCGGTGGTGAAGTTGCCGGATCGATATTCAACTTTGATGCCACTGGAGGTCCCGAAGAAGTGGACGGGACCATGTTCGATGTGAAACTCCGCGCCGGGTTCGAAATGGACCGCGCGCTGGTCTATGCCTCCGGCGGTTACAGCATGTTGACCGGTGATTTTAACCCTGGCCCCATCGCGATTGAGGGCAGTGGATGGAACGCCGGTGCAGGTGTCGACTACCTCGTCACCGACAGCGTGTTCGTTGGCGCGGAATATGTCTATCGCGACATCAACGACTCGCTGAACACTCCCGAACAGTGGGAGACGCAGTCCCACTCCTTCACGCTGCGCGCCGGTATCAAGTTCTGAATCTCGCATCATCTCGATCCACGCGGGGCGGCCTTTATCGGCCGCCCCGTTTGCTTTTCGGGTCGGGGTTTTCCGCACGGACAGCCCACAGATCGGGCCGCCACGCCATAGAACGCGCCAAATATCGCGGACTTTCCCAAGCGATCTGCGCGCCGATATCGTTGCAAAAGCGGATCACATTCATTTTTGTTTGGCGAGGTGCCGGGGTCGGGGGTGAGATGTGCCAGTCCATTGTGCTATCCTTATAACCAGAATCTCGTATGGAGAGTGTCATGAAGAAGCACGCTATCATTGCATCCGTGGTCGCTACGTTTGTCGCTACCGCTGCGTCGGCGGGCACCATCGTTGCTCCGATGCCTGACCCGGTGATCATGCCGAGTCCGGTCGTCGCCACGTCCTACTGGGACGGCTTCTATGTTGGTGCGGCCGTCGGCTGGAGCACGGGCGACATGATTTTCCCGGGCCCGGCTACGGAACCGAGCGATGGCATCGGCTATGGTGGTTTCCTCGGCTACAACTACGTGATGGACGGCGGTTTCATGATCGGTGGCGAAGTTGCCGGATCGATATTCAACTTCGACCCGAATACCACTACTAACCCAGGCGTGGATGGGGTTGTGTTCGATGCGAAACTGCGCGTCGGCTTTGAAATGGACCGCGCGCTGGTCTATGCCTCCGGCGGTTACAGCATGCTGACCGGCGACTATCTTTCGACCCCTGCTTCGCCGATCGAGGGCACTGGATGGAACGTCGGCGCGGGTGTCGACTACCTCGTCACCGACAGCGTGTTCGTCGGCGCGGAATATGTCTATCGCGACATCACCGACTCGGCCGCGACCCCAGCTTGGGAGTCGCAGTCGCATGCTTTCTCGGTGCGCGCCGGTATCAAGTTCTGAATCTCGCATCATCTCGATCCATGCGGGGCGGCCTTTATCGGTCGCCCCGTTTGCTTTTGAGATCGGGGCTTTCCGTCAGGACAGCCCGCAGATCCGGCCGTCGAATCATCGAGCGCGCCAGATGACGCGGAGGTCCCCAGGCGATCACGGCGCCGACCATGTTGCCAAAGAGGCCCACATTCGCATTTGTTTGGTAAAGACCGCGGTGCGGACTGGATGTTCGGCGCCGAAGCACTAGCTGCATGGTCAACGCTTGACCCAGGAGAACGTCATGAAAAAGCAAATAATCATCGCATCCGTGGCCGCTGCATTTGCGGCAACCGCTGCGTCCGCCGGCACCATCGTGGCGCCGGTCGCCGACCCGGTCATCATGGTCGCCCCGACCCCCGTGGCTTCGCGCTGGGATGGCTTCTATGCCGGTGGAACCTTCGGCTGGAACACGGGTGAATTCCAACCACTGCCCACCGGGGGCCCACTGCCGCTTCCGCTAGCGTTTGATGGCCTGACCTATGGCGGCTTCATCGGTTACAACCACGTGATGGATGGCGGCTTCATGATCGGCGGCGAACTTGCCGGAACGATCGTCAACATGGACGGGTCTGGGACGCTGGTGGATCGGGTCGCAACCGTGTTCGACGCAAAGTTGCGTGCCGGGTTCGAAATGGACCGGGCCTTGGTCTATGCCTCGGGCGGCTACACGATGGCCAGCTACGACAACAACACTGAAGGCACCGGCTGGAATGCGGGCGTGGGCATTGACTACCTCGTCACCGACAGCATTTTCGTCGGCGCCGAGTATGTCTACCGCGACATCACCGACTCGCTCGGTACCCCGGCTGCGTGGGAAGAGCAGTTCCACACCTTCCAGATCCGCGCCGGTATCAAGTTCTGATCTAGCACCATCTCGACCCATACGGGGCGGCCTAAATAGGCCGCCCCGTTCGTTTTTCGCGCCGGTGTTGTCTGCATCGACCGCCCGCCGACCCTGCCGAAGCGTCATCGAGCCCGCCAAATGGCGCGGATGGCCCCAGACGATCAGCGCACCGACATGTTGCAAAAGCGAACCACATTCAGTTTTGTTTGGCGGTGCTACCGGGGTGAGGATTGGCTGCACGCCGCTGAAGTGCTAGCTGTCTGACCAGAATTTGTTCCAGGAGAACGTTATGAAAAAGAATACAATCATCGCCTCCGTGGTCGCCGCCTTTGCTGCAACCGCTGCATCCGCCGGCTCGCTCGTGGTGCCGGTCGCTGATCCGGTCATCGTGGTCGCTCCCACCCCCGCCGCCTCGCTCTGGGATGGCTTCTATGCCGGTGCGACCTTCGGCTGGAACACGGGTGACAGGACTCCGTTGATCGTGACACCGGGCGTGACTGCGTTTGACGGCCTGACCTACGGCGGCTTCATCGGCTACAACCACGTGATGGATGGTGGCTTCATGATCGGCGGCGAGCTTGCCGGAACGATCGGTAACAGAGATATCACGCCGGCGATCGTCTCGACCGTGTTCGACGCCAAGCTGCGCGCTGGCGTTGAGATGGACCGGGCCTTGGTCTACGTGTCGGGCGGCTACAGCATGCTGTGGGATGATGCGAGCAATGAAGGCACCGGCTGGAACGTCGGCGCGGGCATCGACTACCTCGTCACCGACAGCATTTTCGTCGGCGGCGAGTATGTCTATCGCGACATCACCGACTCCCTCGGATCTCCGGCTGCCTGGCAAGACCAGTTCCACACCTTCCAGATCCGCGCCGGTATCAAGTTCTGATCTGACGCTATCTCGATCCATGCGGGGCGGCCTTTATCGGCCGCCCCGTTTGCTTTTCGGGTCGGTGCTTTCCGCATGCGCCGCCCACAGATCCGGCCGCCGCTTCATCGAGCGCGCCAAATGCCGCGGACGTCCCCAGGCGATGAACGCGCCGACGATGTTGCAAAAGAGGCCCACATTCGCTTTTGCTTTGCCAGGCAACCAGGGTGGGGATTGGCTGTGCGATGCCGAAGAACTAGCTGTATGATCAGATTTTGTTCCAGGAGAGCATCATGAAAACGAATACGATCATTGCATCCGTGGTTGCCGCCTTTGCTGCAACCGCTGCATCCGCCGGATCGCTTGTGGTGCCGGTCGCTGATCCGGTCATCGTGGCCGCCCCCGCCCCTGCGGCCTCGCACTGGGACGGCTTCTATGCCGGTGGCACGTTTGGCTGGAACACGGGCGAGACCCTTCCCGCTCCCGTTTCGCCGTTCAGTGGCCTGACCTACGGTGGCTTTGCCGGCTACAACTACGTGATGGATGGCGGTTTCATGATCGGTGGCGAACTTGCCGGAACAGTCTTCAACATGGGTGGCGGGGATCGCGGGACCGTGTTCGACGCCAAGATCCGTGCCGGTGTCGAAGTTGGCCGCGCCCTGATCTATGCCTCGGGTGGCTACAGCATGGCGACCTATAACTTCGGCGACGCGGGCAACGGCTGGAACGTGGGCGCGGGCGTTGACTACCTGGTGACGGACACCATGTTCGTCGGCGCCGAGTATGTCTACCACGACATCACCGACTCACAGGTCACTCCGGCTACCTGGCAAGACCAGTTCCACACCTTCCAGCTGCGCGCCGGTTTCAAGTTCTGATCTGACGCCATCTCGATCCATGCGGGGCGGCCTTTATCGGCCGCCCCGTTTGCTTTTCGGGTCGGTGTTCTCCGCATGCGTCGCCCACAGATCCGGCCGCCGCTCGCGGGTGATCTTCTCGGCCTGTTCGCGGCGCCACTTTTCGATCTCGCCATGATGGCCTGACAGCAGCACATGGGGGATCTTGCGCCCGCGCCATTCGGTCGGGCGGGTGTAGTGCGGATGCTCCAGCAACCCGTGCTGAAAGCTCTCGTCCTCGGTCGAGGCCAGGTTGCCCAGCACGCCGGGGCGCAGGCGCACCGCGGCGTCGATCACCGCCATCGCCGCGATCTCGCCGCCGGTCATCACGAAATCGCCCAGCGAGACTTCTTCGACGCCGTATTCCTCAAGCACCCGCTCGTCGACGCCCTCGAACCGACCGCAGAGCAGCGTGACGCCCTCGCAGTCGGCGAGCCGCGCCGCCATCGCCTGATCGAAGCGCGCGCCGCGTGGCGAGAGGTAAATCAGCGGCCAGCGGCCCCGGTCCGCCGTGACCTCACCCTGCACATGGTCAAGCGCCGCCGCCAGCACGTCGGCGCGCAGCACCATGCCGGCACCGCCCCCGGCCGGGGTGTCGTCGACGTTCCTGTGCCTGCCATCGCCGAAGTCGCGCAGGTCGGTGACGTCAAGCCGCCAGCGCCCTTCCTCCAGCGCCTTGCCGGTCAGGCTTTCGCCCAGCACGCCGGGAAAGGCACTGGGGACCAGCGTGATGACCTTGGCGACCCAGGCATCGGCAAGCTCCGGGCGTCCGGCCATCACCTCGCGCGGCGTGAGCGTCGGGGTGACCTTCAGGCGGCCGTGGGATTTGGGTTTGTCACTCATGGCGCTGTCCTACTATGGCGCTCGGCGCAAGAGAACGGGTTTCTCAATGGGCCGCATCCGGCACGGTTGCGCACAGCGCGATCAGCTCGCCGTAGCCCTCGCCGGGGAAGGTGGCGTCAAGCTCGGCCAGCCAGTCAGGGTCCGGCAATTGATTGCGCGGCGCTTGGGCGTCGACAAGGTCCATGACACGGGCGCGGGCCTCGTTCCGGACCGAGGGATGCGGCGCGTTCAAGAGCAGCGTGGGGGCAAGCCCGGCCTCGCCCCGCGTGATCAGTTCGTTCTGGATCGCCGGACTGGCGACGTAGCGCAACAGCGCGAAGTCGATCACCGAACCCGCTTCGCCGTCGCCGCCCGCCGCGTCATAGAAGGGATCGAACGCCGTGGCCTTCACCTCGGCCTCCAGCCGCTGCACGATGGGGTCGACAGGCCCGACATTGATGCGCTCGACCGCGCGCAGAGCCTCCAGCGCGCGATCCAGCGCGGCGGTCGCCTTCGGGTCAGGGTCGGGCCAGGGATCGGCCCCCGGTGCCGGTTGGTCGGCACCCATCACCGCGAGCTCCTTCAGGGCGGAGTCGAGAAACACCTCCATCTCGGCCGCATCGCGAAACGCCCAGGCGCCATAGCCCGCCGCCGCTGCGGTGATCGCCAGCGGCAGCCAGACCGGCAGTGCCACGATGCCGACCACCTGTGCCGCCAGCATCCCGATGCCATAGCACAGCGCCACCAGGCCGACCTGCACCAGCGCCAAGATCGCAAGCCCGGCCCAGCCCGCGCCGGTCGCCATGTCGGGTTTGCGCGTCGCGGCGATATAGAGCAGGAACAGCGCGGCGTAGACCGGCAGCACCCGGAACGGATGCCCGGCCAGCCCCGCCAGCACCACGCCGCCGTAGAGCGCGCCGCTCAGAAGCAAAAGCCCGGTTCGGCTGTATCGGCTGATCATGGGCTCGCCTCCCCCGGTGCGCGCGTCTTGCCCAGAAAAGGCGAAACCGGCGGGCAATGCCACCGGAAAATCAGTCCTCGGCCAGTCCGGTCATCGCGATCAGCATGGCCTTGGCGTCGGCGCAATCGTCATCGTCGAGCGCTGCGCGGTTCAATTCCAGCACCGCCGCGACGGTCGCGTCGTCCGGCGTGACCTTGAGGCGGCGATGCGGGATGAGGGCGGCACGCACGTCCTCGGGGATGTCCAGCGCGCGCAGGGTCGGCCAAGCCGGGCCGAGCCTGTGGCTGCGGCTCTCCTCCAGCGGCGCGCGGATCAGGTTGTGGCCGCCAAGCTCGGCCTCGATGGCGGCGAGCAAGGGGCCGGTCTCGGCCACCGGGGCGAGGCGGGTCACGAACGCGTCGCGCTCAAGACCCAGGCGGGTGACCTTGAGGTTCTGCCAGTAGAGGCTGGCCAGCCAGCCCTGCGGCTCGCGTGTCGAGACCAGAAACGTCAGGTCGGGTTTGTCGAACGCCGCGCCAATCCGGCGGCGGACCTCGCCGATCAGCGCGGGCAGCGCGCCGTAGTCACGCACCTTGCCGAGCCCCGGAATGTGCCCGGACAGATCGACGTTCGAGATGCAGAGCGCCGGGCCGGTCGTGGGCAAGCCCGCCAGCCGCGCCGCAAGCGCTGCGCCAAAAACGTCAAGCGCGTCGGGTGCCGGGGCTTTGCTGTAGCGTTTGGCGGCGTTGCTGACCTCGGGCCAGCTCTTGCGCCCCACGATCTCGGCGAACGGGGCGAGGCGGGTCTGGTTGTCGAGCAAGGTGCGTTCGGCGGTCGATGTGCCGGTCTTGTGCAGGCCGAAGTGGACGAGCACGCGCCGGGTCATTCCCCGAACACTCCCTCCGGCGGGTCGGTGACGATGCGTCCGCTCGCAAGATCGACGGTCGGCACGGCGGTCAGCGTGAAGGGCAGCAGCACCGGCGTCTCGATGCCGGGGCCGGTGATTTCGAGGATGTCGCCCGCACCGTGGTTGTGCACCGCGACCACGGTTCCCAGCATCTTGCCGCCCGTGTCGAACACCGACAGCCCGATCAGATCGGCGTGGTAATACTCGTCATCCGGCAGCGAGGGCAGGGCGTCACGATCCGCGAACAGCCTTGTGCCCTTCAGCGTTTCGGCCTCTTCCTTGGTGCGAACCCCCGAAACCTGCGCGGCGAAACCGCTGGTGATCGGGCGCGAGATGGCAAGGGTGAACGAGCGCTCGCCCGCCTCGGTCCAGAGCGGGCCATAGGTGGCGATCGCCTCGGGGTCGGCGCAGAAGCTTTTCAGCCGCACCTCGCCATGAACACCGAAGGCACCGGCAAAGGCGCCGACACAGATGCGGGCATCACTCATCGCGACCTCCTGATGCAAACGGGCGCGGAACCGATTGGCCCCGCGCCCTGACAACCGACCCGAAGCCGCTGATTACTCAGCGGTTTCCTCGGCGGCGGGCGCCTCGACGGGCTCCTCGGCAGGCTCTTCGACCGGGGCGTTGGCGGCGGCCTCTTTCTCGGCCTTCTCGGCGGCGCGTTCCTGCGCCTTCTTGCCGGGCTCGCCCTTCTTGAGGTTGGCGCGCTCTTTCTTCTCGAGCACACCGGCGGCTTCGAGCATCCGGGCCACGCGGTCGGTCGGCTGGGCGCCCTTGGCGAGCCAGGCCTTGACCGCGTCGAGGTCCATTTTCACGCGCTCTTCCGAGTCCTTCGGCAGCAGCGGGTTGTAGGTGCCCAGCTTCTCGATGAAGCGGCCGTCGCGGGGCATGCGCGAATCGGCGGCGACGATGCGGTAGAACGGGCGCTTCTTTGAGCCGCTGCGGGCGAGACGGATTTTCATAGCCATGGTGTTTTCTCCTGTTTGCTAGCTAATAGAAGGGCTTAGGCCCCTTCATCCTGGTATCTTTCGTGGTGGTGAATGACTTCCCGAATGATGAAATTCAGAAAAGCCTTGGCGAATTCCGGGTCGAGATCGGCCCGTTTCGCCAGGTCTTCGAGCCGCTCGATCTGGGCCGCCTCGCGGGCCGGATCGGATGCGGGAAGGTCGTGTTCGGCCTTGAGCCGGCCCACCGCCTGGGTGTGCTTGAACCGCTCGCCCAGCGTGTAGACGAGGATCGCGTCGAGACGGTCGATCGAGGCGCGGTGATCTTTCAGGAGCGCGGCGGCGCGGGCTGCGTCATCGGTCATGTCTGCCTCATTGCGCTTGGTCATCCGGCCACCTCGTCGGGCGAGGGATGGCGCCAGATTTCGCAGGTGCCGAGCCTGGGGTGCTCGAAGCTCGACTCGCGAGTCGCACCCAATCGGGTGGCAAGCGCGACCGAGCGGGCGTTGTCCGGCAGTATCAGCGAGATCGCGGTGATCCAGCCCAGCTTGGCATAGGCGTGGCGGCGCGCGGCCTTGGTCGCCTCGAACGCCAGCCCCTTGCCCTCGGCGTTGTCCATCAGCGTCCAGCCAAGTTCCGGCTCCGGCCAGCCATCGGGATACCAGAGCCCGATGCGGCCCATGTAGTGCCCGGTCTGCTTGTCCTCGAGCGCCCAGAAGCCGAAACCGCGCAGCGCCCAGTGGCCGAGAAACCCGGCCAAGACGCGCCAGACCTGATCGCGCGGCAGCGGGCCGCCGATGAAATGCGAACGCTCGGTCTGAAAGAACGCGGCCTCATCCTCGAAGTCGCAGGGCTTGGGCGCGCGCAGGATCAGCCGCGCGGTTTCAAGCGTCGGGATTTCGAACGTGGTCGGGGCCAGCGCGGTCACGTCGGCACCTCGCCGGGCGCGGGGTGGCGGAAAATCCGGGTGACGTGGCCGGTCGGTGAGGTCCAGTCAGCCTCATACCACGCGCCAAGCCGGGTCGCGAGGTTGGCGGAACGGTCGTTGCCCTCGACGATCAGCGAAATCAGCGTGGTGAAGCCGAGCGGCCCGTAGGCATGGGCGCGCATGGCTTCGGCGGCCTCGCGGGCATAGCCCTTGCCCTCAAGCGTCGTGGTATGCACGAACCAGCCGATTTCCGGCTCGGGCCAGCCTTCGGGATACCAGAGGCCGACCATGCCGATCGGCTCGCCCGCCTTGGTTTCGACCATCCAGAACCCATAGCCGCGCAGGGCAAAATGGCCGATGTTGGAGGCGAACCAGCGCCAGCTCTGATCGCGCGAAATGACGCCGCCGAAGCCTTCGCTGCGCGGCTCGGAGTAGAACTGCGCGACGGCGTCGAAATCGCGCGCTTCGGGGACGCGCAGGATCAGCCGCTCGGTGGTCAGGGTGGGGATGTCGAGGGTCAGGCTCATGAATAGGCCTCCATCCCGCCATCGTCGGCGGCAGGGGCGTGGCGGTAGACCAGCACGTCGTCGTCGAAGTCGGCCGCCGCAACATCGTCACGCCATGCGCCGAGTTTCTCGGCCAGCCGGATCGAGCGGCGGTTGGGCGGGTCGATATAGCTGACCAGCGCGGGCAGGACGAGGGTGTCGAGCGCATGGGTGCGCGCGGCCGATGCTGCCTCGAAGGCGAAACCCTGACCCTCGGCACCCTCGGACAGATACCAGCCCAACTCCGGTTCACGGTCGCCGTATTCCATGTGGATGAGGGTGAAGCCGATGGTTTCGCCACTATCCTTGCGGGTGATCGCCCATGCGCCGTGGCCGCGCAGCAGCCAGCCCGAGACACATTCGGTGAACTCGTCCCAGGCGCCGGAGCGGTCGAACGGGCCGCCCATGAAGGCCGCGCGCGGGCTTTCGAAGATCGCGTCGAACACCGGAAAATCGGTGATTTCGGGCGCGCGCAGGATCAGGCGTGCGGTCTCGATCCGGGGCAGCAGCGCGCGCAGGCTGGCGGCGAGTGCGGCCGAGGTGCCGTGCGGCGCGGCTTCGTGGGGATATGTGGCGGAAGCGGGCACTACTTCTTCTTTCCAAAACCCGACAGGCCCGGGGGCAGACCCATGCCGCCGCCAAGTCCGGGCATCCCGCCCTTGGCGCCCAGCATCTTCGCCGCCTCTTCCATCGCCTTGGGGTCGTTCATGTCGGGCATTCCGCCCTTGCCCATCATGCCTTTCATGGCCTGCTTGAGCATGCCGCCTTTGCCCATCTTGCCCATCTTCTTCATCATGTCGCCCATCTGGCGCTGCATCTTCAGAAGCTTGTTGAGGTCGGACACATCCTGTCCGGCCCCCTTGGCGATGCGTTTCTTGCGGCTGGCCTGCAAGAGCTGCGGATTGGCGCGTTCGCGTTTGGTCATCGACTGGATCAGCGCGATCTGGCGGGTGATGACGGTATCGTCAAAGCCCGCGTCCTGCACCTGCTTGGCCATCTTGCCCATGCCCGGCAGCATCCCCATGACGCTTTCCATGCCGCCCATCTTCTGCATCTGCTCAAGCTGGCTTTTCAGGTCGTTCATGTTGAACTGACCCTTCTGGAAGCGGCGCATCATCCGTTCGGCCTGTTCGGCCTCGATGGTCTGCTGCGCCTTCTCGACCAGCGCCACGATGTCGCCCATGCCGAGGATGCGCCCGGCAATGCGCTCGGGCTCGAAGGTTTCGAGCGCGTCCATCTTCTCGCCGACGCCGACGAACCGGATCGGCTTGCCGGTGACAGCGCGCATCGACAGCGCAGCACCACCGCGCCCGTCGCCGTCCATCCGGGTCAGCACGACGCCGGAGATGCCGATCTTGTCGTCAAATTCCTGCGCCACCTCGACCGCGACCTGGCCGGTCAGCCCGTCGACCACCAGCAGGGTCTCGCGCGGATTGACGGCGGCCGAGACCTGCTCGACCTCGGTCATCAGCGTTTCGTCGATATGCAGCCGCCCGGCGGTGTCGAGCATGTAGACGTCATAGCCGCCCAGCGTCGCCTGCTGTTTCGCCCGCTTGGCAATGTCGACGGGCTTTTGCCCCACGACGATCGGCAGGGTGTCGACGCCGATCTGGGTGCCCAGAATCGCAAGCTGCTGCATCGCCGCCGGGCGGTAGATGTCGAGCGAGGCCATCAGCACGCGCTTGCCGTCGCGCTCTTTCAGCCGTTTGGCGAGTTTCGCCGTGGTGGTGGTCTTGCCGCCGCCCTGAAGCCCGACCATGAGGATCGGGGCAGGCGGATTGTCGATCTTGAGCTTGCCGGGGTCTTCCGCGCCGGTCAGAACCGCGATCAGTTCATCATGCACGATCTTGACGACCTGCTGGCCCGGCGTGACCGATTTGGTGACCGCCTGGCCGGTGGCCTTGTCCTGCACCTTCTTGACGAAATCGCGTGCGACGGGAAGCGAGACATCGGCCTCAAGCAGCGCCACACGGACCTCGCGCAGCGCCGTCTTGACGTCATCCTCGGACAGCGCGCCCTGCTTGGTCAGCCGGTCGAAGACACCCGACAGGCGATCTGAGAGGCTCTCGAACATGTCACCGGCTCCTTTCGCCGTTTCATCGCACGCCCCGATGCGCGCCATGAAAGCGAGTTCACCCCCGTGGGCGCAACGCGCTGACGGAGGGCGATCCCGGCCATGGGCCATGGGACCGGAAGCTGTGGCACTTCCGGGTTTGTGGAGCATTTAGGCTGGTGAGGGCGGTGAGTCAAGGCGGGGGAGGCGCCTTGGTGGCGCAGCCGGGGGCGCTGCCCCTGCGACCCCACCGGGCAATATCATTGGCCTGCAAGTCCCATCGTTGGTCTTGCAGCTTTTTCCGGCGTTCTCGCCAAGGGACATCATCGGCCGGAACAGTGTGTGCTGGTTCGGAGCCTTCGACCTGCAGTCCTTTCGGCGCTCCAGCCGGTTTTCCCGCCCCTGCCTGAAACAGACCCCCAGGAACCATGCGGGTATCGCCGAATCGGGTGGGGGTTTCAGGTATGGTCGGCGTGTGGTTTCCGGGGCGGCGGTTTGTGCGTTCTCGGCGCAAGACATCATTTGTCTCGGACCTGTCAGCACCGCTATCACCCATCGCGACACTCGTTCTCCGGATTGGCTGGGACGGCTCGCGGCCTTTGCGACATGGGCCGAACCGGCTACCCAATCAGGGGCGAGTGCCCTGGCGGCGGATGGCCAGGCACCCGCTTCAAGCCCGGCGCGGCCAGGAAAAGCGTGCGGCGTGCCGACTGCAGTGTTCCACCAGTGGGACGGCCTGTTCCCGAATTCCGACTTCCTGTGGCTTGCGACCCACATATATTCATTCTCAATACCTCACCCGAACCGCTATTGGTTCAACGAATGGGGAAAACAACAGTCGACCGCAAAGGCCTGACTGAAAGTTCGAGAACTTCGAACACATGGAGGACTATATGCTTAAGACAAACAGAAGATCATTCCTTCAAGGCGCCGCCGGATTTGCTGCGGCCGGATTGCCGCTGTCGTTGGGCGCACGCGCCGCGCTGGCACAGAACTCACCGATTACCTGGCCGATGCTCACGCCGGGGTTCACAGTGCTGATCGGCGAGTACATCCAGTATCACAAGCTTGACGAGAAGAACGGTTTCAAGCTGGAGGCGCCCATCGTCTATACGTCGGTGCCCACCTATTACGGTGACGTGGTCGCGGGCAATCTCGACATCGCCATCGGCAGCTGGGACAGCTTTGCGGTGCGTTACCTTCAGGGTGTGCCGATCAAGCAGGTCTGCACCATCTCGACCGGTCGGATGATCAACTTCATGTCGGCCAAAGGCACTGGCGTGGACACGATCGAGGACGTCCGGGGCAAGACGGTTGCGGCACCGCAATCCACCGGCACCTACCGCGTGTCGCTTGCGGTGCTCAAGGAAGTGCTCGGCATCGATCTGGAAACCGAGGCAACGGTCCAGAACGTGACCAACCCGGCCGGTTCGGTGGCGCTTCTGCGCGCCGGTAGCGCCGATGCCGCGCTGACCTGGGAGCCGAACGTTACCCAGGGACTGGCCGATGAGCCGAACCTTCAGGTCATCTACAATGTTGGCGAGGCCTATGCCGAAAAGACCGGCCTCGAACTGCCGTATTTCTCGGCCGTCGTGACGGAAGATCTGCTGAATCGTGAACCCGGGATCGGACCCAAGATCGACGCCATGTTCCGCGACTGCATCGAAGGCATCCTGGGTGATGTCGACAGTGCGGTTCAGATCGTGGGCGACCGCGCAGGCTATGCGCCGGAAGTCCTCAAGGAAGCGATCACGTCGGGCCGGCTCAGCTTCAAGTACGGTTCGATGACCGACCCCGCCGAAGTTGAGACCGTCAACGCCGCCGCCGAGTTCTTCCTCAGGAACGGATTGATGGACGCCATTCCCGACGACGGCTTCTACGTCCGCTCGTAACTCCGCGCTACCGCGAAGGGCGACCCGTCGCCCTTCGCATAATGGGATCGGACCGGAGACAGAAATGCAGGATGTCAAGATAGACGCGACCGACACGGACTCGGGCAAGACGCGCCCCGAAAAACCGGGCCCGCGCGGCAAGGCCTCCACCGGGTTTGCACGTTTCAAACCGACGCTGGTGGTTGTCGCGGGCCTGGTGCTGGCGATTCAGGTGGGGAGCTATTACCTGCCATCCTATGTGATGCCTTCGCCCGCAACGATCCTGGTTGCGACGTGGGAAATCCTTACCACCAACTACCTCGATATCATTATCACCGCGGCGCGGCTGGCAGTTGCGGTTCTTTTTGCGATCGTCACGGGTGTGACGTTCGGCATCATCATGGGGATGTTCCCCAGGGTTCAGCCATATCTGCGTTCGCTCATCATCATCGACACCGGAATTCCGGCGCTGTCGTGGATGTTGCTCGCGGTCTTCTGGTTTCGCGACCCCGAGGTGCGCATCTTCTTCATCCTGTCTGTCATCATCATTCCGTTCTACGCCTTGAACATCCATGACAGCATCCGGGCGCTGCCCCGCGACTGGCTGGACATGATCGAGAGCTTCCGGCCCAGACGATGGCACATCCTGCGCTATCTGATCTTTCCGCATATCGTCCCCGATATCCTCACCACGACCAAATCGGTGATCGGCTATGCGATCCGGATGGCTGTCTTCGCTGAACTGGTGGCCTCTGCCGTAGGGATCGGTGCGCGGATGAGCCTTGCCCAGTCGCTGTTCCGGGTCGACCACGTGCTTGGCTGGACGTTGCTTCTGGTCATCTTCAACCTTGGCCTTCAGGCCGTGATCACCGTCATTGAAAAAGCGCTGTTGAAATGGCGTCCGGAGGCTCAGGTAAGATGAAACAGGCATCTCCAGTAGTTATCCAGCTTCGCGATGTGAGCAAGGCATTCGGCAGGCTCGTCGTCGCCGACAAGCTGAACATCCAGGTCGCGAAAGGTGAGATCGTTGCACTGCTCGGTCAGACCGGGGCCGGCAAGAGCACAGTGCTCAACATGATCATGGGAACCCTGACCGCGGATTCCGGTGACGTGCGCGTGGCGGGTCATGATCCCTATCGTGAGTTCCACGCGCTGCGCGGCAAACTGGCGGTCAGTTTCCAGACCGATCGCCTGCTGCCCTGGCGCACCGCCGTCGAGAATGCCGAACTGGGCCTTCTCATCCTTGGCTACAGCAAACCCGAGGCCCGCAAACTGGCGTCGGTGTGGCTCAAGCGGGTCAAGCTCGAAGGGTCCGAGAACCTTTATGTCCACGAGCTTTCGGGTGGCATGCGTCAGCGTGTATCACTGGCACGCGCGCTGTGTGTCGATCCCGAGCTTCTGCTGCTCGACGAGTCCTTCAGCCAGCTTGATCACGTCACATCGCAAACCCTGCGCGCGGATTTCAGCCAGGTTGTGCGCGAGTTCAACAAGACCTGCCTGTTCGTGACCCACCGCATCGACGATGCGCTGGACATGGCCGATCGGGTGCTCGTGCTCAGACCCGGAGCGGGCGTTTGCCTTGAGGAAACAATAACCCCGGAAACCCGTGCCGACGCGGCCAGGCGCATGGACCTGCATGACAGGATCGCCGCCGTGATGGAGTACGAACTGTAACCGTTGAAATATCCGAAAATGAAACTGGAGAATACGATGACCTACGAAGATATCGTTGTCGAACGCGTTGAAGGCTGGCTTGAAATCCAGATCAACCGCCCTGAGAAAATGAATTCCCTGCGCGAGAAGACGGCCGAGGAAATCCTGGACGCGCTCGCGGCTGCCGAGTTCGACCGCACCTGCCACGCAGTGATCTTCCTGGGGTCCGCCAAGGCGTTCTGCACCGGGATCGACACCAGCGAGTTCCAGATCGCCGACAACGAGTATTTCGATTTCTACCGGCTGCGGCGCCGGGCCCGCAAGGTCAGCCACCTGTTCCGCGACCTGCCGAACTTCACCAAGCCGGTCATCACCGCGGTTGAAGGTTACGCGCTGGGCGGCGGGCTGGAACTGGCGCTCGTCGGCGACATGATCGTGGCCAGCGAGAATGCCAAGTTCGGGCTGCCCGAAATCCGCCTGGGCCTGATGCCCGGTGGCGGCGGGACGCAGACGCTGCCGCGTCTGATCGGCAAGCCGCTGGCCAAGGAACTGATGTGGACCGGGCGGCGCATCACCGCCGAAGAGGCCCGCGAATACCGTCTGGTCAATCACGTGACGCCCGAGGGCGGCGCGCTGGAGAAGGCGCGCGAGATCGCCCGCACCATCGCCGGCAACGCGCCGCTTTCGGTGATGCTGACCAAGGGCGTCATCGACCGGGGCATGGACATGTCGCTGGCCGATGGCTTTGCCGCCGAGGGCGACGTTTCCTTCATGCTCTATTTCACCAGCGACCGTGGCGAGGGCCTGAGCGCCTTCCGCGAAAAGCGGTCGCCTGAGTTCCGGGGAGAATAAAAGCCATGGGAAAATCAGATATTGTCATCGTCGGCTATGCCGAAACGCCGGTTCAGTTTCGCTCTGGACGCAGCGCCTACGATCTGGCCGGCGAGGCGCTGGCCTCGCTGCTGGAATCGACCGGGGTTGAAAAGGACGCCATCGACGGGTTGTCGGTCACCGTCCCGCTCAGCGAGGCGCCCAACCCGTTCTTCGCGGTCTACATGACCGAGGCACTGGGCCTGTCCCCGACCTGGACCAACTACGGCGGCATCGGCGGCTGTTCGGCCACCGGCGGGGTAGCGCGCGCCATGTCGGCGATCCGCGACGGTTATTGCGAAGTGGCGATGGTGCTGTCGTCGGATGCGCCCAGCACCCGCTGGGGGGCGAACTACAACGCCTATCGCGGCGAGTTTCAGGACCCGGTCGGAACCCAGGGCCCGCCCGCGATGTTCGGCCTTCTGATGGACCGCTATGCCCATCAATACGACCTCAAGGACGAGGCGTTGGGCAAGATCGCCGTGACGCAGCGTGCCCATGCGCTGATGAACGACAACGCGCTGGAGAAATTCAAGAAACCCCTGACCATGGAAGAATACATGGAGTCGCGGGTGATTGCCGATCCGCTCCGGCTGCTGGATTCGGTGATGTTCTGCGACGGGGCCAATGCATTTCTGGTGATGACGCGCGAACGTGCGCAGGCGCTGGGCATCAAGAAGACCATCACCCCGACCGCCTATGCCGAACTGACCAACATCAACGGCAACCAGTCCTGCCCGGATATCACCGAATCCGGGTTCTCGCGGATCGGGCCCAAGGTGTTCGAGAAGGCCGGGCTCAAGCCTGCCGATATCGACATGTTCCAGCCCTATGACGACTTCACCATCGCCGTTCTGATGCAGTTCGAGCAGTTCGGCTTCTGCGGGCTTGGCGAGGGCAGCGATTTCGTGCTGCGCACCGACCTGTCGCATACCGGCACGCTGCCGCTGAATACCGGCGGGGGACAGATCTCGGCCGGTCAGCCGGGCCTTGCCAGCGGTGGGCTCAACCTGGCCGAGGCCGTTCGCCAGCTGTTCGGCGAAGGCGGAGCGCGTCAGGTCAAGGACCCGAAGAACGCGCTTGTCACCGGCATTGGCGTAATCCCTTACGGCCGCAACTGGGGTACCAGCGCAGCCATGATCCTGGAGGTGTGAGATGACCGAAGCAACCGTGTCGAGGCCGACACCGAAACCGAACGTCTACGTGAATACCACCCCGTTCTGGGAGGCGGCGGCGAAGAAGGAACTGGTGCTGCAATATTGCGAGGACACCGGCGCCTATCAGCACTACCCGCGCCCGGTCTCGATCTACACCGGATCGCGCAACCTGTCGTGGCGCAAGGTCAGTGGCAAGGGCGTCATCTATGCCCAGACCACGATCCGCATTCCCGGCCCCGGTCTGGAAGGACGGCTGCCGCTGGCGGTCGCGACGGTCGAACTGGACGAAGGCGTGCGCATGATTGCGAACATCATCGACAGCGACCCCGAGCGCATTGTCATAGGCGCCAGGGTCGAACTGGCGTGGGAGCCGCTTGACGAGGGCGGGTTCTACCCGGCGTTCAAGCTGGCCTAGGAGGAGCACGACATGCGTCTGGAAACGGTTCTTTTCGGCCATTGCCGCCGCGCCCCCGAAAAGGATGCGCTGGTCTTTGGCGACCGCCGTGTGAGCTTTGGCGAGCTGGAGACCGACATCCGGTCCCTGGCCGCCGGCCTGCAGGCGCATGGGATCACCCCGGGCGACAAAATCGTGCTCTACCTGCCCAACGGCGTCGAGTTCCTTCAGGTGCTGTTCGCGGCGATCTCGATCGGCGCGATCGCTGTCCCGGTGAGCACCCGTCTGACCGTAAAGGAACTCGCCTACGTCTGCGACGACAGCGGCGCCACGGTGGTCGTCTGCGATATCGAACAGGCCACCGCGGTCGCCGAACTGGTCGCCGCTCGCGAGCGGCTTTCAGGTTTCGTGTCCGGCGGCGAGTGCCAGGGCATGACGGCGTTCGATGCGCTCTTCGGCCCGGCGGACACGCCGCTGCCCAACATATCGGTAGAGCGCGACGAATGCATGATAATGTACACGTCCGGCACCACCGGAAAGCCCAAGGGTGTTGTCCAGACCCACGCCAACATGCTGGTATCACACGGCTTCATGAATGGTGTCGAATGGGGCATCGGCGCCAATGACCGGTATCTGGTCGTCGCCTCTATGGCGCATCGTGCCGGTCTGGGCCGGGCGATGAACGCCACCTTGCTGGGCGGCACTCTGACCATTGCGAAAGCCTTCGACACCGAGCACGTCATCGACGTGATCGAGCGCGAGGCCATCACGGTCTTCGGCATGGTTCCGACCATGTGCCGCATGCTGCTTCCCTCGCTGAAGGCGGCGCCCGAACGCTGCCGGTCGCTGCGGCGTCTGGTCGTCACCGGCGAGGCGTTTCCGGTCTCGCTCAAGAAGCAGCTGATCGCGCTGCTTCCCGAGACCCAGCTGATCTCGTTCTTCGCCATCACCGAGGCGGGTTTCGTCACCAATCTTTCGCATGAGGAGCAGTTCAGCCATCCCGGTTCGGTCGGCCGCGCGGTGCCCGGTGTCGAGGTCCGTTTCTTTGGTGCGGAAGATGGTCGCGAAGTCGCGCGGGGCGATGTGGGCGAGGTCGCGGTGCGGTCGGGCCGGCCCGGAGCCTTCACCGTGATGAAGGAGTATTACAATCGCCCGGACGCCACCGCCGAGGTGCTGCGCGACGGTTGGTTCTACACCGGCGACATGGGCTACGAGGACGCTGAGGGGTATCTCTACATCGTCGACCGCAAGAAGGACATGATCCTGAGCGGCGGTTTCAACATCTACTCCAAGGAGGTCGAGATGGCGATCGGAACGCTTCCCGGCCTGAGCGATGTCGCCGTGGTCGGCGTGCCCGATCCGCTTTTCGGCGAGGCGGTCGCCGCGTTCATCGAAACCGCGGACACGGACCAGTCACCGACCTCCGAACAGGTCATCGCGCATTGCCGTGAAGCGATCGCGGGGCACAAGAAGCCGAAATATGTCTTCTTCCGCAAGGCTCTGCCGCGCAATGCCGTCGGCAAGGTGTTGAAATACCAACTCGCAGCCGAGGCGACCGCGGAACTGGTCGCGGCAGGCACGCTTTCCGAGGCCGACCTGCCCGACCTCCCCGCCGGCAAGGAGCAGGCGTCGTGATCCGGTCTGGAACCGAAGCGGAAAAGATCTTCCGCGCCAGTGTGCGCGAGTGGTTGGAAAACAACCTGCCCCAGTCGCTGCGGCATCTGACCTTTCGCCCGCCTCCGGCCGAGATAATGCCCTGGTACAAGGCGCTTTCGGCGCGCGGCTGGATCGCGCCGCACTGGCCCAAGGCGCATGGCGGCATGGAGGCGAGCGCGGTGGAACAGGTGATCCTGATCGAGGAACTGACGCGCGCGGGTGCGCCGGATGTTCCGTCGCAGGGTCTCAATCACATCGGGCCGATGCTGATAAAACGCGGAACCGAGGCGCAGAAGGCGCAGCATCTTCCGCGTATCCTGAACGGCGATACGATCTGGTGTCAGGGCTATTCCGAACCGGGCGCCGGCTCGGATCTGGCGGGGCTTGCAACACGGGCGCGGATTGATGGCGACGATCTGGTGATCGACGGCCACAAGATATGGACCTCGTGGGCGCATCACGCGCAATGGATGTTTGCGTTGGTGCGCACTGGCGGCGCGCGCCGCAAGGGCATCACATTCGTGCTGATCGACCTTGCGACACCGGGCATCACCTGCCGCCCGATCCGCACCATCGCTGGCGACAATGAATTCGCCGAGGTGTTCCTTGACGGCGTTCGCGTGCCGCAATCCAACATCATCGGAGAGATCGACGATGGCTGGAACACCGCCACCTCGCTGCTTGCCGAGGAGCGGCTGCATATCGGCTCGCCTCTCCATGTCAACCGGGCATTCCGGCGATTGGAGGCGCTTGTCGAACGCATGGAGGGTGGCGAGCGCGCGGCGTGGAACGCGCATCTTCTCGAGGCCGAAATCGCGGTCGAGACGGTGACGGCGGCGTTCCTGGATTCCTCCGAGCGGCAAGCCGCCGGGATCGCTGCGGATGGCGAAGGCTCCTATCTCAAGCTGCTTGGAACCGAGGCGACCCAGAGGATTCTCGACCTTGCGCAACGGGCGGCCGGCCAGATCGCAGCGCGGGCCGAACCGTTGCTCGAAGATGGACGGAACATCGATCTGAACGACATGTTTCTGCAATCGCGACGCCTGGGAATATACGGGGGCAGCAACGAGATACAGCTGACGCTGCTGGCCACGCGCGTACTTGGACTCGGCGGGGGGCGGGGCTGATGCCGATATTCACGCATGACGATCAGATGATCGCGGACAGCGTCGCGGCGTTCAGCAAGCAGGGCGGCGGGATCGAGCGGGTGCGCGGCCTGCGCGACGCAGGCCAGGCGCTCGACGGTGAGACTTGGCGCAATGCGGCGGCCCAGGGCTGGATCGGGATGCTGACCCCCGACAGCGCCGGCGGCCTCGGGCTGGATGTGCGCGAGGCGCTTGTGCTGCTGCGCGCGCTGGGGCGCACGGTTCCGTTCGAGCCCTATTCGGCCGCGATTTCAGTGGCGCATTGCCTGGGGCGGATCGCTCCGCAAAGCGAGGCGCTGGCGGCGCTGCTGGCGGGCAGCGCAATCACGGTTCCGGTCTTTTCGCAGGCCATCGCCGGCGGGCCGGGCGCGCTTTCGGGCACCAGCGCCACCGAGACCGACATCGCCGCAGCCAACCAGTTCCTTCTGGCAAGCCATTCCTCCAAGGGGACGCGGCTGCTGCTGGTCGATCGCGAAGTATCGGGCCTGTCGATAAGGACCGCGGCGACGCGGGACGGCGGATCGATCGGGACGCTGACCCTGCATGATGTTGCGGGCGAACTGCTGGCCGATGGCGAGCTTGGCGCGCAGGCCGCTTGCGAGCTTGCCGACCTGCGGCGGCTTTGCCGCGCGGCAGAACTTGTCGGGCTGGCGCATGAAGCCTTCAGCATGACGCTGGACTATCTTCGGACCCGTGAACAATTCGGCGTGCCGATCGGCTCGTTCCAGGCGCTGCAGCACCGCGCGGCGACGCTTTTCGTCGAGATTGAATCGTCGGATGCGTTGCTGTTCGAAGCCGCCCGTGCGTTTGGCGGCCCACGCCAGCGGATCGCCGCTCTGGCCGCGATGATGCAGGCGATGCGCACAGCGCTGCACGTTGGCAAGGAAGCCATACAGATGCATGGCGCAATCGGGTTCACCGATGAATTCCAGGTCGGGTTCTTCCTCAAGCGCGCCATGTCGCTGGCCGCCGCGGAACGAGGCCCAGAAGGTATGCTGATCGCGGCGGGCGCCAATCCTGATTGCGCCCACAACGCATGAACCCACCATAATCCAGAGGTTGCGATGACAAAGTTTCAAGATGCTGCCCATTACATCGACGGTGAATGGGTCAACGCAAAAGACCGCTCCAGCTTTGAGGTGTTCAGCCCGAATGACGGCGCATTGGTCGGCATCGCGCCGGCCGGAGGCGCCGAGGAGAGCAACGCAGCGATTGCCGCGGCCCGTGAGGCATTCCGCCGTTCGGACTGGGCGGCGGCGCCGCGCCTGCGCGCCGAGGTCCTGATGCGCCAGGCCGACAATATCGAGCGTGACGCGGACGCGCTGTCCCGACTTCTGGCGGCCGAGACCGGCAAGCTGATTTCGAGCGCACGCGCCGAGGTCGCCGGATCGGTGTCCGAGCTGCGCTTCTATGCCGGCCTTGCTCGCACGGTTTCAGGCCGGGTGGCCGAGATCGAACCCGGTGTGCACTCGTATCTGCATCGTGAAGCCGCCGGGGTCGCCGCGATCATCACGCCGTGGAATGCGCCGGGGATCCTCCTGATCCGCTCGCTCGCCCCGGCGCTTGCCGCCGGGTGCACCGTGGTCCTGAAGCCGGCGCCGCAATCGAGCCTGTTCCACACCGCCATCACGCGTTGCCTGGTCGATGTCGAAGCCCTGCCGCGCGGCGTCATCAACAGCTTCTGCGAGGCCGGGAGTGCCGGAAGCGAAGCACTGGTCGCCTCGCCCGACGTCGATGTCATCAGCTTTACCGGCAGCAGTGCGGTCGGCAAGAAGATCATGGCGGCGGCCTCGGGCACCTTGAAGCGCCTCAATCTCGAACTTGGCGGCAAGGCCGCGGGCATCGTGTTCGAGGACAGCGACCCCGAAGCCGTGGCGCAGAGCCTTGCCGCGGCCGGGATGATCCTGTCGGGCCAGCAATGCACCGCGCTGAACCGTGTGCTGGTGCATGAAAGCCGCTACGAAGCCTTGAAAAAATCCCTGTCCGGGGTGCTGTCGGCGATGAAGGTCGGCCCCGGAACTGACGCGCAAAGCGCGATGGGCCCGCTGATTGACCAGGCGAACCGCGACCGGATATCGCGGCTGGTCGAAGCCCATTCCGCGGACGCGGTGCTGCGCGGCGCGGTGCCTGACGACGTGCCGGCCGGAGGTGCCTATATCAGCCCGAGCCTGCTGAGCGTGCAGGACATGGACTCGCCCGTGGTCCAGGAAGAGTTCTTCGGCCCGGTGATGAATATCGAAGTGTTCACCGACGAAGAAGACGCGGTCGAGCGCGCCAACGGCACCCGCTACGGGCTGGCGGCAAGCGTGTGGACGCAAGATCTGGCGCGGGCGCATCGGGTGGCGCGGGCGCTCAGGTCGGGGACGGTCTGGTTCAACGACCACAACAAGCTGTTCCCCGAGGCCGAGACGGGCGGACTCCGCGACAGTGGCTTTGGTCGCCTGCATGGGCGTGACGGTATGGACGAGTTCCTCTATACCAAACACGTCTATCACGCCTTTGGCCGGGTGTTGAAATCGGTCTGACGGGTTATTCGTCGCTGTCCAGGTAGTCGGACAGGAAATCCAGGAAGACCTTCGTTTTTCGCTGAACGCGCCGTCGACCCAGATAGGTCGCGCAGACCTGAAGTGACGGCGCGTTCCAGTCTTCCAGCAGCCGGACGAGGCGGGTATTTGCCACGTCGTTGCGGCACATCAGGTTGGGCAGGATACCGATCCCGAACCCCGCGAGCACGACCTCCCGCGCGATACCGATGTTGTTGACCATGATCCGCGGCGCGGCCATCGCCGAGGATGTGTCGCCGGATTTGTCGAAATCCCAGACGCCTTCTTCGAACTGGTGCGTGGTCGAGATGGAATCGTGCCGGTGAATTTCGCCTGTCGACTTCGGGATGCCCGCGCGGGCCAGATAGGCCGGGCTGGCGTAGATCCCCCGCATCAGCGAGGAGAGCCTGCGCGTCGGCAGATCGGGTTTGCGCGGGCGACCAAGGTGCACCGCAACATCATAGGGTTCTTCGGTGACGTCGATCCAGCGATCGTTGATGTCGGCAACCAACCGGATTTCGGAGTAATGCATCGCGAATTCGGCGATCAGCCGGCTCAGCCACGAGACACCGAAATCCACCGGCAGGCTGATGCGCAGCACGCCGCTCAGTTCCGACTGCAACTCGGTCGCGTGAAACCCGGCATCCTCGATTTCGGCGATGATCTTCTGGGCGTGATCGTAAAGAACCGTGCCGATCTCGGTCAGCGAGATGCCGTGCGGGCCGCGCCTCACCAGGGTTGAGCCGACCTGATGCTCGAGCAACGAGATTTTCCGGCTGACCGTGGATTTCGGAACCCGAAGCCGCATGGCAGCCTTCGAGATGCTCTGGGAATTCACTGCCTCGTAGAAAAGAACGAGAGCATTCAGATCCATCTTTGTGCTCATTGGTCTCTCACCTGGATTGATGCTTCAGAGCATCTGTGTGACCCGCTGTCGGTTCCCGCAGGGTCGGTGCAGTCAGTTCCTCCGAGTTGTTGTTGAACCAGCGACCTGGCAAACCGGCCGTCCCGATACAGCCACGAGATCTCTGGGTGGTTCGAAGGTGGTCGGGTTTCGACCAGCATGCACGCGCATCCACCATACCGGCGTGTCGCACCGCCGCGCGCCTGTCGCTGTGCCGAACCCGCCTGTCACCGTGTCGATCCTCCCGCCGACAGGGTAGGCGCTAACGGCTCTGCAAATCCAATAGATGTTCTCTTTGCCAGTCTTGCACTTATTCAATACCACACAAAATTCAGGAAATGGCGCGTGAGCCCGGCCATTTCCCTGTTCCGATCATCGCGACGACATGTTCCGCCAGATTGTCAGCGAACACGCGGACCGAATGTGCCTGCCGGCGGTCGACGGGGAGTACCGTCACGATGCGGCGCAGGATTTCCGGCTCGCAGAGCGGCGCGGCCGAGACCTGCTGCAGGCCAAGTTCGGTCGCGATGGCCGAGGGTGGCAGGATCGTCCAGCCAAAACCCACGCGGGCGAGTTCCAGCTGGGCCTGCAGCGAATCCGCCTCGATGCGGACGTTCAGGCGGAAGTTGTGTTGCAGCGTCGCCGTGTCGACCAGCTTTCGCAAACCGTGCTGGGGGCTGGGCAGGATCATCGGCATCGGTGCCAAGGTCGCCAGCGGAACGGGCGTCGCGACGTTGAACCCGGCATCGGGGGGGCCGACAACGAAAAGCGGCTCCTCTGCCAGCGGCGTGACATCGTACTTCGAGAGTTCGGGAAGGTCGTAGAGCAGTGCCGTGTCAAGTTGCCGTTGCGCCAGCCATTCGACCACGAATCCGGCATAGCCGGTGACGACGCGCAGCGAGACCAGCGGATGGTCTTCGGCAAAGGTGCGAAGGAAGGGGACCAGTGCCCGATCACCGAGACTGGGAATCATGCCGCAGACGATGTTGCCGGTGATGGCGCCCTGCAGTGAAAGGACTTCCGACCGTGCGGTCTCGAGGTCGCGCAGAATGATCCGGGCATGCGACAACAATCGCTCACCCGCCTCGGTGAGCTTCATGCCATAGCCCAGCCGCTGGAACAGCGAAATTCCCAGTTCCTCCTCCAACAGGCGGATCTGCCGACTCAATGTCGGCTGCACGGTGTTCAACCGTTCGGCAGCCCGGGTCAGGCTTCCCGTTTCGGCGACATGGACCAGAGTCCGCAACTGACGAAAATCCAACGCCTGCCTCCCTTGAGATATAACAAGTTCGCATATCTCATAACGAATTAATCTATTTTCTCAAAGACTCTTTTGCCCATAGTATTGATCTCAGAGCGAGCAGAAAGGGTGCACATGCTACAGAATCCGCAGGAACACCTGAGCGAGAGCGATTTTGCGCCCTGGCAGGAAGAACTTTTCGAAGTGCTGAAGCAGGGCGGCATATCGCAGGTCCCCTTTGTGCCCGACGCCGGCCACAAGCACGTCATCAAGCGCGCGATCGCCGATCCTGAGATGATGGCCTATCCGTTGACCACCGAGGAAGAGGGTATCGCAGCACTGTGCGGCGCCTGGCTTGGCGGCGACAAGGGGGTGCTTTTGATGCAGTCCAGTGGCGTCGGCAACTGCATCAACATGCTCAGCCTCGTTTCCAACTGCAACTTCCCTTTTGTCACCATCGTGACGATGCGCGGAGAAACCGGCGAATTCAATCCGTGGCAGGTGGCGATGGGGCGCGCGACGCCTGCCGCGTTCGAGCTGATGGGCGTGTCTGTGCGCCGCGCGACCAAACCCGAAGAGGTCGGCCCGGCGGTCGAGGCGGCACTGCATGACGCGTTCATGGGTGACCAACCGGTCGCGGTCCTGCTGTCGCAGGCTCTGCTGGGCCGCAAGAAATGGGAACGCTGACATGACACGCAAAAAAGGTGACAACCGGCTGGACCGTCGCAAGGTGGTCGCCACATTGATGCAGGATCGCGGCGAATTGCTGGTCGTCACCGGCCTTGGTTCGGCGGCCTACGACGTGATGTCCACCGGTGACGATGCGCGCAACTTCTATCTCTGGGGCGCGATGGGCGGGGCCGCGATGATCGGCCTCGGCCTTGCCCTTGCACGCCCCGATGCCCGGGTCGCGGTGATCACCGGCGATGGCGAGCAGTTGATGGGCATGGGCGCCCTGGCAACGATCGGGGCTGCGGCACCGGCAAATCTCACGCTCGTCGTGCTCGACAATCAGCGCTACGGCGAGACCGGAATGCAATCGAGCCATACCGATCGCGGAATCAGCCTTGCGGGGATCGCCCGGGCCTGTGGTTTCGTCTGGGCCGCCGACCTGACCGACATGGACGCGGTGGAAACGCTGCGCGAGCGCCTGCATACCGGGCATGGGCCAAGCCTGGCCAGCGTGCAGATCGCGCCGGACAGCCCGGAACGCGTGTTGCCGCCTCGCGACGGCGTGGAACTCAAGAACCGCTTTCGCAGACAGCTGGGACTGGAAACGATATGAGCACCGGTCGGGAACGCTTTCGCAATCTGCTTGGCGGCGCTAGCGTCGAAGCCGGCAATGGCGGCTGGATCGAAAGCCTCGATCCCACCACTGGCGCGCCCTGGGCCGAGATCCCGCGATGCGATCCGGCGGATGTCGAGGCGGCGGTATCTGCCGCCCACACCGCGTTCAACGCGCCCGACTGGCGCGGGCTGTCGCCAACCGCGCGCGGCAAGCTGCTTTGGCGGCTGGCCGACCTGATCGAGCGCGATGCGGAAAAGCTCGCGCGGCTCGAGGTTCGCGACAACGGCAAGCTGTTCGCCGAGATGCACGGGCAATTGCGCTATATTCCGGAATGGTACCGCTATTTCGGCGGGCTGGCCGACAAGATCGAAGGCAGCGTGATCGCCACCGACAAGGTCGACATGTTCAATTACACGCTGCGCGAGCCGCTGGGTGTCATCGTCATGATCACGCCCTGGAACTCGCCGCTCCTGCTGTTGACGTGGAAACTGGCGGCGGCGCTGGCCGCGGGCAATACCGTGGTCATCAAGCCATCGGAACACGCCTCGGTCTCGACCCTTGCCTTCGTCGAACTGTTTGCCGAGGCGGGCTTTCCCCCCGGTGTCGTCAACACCGTCACCGGCTTTGGACACGAGATCGGCGACGCTTTGGTCAGGCATCCTCAGGTTGCCAAGATCGCCTTTACCGGCGGTGACGCGACCGGAGCCAGCGTGGCGCGCAACGCGGCTGACGGCATCAAGCCGGTGTCGCTGGAACTGGGCGGCAAATCGGCCAACATCGTGTTCGAGGACGCATCGCTGGACGACGCCGTGCGCGGCGCCATTGCCGGCATCTTCGCGGCATCGGGGCAGACCTGCATCGCCGGCTCCCGCCTGCTGGTCCAGCAGTCCATCCACGACGAATTCGTCGAAAAACTGGTCGACTTCGCGCGCACCGCCAGGATCGGCGATCCGATGGATGCCGAAACCCATGTCGGGCCGGTCACGACGCGGGCACAGCTTGATCGGGTGCTTGAATACATCGAGATCGGCAAGAGCGAGGGCGCGGTTTGCGTCCTTGGCGGCGCGCGGCCCAGCGATCCGGCGCTGAGCAAGGGCTGGTTCGTGCAGCCCACGATCTTTACCGGTGTCGATGGCCAGATGCGCATCGCCAAGGAAGAGATATTCGGCCCCGTTCTCAGCGTCATTGCGTTCACCGACGAAGAGGACGCCATTTCGAAGGCCAACGATTCGATCTACGGGCTGGCCGCCGGGCTCTGGACACAGTCGATGCCGCGCGCGATCCGCATGGCGGCACGGCTGCAGGCCGGCACGGTCTGGGTGAACACCTATCGCGCGGTCAGCTACACCTCGCCCTTTGGCGGCTACAAGCGAAGCGGTTTCGGACGCGAATCCGGCAAACGCGCGATTGAGGAATACCTGCAAACCAAGAGCGTCTGGATCAGCTATGCGGAGGGGTTCTCCAACCCGTTTGTTTTGAGGTGAAACGTCGCATACCATACCGGGAGCACAGGAGCACCGGCGTCGCGGTGCAATGCCGCGCGGAAACGGCGAGGCAACGATCGTGAATGACACGGACAATTCAGTGACGGAAGGCTGGACCGGCCAGTCGGTCGAGCGTTTCGAGGACGTGGCGCTTCTGTCGGGGCGTGCCCGCTTCATGGACGATCTGGAGCCGGTGGCCGGACTGCGCCACGCGGCCATCCTGCGTTCGCCCCACGCACATGCCCGCATTCTGAGCATCGACACCACGGCCGCCGTCGAAATGGAAGGCTGCATCGGCGTCGTTACCGGGGATGAGATCGCCGCGGTGATCAAGCCCATCGCCAGCGTGATCCATTCGCCGATCGAGTATTATCCCTGCGCGGTAGGCAAAGTGCGCTATGTCGGCGAGCCGGTGGCGGTGGTGGTGGCGCGCACCCGCTACCTTGCGGAAGACGCAATGGAACGCATCGTTGTCGAGTATGAGCAACTGCCGGCGGTTGTCGATCCGGCGGCGGCTGCGCTTGACGACGCGCCGGTGCTGCATGACACGCTCGGCTCGAACGTCGCGAGTTTGCGCAATCATGTCTACGGCGACCCGGACGCTGCCTTTGCGGCGGCAGATCAGGTTTTCGATCTGAACTACCGCTTTCCGCGCTACATCGCGACGCCCATGGAAACCTTCGGCGTCATCGCCCATCACGAGCAATCGCCCGACCGCTACACGATCTGGTCGAACTTCCAGGGGCCCTTTGCCATGCACCCGCTGATGGCCGGATCGCTGGGTGTGCAGAGCAATCGCCTTCGGCTGATCTCGCCGAAGGCGAGCGGCGGCAGTTTTGGCACCAAACAGGCGGTTTACCCGTATATCGTCCTGCTCGCCGCCGTGAGCCGGATTCTGGGGGTCCCGATCAAGTGGATCGAGGACCGCGCCGAGCACCTGACGGCGGCCACCGGCGTCAGCGATCGCGTCGGGCGGCTGAGGGCAGCCTTTACCGCCGAAGGGAAGCTGACTGCGCTCCATTTCGAGAATACGGCGAACATGGGCGCCTATGTGCGGGCACCCGAGCCGGCCTCGCTCTACCGCATGCACTCTGCGTCGAACGGCGCCTACCGGGTCGAGAACATCCGCGTCGACAATCACATCATTGTCACCAACACGCCGCCGGTCGGGCTGAACCGCGGCTATGGCGGCCCGCAGTTCTATTTCGCCCTGGAGCGGATGATGGATCTCGCGGCACATGCGCTCGGTATCGACCCGATCGAGATTCGCCGCCGCAATTTCATCCCCAAGGATGCCTTTCCCTACCGCTCGGTCGCGGGCTCGGTGTTCGATGTCGGTGACTATGAGGCCGCGCTTGACGAGTTGGTGCGCGTGGCCGGCTACGATGAGTTGCTGCGCAAGCGCGATGCAGCCCGTGCCGAAGGCCGGCTTTTCGGTATCGGCCTGGCCACCGGAATCGAGCCGTCCGGCTCCAACATGGCCTATGTGACGCTGGCACAGACCCCCGAACAGCGCGCCCGCGCGGCCCCGAAATCCGGCGCGATGGCAAGCGCGACGGTGACGATGGACCCGACCGGGCGCGCAACGCTGCGCCTCGATTCGACCCCCAGCGGGCAGGGCCACGCGACCGTGGCGGCACAGATCGTGGCCGATGCCCTCGGTCTTCATCCCGACGCCGTGGACGTGGTGACCGAGATCGACACGCTGACAAGCGCCTGGTCGATCTCGTCGGGGAATTACTCGAACCGCTTTTCGGCCATCGTTACCGATGCCATCGTTGACTGCGCCGAGGCTGTCGCCTGGAAACTGCGCCGGATTGCCGGCGAGATGCTGGATGTGGACGCCCAGAACATCGAACTGACCGAAGGCGTGGCGCGGGTGGTCGGGATGCCCGACAAGAAGCTGCGCGTCCAACAGGTAGCGGCCAACGCCCATTGGAACACGCAGGGCTTGCCGCAGGGGGTTGGTGCCGGAGTCTCGGAAACCGTCATCGCATCGCCGCCCTCGCTTGGCCCGGTTGACGAACATGACCGGGTTGCATCGGCGCTGACCTACGGTTTTGTCGCCGACATCGCGGCGGTCGAGATCGACCGCGAGACCGGAGTGCTGACGATCGAACGTTACGGCTCGGTCCATGATGTCGGCACCCAGCTCAATCCGATGATTGTCGAAGGTCAGGTGCGCGGCGGTTTCCTGCACGGGCTGGGCGCGGCGATGATGGAAGAACTTGCCTATGACGAGGAGGGGCAGTTTCTGTCCGGCACCTTCGCCGATTACATCTGCCCCACCGCGATGGAGGTTCCCCCGGTTCGGATCGGTCATACCGAGACGCGCTCGACCGTCAACCGGCTTGGCGCCAAGGGCATGGGCGACGGCAGTTCGATGCTGACGCCGGTTGCCCTGGCCAATGCCGTGGCCGATGCGCTGTCGGTGCAGGAAGTGAACCTGCCGCTTACCCCGGCCCGGATCTGGCAGCTGGCCAATCCCGATGCCGCCCGCGATACCGCCATCAGCGATGGCTCGCGTCCCGGCGGATTGAGCGGCGAGGGCGAAACGATCGTGCCGATTCCGCCCGACGAGGTCTGGCGGCGATTGACCGATGCCGCGACCTTGGCCGCGATCGTTCCGGGTTGCCGCAAGCTGGTCAAGGAAGGCGACAGTCGCTTCAAGGCCGAGGTGGAATTGCGTGTCGCGGCGATCCGGGGCCTGTTCAGCGCCACCATCGACCTGCGCGACCCGGTTCCGGGCAAGAGCGTGCATCTGGTCGGCAGCGTCGCAGGCGAGATGGGGTTCGGTCGGGGTGACGGCTATGTGACGCTGGAGCCGTCAGGCGAGAACGGCACGCTGCTGAAGTATCGCTACAACGCGCGCGTCGGCGGCAAGGTTGCGGCCGTCGGACAGCGCATGCTGGGCAAGGTGACCGAGATTCTCATCGCCCGGTTCTTCCAGGCGCTGACCGCCAGCGAGACGCAGGGCGGCGGCCGGTTCGCCCGGCTTCGCCGTCTGATTCTTGGCCGAGGGGAGGGTCAGGCATGAAGCCGGTCGCATTCGACTACATTCGCCCCGATACGGTTGAAGAGGCCACGGCGCTGCTGGCCGAGCATGGCGGCGACGCGGTCTTGATGGCCGGAGGCATGTCGCTTGGCCCGATGCTCAACATGCGGCTGGTCAGGCCGTCGCTGGTGATCGACATTGGCCGTATCGACGGGCTGGACGCGGTCACCCCTTCGGGCAGCGGTTTCACCACCGGGGCGGTCGTGCGCCAGAGTGCGGCGCTGGGGCACCGCGCGTTGGGAGAAGCGGTGCCGCTGCTTCACCTCGCGCTGCCCTGGGTCGGACATGTGCAAACCCGAAATCGCGGAACCCTGGGCGGTTCGGTGTCCCATGCCGATCCCAGTTCCGAGATCCCGCTGACGCTGGCAACTGTCGGCGGCACGGTGCGGCTTCGCTCGCGGCGAAGCCAGCGGGCGGTTCCTGCGCGTGATTTCTTCCTCGGAATGCTGACCACGGCGCGCGCGCCCGAAGAGATGGTCGTGGCCCTCGACTGGCCGGGCAGGCGCCCTGGCGATTGCTTTGGCTTTGAGGAAATCGCACAGCGCCACGGCGACTTTGCACTTGCCGCCGCCGCCTGCCGGATGCGTCTGGAAGCCGGTCGGATCGTGGATATCTCGGTCGGTCTGGGCGGGGTCGAGGACCGGCCAGTGGTGATCGACCCGGACGGCGCCGCGGGCGAGCAGGCCGGGCCGGAGCTGTTCGCGGCGATCGCCGAGAACATCGCGGGCAAGCTCGACCCGCTAAGCGACAGCGCGGCATCGGCCCCGCATCGCCGGGCATTGGCAAGAGTGCTGATCCGCCGCGTTCTGGAACAAGCACTGGCGCAATCGGAAGGACCGGCCACATGACCCGCAAGATCAGCAAGGGCGGCCAGCGCCACCGGATCGTGTTGACGGTCAACGGCAAGGAGCTCAGCGGCGACGCCGAGCCACGCATGCTGCTCAGCGATTTCCTGCGTCACGAACTGGGGTTCTTCGGCGTCCATGTCGGCTGCGAGCATGGCGTGTGCGGCGCCTGCACGATCATCCGCGACGGCACCGCGCAACGCAGTTGCACGCAATACGCGATCCAGGCGGACGGCGCGGACATCCGCACCGTCGAGGATCTGGCCGGAGAGGACGGACTGAACCCGCTTCAGGCGGCGTTCCGGCGGCACCACGCGCTGCAATGCGGGTTCTGCACCGCCGGGATACTGATGTCGGCGACGGAATTTCTGGAGAACAACCCCGCGCCGACCGAGACCGAGGTCCGCGACATGCTCTCGGGGCATCTGTGCCGCTGCACCGACTATCACGGAATGGTCCAGGCCATCCTCGAGGTGGCCAACACGCAAAACGGTCAGGGAGGCTGATCATGGATCTGGGCACATTGTTCCATTTCGCCGTTCAGCGCAGCCCGGGGGCGGAGGCGATCGTCGATGGCTCGACACGCCGCAGCTACGGGCAATGGTATGACGAGATCCGCTGCACGGCGGGCGGATTGCGGCAGATGGGGTTGCGACAGGGCGACCATTTCGTCGTCGTCATGCGCAACCGCTACGAGATGGCGACGCTCTACTGGGCGTCGCAGATGCTGGGCCTGATCTTCACCCCCGTGACCTGGCGGGCCACCGCCGAGGAACTGCGCTATTGCATCGAGGACGCCGAAGCCGCCGCCGTGGCCTACGACGACGGGCCGGGCGCGGCCATCGTCGAGGCGTTGTCGGAGATGTCGTTTCCCGCCGACCGGCTGATCGTGGGGCCGGGCGGACAAGGCGAGGGGCGCAGCTTTGCGCAACTGCTGGACGCGCAGCCGGTCGATGGCCCGGCGGACCTCGACCCCGCCCAGCCGTGCCTCATGCTCTATACCTCGGGCACCACCGGGCGCCCGAAAGGCGTGCCACGCAGCCACACCGCCGAGCATATGGCGGGCCTGTCGCAACTGGTTCACAACAGATACCGCTATGGCGAGTCGGCCATCGGCGTGATGCCGATGTTCCACACCATGGGCATCCGCATCATGCTCTCGACCGCCATGCTGAACGGCAAGCTGGTCTGCGTGCCGGAATACCGCCCCGAGACGGTGATCCGCCTGATCGAGAGCGAGCGCATTTCCAGCGCGTTCCTGGTGCCGACGATGTATCACGACATGCTGCGTTTGCCGGAATGCGACAGCGCCGACCTTACCTGCCTCACGCATGTCGGCTATGCCGGCATGTCGATGACGACCACCCTGACCGGTGCGATACAGGAGAGGCTGAAGCCGGAAGTGTTCCTGAATTTCTATGGGTCGAGCGAGATCTACACGTTTTCGACCAGCGACCGGCAGGTGGAAAAGCCCGGCTGCGCGGGGCGTGCGGGCGTCAACCAGTCCCTGCGCGTCGTCTCCGCGACCGGCGACCCGGGCGACGTCGACAACCTGGTCGCTCAGGGGCAGCCCGGCGAGATCATTGCCAGCATGGCGTGTCCGGAGGCGTTCAGCGGCTACTGGAAGCGACCGGACGCGGACCGCAAGGCGCTGCACCGGGGCTGGTATCGCACCGGCGATCTGGGTGTGATCGACGAGGACGGCGATCTTTTCGTCGTCGGCCGCGTCGATGACATGATCAACTCGGGCGGCGAGAACATCTATCCCGAGGAGGTCGAGGATGTTCTGACCCGGCTGGACGCGGTGATTGCCGTGGCGGTGGTGGGCGAGCCTGACGAGCGGTTGGGGCAGAAGGTCGTGGCCTATATCCAGACGAGCGGTGCCGAGATCGACCAGAAAACGCTTGATGATGCGTGCCTGCAAAGCGGACTGGCGCGGTTCAAGCGCCCGCGCGAATACCGTTTTGTCGCCTCACTGCCACGCTCGGCTTCGGGAAAACTCTTGCGCCGAGAGCTTCGCGAAACATCTCAGAAAAACTGACTTCAATTCGAAAAGGATCATCCCATGACCAAAGACTACGCCAAACTGCGCGCTTCAATCCTGCAAGACCTCGACGGGCTTCGCTACGAAGTCGACACCGAGAACAAGATCGGCTGGCTCATCCTCGACCGGGCGCCGCTCAACATCGTGTCGTATCGCGGACGCCAGCAGATCAACGCAATCATGGAGGCTTTCGGCGAAGATGACGACGTGCGCGTCGTCGTGATCCGCGGTGCCGGCGGGGTGTTCACCTCGGGCGGCGACGTGAAGGCATTTCCCGATATCCCGGTCGACCGCATGTCCGATCTGGCCTGGAACATCGCCTCGCCCGAGCGCTGCCCCAAACCGGTGATCTGCGCGATGGAGAAATACGCCATGGGCGTCGGGTTCGAACTGGCCATGGCCTGCGACGTCCGGCTCGCGACCAAGGACACCGTGGTGGCACTTCCCGAAGTGACGCTGGGCCAGATTCCGGGCAGCGGCGGCAGCCAGCGCGTCGCGCGCATCGCCGGCACGACGCGCGCCTTCGACATGATGGCGTTCGGTCGGCGCGTGCCGGCAGAGGAGGCGCAGCAATGGGGCCTGCTGACCCAGGTGGTCGCGGACAGCGCGGCATTGGAGCAGGAAATCATGTCCCGGGTGAAGAAACTTCGCGAGGGCTCGCCGCTGGCGCAGCGCACCATCAAGCGGGTGCTGGCGACGACCTATGACACCAGCCTGACCGTGGGCATGGATATCGAAGGCCACGCCTACGAGAAACTGCGCCTGACCGAGGATTACCAGGAGGGGATCGCCGCCTTCGGAGAAAAGCGCAAAGCCAATTTCAAGGATACGATCTGAACGCGCAAGATCCCGAACCACAGGAAGGCACCCAGCCATGGAAGACGACAAGACCACGACATCGAATCGGGAACAGACCGGCTTTGACGGCGCGATCGGGGACTTCCGTGGCTGGGTGCGCCATCTCGGGCGCACCGGCAGGCTGACGATCACCCATCCGGGCAAGCGGCTGGAATTCGAAGTCGCGGCAATCGCCAAGCACCTCGAAGGACGAAAGGCCGTTCTGCTGCCGCATCCGGACGGCCACCCCGGCACGGTCGTCTCGGGGGTGGTGTCGAACCGGGGCTGGATCGCCGAGGCGCTGGGGGTGGATGAGCCGGGGTTGCTGGATCACTTCCAGAACGCCGTTCTGAACCCGATCGCATGGCGCGACGTTGCTGATCCCGCCTGCCAGAAGGAGGTTCACGAGGCGCCGGATCTTCTGGCGCTCTTGCCGATTCCCACGCACAACGCGCATGACAACGGCGCCTATATCACCGCCGGTCTGGTGATCGTGCGCAGCCCGCGCACGGGCCGGCAGAACGTCTCGATCCATCGCCTTCAGATCTCGGGGCCGAACCGGATGGGCGCGCTGCTGTTGCCGCGCCACACCTGGGATTTCCAGCAGCAGGCCGAGGCGATGGGGGAAGATCTTGACGTGGCGGTCGTGATCGGCGCCAGCCCTGCCGCCCTGCTTGCTTCGCAGGCCATCGTGCCGCTTGACTATGACGAGCTGGAATTGGCCGGGGCACTGATCGGTCGGCCATTGCCCGTCGCCAAGTGCCGCAACAGCGAGATCAGGGTGCCGGCGGATGCGGAGATCGTGATCGAGGGACGCTTGCTGGCAAATGTCCGCGAGCTTGAGGGGCCATTCGGCGAGTTCCCGCAATATTACGGCGAACGCGCCAAGAGCCATGTCATCGAGGTTGATCTGGTGACGACGCGCACCAATCCGATCTTCCACACGATCGTCGGCGGCGGGCTGGAGCATCTTCTGCTTGGCGGGATTCCGCGCGAGGCGACGATCCTTGCCAATCTCAAGCGCAATTTCCCGATGGTGCGCGATGTCCATCTCTCGCTTGGCGGGGTGTGCCGGTATCATCTTTACGTGAAGTTCAAGAAGCGCAACGAAGGCGAGGTCAAGAACGTGATCCTCGGCGCGATGGCGTCACACTACGATATCAAGCATGTGGTGGTGGTGGACGAAGACGTGAACATCCACGATCCGGCCGAAGTCGAATGGGCCATCGCCACCCGGTTCCAGGCCGACCGCGACATGGTCATGATTGCGGACAGCCAGAACTCCAAGCTCGACCCCTCGACGCGAAACGGCCTCGGGGCCAAGCTCGGCATGGATGCGACGATCCCGCTTGATGCGCCCGAGATGCGGTTCCGCCGCATCCATGTTCCGGGCGAGGACGAGGTGGATATCGACGCCTGCACCGATGCGGATGCGGATGTCGATGCGCTGCTGACCTGATAGGGCAGGGGGCTCGGCCGGACCCTTGTGGCGCGGCCCCTTGCCCCGGCGGGCTTAGCCTGTCGGCGCAAGCGACCTGCTTCCTCCCGATGCGCTCTGGACGAGTTCGTCGACCAGGGCGCGACCGGCACCGGGAAGCGCATCCAGCGACCGGACCAGAACGTGGCGTTCGCGCAAGGCCCAGGCGTCTTCGATGCCGACCAGCGCAATGCGCATCGTGCCCGTATGCCTGACGGCAGCCGATTCCGGCAGGACGCCGATGCCGACGCCGGCTTCGATCATGCGGCACATGGCTTCAAAGCTGCGCACCTTGACGCGCAGGACCCGTTCATAGCCATTCCGTTCCATCAACCCCCGCAAGAACGCCAGCAGCGTGCTGCCTTCGTGCAGGCCGATATGTTCCCACTTCAGCGTATCTGCGAAGGCGACGGATTGGCGTCCGGTCAGCGCATGCCTTCCGGGAACTGCCAGCACCAGCCGGTCGGTCGAAAAGCGGATCGCCTCAAGCCCGGTGCGGTCGATGTCGCCCGAGACAATGCCCAGATCTGCCGAGCCATCGCGGATCGCGCGCACGATATCCTGTGTCAGCCGTTCCTGAAGGTCGATGGTGACGCCGGGCCGCGACGCGAGGAACCGGGCCAGCACTTCGGGCATGAATTCGGTAACGGCGGTGGTGTTGGCAAAGATGCGGACGTGTCCGGCCTTGTCATTGTCCGGCCCGGTGAAATCGTCATGCAGATAGTCGATCTGGCGCAGGATGATCCGTGCATGGCGCAAGAGCATCTCGCCGGATTGCGTGAGGCTGACACCCTTGTTGCCGCGATAGAACAACTGGCAATCGAGGTTGGCCTCAAGCGCACGGATGCGCGCGCTGGCCGCAGGTGCCGACAGGAAAGCCCGTGCCGCGCCATGGGTCAGATTGCCGGTTTCGGCGATATGAACGAAGAGGCGAAGATCGGTAAACTCGAAATGCATCGCAACTCCTTTGCGTTCTGCTGCGTCGAACGTGCCATTAAACGATAGCGAATTTCCAGAACACAACAAAGGGTCCATAATGCCAAGGTCAAGGACAACGGAGCCGCGCATGACACTCGACATGGATCATCTGCGCAAGTGGATCGGCAAGTCCCAGACGGTGACAGAGCGCATCGCGCCGTTTCCGTCGAACGCGCTGTCGGCAACGCTGAACCGCGACGACCCCGACCATGCCGACGGAACACCCCTGCCGCCACTCTGGCACTGGCTGCATTTCCTGCCGGTCTACAAACTCGAGGATGCGGGCGAGGACGGCCACGCCGCCCTTGGCGGGTTCCTGCCGCCGGTGCCTTTGCCGCGCCGGATGTGGGCTGGCAGCCGGCTGACGTGGTCGGCCTCGATGCGGATCGGGCGCGAATTGCGCAAGGTGTCGACCGTCGAGTCGGTCGAACACAAGGCCGGAAAAAGCGGCGATCTGGTGTTCGTCACCCTGCGCCATCAGGTGTTCGACGGCGACGTGCAGGGGATCGAGGAACGGCAGGACATCGTCTACCGCGCCCCGCCCTCACCGGACGCACCCCTGCCCACGCCGCCGCAAGCCCCGGATGGCAGCGCCTTTTCACGGGTGATCTCGCCCGATCCGGTCATGCTGTTTCGCTATTCCGCCGTGACGTTCAATGGCCACCGCATTCACTATGACCGGCCATACAGCACCGGCACCGAAGGCTATCCCGGCCTGGTCGTGCATGGCCCGCTTCTGGCCACGCTGATGCTGGACCTGCTGCGGCGAAACATGCCCGGCAAGGACGTGACCGCCTTCGATTTTCGCGCCATCTCGCCGGTATTCGATACCGATGATTTCTCGGTTCACGGCCAGCCCGGCGCCGACGACACCGTCAAACTCTGGGTAAGCGGCCACAACGGCGCGCTGGCCATGAGCGCAACCGCCACAGTGAAGGATACAGAATGAACGACCCGCATCAGGATCTGCGCGACGCCCTGCGCGCGCTGTGCGCCGGTTTTCCGCCGGAATACCACCGCAAGGTGGACGCCGACAAAGCCTATCCCGAGGAATTCGTGAACAAGCTGACCAGCGAAGGCTGGCTGGCTGCCCTGATCCCGGAGGAATTTGGCGGCTCGGGCCTTGGCCTGACCGAAGCGTCGATCATCATGGAAGAGATCAACCGCTCCGGCGGCAATGCCGGTGCCTGTCACGGCCAGATGTACAACATGAACACGCTGCTGCGGCACGGGTCGGACGCGCAAAAGCAATACTACCTGCCCAAGATCGCCAGCGGCGAGTTGCGGCTGCAAAGCATGGGCGTGACCGAGCCGACGACCGGGACCGACACGACCAAGATCAAGACCACCGCCGTTAAAAAAGGCGACAAATACGTGATCAACGGCCAGAAGGTCTGGATCAGCCGGGTGCAGCATTCCGACCTGATGATCCTGCTGGCCCGCACCACGCCGCTGGCCGAAGTGCAGCGCAAGTCCGAGGGCATGTCGATCTTTCTGGTCGACATCAAGGATGCCACGGGCAACGGCATGGAGGTCAAGCCGATCTCCAACATGGTCAACCACGAGACCAACGAGCTGTTCTTCGACAACCTCGAGATCCCGGCCGAAAACCTGATCGGCGAGGAGGGGATGGGGTTTCGCTATATCCTCGATGGCCTGAACGCCGAGCGCACGCTGATCGCCGCCGAGTGCATCGGCGACGGATACTGGTTCGTGGACAAGATCACGGCCTACGCCAGGGAACGCGTGGTGTTCGGCCGGCCCATCGGCCAGAACCAGGGCGTGCAGTTTCCCATTGCCGAGGCCAAGATCGAACTGGAAGCCGCCAACCTGATGCGCTGGGAAGCATGCCGGCTGTTCGACGCCCACCAGCCCTGCGGCGCACAGGCGAACATGGCGAAATACCTCGCGGCCAAGGCCAGTTGGGAAGCCGCGAATGCCTGCCTGCAGTTTCACGGCGGCTTTGGCTTTGCCACCGAATACGATGTCGAACGCAAGTTCCGCGAAACCCGGCTTTACCAGGTGGCCCCGATTTCCACCAACCTGATCCTGTCCTACGTGGCCGAGCACATGCTTGGCCTGCCGAGGTCGTTCTGATGCGCCCGCTCGATGGCGTAACCGTCGTTTCGCTGGAACATGCGGTGGCGGCCCCCTTCGCGACCCGCCAGCTTGCCGATATGGGTGCCCGCGTCATCAAGATCGAGCGGCCGGGCGTCGGCGATTTCGCCCGTGGCTATGACACGCGCGTGCGGGGTCTCGCCTCGTTCTTCGTCTGGGCGAACCGCTCGAAGGAAAGCCTGACGCTGGATGTCAAACACCCCAAGGCGGGTGCGATCCTGAAGGCGCTGGTCGGCAAGGCCGACGTGGTGGTGCAGAACCTCGCGCCGGGCGCCGCCGAGCGGATCGGGCTCAGCCGCACTGCGCTGAAAACCGACAATCCGGGCCTGATCGTGTGCAACATCTCGGGCTATGGCGCGGACGGGCCTGATCGTGACCGCAAGGCCTATGACCTTCTGATCCAGTCCGAAGCGGGGTTCCTCTCGGTCAGCGGCACCCCGGAGGTTCCGTCCAAGGCGGGCATCTCGATCGCCGACATCTCGGCGGGGATGTATGCCTATTCCTCGGTCCTTGCTGCCCTGATCCAGCGCGGCAAGACCGGAGAAGGGGCAGAGATCGACGTGTCGATGCTGGAAAGCATGGTCGAGTGGATGGGCTTTCCGATGTACTACGCCTTCGAAGGCGCATCGCCGCCCGCCCGCAACGGCGGCAGCCACGCCACGATCTATCCCTATGGCCCGTTCGAGGCGGGCGACGGCAACACCGTCATGCTGGGCCTGCAGAACGAACGGGAATGGCAGGTGTTCTGCGAACGGGTCCTGAACGACCCCGCGCTTGTCAGCGATTCCCGCTTTGGCTCGAACGCGCTGCGGTCTGAAAACAAGGCGGCGCTGCGGGCCATCATCCTGGCGGCCTTTGCCGAACTGACCGCCGAAGGCGTGGTCGCGCGGCTTGACGCGGCTGGCATCGCCAATGCCCGGGTCAACGACATGGCCGGCGTCTGGGCGCATCAGCAATTGCGCGCTCGGGATCGCTGGGTCGAAGTCGGAAGCGCCGTCGGGCCGATCCCTGCCTTGTTGCCGCCGGGCCGCTCCGACGCATTCGAGCCCCGGATGGACCCGGTGCCCGATCTGGGTGAGCACAGCGTGTCCATCCTGACCGAACTGGGGCTGGACAGCGACGCCATCGCCGCGCTGAAAAAGGACGGAGCGATCTGATCTTTCCGGGCTGGGCGGGTTCAAGACACGCGGCGGATTCAATTCTCGGGTGCAACGGTTTGGTTGCAGTGGAGTCCGCCCCTGGGACTGGATAGTTCGGGTTGAAGATATGAGGCCGGGTCGTCGTCTTCTTCGCATCGCCGAAGACGCTTGGCCATTCACCGAAGGCAAGGTTCGAGGTGGGTATCTTGCCGCAATTCTCATCGCGGGCGTTGGCCAGTTGGAAGAAGAGGTGGGCGTCTTCTGTGGTGTCGGGTAGGTAGCCGATATCTTCGACGATCAACGACGAGGCGGTGCAACACGAGGTGGTCCCTACACGACATTCTGCGCGAACCGGACTACGCCGATGAGGCGCGTGATTGAGGCGTCGTTTGGGACGATGCCCATGATGTCAGCGCGGCGTTTGACCTCCCTGGTCAGCGCTTGATCGGATTGGTGCAGTGCAACCTGATGCGGTGCCGCCTCGGGCTGGCCATACAGGCAGCACGTCGTGCTCACTCTCGTCCATCAGATCCGCCAGCTTGGGCCATCGTGAGCTGAGCTGGTCAGCGACGCGGCGCCAAGTTTCGCCTGCGAAGGTGCGGTCGGCAGCAGCCCCGCATATTCTTCTTCCAGTTGGAGTAGATCCTTGGACCAAGATGGTGAAGGGCGGGGGTTGCGTCCGACGGGGGTTGCAGCTCAAATCGCGTCCATGGACAAGGGCGTCAACTATGTGGCCACGGGGCCGGAGTATCGCGATCTGGCCGAGGCATCGGCCCGGTCGCTGCGCGCGGTCGAGCCGGGATTGCCGGTCGATCTGTTCACGGACGCACCGGACGCGGTTGTGCCGGGGTTGTTCGAGCGGGTGCATCGGATCAAGAGACCGCATGCACGATCAAAGCTCGACTGCATGGCGCAGACCCGGTTCGCGCGCAGTCTGTTTCTGGATGCCGATACGCTGGTCGTGGCGCCGCTGGGCGATCTGTTCGACATTCTCGAGCGGTTCGAGATGGCGCTGGCGCATGATGTGCGGCGGGCCTCCGATCTGATCCGGGCCGGGCTGGACGAGGTGACGCCCTATGCCTTTCCGCAGATGAATTCCGGCGTGGTGCTGTATCGCCGGTCGCCCGAGGTGCTGGCGTTTCTGGCCGAGTGGGCGCGGCGCTTCGCGGCAAGCGGCGGGACGCGCGACCAGATCGTGCTGAAGGACATGCTGTGGCGGAGCGATCTGCGGTTCTATGTGCTGCCGCCCGAGTTCAACCTGCGCCGGGTGACGATGCTGGACGCGTGGGAGCCCGAGGACGCGCGCCCGACGATCCTTCATTCGCACCGGCTGATGGACCACATGCGCGGGGCGGGCGCGCGGATCGGCGATCCGGTGGCGCTGGTAGAGGCGGAGCGCGCGGCGCTCGCGGCGGAGTGGGAGGCGGTCGGCGGGCGCGACCCGGACCCGGTCCGGCGGTTTTTCAGGGGCGAAAGCTAGCGCGTCTTGCCGAGCCAGTTGTTGATCTTGGCCTCGATCAGATGGTGCGACGAACCGCTCGAATAGGCCAGCGTGATCGGATGCCGCCCGACGCTTTGACCCCGGTCGAAGACCAGCACGACGCGGTAGGTCGTGCTGCCTTCCGAGCCGTGGCTGCTTTCCACCTCGGCGCGGCTGATGTCGGACAGTGCGTGACGCACCCGGCTGCCGGACAGGATGTTCTTGCGGCGGAACTCGACCCAGTTTTCCGGGCGGTGAAACACCACCTGCACCCGGCGCACGAGGGCCCAGAACGCCAGAAACCCGAGGCCGCCGCCGATCAGGGTGAAGGTGATCCCCCAGCCTTCGCCGGACAGCATCAGGCCGATACCGATGCCGACGAAGATCATGATGAAGACGATCAGGCCCAGGCCCAGCAGGATCGGGCGGTCTTCGACGATCAGCAGATCGGGCGTGTCGGTGGTGATCTTCATGCTGGCATCCCGGTTTGTCGGCGGACGGTAGCGCGCGGGCGGGGCGTGGGGAAGGGGTATTGAGCCCTTGCGAGCCTGCACATGATCTGTCTACCGTTGCGGCATATGTTCACCCATGCACAGGACGCGTCATGCAGGACTGGGACGAATACCGCACCGCCTATGAGGTCGTGCGTCACGGTACGGTCAGTGGCGCGGCCGCGGCGCTGGGGGTGCATCATGCGACGGTGATCCGCCATATCGACGCGCTCGAGGGGCGGCTGGGGGTGAAGCTGTTCCAACGGCACGCGCGCGGCTATTCCCCGACCGAGGCGGGCGAGGATCTGGCGCGGGTGGCGCAGGCGACCGACGATCAGTTCGCGCAGCTTGGCGCGCGGCTGACGGGGCAGGGCGGCGCGGTGTCGGGCGAGCTGGTGCTGACGACACTGGCAAGCTTCGTGCCGCGGCTTTTGCCGGTTCTGGCGGCATTCCGCGAGGCGCACCCGCAGGTGCAGATCATCTGCCGCACCGGGCGGCGACTCTACAGGCTCGAATATGGCGAGGCGCATGTGGCGATCCGCGCCGGAAGCCCGCCGCGCGAGCCCGACAATGTGGTGCAGGAGTTGATGACCATCCGCCAGGCGCTGTTCGCAGCACCCGCCTATGTCGCGCGGCGCGGGATGCCGAGTGAGGCGGATCTGGCCAGCCATGACTTCATCGGGTCCGACAGCGACACGCCTGGTGCTCCGGCGCTGAAATGGCTGGCGGCCAATATCCCGGCTGAGCGGATCGTGTTTCGCACCAATGACGAGGCCAGCATGGCGGGCGCGCTGCGTGCCGGGTTGGGGCTGGGCTTTGCCGAGGTCGGGCAGGACGACGGCCTGATCGAGGTGCTGCCGATGCGGCCCGAGTGGGCGTCGCAGCTCTGGCTGGTCACGCATATGGACCTGCACCGGTCGGCCAAGGTGCAGGCCCTGACGCGGTTTCTGAAAGCGGCGCTGGCGGATGGTGCGCCGTGATCCGGTATGGCGGCGTGGAGGCGGTCAAGGGGCACCTTGCGATGCTGGCCTTTTCGGCGCTGATCGGGGGGTCGTTCTCGTTCGGCGGGCTGATCGCCAACGACATCGCGCCGGTCGTGTCGCAGGCGCTTCGCTTCGCCATGGCGGCCGTGGTCCTTGGCGTCGCGGCCCTGGCGACCGGGCAGTTGCGCAGGGCTGATCTGGCCGCGCCCTGGCGCTATCTGATGCTGGGCGCCCTGATGGCGATCTACTTCGTGATGATGTTCGAGGCGCTGAAGACGGCGACGCCGGTATCGACTTCGGCGGTGATGACGCTGATGCCGATCATGACGGCGGTGTTTTCGTTCCTGATCCTGCGCCAGACAACGACGCGGCGGATGGTGGCAGCGCTGGCGGTCGGGGCGGCGGGGGCGCTCTGGGTGATCTTCCGCGGCGACCCGGCCGCGCTGATGACCTTCGACGTCGGCCGGGGCGAGATGATCTTCTTTGTCGGCTGCATCGCGCACGCGCTCTACGTGCCGTTGACGCGCTGGTCGAACCGGGGCGAGGCGGCGGTGACGACCTCGTTTCTGGTGCTGTTGGCGACGACGGTGCTGTTGTTCGCCTATGGCTGGGCCGAGATCCTCGCGACCGACTACGGCGCGTTGCGCCCGATGGTCTGGGTCGCGCTGGGCTATCTGGTGCTCGGCACGACGGCGGTGACATTCGTGCTGGTCGCCTACGCGTCGATGCGGCTGGATGGGGCCAAGGTGCTGGCCTATACCTATCTCACGCCGGGCTGGGTGATCCTGTGGGAACTGGCCTTCGGGAACGGCTTGCCGGGCGCGATGGTGTTGCCCGGCGTTGGTCTGACGATGCTGGCGCTGGCGATGCTGCTCAAGCACGAGACCTGAGCGGGCGGGGCGATTTCCGGCCTCTTGAAACCGCTTCTGCATTTCCTAACTCAAACATGCGGACGCCGCCGAGCGGGTCCGTTTCCGCCCGTCCCTTCGGGAGGGCTCAACCTGTTGTCGCTCAATGGAGGATGACCATGCGCAACTTTGACCTGACGCCGCTCTACCGTGCCACTGTCGGCTTTGACCAGCTTGCCGAGATGATGGACCGGGTGTTCACCAATGACGTGAGCCGCGAGACCTATCCGCCCTACAACATCGAGAAGACTGGCGAGGATGCCTGGCGCATCTCGGTTGCCGTGGCGGGCTTTACCGACGACGAATTGTCCGTCGAGGTGAAGGAAAACGCCCTGTTCATTTCGGCCCGCAAGGCCGAGGACGATCAGGAGCGCAGCTATCTTTACCGTGGCATCGCGACCCGCGCCTTCGAGCGTCGTTTCCATCTTGCCGAGCATGTCCGCGTGACCGGTGCGGAGCATGAAAACGGCATGCTGCATATCGAACTGGTGCGCGAGGTGCCCGAGGCGCTGAAACCGCGCCGGATCGAGATTGCCTCGACCCGTGACGTCGAAGGCAAGGCGATCGAGGCCGAAACGGTGTAACCGTCTGATTTCGGACGTAGTATTAGGGGCGCGCTCTCAGCCGGGGGCGCGCCTTCTGCTTGCCGTGCGCGTTGTGCGGGCATCATTGGCGCGCTAGATTTGCCGCATGTCGCCACTCGCCCTCCTGCGTGAAAATCCGGGGTTGCGCCGGCTGTTCGCCGCGCAACTGCCTGCGGATTTTGCCGATTGGCTCGACTTTGTCGCCATAGCCTCGCTGCTGGCCTTCGTCTGGCATGCGCCGCCGATGGCCTTTGCCTGGCTCGCGGTCGCGATGGGGGTGCCGTATCTGGTCATCGGCCCGGTCGCCGGGCTGATCGTCGATCGCGTGCCGGTCCGCCCGGTGCTGGTCCTGTCCAATCTCGGGCGGGCGCTGGTCACGGCGGCGTTCCTTCTGGCACCCGACTGGCCGGTGCTGGTGCTGCTGGTCGCGCTGCGCGCCGCGGTCGATTCTGCCTTCACCCCTGCGAAACAGGCCGCGTTGCAGGCGTTGACGCCGGTTGACGACTTGATCGCCGCGAACGGGTTGAGCCATGCCATCAACCAGGCCTCGAAGATCGCCGCACCGGGCCTGGGCGGGGTGCTGCTGGCGGTGGTTGCGCCCGCCTGGGTCTTTGCCGGCAATGCCGTCGTTTCGCTTGTGGCGGCGGTGCTGTCGTATCGGATCGGCGTGGTGCCGCGCCCGGAGGACGACACCGGCCCGGCCCCGTTCTGGGCGAGCCTCGGCGGCGGTTTCGCCGCCCTGCGCCAGAGCGCGCCTCTGACGGCCGCAGTGGCGCTGATGGCGGCGGGCTTCTTTGCCATGTTCTTTTACGACACGCTGATCGCGCCGGTGGTCCGTGACATCGGCTTCGACGAAACCTTCCTGGGGCTCTTGCTGGCGGCCATCGGCGGCGGCGGCGTGGTCGGTGCGCTGTTGCTCAGCAGACGATACGGCGCGGCCAAACCCTTCGCGCTGATCGGCGGGGCAGGTCTGGTGTCGGGTAGCCTGATCGTCGGTCTGGGTCTTGCAGAGGTCACAGGCACGGCCTTGCCCGCCGGTCTGGTTCTGGCGGGTGGAGCTGTTGCGGGCGTCTGCTCGGCGCTGACCGTGGTGCCGGTGCGCGCAGTCATTCAACGCGAGACTCCGCCCGCCCTGATCGCGCGGGTCGTCGCCCTGTCGGAGGCCGCAAACACGCTTGCGCTGCTGTCGGCGCCCTTTCTGGGTGCTGCGCTGGCGGCGGCGGGGTCGTCCGGACACGCATTCATCGCCGGGGGCGGTCTTGCGCTGTTGATTGCCCTTGCCGCCCTCGTTGCGCATGCAAGGCTCGGCTGAGCCGAAACGCTCAGATCAGCAGGGCTGGTCCCAGCGCACGATGAAGGTGCCGACGGTGTTGGTCGCGTCGTCCCAGTAGACCGTCACCGCCCGCCTTGCCTCGGCAGCGGCACGCAGGTTGTCCAGCGTCGGGGCGTAGTGTTCGGCCTGTGCCGGGTTCAGGGGCGCGATGCCGCCGCCATAGACGATGCGGTCGGGGTGGAAGGCAATGACCGCGCCGATCCCCTGAAACGACCAGCTGATCGAGACGCCGGACCCGGTCGACCAGTCGGTCCAGGCCCCGGAAGGACAGCCGGTGGCGTTCTGCGAGGCGGCCTGGGCTACGCCGAGCGATGCGCCCCAGAGCAGTGCGGCGGCGGCGATGGGCTGAATGGCTTTCATGTGAAATCTCCCTGATACAGGGCCCGGGCAGGGTGTCCGGTCTGTCAGGGAAGTATGCGGCGGACCCGTGCAATCTGGCAACGCGCGCCTCACGCGGCGGCGGGAGTCAGCCGGGCGCGGGCATCAGGGCCAGAATTCGGGCCAGCGCTTGGCGGCTCCGATGTTGTTCACGATCAGCGCGACCACAAGCAGCGCCAGCGCGCCCAGCCCGACCGGCAGCACCGCATAGCTGTAGCCCATGTCGTGAATCTCCGGCGATCCGGCCACCGCGATCAGCGCCGAAGCGCCGCCGGGCGGGTGGATGCTGCGGGTGATCTGCATCGCGAAGATCGCCAGCGACACCGCCAGCGCGGCCGCCAGCCAGTCGGCCTGACCCAGCACCATATAGACCGAAACCCCGATCAGCGCCGACAGCACATGTCCCACAAGGACGTTGTAGGGCTGCGCGAAGGGGCTGTTCGGCGTGCCATAGAGCAGCACCGCGGTCGCGCCGAATGCGCCGATCATCAGGGTCAGGTCGGTGTCGGCCAGCCCGTGCTGCGCCAGCCCCGCGACGATCCCGATGCCCACGAATCCACCAATCAGGCTGCGCAGCGCCGTGACGACGTCTGGGCGCATGACTGTGCGTATTCGTGATCGGATTCGTTGGGTCATAGTGATTCTCTATCACAGTTATTCGTATATACGAATACGAAAATGACCCCATTCAAACGAAGCGGGCACGACTAAATGTCGCGCCCGCCTTTTTCGTCTTTTCGGGTCGGTCTCAGACCGACATGCAGATGTATTTCATCTCGAGATAATCCTCGATTCCGTGGCGGCTGCCCTCGCGGCCCAGCCCGGACTGCTTGACGCCGCCGAACGGCGCGACCTCGGTCGAGATGATGCCGGTGTTGACGCCGACGATGCCGTATTCCAGCGCCTCGGCCACCTTGTAGACCCGGCTGAGATCGTTGGCATAGAAGTAGGAGGCAAGCCCGAAGATCGTGTCGTTCGCCTGCGCGATCACGTCATCCTCGTCGGTGAAGCGAAACAGGGGTGCCAGCGGGCCGAAGGTCTCGTCGGTGGCGAACTCCATGTCGCAGGTCGCGCCGGTGACGATGGTGGGTTCATAGAACAGCCCGCCCAGATCGTGCGGCTTGCCGCCCAGAATGACCTCGGCCCCCTTCGCCTTGGCGTCGGCCACATGTTCCTCGACCTTCCTGATCGCATCCGCCGAAACCAGCGGACCCAGCGCCGTGCCCTCGTCCAGCCCGTCACCGACCTTGAGCTTGGACACCGCCACCTTGAGCTTTTCGGCGAAGGCATCATAGACGCCGTCCTGCACATAGATCCGGTTGGCGCAGACGCAGGTCTGGCCGTTGTTGCGGAACTTGCAGGCGATGGCGCCCTCGACCGCGGCATCCAGATCGGCGTCGTCGAACACGATGAAGGGCGCATTGCCGCCCAGTTCCATCGAGCATTTCTTGATCTGCTCGGCGGCCTGACGCAGCAGGATGCGGCCAACCTCGGTCGATCCGGTAAAGGTGATCTTGCGCACGGTCGGGTTCTCGCAGAACTCCTTGCCGATCTCGGAAGAACGCGCCGAGGGGACGACGCTGAACAACCCCTTGGGCAGCCCGGCCCGCTCGGCCAGAACCGCCAGAGCCAGCGCCGACAGCGGTGTTTCACCAGCCGGTTTGGCGACGAACCCGCAGCCCGCCGCCAGCGCCGGCCCGGCCTTCCTCGTGATCATCGCGGTGGGGAAGTTCCACGGCGTGATCGAGGCGGCAACGCCGATCGGCTGGCGGATCACCATCAGGCGCTTGTCGGACTGGTGGCCGGGAATGGTCTCGCCATAGATGCGTTTGCCCTCTTCGGCGAACCACTCGATGAAGGCGGCGCCATAGGCGATCTCGCCCATCGATTCGGTCAGCGGCTTGCCCATCTCGGCGGTCAGGATCGCGGCGAGGTCGGACTGGTTCTCCATCATCAGGTTGAACCAGGCGCGCATGATGTTGGCGCGCTCCTTCGCGGTCTTCTTCTGCCAGACCTTCTGAGCCGCATCGGCCCCGGCGATGGCGCGGGCGGTCTCGGCGCGGCCGAGGTCGGCAACCTTGCAGATCACGTCGCCCCTTGCCGGGTTGGTCACGGCGAAGGTCTTGCCGCTGTCGGCGTCGATCCACTCCCCCCCGACATAGGCCTTGGTGGCAAGAAGTGACGGGTCTTTGAGGATTGATGCAAGATCGGTTGCGTCGCGCGCCATTTTGGTCTCCCTTGTTTGCTGCGGTGGACCGAACAGGTCAAACCGCACGTTGCCCTCTGATGTGAAGCAAAGGACGTGCTTGTGGATTACGATCAGGCCTATGCTAACTCTGATTTCATACCGGATGCCATGGCCTATCCGCCACGCTGGGCCCGATCGGCCGAGTCTTTTCGCCTGCGGCTCGGACCACGGGCGCGGCTGGCCATCGCCTACGGCCCGGGGCCGCGCGAAAAGCTCGACCTGTTCCTGCCGAAGGCCCCGCCCGAGGGGATGGTGATGTTCGTTCACGGCGGCTACTGGCGGCAGTTCCACCGCTGGGACTGGTCGCATTTCGCCGCAGGAGCGCTGGAACGCGGCTATGCCGTGGCGATGCCCTCCTACACGCTGGCGCCCGATGTTCGCATTTCCGCGATCACGCGGCAGATCGCCTCGGCCCTGCGTCTTGCCGCGCGGCAGGTGGACGGGCCGGTCGTGCTGGCCGGCCATTCGGCGGGCGGGCATCTGGTGGCGCGGATGAACTGCGTCGATGTGCCGCTGCCCGATCCACTGGTCGCGCGCATCCGCAGGATCGTCGCGATCTCGCCGCTATCCGACCTGCGCCCGCTTCTCAAGACGCAGATCAACGACGACCTCATGATGGACGAGGCCGAGGCCGCGGCCGAAAGCCCGGTCCTGCACAAGGACCGGCGCAAGATCGAAACGCTGGTCTGGGTCGGCGCCGAGGAACGCCCGGCCTTTCTCGACCAGGCACAATGGCTGGACGAAGCCTGGGACGAGGCGACCCGGCACATCGCGCCGGGCCGGCATCATTTCGACGTGATCGACGGGCTGGAAAGCGCCGACAGCCCGCTGATGAAGGCGATCCTGCCCAAGAGCGCCTGACGGCTCAGCGCGAGAAGCCTTCCAGCGCCTTGAAGTCCATCGTCTCGAGCACCTTGATCATCAGATCGACATCGGCCCCCGAGGCCTGAATGAGGATGCGGTTGTCGATCAGCCCGGACAGCTCGCCATTGTCATTGGCGAATTTCTGCCGCCCGACGCGTTCAAGCTTCATGCCCATCAGCGCGGCGTTCGAAACCACCGCGCCGAACGCCGTGACCATCGGGTTGTTGGCCATGATGGTGATGGTGAAACTGTCGGAGCCGTCGGTGTACTCGGCCTCCGCCCCCATTCCGCCACCCATCATCGCCAGCCCCGCGCCCATCTCCGTGCTGACCTCGCGCGTCCAGCCCGCCGGCGCCTCCGGCAGGAAAGCGGTCAACTCGTCGGTCTTCATCGCCTTGAGCAGCTGCTTGGCATAGTCCAGTTCCTCGATCGCATAGTCGATGTCGCCCTCCTCATAGGCTTCGAGCGCCGAGGTCAGGGTATCCGTCACCTCATCGGCAAGTGCCTGATTGGACAGCGCAATGAAGGAAACGGCAAAGAGTGTCGCACGAAACATGAATAACCTCCCAAGGTTGGATTTGCGGCAAGGTAGCAAGGAAGCGCCGGGCTGGCCATGCGAGAATCAGTCGGCACCGAAACGGTCCTGCCAGCATGGCAGGATGTCACCGGGCGCGGGCCGCGCCGCGTGAACGCCACGGGCAACCGCACGCGCAAGGCAGGTCGCGGCGGCGTGGCCGATCAGCAGCGGATCGAGCACCGGATCGGTGATCTCGCGCGCGCCTGCCGCGGCGGCAAAGACCAGATCGCCATCCAGAGGCGTATGGCTCGGGTGGATCGCCCGCGCCATGCCGTCATGCGCAGCAATCGCCATGCGCGTCGCCTGCGCCTGGGTCAGCCGCGCGTCGGTCGCGACGATGGCGATGGTGGTGTTCTCGCCCATGGTTGCCTTGGTGCGCGGCTCGATGCCGGGGTCAAACCCCTGCACCGTGCCGCGCCCGCCGAACTCGTCGCCGAACTCCCAATGCGCGGCCCAGAACCGGCCGTCCGGGCCAGTCACCTCGCCAACCGCGTTCACCACCACCAGCGCTCCGACCGTGATGCCGCTGTCCAGCAGCAGCGACGCCGACCCCAGCCCGCCCTTCAGCCCCGCCGTGATCGCGCCAGTGCCCGCGCCGGCCGACCCCAAAGCGAAGTCTTCGCCCGCCGCCGCCAGCGCCGCGCGGCCAAGCGCCTTGTAGGGGTTTTCGCCCCAGTCCTTGTCGCCGCCGTTGATCAGATCAAAGACGATCGCCCCCGGCACGATCGGCACCTTCTGCCCGCCGACATCGAACCCGCGGCCCAAGGCGCGCAAGGCGTCGGCAACACCCGACGCCGCATCCAGCCCGAAGGCCGAACCGCCCGCCAGCACCAGCGCATCGACCTCCTGCACCAGCTTGTCGGGCGCCAAGAGATCGGTCTCGCGCGTCCCCGGCGCGCCGCCCATCACATGCACCGCGGCGACGAAGGGCGCATCGCCCAGCAACACCGTCGCGCCGGTCTTGATGCGCGCGTCCGAGGCATTGCCGACCCGCAAGCCCGCCACGTCGGTGATCAGGTTTCGCTTGCCCGGTCTCATGCCCCATGCCCCTTCATCTTGGCCGAAATACTCCGGGGGAGCGCGAGGGGGCTGGCCCCCTCGCTCCCGCCCTCAGATACAGCGCCCGCCATCGACCGGCATCGCAACGCCGGTCACCATCCCGGCCTCGTCCGAGCACAGGAAACAGGCGGCGTTGCCCATGTCCTCGGGGGTCGAGAACCGACCGATCGGAATGGTCGACAGGAACTTCGCCCGCATCTGAGGCGTGTCCTCGCCCATGAAGCTTGCGAGCAGCGGCGTCTCGCCCGCCACCGGGGCCAGCGCGTTCACCCGAATGCCGAAAGGCGCCAGCTCGACCGCCATCGCCTTTGTCGCGGTGATCATCCAGCCCTTCGAGGCATTGTACCAGTTGAGGTTCGGGCGCGGCGACAGTCCGGCAGTCGAGGCGACGTTGAGGATCGCGCCGCTTCCGGCCTGCTTCATCGCCGGCACCAGCGCGCGGGCGGTCAGGTAGACCGACTTGGCGTTCACCCGAAACACAAGGTCAAACTCGTCCTCCGAGACGTCTTCCATCGGCTTTGGCTTATGGGTGATGCCGGCGTTGTTCACCAGGATATCGACCCGCCCGAAAGCATCCAGCGCGGCCTTGGCCATCGCGGTGACGCTGGCACCGTCGCCGACATCGACCGCCTGCGCCACGCCGCCGATCTCGCGCGCGACCTGTGCGGCGGCGGCCTGATTGATATCGGCCACCACCACCCGCGCGCCTTCGGCGGCGAACTTGCGCGCTATGCCCGCGCCAAAGCCCGAGCCAGCGCCGGTGACGATCGCGGTCTTGCCCTCTAGTCTCATGCTGTCCTCCGGTTCCGGCGCAAGATTGCGGTCATTCACGGCCGGGGGCAAGGGGCATCCCAGACCAGCGCCTCAAGCCCGGCGAAGCGACGAAACCGTTCCAGCTCCGCCGTCAGCCTGTCGCCGCGCGAGGCGGGCCATTTCACGAAGGGCTCCGGCCAGAAGCCGACCACGATCAGCGCCCCGGTCCGCCGGCCGGCGCGCAGCTCGATCCGCCCGACGAACCGGTCGCCTTCCAGAAGCGGATAGACGTAATAGCCAAAGACCCGCTTGGGTTTCGGCACGAACATCTCGTTGCGGTAGGCGAAACCGAACAGCCGTTCCAGCCGCGTCCGGTCACGGATCGCCGGATCGAAGGGGTTGATCAGACGCATCCTCGTGCCGGGCGAGGGCGCAGCCGCGATCCGCGCCGCGATGTCGGGCGGGGCCAGCGCCTCGGTCGTGCCGCCATCCGCCGCCTCGACCTCGACCGGCACCAGATCGGCGGCCTCGCTCCAGTGCTTGACCTCGGCGGGGGTGGCCGCCTGCCAGAACCATGTGATCTCGGACCGCGTCGCCACGCCCAGCCGGTCAATCGCGCGCCTGCACAGCCAATCCACCTGCTCGGCCTCGGATTTGCCGTGGTCGATGCCGTCCGCAAAGACGCGCGTGCCAAGGTCGTAGAACTTCACGAACTTCTCGCGGTGCGACGTTGCCAGCGTGCCCGCATACCACATCTGGTCGAGCGCCTTCTTGTGCGGCGGGCGCGCCCAAATCTCGCGCGCGCCCTCGATCTTGGTATCAAACGCGTGGGTCGAGAGCGGGCCTTCGGCCTCGATCCGGTCGCGGATGCGGTGGATCTCGTCCTGCGCCAGACCGGAATGATACCAGCTACCGCGCGCCACCCGTTCGCCCAGCACCCGGAAACGGCGCGACCAGTAGGGCAGCACCTCGGCCGGGATCAGCGAGGCGTCGTGGGTGAAATGCTCGAACAGTGTGCGCGATTCGAGCAGCCGCCAGACCCGTTCCTCGCGATAGCCAGTCGCGCGGCTCCACAGGATATGGTCCTGCGCGCGCGCAACGTTTCGGATGGTGTCGATCTGAAGAAACCCCAGCGCCCGGATGATGTCCACCGGATCGCGCGGCCCCTCCGTCAACAGCATCTGCGCCAGCCACAGCCGGCGCGCGTCGCGGTTCGTGATCCTCATCCGGGTCATTTGGCGAAACTGGCACGCGGGCCGGGCGAGGGGAAGGGGCCAGCGCGCGCAATCCCCCTTCCCCCCGTGGCGCCGCCGTCATACGGTCGCGCTATGCTGCGTTTCGCCCTCAACCGCGCCCTGTCGCTCGGCCTGAGCCTTCTGGTGGCCTCCGCCGTCATCTTCGCGGTGATCGAGGTCATTCCCGGCGATCCGGCGGCCTATATGCTGGGGATGAATGCGCGGCCCGAAACCGTCGAGGCGCTGCGCGAGCAGCTCGGGCTGAACGGGACGCTGATCAGCCGCTATCTGGGCTGGCTGGGCGGGATGCTGACCGGCGATTTCGGCATGTCCTATACCTACAAGGTGCCGGTCACGGACCTGATCCTGCAACGGCTCTGGGTGTCGCTGCCACTGGCGCTCTACGCCTTGATCCTGTCGACGCTGATCGCCTTTCCGGTCGGGCTGATCGCCGCCGCGCGGCGGGGAAGCGCCACCGATTACGGCATCATGGGGGCGACGCAACTGGGCATCGCGGTGCCGAACTTCTGGTTCGCGATGCTCTTGGTGCTGGTTTTTGCCGTCAACCTGCGCTGGTTCTCGGCGGGTGGTTTTCCGGGCTGGGGCGCGGGCGTCTGGCCCGCGATGAAGGCATTGACGCTGCCCGCCGTGGCGCTGGCGCTGCCGCAGGCCTCGATCCTCGCGCGCGTCATGCGCTCGGCGCTGATCGAGACGCTGGGGCAGGATTACATCCGCACCGCGCGGGCCAAGGGGCTGTCGAGGCGGCAGGCCACCACCCGCCATGCGCTCAGAAACGCGATGATCCCGGTGCTGACGATCATCGGGCTGCAGTTCTCGTTCCTGCTGGCGGGCGCGATCATCATCGAGAACGTGTTCTACCTGCCCGGCCTCGGGCGGCTGATCTTTCAGGGCATCACCCAGCGTGACCTGATCGTGGTCGAAAGCCTCGTGATGATCCTGGTCTTCGCGGTCATCCTCGTAACCTTTCTGGTCGATATCGCCTATGCCGCTGTCGATCCGCGCCTGAGGCGGCGCGCATGAGGCTGCCTGCCCAACTGATCCTCGGCGCGGTGCTGACGGCGCTGTTTCTGGCCGCCGCCCTCATCAGCTTCGTCTGGACGCCCTATGACGTCACCACCCTGTCGATCCCCAACAAGCTGCAAGACCCCTCGGCAAGCTATTGGCTGGGCACCGACCATTTCGGGCGCGACACGCTGTCGATGCTGATGGTCGGCGCGCGCACCTCGATTGCCGTCGCGCTGGTGGCGGTCGGGATCGGCATCGGCCTCGGCGTGCCGCTGGGCCTCTTGGCGGCGGCATATCGCGGCAGCCTGCTGGACGAGGTGGTGATGCGCGGCAACGACCTGATCTTTGCCTTCCCGGCGCTGGTCATCGCCATCCTGATCACCGCCGTGTTCGGCCCCTCGGCGCTGAACGCGATCCTTGCCATCGGCATCTTCAACATCCCGGTCTTCGCCCGCGTGACGCGCGGCGGCGCCCTGAGCCTGTGGACGCTAGATTACGTTCTGGCGGCGCGGGTCGCGGGCAAGGGGCGGTTTCGCATCAGCCATGAACATATCCTGCCCAACATCCTGAACCTGCTGATCGTGCAGGGCACCATCCAGTTCTCGCTGGGCATCCTCGCCGAGGCGGCGCTGAGCTATATCGGCCTTGGTGCGCAGCCGCCGCTGCCGTCATGGGGCCGGATGCTGGCCGATGCACAGACGATGATCTACACCGACGCGCGCCTCGCGATCCTGCCGGGGCTGGCCATCGTGGCAATGGTGCTGGGACTGAACCTGATGGGCGACGGGCTGCGCGACGTGCTCGACCCACGGGTTCGGAGGGCGCGGGGATGATCCGGCTTGACCGCCTTTCGGCCAGTGTTCACGGCATCCCGATCCTGCGCGAGGTGTCGCTCGACATCGCGCCCGGCAAGGTCACCGGGCTGGTGGGCGAAAGCGGCTCGGGCAAGTCGATGACCGCGCTGGCGATGATGGGGTTGATGCCGCAGGGGTTTGTCGCCAGCGGACACGCCTGGCTGGGCGAGCGTGACGTGCTGGCGATGACCGAGCGCGAGTTGTGCCGGGTGCGCGGCAACCGCGTCGGCATGATCTTTCAGGAGCCGATGACGGCGCTGAACCCGGTGCGCACCATCGGCGATCAGGTCGCCGAGACGCTGCTGGTCCACGGCAAGGCCAACCGCGCCGAAGCGATGGACATCGCGCGCCAGCGCCTCGCCCGCGTCGGCCTGCCCGAGGACCGGTTTCCGCTGTCGCGCTATCCGCACGAATTGTCCGGCGGGCAGCGTCAGCGGGTCTGTATCGCGATGGCGGTCGCGCTGAACCCCGAGCTTCTGATCGCGGACGAGCCGACAACCGCGCTTGACGTCACCACGCAGGCGCAGATTCTCGACCTGTTGAAGGGGCTGGTGGACGAACAGGGCATGAGCCTCTTGCTCATCACCCACGACCTTGCCGTGGTGTCGGGCATGGCCGACCATGTCGCGGTCATGCAGGCGGGCGAGATCGTCGAACAGGGGCCGACCGAGGCGCTGTTTCGCACGATGGTGCATCCCTATACGCGCAAGCTGTTCGCCGCCTCGTCGCATCAGCCCGCCCGCGCGACCAGGGCAAGGGACGAGCCGATCCTTGAGGTGCAGAACGCGGTGCGCCGCTATGCCCTGCCGCGTCGCAGATTGCTCGGCCCGGCGCCGACGTTTACCGCCGTCAATGATGTCTCGTTTACCCTGCATATGGGCGAAAACCTCGGGCTGGTCGGCGAAAGCGGCTGCGGCAAATCCACCCTCACGCGCGCGATCCTCGGACTCGAGCCGCTGCAATCGGGCCAGATAAGGCTGTTCGGCGAACCGGTCGCTCGGGGCATGCCGAACGCGCTTCGCTCGGGCGTGCAGGTGGTGTTTCAGGACCCTTACGGCAGCTTCAATCCCCGCTGGAAGGTGGCGCAACTGATCGCGGAGCCGTTCCATCTGATGCCCGCGCGCCCCGCCGACTGGCGCGACCGGGTGGCCGAGGCGCTGGTCTCCGTCGGCATGACCGCGCCCGACATGGACAAATACATCCACGAGTTTTCCGGCGGCCAGCGCCAGCGCATCGCCATCGCCCGCGCCCTGATCACCAGCCCGGACCTGATCATCCTCGACGAAGCCGTCTCGGCGCTCGACGTGTCGATCCGGGCGCAGATCCTCGACCTGCTGGCCGGGCTGCAAAAGGACCACGGGCTGGCCTATCTGTTCATCTCGCACGACCTGTCGGTGGTGCGCGCGATCACCGACCGGGTGATGGTGATGCAGGCGGGCCGGATCGTCGAGGAAGGCGCAACCGACCGGGTGTTCAACGACCCGCAGCACGACTACACCCGGACCCTGATCGCGGCGACGCCGATGATTCCGGCCGAGTGGCAAGGAGACCGACATGGATGATCTGCTCTGGTATGACCCGACCAAGGTTTTCGTGAACGGCGTCTGGCGCGCGCCTGCGGGCGGTGGACAATTGCCGATCGAAGACCCCTCGACCGGCGCGACCATCGGCAGCATCGCGCGCGGCACCGCCGAGGACATCGACGCCGCCGTCACCGCCGCGCAGGGCGCACTCGAAGGCGACTGGGGCCGGATGAGCGCGCTGGAGCGTGGCCGCATCCTGACGCGGATCGGGCAACTGGTCGCGGCGCGCACGGACGACCTTGCGCAGATCGAGGCGATGGATGTGGGCAAGCCGCTGACGCAGGCGCGCGCCGACGCGGTGGCGCTGGCGCGCTACATGGAGTTCTACGGTGGTGCTGCGGACAAGGTGATGGGCGAGACCATCCCCTATCTCGACGGCTACATCGTCTATACGCTGCGCGAGCCGCATGGCGTGACCGGACACATCGTCCCGTGGAACTACCCGATGCAGATCATCGGACGCTCGGTCGGGGCAGCGCTGGCGATGGGCAACGCCTGCGTCTTGAAACCGGCCGAGGAAGCCTGCCTGACCGCGCTGGCTTTTGTCGCGTTGGCCGAGGAAGCGGGCTTGCCGCCCGGTGCGCTCAACGTCGTGCCGGGGCTGGGCGAGGAGGCCGGGGCGGCGCTGTCGGCGCATCCGGGGATCAACCACATCAGCTTTACCGGCTCGGTCGGGGTCGGCGCGCTGGTGCAGAAGGCCGCCGCCGACAACGTGGTGCCGGTGACGCTGGAGCTTGGCGGCAAGTCGCCGCAGATCGTGTTCGACGATGCCGACCTTGACGCGGCGCTGCCGTTCCTTGTCGGCGCCTGCATCCAGAACGCGGGGCAGACCTGTTCGGCGGCCTCGCGCGTGCTGATCCAGCGCGGCGTCTATGACAGGCTGATCGCGCGCATGGCCGACAGTTACAACGGCATGGTTTTCGCCCCGGCCAAGGCCGATGCCAACCTCGGCCCGCTGATCTCGGCCAAGCAAAAGGCGACGGTCGAGGGCTTCATGGCGCAAGGCGCGGACCTGCGCATCGCCGGGCAGGGCAGCATTGCCCCGGACGCGCCCGCCGGTGGCCACTACGTCCCGGCGACGCTGTTCGCCGATGTGCCGCCCGACCACCCGCTGGCGCAGCAGGAGATTTTCGGCCCGGTGCAGGTGGCGATCCCCTTCGACACCGAGGATGAGGCCATCGCCATCGCCAACGGCACCGGCTTCGGCCTTGTCGCCAGCATCTGGACCGAGAACGGCGCGCGCCAGATGCGGCTGGCCAAGCGGATCAAGGCCGGGCAGGTGTTCATCAACAATTACGGCGCGGGCGGCGGGGTCGAATTGCCGTTCGGCGGCGTCGGCAAGTCAGGCCACGGCCGCGAAAAGGGGTTCGAGGCGCTTTACGGCTTTTCGACGCTGAAAACCGTCGCGGCGCGCCACGGCTGAGACTACAGAAGCTCGTCCAGCACCAGCGCCATGACCCCGGCGCTGTCGATCATGTCGTCGATCCCGATCCACTCGTCGGGTTGGTGCGCGAGGTCGAGGATGCCCGGCCCATAGGCGATGCAGTTCTTCAGCCGCCCGATCCGGTCGATGTGCTTCTGGTCGTAGGTGCCGGGCGAGACGACGAATTCGGGCCGCTGCCCCAGCACCTTCTCGATGGCCGCGGCGGTCGAGGTCACGATCGGCGCGTCCTCGGCGGTCATGGTCGGGATCACCTCGTGCATGTCGCGGATTTCGTAGACGAAACCGGGGCGCTCGGCCTTGACCCGCTCCATCAGCGCGGCAACCTCGGCCTTTACCTCGGAAATGTCCTCCTCGATCAGGAACCGCCGGTCGATCACGATGCGGCAGCGGTCGGCGACGCAGGGCGCGGGAAAGCCGGTGTAATCCTCGTCCGGCTCGCGCTCGCCGCCGTGGATCGAGTTGATGTTGAGCGTCGATTGCTTCGCGCCCTCGGGCACCACCGGCATCTCGGTGCGTTTGGAGGCCAAGAGCGGATAGAGCGTCCGCTCGATTTCCTCCAGCACCGCGCCCATGTGCCGGATCGCACTGTCGCCGAGGAACGGCATCGAGCCATGCGCGATGCGGCCCTGCGTCTCGATCTCGGCCCACCAGACGCCGCGATGGCCAAGGCAGATGCGGTCCTTGTTCAAGGGCTCGGGGATGATGACGTGCTGCACCCGGTCGGGGTCGAACCGCCCCTGTTCGGCCAGATAGGCGACACCACCATAGCCGCCCGATTCCTCGTCCGCCGTGGCGCTGATCTCGATAGCGCCCTTGAAATCGGGGCGGGCGGCGATGAACGCCTCGGCGGCGATCACCGACGTCGCCAGCCCGCCCTTCATGTCGCAGGCGCCGCGCCCGTAGATCTTGCCGTCGATCACCTCACCGCCGAACGGATCGCGGGTCCAGCCGTGGCCGACCTCGACCACGTCGTGATGCGAGTTGAAATGCACGCAGTCGCCGGGCCGCGCCCCCTCGCGCCGCGCCACCAGGTTCCAGCGCGGATAGGTGTCGCTGTCGCCGATTGCGCCGGTCGCGCGGATCAGCTCGACGGTGAACCCCGACGCCTCCAGCCGTGCACCCAGCCATTCGACCAGCGCGCGGTAGTTCTGCCCCGGCGGGTTCAGCGTCGGGATGCGGATCAGGCCCTGCGTCAGTGCGATCAACTCGTCGCGCCGGGCGGCCACTTCGGCGAGGATCTTTTTGGTGTGTCTGGTCATGAACCCAAGTTAGGGCCGAACACGGCCGCGCACAATGTCAGTAGAACAGCGCCATGACGCCCTGCGACACGACAAGAAAGATCACCGTCATGATACCGCCCGTCTTGAGGAAATCGGCCACTCGGTAGCCGGCGGGCGCCATCAGTAGCGCGTTGACCTGATGCGTCGGGATCAGGAACGAGTTCGACGTCGAGATCGCAACGGTCAGCGCGAAGATCCCCGGATCGCCCCCGGCCTCGCGCGCGATCGACACGGCAAGCGGCACCAGCAGAACGGTCGCACCGACGTTGGACATCACCAGCGTGAACCCGGTGGCCAGCAAGGCCACGCCCACCTGCAACGTCCAGATCGGCCAGCCATGCAGCAGCGACAGGACCTGATGCGCGACCCAATCGGCGGTGCCGGTGTGTTGCACGGCCATGCCGAGCGGGATCAGCGAGGCCAAGAGGAACACCGTGTTCCAGCCCACCGCGCGATAGGCCTCGTCCATCGACAGCACCCGTGTCACGATCATGCCCACCGCGCCTACAAGCAGGGCCAGAGACAGGCGCAGGTCCGAGAACAGGATCAGCCCGAGCGCCACGAGGAAGAACAGAAGCGCCCAGCCCATCTTGCGCGGGCGCAGGTCTTCTTCGGGGAAGTCGGTGGTGATGACGACGAAATCGCGGTTCGATTTCATCAGGGACAGCATTTCCCATGGGGTATGCACCACCAGCGTATCGCCTGCCTGAAGCTTCTGCGCCCCGAGGTCTACGGGTTCGTGCTCGGGGGTCTCGACCAGGCTCATCGTCGCCTCGCCGCGGTGGATCGCCAGCAGGCTCATGCCGTAGGTCAGCCGGAAGCGCAGCTCCGACGGCGTCTTGCCGATGATCGAGGCGCCCGGCCTGACCACGATCTCGGCAACCCCGGCCTTGGTCGTCGAGAAGTCCTCGGCGAACTCCTTGAGTTGAGGCAGCACGTTGATGCTGTAGATGTCGCAGATTTCCTTGATCACCTTGTGCCGGCCAAGGATGGCGAGCCGGCAGGGGGTGTGGATCGTGGTGGAGGTGGAGGGGTTCAACACCTTGTCGCCGCCGTGGATCGCGCCGATGATATAGAGGCTGTGGGCGTTCATGATGTCGTCGATCTTGTGACCCAACAGGATGTTGCCCGCGGGCACATCGACCTCGACCAGATCGGCCTTCAGGCCATAGGTGCTGGTCAGATACTCGTCCAGCGTCTGGCCGGTCGTCGCATCTTCGCCCTTCGTGCGCGACGGCAGCACCCAGCGACCGAAGATCACGAAGTAGAGTATGCCCGAGGTGACGAGCGCGAGGCCGATCGGCATCGGCGCGAACAGCCCGAACGTCTCGATCTTCTCGTCCGCGGGCAGATCCGCATTGGTGCCGACGATGAGATCGTTGAGCAGGATCAGCGGCGAAGATCCGACCATCGTCATCGTGCCGCCGAGGATGGCGGTAAAGCCCATCGGCATCAGCAGCCGCGACAGCGGCAACCCCGTGCGCGCCGAGATCCTTGAGACCACCGGCAGGAACAGCGCCGCCGCGCCGACGTTCTGCATGAACGACGAGATGAAGCCGACAGTGCCCGAGATGATCGGGATGATCCGTTTCTCGCTGGTGCCGCCGATTTTCAGGATCCAGGCCGCGACCTTGTTCATGATGCCGGTGCGGTCCAGCCCCGCGCCGATGATCATCACGGCGATGATCGAGATCACCGCATTGGAACTGAAACCGGAAAACAGGTGGTTGATGTCGGCCAGGTTCTCGAGGCCGGGCATGTAGCTCAGCACGCCGATCAGGACCATCACCATCACCGCGGCGAGATCGACCCTTACGATCTCGCTCACGAACAGGAAAATGGTGAAGGCGAGAATACCAAGCACCACCATCATCTCGCCTGTCAGCGCTACCGCTTCCACCCGATCGAACCTCCCGTTTCAAGCCCTTTGCGCGGGGCATTGCCGGGCAGTATGGAGAGCGTTTCCAGCGAGACAAGCGAAACATTGTCGCGTGCGAATATGTGCGTGTAAAAACCCCGGGATGGCACGCAATTGCGTCTCCCCATCGCTTGAAAATCGCGTTACGCTCGACCAGATCAATGTTATGACCATTTACTTTGAGGATGACCCATGGCCGCGACACTCGATGCCCAGATCAGGGAAAGCCAGGCCCAGGTGACCGAGGCGCAAACCCGGATCGCCGAATTGACCACAAGGATCGAGGCCGCGCGCAGCAAGATGGACGCCGGCGGCGACATCGAAATCGACATCGAGAACGCGACGCTGGACGATGTGCACGCCCATACCAAGGTGATGAACGCCAACATCGCCGAGCTGATCATGGGGCTCGACGATGTGACCTCGGCCTTCTCCAAGGATTTCGACGAAATGCGCTCGAAAACCGGGTGGGAGAGCCTTGTCGGCGTGTTCTCGCGCGGGAAATCCGAAAGCATGCGGCAGGAGCGGATGCGCACCGCCTCGATCGACGACAAGCTGCAGGACCTGATCGCCAAGTCCGACGTGATCGTGAAGCTGCTGCAAGGCCAGCTTGACATGCTGAACGAGCAGAAGGGCCGCGTCGAGGTCAACCTGACCGAAACCCTCGCCGACCGCGAGGCGACGGTGGGCGGGCTCGAGGCCGTGCGCGCCGAGATCGCGGCGATGGACCCGAAGATCATCGAGCTTGAGAACAAGATCTCGGTCGAACAGGACGCCGCCGCGCGCACCAAGCTGGAAACCGAACTGGCGGCGCTGAACGCGAAATACAACGCGCTGGTGCAGCAGGAACAGGTGGATCTGGCCCGCTCGCAGACGCTGGAGCGCTATATCGAGAAGGGCAAGACCTGGGTCGACAGCCTGCAGAACCAGGCCGCGACGCAGATGGTCCTGATCAACAAGCTGCAGACCGACACCAAGCAACGCGTGGTGCTTTATGATGCGCTGTCGAAGTCTCTCAAGACCGCGCAACAGCAGGATGTGGCGCACCGGATCAACGAGATCGGCGTCGAGACCGACAAGGAAGCGCAAGCGGCGATGGCCGCGATCGGCACCGCGACCAACCAGAAGATGGCCGACATGATGGAGGCGCACGAGGAACACATGGTCTATGCCCGCGAGATCCTCGAGGCCAAGGCCCGTGCCGACGAACGCTTTGCCCGCCGTTTCGCCGATATCGTCGAGAAGCACGACAAGAACCTCTACGGGGCGTAAGTGGCCGATACCCCCGACCTCACCAGCGACCACACCGACCTTGAGGATACCCAGGTCACCCGGCGCTATTTCGCGACGTTCCAGGCGATCACCGGGCATCTGGGCCGGGTGGCGGCGCAGTTCGAGGCCGAGGGCAGTCTGAGCCGGGTCGAGGTCGAGGTTCTGGGGCGGCATCTGATCGCGCTGGGCTATACCTTCCGGGCGCTGGCCAACAAGTATCACATGGCCGGGCGGATCGACGGCCCGCTGCCCGGCAAGCTGACCTTCGACCGCACCGAAAGCGGCTTTCCGGTTCATGCCGAGTTGATGCAGATGGCCTCGGACGCGGCGCAGGCGGGCAAGCACCTCAAGAACATGCCGGGGCCGGAGGAGTTGAAGGCGCAGATGGTGCGCGAGATCGTCGGCAACCTGACGATCCCGACCCGACTGCAATTCGCCATGAGCCAGCGGCTTTACTACGAGGAATTGCTGCAGGGCGATCTGTTCTGGCCGCAGATGGACCCGGACGCGGTCTGGCTGGGCAACCTTGCCGAAGGGCGCGAGCCGAGGCGGCGCTATCTACTGCATTGGGCGGTTTACGATTCGATGCAGAACATCCCGACGATCTATCTGATGGATGTCGAGGATACCGGGCGCACCGCCCTGCCCAAGGACCAGGAGCGTTGGCCGGAAGTGCTGGCGCATCTGAGCGCGCAGGCGGTGGCCGGGTTGAAACTGGTCACCATCGCCTCCGGGTTCGACCGCGACTTTGACGATCTGCACCCGAAACGGCTGCGGCGGTTTCATGTCGGGCCGATGTATTCGCATTCCTACACCCGCCAGACCGGGCCGCTGCGCGAAGTGCTCGAGGACGCCAAGGCGCCGACGGGGCAGGATTGGGCGCTGGCCTGGACGGTGGAGGATCTGGTCAGCGAGCGGGTGGAGACGGAGAAGGCCGGGTGGTTTTCAAGCGTCGAGCGCGAGATCTTTTCGCTCGACCCGTTCGGCGGGCGGGGTGCTGACTTGGGCGCGACGCGGATGGAGCGGGCGATCATCCTGCCGCAGCGTCCGTTCCAGGTATTGGCCGAGCGGAACCCGCCGGGGTTTGGCGATGTGCGCAAGTTCGTGGTCAGCGACGGGGGGCGGGTGTTGTCGTACCGGTGAGGTTTCGCACCGGCTGACGCCGGCGCAACCGATGCGAGGGGCGCTGCCCCTCGGACCCCTGAGTGACCGTGCCCTGGCACGGTTGCGAACCCGGCAGGCGGTCCCGTTTGCGGGACCGACGAGAGGGCCGAAGAGTATTTCAGCCAGGGTCTATTCCAGCTCAGGTCCTGAGCGGTTTCATTCTGCAGGATCTGAGCAGGATCTTGTAGAGGTTGTTTTCGC
>JBLWUQ010000011.1:0-98134 GCA_048268845.1 Maritimibacter sp. | reverse complement strand
GCAGCTTTCGCGACCGCGACGTGCACATGCTGGCCTTTCTGGGCCGGGCCCGCGCGCTCGGGTTCAGCATCGAGGATTGCCGCAATCTGCTGAAGCTCTACGAGGACGACCATCGCACCAGTGCCGAGGTCAAGCAGATCGCCGAAGGGCATCTTGCCGAGATCAACCGAAAGATCAAGGAGTTGACAGAGATGCGCGCAACACTGGCGCGTCTGGTCGATGCCTGCGCGGGGGATCAACGGCCCGATTGCCCGATCCTCGCCGACCTCGCAACGTCGACGGCGGAAACGGGCCACCTGGATTAAGCCGGGTCGCCGGTTCCCGGTGCGTTATCCGGTCGCTGAGAATAGGCATGGTGCAGATGGGACGCGTCAGAAAGACGTGTCATACTGAGGCGCGGCCCGTATCGGACCGTTCATTCGAGCGGGCAATAGCGACCCCGAAAGCGATCCAGCCTGGATGAACGGCGATCAGGCCCGGCGCCGCCGCCGTCCGCCATCCCTGCCGCCGCGACCGCCGCGGTCTTCGCCGCCCGACGCCGCGTGGTTGAAGCGGATCCATTCGGTGCCGTTCGGATCGTTGTCGAGCAGCAGGTTGGCGGCGCGGATCGCCTCCATCTCCTTGCCGGGTTTGTAGTCGGTCGAGCCGAGGCCGAACAGGGTGACGAAGGTCTCGTCGTCGATATCCTCGGGCAGGATGATCCCGGCGGCCTGGACGGCGAGCTTCTTCTCGGCGATCTTCGTCTGGCTGACCGGCAGCGCCAGCGGGTTCATGATGGCCGAGGTCATGCCGGCGGCGGCCGCCATCGGCAGGAAGGCGTTGTTGATCCCGTGCCGGTTGGGCAGGCCGAACGAGATGTTGGACGCACCACAGGTGGTGTTGACGCCAAGCTCCTCGCGCAGGCGCCGCACGAGGGCAAAGACCTGCTTGCCCGCCGTCGCCATCGCGCCGATCGGCATCACCAGCGGATCGACCACGATGTCATGCGCCGGGATGCCGAAATCCGCCGCGCGCTCGACGATGCGTTTGGCGACCGCGAAGCGCACGTCGGGGTCTTCGGAGATGCCGGTGTCGTCGTTGGAGATCGCCACCACCGGCACGTTGTATTTCGCCACCAGCGGCAGGACGAATTCCATCCGCTCTTCCTCGCCGGTGACGGAGTTGACCAACGGACGCCCCTTGGTAACCTTGAGCCCGGCCTCGAGCGCTGCCGGCACCGAGGAGTCGATGCAGAGCGGCACGTCGACCAGCCCCTGCACCAGTTCGAGGATCGCCGTCATCAGGGGTGGCTCGGTCTCGTTCGGGTTGGGGTTGGAGTTGTAGACCACGCCCGCGTTGACATCGAGCACCGTCGCGCCGCAGGCGACCTGCGCCACCGCGTCACGCTCGACGGTCGAGAAATCGCCTGCCTCGAGCTGTGCCGCCAGCGCCTTGCGCCCCGTGGGGTTGATGCGCTCGCCGATCACGCAGAAGGGTTCGTCGAAACCGATGGTGACGGTCTTGGTGGCGCTTTCCAGAACGGTGCGGGTCATGTGATCCTCTCGGGGGTTGTGGCCGGGTGCGGTGGTGTGGGGCTAGTCCCGGCCGCCGTTGGCGATCAGGCGTTTCAGGCGGTCGAGATCGTATTCGGCGTCGAGCCGCGCCGCTTCGGCCTCGGCCAGCGCCTGCGCATCGCCTTCGAGCGTGACCGGGTCGGCCCGGCGCCACTCGGCGAGATAGGCGTCGGTGTCGCGCGCGTCCGAGCGCATCGCGGCCCGGTCGATCGCCTGTTCGAAGCGGACCGGCAGTTGCACCTTGGCAGCAGCCCGGCCCTTGCCGACGACCACCTGTGCCGGGATATCGCGCCAGTAGACGATGGTGAGGTCAGGCATCGCGGTCCTTTCAGTCTCTTGCCCGCTCATACGCGCAGCCGCCGCTCCGGCGACGCCGGATATCGACAAACCATGCGCGCGAAGCGACGTTTCGACCGCGAGCCATAGCCGGTTCGCCGCGTCCGGGCCAGCGCCGCGCGATTGAAAAATGTTCATAATCATAATGGCACCGTCGCTGGACGCTTGCCAGAGCGCCATCGGGCCACTACCTTTGAGACAACTTCGATTGGAGGGCGTGACCATGACGCCCAGGCGTCCCAAGGGTGCGGGCGCGTTCCCAAAGTCGGTAGAGCCACCCGCGCCGAACATGCCGGATCCGGACAGCCTTTATGCGGCTCTGGATCTCGGCACCAACTCGTGCCGCATGCTGATTGCCCAGCCGAAGGGCAGCCAGTTCCATGTGGTCGATTCGTTCTCGAAATCCGTGCAGCTCGGTCAGGGGCTGGGCGGCTCGGGACGGCTGAGTCGTGGCTCGATGGCGCGCACCGTGCAGGCGTTGAAGATCTGCCAGCGCAAACTGCGCCATCATGAGGTCAGCCACATGCGGCTGGTCGCGACAGAGGCCTGTCGGCGGGCAACGAATTCGCGCGATTTCATGCTCTATGTCGAGCGCGAGACCGGCCTGAAGCTCGAGATCATCAAGCCCGAGGAAGAGGCGATGCTGGCGGTGGTGTCCTGCGCGCCATTGGTCTCGACGCGGACCGAACAGCTTCTGGTGGTCGATATCGGCGGTGGCTCGACCGAGCTTGTCTGGATCGACCTGTCGCAGGTGCCGCCGATGGAGCGGCCGCGCGCGATCATGCGGCTGCGCTCGGGATTCAAGGGCGAGATCGGGCCGTTTCAGGCGGCGCGCGTGGTCGACTGGATCTCGGTTCCCTGGGGCGTGGCCACCTTGCGCGAGCAGTTTGACGACGTTGCCGACGACGCCGGGCGCTTTGCCCTGATGAGCTGGTATTTCGAGGAGCAGCTTGGCGAGTTCTCGCCCTTCCATCGCGAGACCGCCAGGGAAGGGTTCCAGATCATCGGCACCTCGGGCACCGTGACCACGGTGGCTGCGACCTATCTGGGGCTCAAGCGCTATGACCGCAACAAGGTCGACGGGCTGCGCATGACCTCCGAACAGATCGACCGGGTGATCCACGGCTATCTTGCCGCCGGGCCCGAGGGCCGGCTTGCCGATCCGCGCATCGGCCGTGACCGGCAGACGCTGATCATGCCGGGGGCCGCGATCCTTCAGGCGCTCTTGCGGATCTGGCCGACCGACCGGCTGTCGGTGGCCGACCGGGGGCTGCGCGAGGGCTTGCTCTATTCGCAGATGTCCTCGGACGGGGTGCTTGAGGGCGGGCCGTTCTGAGCTTGGCCGCGCCCCTTTGCCCCTCGGGGCGATCCGGTGTAGCACGGCGCATGACGAAACAGGTGAAATCATGGTGAAACCCACATCCGGGCGCGGCGAACGCGATCTCAGGGTCAAGGTAAAGACCGCGCGCGGGCGCAAGCTGTCCTCGACGCTGTGGCTCGAGCGGCAGTTGAACGACCCCTATGTCAAACGCGCGCAGGCCGAGGGCTATCGCGGCCGGGCGGCGTTCAAGATCCTCGAGCTTGACGACAGGTTCGGCTTTCTGAAACCCGGCGCGCGGGTGGTCGATCTGGGCTGTGCCCCCGGTGGCTGGCTGCAGATCGCGGTGGGCCGGGTGAATGCGCTGGGCGAGATGGGGCGCAAGCCGGTTGGCCGGGTGCTGGGCGTCGATCTGCAGGAGGTCGAGCCGGTGGCGGGGGCCGAGGTGCATCAGCTCGATTTCATGGCCGATGGCGCCGACGAACAGGTCAAGGCATGGCTCGGCGGCAAGGCCGACGTGGTGATGAGCGACATGGCCGCCGCCAGTTCCGGCCACAAGCAGACCGATCATCTGCGCATCATCGCGCTGGGCGAGGCCGCCGCCTATCTGGCCTTCGACGTGCTCGAGGAGGGCGGCACTTTCGTCGCCAAGGTGCTGGCCGGTGGCGCCGAGGGCGAGTTGCAGAAGCTCTTGAAGCAGAAGTTCACCAAGGTGATGAACGTGAAGCCTGCCGCCAGCCGGTCGGATTCGTCCGAGAAATTCGTGGTGGCGACGGGGTTTCGCGGCTAGGGCGATCACAGCCCCGAGAAGAACTCCCAGATCTCGGTCGCACCGTCGATCTCCATCGTTTCACGCCCGATGAACGGCAGGTCCGGCCCGCCCGATGGCCATTTGTGCCCGCCGCCCTCGATCCGGTAGCCCCGCACCGGCACGTCGCAGCCCGCCCAGTCGCTGCGCAAGACCGAGGTGCCGTCGTCCAGCGCGTCGATTTCCACAACCGCGCCATGCGCCTCGCATCCTGCGCGCCCGGCGAAAAAGGCCAGCGTCGCGTCGTGGCTCAGAAGCTGCATCCTGCTGCCCAGGCCCGAGATGATCGGCCCGCCATCGAACGGCACGATCGGATCGTCGGTGCCATGCGCGACCATGACCGCAAAGGCCGGCGCGGCGGTGCAATCGTCACGCAGCATTTGCGGCAGGGTCATGCCCACCACCGCGACACCGGCGACCGCTCCGGGCCGCTTGCAGGCATAGGACAGCCCCAGGATGCCGCCTTGCGAGAACCCGGCAATGAAGATGCGGGCGGGGTCGATCTCTGACCTGCTTTTGATGACGGCGATGATCTGGTCGAGATAGGCAAGATCGTCACGCTGCGGCAGCAACCGCGCCGCTCCGGGCCCTTCGCCGACGTTCCAGACCCGGTGCACCGCGCTGGGATAGGCGACGACAAAGCCATGCTCATCGGCCAGCGCGTCAAACCGGTGGCGGGTCGTGACCGCCATGCGCGGGCCGGTTTCCAGCACGCCGTGCAGCACGAGGATCAGCGGCGCGGGCCGGGCAGGGTGCTCGGGGGTGATGACGAGAACCTCTCGCTCAAGCCCGTCCAGCGTGAAACGCAGCGTCTCGGCGCGCGCGGGCAGGGCCAGTAGCAGCAGCAGTATAAGGAGGGTTCTCATCGGTCGGTGTCGCGGATGCCGATATCGTCGAGGATTCGCGCGATTCCGGTGGGCCGGTCGGGGCTGGCACCGGCGACCAGGGCATCGAACCGGGCGCGCAGATCGGCCTTCTCGCTGCCCCGGCAATCGTTCCAGGGGCGGCCCTGCAACCCCATGACCAGGGCGTAGTAGCCGATGAAATGCGGGCGCTCGCCTGCGGCCAGAAGGCGGGCATAGGCCGCGTCCGCGCCAAGCGCCTGAACCGCTTCGGCGTCAGTCAACCCGGCGCGGGCAAAGGCGCGTTCGCTGGCCGGCCCAAGGTTCGCGATGGTCGAGATCGGGCGCGTCATGGCGCCATTATGCCCGCGCCGGCAGCGCGATCAATTCAGAACGCGGCCCAGTCGGTGAAAATCGGCCTGAGGACCGGAACCGGCCGGGGTTGCGGCTGGTTCTGACGGTCGGCCTTGTCCTGGGGGTCGCTGTCTGTGGGGTCCGGCTTGCGGTTCGCCGGGGGTCTGGGGTCGGTGCTTGACGCCATCTGGCTCGCTCCGTGGTTGGCCCGCAGATCGCGCGGGCCGGGTTTCGGTGCCCTGTCGGCCTTCTTCTGGCGGAAGGTCCGGCGACCAGCATGGCAAACGAGATTGGCGCGGGCAGGGCGGGCCGGTGCCGAAAACGTGGCGCGCGCCGGTCTTATCCCTTTGCGCCCTGACCGCGCGCATAGACGTCCTCATGGCGCACGATGTCGTCCTCGCCGAGATAGCGGCCGGTTTGCACCTCGATCAGCACCATCGGCACCTTGCCGGGGTTCTCCATCCGGTGCCGCGCGCCCAATGGGACATAGACGCTCTCGTTCTCGGCCACCAGTTTCACCTCGTCGTTCACCGTCACCTTGGCGGTGCCCGAGACCACGATCCAGTGTTCCGAGCGGTGGAAATGGCTTTGCAGGCTCAGCACCGCGCCGGGGTGGACGTGGATGCGCTTGACCTGAAAGCGGTCGCCGATGACGAGGCTCTCGAACCACCCCCAGGGGCGATAATCTATCGGGAATGTGGTGGCCTGTGCCACGTTCTTCGCCTTCAGGACCGCGACCGCCTGTTTCACGTCCTGCGCGCGCGACATGTCGGCGATGAGCACCGCGTCGTTCATCGCGATGGCCATGACGTTGCGCAAACCGATGCCCACCACCTCGAGCCGGTCGCTTTCCGAGCGCAGCAGGGAATTGTCGCAGTCGATCGCGGTAGCGCTGCCCGACAGGCTGACGCCACGTGCATCCGGCCCGGTCTCGCGCCAGACCGCGTCCCAGCCGCCAAGGTCGGTCCAGCCACCGGCAAAGGGCACCACGGCAAGGTTGCCCGCATGCTCCATCACCGCGTAGTCGATCGAGATGTCGCCCGCTTCGGCCCATGGTCCGGGGGCGAGGCGCAAAAAGCCCAGATCGGGTTCGGCCGCCTCGACGGCGGCGCTGACCGGCGCGATCAGGTCCGGGGCATGGGCCTTGAAGGCGGCGATGATGTCGGCGGCCTTCACAAGTAAGATGCCGGCGTTCCACAGGTAGGTGCCGGCGGCGAGCATCTCGGCCGCGCGCGCCGCATCGGGCTTTTCGACGAACCGCGCCAGCGCGACCGGGGCGCCGCTGCCATCGGGCGGGGTCGCAAGCTCAAGATAGCCATAGGCGGTTTCGGGATGCGTCGGCGCGATGCCGAAGGTCACGAGCTTGCCTTCGGCCACCGCCGCCAGCCCCTGCGTGATCGCCGCATGGAAGGCGGCGACATCGGTGACGACATGATCGGACGGAGCCACCAGCATCACCGCCTCGGGGTCGCTGCGGGCGATATGAAGCGCGGCGGCCAGCACGGCGGGGCCGGTGTTGCGCCCCTCAGGCTCGATCAGGATCGCGCCGGGGTCGATGCCGATTCCGGCCAGTTGTTCGGTGACGATGAAACGGAAATCCGAGTTGGTCAGCACCACGGGCGGTGCGAATGCCAGCCCTTCGGCGTTGTCGGAAAACCGCAATGCCGAGGCCTGAAACAACGAATTCTCGCCCACCAGCGGCACGAATTGCTTGGGATAGGACTTGCGCGACAGGGGCCAAAGCCGGGTGCCCGATCCGCCGCATAGAATAACCGGAATGACCATTGACTACCCGCCTGCTGCCCACGTTTCCCGTCATCATCCTTGCAACGCCTGTCCGGCACAACCCTGAACAACGGCCATGCCTGGCGGCTGCCGCCCGATGCAATGCCCGCGCCCCGGAACGCGATGCGGGCCAGCCCGCGCTTTTCCCGGTTCAGCAATGACGCAAAAGGCGTTAGGCAAGACGGAACCGATCGCAAGCGGAGCGCGACATGACCTTGTCATTCGGAACCAGCGGCCTGCGCGGCCTTGTCACCGAGTTGGACGGTGCCACCGTCGCGGCCTATACCCGTGCGTTCCTGAGCGCCTGCCCGCCCGAGGGGCCACTGTTCGTCGGGCGTGACCTGCGTCCATCCTCGCCCGCCATCGCGTCTGCGGTGATCGCGGCGGCAGCGGGCGCGGGCTGTGATACCGTCGATTGCGGCCCGCTGCCGACCCCGGCGCTGGCGCTGGCCGCGTTGGCGGCGGGCGCGCCTGCGGTGATGGTGACGGGCAGCCACATCCCCGCCGACCGCAACGGGCTGAAGTTCTACCGCGCCAGTGGCGAGATCACCAAGCCCGACGAGGCGGCGATCACGGCGGCGTTCAAGGCCGGTGCCACGCCGCAGGGCAAGGCCGGGCAGGGGAGGAAGGCTGACAGCGCGCTTGCGGCCTACGGCGCGCGCTACGTCGATGCCTTCGGGCCGGGCGCGCTGGCCGGGCTCAGGATCGGCGTCTATCAGCACTCGTCGGTCGCGCGCGACGTGCTGGTTGATGTGCTCGCCGCCCTCGGCGCCACGCCGCTGCCGCTTGCGCGCTCGGACCATTTCATCCCGGTCGATACCGAGGCTGTCGACCCCGCCACCCGCGCGATGCTGCAAGACTGGTGCGCCGCGCAACGCCTTGACGCCATCGCCTCGACCGATGGCGACGGCGACCGGCCGATGCTGACCGATGCGGCGGGCGCGGTCATTCCCGGCGACATCCTCGGCGTGCTGACGGCGCGGTATCTCGGCGCGCGGCAGATTGTGACGCCGGTATCGTCGAATTCGCTGGTGACGGGGTTGTTTGACACCACGCTGACGCGCATCGGTTCGCCCTATGTCGTGGCGGCGATGGAGGCGGCGCTGGCCGCAGATCCTACCGTGAAGGTCGTGGGGTTCGAGGCCAATGGCGGCTTCCTGCTGGGCTTTGCCGCCGACACCCCAGCCGGACGCATCGCGCCGCTGATGACGCGCGATTCGCTCCTGCCGATCCTCGCGCCGCTCGCCGCCGCCAAGGCCGCAGGCAAACCTCTGGCCGATCTGGTGGCAAGCCTGCCACGCAGATTCACCGCCGCCGACCGGGTGCAGCGGATCGACCCGGCCAGGGCGCGAGCCTTCCTTGCCGACCTCACGGACAACCCCGATAGCCGCGCCGCCTTCTTTGCCCCGACCGGCCAGATCGCCACCGTCAACCAGACCGACGGGCTGCGCGTGCGTTTCGAGAACGGCGAGATCGTCCACCTGCGCCCCTCCGGCAACGCGCCCGAGTTCCGCGTCTATGCCGAGGCGGACAGCCGGGCCCGCGCCGAGGCGCTGGTCGCGGCCTATCTTGGGCGGATCGCCGCGTCTCTGACCTGATCCGCCGCGCGGTCGGGAGTGCGGCAGCAGCCATCCACTGCTGGTCATTCGACGCACGGCTTGCGCCCCGCGACATCAAGTCCGGTTGTAATAGACCTATTACATGCACATCTATGGGTTGTAAGGGGGGACACAATCATGGCCGAAGCAACCATCGACAAGAATGTCTACGACAAGAAGATCTTCACCCCGTCGATCCTGTTCGGCGATCTGGGCTTTCTCATCTCGCGCGCACCAGCCATGGTCCGTGCGATGAAGAACCCCGAGGTCGGGCGCGATTTCATCGGCAAGATCATGATGGTGGTGACCGCGATCAACGGCTGCACCTATTGCACCTGGTTTCACGCCAAGCAGGCGGTCGAGGGCGGCATGAGCGACGAGGAAATCCGCAGCATGTTCGACCTGCAATTCGAGGCCTCGGCCTCCGAGCACGAATTGCCGGGGCTTCTGTTCGCGCAACACTACGCCGAAACCAACCGCCAGCCCGACCCCGAGATGACGGCGCGGCTCAACGCCTTCTACGGCGAGACGACGGCGCGTGACATCATGCTGATGATCCGGGCGATCTTCTTCGGCAACCTTCTGGGCAATACCTTCGACGCGTTCCCGGCCCGCCTCAAGGGGCAGAAGGCTCCCGGCAGCAACGCACTGTTCGAGCTTCTGTTCTGGATCGGCACCGCCTGGCTGATGCTGCCGACGAAGTGGCTGATGCGCGAGAAGAACGACAAGGACCCGGACCAGCCCGCAGCCGCGACCTGACAGGCCGCCTCACTCCCGGCCGCGCTGGCGGGCGAGTCAGCCGCCGGTATGGCTCATGTGCCGGCTGACCTGCCCATCGGCGCGCTGGCGCGAATAGTCGAAATCGTGCCCCTTGGGCTTTCGCGCAATCGCCGCACGGATCGCCTCGATCAGCAGCGCGTCGTCGGGCGAAGCGCGCAGCGGCGCGCGCAGGTCGGCGCGGTCTTCCTGCCCGAGACACATGTAAAGCTCGCCGGTGCAGGTCATCCGCACCCGGTTGCAGCTTTCGCAGAAGTTATGCGTCAAGGGCGTGATGAAGCCGATCTTCTGGCCGGTCTCCTCGATCCGCACATAGCGCGCCGGGCCGCCGGTGCGCTCGGCCAGCGGCGTCAGGGTAAAGCGCTCGGCCAGCCGGTCGCGCAGGTCGGTAAGCGGCCAGTATTGATCGAGCCGGTCCTCGTGGCCCTCGTCGCCCATCGGCATGACCTCGATGAAGGTCAGGTCCATGTCGCGTGACGCGCACCAGTCGGCCAGATCGAACAATTCGACGTCGTTGAAGTTCTTCAGGGCCACCGCGTTGATCTTGACGCGAAGCCCCGCCGCCTGTGCCGCATCGATTCCACGCATCACCTGATCGAGCCGCCCGCGCCGGGTGATCGCGGCGAACTTGTCGGGATCGAGCGAGTCGAGCGAGACATTGACCCGCCGCACCCCTGCATCGAACAGCGGCTGCGCGAAGCGGTGAAGTTGCGAGCCGTTGGTCGTCAGCGTCAGTTCATCCAGCGCGCCCGATTCAAGATGGCGCGACATCGCGTTGAAATACTTGATGATATCCTTGCGCACCAGGGGCTCGCCGCCGGTGATGCGCAGCTTGCGCACCCCCAGCCCGATGAAGGCCGTCGATATCCGGTCAAGCTCCTCGAGCGACAGCAGCTCCTTTTTCGGCAGGAAGGTCATCTCCTCGGCCATGCAATAGGTGCAGCGAAAATCGCAGCGATCTGTGACCGACAACCTGAGATAGGTGATCGGGCGCGCGAACGGGTCGATGAGCGATGTCTGAGTCATATGGTCAAGTTAGGCCGGTCGCGCAGCGGGCGCAAGCGTCTGACGTTGCCCGCACGACGATTTGACCGTAACCTTGCGCCATGAAACGTCTCGCCCTCCTCGCTTTCGTCCTGTCCGGGTGCAGCCTGATCGGCGGCGCCCCTCAGGACATGTCGCCGCCCGACGGCATGACCCGGCCCGCCCCGCGCCCCGGCGGCGCCGCCGCGCTGGCACCCCGAGGTGCGGCGACGGCGGATGCCTTCGACACCACCACGCCCGAGGAACGCGCCGCCGCCGTTGCCGCGCCGAAACCTGCGGGCGAGGCCAGCTTGGGGCGCACCGTGGCCGCACTCGGCAGCCCCGCCAAACCCGGCTTCTGGCTTGAAACCCCGCTGGTGACATCGTTGCGGCAAGGCCGGGTGCAGGCGGTGGCCAACGGCAAGAGCGTTCAGGTCGAACTGCGCCCGATCGACGGGCCTGCCGGGGCGGGCAGCCGCATCTCGCTGCCCGCGCTGCGCCTGCTCGAGGTCGGGCTGACGGGCCTGCACGAGCTTGAGGTCTTCGCCCAATGACCGACCGGCGCATGATCCGCACCTGGGGCACCTGGGACGAGATCCGCGCGGGCTTTCGCTGGAACATCCCGACGCATTTCAACATCGCCGAGGCCTGTTGCGACTCATGGGCGCGCGACACCCCGGAGCGGCCGGCGCTGACGCATGTTGCCGCCGACGGCAGCGCGACCCACTGGAGCTACGGCCAGATCAAACATGCCTCCGACCGGCTCGCCGCCAGCTTTGCCGCGCGCGGTGTGGGCAAGGGCGACCGGGTCGGCGTGTTGCTTGAACAGGGGCCGGAAGTGCTGATCGCGCATTTCGCGGCGCAGAAACACGGCGCCATCGTGCTGCCGCTGTTCGCGCTGTTCGGCCCCGATGCGCTGGCCTTCCGGCTGGCCGACAGCGGCGCCAAGGTTGTCGTGACCGACGCGGGCGGGCTTGAGAAACTCACCGGCATCCGCGCCGATCTGCCGGAACTGGCCGAGATCTATTCCACCGATCCCGCGCCCGCCCCGATCCGCAACCTCTGGGACGAGATCGCGGCGGCCCGGCCCATCGCGCCGGTCGAAACGCTGGCCGACGATCCGGCGGTGCTGATCTACACCTCCGGCACCACCGGCCCGCCCAAGGGCGCGCTGCATGCCCACCGGGTGCTGCTTGGCCATCTGCCGGCGATCGAGTGCCATCTGGAGCGCTTCCCGCAGCCCGGCGATGTCGGCTGGACCCCGGCGGACTGGGCCTGGATCGGCGGCTTGATGGACCTCGCCATGCCCTGTCTCTACCACGGCGTGCCGCTGATCAGCCACCGGATGCGCAAGTTCGACCCCGACCACGCCTTCCGCCTGATTGCCGACTACCGCGTGCGCACGCTGTTCCTGCCGCCCACCGCGCTCAAGCTGATGCGTCGCGCGACGGTGCCCGACGCGGTGAACATCCGCGCGATCAGTTCGGGCGGCGAAAGCCTTGGTGCCGACCTGCTTGACTGGGGGCGCGACGTGTTGCGCGCGCCGATCAACGAGATCTACGGCCAGACCGAGTGCAACCTTGTCGTCAACACCATGGCCAGCGTGATGGAGCCGCGTCCGGGCATGATCGGCAAGCCCGTGCCGGGCCACGAGGTGGCGATCATTGATGGCGAGGGAAGGCGGCTTGCCGCCGGCGAGACCGGCGAGATCGCGGTGAAACGCCCCGACCCGGTGATGTTCCTCGGCTACTGGAACCTGCCCGAGAAGACGGCGGAGAAATTCGTCGGCGACTGGCTGAAGACCGGCGATCTCGGCGTGATGGATGCGGACGGCTATGTCGGTTTCGTCAGCCGCGACGACGACGTGATCACCTCGGCCGGCTACCGGATCGGCCCGTCCGAGATCGAGAACTGCCTGACCGGCCATCCCGACGTGGTCATGGCGGCGGTGATCGGCGTGCCGGATGCGCTGCGCACCGAGGTGGTGAAGGCCTATGTCATCGCGCGCGAAGGCACTGCCGGCGACGGGTTGCGCGACGCCCTGATCCAGCGGGTGCGCGACAAGGTCAGCCCGCATGTCGCACCGCGCGCGCTGGAATTCGTCGATACCCTGCCGATGACCGCCACCGGCAAGATCATGCGCCGGGCGCTGCGCGAGACCTGAGCGCGATTTGCCGCCGGTGCGAATTCCGCGATGGATTTCCGCGGGCAAGGGTCATATTCCTGTCGCCGAAACCACCGCAACCACCGGGCTTGAGGCAGTCACATGGCAGTTGGAATATTCGATTCGGGGCTTGGCGGCCTGACCGTGCTTGAGGCTGTGTCGCAGCGCCTGCCCGAAGTGCCCTTCGTCTATTTCGGCGACAACGCCCATGCGCCCTACGGCGTGCGCGATGCCGACGACATTTTCGCGCTGACGACAAAGGCGGTCGAGCGGCTGTGGGACGAGGGCTGCGATCTGGTCATCCTCGCCTGCAACACCGCCTCGGCGGCGGCGCTGCGCCGGATGCAGGAAAGCTGGCTGCCGCATGACAAGCGGGTGCTTGGCGTGTTCGTGCCGCTGATCGAGGCGATGACCGAACGCGGCTGGGGCGACAACTCGCCGCCGCGTGAGGTGGCGGTCAAGCATGTCGCGCTGTTCGCCACGCCTGCGACCGTCGCCAGCCGCGCCTTTCAGCGTGAACTGGCGTTTCGTGCCATCGGCGTCGATGTCGAGGCGCAGGCCTGCGGCGGAGTCGTGGACGCGATCGAGGAGGGCGACCTGATCCTCGCCGAAGCGCTGGTGCGCAGCCATGTCGATGCGCTCAAGCGCAAGATGCCCCGGCCCGACGCCGCGATCCTTGGCTGCACGCATTATCCGCTGATGCAGGCGGCGTTTCAGGATGCGCTGGGCGAAGGCGTGACGGTCTACAGCCAGGCCGGGCTGGTCGCGGCCAGCCTTGCCGACTACCTGACGCGCCATCCGGGCATGATCGGCCCCGGCGCGGGGTCGAAGTTCCTGACCACCGGGGACGCGCGCAAGGTGTCGGATCAGGCCACCCGTTTCCTGCGACGAAAGATCACTTTCGAACGCGCGTGATTGCGCCGGGCCGCGATTGCACCTATCTCCTCCCCGAACGCACGAAGGGCCACCATGACCCACAAGATCGCCATTCTGGGCGCCTCGGGCTACACCGGCGCCGAACTTGTCCGCTTCATCGCCACGCATCCGACGATGGAAATCGTCGCGCTTTCGGCTGACCGCAAGGCCGGGCAGCGGATGGCCGATGTCTATCCGCACCTGCGCCACCTCGACCTGCCCGCGCTCACCACCATCGAGGATATCGACTTCTCGGGCGTCGATCTGGCCTTCGCGGCGCTGCCGCATGGCCTCAGCCAGGCCTTGGTGCGCGATCTGCCCGACAGCGTGAAGGTCGTCGACCTCGGCGCCGATTTCCGCCTGCGAGACCCGGCGGAATATGAAAAATGGTATGGCGCGCCGCATGTCGCGACCGAGTTGCAGAAACAGGCCGTCTATGGGCTGACCGAGTTCTACCGCGACGAAATCCGGGGCGCGCGGCTGGTCGCGGGCACCGGCTGCAACGCGGCCACCGTGCAATTCGCGCTGCGCCCCTTGATCGAAGCGGGCGTGATCGACCTTGACCGGATCATCTGCGACCTCAAGAACGGCGTGTCCGGCGCGGGCCGCAGCCTCAAGGAGAACATGCTGTTCGCCGAGCGCTCGACCGATGTTCTGGGCTATGCCCAGGGCGGCAAGCACCGGCATCTGGGCGAGTTCGATCAGGAGTTTTCCGCCATCGCCGGGCGCGACGTGCGCATCACCTTCACGCCGCATCTGGTGCCGATCAACCGCGGCATCCTGGCCGATTGCTATGTCGAGGGCGATGCGCGCATGATCCATGCGACACTTGCCGCGCGCTACGAGGCCGAGCCTTTCATCGTCGTGCTGCCGTTCGGGCAGGCGCCGGGGACCGGGCAGGTGACGGGCTCGAACTTCTGCCATATCGGCGTGATCGGCGACCGGATACCGGGCCGCGCGCTGGTCGTGGCGGCGCTCGACAATCTCGCCAAGGGCTCGTCGGGGCAGGCGGTGCAGAACGCCAACCTGATGCTGGGCGAAGACGAAACCACCGGGCTGATGCTTGCCCCGGTCTTTCCTTAGGAGGCTGTGATGGCCGGAATGAAGGGTCTGAAAAAACGTCGTCGGGTGCAGGTCATCCTGATCGCCTTCTTCGCGCTGGCGCTGTCGGCGGGGCTGATCGGCTATGCGTTTCAGGACGGTATCAACTACTTCCGGTCGCCGGTGCAGGTGATGGAGGAGCCGCCCGAACCGAACGAGGTGTTCCGCCTTGGCGGGCTGGTGGAAACCGGCACGCTGGTGCGCGGCGACGGCGAGACGATCCGCTTTTCCGTGACCGACGGCGGCGCCTCGGTGCCGGTGGTCTTCACCGGCATCCTGCCCGACCTCTTTGCCGAGAATCAGGGCATGATCGGCACCGGAAAGCTTGTGAACGGCGTCTTTGAAGCCTCTGAAATCCTTGCCAAACATGACGAGGAATACGTGCCGCGCGAAATCGTGGACGCGTTGAAGGAACAGGGTGTCTATCAGGAGCCGGAAAGCTAGGCCGAGCCCCACCGAACGCTGCCTTTCGCGGGTCTTAACCTTCCCGCGCCATGCTTGCCCAAAACCACCAATGGGGCAGGCGCATGCAGACGATCCGCGAGATTGCCGACGAAATCCTCGACCGTGAGGGCGGCTATGTGAACGACCCGGACGATCCGGGCGGCGCGACGAATCACGGCGTGACGATCCACACCATGCGCCGCCTCGGGCTCGACCTTGATGGCGACGGCGAGGTGACGACGGCGGACGTGCGGCACCTCACGCGCGATCAGGCCCGCGCGATCTTCATCCGGCATTATTTCGAGGCGCCGAACATCGCCGCACTGCCCGAGGTGCTGCATGCCAGCGTCTTCGACATGTATGTCAATTCCGGCGCCAATGCCGTGCGCATCCTGCAAAGGATGCTGGGCCGGATGGGGCAGCAGGTGGCCGTCGATGGTGCCATCGGCCCCGAGACCATCGCCGCCGCACACAAGGCGGCCAAGATCGCGCCGACCCATATCGCCGACGCCTATGGCATCGCCCGGCGCAACTACTACTACCGCCTTGCCGACCAGCGCCCCGCCAGCCGCAAATACGCCCGCCGCCGCGACGGCGGCAAGGGCGGCTGGATCCTGCGCGCCGAGGCTTTCATCCAGCCGAAATACCGCCTGACCGAAGCCGAACATCGCGACCGGGTGGCGTCATGGGGGTGATCGGCACCGTTCTTGGCGCGCTGTTTGGCGGCGGTCGCAACGTGATCCGCGAAACCGCCGAGGTGTTTCTGGAAAACACCGAGGCAGGGGCGGCGCGCGAGGCAGACTGGCGCGCCGCAGCCCTAGCCGAGTTCGCGTCCGAATTCACCGGCGAACGCCGGGGCTGGTTCGACCGGCTGATGGACGGGCTGAACCGCCTGCCGCGCCCGGCGCTGGCGCTTGGCACGCTGGGGCTGTTCGTCGCCGCGATGACCAACCCGATCTGGTTCGCCGCGCGGATGCAGGGGCTTGCTCTGGTGCCCGAGCCGCTGTGGTGGCTGATGGGGGCCATCGTCAGCTTCTATTTCGGTGCGCGCCACCAGCTGAAGGGGCAGGAGTTCCAGCGCAGCCTGTCGGACACCATGCTGCGCACCTCCGCCGTGATGCGCAACCTCGCCGCCCTTGGCGCACTCGAGGCCGGGGCCTCGGCCACCGGCGACGAAAATCCGGCGATCAACGACTGGCGGGCCGGCAATGGCGCCTGAGTTCTTCGTCTCGCTGGTTGCCGAACATGGGCCGTGGGTCTTGCTGGTGTTCTACCTGCTCTGGCGCGACCTGCAGAAGGATCAGGCCACCCGCGCCGTGCTCGACAAGAACTCGTCGATCCTGATCGAGATCACCACCATCATCCGCGAGCGTCTGCCCGCAGGAAACGGAGGCCGGTGATGCGCTGGCTCAGATACGCCGCCCGCTGCCTGCGCCGCCGTCTTGCCGGGGTGCAGCTTGACGAGGCGATCAAACGCAACCGGCGCGCCGCCGAAGACCTCGACCGCGCGGTGAGGGAGGTTCTGGCCCGATGAAACAGGCATTGGTTCTGATCGCGCTGGTCGCAGCGACGCTGGGCGCAGGCTACGCGCTGGCGGGGTTCGCGGCGGTATTCACGCTGGTTTACGGCGCGATAGCACTGATGGCGGCGATGATCGCGGCGACGTTCTTCTGGCTCTGGGCGGTGCGCGCGACGCCCCTGGCGCTTGGCATGGCGGTCAGTTGGTCCGGCATCGCGCTGGTGACCGGCTGGGGCTGGCTCTTCGAGTTGATGGGGCGGCCGGGCTGGGCGGTCGGGCACCCGGCGGTGCTGGCGCTGCTCGCGCTTTATGTCGTTGGCGCGATCCTGCATTTCGCGGTGATCCACCGCTCGTTCGGCCGCCACGGCGCGGGATTTCTCTGGCCGGTGGCCGTGTCGGTGGGCTTGTCAGTGCTGGCCTTCGTCGTGGTGTGACGCGAATAGCGAGGGCGCCGAGTCGCTGCCTCAGAACGCCCAGGCCAGCCCGGCATAGGCTTCGCCGGAAAAGGTCACGCTGGTGCCGGCTGCGGGCGAGGCCGCCTTGCCGGAAACCCGCGCCTCGGATGTGCGGGGCAGGGTTGCCACGCCCGGCGTCTGATCTGCCGCGCGGTCGCGGCAGGTGGTCGAGGGCGTGCCGGGCCAGTTGAAGATCCCGACGCTCTCGCCCATGGGCCAGCAGGTGGGCTTGGCATCGGCAAGGGCCGGCGTCGCCGCCAGGCACAGGGCAATCAGGGTCATCGGTAGCAGGCGCATGATGCGTTTCCTTCGATCTCGCACCGGTCCGAACCGGTGGCTGACGCTGAAGCGATAATAGGCGGTCGCGGCCAGGCTGCCAAGGCCGCGCGCGACGACGCGGCATCTTCCGGCCGAAACAGCGCAAGCCGCCCGGTAGAACCGGACGGCATGAGGATTTGAGGGCAGGGCGATCCCGCCGCGCCGGATGGCCCGATCCGCTCAGAACCGGTAGCCGGCGCCGATCTTGCCAAGGTATGCCGGTGCCGCGCCCGAGAAGGGCTTGAGCCGGTCGACCCCGCCACGCAGATAGACATCGTCGGTCACGTTGAACTCGGCACCCGCGCCGAGCTGGTAGTAGGTGATGGACCCGTCGGTGCCCGCACCGCCCGCGCCGTAGATCATCGCGTCCGAACCGAAGGCATAGCCGAGCCGCCCGACCGCCGTGCCGAGCACCGTTCCGGCGTTGGTCACGCCAAGATCGGCTTCGATCCCGGCAAGGGCGCCACCACCGAAGGTGAAGTTGTAGCCGCCCTGGACGCCACCAAGCCATCCGGGGCCCCCGGAAACCGAAACACCGGCATAGATACCGGCATAGGTGCCATCGAAGCCCTGGGCATGGGCCGGGGCCAATGCCGCAACTGCCAGCCCGGAGGCCAGCAGAATTGTTTTCATCTTTTTGTTCATTGTTTTTTGTTCTCCTGCTCGATTGCGCGAATTATCGCACGCTTTGTGGCGGCGCGCTATCACACCGGCGTCAGATGCAGTGCCCTGTGGGAAATCCGACACAAGATCGTCCCTCCGGGCCTCGATTACTTTTCCGCGACATCGGCGCGCATGGCATTGGCCCCGGCCGCGATCCGGCATATTGTCCGCGCATGATAGCTGAACTTGGACATGTCGCGCTGATCCTGGCGCTTGGGGTTGCCATCGTGCAGACGGTGGTGCCGATGATCGGGGCACAGAAGGGCTGGACCGGCTGGATGGCCGTGGCGGCCCCGGCTGCGCTCCTGCAATTCTTCTTTACCGGTGCCGCCTTCGCTGCGCTGACCTGGGCCTTCGTGACCTCGGATTTCTCGCTCCGGCTGGTCTGGGCGAACTCGCATTCGGCGAAACCGATGCTCTACAAGATCTCCGGCGTCTGGGGCAACCACGAGGGCTCGATGCTGCTCTGGGTGTTGATCCTGACCTTGTTCGGGGCAACGGCGGCGGCGTTCGGCGCAGGCCTGCCGCCACGGCTGCGCGCCCGCGTGCTGTCGGTGCAGAGCGCGATCAGCCTCGCCTTCCTCGCGTTCATCCTGTTCACCTCCAACCCGTTCCTGCGCCTTGCGCGGCCGCCGTTCGACGGGCAGGACCTGAACCCCTTGCTTCAGGACCCCGGCCTCGCGTTCCATCCGCCGTTCCTCTACCTCGGCTATGTCGGGCTGAGCATGGCGTTCTCGTTTGCCGTCGCCGCACTGATCGAGGGCCGGGTCGATGCCGCATGGGCGCGCTGGGTGCGGCCATGGACGCTGGCGGCCTGGGTCTTTCTGACCATCGGCATCGCGCTGGGGTCCTGGTGGGCCTATTACGAGCTGGGCTGGGGCGGGTTCTGGTTCTGGGACCCGGTCGAGAACGCGTCGTTCATGCCCTGGCTGTTCGCCGCTGCGCTGCTTCATTCGGCCATCGTGGTCGAAAAGCGCGAGGCGTTGAAAAGCTGGACCGTCCTGCTGGCCATCCTCGCCTTCGGGTTTTCGCTGATCGGGACGTTCATCGTGCGCTCGGGCATCATCACCTCGGTGCACAGCTTTGCCTCGGACCCGTCGCGGGGCATCTTCATCCTGTTGATATTGCTGTTTTTCACCGGCGGAGCACTGGTGCTCTATGCCTTCCGCGCCAATGCGCTCGAGGCCAAGGGCGTGTTCAGCATGGTCAGCCGCGAAAGCGCATTGGTGGTCAACAACATCCTTCTGGCGGTGTCGTCCTTCGTGGTCTTCATCGGCACGATGTGGCCGTTGGTGGCCGAGATGTTCTTTGACCGCAAGCTGTCGGTGGGCGCGCCGTTCTTCGAGGCGGCATTCACCCCCTTCATGGTCGCGATCGCGATCATCCTGCCGATCGGCGCGATGCTGCCGTGGAAACGCGCGCGCCTCGGGCGGGTGCTGAAATCGCTGGTGCCCGCGATGGTGCTGGCGGTGCTCACCTTCTTCCTCGTCTGGACGATCCAGAGCGAACGCACGATCCTTGGCCCGGTCGGCTTCCTGTTGGGCGTCTGGCTGGTATCTGGTGCGGCGACGGACATCTATCGCCGCCTTGGCGCAGGCAGCCTTTTCGCGCGGCTTGGCCGGGTCACGCGGGTGCCGCGCGCCGACTGGGGCCGGGTGACGGCCCATGCCGGGCTGGGGGTGACGTTCATGGGCATCGCCGGGCTGATGGCCTGGCAGGTCGAGGATATCCGCGTCGCCCAGGTCGGTGAGACCTTCGAGGTCGCGGGCTACGAGGTGACGCTGGCCGATGTGACGCGCGAGGAGGGGCCGAACTACTTCTCGACCGTCGGGCTGATGGAAGTGCGCAAGGATGGCGTGCTGGTGGCGGCGCTCAGGCCCGAAAAGCGCGTCTATCCGGTGCAGTCGATGCCGACCACCGAGGCGGCCATCGCCAACGGCTTCTGGCGCGACCTCTATCTGGTGATCGGCGATCCGCAGGACGGCGGCGGCTGGGCCGTGCGCACCTTCATCAAGCCCTTCGCCAACTGGATCTGGGCCGGCTCGCTGCTGATGGCACTGGGCGGCACACTGAGCCTGTCGGACCGGCGCTACCGCGTCGCCGCCGGTGCCGCGAAGGCGCCCGTCGTGGGCGGAGTGCCGGCGGAATGAAGCGCCTCGCCCTGATCCTTGCGCTCATCGCAGCACCCGCGCTGGCGGTGAACCCCGACGAGGTGCTGGACGACCCGGCGCTCGAGACGCGGGCGCGCGACATCTCGGCGGGCCTGCGCTGCGTCGTCTGCCGGGGCGAGAATATCGACGAGTCCAACGCCGACATCGCCCGCGACATGCGCCTGCTGGTGCGCGAACGGCTGCTGGCGGGCGACAGCAACGACGAGGTGACCGCCTATCTGGTTGATCGCTATGGCGAATACGTGCTGATGAAGCCGACGCCGGACGGCGCCAACATCCTGCTGTGGTGGGCCGGGCCTGCGCTGTTCCTGATCGCGGCGCTCGGGGCCGGGGTCTATCTGCGCGGCCGCTCGAAGGCGGGCGAGCCCGATGCCCGGCTGACCTCCGACGAAGAGGCGCGGTTGTCCGAGTTGATGCGGGACTGACGTGAGGTGACGGCGCGTCCGGCTTTTCTTCCATGGCCAAACCGCTAGGGTGCGCCAAACGCGATTGGCGGAGGGCCGGATGAACTACCAGACGATACGTTCCGAACTCGAGGACGGGGTGGCGGTGATCACGCTGAACCGGCCCGACCGGATGAATGCGCTCAACACCCAGATGCGCGCCGAACTGGCCGACGCGGTGACGTCGGCGGCGGGCAAGGCGCGGGTGATCGTGCTGACCGGCGAGGGACGGGCGTTCTGCTCGGGGCAGGACCTGGGCGATCCGGTCGACGCCGCGCATGTCGATCTGGAACGCGTGCTGCGCGACGAATACGAGCCGATCCTGCGCGCCATCGCCGAGGCGCCGGTGCCGGTGATCGCGGCGGTGAACGGGGCTGCCGCCGGGGCGGGTGCCAACCTCGCGCTGGCCGCCGACGTGGTGATCGCGGCGCGTTCGGCCTATTTCCTGCAGGCCTTCACGAAGATCGGGCTGATCCCCGACGCGGGCGGAACCCATGTCCTTCCCCGCACGATCGGGCTGGCACGCGCCATGGGGGCCTCGCTCTTTGCCGACAAGATCGACGCCGAGCAGGCCGCCGACTGGGGCATGATCTGGGAGGCGGTGGACGACGCGGATTTCGCCGCCACATGGCAGGCGCGGGCGGCCTATCTGGCAAGCGGTCCGACCGCCGCCTTCGCCGCGACGAAACAGGCGCTGCGCGCATCGCACGACAATTCCTACGGCGCCCAGCTTGCGCTCGAGGCCAGGTTGCAGGGCGAGGCGGCACGCTCGCGCGACTTCAGGGAAGGCGTGGTGGCGTTTCTGGAAAAGCGCCCGGCGAAGTTCGAGGGGCGTTAGGGGCGGGCCGGGTATCGGGGGCTCTGCCCCCGCGTTCAATTCGCGGTGCGAATTGAACTTCCCCCGGAGTAGTTGAGCCAAGATGAAGGACGAGGCGGGTTTCGTGCCTGTGTCGCGCAAGCAAAAAGGCCGCCCGATGGGCGGCCTTGTGCATGTCAGGGTGGAACCCGGCCTCAGCGATCTTCGACGTCGATATAGTCGCGCCGGGTCGCGCCGGTGTAGAGCTGGCGCGGGCGGCCGATCTTCTGTGCCGGGTCGCCCAGCATTTCACGCCACTGCGAGATCCAGCCGACGGTGCGCGACAGCGCAAAGATCGGCGTGAACATCGAGGTCGGGAAGCCCATCGCCTCGAGGATGATGCCGGAGTAGAAGTCGACGTTGGGATAGAGCTTTTTCGAGATGAAATAGTCATCCTCGAGCGCGATCCGCTCAAGCTCCTTGGCGACTTTCAGGGTTTCGTTGTTCTCGATCCCCAGCAGGCCCAGCACCTCGTCGGCGCTTTCCTTCATCACCTTGGCGCGCGGGTCGAAGTTCTTGTAGACCCGGTGGCCGAAGCCCATCAGCCGGAACGGGTCGTCCTTGTCCTTGGCGCGGGCGATGTATTCGGGGATACGGTCGACTGTCCCGATCTCGCGCAGCATCTCGAGGCTGGCCTGGTTGGCCCCACCATGCGCCGGGCCCCAGAGGCAGGCGATGCCGGCGGCGATGCAGGCGAAGGGATTGGCGCCCGATGACCCCGCCAGCCGCACCGTCGAGGTCGAGGCGTTCTGTTCGTGGTCGGCGTGGAGCGTGAAGATCCGGTCCATCGCGCGGGCCAGGATCGGGTTGACCTCGTAATCCTCGGACGGGACCGCAAAGCACATGTAGAGAAAGTTCGACGCGTAATCGAGCGAGTTCTTCGGATAGATGAAGGGCTGGCCGATCGAATACTTGTAGGCCATCGCGGTGATCGTCGGCACCTTGGCGATCATCCGGACCGCCGCGACCTCGCGCTGCCAGGGGTCGTTGATGTCGAGGCTGTCGTGGTAGAATGCCGACAGCGCGCCGACGACGCCGACCATGGTGGCCATCGGGTGCGCGTCGCGCCGGTAGCCCGAGAAGAACTTGGTGATCTGCTCATGCACCATCGTGTGACGGGTCACGCGCATTTCGAAGTCTTCCAGTTCCTGCGCGGTCGGCAGGTGGCCGTAGAGAAGCAGGAAACAGACCTCGAGGTAATGCGACTTCTCGGCCAGCTGGTCGATCGGATAGCCGCGATACAGAAGCTCGCCTTTGTCGCCGTCGATGAAGGTGATGGCGCTTTCACAGGCCGAGGTCGAGGTGAAGCCGGGGTCGTGGGTGAACACGTCGCCCATCGCGTAAAGCCGCGTGATGTCGATCACATCGGGTCCGGCGGTAGGGGAGTAGATCGGCAGTTCGAGTTCCTTGCCGCTGAAACTGAGCTTTGCCGTTCCCGTCTGGTTCGCCATGCGTGTCCCTTTCGTTGTGGCCTGCCGGTCGGGTCGACCGGGCGGGCTAGGCTGCGGCGTCGTTGAGCCGCGCCATGGTTTCTTCGCGGCCGAGCAGCAGCATCATGTCGAACACGCTGGGGCTCGCAGCCCTGCCGGCAAGCGCCGCCCTGAGCGGCGCGGCGAGTTTGCCAAATGACGTGTCATGAGCTTCGGCCAGAGTGTTCAGCACACTCTCCAAATCTTCGCGGTTCCAGCTAGCAGTTTGCAAACGCGGCGTCAATTCTTTGAGTATACGACGGGATACATCATCGAGCGCGGCTGCTGCCTTCTCGTCCGGCTGGATCGGTCGTTCCGCAAGGATGAAATGCGCCTTTTCCAGCAGTTGCGGCAGGGTCTTGGCGCTTGGCTTGACCAGCGGCAGCGCCCGCGCCAATGCGTCGCGTCCGGTGTCGGTCAGAAGCGGCTGTCCCGCTGCCGCGAGGTAATCCTGCACCTGCGAAACCAGGGCCGCATCCTCGGTCATTGCGATGTGCTTGCCCGAGATATGGTCGAGCTTCTTGAAGTCGAACCGGGCCGCGCCCTTGCCGATGCCGCCGAGGTCGAACCAGGCCTGTGCCTCGGCGTCGGTGAAGACCTCGTCGTCGCCGTGGCTCCAGCCCAGCCGGGCCAGGTAGTTGCGCAGCGCCGGGGCCGGATAGCCCATCGCGCGGTAATCCTCGACGCCAAGCGCGCCGTGGCGTTTCGACAGCTTCTTGCCGTCAGGCCCGTGGATCAGCGGGATATGCGCCCAGACCGGCACATCCCAGCCCATCGCCTGATACACGAGCATCTGGCGCGCGGCGTTGTTCAGGTGGTCGTCCCCCCGGATGACATGCGTGACGCCCATGTCGTGATCGTCGACCACGACAGCGAGCATGTAGGTAGGTATACCATCGGATCGTAAACAAATCATGTCGTCGAGCTGATCGTTGCGGATCGTCACATCGCCCTGCACCCGGTCCTTGATCACCGTCTCGCCGTCGCGCGGCGCCTTGAGGCGGATCACGTAGGGCGCAACGGGATGGGTCGCGGGGTCGGCGTCACGCCACGGGCTTTGATAGAGCGTCGAGCGGCCAGCCTCGCGGGCCTCCTCGCGAAAGGCGGCGATCTCGTCCTGAGAGGCGAAACACTTGTAGGCATGGCCGCGCGCCAGCATCTCATGCGCCACTTCGGCGTGACGCTCGGCGCGCGCGAACTGGCTGATCACCTCGCCGTCATGGTCGAGGCCGAGCCACTTCAGCCCCTCGATGATCGCCGCTGTCGCCTCGGGGGTCGAGCGCGCCCGGTCGGTGTCTTCGATGCGCAGCAGGAACCTGCCGCCGCGCCCGCGGGCATAGAGCCAGTTGAACAGCGCCGTGCGCGCCCCGCCGATATGCAGAAAGCCGGTCGGCGAAGGGGCGAAACGGGTCACGACCGGGGTGGTCTGCTGCGAAGTCATGGGCGCGTTAACCTTTTGGAAACCACGTTCGGGTGAGAGTGGCGAAGGTCTAGACCTTGCCAAGGGAGAGAACAAGGGTGAGCCGGCTGGCGCTGATCTCGGGGCGGCTGGAGCGGCTGCGCGGCCGGCTCTTGCTGTTCGCGCCGGTCTGCCTTGGCAGCGGCATCGCCGCCTATTTCCGCCTGCCGGTCGAGCCGGGCGCGGTGGCCTGGGCGCTGGTCGGGCTGGGTGCGCTGGCGCTGACCGCGCTTGGCGTCAGGTTCTGGCCGACGCGGTATACCGGGCTGGCCAGCCTCGCCTTCGGGTTGGCGCTGGTGCTGGGCGGCGTCCTTGTCAGTGGCTTGCGCACCGAAACGATGCGCGGGCCGGTGCTGGGTTTTCGTTACTACGGCCCGGTCGAGGGGCGGATCGTGACGATTGACCGCTCGACCTCCGAGGCGGTGCGGCTGACGCTCGATCGGGTGCGATTGGAACGTGTGCGGCCCGATGAGTTGCCGGTGAGGGTCAGGGTGTCGCTCCACGGGGCGCAGGGCTATCTGACGCCGGAACCGGGCCAGCGCATTGCGATGACCGCGTTTCTTGGCGCGCCGGAAGGGCCGGTCGAGCCCGGCGGGTTCGACTTTCGTCGCATGGCCTGGTTCGACCGGATCGGTGCGGTCGGTTATACCCGCGCCCCGGCGCTGATGCTGGAGCCGGCGCAAACCGGGCTGGGCGGGCTGGTGATCAGCCGCCTCAGGGCGCGAATCGCGGGCTGGGTGCAGGCCACGGTGCCGGGCGAGGAAGGGGCGTTCGCCGCCGCGATCCTGACCGGCGACCGGACCGGCATCGCGGCGCAGACACTGGCGGCGCTGCGCGGCTCGAACCTCGCGCATCTTCTGGCGATTTCGGGGCTGCACATGGGGCTGCTCACCGGCTTTGTCTTTGCCTCGCTGCGTTACGCGATGGCGCTGATTCCGGGCTTTGCCGCGCGCTATCCGATCCGCAAGATCGCCGCGGTCGGCGCGTTGCAGGCGGGGGCGTTCTATCTGGCGCTGTCGGGCGGAAACGTCGCCACCGAACGCGCCTTCGTCATGGTCGCGGTGATGTTCGGCGCGGTGCTCTTGGACCGGCGCGCGCTGACATTGCGCGCGGTGGCGGTGGCGGCGCTGCTTCTGATGGTGGTGCAGCCCGAGGCGCTGGCAGAACCCGGTTTCCAGATGTCGTTCGCCGCCACCACCGCGCTGGTCGCGGTGTTCGGCTGGATGCGCGACTGGCAGGGGCCACGCCTGCCGCGCCTGCTGCGCCCCGTCTCGGCGGTGGTGATCTCGTCCGCCGTGGCCGGGCTGGCGACCGCACCCTATGGCGCGGCGCATTTCAACCAGGTGTCGCATTTCGGGCTGGTGGCAAACCTGCTGGCAGTGCCGGTGATGGGCGCGCTGGTGATGCCCGGCGCGGTTCTGGCGGCGGTGCTGGCGCCGGTCGGACTTGCCTGGGTGGCGCTGAGCCTGATCCGCTGGCCGATCGCGTGGATTTTGACGGTGGCCGAGCGGGTTGCCGGGCTGGACGGTGCGGTTGGCCATGTGCCGAGCCCGGCGTCGGTGGTGTTGGGGTTGATCACGATTGGCGGATTGGCGGCGGTGCTGGCGACCGGGCGTTGGCGGCTGATCGCGCTGGCGCCGCTGGTGCTGGGCTTTGCGATCTGGTCGGATACCACGCGGCCGGACGTGCTGGTGTCGCCGGGCGGCGGGCTGGTCGGGGTGATGACGCAAGCGGGCCGCGCCCTGTCGAAGGAGCGGGGCGATGGGTTTGCTGCGGCAAGCTGGCTCGAGAATGACGGCGATCCGGTGCCGCAACCGGTCGCGCATGGCCGCAGGCGGGGTGACGATGACGTGTTCGTGCTGGGCGAGGTGCGGCTCATGCATCTGACCGGGCGCGGCGCGGCGGAGCGGGTCGCGGCCGCCTGTGACGCGGCGGACATCGTGATCGTGTCCGCCGAGGTGCCGGAGCCGCCGCCCGGCTGTGCGCTCTATGACACGCTCCGGCTGGCGTCGACCGGCGCGCTGGCGCTCTACGTCGAGGGTGACGGGGTGCGGGTGACGACCGAAGCGGACATCTCGGGACAGCGCCCCTGGACGCGGCGATAGGCGCGCCTAATAGCTGCGGATCAGCCCCACCAGCTTGCCCTGCACCTTGACCTGACCGACACGCAGCAGCCGGGTTTCATATGCCGGGTTGGCGGCTTCGAGCATGATCATGTCGCCGGATTTGCGAAACCGCTTCAAGGTGGCCTCATAACCGTCGACCTGCGCCACCACGATGTCGCCGTTATCGGCGTGCGAGGTTTCGCGGATGATCACCACGTCGCCCGAGTTGATCCCGGCGTCGATCATCGAATCGCCTTTGACCTCAAGCGCATAATGCGGGCCCTTGCCGACCATCGAGCCGGGCACGGTGATCTGGCTGTCGCCATCCTCGATCGTCTCGATCGGGGCGCCGGCGGCGATGCGGCCCAGAAGCGGCAGGTCCAGCGCCGGGGCGGCACCGATCGGAATCGCTGCGGGCGGAGTGTTGTCGGGGCGGTCGCCGTCGATCACCCGCGGCTCGAACCCGGCGCGGCCGGAGGGGTCCAGCGCCTCGGGCAGCTTGATGATCTCGATGGCGCGGGCGCGGTGCGCCAGCCGGCGGATGAAGCCGCGTTCCTCGAGCGCGGTGATCAGCCGGTGGATGCCGGATTTCGAGCGCAGATCCAGCGCCTCCTTCATCTCGTCGAACGAGGGCGGCACGCCGTCGCGCTGCACCCGTTTGTGGATGAATGCCAGGAGATCGAGCTGTTTGCGGGTCAGCATTGGTGCAGTCCTCCGAACCTGTCGCGCCTGCCATCGCAGGCTTGTTCGGGGAATGTTCTAGCCGCGTTCCCGTTTCGTGTCAACGAAAACGGGCCGGCGGAAAATCAGAACGAAACGTAATCGACAAGGTCGCCTGCGGCGCGGGCAGGGTCGCCCGCCGGGCGCACCAGAAGCGCGTTGGCCTTGTGCAGGATGCTGAGCATCGCGCTGTCCTGACGCGCCAGGGGGCGAATGCCCTCGGGCCCGAGATTGGCGCGCATGTAGTGTTCGCGCGCGCCGTTGGCGGGCAGGGCGACGGCCAGTCTTGCGGCGTGGCGCGGCGCCGGGTGGGCGCCAAGGCCAAGCATCGCGCGCAGCATCGGAAGGATGAAGATCGTCCCGCAAACCATTGCCGATACAGGATTACCCGGCAATCCGACCATCAGCGAATTGCCCAGACGACCGGCCATCAGCGGCTTGCCCGGACGCATCGCGACCTTGTAGAAACTCGGCTCCATGCCAAGTTCGGCTGCGACCGGCGCGACCAGATCGTGATCGCCGACCGAAGCGCCGCCGATGGTCACGACAAGATCCGCGCCCTCGGCCAGCCCGAAAATCGTGCGCAGGCTTTCCACGTTGTCGCGTGCAATCGGCAACAGCCGCGCGCGGGCGCCGGCTTGCTCGATCATCGCCTTCAGCCCGAAGGCGTTCGAGGCGATGATCTGGTCGGGGCCGGGGGTCTCGCCGGGCATCACCAGCTCGTCGCCGGTGGCGATCAGCGCCACTTCGGGGCGGCGGGTGACGGTGACTTCGGCGTGGTTCATCGCCGCGATCAGCGCAAGGTCGCGCGCGTCGAGCACCTTTGGCGCCTTGAGCGTCGCGCCGATGGCAAAATCCATCCCCAGCGGGCGCACATAGGGCCCACGGTCAAGCTCACGGTGAAGCGTGATGAGGTCGCCGTCGCGGTCGACATCTTCCTGAATGATCACCCGGTCGGTGCCGACGGGAACGGGCGCGCCGGTGAAGATGCGCACCGCTTGACCCGCGCCCACGGTGCCCTCAAACCGCGCGCCTGCGGCGGAGGTGCCGATGACCTTGAACATCGCGCCGGGTTCGGCCTCGATGCCCTTCAAGGCATAGCCATCCATCGCGGCGGCGGCGAAGGGAGGCTGGTTGCGCTCGGCGACGACCGGTTCGGCCAGCACCCGGCCAGCGGCCTCGACAAGCCGCACCCGCTCGGTCGCTAGCGGCCTCGCCAGCGCAAAGAGCGCGTCGAGCGCCTCGGCGACCGTGGTCATGTGTCGGCCTCGTAAGTGCCGGATTTACCGCCGGTCTTGGTCAAGAGCCGGATGCCTTCGATCCGCATCCCCTTCTCGGCGGCCTTCAGCATGTCATAGATGGTGAGCGCCGCGACACTCACGGCGGTCAGCGCCTCCATCTCGACGCCGGTCTGGCCCGCGGTCTTGACCGTGGCGGTGATGCGCACACCGGGCAGCGCCGGATCGGCGACCAGATCGAGCGCCACCCTGGTGATCGGCAGCGGGTGGCACAGCGGGATCAGGTCGGCGGTCTTCTTTGCCCCCATGATCCCGGCCAGCCGCGCGATGCCCAGAACGTCGCCCTTTTTCGCCGTGCCCCGGGTGACAAGGCCAAGCGTTTCGGGCGTCATCACCACGCAGCCCTCGGCAACGGCGGTGCGGTCGGTGACGGATTTGTGCGAGACATCGACCATATGGGCCTGCCCGGCTTCGTCGAAATGGCTGAGCTTGTCGGTCATGCCGGCACCGGGTTGGCCAGAAGCGCGCGGGTCGCGGCCTCGACATCGGCCTCGCGCATCAGGCTTTCGCCGATCAGGAAGGCGCGCGCGCCGGTCGCGGCCATGTCGGCGAGGTCGGCAGGCGTGGACAGGCCGGATTCGCAGATCAGCAGACGGTCCTTCGGGGCCAGTTTCGCCAGCCTGCGGGTGGTGTCGAGGCTGGTCTCGAAGGTCTTGAGGTTGCGGTTGTTGATGCCCAGAAGCGGTGATTTCAGCGCCGTGGCGCGGGCGAGTTCGGCTTCGTCATGGACCTCGATCAGCACGTCCATGCCCCAGGAAAACGCGGCCTGTTCAAGCTCGGCTGCCTGCGCGTCCGAAACGCTGGCCAAGATGATCAGGATGCAGTCGGCCCCGAGCGCGCGGGCCTCGGCGACCTGCCAGGTGTCATAGAGGAAGTCCTTGCGCAGCGCGGGCAGGGTGGTGGCATCGCGGGCCTGGGTCAGGAACTCGTCCGCGCCCTGAAAACTGGGCGCGTCGGTCAGGACCGACAGGCAGGTCGCGCCGCCGGCCTGATAGGCGCGCGCCAGTGCGGGTGGGTCGAAGTCGGGACGGATCACGCCGCGCGACGGACTGGCCTTCTTCACCTCGGCGATCAACCCGTAGCCGGATTTCGTGGCCTCTTGCAGGGCCTTGGCAAAGCCCCGCACGGGGCTGGCGTCGCGGGCGGCGGCCTCGACCGCCGACAGCGGGCGCAGGGCTTTGCGCGCCGCCACCTCGTCGAGCTTGTAGGCCTTGATCTTGTCGAGCACGTTGGTCATGGCAATGGTTTACGCGGGCTTTGCCGGGTGGGCAATGGGGCGGCGCAAAATGCTGACCGCCCGGCTGGCGTCGGGTCTAGACCGGGGCCGAAGCACCCCGCTTGCCACGCTCGCGAAAGGCGATCCAGAGCATCGCCAGCACCGCGCCGGCGCCGTTGAAGACGAGGTCGAGGGCGGTGTTGAAGTAACCGCCGACGCCGGTGTCGCCGATCAACACCACCGCCGAGAACTCGATGATCTCGTTGACCGCGCCCAGCCCCATCGAGGCCAGCGCCGGAAAGACATAGGCGGTCCAGCTGTGCCGGGTCTCGGGGTAGTGGCGGGTGAGCAGATGCCAGAGCACCCAGGCGGTGACGGCAAAACCGAGCGCGTGCACCACCTGATCGTATTTGAGCAGCGTCATCTCGCCCATGCCGTCCGACACGATGGGCACGATCTGGGCTCCATACAGCACGCCGTCACCGACCGGCACGCCGCCACCGGCGCAGTGCAGCAGGCCCCATCCGGCCAGCGCCCAGAGCATCCGGGGCGGGTATTCGGCCGAACGCAGGCTGGACCCGACAAGCGCCAGCAGGATGAGCATGGTGACGATATAGACGATGAACTCGAAGTTTCCGATCGAGAAGAACCAGATCGTGAAGCCGACGAGATAGGCGACGACGAAAAGCGCGACGGCCTTCTCGACCGGTTTGATATTCGAGAGGAATGTCAAGGCTCTGCCCTCCTGCGTTGCGCGCAGGATGGCAGGTTTGAGGGGGTGAGGGAAGGGGCCGGGGACGCCCCCGGCGCTATCCGTTGTTCCGCGTCTACTAGGCTTACTTCAGGATCGAGCGCCCGGCATATTCGGCGGTTTCGCCAAGCTGTTCCTCGATGCGGATGAGCTGGTTGTATTTCGCCAGCCGGTCCGAGCGCGACAGCGAGCCGGTCTTGATCTGGCCGCAGTTGGTGGCGACGGCGAGGTCGGCGATGGTGGCGTCCTCGGTCTCGCCCGAGCGGTGGCTCATCACGTTGGTGTAGCCGGCGCGATGCGCCATATCGACGGCGCGCAGCGTCTCGGACAGGGTGCCGATCTGGTTGACCTTGACCAGCATCGAGTTGGCCACGCCCTTGCGGATGCCGTCCGCCAGCCGCGCCGGGTTGGTCACGAACAGATCGTCGCCCACCAGTTGCACCTTGTCGCCCAGCTTGTCGGTCAGAAGCTTCCAGCCGTCCCAGTCATCCTCGGCCATGCCGTCCTCGATCGAGGTGATCGGGTAGGCGTCGCAGAGCGCCGCGAGGTAGTCGGCGTTTTCCTCGGAGGTCAGCGACAGGCCCTCGCCCTTCATCTCGTATTTGCCGCCCCGGTAATACTCGGTCGAGGCCGCGTCGAGCGCGAGGTAGATGTGCTCGCCCGGCTTGTAGCCGGCCTTTTCGATTGCCTTGAGGATGAAGTCGAGTGCGTCGCGGGTCGATGACAGGCCCGGCGCAAAGCCGCCCTCGTCGCCGATGCCGGTGTTGTGGCCGGCGGCGGACAATTCGGCCTTCAGGGTGTGGAACACTTCGGAACCCATGCGCACCGCCTCGCGGATGTTCTCCGCGGCGACCGGCATGATCATGAATTCCTGGATGTCGATCGGGTTGTCGGCATGTTCGCCGCCGTTGATGATGTTCATCATCGGCACCGGCAGGATGCGCGCGGCCGAGCCGCCGACATAGCGATAGAGCGGCAGGGCCGAGAACTCGGCGGCAGCCTTGGCGGCGGCGAGCGACACGCCAAGGATCGCGTTGGCGCCAAGGCGGGCCTTGTTCGGGGTGCCGTCAAGCTCGATCATCATGGCGTCGAGCGCTTCCTGCTCGGTCGCGTCCATGCCCGCCAGCGCCTCGGCGATTTCGCCGTTGACGGCGGCCACGGCCTCGAGCACGCCCTTGCCGCCATAGCGCGACTTGTCGCCGTCGCGCTTTTCCACCGCCTCATGCGCGCCGGTCGAGGCGCCCGAGGGCACCGCCGCGCGGCCCATGGTGCCGTCGTCGAGGAACACGTCGACCTCGACGGTCGGATTGCCGCGGCTGTCGAGGATTTCGCGGGCGAAGATGTCGATGATGGTGCTCATGGCGGTCCTCTGGGGCTGGTGGTGGTCGGTCAGTCGTCGGTCGGGGGCGTCATAACGCGCGAAGGGGCGTTTTGGAAGGGCGCACGGGCCATCAGGCGACGCTCGCGGATGAGGGTATAGAGCCCTGCGCCGACGACGATTGCCGCGCCGAACAGCATCCAGCCGTCCGGGCGTTCGCCGAACAGCACCCAGCCCAGCAGGATGCCGAACACCAGCCGGACATAGCGGAACGGCGTGATGAAACCGATCTCGCCCGCCTGCATCGCCAGTGTCAGCGCATGATAGCCGATCATCGCCAGTGCCACGGTGCCTGCGATCAGCGCCGTCTCGGTGCCGCTGATGCGCACCGCACCGCCCGACAGCGCCAGCATCACCGCGCCGATCGGCACGAGCAGCAGAAAGCCCCAGGTCGAGGTCTGCAAGGGATGCACGTTCTTGGGCTGGTGGCGGCTGCCAAGGTCGCGCACCGCCAGAGCGAGGGCGGCGACGAGGCCGATGATCGCCTCGGGGGCAAAGCCCTCGGCGCCGGGGCGCAGGATGATCAGCACGCCGACCAGCCCGACGATGATCGCCAGCCATCGCCGCCAGCCGACGCGTTCGCCGAAAAACAGGATCGCCCCCAGTGCCACGAACAGCGGGTTGGCCTGCAGAAGCGCCGAGGCCAGCGACAGCGGGATCAGCGTCAGCGCCAGGACATAGGCGGAGGTGCCGACGATCTCGCCAGCGTTGCGAAACAGGATCATCGGGTGGAAGAACGTCCGCGACCAGACGCAATAGCCGCGCCGGTTGGCGATGATCGCAAAGAAAAACCCGCCCGCCGCGCCGATGTAGATCAGGAGCTGACCCAGCGGCACGGTCTGGGTGACGGTCTTGATGAGCGCATCCTCGGCGGAAAAGCCGAACATCGCGAGGGTCATCAGAAGCGCGCCGCGCAGGTTGTCCATGGGTGACTCCGGGGTGGAAAACAGGTCGGCGATACGCCCGGACGCCGGGAAAGGGAAGGGCCAGCGCGGTTTTCGTGGACCGAGGGCAGCGGCGGCCATAAACTCGGGGCCGTGCGAACGGGAGGAAAACGGATGCGCTACACTCATCTGGTGGTCGATGCGGCGGGCGAAAGCCATTGGCGCGACGTCGATGTCAGCCTTGAGGAACGCAGTTTCGCGCCGCCGGCCAGAAACATCGAGGTCTCACGGCCCGAAAAGGCGCGCGCGGTGATGTTCCTGCGCCTGCGTGCGGGCTGGGACGAGCCGATCCACCCGACGCCGGTGCCGCAGGTTCTGGTCTGTCTGGCCGGGGCGGTCCGCGTGACGGCCAGCGACGGCACGGTGCGCGATATCGCGCGCGGCGACGTCTGGCGGATGGAAGACCTGCACGGCAAGGGCCACCATACGCGGGTGATGGGTGACGGGGATTTCGAGGCGATGGTGGTGCAATACGCCTGACAGGCCGCGCCGATCACGCAGATTTTCATGCCGGACCGCCCGCAACCCGGCTAGGTTGGGTGGGCAACCCGATGAAAGCGACGCCGATGGACCTTGATCCCGACACCGACCTCAGCTTCACCCGCAACCTCAAGGCGCCGCGCGCGCTGATCTGGGAGTGCTGGACAACGCCCGAACACATCCTGCACTTCTTCGTGCCCAAACCGCACGAGGTGACGTCCTGCGACATTGACCTCAGGGTTGGCGGGCGGTTCAACACCACCTTCAATGTCGAGGGCGACGAGATGAGCAACCAGGGCGTCTGGCTCGAGATCGACGCGGGGCGCAAGCTGGTGTTCACCGACACCTATACCGAGGGCTGGAAACCCGCGCCGGACCCGTTCCTGACCTCGATCCTGATCCTCGAGGACAATGCCGATGGCGGCACGCGCTATACCGCGATCGCCCGCCACCGCTCGCCCGAGGCGCGCAAGCAGCACGAGGAGATGGGGTTCTTCGATGGCTGGGGCATCGTGGCCGACCAGCTTGACGCCTATGCGCTGGGGCTGACGGGGCGTTAGGCGCCGGTTTCCAGCACCTCGAAATCGTGGCTCAGCGTCGCGGTCGCGGCCATCATTGCCGAGGCCGAGCAGTATTTCTCGACCGACAGCGCAATCGCGCGTTCGACCTTGGACGGGGTCAGGCCACGCCCCTTGACGATGAAATGCATGTGGATGCGGGTGAACACCTTGGGGTCGGTGTCGGCGCGGTCGGCTTCAAGCTCGACCTCGACACTGTCGATTGCCTCGCGGCCCTTCTCGAGGATCGAGACCACGTCATAGGCCGAACAGCCGCCGGTGCCGATCAGGAGGAGCTCCATCGGGCTGGGGCCGGGCTTGGGGCCGTTGTCGCTGGCGGCACCAAAGGCGATCTTGTGGCCGGTTCCGGCCTCGCCGATGAAGGTGCGGTCCTCGACCCATTTCACGCGGACATCCATGGCTCTCTCCTGTGATCTTGCCGCCTTGAGGTAAGGCGGGGTGGCGGCATTGGCAAGCAGGCTCGGGCGGGATCGGGCAGCGCCAGCGCCAGCGAGGCATCGGAGGCGGTCCCGGCACGCGCCGTGACGCCGGAAAACGGGTTGACTTCGGGGCAGCCCATCGGTCCTGTCGCGCGGATGGAAGAAAAGCGCAATCTCGACAGCACCGGCATCATCCTGCTGGTCGTCACCGCGACGATCATGGGATCGCAACAGGCCGTCATCAAGGTGGTGAACGACGGCCTGCAGCCGGTATTTGCCGCCGGTCTGCGCTCGGCCGGCGGTGCGGTGCTGGTGCTGGGGTGGATGCTGCTGCGTGGCCAGCGGCTCGACTTCGCGCCGGGCACGATCCGCGCCGGGCTGTTGATCGGCGCGCTGTTCTCGATCGAGTTCCTGTGCCTGTTCCTCGCGCTCGACATGACGACGGTGATCCGCACCTCGGTGATCTTCTATTCGATGCCGGTCTGGCTGGCGATCTCGGCGCATTTCCTGCTGCCGGGCGAGCGGTTGACGCCGCTCAAGACCTTCGGGCTGGTCATGGCCTTCGGCGGGGTGGTCTGGGCGATCGTCGACCGGGGCGGGGTGGCGGGCGAGGCCAGCCTGATCGGCGACCTTTTCGCGCTGGGCGGTGCGCTGGGCTGGATGGGGCTGGTGCTGGTGGCACGGCTGACGCCCCTGCGCCGCGTGTCGTCGGACATGCAGATCTTCTGGCAACTGCTGGTCTCGACGCCGATCCTTATGGTGGCCGCGCTATTCTTCGGGCCGTTCCTGCGCGATCTGCAACCGGTGCACCTGTGGTGGGTCGGCTATCAGATGATGATCGTCGTGGCGGCCGGGTTCCTGACGTGGTTCTGGCTGCTCAGCCGCTACAAGGCGGCAGCGGTGGCGTCGTTCTCGTTCCTGTCGCCGGTGATCGGCGTGGCCGCCGGGTGGTTCTTTCTGGACGAGGCGCTGTCGCTCTCGCTGATCGTCAAGCTGGCGATGGTGGCGGTCGGGATCGTCCTGATCAACCGGCCCGCGCGGCGTCGCTGAGGGCGGGCGGCAGGTCGACCTCGGCCCAGATCGGCAGGTGGTCCGAGGCGACGCGGCTGAGCTTGGTCTCGATCACGCCGGCATCCTGCAGGCCGATGTCATGCGTCAGCCCGATCCGGTCCAGAGAGGCAACCGGGCGGGCGGCGTGGAATGAATGGCCCGGCGCATACATCACGTAGTCGTTCTGAAACTCCTCGAGCCCGGCATGCGGCGACCATTCGTTGAAATCGCCCATCACGGCGGTGGGAAGGCCGCAATGATCGAGTGCCCGGCGGATCTGGCGAAGCTGGCCGTGCCGGTGACGGCGCATCAGCCCGAGGTGAACGCCGACGATGCGCAGCCGCCCGCCAATCACCGCCGACACCGCGCCGCGCGGCTCGAGCCCCGGCAGGTTGATATGGGTCGGGTCCGAGACCTCGATACCCCGGCGCACCAGGATGGCGTTGCCGTGCCAGCCCAGCGAAACCGGGTTGTTGGCAAGCGCGACGGCCTCGAAATCGGTGTGCTCCGCGATCAGGTGGAAGGGCAGCGCGGTCGGGCGCATGCCAAGCCGGCGGTCGGCCTCCTGCAGCACGACCACGTCGGCCTCGATCGCGTTGACGACGTCGATCACGCGCCCCGGATCGCGCCGGCGGTCGAGTCCTACGGCCTTGCGGATGTTGTAGCTGGCAAGTTTCATGTTTTTCCTACTGCTCACGCCCAATATGGGGGCGAAGGGGCAACATGGGAAGGCCCGCCGTGTCGCGCCAACGCGGATTTGATCGCCGGTGCCGCCGCCGTCAGGTGCCGCAGAAGGTCTGATGCACCTGTTCGTCCGGCTCCGGAGGGCGGGCATAGTCGGCGGTGTCGGCGCCATCCTCGAACGGGCGCGCGAGCACCTCGTTCAGCTTGTGAAACGGCGTGAAATCGCCCGAAACGGCGGCCTCGATCATCTGCTCGACGCGGTGGTTGCGCGCGATTACAGCGGGGTTGGCGGCGCGCATGGCGGCGGTCGGATCGCCCGGCTCGGAGGCCAGCCGCGCCTGCCAGTCGGCGGCCCAGTCCGGCCAGCCCTCGGTGACATGCGCCGAGGCATCGCCCGAGGCGAGTGCGCGGAACGTGTTGGTGAAATCCGCGTTCGAGGCCGACATCAGCCGCAAGAGCCGCACGATCAGGTCTTCGTCACCCTCGCGCGGCGCACTCAGCCCGATCTTGGCGCCGAACAGCCGCAGCCACTCGGCCCGGAAGGCGGGCGCGAAGCGGTCGAGCACTTCGGTCGCGGCCTTCACCGCCGCCTGATCGTCACCGTCGATCACAGGGACCAGCGCCGAGGCAAGCTGGGCGAGGTTCCAAAGCGCGATGTCGGGCTGATTCTGGAAGGCATAGCGCCCGGTCCGGTCAATCGAACTGAACACGGTCGCGCCGTGATAGGCATCCATGAAGGCGCAGGGGCCATAGTCGATGGTCTCGCCCGAAATGGTCATGTTGTCGGTGTTCATCACGCCGTGGATGAAGCCGACGCTCATCCATTTCGCGATCAGCCCGGCCTGCGCGGCCACAGTATGTTCAAGCAGGCCAAGCGCCCCCTCGGCCCCCGGTGCATGGCGGGCGATGGCGTGGTCGGTGAGCGCGCGCAGCCCCTCGGTGTCGCCGCGCGAGGCCAGCGCCTGAAAGGTGCCGACGCGAATATGGCTCGCCGCAACGCGCGCCAGGATTGCTCCGGGCAGGGGTGTTTCGCGATGGACGACCTCGCCGGTGCTGATCGCCGCCAGCGCGCGGGTGGTGGGGACGCCCAAGGCATGCATCGCCTCGGACACCACGTATTCGCGCAGGACCGGCCCAAGCCAGGCCCGCCCGTCGCCGCCGCGCGAATAGGCCGTGCGCCCCGCACCCTTGAGCTGGATGTCGCGGCGGTCGCCGTGGCTGTCGATCACCTCGCCCAGAAGCACCGCGCGCCCGTCGCCAAGCTGCCCGGCCCAGTTGCCGAACTGGTGGCCGGCATAGAGCTGCGCAATCGGTTCGGCCCCCTCGGGGATCACGTTGCCCGACAGGTCTTCGGCGGCGATGGTCGCAGGGTCGATGCCAAGCTCGCGTGCCAGTGGTTCGTTGACGGCGATGAGCTTTGGCGCGGCCACCGGGACGGGTGGCTGTGGGGAAAACAGCCGCGCCGGGAGGCGGGCATAGGAATTGTCGAAGTTCGCGCGCATGATGGGAAAATGGGGACGGGGAGCGGATTTGTCCAGTGTCGCAAGCCGGGGGTTTCACACCCCCGGACCCCCGTGGAGTATTGATACCAAGATGAAGGACGGGATCAAGGCAATCGACCAAGCCGTTCGGTCAGCAGCGCAAAGAAGCCCTCGGCGTTGATGTCGCCGATGAAGGTGGCGTTCGGCGTGCGGTCGGTCACGCCCCACCAGTCTGCCACTGTCATGCCACGGGTCAGGTCCGATCCGGTCTCGACCTCGACATTGACGAAGCGACCGGCGAACAGGTCCGGGCGCAGCAGGTAGGCGACGGTGGTGGGGTCATGCAGCGGGCCGCCCTCGGAGCCGTATTTCCCGATGTCGAACCGCTCGAAGAAATCCAGCATCTCGGTGGTGAAGCGCCCGGTGCGCGACCCAAGCTCCGCGAAGGCGGCAAGCCTTGCCCGCGTGACCAGCGCCTTGTGCGTCACGTCGAGCGGCATCATCGTGACCTTCACGCCGGAATGAAGCACGATATCAGCGGCTTCCGGGTCGTCGTAGATGTTGAACTCGGCGGCGGGCGTGATGTTGCCGACCTCGAAATAGGCGCCGCCCATCAGCACGATCTCGGCAATCCTCCCCGCAATCTCGGGCGCGCGCCTCAACGCGGTGCCGAGGTTGGTGAGCGGGCCGAGGGCGCAGAGCGTGACGCTGCCGGAAGGCTCGCTGCGCAGGGTTTCGACGATGAAATCGACGCCATGCGCGGCTTGCAGCGGCATCTGCGGCTCCCACAATTCCGGCCCGTCCAGCCCGGTCTTGCCGTGGACATGTTCGGCGGTGACCAGCGTGCGCGCCATCGGCGCGTCGCAGCCGGCAAAGACCTTGACGTCGGGCCGCCCGGCGACTTCGCAGACCATCCGGGCGTTCTTCGCGGTCAGCGCCAGCGGCACGTTTCCGGCGACGGCGGTGATGCCCAGAACCTCGAGCTCCGGACTGGCCAGCGCCAGCAGGATGGCAACGGCGTCGTCCTGACCGGGGTCGGTGTCGATGATTATCTTTCGTGTCATGTCAGCCTCTTACGCCGCAAGCTCAACCCAGATCGGCACATGGTCCGAGGGCTTTTCGCGCGCCCGGACGTCCTTGTCGATCTGGCAGTCGGTCAGAAGATCGGCGCATTGCGGCGACAGCAGGACATGGTCGATGCGGATGCCGTCGTTGCGCTGCCACGCGCCGCGCTGGAAATCCCAGTAGGTATAAAGCTCCGGTGCCTGGGTCCGGGCGCGCAGCGCGTCGGTCAAGCCGAGGTTGGTGAGGCGCCGAAACGCGGCGCGAGTGTCGGGCAGGAACAGCGCGTCGTCGCGCCAGGCATCGGGGCGGGCGGCGTCCTCGGCCTGCGGGATCACGTTGTAGTCGCCCGCCATCAGGAAGGCCTGTTCGGTGGCCAGCAGGGCGCGCGCGCGGGCTTCGAGCCGCTCCATCCACCTGAGCTTGTAGTCGTATTTCGGCCCCGGCGCGGGGTTGCCGTTGGGCAGGTAGAGGCCGCAGATGCGCACGGCAACGTCTCCCACTACGGTCGCCTCGATATAGCGCGCCTCGTCATCGTCGACGCCCTCGCGCCCGGCGCCATTGCCGTCGGGCAGCCCGCGCGTGACATCCTCGAGCGGCAGTTTCGACAGAAGCGCCACGCCGTTAAACGACTTTTGCCCATGGGTTTCAACATTGTAGCCCATGTCCTCGAAGTGCTCGCGGGGGAAGTTCTCGTCGACCGACTTGATCTCCTGCAGGATCGCCACGTCCGGGCGGGCATCGTTCAGCCAGTCGGTGACGGCGGGCAGACGGGCCTTGATGCCGTTGATGTTGAAGCTCGCGATCTTCATCCGGACGTGTCCTTCGGGGTCGTTGCTGCGCTCCTGTTTAGCGCGCCGACCGGGCCGACGCCAGCCGCGATGGCGCGCCCGGCAGCATCGGCGGAGGCCCAGGCCCATTGGAAATTGTAGCCGCCAAGCCAGCCGGTGACGTCGACCGCCTCGCCGATGACGTAGAGGCCCGGGACGGTTTCCGACATCATGGTTTGCGATGAGAGCCCGTCGGTCGCGATGCCGCCAAGGGTGACTTCGGCGGTGCGGTAGCCTTCGCAACCCGTGGGGGTGACGGTCCAGTTTTTCAGCGCGGTTTCAATCTCTTGCAGGCGGGTGTCGCTCTGATCCGCGAGGTTTCCGGCAAGGCCGAGATCGGCGGCGAGGAACTCGACCAGCCGGGCCGGGATATGGCGGGCAAGCTCGGTCGCGATGGCGCGCCGGCCTTCGGACTGGCGACGGGCGCGCAGGTCGGCGGCAAGGTCGTTGCCGGGGATGAGGTCGATGGAAATTGCCTCGCCCTCGCGCCAGTAGGACGAGATCTGCAGGATCGCCGGGCCGGACAGGCCGCGATGGGTGAACAGCAGGCTCTCGGCAAAGCTGGCGCGGGCATTGGACGCGACGACCGGGGTCGAGACGCCCGCCAGCGGTGCGAAGGCATCGCCGAAGGTCAGGGGCACCAGCGCGGGGCGCGTTTCGGTGACACGGTGGCCAAAGCGGCGCGCGATGTCATAGGCAAAGCCGGTCGCGCCCATCTTGGGGATCGACTTGCCGCCGGTGGCGAGCACGAGGGTTTTGGCCGTGATCTGCCCGGTGGGCGTGGTCAGGCGAAAGCCGTCCGGGCCGTGGGCGATGTCACTGACCGGGGTTTGCAGGCGCAGCTCGGCCCCGACTGCCCGCATCTCGTCCAGCAGCATCTGCACGATCTGGGTCGATTTGCCGTCGCAGAAAAGCTGGCCGAGTGTCTTTTCGTGCCAGGCGATGCCGTGGCGGTCTACCATGTCGATGAAGTCCCACGGCGTGAAGCGTGCCAGTGCCGATTTGGCGAAATGCGGGTTTTCCGACAGGAAATTGGCGGCTGAAACGTCGAGATTGGTGAAGTTGCAGCGCCCGCCGCCCGAGATGCGAATCTTCTCGCCCGGCGCGCGGGCGTGGTCGAGGACGAGGACGCGCTTGGCCGTCGCGCCGGCGCGGGCGGCGCAGAACATGCCGGCGGCGCCGGCGCCGATGATCACGCTGTCGAACGCCTCGGTCATGGGGGGTGGTTGACCACGGTCCGGGCGGCTGGGCAAGCCTGCTTTAGCCCGCCACCACCCGGAGTGCCTCGGGCGGGTGGCGCGCGTGCCAGGGAAGGGGTGCGGGCGGCGTGTCGGGCAGGACGATCTGGCCGGTGTCGAGCCCGGCGCGTGCCTCGGCGGTGGTCAGCATCATCCGCGCCGGGGTCTGGCCAGTGATCCGCCCGCCGGCGGCAAGGCGCATCCAGGCGGCGCGTTCGGACCCGGTCAGCCGGGCGAAGGCTTCGGGGCCGGGAAAAAGGCTCTCGATCGCGATGCCCTCGGCAATGATCACCGCGTGGCGTGGCAATAGCAGGCTGAAATAGGTCAACAGGCGCGTGCCCCGGCGCGGCCGGATGCCGGGCTGACGCAGGAAGGCCTTGGCCGGGGCGAGAACGCCCTCGGTTTCATGCAGGAGGAAGCCCGGTCTTGTATGCGCAAGGATGCGGTGGTCGGGCGACAGCACGAGGTCGCGGCGCGGAAGGTCAGGGCCGAGCGCGTCCTTGCGGATCACCACCGGCGGGGGGGTGTCGGTGCCGGAAAAGCGCATCCGGCGCTTGCCGATCCAGCGGATCGGCTGCGGCCCGTCGTCCAGCGTCGTGACCAGATCGCCCACCGCCAGCCGGTCGGCGCGGCGCGGCCCGGTAGGTGTGTCGATCAGAGTGCCGGGGCCGAAGCAGATGAACCGGTGGTCGTCGCTGTTCAACTGTTTCAGCACGCCGAAATTGGAGTGCAACTCTTTGGTGAAGGTGATGCTGTCGATCGCTTGCGCTGCCAGTTCCGGCTGGTTGTCCTGCACCATCAGGAAGGCATGTCCGGTGTCGTCCTGAAACACCAACAGCTCCGAGTTGAGCTTGGTCCCGTCGCGGAAGGTGATGATGCCCGCCAGCAACACGATGGAATCGATCTGTGCGGTGACCGGGCCGTTGCCGAGGTCGTAGCGGACGGTATCGTTCGTGTTGGAGTTGTCGGCCCAGATCAGCTCGGTTTTTGCGCCCTGAGTGGTCACGTCGACGACGTTCGTCGATAATGGGTGGTCATGGCTGCCGAACGTGGTCAGCAGGGCCGAGGCATCCTCGACCGTGTCTGTCGTTTCGTCTGTGTCCATGTCGGCGAAGGTGCCGAGATGGATCGTGGACCAGACCACGGGTTCGATCATCTGCGTTCTCCTGAAATCAGCGCAGGTCCGATCCTAGGGTTGCAGGGTTACATTCGGGTAAACGTCAGGCCGAGCAGGACGCGCCGCCCAGCACGCAGAACCGGGCGCAATGCGGGTGATTGAGCGCGACCGGGCGGTCGGCTTCGGCCAGCGTCGCGCCAAGCTCGAACTCGGGCGAATAGGGCAGAAGCGTGCAGGCCAGCACCGAGGGTGCCGCGCCCTTGCGCTTCACCACCATGCGCGAGGAGGCGCACATCAGGCTGTCGGGCGACACGCCGAGAATACCCCAGCAGGCGGTGGTGATCTCGGGCACCGCGATGGTTTCGTCCATCTCGGGAAAGATCACGGTGGCGGCGGGATCAAGGGCGTCGATGGCAAAGCCCTCGGCGGCGAACAGCGCGCCGTAGCCCGCGCGCGCCTCGGCCTCGGGTTCCAGCCAGCGCGCGCGCCCGGCGACCGCAAGCCGCGCGCCGCGTTGGCGCAGCCAGTGCATCCCGGCGAGCGTCTCGGCAAAGCTGCCGGGTCCGCGCACCGCGTCGTGTCCTGCCGGGGTCCAGTGGTCGAGCGAGACGCGAAAGGTGATCCGGTCGCCATGTTCGGCGATCAGCGCGGCGGTCGCGGCTTGCGGACGGGGCCGCATCAGGGGTTTCATCGCGTTGGTCAGCACCAGTACGCTGAAGCCCGCCGACAGCGAATCGCGCATCATTTCGGGGAATTCGGGGTTCATGAAGGGCTCGCCGCCGGTAAAGCCGATCTCACGCACCGGCCAGCCGAGGGTTGCGATCTCGTCCAGATAGGGGCGCATCTCGGCGGCGGTGATATAGGCCAGCCGGTCGTTCAGGGGCGAGCTTTCGATATAGCAGCCCTCGCAGGCGATGTTGCACAGCGTGCCGGTGTTGACCCAGATCGTCGTCGGATTGGTCAGCGCCACCCTGGCGCGCGCCGATCCGTCCGCCGTCATTGCCGGTTCGCGGAACTTGCCCGCGTTCGCGTTCTGCACTCTCTGATCCACCGGCGGTCCCCGCTCTTGCCTGTCGCCCAAGGGCTAACCCATGAGCGGCTTTTGGAAAACCCGCTCAACGCAAGCGTGACGCGGTTGTGAAGGGCGGCGGGGGTGCTAGACTCGCCGGTGCGAAGCGGATAACAGCGGGGTCGCAACGTGATCGTTAGCGCTAACGAAGAACAGGCCGTGCGCCCGCGGGCCCGGCAACGGAGAAACGACATGGTATCGCGCGTCATCCCGGTCGACCCGTTCGATCTGGTCATCTTCGGCGGAACCGGCGACCTCGCGCGCCGCAAGATCCTGCCGGCTCTCTACCTGCGGTTCTGGGACGGGCAACTGCCCGAGACCGCGCAGATCATCGGCGCGGCGCGGTCCGAGATGAGCGACGCGGAGTTCCGCGACCTCGTGCGCGCGGCCATCACCGAGTTCGTTGTGGCGCGCAAATGCGACGCCGCGCGGCTTGACGCCTTTCTCGGCCTGATCAGCTATGTCGCGATCGACGCGACCGGCGAAGGCGGCTGGGAGCTTCTGGCCGGCAGGATGCGCCCGGATGTGGTGCAGGCGTTCTATTTCTCGGTCGGGCCCAGCCTGTTCGGCGATCTGGCCGAGCGGCTGCACACCTACCAGATCGCCGGGCCGAACGCCCGGATCGTGGTGGAAAAACCCTTCGGCAACGATCTGGCCTCGGCAAAGGCGCTGAACACGACGCTGGCGATGCATTTCGACGAGACGCAGATCTACCGGATCGACCATTACCTCGGCAAGGAAACCGTGCAGAACCTGATGGCGGTGCGCTTTGCCAACATGCTGTTCGAGCCGTTGTGGAACGCGCAATACATCGACCATGTGCAGATCACCGTCGCCGAAACCGTCGGCGTCAGCGGGCGCGGCAGCTACTACGACAAGTCGGGCGCGATGCGCGACATGGTGCAGAATCACCTTATGCAGCTTCTGTGCCTGACCGCGATGGAGCCGCCGTCGAAGTTTGACCCCGACGCGGTGCGCGACGAGAAGCTCAAGGTGATCCGCGCGCTCGAGCCGGTCGTCGGGCATGACCTCGTGCGCGGCCAGTACAAGCCCGGGCCGGACGGGCCGGGCTACCGCGAGGACGCCGAGAACCCCGACAGCCGCACCGAGAGCTTCATCGCCATGAAGCTCCACATCGCCAACTGGCGCTGGAACGGAACACCCTTCTATCTGCGCACCGGCAAGCGGATGAAGGCGCGGGTTTCCGAGATCGTGGTGCGCTTCAAGGAGCCGCCGCACTCGATCTTCGAGGAAGACACCGGCCAGACCGCCAACGAGCTGACCATCCGGCTGCAACCCAACGAGGGCATGGACCTGACGGTGACGATCAAGGAGCCGGGGCCGGGCGGGATGCGGCTGGTCGACGTGCCGCTCGACATGACCTTCGCCGAGGCTCTGGGCGAAGAGGCGGCGGATGTGCCCGACGCCTATGAACGCCTGATCATGGACGTGATCCGCGGCAACCAGACCTTGTTCATGCGTGGCGACGAGGTCGAGGCCGCCTGGGCCTGGACCGACCCGATCATCGCCGGCTGGACCGAACGCGAAGAAAAGCCGCACCGCTACGAAGCCGGGTCGACCGGGCCTGAGGATGCGCTTATCCTGCTGCACCGGGATGGACGCCGATGGAAGGAACTGCGCGCATGAACCTCATCGAATACGCCGACAGCGAGCTTCTGATGATGGATCTGGCCCATATCGTCGCGGGCGAGATCAACCGCAAGCTGATGCACAGCGAACGCGCCTCGCTGGCGCTTCCGGGCGGCACCACGCCGGGGCCGGTGCTCGACGCGCTCTCGGCCACCTCGCTCGAATGGGAGCGGGTGGACGTGATGCTGACCGACGAGCGCTGGGTGCCCGAGGACGATCCGCGCTCCAACACCCGCCTGCTGCGCGAACGGCTGTTCATCGACAAGGCGGTGAACGCGCATTTCATCCCGTTCTACAGCGATGTCGGCGCGCCCGAGGAATGTGTGCCGCTGGCCGCCGACAAGGTGCGCGCGGCGATGCCCTTGACGCTGGTGCTGCTCGGCATGGGCGAAGACATGCACACGGCCAGCCTCTTTCCCGGTGCCGACAAGCTGGAAACCGCGCTGTCGGCCAACGCGCCGCCGGTCATCGCGCTGCGCGCACCGGGCGCGCCCGAGCCGCGGGTGACGCTGAGCGCGCGGGTGATCAACGACGCGATGAACAAGCACCTCGTCATCATCGGCGACGCCAAGCGCGAGGCGCTGGAGAAGGCGCAGGCGCTGAACGACCCGCTGCTCGCCCCGGTCGTGGCGGTGCTGCGCGATCTGACGGTTCATTGGGCGAAAGACTAGTGCGATGGACTGGGACGCACTGAAACGCCACCGCGCCGCGCAGGGAGATCTGCGGATCGCGGCGCTGCTGGCCGACCCGTCGCGCGCCGCTGACTTCTCGGTGCGCGCGGACGGGTTATTGTTCGACTACTCCAAGACCACGATCGACGCGGGCGCGCGGGCGGGCCTGCTGGCGCTGGCCGAGGCGGCCGGAGTCGCGGCGCGGCGCGAGGCGATGTTTTCGGGCGACAAGATCAACCAGACCGAGGGCAGGGCGGTGCTGCACACCGCGCTGCGCGACCCCGGCCCCGACCCGGTGATGGTCGACGGCCAGGACGTGCTGCCCGGCGTGCATGACACCCTCGACCGCATGGCCGATTTCGCCACCGCGCTGCGCGACGGCACCCTGCGCGCGCCTGGTGGTGGGCGCTTCAGCGATGTCGTGAACATCGGCATCGGCGGCTCCGACCTCGGCCCGGCGATGGCGACACTGGCGCTGGCACCCTACCATGACGGGCCACGGCTGCACTATGTCTCCAACGTCGATGGCGCCCATATCCACGACACGCTGGCCCGGCTTGAGCCTGCGACGACGTTGGTGATCGTCGCCTCCAAGACCTTCACCACCATCGAGACCATGACCAACGCCGCCACCGCGCGGGACTGGCTGACGCAGGCGGTGGGCGCGGATGCCACGGGCCAGCACCTCGCGGCGGTCTCCTCCGCCACCGACAGGACCGCCGCCTGGGGCATCGACCCGGCCCGCGTCTTCGGCTTCGAGGACTGGGTCGGCGGGCGCTATTCGCTCTGGGGACCGATCGGGCTGGGGCTGATGATCGCGATCGGCCCGGAGCGGTTTCGCGAGTTCCTTGCCGGCGGTCATGCGATGGACGTGCATTTCCGCACCGCCAAGGGGGCAGCGAACATGCCCCTGATGCTGGCGCTGACCGGTCTCTGGCACCACCAGATCTGCGGCTATGCAACCCGCGCGGTGCTGCCCTACGACCAGCGGCTTTCGCGGCTGCCGGCCTATCTGCAACAGCTCGAGATGGAATCGAACGGCAAGTCCGTGGCGATGGACGGCTCGGCCCTTGCCGTGCCATCGGGGCCGGTGGTCTGGGGCGAGCCGGGCACCAACGGCCAGCACGCCTTCTATCAGCTGATCCACCAGGGCACCGGCGTCGTGCCCTGCGAATTCATGGTCGCCGCCACCGGTCACGAACCCGATCTGACGCATCAGCACCGCCTCCTGATCGCCAATTGCCTTGCCCAGGCCGAGGCGCTGATGCAGGGCCGCACACTCGACGCGGCACGCGCGCTGATGGCGGCGCAGGGGTTGCGCGGTGACGAACTGGAGCGTCAGGCGCGTCACCGGGTGTTTCCCGGCAACCGGCCCTCGACCATGCTGGCCTATCCGAAACTCACGCCGCATGTGCTGGGGCAGATATTGGCGCTCTATGAGCACCGGGTGTTTGTCGAGGGCGTGGTGCTTGGGATCAACTCGTTCGACCAATGGGGGGTCGAACTGGGCAAGGAACTGGCAAATGCGCTGGTGCCGGTAGTGGCGGGCGAGGCAAGTGCCAGTGACAAGGACGGCTCGACCGCGCAACTTGTCGCCTTCATCCGGTCGCACCAAGGCTAGGTCCCGAACGCGCCTGTCTTCATCTTGGCAAAAATACTCAATTCCGACCTCCGCCCCACACGAAAGGTCGGCGGTCGGCGCGCTGGTGCCATCTTGCACCTGCCTTGGGTTTGCGCCATCCAGACCGCATGGTGATCCCCGATTTCACACCCGATTGCGATGCCTGCGCTGCGCTGTGCTGCCTTGCGCTGTCGTTCGACGCGGGCGAGGATTTCGCCATCGACAAGCCCGCCGGGTTGCCCTGCCCGAAACTCGAGGCGGATTTTGCCTGTCAGGTCTACGACCATCTCACCGAGGCCGGGTTTTCCGGCTGCGTGCGCTACGATTGCCACGGCGCCGGGCAGCGTGTGGTGCAGGAGGTGTTCGCGGGCGCCAACTGGCGCGACACGCCCGGCCTGACCGGGCCGATGATCGCGGCTTTCGCGGCGATGCGACAGGTGCATCGGGGGCTGGAACTGCTGCTCGCCGCCGCCCGGCTCGACCTGCCCGACGATCTCGACGCCGAGCGCGATCTGCTGATCGAGGCCCATGCGCCCGAGGATGGCTGGGACGAGGCATCCCTTGCGGGCTTCATCGCCAGGGGTATTCCGGCGCGGCTGAGGGTCTTCCTGCCGAAGCTGCGGGCGCATGTGTGACGTCTCGCCCCTTGCAGCCCCTGCGCCCCGGCTTTACATCTGCCCAAACCGGACTGAATTGGGGGACCGCGCGCATGGCCATCGAAGGACAGGAGATCGAAGACCTCATACGCGAGGCCTTTCCTGATGCGAAGATCACCATCACCGACCTCGCCGGCGACGGCAACCACTGGGCCGCCGAGGTCATCGACGCGAGTTTCAAGGGCATGAACCGGGTGCAGCAGCAGCGCGCGGTCTATGCCGCCCTGAAGGGCAAGATGGACGGCAAGTCGGGCGAGTTGCACGCGCTGGCGCTGACCACCAAAGCCCCCGACTGACAGACGCGAACAGGATAGGACATTCCAATGAACGCAGAGACCAAGATCAAGCAGACCGTCACCGCCAATGACGTGGTGCTCTTCATGAAAGGCACCAAGGAGATGCCGCAATGCGGGTTCTCGTCCCGCGTCGCCGGGGTGCTCAACTTCATGGGGGTCACCTTTGCCGACGTCAACGTGCTGGCCGACGACGAGATCCGGCAGGGCATCAAGGATTATTCCGACTGGCCGACCATCCCGCAGCTCTATGTCAAGGGCGAGTTCATCGGCGGCTCGGACATCGTCACCGAGATGACGCTGTCGGGCGAGCTCGACAAGCTGTTCGAGGACAACGGCATTTCCTATTCCAAGGAAGCCGCCGACAAGATCCGCGAAGCCAACGGCTGAGACCTGCGCTTCGCCGGCCGACAGGCTGGCGACATGGCCCCGGCATGAGGCCGGGGCGCGGTGTTCCGGCCGCGTGCGGCACAGCGCGCAGGCACCCGGATCCGGTTTGCACCGGACCCGGATTCGTGGCACTTAGCGGCTGACCGACACCTTCACGAGGCCCGCCATGACCCAAGACGCGCTGAGCCGCCTGCTGGCGGAAAACGACTGGTTGATGGCGGACGGGGCCACCGGCACCACGCTGTTCAACATGGGACTGACCTCGGGCGAGGCGCCGGAGCTTTGGAACGTCGAACATCCCGACCGCATCCGCACATTGTATCAGGGCGCAGTCGATGCGGGCTCGGACATCTTCCTGACCAATACCTTCGGCGGCACCGCGGCGCGGCTCAAGCTGCATGACGCCCAGAACCGGGTCGGTGAGTTGAACCGCATCGCCGCCGAGATGGGTCGCGAGGTTGCCGACAAGGCCGGACGGACCGTGGTGGTCGCAGGCTCGGTCGGGCCGACCGGCGAGATCATGGAGCCGATGGGCGCGCTGACCTTCGACGGGGCGGTCGAGCTGTTCCACGAACAGGCCGAGGCGTTGAAGGAGGGCGGTGTCGACGTGCTCTGGGTCGAGACGATTTCCTCGCCCGACGAATACCGGGCCGCCGCGCGCGCCGCGGAGCTGGCCGACATGCCCTGGTGCGGCACGATGAGCTTTGACACCGCCGGGCGCACCATGATGGGCGTCACCTCGGCGGATCTCGCCGCACTGGTCGAGACGCTGCCCAATCCGCCGATCGGGTTCGGCGCCAATTGCGGTGTCGGTGCCTCGGATCTGTTGCGCACCATCCTGGGATTCGCCGCTTCGGGCACCGAGCGGCCGATCATCGCCAAGGGCAATGCCGGCATCCCGAAATTCGTGCACGGCCACATCCATTACGACGGCACGCCGACGCTGATGGCCGATTACGCGGTTCTGGCGCGCGACTGCGGCGCGCGGATCATTGGCGGCTGCTGCGGCACCACCACCGAGCACCTGATGGCGATGCGCGAGGCGCTGGAGACCCGGCCGGTCGGCGCGGCGCGCCCGACGCTGGACGAGATCACGGCGCGGCTTGGCGGGTTCTCGTCGAACTCGGACGGCACCGGCGAGGATACCGGGCGCCAGCGCGTGCGCCGCGGCCGCCGTCGCGGCTGACGCGCTGGTAAAGACATGTGCGCCTTCGGCGCGCAGGTTTTCTGGTGGGGGGCAAGCCCCCACGCTGAGTATTTGGACCAAGATGAAGCAGCCGGGGTCGGGAAACCGGGCCTTCGGTCTTGCGGCAGTTTCATGTTTCAAATGAGAATTATTCGCTCATATCCGGCGGCCTGAGCCGCTATAGGTCGTCCACAGCCCCGGCCATGTCGCAAACCGGATAGTCGGCCCGCGACAAACTGGCAAATGCTGGATCATGGCCAACGGGGCGCCAATCAGCCCAAACCGCGAGGACATCGACGATGTCGGACGAAGACGAAGAAATCATCCTGTCGGAACTCGATGACGAGGAGCTTGTGCTGCAGATGCAGGACGATCTCTACGACGGGATGAAGGAAGAGATCGAGGAAGGCACGCGGATCCTTCTGGATCGCGGCTGGGCGCCCTACAAGGTGCTGACCGTGGCGCTGGTGTCGGGGATGAAGGTGGTCGGCGACGATTTTCGCGACGGCATCCTGTTCGTGCCCGAGGTGCTGCTGGCCGCCAAGGCGATGAAGGGTGGCATGGCGATCCTGAAGCCGCTGCTGGCCGAGACCGGGGCGCCGACCATCGGCAAGGTGGTGATCGGCACGGTCAAGGGCGACATCCATGACATCGGCCAGAACCTCGTGACCATGATGATGGAGGGCGCGGGCTTCGAGGTGAAGAACATCGGCATCAACAACGCGGTCGAGGCCTATGTCGAGGCGATCGAGGAGTTCGACGCCGATATCCTCGGCATGTCGGCGCTGCTGACCACCACGATGCCTTACATGAAGGTGGTGATCGACACGCTGATCGCGGAGGGCAAGCGCGACAAGTATATCGTCCTGGTCGGCGGCGCGCCCTTGAACGAGGAATTCGGCCGCGCCATCGGGGCGGACGCCTATTGCCGCGATGCCGCCGTGGCGGTCGAGACCGCCAAGGAGTTCATGCACCGCAAGCACAACCAGATGGCGGGCTGAAAGATCGGTGCCGGCCGGGCGCAAGGTGCTGCTGGTCCTGCTGGCGGTCGGCTCGGCCGGGGCGGCGCTCTGGGTGCTCATCGCCGCGATTCGGGCGGAGGCGCTGAGCGGGCAGGTGTTCTTCGCGATCATGCCGCTGGCGATGCTGTTCGGCATCGCCTGGAGCGGGTTGACCGGCAAGCGTGATTGAGGCTTGCCGCGATGCGCCCCGGCCCCCACATTTGTGGGAAAGGAGATGACCATGCCGCTCGACAAGTTCGTCCTGATCCTGGTGATCGTGATCGCCGCCGCCGGGTTGACCGCTTGGGTCGGCGCGATGGTCGTGGCGTCGTTCGAGCTTCCCGGCGGCTGGCTGCTGTTCGTTCCGGCCGCACTCGTCGGCTATGTCGTCTGGCGGGTGATCGCCGAGCGGCTTCGCAACCGCGATGACGACCATTACGACAGGATCGAGAAATGATGCTTCTGACCACGGACACCTATCCCGGCCGCGAGGTCGAGGCCCTGGGGCTGGTGCGCGGCTCGACCGTGCGCGCCAAGCATATCGGCGCGGACATCGTCGCGGGGCTGCGCAACATCGTCGGCGGCGAGGTCAAGGAATATGCCGCCCTGATGGCGGGCGCGCGCGAGCAGTCGCTGGACCGGATGGCTGCCGAGGCCGTGAAGCTGGGTGCCGACGCGGTGATAGCGGTTCGATTCGAGACCTCGACGATCACCCAGGGCGCGTCCGAGATCCTTGCCTATGGCACCGCGGTCCGGCTGAAATGACCCCCGAGGATGCCACGCCCGCCGCGCGGCTGAGCGATGCCGTGCTGACCGACGAGGGGTTGAGCACCGCGCGCGCCGCCGATGCCAGCGGGCGGGTTCTGGTGATCGGCTGCGGCGCGCTGGCGCGCGAGATCCTCGCGCTGATCCGCGCCAACGGGATGGGCCATGTCGATCTGACCTGCCTGCCCGCGATCCTGCACAACCGGCCCGAGCGGATCGCCCCGGCGCTGGAGGCGGTGATCACCGGGCAGGGGGCCGGCTATGACAGCATCTTCGTCGCCTATGCCGATTGCGGGTCGGGCGGCGAGATCGCAAAAGTCTGCGCGCGTCTCGGGGTCGAGATGATCGAGGGCCCGCATTGCTACAGTTTCTTCGAGGGTAACGAGCGTTTCGCGGCGACCGGCGAGGCGACGGCCTTCTACCTCACCGATTTCCTGACCCGGCAGTTCGAGGCCTTCGTGATCAAGCCGCTCGGCCTCGACCGGCACCCGGAACTGCGCGACGATTATTTCGGAAACTACGAAACCCTCGTCTATCTCGCCCAGACCGACGATCCGGCGCTCGACCGTCAGGCCGAGGCGGCTGCCGCCCGGCTGGGGCTGGCCTATCAGCGCCGGTTCACCGGGTTTGGCGATCTTGCCGCCGCGATCGGCGGGCTGCCGCCGGGCTGAGCGATCCGGCCGGACCCCGCCGCGTTTCGGTTTCGCGCTTGCCCCGGCATCGCGCCACAGGCTATCAAACGCCGGATGACAAATGCCTTGCAGGAAGGGGAGCCGTGATGATGCGTCGCGTGGTTGTAACCGGGCTCGGGATGGTGACGCCGCTGGCCAGCGGTGTCGAGGAGACCTGGCGCCGGATCCTGTCCGGTCAGTCCGGTGCGGGCTCGATCACCCGGTTCGATGCGTCGCGGGTCGTGACCACCTATGCCGCCGAAGTGCCATGGGGCGACGGGTCGGACGGCACCTTCAACCCCGATGCGCACATGGAGCCGAAGGACCGGCGCAAGGTCGACGACTTCATCCTGTACGGCATGGCCGCGGCCGATCAGGCGGTGGCGGATGCGGGCTGGACGCCCGAGGACGAGGACGAGCGCCTGCGCACCGGGGTGATGATCGGCTCGGGCATCGGCGGGCTGAATTCCATCGCCGAGACCGCCTTGCTGATCCACGAGAAGGGGCCGCGCCGGGTGTCGCCGTTCTTCATCCCCGGCTCGCTGATCAACCTCGTCTCGGGCCAGGTCTCGATCCGCTATGGCTTCAAGGGACCGAACCACGCCGTCGTCACCGCCTGTTCGACCGGCGCGCACGCGATTGGCGATGCGGCCCGGCTGATCGCGTTCGACGATGCCGACGTGATGATCGCGGGCGGCGCGGAAGCGGCGATTTCCGAGATCGGCATCGCCGGGTTCAACGCCTGCAAGGCGCTGTCGACCAAGCGCGGCAACGCGCCCGAAACCGCCTCGCGCCCCTATGACGTCGACCGCGACGGGTTCGTGATGGGCGAGGGCGCGGGGGTCGTCGTGCTCGAGGAATACGAACACGCCAAGGCGCGCGGCGCGCATATCTACGCCGAGATCCTTGGCTATGGCCTGTCGGGCGACGCCTATCACATCACCGCACCCAGCGAGGACGGCGAAGGCGGCGAGCGCGCGATGCGCGCCGCGCTGAAGCGCGCCGGGCTGACGCCGGATGCGGTCGACTACATCAACGCCCACGGCACCTCGACCATGGCCGATGTGATCGAGCTGGCCGCGGTCGAGCGGATGCTGGGCGATCACGCGAAGAACGTCACGATGTCCTCGACCAAATCGTCGATCGGCCACCTTCTGGGTGCTGCCGGCGCGGTCGAGGCGATCTTCTCGATCCTCGCGATCCGCGATCAGGTCGCGCCGCCGACGATCAACCTCGACAATCCGGCGGTCACGCCGAAACTGTCCCTGGCCGCCAACGCCAGGGAGGAACGCAAGATCGACATCGCCATGTCCAACTCGTTCGGCTTCGGCGGCACCAACGCCTGTCTGGTCATCGGCAAGGTCAGCGCCTGATGTGGCGCAACATCGCCTCGACTGCACTTTCGCTGATGGTCGTGGTGCTTCTGGTGGTCGGCGGGCTGGTGGCCTGGGGCCAGCGGCAATACCACGACCCCGGCCCGCTCGAGGCCGCGATCTGCCTGAAGGTCGAATCCGGTTCGACCTTCCGGCGCGTGGCCGACACGCTGGCCGAGCAGGACGCGGTCACATCGGCGGCGATCTTCCGCATCGGGGCCGATTATGCCGGCAAGACGTCCCAGCTCAAGGCCGGCTCGTTCCTGGTGCCGCAAGGCGCCTCGATGGCCGAGATCGTGGATATCGTCACCCGTGGCGGCGCCTCGACCTGCGGCACCGAGATCGTCTACCGGATCGGCGTCACCGCCTCCGACATCCAGGTGCGCGAGCTTGATCCCTCCACCGAACGCTTTGTCACGCGGGTCGAGTTCGCCCCCGATGCCGAGACCATTCCGGCCGACTACCTGCGGCTGCGCGACGAGGCCGATACCCGGTTCCGCATCGCGGTGGCCGAGGGCACGACAAGCTGGCAGATCGTCGAGGCGCTGCGCGGCATCGACGTGTTGACGGGCGAGATCGCCGAGGTGCCGCCCGAGGGTAGGCTGGCGCCGTTCAGCTATGAGGTGCGGCCGGGCGACAAGCGCGAGGACGTGATCGCGCGCATGATCGCCACACAGGACGTCCGGCTTGCCGAGGCCTGGGCCAACCGCGCCGACGGGCTGCCCTATGACACGCCCGAGGAGGCGCTGATCATGGCCTCGATCGTCGAGAAGGAAACCGGCGTGCCGGAAGAGCGCGACACGGTGGCCTCGGTCTTCATCAACCGGCTGGAACGCGGCATGAAACTGCAGACCGACCCGACGGTGATCTACGGCATCACCAAGGGGCAGGGCGTGCTGGGCCGTGGCCTGCGTCAGAGCGAGCTTCGCGGCGAGACGCCCTATAACACCTACGTGATCGACGGGATGCCGCCGACCCCGATCGCCAACCCCGGCATCGCCTCGATCAATGCGGCGCTGAACCCGGCCACGACCGACTTCATCTTCTTCGTTGCCGACGGAAGCGGCGGTCATGCCTTCGCCGCCACGCTGGACGAGCACAACCGCAACGTCGCGCGCTGGCGCGAGATCGAGGCCGGGCGCGACGACCAATAGCCGCCACGGACATCTTGCGTCGCCCCTGACAGAGTGCCACCATTGGCCGCGAGGGAGACGCAGATGACCGAGACACTCGACGATATTCCCGCGCTGGCGCTCGACTGGCACCGGGCGGGCAGGGGCGCGGTTCTGGCCACCGTGGTCGAGACCTGGGGCTCGGCCCCGCGACCGGTGGGCAGCCAGTTGGTCGTTTCCGGCGCGGGCGAGATTCAGGGCTCGGTGTCGGGTGGCTGTGTCGAGGGCGCGGTGGTGCTCGAGGCCGGCGAGGCTCTGGCGGACGGCACGTCGCGGCTTCTGACCTTCGGCGTGTCCGACGACAGCGCCTTTGCGGTCGGGCTGGCCTGTGGCGGCACGATCCGCGTGCTGGTCGAGCCGGTGGGCGCGCAACTGCCCGAGGCGATGCTGGCCGATGTGGTCGCGGCGCGCGCGGCGCGCAAGCCGGTGGGCTATGTGGTCGATCTTGAAACATGGGACCGGCGGCTGGCGGCTGTAGACGAGTTCCCGGCCCGGTTTCGCACCGATCGTTCGGGCGTCGAGGAGGACGGGCAGACCTTCGTTGCAATCCACAATCCGCCGCTGCGCATGGTGGTGGTCGGTGCCGTGCATATCGCGCAGGCGCTGGTGCCGATGGCGCGGCTCATGGGCTATGACCCCCTGATCATCGACCCGCGTGGCGCGTTTGCCGCCGAACACCGCTTTCCCGGCGAGGACATCCGCGAGGATTATCCCGACGAGGTCTTGCCCGATTACGGCCTCGATGCCCGTACCGCCGTCGTGACGCTGAGCCACGACCCCAAGATCGACGATCCGGCAATCGAGGCGGCGCTCGCCTCGGAGGCGTTCTATCTCGGCTGTCTCGGATCGTCGCGCACCCACGCCAAACGGCTGGAGCGGCTGCGCGCGCGCGGCATCACCGAGGCGCAGATCGCGCGCATCCATGCGCCCGTGGGCCTTGCGCTCGGGGCGAAATCGCCCGCCGAGATCGCGATTTCGGTGCTGGCCGAGATCACCCAGACGCTGAGGCAAGGCTGATGGAATTCGGGCCGGTTCCGGTCGCGCAGGCAGGCGGCGCGGTGCTGGCACATTCGGTCAAGGTGCCGGGCAAGCGGCTGAAAAAGGGGATCGTGCTGGGGCCTGAAGATCTGGCGGCGCTGGCGGCGGCGGGTCTGGCCGAGGTCACGGTGGCGCGACTTGGGCCTGACGACATCGGCGAGAACGACGCGGCCCTGGCGATCGCCAATGCGCTGGTGCCCGACCCCGAGGCGGTCGGCCTGCGCATCGCGCCGCCGCATACCGGGCGGGTCAATATCCATGCCGACCGGATCGGGCTGGCCCGGCTCGACCCCGAAAGGCTGGTCGCGGTCAATGCCGCCGACGAGATGATCACGCTGGCCACGGTCCAGCCCTGGCAGCGCATGGAAAAGGGCCAGATGGTCGCGACGGTCAAGATCATCCCCTATGGGCTGGCGCGCGCCTCGGTCGAGGCGGCGTCGCAGGCCGGACGGGGCGCCATTTCGCTGGCCCCGGTGGTGGTGCCCGAGGCCGCGCTGATCGTCACCAGCCACGAGGCCGGATCGAGCGAGGAGACCGGCAAGGGCACCCGCGCGATCGAGGCGCGGCTGACCGCGCTGGGGATGCGGCTGTCCGGGGTCACGACCGTGCCGCACGAGATCGAGGCGCTGAGCCGGGCGCTGGCCGCCGAGACCGCGCCGATGGTGCTGGTCCTGACCGCCTCGGCCACGTCCGACCCGCGCGACGTCGGCCCCGAGGCGCTGCGCCGGGCCGGGGGGCAGGTCGCGCGATTCGGCCTGCCGGTCGATCCGGGCAACCTGCTGTTTCACGGCACCATGGCGGACGGGCGGCCGATGATCGGCCTTCCGGGCTGTTCGCGCTCGCCCGCGCTCAACGGCGCCGATTGGGTGCTCGAGCGCCTCGCCGCCGGGCAGGCGGTCGACGCGGATGACATTGCCCGCATGGGGGTTGGCGGTCTGCTCAAGGAAATGCCGGGTCGGCGCCAGCCTCGCGAAGGCTGAGGCAGGCGGGCGGTTTCACCGTTGCAAACACAAAATCGCTTTCGCTCAAGGTGTTGCCGGAAAGATTCCCGAAATCGGGTGTTCTCAAAGCATGATTTCGGTGCTTAACTGATCGAAAGATAAAAAATCAGGGAGGACCAGATGACCAAGGTCACCATGACCGTGAACGGCGCGCAGCGCTCCGGCGAGGTGGAGGGGCGCACGCTGTTGTCGACCTTCCTGCGCGACACGCTGGAACTGACCGGCACCCATGTCGGCTGCGACACCGGCCAGTGCGGTGCCTGCACCGTGCATGTCGACGGCAAGTCGGTCAAAAGCTGCAACATGTTCGCGCTCGAGGCCGATGGCGCCGAGGTTGCGACAATCGAGGGCATGGCCAATGAAGACGGCTCGCTCGGTGTGATCCAGCAGGCGTTTCAGGACCATCACGGGCTTCAGTGCGGTTTCTGCACCCCCGGCATGGTGATGACCGCCGCCGCCCTTCTGAAAGAGAATCCCAAGCCTACCGAGGCCGATGTGCGCGCCTATCTTTCGGGCAATCTGTGCCGTTGTACGGGGTACCATAACATTGTCAAAGCTATCCTGGCGGCCTCGGGTCAGGACATTTCCAAGGAGATTGCCGCATGATTCGTTCCGTAACCCTCGCGCTCGGCCTGAGCGTCCTTGCGCTTCCCGCGATGGCGGAAGGCTGGTCGATCACCCATCTCGAGACCATGTCCTCGACCAATGCCTGCATGGAGAAGGGCCGCACCGTCATCAACCGCTATATCTTCGCGCATGGCGGCGGGTCGACCGGCGAGGACACCTGGTCGCTCTATGGCTATGACCTCGAGCCGGGTTTGCAGGACGTGGTGATCATGTGCCCGTCGTCGGACAACCAGGTTTTCGCGATCCTCGTGGTGCAGAGCGAATCCGACAGCGCGCCGCGCGGTGAGGCGGCGCAGCGGCTGGTCGACTACTGGAACGAATACTAGGGCGCAAAGCCCGCTCCCCGGATCAACCCGGGCAAGCATGAAAAAGCATGGTCTTGGGCCCGCCGCGTGCGGGCCCCGGACGCGCAATCAGGGAGGATGAGACATGCCCGCAGACGGAGGCATCGGTGCGCCGAACAAACGGCGCGAGGATGTTCGGTTCCTGACCGGCAAGGGCCGGTATACCGACGACATCAACGTGAGGGGCCAGCTTTACGCGCATTTCCTGCGCTCGTCCGTGGCGCATGGCCGTATCAACTCGGTCGACACCAAGGCTGCCGCGGCGATGCCCGGCGTGGTGCGGGTCTTTACCGGGGCGGATTTCGCGGATGTCGGCGGGCTGCCCTGCGGCTGGCAGGTGACCGACCGCCATGGCAACCCGATGCAGGAGCCGGCGCACCCGGTGCTGGCACAGGGCAAGGTGCGCCATGTCGGCGATCCGATCGCCGCCGTGGTGGCCGAGACGCCCGATCAGGCGCGCGACGCCGCCGAGGCGATCGAGCTTGATATCGAGGAACTGCCCGCCGTCATCGACATGAAGGCCGGGCTGAAGGACGGCGCGCCGAAGGTGCACGACGATCTGACCAGCAACCTCTGCTACGACTGGGGCTTCGTCGAGGAGAACAAGGCTGCCGTCGAGGAGGCGTTCCAGAACGCAGCGCACGTCACCACGCTCGACCTGGTCAACCAGCGGCTCGTCGCCAACCCGATGGAGCCGCGCGTGGCCATTGGCGACTACGCGTCCCACAGCGACGAGAGCACGCTCTACACCACCAGCCAGAACCCGCACGTCATCCGCCTGTTGATGGGTGCCTTCGTGCTGGGCATTCCCGAGCACAAGCTCAGGGTAATCTCGCCCGACGTGGGCGGCGGCTTTGGCTCGAAGATCTTCCACTATGCCGAGGAAGCCTTCTGCACCTTCGCCGCGAAACAGCTTCGCCGGCCGGTGAAATGGACTTCGTCCCGCTCCGAGGCCTTCATCACCGACTGCCATGGCCGCGATCATGTCACGACGATCCAGCTTGCGCTGGACGGCGACAACAACTTCACCGCGCTGCGCACGGATACCCACGCCAACATGGGCGCGTATCTCTCGACCTTCGCGCCGTCGGTGCCGACCTGGCTGCACGGCGTCCTGATGGCGGGGAACTACAAGACCCCGCTGATCTACGTGAACGTCAAGGCGGTGTTCACCAACACGGTGCCGGTCGATGCCTATCGCGGCGCCGGACGGCCCGAGGCGACCTATCAGCTTGAGCGGGTGATCGACAAGGCGGCGCTGGAACTGGGCGTCGATCCGATTGCGCTGAGGCGGCAGAACTTCATCACCGAGTTTCCCTATGCCACCCCGGTCGCGGTGGAATACGACACCGGCGACTACGTCGCGACGATGGACAAGCTCGAGGAAATCGCCGACCTCGCCGGGTTCGAAAAGCGGCTGGCCGAGTCGAAAGCGCGCGGCAAGCTGCGCGGGCTGGGCGTGAACTGCTATATCGAGGCCTGCGGCATCGCGCCGTCGAACCTCGTCGGCCAGCTTGGCGCGCGCGCCGGGCTTTATGAAAGCGCCACGGTGCGGGTGAACGCCACCGGCGGGCTGGTGGTGATGACCGGCAGCCACAGCCACGGGCAGGGGCACGAGACCGCCTTTCCGCAGGTCGTGGCCAGCATGATCGGCATCGACCCCTCGATGATCGAGATCGTGCACGGCGACACCGCCAACACCCCGATGGGCATGGGCACCTATGGCTCGCGCTCGCTGGCGGTGGGTGGCAGCGCCATGGTTCGCGCGACCGAGAAGATCATCGCCAAGGCGAAAAAGATCGCGGCGCATCTGATGGAGGCCTCGGACGGCGACATCGAGTTGAAGGACGGCCAGTTCACCGTCGCCGGCACCGACAAGTCGGTGGCCTGGGGTGACGTGACGCTGGCGGCCTATGTGCCGCACAACTATCCGCTCACGGATCTGGAGCCGGGGCTTGAGGAAACCGCCTTCTATGACCCCAACAACTTCACCTATCCGGCCGGCGCCTATGCCTGCGAGGTCGAGGTTGACCCCGAAACCGGCAAGGTCACGATCGAGCGTTTCTCGGCCGCGGATGATTTCGGCAACATCATCAACCCGATGATCGTCGACGGGCAGGTGCATGGCGGCATCGGCCAGGGCATCGGCCAGGCGCTGCTGGAAGGCGCGGTCTATGACGAGAACGGCCAGCTTCTGAACGGCAGCTACATGGACTACACCATGCCGCGCGCCGACGATCTGCCGTTCTACAACGTGGATCACTCCTGCCAGACGCCCTGCACCCACAACCCCTTGGGCGTGAAGGGCTGCGGCGAGGCGGGCGCCATCGGCTCGCCGCCCGCCGTGGTCAACGCCGTGGTCGATGCGCTGAGACGCGCGGGCCAGGACATCACCCATATCGACATGCCTCTGACGCCCTCGCGCGTCTGGACGGCGATGCAGGGCTGAGGAGGACAGGACATGTATGCATTCGACCTTGAACGGCCCACGACCCTGGATGAGGCGGTCGCGGCGCTGGCGGGTGGCGAGGCGCAGGCGCTCGCGGGCGGCCAGACGCTTATCCCGACGCTGCGCCAACGGCTGGCGATGCCGGGGAAACTGGTCTCGCTGAGCCGGATCGACGCGCTCAAGGGCATGTCGGCCTCGGGCGGTGTCCTGACCATCGGCGCTGCGACCACCCATGCCGAGGTGGCCCGGCAGAAAGACTTTCCGGGGCTGGCGAGCCTCGCCGGTGGCATCGGTGATCCGCATGTGCGCAACCGGGGCACCATCGGCGGCTCGCTCGCCAATAACGACCCCTCCGCCTGCTATCCCGCGGGCGTGCTCGGCTCGCGCGCGACCATCGTCACCAACGCGCGCGAGATTGCGGCGGATGATTTCTTCATTGGCCTCTTCGAGACCGCACTGGACGAGGGCGAAATCATCACGGCAGTGAGGTTCCCGATCCCCGACAAGGCCGCCTATGTGAAGTTCGACCAACCCGCCTCGCGCTTCGCGCTGGTCGGCGTGTTCGTCTCGAAGGGCAAGGACGGCGTGCGCGTCGCCGTCACGGGCGCGTCGGAATCGGGCGTGTTCCGCTGGTCCGAGGCCGAGGCCGCACTCGCCTCGAACTTCGCGCCCGAGGCGCTTGACGGGCTGTCGGTCGCGGCTGACGGCATGATCGGCGACATCCACGGCGCGCCCGAGTATCGCGCTCACCTGATCGGCGTGATGACCCGGCGCGCGGTTGCCGCCGCCGCCTGATACCGGATCAGACCGGATGCCTGCGCCGTGGCCGGAAGGCTGCGGCGCATGCGCGCTCGACAGGCGGTAACCCGCCCACGCGAAAGCGTGATTGGAACTTTCGCTCACCGCGATGTGTTAGTCTCCCAGACCTGCCCGCAGCCGCGGGCCACGCAAGGAGTGTGCCTATGTTGACCAATGCCCTGAAATCCACCTCGGTCCTGGCGCTTTGCGCCGCGATGATGGCACCGCCTGCAATCGGCCAGTCCTCGCAAGGCGAAGGGGCCGGGCTTGAAGCCTGTGACGTGATGGGGCCGTTCCCCTGCGTGCTCGAAGACGGCACGGTGATCGAGGATGCCGCGGCGCTGGCGCGCTGGAAGCTGACCGCTGGTGAAGGGCAGGAGGAACCCGCCGCCGAAGCACCGCCCGCGGTGGAAGAAGCTCCCGCGGACGCGCCGGCAGAGGGCGAGGCGGCAGCGGAGGACAAGTCGCTTCTGGACACCGTGATCGAGGAAACCGGCGAGGCCGTCGAGGATCTGCTCGGCGTCGACCCCGAGGCTGGCGACCCCGTGCCTGCCGAAGACCCGCAGGCCACGGAACCGCCAGCGGATGCGCCGATTGCCGACGAAGCCCCGGCGCCGGACCAGCCGAGCGTGGAGCCGCAACCGCCCGCAGAGGTGAAACCCGCCGACGAGCCGAAGGCCGAGGACGTGCCTGCCGTGGAAGCCCCTGCCGAGGAAGCTCCTGTCGTGGAAGCTCCCGCCGAGGACAAGCCGACGCAGGAGCCTCCCGCCGACGCGCACCCCGCGGATGACAGCGATGCAGCGGTCGAGCAAGGCACGGGCGATACGCCCGAAGCCGGCACCACCGCGCCGCAACCGCGCCCGGATGCCACCCCGGAGACCGGCCTTGAGACAATGGACGAACTGCCCGCCGCGGCGGCAGCCGCTGCCGACGCCGAAGCCGAGGCCAGCGGAGACCCCGAGGCGGCGATGGATGCCGGCGGCGATGCCAATGTCACCGTCGAGGAAGTGACCGAGGAGGCCGCGCGCTCGTCCAGCGAGGAATTCGACACCAAGGTCGGCGCCGAGAACCGTGCGCCCGAGGCGCGCAGCGGCATGTCCGATTTCGAACGCGCTCTGCTGATCGGGCTGGGCGCGGTCGCGGTCGGTGCGATCCTCTACAACGGCGCCAAGGTCGTGTCGAACTCCGGCGACCGCATCGTCGTGCGCCGCCCGGACGGAACGCTCGAGGTGCTCAAGAACGACGACGAAACCCTGCGCCGCCCCGGCTCGGAGGTGGTGACACGCACCTTCGACGACGGCTCGGTGCGCACCGTGGTGACGCAGCCCGACGGCACGCGGATCATCACCATCCGCGCGGCAAACGGCACGGCGCTGAAGCGGACCCGCGTGCTGCCGGACGGCAGCAGCTATGTGCTGTTCGATGACACCATCGAGTCGCGGCCGGTCGACCGGGTGGTGATCGCGGACCGCCCGGCGCCGCGCGAAACCCTGTCGGCGGATGATGAAGGCGCGCTGCGCGCCGCACTCATGGCCTCGATGAACGCGGATATCGGCCGCAGCTTCTCGCTGCGCCAGATCCGGCAGTTCGAACAGGTTCGCGACCTTGCCCCGTTGATCGAGGTCGACGCGATCACCTTCGACACCGGCTCGGCGGTGATCAAGCCGACCCAGGCCGAACAGCTTGCCGGGCTCGGCATCGCGATCCGCGAGGTGATCAAGGAAGTGCCGGGTGCGGTGTTCCTTGTCGAGGGGCATACCGACGCGGTGGGCGACGCGAGCTACAACCTCGCACTGTCGGACCGGCGCGCCGAAAGCGTGGCGCTGGCGCTGACCGAGTATTTCAACGTGCCGCCCGAGAACCTGATCACCCAGGGCTATGGCGAAAGCGAGTTGAAGATCCTCACCAACGAGGCCGAACGGCGCAACCGCCGCGCCAACGTGCGCAACATCACGCCGCTGTTGCGCTGAACCCGGCCACCGGAAACGACAAAGCCCCCGCAAATGCGGGGGCTTTTCATTCGTGGCTCTTGCCTGCGTCTACCGGCTGAGCGGCCCGATCATCATCACCATCTGGCGGCCTTCCAGCTTGGGCATGTTCTCGACCTTGCCGATCTCCTTGACGTCTTCGGCCACCCGCTCGAGCAGCTCGCGCCCGATGTTCTGGTGCGCCATCTCGCGGCCACGGAAACGCAGCGTGATCTTGACCTTGTCGCCGCCTTCCAGGAACCGCACGACGTTGCGCATCTTGACGTCGTAATCGTGGGTGTCGGTGCCGGGGCGGAACTTGACCTCCTTGATGTCGATGGTCTTCTGGTGCTTGCGCGCCTCGGCCTCGCGTTTCTGGGTCTCGTATTTGAACTTGCCGAAATCCATGATCTTGCAGACCGGCGGCGCGGCGTTCGGTGAGATCTCGACCAGGTCGAGCCCGGCTTCGACGGCCAGTTCGATGGCGCGGGCGGGCGTGACAACCCCGAGATTTTCGCCTTCCGCTCCGATCAGCCGGATTTCGGGAGCCCGGATTCGGTCATTCACCTTGGGGCCGGTGTCGCGCGTTGGCGGGGCGTTGTGGGGTCTGCGGGCTATGGTGGCGTTCCTTTTGCGGTTTCAGACTGCTTGGCGCCGGAAGGTAGTCCGCCACCGGCCTGCTTTCAAGCCGGTTTATGCGGTTTCAACCTGTCTTTGAGGGGGTATCCGCCGCTCTCGCCCGTTGCACGGTCCGGCGCGCGGGGCTAGGCTGGCCCCGACACGGAGGGAATACGATGCTGCGTCTGTTTTCGTGGGGACCTTGCGCCGCCGTTCTGATGGCGGGGCTGGCTTTCAGCGGTCCGGCGCTGGCGCTTGGCGGCGGCAACAAGGTCGCGGTCGAGGATGGCGGACCCGAGGTGGTCGCACCCACGCCCCCGGAGGCTCCGGCATCCGACCCGGCGCCTGAGTCCGTTCCAGGCGCGACCTTCGAGGCGGCCCCGGCGACGACGCCCGTGCGCGAGCCGGGCGCGCGGCTGGGAGGCGGCAAGAAACCGGTGGACGAAGGCCCGGGCCAGGCGCCCGCCGTCACGCCCGCCCCGGACACCGCCACGCCAGCGCCGACCGCGCAACCCGCGCCGCCGCCCAACGCCGCACCGGAAAGCGCCGAGACCAGCCCGCTCGTGGCCGCCTGCGACCACGCCGCCGCCCATCCGAACGACCCCGGCAAGCCCGTGACGGTGATCGGAGTCGACAGCGGCGCGATGGACATCGCCCGCGCGATCGAGGCCTGTCTGGCGGCGCATCAGGCCTTCCCCGACCATGGCCGCACCGCCTATCAGCTTGGCCGCGCCTATCATATCGGCAACCAGCCGCGTGAGGCCGAAGCGGTCTATTTCGAGGCCTTGGCCGACGGCTATGAGCGGGCGAGCCTTGCGGTCGGATTTCTCTATCAGGACGACAATGCGCTGAACCGCGATGCCGACGACGCCTTCCCGTTCTTTCGCCGCGCCGCCGAGGCCGGGATGGACGAGGCCCAGTTCGAAATGGGCTGGGCCTATGAAAACGGGCTGGGCACCGTGCAGGATTACGCTGAGGCGGCGAGGTGGTATCAGCGCGCGGCGGATCAGGGCGACAAGCTGGCGATGAACAATCTCGGCTGGCTCTATTCCGAAGGCAACGGCGTCGAGCGTGACCCGGTGCGCGCGTTCGAACTCTACCGCCCCGGTGCCGAGGCGGGGATCGCCATCGCGCAATACAACCTGGGCTGGGCCTATCAGAACGGCGTCGGGGTCGCGCAGGACCAGCTGGCCGCCGCCGAATGGTATGGCCGCGCCGCCGCCAATGGCGAGACCTTCGCGATGCTGAACCTCGGCTACATGTATCTGTTCGGTGAAGGCGTGACGCGCGATCCGGCAGAGGCGCTGTCGCTGTTTCACGCGGCGGACGATGCCGGCAGCATCGAGGCCAAGAGCTATATCGGCGAGGTTTATGAAAACGCCACCGAATATTACCACGCCGATACCGCCGCCTGGTATTATGTGCGCGCGCTCAAGGGCGGCGACGACTGGCCGACCACCCGCGCCGCCGAGGATTGGGACAACGCCACCGCGCGCGCCGTGCAGCGCATCCTGAAGGACAACGGCTTTTACACCGGGCCGCTCGACGGGGTGATGGGCGCAGGGTCGATCGCCGCGATGAAGCGCGTTTTGCCGCCGGTGGTCGAGTAGCGGCGCGCCTTAGTCGACGAAGGCCTTTTCGACCACATATTCGCCGGGGTCCGAGTTAGCACCTTCGCGCAACCCGTAGCCTTCAAGCAGCTTCTTCATGTCGAGGTTGAAGGCGAGCGAGCCGCAGACCATGCCCCGGTCGGTTTCCGGATCGAGCTTGTCGATGCCCAGCCCGAGATCGGCGAACACCTTGCCCGAGGCGAGGTTGGTGGTGATCCGGCCCTTGTTGGCAAAATCGTCGCGCGTGGTGGTCGGATAATACAGCAGCTTGTCGCCGATGAACTCGCCGATCAGCGGGTCGTCGGGCAGGCTTTCGACCAGTTGCCGGCCATATTCCAGCTCGGCCGCGTCGCGGCAGCAATGCATCATGATCACCTGATCGTAGCGCTCGAAGGTGTCGGGGTCGCGCATCAGGCTGGCGAAGGGCGCGATGCCGGTGCCGGTGGCGAACAGCCACAACCGCTTGCCGGGCAGCAGCGCATCCAGCACCAGCGTCCCCACGGGCTTGGGGCGCAGGATGATCTCGTCGCCCGGCTGGACGTGCTGGAGTTTCGAGGTCAGGGGACCGTCGGGCACCTTGATCGAGTAGAACTCAAGCTCCTCGTCCCAGCTGGGCGAGGCGATCGAATAGGCGCGCAAGAGCGGTTTGCCGTTGTCGCCCATCAGCCCGATCATCACGAACTCGCCCGACCGGAAACGCAGGCTTTTCGGCCGCGTCACGCGAAAGCGAAACAGCCGGTCGGTGTAGTGTTCGACCTCGGTCACGGTCTGCGCGTCGGGAAGTGTCGGGGCGGGCTTGATCGTCTGGGCGTCTGTCACTGGGCTCACATCGTTCATGGCTATCCGCGGGGCGGCGGCCCCGTCCTTTCGGTATTGCTATATAGGGTTTGCGAGGGTTCGGTCTACCCGCGCGGCCGCGACGGATGGTCATAGGGGCTTCGGCCGAGGGCGCGACCCTGTGCGCATGGGCGAATGTCGCCGCGAGCGATCCCGTCGTGTTTGCCCTTGATGCCGCGTGTCAGACGGGACAATGTTCCGAAATAGGTCCGGTGGGCGACCGGAATTGGAACCCTGTTCCTGCAAGGCCGGTCTGGCGGCGGATCGGTTCGGGGCAATCGGAGGCGACGGGATGGCATTGCGGCTTGACGACACGGACCGGAAAATCCTCGCCGAGCTTCAGGAGGACGCAAGCCAGGCGCTCGACCTGATTGCCACCAAGGTCGGATCGTCGAAAACCCCGGTCTGGAACCGGATTCGCAAGATGCGCGAGGCGGGCGTGATCGGGCCGCAGACGGTGATCGTCGATGCCGAGCAACTGGGGTTCGAGGCCTGCTTCTTCGTGCTGATCCGCACCTCCGAACATGATGCCGACTGGCAGGCGAAGTTCCTGCGCGCCCTGCGCGAGCGCCCCGAGGTGATGGAGGCGCACCGGCTGGCGGGCGAGATCGACTATATCCTCAAGGTCCGGGTGAAGAACGCCCGCGCCTATGACGCCTTCTATCAGGCGCTGATTTCCGAGGTGAAGATCTTCAACGTCACCGCACTCCTGTCGATGGAGGAGATCAAGCACACGACGCATCTGCCGTTGTGACCGGGGCGCTACCCGACCGATTCCACCGCCCGCGCGCTCAGCATCACGAACCCGCCGCCAAGCTGGATCACATGCTCGCCCCCGGCAAGGCCCAGCACGATCAGCCGCACCGGCGCTGTCCCGGTCATCCGCGCGACATAGGCCCCGTCGATCATCCGCGCCGCCTCGACCACCGCCATGCGCTTGCCGAACATCGCCCGCGCCCGCCAGCCCCGGATCAGAAGAAGCTGGCGCGCCGCGATCACCATGTCGGGCGAAGTGTCCGCCGGGTCGAGCATGGTTGGGCGCACCAGCAAGGCCGCGCGCGCCGGGATGTCGCAAAACCCCAGACGCTCCAGCCGCAGTGCGCCCGCGTCGAAGGTCACGATCCGGTCGCCCGGCGCAAGATACCCCGCCGGGATCAGCCCGTCGGTGGTCATCACCGGCGTGCCCGCCCCGATACCGGAGCGAAAGCCGGACAACGGGATATCTCCCGGCCGGGTCTGCGGCGTGGTTCTGTCGTTCATCTGATGCCTGCTCGGCTGCCTTTGCGGTCTTGTTGTCCCGAGGATAGCCACCCTTCACCCCTGCGGCGAGGATTTTCTGCACCGGCGCAAATGCTGCTGCGCGGCAGCGCCGATTTCGCCCCTTTGCGACCCCGCAGCGGCCTGCTAGAAGGCGCGGATGTGCGGGTGTGGCGGAACTGGTAGACGCACCAGATTTAGGTTCTGGCGCCGCGAGGCGTGGGGGTTCGAGTCCCTTCACCCGCACCAACGCCCCGCTTGCGCCGATTTCATCGCCATTCCCCTTGCGCAGTCGCCCCTGCGCCCATAGAAGGGCGTGAAATTTTCCGTGGGGGGCGTCGGCCCTTCGCCTGACGCGAGCAAAGGACGAAAACATGTCTGTCACCGAGACCCTGAACGAAGGCCTCAAGCGCGCCTACAAGCTGATCGTCACGGCGCAGGAACTGGATGCCAAGGTCAACGAGAAGCTGATCGAGGCCCGGCCCGAGGTCGAGATGAAGGGCTTTCGCAAGGGCAAGGTTCCGATGGCGCTGTTGAAAAAGCAGTTCGGCCAGCGGCTGTTGGGCGAGGCGATGCAGGAAGCCATCGACGCCACGATGGGCGCGCATTTCGAGACCAGCGGCGACCGCCCGGCGATGCAGCCCCAGGTCAAGATGACCAACGAGGACTGGAGCGAGGGCGACGACGTTCATGTCGAGCTGTCCTATGAAAAGCTGCCCGACGTGCCCGAGATCGATTTCACCAAGATCAAGCTCGAGCGGATGGTGGTGAAGGCGGGCGACGACGAGATCGACGAGGCGCTGAAATCGCTGGCCGAGAACGCCAAGGACTTCGAGGACCGCAAGAAGGGCTCGAAGGCCAAGGAGGGCGACCAGGTCGTGCTCGACTTCGTCGGCCGTGTCGACGGCGAGGAATTCGAAGGCGGCGCAGCCGAGGATTTCCCGCTGGTGCTGGGGTCGGGCCAGTTCATTCCGGGCTTTGAGGACGGGCTTGTCGGCGTCAAGGCCGGCGACGAGAAGGACGTCACCGTCACCTTCCCCGCCGAATACGGCGCCGAGAACCTTGCCGGCAAGGAGGCGGTGTTCTCCTGCACCGTGAAGGCCGTGAAGGCCCCGAAGGCGGCCGAGATCGACGACGAGCTGGCCAAGAAGTTCGGCGCCGAAGACCTAGCACAGCTCAAGGCGCAGGTGGCCGAGCGGCTCGAGGCGGAATATTCCGGCGCCGCTCGCGCGGTGATGAAGCGCGGGATGCTTGATCTGCTCGACAAGATGGTCGACTTCGACCTGCCGCCCTCGCTGGTCGAGGCCGAGGCCAAGCAGATCGCGCATCAGCTCTATCACGATGACCACCCCGAAGATCATGGCCACGACCACGGCGAGATCGAGCTGACCGACGAGCACAACAAGCTCGCCGTGCGCCGGGTCAAGCTCGGGCTGCTTCTGGCCGAGATCGGCCGGACCGCCGAAGTCGAGGTGACCGACGCCGAGATGACCCAGGCGGTGATGAACCAGGCCCGCCAGTATCCGGGGCAGGAGCGTCAGTTCTTCGAGTTCGTCCAGCAGAATGACCAGATGCGCCAGCAGATCCAGGCGCCGATCTTCGAGGACAAGGTGATCGACCATATCGCCGAACAGGCGAAGGTGGCCGACAAGGAAGTCACCAAGGAAGACCTCGAAAAGGCGGTCGAGGCGCTCGACAAGGAATAAGGGTCAACCGACCCGACAAGAAAGGCCGCCCGATCGGGCGGCCTTTTTTCGTTGTAGGGGGCGGGCTTGCCGGGCAGGGTTGCTGTGGCCCGACCTGGGGTTTCACACCGCCCCATGTGCCGGCCACGTTGCGCCGGTCAGGTGCTGCGTTCCTCGAAGCTTTTCGCGATGAAGTCGGGCAGATGGTCGCCCATGCCGACGACGCCCTTGTCGCGCCCGCCCGAAGATTTCGATGTCGAGCCGCCGCGCGACGAACCCGAGGCGCGTTCGGCCCGTTCCGGCTGCGGCGCGGGGGCCGGCTTGTCGGTGCTTTCGGGCTTCGGCGCTGCCTTGAGCGCGGCTGCGCGTTCTTTCGGCTTCTCGTCGCGCGGTTTTTCCTCACGCGGTTTTTCGTCCCGAGGCTTGTCGTCGCGAGGCTTGTCGTCGCGCGGTTTCGTGTCCCTGGGTTTGGACTCGCGCGGTTTTCTGTCAGTGGTCCTGGTTTCGCGCGCCGTCTCGTCCGGCGCGCCTGCCGGTTGCGAGGCTCCAAGGGGGCTTTCGACCCGCGGGATCTCGCCTTCGATCAGCCGCTCCACCGCCTCGAGGTTCTTGAGGTCGCGCGGCTCGCAGATCATCAGGGTCTTGCCCTTGCGCCCGGCGCGCCCGGTGCGGCCGATGCGGTGGATGTAATCCTCGGCATGGCTGGGCACGTCGTAGTTGATGACGTGCGACACGTTGGGAATGTCCAGCCCGCGTGCGGCCACGTCCGAGGCGCAGAGGAACTTGATGGTGCCGTCGCGAAAGCCCTGCAGCACCTCCATGCGGCGCGATTGCTCAAGGTCGCCGTGGATCGGCTGGGCGTTGTAGCCGTGTTTCTGCAGCGATTTCGCGACGATATCGACATCGGTCTTGCGGTTGCAGAAGATGATCGCGTTGGTGCAGGCGTCGCCCTCGCCATCGATCAGCGCGCGCAGAAACGCGGTTTTCTCGGCGGCGGCGTTTTCACGGCGGCTGGGTTTGAACATCACCAGCCCCTGTTCGATCATCGCCGAGGCGGTGGCCTGACGCGCGACCTCGATCCGGGCGGGGTTGGACAGGAAGGTGTTGGTGATCCGCTCGATCTCGGGCGCCATCGTGGCCGAGAAGAACAGCGTCTGGCGAGTGAAGGGGACCAGCCCGAAGATGCGTTCGATATCGGGGATGAAGCCCATGTCGAGCATCCGGTCGGCCTCGTCGACCACCATGATCTGCACGCCGGTGAGCAGAAGCTTGCCGCGCTCGAAATGGTCGAGCAGCCGGCCCGGCGTCGCGATCAGCACGTCGACGCCACGGTCGATCAGCTGGTCCTGCTCCTTGAAGCTCACGCCGCCGATCAAGAGCGCCTTGGTCAGCTTGACGTGCTTGGCATAGGTGTCGAAGTTCTCGGCCACCTGGGCTGCCAGTTCGCGCGTCGGGCACAGCACCAGCGAGCGCGGCATGCGCGCGCGGGCGCGGCCACGGGCAAGCTGGGTGATCAACGGCAGCGTGAAGGACGCGGTCTTGCCGGTGCCGGTCTGGGCGATGCCCAGCACGTCACGGCCTTCGAGCGCGGGGGGGATCGCCCCCAACTGGATCGGGGTCGGGGTTTCATAGCCCGCTTCCTCGACGGCTTTGAGGACTTTGGGGCTGAGTTTCAGGTCGGAAAATTTGGTCAAGTGGGGCCTTTCGGGTTGCGGCTGTCGGATGGCCGCAATACCTGCGCGGCCCGCCCGGCCGAATTGCCGAACGTTTCGATGCACAGCGGCTTACTGCGAGTGCGCGAAAAGGTCAAGGAAATGGGCGCGGTGGCTGCATCAAGCGCCATGCAGCTCCTTGGTCGCGCTCAGCGCAAGCTCGGGATAGTCGCGCTCGATCCGGTCGATGTCCCATTGCAGGCGGGTCAGGAACACCACGTCGCCGTCATTGTCATGCGCGATGTGCTGTTTGTTGGTGTTCACGAACCTGTCGATATCGGCTTTCGGCCCGGTCACCCAGCGTGCCGAATTGAACTGCGACGCCTCGAAACGCACCGGCAGCCCGTATTCAATCTCGATCCGGCTGGCCAGCACCTCGAATTGCAGCGGGCCGACGACGCCGACGATGAAGCCCGAGCCGATGTTGGGCTTGAACACCTTGGCGGCACCTTCCTCGGCGAACTGCATCAGCGCCTTTTCAAGATGCTTGGCCTTCATCGGATCGCCCGCGCGCACGGTCTGCAAGAGCTCGGGCGCGAAGGACGGGATGCCGGTGACGCGCAGCATCTCGCCCTCGGTCAGGGTGTCGCCGATGCGCAACTGGCCGTGGTTGGGGATGCCGATGATGTCGCCGGCCCATGCCTCTTCGGCCAGTTCGCGGTCGGAGGCGAGGAACATCACCGGGTTGCTGATCGTCATGGTTTTGCCGCTGCGCACATGCATCAGCTTCATGCCGCGCTTGAAATGCCCCGAGGCCATGCGCAGGAACGCCACCCGGTCGCGGTGCTTGGCGTCCATGTTGGCCTGCACCTTGAAGACAAAGCCGGACACCGTTTTCTCATCCGGCGCGATCTGGCGCGGCTCGGCCGATTGCGGCTGCGGCTCGGGGCCGTATTTCGCGATGCCGTTCATCAGTTCCTGCACGCCGAAGGAGTTGATCGCCGAGCCGAACCAGATCGGCGTCATCATCCCGGCGGCCACTTCGGCAGCGTCGATCTGCGGCAGCAACTCGCGCGCCATCTCGACCTCTTCGCGTAGTGTCGCCAGCAGGTGCGGTGGCACATGCTCGGCCAGTTTCGGGTCGTCCAGACCTTCGATGCGGATCGATTCCGCCACCTTGTTGCGGTCGGCGCGGTCCATCAGTTCCAGCCGGTTGTTGAGCATGTCGTAGCAGCCCAGGAACTCGCGCCCCATGCCGATCGGCCAGCTTGCAGGGGTGACGTGGATCGCCAGCATCTCCTGGATCTCGTCGATGATCTCGAAGGTGTCGCGCGCCTCGCGGTCCATCTTGTTGCAGAACGTCAGGATCGGCAGGTCGCGCATCCGGCAGACCTCGAACAGCTTCTGCGTCTGGCTCTCTACGCCCTTGGCGCCGTCGATCACCATGATCGCGGCATCGACGGCGGTGAGCGTGCGGTAGGTGTCTTCGGAAAAGTCCGAGTGGCCCGGCGTGTCGACCAGATTGAAGCGGTATTTGCCGAAGTCGAACGACATCGCCGAGGCCGAGACCGAAATGCCCCGCTCCTGCTCCATCTTCATGAAGTCCGAGCGCGTGCGCCGCGCCTCGCCCTTGGCGCGCACCTGGCCCGCCATCTGGATTGCGCCGCCATAGAGCAGGAACTTTTCGGTCAGCGTCGTCTTGCCCGCATCCGGGTGCGAGATGATCGCGAAGGTGCGGCGGCGCGCGATCTCGGGCGGCAGGGGCGGGCGGTTTGAGGCGGTGTCCAGCATCGCCGCGATATAGCGGGGCGCCAGAGCAGGGGCAAGCGTCCAGCGTTGCCGCGCGGACTCAGTCGCGCACCAATCGTTGTGCCCCCGCTTGCCGGAACGCGGGGCAGGGCGTAGCCTTTTGCCAACATATAAGAAAAGAGCAGGACCAGGACATGCGATGGATGACGATGGCGGCCGTTCTGGCCGGGGCCGGGATTGTTTCAGGCTGCGCGCAGATATCGCTGATGACCAAGGCGGTCGACTACATGGCGATCGCCGGCGATATCGAGGACGCCGAGGGCGTTGCGGTCGACATGCCGGGTGGCGGCACCGCCGAGTATGACGGCATCGTCGGCATCGGCGCGCGCTATCGTGACGGCGGCGTGCTGATGATGGGCGACGCGGCGCTGACGGCGGATTTCGGAGCGGGCACGATTGACGGCGTGATGGATGACTTCGTCGTCGCCGAGATCGATGGCGACGTCGATATCGACGAGTTCCTGATGAGCCCGATACGCTCGCTGTTCCAGTTCGAGACCGCCGATGGCAGGCTCGACCTCTCGAATGGGGTGATCACCGGCAGCGATTTTGAGGCTGATTTCGACGGCCGGATCACCACCGACGCGCATGTCTACCGCGCCGATGGCACGCTCTACGGCGTGTTTCGCGGGGCGGATGCCGAGTTACTTGAGGCCTGGGCGCACATGAACGACATGACGCTGCGCCGGGGCGGTAGTGACGCGACGGATGTGGAGCTGTATCTCGCCGCCGAGGCGGACTGAGCCTCCTCAGAGCGCCGAAATCCGTTTCAGCATCGCGGCCGCGTCGGGGCGGCGTGACAACTCGCGGTCGCTGAGTTCGTGGCCGGGAAGCGCCGCGCTGTCGGGTGTGGTGGCGGTCAGCCGGCGCATGACTTCTTCGGGCAGGGTGGGGCGGATCGCGCTGTCGAGGAACTGGCTTTCGGCGGCGATTCCCTCGGCATAGAGGATCTCGTGCCGGTCGAACAGGATCTGGAAGTAGTCGACGAAGCCGCCCGGCTCCTGCGTTACGCTCGTGCCGTTCACGAGCAGCCCGGCCTTGACCAGGATCTCCTTCTGCCCGGCCCCCAGCGCGTCGATCCGCTGATAGATGAACAGCCGGTGATTGGGGCTGACCACCAGCGCGCGGTCGTTGTTGAGCGCACCCGCAGCGATGGTGATCGGCGCAAACGTCCCGGTGGCGCGCACCGTCTGCATCCCGATCCAGCGGACTTCCTGCGGCCCGGAATCGCGGGTCAGAACCCGGTCGCCTGAAGCCAGAAGCTCGATCGGCACCTGTCGGCCATCGGCCATGGTGATCCTCGTGCCGCGCGTGAAGGCGACCATCGCCGAGGCCGCCAGCCGCGCGCCCGCGCCCTCGCGGTCGATGGTGATCAGCGCATAGCCCGATTTCGGCGCGATCCGGTTGAGCGGGTGCAGGTAGACCCGCGCGATGCTGCCCGAGGCCGGTTCGACCTCGACGAACACCAGCGCGTCGAGCGTTCCGCCCTTGCCCATGAAGGTCAGCAGGCTGTCGAGATAGACCGGAGCGCCGACGCGCCCGAGCGGGCTGTCAGGCCCGACAACAAAGCTGCGCCCGTCCTCGCTCATCGCAAGGCCAAGCCGTTCGGGCCGGGCATCGGCACCCAGTTCGTATACGTCGTCATGCACCAGGTCCGAGGCATCGCCCAGCGCGTCACCTTCGTTCGCGCCGCGGGTGACACGGAAATCCTCGGCCGCAAAGACCGAAAGATGCCGGACTGGCATGTCCAGTTGGGTTGGTTGAAATGACATTGCAGCTCCCGCCCGCGACCCCCACCGCTGACGAAGCGAGTCTAGTCGCGCCGGGCGCATGTGGTCAATGATTCCCAAGCCTTGGCCGGTGCTGCTCGCCCATGGCATCAGGCGGTTTGTCGTCGATACGCGCGCAATCGCCGCGGGCGCCCGGCATTGTCCATCGGGTGGCGACGGCGGCATGGGCGAATCGGCCGGGCAATGCTACGCCCGGGGCTGCATTGCGGTGGAGGTGGAGATGGATTTCGGCATCAGGGGCAAACGCGCGCTGGTCTGTGCGGCGTCCAGAGGGCTGGGCCGGGGCTGCGCCGAGGCGCTGGCGGGCGAGGGCGTGAACCTGATCCTGAACGCGCGCGGAGTGGAGGCGCTGGAGGCCACGGCGCAGGACATCCGCGACCGTTTCGGCGTCAGTGTCGAGACCGTCGCCGCCGACATCACCACCGAGGACGGCCGCGCGGCGGTGCTGGCGGTGGCGGGCGCGGTCGATATCCTCGTGACCAACGCCGGCGGCCCACCGCCGGGTGTCTGGTCGGATTGGGAGCGGGATGACTTCATCGCCGCCCTCGACGCCAACATGCTGACGCCGATCGCGCTGATCAAGGCGCTGGTGCCGGGGATGATGGATCGCGGCTGGGGCAGGGTGGTCAACATCACCTCGCGCGCCGTCAAGGCACCGCTGGCAGCCCTTGGCCTGTCCAACTCGGCCCGCGCGGGGCTGACCGGCTATGTCGCGGGCACATCACGCCAGGTGGCGGGCGCCGGGGTGACGATCAACAACCTGCTGCCGGGCTCGCACGACACCGACCGGATCCGCGCGCTGGATACGCATAACGCCGCCCGGACGGGCATCACGGTCGCGGACCACAAGGCCGCACGCGTCGCCACCAACCCGGTCGGGCGCGATGGCACCGCCGAGGAATTCGGCGCTGCCTGTGCCTTCCTGTGCTCGCACCAGGCCGGGTTCATCGTCGGTCAGAACATCCTGATCGACGGCGGCGAGGTCAACGCGACGTTCTAGCCGCCCCGCGACAGCAGGCGGTCAACCTCTGCCCCGGCAATGCTGCGCGTGAGCGGCGTGAAATCGCCATCCCCGAACATCGCCCGGCCCGCATCCGCGATCACCCGGTGCGTGGCGCGCGCCAGTGCCGAGCCCAGCGACAGCCGCGCCGCACCAATTGCCGCGAAATCGGCCTTCGACACCCGCGCGAAATCGCCCGCGACCAGCACGTTGACCGGCAGGCGCGTGGCGGCGCAGATCCGTGCCTGCGCCTCCAGCGACCCCGGCTCCGGGATATACAGGCAATCCGCTCCTGCCGCCTCGTAGCCTCTGAGCCGCTCCAGCGCTTCCTCCAAGCCATATTGCCCGTGCATCACCCCGTCAGCCCGCGCCACCAGCACGAAATCGCGCGGCAATGCGCGGGCAGCGGCGGCGGCGGCGCGGATGCGCTCGATCGCCAGGTCGCGCGGATAGGGCACGCTCTCGGGCAGCGCCGTGTCCTCGATCGAGATGCCCGCCAGCCCGGCCTCGAAAGCCAGCCGCACCGTCTCGGCGCAGGTCTCAGGCGCCTCGCCATAGCCATTCTCGAAATCGCCCGACACCGGCAGGTTGACTGCGGCAACCAGGTCCTGGGCATGCGCCAGCGCCTCGTCGCGGCTGACATGGCCCAGATCGGGGCGCCCCAGCGTGAAGGCATGCGCGGCGGACGAGGTTGCGATGGCTTCGGCCCCCAGCGCCGCCAGCATCCGGGCCGATCCCGCGTCCCAGGCATTGGCGAGGATGAAAGGCGCGCCGGGCTTGTGCAGGGCGCGAAAGCGCGCGCCGATGTCGTCGGTCATGTTGCTGTCCTTTCTTCGGTGGCGGTCGTTGGTGGGCTTTGGCAAAGCTGGCCACGGGCGGGCGCAATTGTCGACCCCGGCCGCGCCATTTTTCGCGCATCCGACGGGCGGAAAAATTCCGCAAGACCCTTTCCAAAGTGCTGCATGCGTGAAATAGGGAAGCGCCAAACGAAGCTTCAAAGGAGGCTGCCATGAGGATTCGTGAGGCTCTTACGTTCGATGACGTTCTGCTGGTTCCCGGCGCAAGCCGCGTGCTGCCCTCGACCGCCGACACCCGCACCCGTGTGACCAAGAAGATCGCGCTGAACATCCCGCTGCTCAGCTCGGCGATGGACACCGTGACCGAGGCGCGCATGGCCATCGCCATGGCGCAGGCCGGCGGCATGGGGGTGATCCACCGCAATCTGACGATCGAGGAACAGGCGCGCGAGGTTCGCCGCGTCAAGCGGTTTGAGTCCGGCATCGTCTACAACCCGGTGACGCTGCGCCCGGATCAGACGCTGGCCGACGCCAAGGAACTGGTCGAGCGCTACAATTTCACCGGCTTTCCCGTGGTCGACGAGAAGGGCCGCGTGGTCGGCATCCTCACCAACCGCGACATGCGCTTTGCCGACGACGACAAGACGCCGGTGCATGTGATGATGACCACCAACAACCTCGCGATGCTGGCCGAGCCTGCCGATCTCGACGAAGCCAAGAGCCTGATGCGGGCGCGGCGGGTCGAAAAGCTGCTGGTGCATGACGGCAATCGCCGCCTGACCGGGCTGTTGACCCTGCGCGATACCGAACAGGCGGTGCTGAACCCGACCGCCTGCAAGGACGAGCTTGGCCGCTTGCGCGTGGCGGCGGCGACAACTGTGGGCGACGCCGGGTTCGAGCGCTCCGAGGCGCTGATCGACGCGGGCTGCGATCTGATCGTGATCGACACCGCGCATGGCCATTCCGAGGGTGTGATGCTGGCGGTCGAGCGGGTCAAGCGGTTGTCCAACGAAGTTCAGGTGGTCGCCGGCAACGTCGCGACCGCCGAGGCAACCCGCGCGCTGATCGACGCGGGCGCGGATGCGGTCAAGGTCGGGATCGGTCCGGGCTCGATCTGCACCACGCGGATCGTCGCGGGCGTCGGCGTGCCGCAACTGACCGCGATCATGGATTGCGCCGAGGCGGCGGGCGAGATCCCGGTGATCGCCGATGGCGGCATCAAGTTCTCGGGCGATTTCGCCAAGGCGATCGCGGCGGGCGCATCCTGCGCCATGGTCGGCTCGATGATCGCGGGCACCGATGAAAGCCCCGGCGAGGTGATCCTGTATCAGGGCCGGTCGTTCAAGAGCTATCGCGGCATGGGCAGCCTCGGCGCGATGGCGCGCGGATCGGCCGACCGCTATTTCCAGGCGGATGCGGCGTCCGACAAGCTGGTGCCGGAAGGGGTCGAGGGGCAGGTGCCCTACAAGGGTTCGGCCAGTGCTGTGGTGCATCAACTGGTCGGGGGCCTGCGCGCCGCGATGGGCTATACCGGCAGCGCCACGGTCCCCGACATGCGCAAGAACGCCAATTTCGTGCGCATCACCGGCGCCGGGCTGAAGGAAAGCCACGTGCACGATGTGCTGATCACACGGGAATCACCGAACTATCGGATAGGTTAGTTATATGCGAGGCTTGTGCGCCGAAGTTAAGGTAATGGCGTGACCCCGGAGGCGCGGGCCGCGGCGGCCATCGACCTGCTCGACCTCTGGCTGGACGGTGCGAGCGCGGAACAGGCGCTGACCGGCTGGGCGCGCAAGAACCGCTATGCCGGCTCCAAGGACCGCGTCGCGATCCGCGATCATGTATTCGACGCGATCCGCTGCCGCCGCAGCTTTGCTGCCCTTGGCGGGGCCGAAACCGGGCGCGGGCTGATGATCGGCGCGCTCAGGGCTGCCGGGCGCGATCCGGGTGAGGTCTTCACCGGGCAGGGCTATGCGCCGGCGCCCCTGGCTGACGGCGAGGGCGTGGCGAGGGAGATGACCGAGGCCGAAGCGCTCGATTGCCCCGACTGGCTGGCCGCGCCGCTGCAGGCCAGCCTCGGCGCCGATTTCGCCCCGGTGATGGCGGCGCTGCGGTCGCGCGCGCCGCTGTTTCTGCGGGTGAACCTGGGCAAGACCGACCCGAAAGCGGCGCTTGCCGCCTTGGCGCAAGACGGCATCGTCGCCACGCCGCATCCGCTGTCGCCCACGGCGCTCGAAGTGACCGAAGGCGCGCGCCGGGTGGCGCAAAGCCATGCGTATCAGACCGGGTTGGTCGAGCTGCAGGACGCGGCAAGCCAGGCGGTTGGCGACCTCGTTGGCGTGACGCCGGGGATGCGGGTGCTCGATTATTGCGCCGGCGGCGGCGGCAAGAGCCTCGCGCTCGCCGCCAGGGGCGCCGTGGTCAGCGCGCATGATTCCGACCCCCGGCGCATGGCCGATCTGCCAGCCCGGGCGGCACGGGCCGGGGTGGAGATCGAAATTGTCGCACCCGGCACGGCGGGCGGCGACTATGACCTCGTCTTCGCCGATGCGCCCTGTTCCGGCTCCGGCGCCTGGCGCCGCGCGCCACAGGGCAAGTGGGATCTGACGCCGGAAAGGCTGGATGAACTTTGCCGGATACAGGCCGGAATTCTTGACGAAATCGCGCCTATGGTGGCGATAGGCGGCGGGCTGGCCTACGCGACCTGTTCATTGCTGACGGCAGAAAACCACGCTCAGGTTGCAGCCTTCCATTCGCGGCACCCGGGCTGGAAAACAACGCTGGAACGGCAGTTTACGCCTCTCGACGGCGGGGACGGGTTCTACGTCGCACACTTGACGCGGTTGGAATAGTGCAAGTAGAACAACTTCAAGTTGTCAAGAAGCGCACTGCGATTTGAGGGCGCGGGCTTAAGTCTCCGTTAATGGGGCTCGGGCTAAATGGCACCGAACCGAATCGAACCAGGGGGCTTCGGCGTGGCGCATTCCGCCTTGTCACCGCGACCGCTCACACAGGCTGCGCTCGACCTTTCGCCACGGGCGCTGCCGCTCGCGCTGATCGCGGCATTGCTGCTGGCCGGGGCCTGGGTCGCGCCCTATCCGGCGGCGGCGCTCGGATTGGCGGCAACCGGCGCGGTGTTCGTTGCCCTCCTGGTGCTGGTGCGCGTCATCGCCGCGCGTCACCGCCGGGCCGAGGCGGCAATGCAGGGCTTTCTCGACGAGTTCATCGCCCACGACGCCACGCCCTCGGTTTCGACCGACGCCGACGGCCAGATCCTGCACCTCAACGCCGCCGCGCGTGAGCGGTTCGGGGCCGGCGACAGCGCCACTCTGGTCGCGCTGCTCGGCGATCATGTCGCGGCACCGGCTGCGATGATCTACCGGCTCCAGAACCGCGCCGGCGCGGTCGGTGCGGCGCAGGAGGATCTGGCGGTGCGTGGCGGCGGTATCCGGCTTTCGGTCCACCGCATCGGCGCGCGCGGCTTTCTGTGGCGGATCTCGGATATCGGCGGACCCGGTGCCGCGGGGCGCGGGGGCGACGCGATCAGCTTGCCGATGATGGCGGTCTCGCGCGCGGGCACGATCCTTTACATGAACGACGCGCTCCGGCGGCTGCTGGGAGGGCGCGAAACCACGATCGAGCGGGTGATCACCGACCTTCCCCTGCGTCCGGGCGAGGTCCATCACGTCGCCGCGTCCGACGGTGCCAAGCGTTTCCTGCTGCATCAATCCGATCTGTCGGCCGGGCGGCGCGAGATCTACCTGCTGCCACCGCCCGAGCATCGCGCCGTCGATGCCGATGAATGGGGGCTGGTCGAGGCGCTGCCGGTGCCCTTGGTCCGCCTTGACAGCACCGGCTGCATCCGAAGCGCGAACCGCCGCGCCAGGGCGCTGTTGTTGACCGAACCGGCAGGCGAACACCTTTCCGATCTGGTCGAGGGCCTGGGCCGTCCGGTGTCGGACTGGCTGCGCGAAGCCTGGACCGGGCGCAACCTAGGCCGCGCCGAGACTGTCCGCGCGACCCGGGCGGACGAACGCTTCCTGCAAATCTCGCTCGAGCAGATCCGCGATGAGGACGGACCCGCAGTGATCGCGGTTCTGAACGACGCCACTGCCTTCAAGTCGCTGGAAACCCAGTTCGTGCAGAGCCAGAAGATGCAGGCGATCGGTCAGCTTGCTGGCGGCGTGGCGCATGATTTCAACAATCTCTTGACGGCGATTTCGGGTCATTGCGATCTCTTGCTGCTGCGCCACGATCGCGACGATCCCGATTTCGGCGACCTCACCCAGATCTCGCAGAACACCAACCGGGCGGCGGCGCTGGTCGGGCAGTTGCTCGCGTTTTCACGAAAGCAGACCCTGCGCCCGGAACAACTCGATCTTGCCGGAACCATGGGCGACCTCACCCACCTCCTTGGCCGGCTGGTGGGTGAGAAGGTCCAGGTCGACTTCGTCACCGATCCGGAGATCATGCCGGTGCGCGCCGACAAACGGCAGCTGGAACAGGTGGTGATGAACCTTGTGGTCAACGCCCGCGACGCATTGGGCGGGGCAGGGCGTATCCGTCTGGCGCTGAACAACGTCTTTCTCGACACGCCGCTCAAACGCGACCAGGCGGTGGTTCCGGCGGGGGAATACGTGACGATCCGCGTGATCGACGAAGGCGAAGGCATCGCGCCAGAGCATCTGCGCAAGATCTTCGAGCCGTTCTTCACCACCAAGCGCGCCGGCAAGGGCACGGGGTTGGGACTGTCGATGGCTTACGGCATCGTCAAACAGTCGGGCGGGTTCATCTTTGCCGATTCCGTGATGGGTTCCGGCACTACATTCACGCTCTATCTCCCGGTCAGCCGCGCAGGGGAAATGCGCGCTGCCACATCGACGCCGGATATGGCGGAGGTTGCGGAACTGGTGGCGAGCGTGCCCGAATATGCTGTGATCGAGGCTGACACCGGCGATCCACTCGGGGACGCGTCAATCGACTTCGACGATCCGGGTGAGGCAGACTTGCCCGCCCCTACACATATTCCGGCCGCGGCAGCGGGTGGCAACGTGTTGCTGGTCGAAGACGAGGCAGCGGTTCGCGCATTCGCCGCCCGGGCGCTGAAAATCCGCGGTTTCAACGTGATCGAGGCCGACAGTGCCGAAGCGGCGCTCGCGAAGCTGGAAGACCCCGATCTGCGGATCGACGTCTTTGTGACCGACGTGGTGATGCCGGGCATGGATGGTCCGACCTGGGTCACCGAGGCGCTGCGTTCCCGGCCCGGCGTGAAGGTCGTGTTCGTCTCGGGCTATTCCGAAGATGCCGTAAGCGAGCAACAGGCGCGGATTCCAAACTCGGTGTTTCTGCCAAAGCCGTTTTCGCTTTCCGAACTGACGCAAACAGTGTCACGGCAATTGCACTGACGGGGTCGGATGACCGAATTTTCGTTGCAGCAACGTTTGGTTAACCATTGCCTGGCTAAACTCCGATAAGAAAAACTTGCAATGTTCACATTTTGATCTCATAAGGATGGTGAGAACAAGAGGCGAACACGAGCAGTGATTGCCGCCCGCCTGTGGGTGTGGAATAAGGAAATGAACAATGGCAACGGCTGATATATTCGACATGGACAAGAAACGCGACGGCGACAAGCAGAAGGCGCTCGATTCAGCGCTGGCCCAGATCGAACGCCAGTTCGGCAAAGGCTCGATCATGAGGCTGGGCGCGGACAACCCGGTGCAGGAAATCGAGGCGACCTCGACCGGCTCCCTCGGGCTCGACATCGCGCTCGGGATCGGCGGCTTGCCGAAGGGGCGGATCATCGAGATCTATGGGCCGGAAAGCTCGGGCAAGACCACCCTGACGCTGCATTGCATCGCCGAGGAGCAGAAAAAGGGCGGAGTCTGCGCCTTTGTCGACGCCGAGCATGCGCTCGATCCGCTCTACGCCAGGAAGCTGGGCATCAATCTTGACGAACTTCTGATCTCGCAGCCCGATACCGGCGAGCAGGCGCTCGAGATCGTCGATACGCTGGTGCGCTCCGGCGCGGTGTCGATGGTGGTGGTCGATTCGGTCGCCGCACTCACGCCGCGCTCGGAGCTTGAAGGCGACATGGGCGATTCGAGCGTCGGCGTGCATGCCCGGCTGATGAGCCAGGCGATGCGCAAGCTGACCGGTTCGATCAGCCGCTCTAAATGCATGGTGATCTTCATCAACCAGATCCGGATGAAGATCGGCGTGATGTTCGGCAGCCCCGAGACCACCACGGGGGGCAACGCGCTGAAATTCTATTCCTCCGTGCGGCTCGACATCCGGCGCATCGGCGCGGTCAAGGACCGCGACGAGGTGGTCGGCAACGCAACCCGCGTCAAGGTGGTGAAGAACAAGGTCGCGCCGCCATTCAAGCAGGTGGAATTCGACATCATGTATGGCGAAGGCATCTCGAAGACCGGCGAATTGCTCGACCTGGGCGTCAAGGCCGGCGTTGTCGACAAGTCCGGCGCCTGGTTCTCCTATGGTGACGAGCGCATCGGCCAGGGCCGCGAGAACGCCAAGACCTTCCTCAAGGACAACCCGCAGATGGCGCTTGAGATCGAGGACAAGATCCGCGCCGCCCACGGGCTCGACTTCGATGCACACGAGGGCGACTCGGACGGTGCCGATGATGACGTGATGGAAGCCTGACGCCTCAGGATATCGTGACAGACCAGTCGGCCGGGGCCGGGGTGTGCAATTCAGCGCCCCGGCCCTGCCGCATCCGGCTTATGCTGTGGACAGTTGCGGGCGCGGGTTTTAAACCGGAGCGCATGCCCGACGGGGCCCCAATCCATCGCCGGAACCGACACAGACATGGCCAGCCTGAACGACATCCGATCAACCTTCCTCAACTATTTCGAAAAGAACGACCATCGGGTCGTCGACAGCTCGCCGCTCGTGCCGCGCAATGACCCGACGCTGATGTTCGTCAACTCGGGCATGGTGCAGTTCAAGAACCTGTTCACCGGCGTCGAGCACCGCGACTACAAGCGCGCGACAACGGCGCAGAAATGCGTGCGTGCCGGCGGCAAGCACAACGACCTCGACAATGTCGGCTATACCGCGCGCCATCACACGTTTTTCGAGATGCTCGGCAACTTCTCGTTCGGCGATTACTTCAAGGAACAGGCGATTCACTACGCCTGGGAGCTCTTGACCAGGGAATTCGGCATCGACGCCGACAAGCTTCTGGTCACCGTCTATCACACCGACGACGAGGCGGCGGCGATCTGGAAGAAGGTCGCGGGCCTGCCCGACAACCGGATCATCCGCATCCCGACCAGCGACAACTTCTGGCAGATGGGCCCGACCGGCCCCTGCGGCCCCTGCACCGAGATCTTCTACGACCACGGGGATCACATCTGGGGCGGCCCGCCGGGTAGTCCCGACGAGGATGGCGACCGCTTCATCGAGATCTGGAACCTGGTGTTCATGCAGAACGAGCAGTTCGAGGACGGCTCGATGCGTGCGCTCGACATGCAGTCGATCGACACCGGCATGGGGCTCGAGCGGATCGGGGCGCTGCTTCAGGGCAAGCACGACAATTACGACACCGACCTGATGCGCGCGCTGATCATGGCCTCGGCGCATGTGACCAGTGTCGACCCCGACGGCGACGGCAACGTGCATCACCGGGTGATCGCCGACCACCTGCGTTCGACCTCGTTCCTGATCGCCGACGGGGTGATGCCCTCCAACGAGGGCCGGGGCTACGTGCTGCGCCGGATCATGCGCCGGGCGATGCGGCATGCGCATCTTCTCGGCGCCCAGGACCCGGTGATGCACCGGCTTGTGCCGGAACTGGTGCGCCAGATGGGCCAGGCCTATCCCGAACTTGGCCGCGCCCAGGTGTTGATCGAGGACACGCTTCTGACCGAGGAGACGCGGTTCAAGGCCACGCTGGATCGCGGGCTCAAACTGCTGGACGATGAACTGGCCGCGCTGCCGGAAGGGAGCAACCTGCCGGGCGAGACAGCGTTCAAGCTCTATGACACCTACGGCTTTCCGCTCGACCTGACGCAGGATGCGCTGCGTGAGACGGGCCGCGCGGTGGATATCGCCGGGTTCGACGCCGCGATGGCGGAACAGAAGGCCAAGGCGCGTGCCGCCTGGTCCGGCTCCGGCGAGGCGGCGGATGCGACGATCTGGTATGACATCGCCGACCGGCACGGCACCACCGAGTTTCTCGGCTATGACACCGAGCATGCCGAGGGGCAGGTGATCTCCATCGTGCGCGACGGCGCCGAGATCGACGCGGCGAAGGCTGGCGAGACCGTGCAGATCGTCACCAACCAGACGCCGTTCTATGCCGAATCCGGGGGTCAGGTTGGCGATGCCGGGCTGATCCGCACCGAGACCGGCAGCGCGCGCGTCACCGACACCCGCAAGGTGGCGGGGGTGTTCCTTCACGTCGCCGAGGTCGAGAAGGGCGAGATCATGCGCGGGCAGGGTGCGGAACTGGCCGTCGAGCACCTGCGCCGCACCGCGATCCGCGCCAACCATTCGGCGACGCACCTGCTCCACGAGGCGCTGCGTCAGGAGCTTGGCGATCATGTGGCGCAGCGCGGCTCGCTCAATGCGCCCGACAGGTTGCGCTTCGACTTCAGCCATTCCAAGGCGCTGACCCGGCGGCAACTCGACAATGTCGCGATGGAGGTGAACACCTATGTCCGCCAGAACGCGCCGGTCGAAACCCGGATCATGACGCCCGACGAGGCCCGCGAGATCGGGGCGCAGGCGCTCTTTGGCGAGAAATACGGCGACGAGGTGCGGGTCGTCTCGATGGGCACGGCGGCGACCGGCAAGGGGACCGACGGGCAGACCTATTCGATCGAATTGTGTGGAGGCACGCATGTGCGGCGCACCGGCGATATCGGACTGTGCGTCGTCCTTGGCGACAGCGCGTCCTCCGCGGGCGTGCGCCGCATCGAGGCGCTGACCGGCAAGGCGGCGTTCGCATACCTCGAGGCCGAGGCGCGACGGGCGGCCGAAGCGGCGGCGGTGCTGAAGGCGCAGCCGGCGGATCTGGTCGCGCGGGTGAAGGCATTGGCCGATGAACGCAGGGCGCTGGCCGCCGAGGTGACGCAGCTTCGCCGTGAACTGGCGATGGCGGGCGGCGGCGCCGCGCAGGTCGAGGAGAAGCCCAAGGATATCAATGGCGTTCCCTTCTTCGCTCAGGTTCTCGTGGGTGTGTCGGGGCGCGATCTGCCGCCGCTCATCGACGAGCACAAGGCGAGGATCGGCTCGGGCGCGATTCTGTTGATTGCCGATGTCGATGGCAAGGCGGCTGTGGCCGCGGGTGTGACCGAAGACCTGACGATACGGCTGTCGGCGGTCGACATGGTGCGCGCGGCGGTCGAGAAACTGGGCGGCAAGGGCGGCGGTGGCCGGCCCGACATGGCGCAGGGCGGCGGCAATGACGCGGCCGGTGCAGCACAGGCGATTGCCGCCGTCGAAACCCTGATCGGAGGATAGAATGCCCGCACTCTGGATTGCCCATGTGACCGTCACCGACCCCGAGGCCTATGGCAGGTATGCCGAGCTTGCCGGGCCCGCGATCGCGCTGCACGGCGGCCACTTCATCGCCCGCTCGGCGCGCTATGTGCAGCTTGAGGGCCGGGATCATGCCCGTCAGGTCGTGGCGCAGTTTCCCAGCCTCGAGGCGGCCGAGGCCTGCTATCACTCGCCGGAATACCAGGCCGCACTCGATCACGCCCGGGGCGCATCCGAGCGTGATCTGGTTGTGGTCGAAATCGAGGACTGAGCGTCCGGCCTGACTACACCGCCGCGCGGGAGGCGCGTTTGCGCTCGTGCGGGTCGAGGTAGCGTTTGCGCAGGCGGATCGAGTTCGGCGTGACCTCGACCAGTTCGTCGTCGTTGATATAGGCGATGGCCTGCTCCAGCGAGAGCGTCGTAACCGGCGTCAGCCGCACCGCTTCGTCGGTGCCCGAGGCGCGCACGTTGGTCAGTTTCTTGCCCTTCAGCGGATTGACGTCGAGATCGTTCTCGCGCGAATGCTCGCCGATGATCATGCCCTGATAGACCTTTTCCTGCGGCCCGATGAACATCTTGCCGCGCTCCTCGAGGTTCCACAGCGCATAGGCCACCGCCTCGCCTGCTTCCATCGAGATCAGCACACCGGCGCGCCGGCCCTCGATCTCGCCCTTGTGCGGCGCCCAGGCGTGGAACACGCGGTTCAGCACGCCGGTGCCGCGCGTGTCGGTCAGGAACTCGCCGTGATAACCGATCAGCCCGCGCGACGGCACATGCGCGATGATCCGGGTCTTGCCGGTGCCAGCCGGTTTCATCTCGACCAGTTCGCCCTTGCGCGCACCGGTGATCTTTTCGATCACCGCGCCGGCATATTCGTCGTCGACGTCGATGGTGGCTTCCTCGATCGGCTCGAGCGTGACGCCGTCCTGCTCGCGCATCAGCACCTGCGGGCGCGACACCGACAGCTCGAAACCCTCGCGGCGCATGTTCTCGATCAACACGCCCATCTGCAATTCGCCCCGGCCCGCAACCTCGAAGGCGTCGCCGCCCGCCGTGTCGGTGACCTTGATCGCGACGTTGCTTTCGGCCTCTTTCATCAGCCGCTCGCGGATGACGCGCGACTGCACCTTCTTGCCGTCGCGCCCGGCGAGCGGGCTGTCGTTGATCCCGAAGGTGACCGAGATGGTCGGCGGGTCGATCGGCTGGGCGGGCAGGGGAACGTCCACCGCCAGCGCGCAGATCGTATCGGACACGGTGGCCTTGGACATGCCGGCCAGCGTGACGATGTCGCCCGCGATCGCCTCGGGGATTTCCTGCTGGCCGAGGCCGCGGAAGGCGAGGATCTTGGACACGCGGAACTGCTCGATCTTCTGGCCGATGCGGCTGATCGCCTGCACCGTCGCGCCGGTCTTGAGCCGCCCTGATTCCACCCGCCCGGTCAGGATGCGGCCGATGAACGGGTCCGCGCCCAGCGTGGTGGCGAGCATGCGGAAGTCTTCGTTCTGGCGCTTGATCTGGCGCGGCGCGGGCACGTGGTTGATGACCAGCTTGAACAGCGCATCCAGCGTCTTGCGCGGCCCGTCCAGCGTGGTGTCGGCCCAGCCGGAGCGGCCCGAGGCGTAGAGATGCGGGAAATCGAGCTGGTCGTCGCTGGCGCCAAGGTTGGCGAAGAGGTCGAACACCTCGTTCAGGGCGCGCTCGGGCTCGGCGTCGGGCTTGTCGACCTTGTTGAGCACGACGATGGGGCGAAGCCCAAGCGCAAGCGCCTTGGCGGTCACGAACTTGGTCTGCGGCATCGGCCCTTCGGCGGCATCGACCAGCAGCACCACGCCATCGACCATCGACAGGATCCGCTCGACCTCGCCACCGAAGTCGGCGTGGCCGGGGGTGTCGACGATGTTGAACCGGGTGCCCTTCCACTCGACCGAGGTCGCCTTGGCGAGGATCGTGATGCCACGCTCGCGCTCGATGTCGTTGCTGTCCATCGCGCGCTCGGCCACCGCCTGATTTTCGCGAAATGCACCCGACTGTTTCAACAGCTGATCCACCAGGGTGGTCTTGCCGTGGTCAACGTGGGCGATGATCGCGATATTGCGAAGGTCCATGAACGCGTCCTTTTGTTGCATCGCGCGGCATTACCGCGCGGGTGCAGCAATTGCCAGAGCAAAACGTAAAAGGCTCTATTTCGCGATGTAGCGGTCGCGTCTGTGGTTGAGCGCGATCACGACATTGAGAAGTGCCGCCCCTGCAAAGGACCATACCACGACCGGCAGCGGGAACAAGAACAGCGCCAGCACCAGCACGCCGAGGTCAAAGCCCAACTGCACGATTCCGGCGCGAATCCCGGCCTTGTCCTGAAGGTAGAGCGCCATGATCCCGACCCCGCCCAGCGACGCGCCGTGGCGAAACAGGATCACAAGGCCCGCGCTGGCGAGGATGCCGGCGGCAAGCGCGGCGATGGCTGGATGACTGACCTCAAGCGTGGTGAAGCGGCCGAGCAGGTCGGTGAACAGCGACAGAAGCCCGACCGCGAGGAAGGTCTTCAAGGTGAACCGCACTCCCATCCGCGCCAGCGCGAAGGCATAGAACGGCAGGTTGAGCAGGAAAAAGACGATGCCGAAGGACCAGCCGCCCATATAGGCGAGGATCAGCGACAACCCGGCAATCTGGCCGGTGATCAGCCCTGCGGCCTGAAGGAACTGCACCGAGATCGCGACCAGCACGGTGCCGGACAGGAACCCGATGACGTCTTCGATCGGCGAATGCCGGTCGGGGGGCGAGGACAGCAGGAGCATGGGTCAGTCCGGTGCGGTGTTCGAGAACAGGTGGATGACAAGTATGCCGGTCAGGATCATCGCCATGCCGAACACCGCGGGCATGTCGAGCTTCTGGCCGAAGATGACGAAGCCGATCACCGCGATCAGCACGATGCCCAGCCCCGACCAGATCGCATAGGCGATGCCGACCGGCATGAATTTCAGCGCCCAGCCCAGCAGCGCGAAGCTGATCGCATAGGCGACGATGACGATCAGCGAGGGGACAAGCCGGCTGAACTGCTGGCTGGCTTGCAGCGCGGTGGTGCCGATGGTCTCGGCGACGACGGCAACGAAAAGGATCAGGTAGGGCATGTCAGTCGGGCGCCTTGCAGGTGGTTTCGATCCAGCCGAGGTAATCGGCAGCGCCCCAGACGATCGGAAGCGCCGTGATCTGCGGCAGGTCATAGGGGTGATGGGCGCGAATGTCAGCCTCAATCGCGGGCAGGCAGGCGCGGGTGGTCTTGGCGGTCAGGAGCCATTCTGTGTCGTTCTGCGTCTTGCCCTCCCAGGCATAGACCGAGGCGATCCGCGCGACCTGGCCGCAGGCGATCAGTCGCGCCGCGACCAGCCGGTCGGCGGCGGCCAGCGCGAGGGCTTCGGTCGGAAAGGTGATCTGGGCCTCGAAGGCTGGCGCGGTCTGCATGGTTTTCCCGGCGGGTGACGTGTCGCGCCGATGCTATGCGCGCGGGCCGCGCCGCGCCAGTGGGTCGGCGAAAAAACAAAGGCGGCACATCGCAGTGCCGCCTTTGCCGAGAGTTCTGTCAGGCGGTCCGGGTCAGCCAAGCGCCTTTTGCAGGTTCTGGTCGACCGCGTCGAGGAAACCCTCGGTGGTCAGCCATTTCTGGTCGGGGCCGACCAGCAGCGCCAGGTCCTTGGTCATCTGGCCGGCTTCGACGGTATCGACCACGACCTTTTCCAGCGTTTCGGCAAAGCGCGTCAGCGCGGCGTTGCCGTCAAGCTTGGCGCGGTGCTTCAGCCCGCCGGTCCAGGCGTAGATCGAGGCGATCGAGTTGGTCGAGGTCGCCTCGCCCTTCTGGTGCTGGCGATAGTGGCGGGTGACGGTGCCGTGCGCGGCCTCGGCCTCGACGATCTTGCCATCGGGCGTCATCAGTTGCGAGGTCATCAGCCCGAGCGAGCCATAGCCCTGCGCCACGGTGTCGGACTGCACGTCGCCGTCGTAGTTCTTGCAGGCCCAGACATAGCCGCCCGACCACTTCATCGCGGCGGCGACCATGTCGTCGATCAACCGGTGCTCGTAGTGGATGCCCTTGGCCTTGAAATCGGCTTCGAATTCGGCCTCGTAGACTTCCTGGAAGATGTCCTTGAAGCGTCCGTCATAGACCTTGAGGATGGTGTTCTTGGTCGACAGATACACCGGCCAGCCCAGGTTGAGGCCATAGTTGAGCGAGGCGCGGGCGAAGTCGTAGATCGAGGCGTCGAGGTTGTACATGCCCATCGCGATGCCGGCGCCGGGGGCGTCGAACACTTCGCGCTCGATCTCGGTGCCGTCCTCGCCGACGAATTTCATCGTCAGCTTGCCCTTGCCGGGAAAGCGGAAGTCGGTGGCGCGATACTGGTCGCCGAAGGCATGGCGTCCGATGACGATGGGCTTGGTCCAGCCCGGCACCAGACGCGGCACGTTCGAGCAGATGATCGGGGCGCGGAACACCACGCCGCCCAGGATGTTGCGGATCGTGCCGTTGGGCGAGCGCCACATCTTCTTGAGGCCGAACTCCTCGACGCGGGCTTCATCCGGCGTGATCGTGGCGCATTTCACGCCGACGCCGACTTCCTTGATCTTCTCGGCGGCGTCGATGGTGATCTGGTCCTCGGTCTCGTCGCGTTTCTGGATCGACAGATCATAATAGAGCAGATCGACGTCGAGATAGGGTTCGATCAGCTTCTTCTTGATGACGTCCCAGATGATCCGGGTCATCTCGTCGCCGTCGATTTCGACGATGGGGTTGTCCACCTTGATCTTCGTCATGGGGCGCTCCTTGGGTTTCTGTGGCTTGTGTGAATCGGTTGCGCGCCTTCTAGCGCAGATCGGCGCGCGTGGGAAGATGGTATGCGGTTGTATACTGAGGGGTGCGGGCAGCGCCTGTCCGGTGTCAGCGCCCAGTCTGCTCGCCGCTGTAGTATTTCAGCACATAGACCCGGATCGCCGAGGCCAGCCCCGCCGAGACGCCGCGCGCAGCGTCGATTTCGGCGGCAAGCTGGTTGATCCCCTTGCCCTCGGCCTCGGCGATGGCGCGGAATGCCTGCCAGAACTCGGGTTCCAGCGACACCGAGGTGCGGTGGCCCTTGAGCGTCAGCGAGTGCTTGACCGGCCGGGCGCTCATTCGCGCTTCTTGCCGTCGAGATCGCGCGCGTCCTTTTCGGCCCGCGCCTTGTCCGCCGCCTTCTGCGCCCCTGTGCGCCCGAACTTCGCAGCGTTCGCGTCCGCTGTCGCGCGCTTGTCGTCGCGCGCGCGCGCCTTGCGGGCCCTGGACAGGGACGCGATCTTGGCCATCAGCCCATCGGGCCGATCATGTCTTCGGGCCGCACCACGCGGTCGAAGGTTTCCGCGTCGACAAAGCCCAGCGCGATCGCTTCTTCCTTCAGCGTGGTGCCGTTCCTGTGCGCGGTCTTGGCGACCTTGGTGGCGTTGTCATAGCCGATGGTGGGCGCCAGCGCCGTGACCAGCATCAGGCTTTCGCGCATCAGTTTTTCGATCCGCTTCTCGTCGGCCTTGATGCCGTCGAGCATCCGCTCGGTAAAGCTGTCGGTCGCGTCGCCAAGCAACTGGATCGACTGGAGAAGGTTGTAGGCCATCATCGGGTTGTAGACGTTGAGCTCGAAATGCCCCTGGCTGCCTGCGAACTTGATCGCGGCGTCGTTGCCCATGACGTGGGCTGCAACCTGCGTCAGCGCCTCGGCCTGGGTCGGGTTGACCTTGCCGGGCATGATCGACGACCCAGGCTCGTTCTCCGGCAGGATCAGTTCGCCCAGACCCGAGCGCGGGCCGGAGCCAAGGAAACGGATGTCGTTGGCGATCTTGTAGCACGACCCGGCGACGGTGGCCAAAGCGCCCGACATGAACACCATCGCGTCATGCGCGGCGAGGGCTTCGAACTTGTTGGGGGCGGTGACGAAGGGCAGGCCGGTGATGCGCGCCATGTTGGCGGCGACTTCTTCGCCCCAGCCGGGGCGGGTGTTCAGCCCGGTGCCGACGGCGGTGCCGCCCTGCGCCAGTTCGTAGATGCCGGGCAGGGTAAGGTTCACCCGCGCGATGCCCTGACGGATCTGGTGGGCGTAGCCGGAAAACTCCTGGCCCAGCGTCAGGGGGGTTGCGTCCTGGGTATGGGTGCGGCCGATCTTGATGATGTCCTTGAACTCGGTTGCCTTGGCCTCGAGCCCGGCAGCCAGCCGCTCAAGCCCCGGCATCAGCACGTCGCGCACAGACATCGCGGCGGCGATGTGCATCGCGGTCGGGAAGGTGTCGTTCGAGGACTGGCCCATGTTGCAATGGTCGTTCGGGTGAACCGGGTCTTTCGAGCCGATCACGCCGCCAAGGATCTCGATCGCGCGGTTGGCGATGACCTCGTTGGCGTTCATGTTCGATTGCGTCCCTGATCCAGTCTGCCAGACGACCAGCGGAAAGTTGTCGTCGAACTTGCCCTCGATGACCTCGCCCGCCGCCGTGATGATCGCGTCGGCCAGCCGCGCGTCGAGCGCGCCGGCGGCCTTGTTAGCCTCGGCACAGGCCTGCTTGATCACGCCCAGCGCGCGCACGATGGCGACCGGCTGACGCTCCCAGCCGATCGGGAAGTTCATCAGCGACCGCTGGGTCTGCGCGCCCCAATACTTGTCGGCGGGAACCTCGAGCGGGCCGAAGCTGTCGGTCTCGGTGCGGGTATCGGTCATCGTGCAGCCCTCATGATGCGTAAAGTCGCGGCTTTCATAGCAAGCCGCGCCGAAGTTGCAATTTCAATGTGGTATGCGATGGGATGCAAAGGGTCGCAGACGCGCCCGGTTATTTGCGAAAGCTGTCGAGGCTCACGATCTCGGCGGCGCGCGCGGCCTCGTCGGTCTTGGCCGAGCGGCCGTTCTCGCGCGGCTCGCGCCGTGGGCGCGGATCGACCGGCGTGGCCGCGTCCTTGTCGGTATCCTGCGATTCAAAGCGCAGCCCGAACTCGACCGAGGGGTCGACGAAGGTGCGGATCGCGTCATAGGGCACATACATCCGCTCGGGCTGGTCGTTGAAATTGAGCGTCACGGCAAAGCCGTCGTCATCGACCTCGAGATCGTCGAACCAGTGCTGCATAACGATGGTCATGTCTACGGGAAACCGGTCCGACAGCCAGTCGGCGATCTCGACATCGGGGTGGCAGGTGTCGAAGCTGATGAAGAAATGATGCTCGCCCGGCAAACCGTTCTGCGCGACCCCTGCCAGCACTTTCTGGATCAGGCCGCGCATGGCGTCGTGCATCATGTTGCCGTAGTCGATCTCGTCCGACATCTCGATCCTCTGGGTCTGCTCTCACCCTCACAATAGGGGATTCGGGGTCGAAGAAAAGGTGCGAATCCGACTTGCGCGGACAAGGGCGGACGCGACCCGAGGCGCGCTGATTTCGTATGAAAAAAGGGAAAGTGCAGGCTTCTGTTGCCAGGTGCCTGCGAACCCCGCCTTACGCTGCTAGGCGCAAGGACTTCAGTTTCGGCAACTCGGACTGCTTACGCAGCCAGAGCCATAGCCGGAGCACGGTTGTTATTGGCAACTGTACATTTTGGACCGATAACGGTGGTACCTCACCGAGACAAAGCAATCCCCTTTAGACGTTCGTCGATCCTGTTTCGGCCCCATGTCCCCCCAATAAAGGGTGTTTGGTGGAGCCGCCGGGTACCGCCCCCGGGTCCGATCCGCTTATTACGAGCGCGTTTATGTCCATAGTCCCCGAGGGGACACCGTGAATATAGGCGGGTTGTGCCGCGATCTCAAGGGATGGCATCGCGCTTGCCTGAAATGCGTGCCGGACAGTAATCTGGCGACATGGCCGGGTGTTTCCGGCCTTATTTCAGGGAGTTCTTAGAATGAGGATTGGCGTAGAAGTCGCGCTGGTTGCCGTGGTTTCGGCGTTCGGCGGGGCGGCCTCGGCGCAGTCGGGCCTGCCGCAATGTGGCGGTTTTCCGTCCGGGGCGCAGAGCTATGAATGTGACTGCCCGGCGACGAGGACCGGCGGCTCGGTCTGGGGCAGCGGGCCTTATACCGGCGACAGCGATATCTGCGAGGCCGCCCGCCATGCCGGCGCGATCGGGGTCGGGGGCGGTCCGGTGATGGTTCTGCAGGCCGCCGGGATGGCGTCCTACACCGGCTCCGCCCGCAACGGCGTGACCACCCGCGACTGGGGCAGCTATGGCGTTTCCTATAGCGTGGTGATCCCGGTCAGGGCGGCAAGCTGCGACCGGTTCTCGGCCAGCGCCTCGCCGATGGAGTGCTATTGCGACGGCAGCGAGGCGGCCGGGTCGGTCTGGGGCATGAGCCCCTTCACCGGCGACAGCGACATCTGCACCGCCGCCCGCTTTGAAGGCGTGATCGGTGCGAACGGCGGCATGGTCCGGCTGATCGCGGTCGAGGGGCTGAGCAGCTACGTGGGCGGAGACAACAACGGCGTCTCTACCAGCGACTGGGGCAGTTACGGCGAGAGCTTCGTGTTCGACTGGAACATGCAGTAAGCTGGCGGCATGAGAACGTAACCGGGGCGGCTTGCGCGCGCCCCGGTGGTTTCGCCTCAGAACCGGAACCGTACCCCGACGGTGCCATAGTTCGAGGCTGCACCGGTCCCGTTGAAGATCTTGCTGCCGAAAAAGTCGCCGCCGCCCGAGCGGTGATGGAACCGGAACACCAGTTCGAGGTCCTTGTTGTCGGGATTGGCAAAGGTGATCTCGGGCGACAGGTAGTGCAACAGGCGCGACCCCTCGTCATTGCCGCTCTCGCCTTTTTCCCAGTCCGACACCGCGCTGGCATAGGTCAGGCCGGTCGAGACGGCGGCGGTGGTGTAGACCAGCTTGTTCCACGGAAACAGCTTCCAGCGGAAATAGAGCGCGCCCCAGACCTCGGTTTCGTCCTGCAGGCCAAAGCGCTGCGCCATGCCCAGTTCGGCCTCGATGTCGAAGATGTCGCCCCACGGCTCGAACCCGAAGGAGGCGAGGCGGCGTGAATAGGTGCCGCCGACGATCCCGGTATCCTCCCACGGCCAGTCCCAGATCGGCACGATCGGAACGAAGCCATATTCGCCGCCGGTGAAGTTCGCGATGCCGAAGGCGCGCGTCATCCAGACCGATGTCTGCCGCCCGCCGAACACCATCACGGCACAATCGCCGTTGCAGTCGCGTCCGAACGACCCCCATTGCCAATACAGCCCGGTGCTGGACGAGGTGTGGCGGCTCTGGCCCATGGCGGAGAGCGGCAGCAGCAGGAAAAGAAGGGCCGCAACAAGACTCACCGATCGAATTTTCACGCTATCCCCCACGCCACCCTGAAAACCCCGCGAGCACAGTCCAGACCGTGCAATGGCGGTAACGCAAGCATCCGCCCGGCACACCCTCGGCAGAGTCGAACCCAGACCCGGGTTGGTCAGCAATCTCTGCCCGCGACTGCCGGGAGTCAACTGGCGCCGCGGCGAATCGGCGCACCGAGTTGACCGGTCTTCTGTCCGTGGGTGGGCGTTTTGACCGGTGGACAGGCCAGCCAACCACCCTCATACAAGGGCAAAACGGAGGTCTTCATGGCGCTGGACATCAATTGGGTGCGCGGGCAGTTCCCCGCCTTTTCCGAACCATCCCTGCAAGGCCAGGCGTTCTTCGAGAATGCCGGCGGCAGCTATACCGCGCGCCCGGTGATCGAGCGGCTGATGCGGTTCTATACCCAGCGCAAGGTCCAGCCCTATGCGCCTTACGAGGCCAGTCGTCTGGCCGGTGCCGAGATGGACGAGGCGCGCACGCGGTTGGCGGCGATGCTCGGCGTCGAGACGGACGAGCTGAGCTTCGGCCCCTCGACCACCCAGAACACCTATGTTCTGGCGCAGGCGTTTCGCCAGTTCCTTCAGCCCGGCGAGGCGATCATCGTCACCAATCAGGACCACGAGGCCAATTCCGGCCCGTGGCGGCGGCTGGCGACCGACGGGATCGAGATCCGCGAATGGCAGATCGACCCCACCACCGGCCACCTCGACCCTGCCGTGCTGGAGCCGCTGCTGGATGAAAACGTGCGCCTCGTGGTGTTTCCGCATGTTTCCAACATCGTTGGCGAGATCAACGACGTGGCCGCGATCACCGCACTTGCCCATGCCGCAGGCGCTTTCGTCTGCGTCGACGGCGTCAGCTATGCGCCGCACGGCTTTCCCGACCTCGGGATGATGGGGCCGGACATCTACCTGTTCTCGGCCTACAAGACCTTCGGCCCGCATCAGGGCATCATGGTGATGCGCCGGGCGCTGGGGGCGCTTTTGCCCAACCAGGCGCATCATTTCAACGCCGAGCCGCTTTACAAGCGCTTCACCCCCGCCGGGCCGGACCATGCCCAGGTCGCGGCCAGCGCCGGGATGGCGGATTATTTCGAGGCGTTGTCGGCGCATCATGGCGGCCCGGCGACGGGCGCGGACGCGGCGCGCCATGCCCACGACCTGATGCGCGCCCATGAAAGCGCGCTGCTGCAACCCTTGCTCGACTACCTCGCGGCGCGAAACTCGGTCCGGCTGATCGGCCCGACCGACGCGATGGCGCGCGCGCCGACGGTGGCGGTGGAACTGGCGGGGTCGGGTGAGGCGGCTGCGGCGGGCCTGGCCGGGCAGGGGATCATGGCCGGCGGCGGCAATTTCTACGGCCAGCGCCCGCTCGAAGCGATGCGGATCGACCCCGACAAGGGCGTTCTGCGGTTGAGTTTCGTGCACTACACCGAGGCGGCCGAGGTTGACCGGCTGATCGCGGCGCTCGATCGCGTGCTGTGATCGTGGCTCAGTTCAGCCCGCCGAGGTGATGCGCGCGAGGCCCTCGATCTTGGCGCGGGCAGCGCCCGAGTCGATCGAGGCGCGGGCCATCTCGACGCCTTCGGGCAGGGACGTGGCCTTGTCGGCCACCACCAGCGCGGCGGCGGCATTTAGCAGCACCGCATCGCGGTAGGCCGAGGCTTCGCCGCCCAGCAATGCGCGAAAGGCGATGGCGTTTTCCTCGGGCGTGCCGCCGATGATCGCCTCGAACGGATGCACGGGCAGGCCCGCGTCTTCCGGGTGAACCTCGCGCTCACTGACGCGGCCAGCCTCGAGGGCCGCGACATAGGACACCCCGGCAATCGACAGCTCGTCGGTGCCGTCGCTGCCATGGACCAGCCACGCCTTGTCGCTGCCAAGCGCCAGAAGGGTCTCGGCCATCGGGCGGATCATCGCGCGCGAAAACGCCCCGGTCAGTTGACGCTTCACCTGCGCCGGGTTCGTCAAGGGCCCGAGAATGTTGAAGATTGTCCGCGTGCCAAGCTCCTGCCGGCTGGGCATGACATGGGCAATCGCCGGGTGGTGCATCGGTGCCATCATGAAGGCGATGCCGACTTCCTTCAGCGCCTCCTCGACCACGTCGGGGCCGACCATCACGTTGACGCCCATCTGCCCCAGCGCATCCGCCGCCCCGGATTTCGAGCTCAGGTTGCGGTTGCCGTGCTTGGCCACGATCACGCCCGCGCCCGCGACCACGAAGGCGGTGGCGGTCGAGATGTTGAGCGTGCCGCGCCCGTCGCCGCCGGTGCCGACGATGTCGATGGCCCCCTCGGGCGCGCGCACCGGCCTGCACTTGGCGCGCATGACGCGGGCGGCGGCGGCGTATTCCTCGACGGTTTCGCCGCGCGTGCGCAGCGTCATCAGGAAACCGCCGACCTGGCTGGGCGTCGCCTCGCCCTCGAACAGGATCGAGAACGCCTGTTCGGCCTCGGCGCGGGTCAGCGGGCGTTCGCAGGCCGCACCGATGAGGGTCTTGATCGCGTCACTCATGCCGGGGTCTTTACCCCGTCGAGGAAGGTTTTCAGCATCCGGTGGCCGTGTTCCGAACGGATCGATTCGGGGTGAAACTGCACGCCTTCGATCGGCTTGGTGCGGTGGCGCAGCCCCATGATGGTGCCGTCCTCGACCCATGCGGTGATCTCGAGGCAGTCCGGCAGACCCTCGCGCGCCACCGTCAGCGAATGGTAGCGGGTGCCCTTGAGCGGCGTTGGCAGCCCCGCGAACATGCCCTTGCCGGAATGCTGGATCTCGCCGACCTTGCCGTGCACGATCACGTGGGCGGGCACGATGCTGGCTCCGAACGCCTGACCGATGGCCTGATGCCCGAGGCAGACGCCGAGCAGCGGCACTTCGGCCTCGGCGGCGGCGAGCGTCAGGGGCAGGCAGATACCGGCCTGATCCGGGTTGCGCGGACCGGGCGACAGCACGATCGCCTCGGGGCGAAGCGCCATCGCCTGCTGCACGTCGAGCGCGTCATTGCGCACCACCTTCACCTCCGCGCCAAGCTCGCCCAGATAGTGGACGAGGTTGTAGGTGAAGCTGTCATAATTGTCGATCAAGAGGATCATGCGCGGCCTGTCCGGCGAAGGGGGGTTTTCTGTCGAAACACTCGCGTTATACATGTGCAGAGCGATCGCCCGGGGTCAAGGGCCGGGCGGGCGCAGGCAAGGCAAGGACAGGGGGCGGATGTGGCACGCGGGGTAATGTCGGGGATCATCGCCGGTGTCGTCGTCTCGGCGGTCGGGCTGGCCATCGCGTCGCTGGCCACCGGGCCGGTGCGCGCGCCGCTGTCGGACGTGCCGCCAGAGGTGGAGGCCGTCGACCCCGTCGATCCGCCCGCAACCGGCGACGACACCACGCCCGAGGCGACGACGCCCGAGGCGACCGACCTGCCAACGGGAGCGCCCGACATGCCGGCCCCCGCGACGGTCGAACCGGACGGACCCGCGCCGGACCCCGCGCCGATGCCAGAGGCCGACAGCGAAGCGCCACAAGCGCCCGGCACGCCCGAAGCGGTCGTTCCCGCGCCCACGGGTGCCGCGAGCGACCAGCCGGTGCCCGGACCTGCCGCGACGGCGATACAGACATTGCCGCCGGTGCCCGAAGCAACCCTTGACCCCGAGACGCCGCCCGCTCCGGTTGCCGCGGATGACGGCGCGGCGGACGCGGCGGCGCTGGACGATCCCGCGAGCGCGAGCGCGCCGTCGCCCGCATCCGAGGCTGAGGCACCTGACGCCGACGCGCCTGAAATGGCCGATG
>JBLWUQ010000010.1:0-109222 GCA_048268845.1 Maritimibacter sp. | reverse complement strand
TGATCCTGCCGGCCGGCACCGAGATGGTGATGCCGGGCGACAACCTGAAGCTCGAGGCCGAACTGATCGCCCCGATCGCGATGGAAGAAGGCCTGCGCTTCGCCATCCGCGAAGGCGGCCGCACCGTCGGTTCGGGCGTCGTGTCCAAGGTCATCGCGTAAACCCTCCGGGTTCGACGAGGAGCGCCGGGTGAGCCGGCGGTCCTCCTATCAACTCCAACGCCGCGAAAGGCATTTACAAATGCAAGGCCAAAACATTCGCATTCGGCTCAAGGCCTTCGATTACCGCGTGCTAGACGCCAGCACTCTGGAAATCGTATCCACGGCCAAGCGGACCGGCGCCACAGTGCGCGGGCCCATTCCGCTGCCGAACAAGATCGAGAAGTTCACCGTTCTGCGTGGACCTCACATCGACAAGAAATCCCGTGACCAGTTCGAGATCCGCACCCACAAGCGGCTCTTGGATATCGTCGACCCGACCCCGCAGACCGTGGACGCGCTGATGAAGCTCGACCTGGCCGCAGGTGTCGACGTTCAGATTTCGGTGTAAGGGGCAGTTCGATGCGCTCTGGTATTCTCGCCAAGAAAGTCGGCATGACCCGGCTTTTCATGGAGGATGGTCGGCAGATTCCCGTCACCGTTCTTCAACTCGACAACCTGCAGGTCGTGGCCCAGCGGACCGCTGACAAGGACGGCTATACCGCCGTTCAACTCGGCGCCGGAACGGCCAAGATCAAGCGGGTTTCCAAAGCCATGCGCGGCCACTTCGCCGCCGCCAAGGTGGAGCCGAAACGCAAGATCGTGGAGTTTCGCGTGACCCCCGACAACCTCATCGCCATCGGCGAAGAGCTGTCGGCGGAGCATTTCGTGGAAGGCCAGAAGGTCGACGTTTCGGGCACCTCGATCGGCAAGGGCTTCGCCGGTGCCATGAAGCGGCACAACTTCGGCGGGCTGCGTGCCTCGCACGGCGTGTCGGTCAGCCACCGTTCGCACGGTTCCACCGGTCAGTGTCAGGACCCGGGCCGCGTGTTCAAGGGCAAGAAGATGGCCGGCCACATGGGCGCCGCGCGGATCACCACCCAGAACCTCGAGGTGGTGCGCACCGACGCCGGTCGCGGGCTGGTCTTCATCAAGGGCGCCGTGCCCGGCTCGAAAGGTGGATGGGTCACCGTAAAAGATGCCGTGAAGAGAAAGCTGCCCGAGAACGTTCCGTTCCCGGCCGCTCTCAAATCGGCGGCGGTTCAGGCTGCGGCGGCTCAAGCAGCCCCGGCAGATGCCCCCGAAGGAGGCGCTGAAGAATGAAACTCGATGTGATCAAACTGGACGGCGCGAAGGCCGGCACGGTCGATCTGGATGAGGCGCTGTTCGGGCTCGAACCGCGTGCCGACATCCTGCATCGCGTGGTCCGCTGGCAGCGGGCCGCGGCCCAGGCCGGCACCCACAAGGTGAAGACCCGGACCGAGAGCAGCTATTCGACCAAGAAGATCTATCGCCAGAAAGGCACCGGCGGCGCTCGTCACGGTGCGCGTTCGGCTCCGATCTTCCGTGGCGGTGGCGTCTACGCCGGTCCGACCCCGCGTTCGCACGCCCATGAACTGACGAAGAAATTCCGTCAGCTCGGCCTGCGCCATGCGCTGTCGGCCAAGGCAAAAGCAGGCGAACTGGTGATCCTCGACGAGGCTGTCGGCGACGGCAAGACCGCGGTGCTGGCCAAGCAGATCAAGAGCCTTGGCTGGAAGCGCGTGCTGATCATCGACGGCGCCGCGGTGAACGAGAACTTCGCCCAGGCCGCCCGCAACATCGAAGGTCTCGATGTGCTGCCGACGATGGGCGCCAACGTCTATGACATCCTGCGCCGTGACACTCTTGTGATCACGAAGGCCGGTGTCGAAGCTCTGGAGGCTCGACTGAAATGACCGACAAGGCGAAACTCTACGACGTGATCCGCAAGCCGATCATCACCGAGAAAGCCACCATGGCCTCGGAAGCCGGCGCCGTGGTGTTCGAAGTTGCCCCGTCCGCGAACAAGCCCATGATCAAGGAGGCCGTCGAGGTGCTCTTTGGCGTCAAGGTGAAAGCGGTCAACACGACGATCACCAAGGGCAAGGTCAAGCGTTTCCGCGGCAAGCTCGGCAAGCGCAGGGACGTCAAGAAGGCCTATGTGACCCTCGAAGAGGGCAACATGATCGACGTGACCACCGGGCTTTGAGCCATTCGGCGGGGTGAACCCCGCCCTACGAAACAGGAAAAGCCCCTCGCCGGATGGCGGGGGGCTTTTTTATTATGCATCGAGAGTTTGCTGCCCGGTGCGGTGGCTGGACTGACGGCAAATCCCTGTCGGCCACTTCGCAACCGCGACCTATCGCTGGCAGGCCTTGACCAGGTCGACGAAGGCCGAATGGATCTCGGCGGCATCCTCTGGCCACATCGACGAAAAACGCCAGGTCGCGGAACGTTCTGTTGTCGCCTTGAAATTGACATGCGGTGTAAGAGGCGAAAGCTCCCGCTCGAAGAGGGACCCGGTGAAATGCGCCAGGATGAGGGCCTCATCCTGGGAGAACTCGGGCCAGGAAGGATGATCGGGAAGAACGGCGGCCTGGGCGGCGATGAGCGCCGTCGTTCGCGCAACCTGGATCAGGAAGTCCCTGCCCCGGTCGCGGTTTCCAGTGAATCTAAGGATGGGATAGCCATAACTTATGGCCGTTTCTGAAAAGTGAACATCCGCGCCGCGCTGCATCACGAGGCTTGTCACACCCCCGCGGAGCAGCTTGACCTTTTCGAGATCGATCTGGCGCAGGTCGAGGGCGAGAATCCAGAACTTGTATCTTTCGTAGTAATGAATACCGGGGGGAAAGGTCGCTCTCCCCCCCCCCGGTGTTGCCTACGCTAAATGCCACCTCCTCCCTTGGCTCCCCGGCGAAGCTCTGATCGAGCAGCCAGCAATCCTTGAAGAAGAACTCCCGGTTGCCGCGATCCGGCTGCAGATCGGAGCGGGCCAGGTCCGAAAAGGCCTCGAATGCCGCCAGCGGACCTGATGCTGCCGCGGGTGTCAGACTTGCGGCCAGCTTGTTGTAGCACTGCAGCTGCGCCGTCGAATCCGATTTCCTTGAACACTTCAGGATCTCGTCGCCCAGATCGCCGGCCTGCGCAGACCAGGGCATGAACACGACGAAAAGGATGACAGACCACCGCATCGGAATACTCCCTGAAGTCCTGGATTTCACCCTTCCCGAAAAGACATTTTCTGTCAAGCCAGCCTGAGGGAAGCAAGCCGTAGGGTGCGCCTTCAGGCGCACCGCTCGTCTGTCACCCGTGTCGTCTGTCACCCGTGTGGTGCGCATGAATGCGCACCACACTACCATGGGCGGTTCGGCGGGATCACGCAAACGCACCGCGCCCACTTGCCACCACCCCCCATCCCTGATACTTCGCGCAGGTCGCGTGGCCCCGGATTCGTTCCGAGGCCCGTGTCATTTGGAATTCGGGCACCTCCGGGGGCCTATACCCAGCCCCCAAGGGGGCTACTAACAGACAGGCGGGGCAACCCGCCGCAAAGCAACGGAAGACAGAAAGCATGGCACTCAAGTCGTATAAGCCGACGACGCCAGGCCAGCGTGGGCTGGTTCTGATCGACCGTTCGGAGCTTTGGAAAGGACGTCCCGTCAAGAGCCTCACCGAGGGTCTGACGAAAAAGGGCGGCCGGAACAACACCGGACGGATCACGATGCGCCGCCGCGGCGGTGGCGCGAAGCGTCTCTACCGCGTCGTCGATTTCAGACGCAACAAGCTGGACATGCCGGCGACGGTCGAGCGGATCGAGTACGATCCGAACCGGACCGCCTTCATCGCGCTGGTGAAGTATGAGGATGGCGAACAGGCCTATGTCCTCGCGCCGCAGCGTCTGGCGGTTGGCGACCAGATCGTCGCGTCGGCCAAGGCCGACATCAAGCCCGGCAACGCGATGCCGTTCTCGGGCCTGCCGATCGGCACCATCGTCCACAACGTCGAGATGAAGCCGGGCAAGGGCGGGCAGATCGCGCGCGCCGCCGGCACCTACGCCCAGTTCGTCGGTCGTGATGGCGGTTACGCCCAGATCCGGCTGTCCTCGGGCGAGCTTCGCATGGTGCGCCAGGAATGCATGGCGACCGTCGGGGCGGTGTCGAACCCGGACAACTCGAACCAGAACCTCGGCAAGGCCGGGCGCAACCGTCACTATGGCAAGCGTCCGTCGGTCCGCGGCGTCGTGATGAACCCGATCGACCACCCGCACGGCGGTGGTGAAGGCCGCACCTCCGGTGGCCGTCACCCGGTGACCCCGTGGGGCAAGCCGACCAAGGGTGCGCGGACGCGCAACAAGAACAAGGCGTCGTCGAAGCTGATCATCCGCTCGCGTCACGCCAAGAAAAAGGGCCGGTAATCATGTCGCGTTCTGTATGGAAAGGCCCGTTCGTCGACTCTTACGTGCTGAAGAAAGCCGAGAAGAGCCGCGAATCCGGCCGCAACGAAGTCATCAAGATCTGGTCGCGCCGCTCGACGATCCTGCCCCAGTTCGTGGGCCTGACGTTTGGCGTCTACAACGGGAAAAAGCACATTCCGGTGAATGTGACCGAGGAAATGATCGGCCAGAAGTTCGGTGAGTATTCGCCGACGCGGACCTACTACGGTCACGCCGCCGACAAGAAAGCGAAGCGGAAGTAAAGCCATGGGCAAGACGAAAAACCCCCGCCGCGTGGCCGAGAACGAAGCAATGGCGAAAGCCCGCATGCTTCGCACCTCGCCGCAGAAACTGAACCTGGTGGCAGCGATGATCCGCGGCAAGAAGGTGGACAAGGCCCTTTCGGACCTGACCTTCTCGAAGAAGCGGATCGCTGGCGACGTGAAGAAATGCCTTCAGTCGGCCATCGCCAACGCCGAGAACAACCACAACCTCGACGTCGACGAACTGATCGTCGCCGAGGCCTATGTGGGCAAGAACCTGACGCTGAAGCGGGGGCGCCCGCGGGCGCGTGGCCGCTATGGCCGGATCATCAAGCCGTTCTCGGAACTTACCATCCTGGTGCGTCAGAATGAGGAGCAAGCCTGATGGGTAACAAAGTCAATCCGATCGGCATGCGCCTTCAGGTCAACCGCACCTGGGACAGCCGCTGGTATGCCGACACCAAGGACTACGGCAATCTTCTGCTCGAGGATCTCAAGATCCGCGAGTTCATCAAGGAAGACTGCAAGCAGGCCGGCATCAGCCGCGTGATCATCGAGCGTCCGCACAAGAAGTGCCGCGTCACGGTCCACACCGCGCGTCCGGGCGTCATCATCGGCAAGAAGGGCGCGGACATCGAGACGCTGCGCAAGAAGATCGCCAAGATGACCGACAGCGAGCTGCACCTCAACATCGTCGAGGTGCGCAAGCCCGAGCTTGACGCGCAACTGGTCGCCGAGTCGATCGCGCAGCAGCTCGAGCGTCGCGTCGCGTTCCGCCGTGCGATGAAGCGTGCCGCCCAGAACGCAATGCGCATGGGCGCGCTCGGCATCCGGGTGAACGTCGCCGGCCGTCTCGGCGGTGCCGAGATCGCGCGGACCGAATGGACGCGCGAGGGCCGGGTGCCGCTGCACACGCTGCGCGCCGACATCGACTATGCCCAGGCCGAGGCGAAGACCGCCTATGGCATCATCGGGGTCAAGGTCTGGATCTACAAAGGCGAGATCCTGGAACATGACCCCTCGGCACACGATCGCCGGCTTCAGGAACTCCAGGAAGGCCCGGCGCCGCGTGGCGCCATGGGCGGCCGTCGGTAAGGAGAAAACAAGATGCTGCAACCGAAGCGCACCAAATTCCGCAAGATGCACAAGGGCCGGATTCACGGCGAGGCCAAGGGTGGTTCCGATCTCAATTTCGGCACCTACGGCCTGAAGGCGGTCGAGCCCGAACGCATCACCGCACGCCAGATCGAAGCCGCCCGCCGGGCCATGACGCGCCACATGAAGCGTCAGGGCCGGGTCTGGATCCGCATCTTCCCCGACACCCCGGTGTCGTCGAAGCCGACGGAAGTCCGGATGGGTAAAGGCAAGGGCTCGGTCGATTTCTGGGCCGCCAAGGTCAAGCCCGGCCGCGTGATGTTCGAGATCGACGGCGTCGACGAAGCCACCGCCCGCGAGGCACTCCGCCTCGCCGCGATGAAGCTGCCGATCAAGACCCGCACGGTCATTCGCGAAGACTGGTAGGGGCGGCTATGCCGCCGCGTGCGGTGTAGCGGGTTTTCGAAGAAAACCTGCGGGCCGCACCCCGGTAGAGAAAAAGAACCCCCGGTGAGAGATCACCGGGGGTTTTCGTTTGGGAGCATCGGTGCCTGAGATGCGATGAAGGTTGCCCCCTCACTCCCACCGATAGTTGAAACTCACGCTCACCCGCTCATCCTCGGCCATGTTCATAGGCACCTCGTGGCGCAGCCAGCTTTCCCAGAGCAGCACCTCGCCGACTTCCGGCGCGACATAGACGAACATCCGCAGGTCCTCGCGCGCGTCCTTCTTGCGTGGCGGTGCGGCCATCATCCGGGCTGAGCGGGGGTCTTCGAGTTTGAGCGCCGAGACACCTTTCGGCATCGCGACATAGGTCGTGCCCGAGATCACCGAATGCGGGTGGATGTGCGAGGCGTGGGTGCCGCCTTCGGGCAGGATGTTGATCCACAGATCCTCGAGCACCAACGCCCGCCCGTCGAGATCGAAGGCCAGGTCCTCGGCAAAGGCGGCGACGTGGGCGTCGAGCGCCTTGACCAGATCGGCGAAGATCGGGAAGCGCCAGGGCAGGTCGCCGAGCGAGGCATAGGAGGTATAGCCGGGATAGCCGTTCGCCTCGCACCAGTCCTGCCCGGCCTCGTCGTCCCCGGCGATCGACAGGCAGGAGGCTTCAAGTTCCACCGCATCCACCAAGGGCGCGAACTCCGACAGGTGGGCGCGGTAGAGGCGGGTGACGAACAGGGATGAAATCCGGGCCATGGCGCCTACATAACGCAGCGGAGCGGGCAGGGCGAGGGGGTGCCTGGCGGCAATCCCATGAAAGGGGTTGTGCAATCGGGCATTGCGATGTATTGCGCAGCCTTCATCACGATCTCCACCAGATTCGCGGTGACCCCGAATTATCATATTGGGGGCCGTCTGGTGATGTTGGAAAGGACAAAAGGCGATGAACGCCAAGGAACTGCGTGACAAGACGCCGGATCAGCTGAAAGAGCAGCTGTCCGACCTCAAGAAAGAGAGCTTCAACCTGCGCTTCCAGCAGGCCACAGGCGCGCTCGAAAACACCGCCCGCGTGCGCCAGGTGCGCCGCGATGCGGCCCGCGTGAAGACGATTTTGAACCAGAAGGCCGCTGAAGCGGCCGCCAAGGCGTAAGAGAGGAGCCTGAGATGCCCAAACGTATCCTGCAAGGCACCGTGACCTCGGACGCCAATGCCCAGACCGTGACCGTGTCGGTGGAGCGCCGTTTCCGCCACCCGGTTCTGAAGAAGATTATCCGGAAGTCCAAGAAATACCGGGCCCACGACGAGAACGACTCGTTCAAGGTCGGTGACAACGTGCGCATTCAGGAATGCGCGCCGAAGTCGAAAACCAAGCGCTGGGAAGTGATCGCCTCCTAAGGCTCCACTTCCCGGTTTGATCGAAACCGTGGGGTCGATACCCCACAGGTCAGGAGAAACCACATGATCCAGATGCAGACCAACCTGGATGTCGCTGACAACTCCGGCGCTCGCCGGGTGCAGTGCATCAAGGTGCTGGGTGGTTCCAAGCGTAGATACGCCTCCGTCGGCGACATCATTGTCGTCTCGGTGAAGGAAGCCATCCCGCGCGGCCGCGTGAAGAAGGGCGACGTCCGCAAGGCCGTCGTCGTGCGCACCGCCAAGGAAGTCCGTCGCGAAGACGGCACCGCGATCCGGTTCGACCGGAACGCCGCCGTGATCCTCAACAACAACAACGAGCCGATCGGCACCCGTATCTTCGGGCCGGTGGTTCGCGAGCTTCGCGCCAAGAATTTCATGAAGATCATCTCGCTGGCTCCGGAGGTGCTCTGATGGCTGCGAAACTCAAAAAAGGCGACAAGATCGTCGTGCTGGCCGGCAAGGACAAGGGCAAGCAGGGTGAGATCACCCAGGTGATGCCCAAGGAAGGCAAGGCCATCGTGGACGGCGTGAACATCGCCATCCGTCACCAGCGTCAATCGCAGACCACGCAGGGCGGCCGCATCCCGAAAGCGATGCCGATCGACCTGTCGAACCTGGCGCTTCTGGACAAGAACGGCAAAGCGACCCGCGTCGGCTTCAAGATGGAAGGCGACAAGAAGGTGCGTTTTGCCAAGACCACGGGGGACGTGATCTGATGCTCGACGCTGCGACCTATACCCCGCGTCTCAAGGCGCTCTACCGCGAGACCATCAAGCCGGCCTTGAAGGAAGAATTTTCCTACAAGAACGACATGATGATCCCGCGCCTCGACAAGATCGTGCTGAACATCGGCTGCGGTTCCGAGGCGGTGAAGGACTCCAAGAAAGCCAAGTCGGCGCAGGATGACCTGACCAAGATCGCCGGTCAGAAAGCCCTCGTCACCAAGGCCAAGAAGTCGATCGCCGGTTTTCGCGTCCGCGAAGAAATGCCGCTCGGCACCAAGGTGACGCTGCGCGGCGACCGGATGTATGAATTCCTCGACCGCCTGATCACCGTGGCGATGCCGCGGATCCGCGACTTCCGCGGCGTTCCCGGCACCAGCTTCGACGGCCGCGGCAACTATGCCATGGGCCTGAAAGAACACATCGTGTTTCCGGAAATCGACTTCGACAAGGTCGATGAGGTCTGGGGCATGGATATCGTGATCACCACCACGGCGCAGACCGACGCGGAAGCGAAGGCCCTGCTGCGGCATTTCAACATGCCGTTCAACAGCTGAGCCTCGGAGGAATTTGAACAATGGCTAAAAAATCCATGATCGCCCGCGAGGTCAAGCGTCAGAAACTGGTCGACCAGTATGCTGCCCGCCGCGCCGCGCTGAAAGTGATCATCAACGACCAGGAACGCCCGATGGAAGAGCGTTTCCGGGCATCGCTGAAACTGGCGAAACTGCCGCGCAACAGCTCGGCCACCCGCCTGCATAACCGCTGCCAGCTGACCGGGCGTCCGCACGCCTATTATCGCAAGATGAAGGTCAGCCGGATCGCACTGCGCGATCTTGGCTCTGAAGGCCAGATTCCCGGCCTCGTGAAATCGAGCTGGTAAGGAGAGCATGATATGAACGATCCTATCGGCGATATGCTCACCCGCATCCGTAACTCCCAGATGCGCGGCAAGTCCACTGTCTCGACGCCGGCTTCCAAGCTGCGCGCCTGGGTGCTCGACGTGCTGCAGTCCGAGGGCTACATCCGCGGTTATGAGAACGGCAAGGACGAGCGCGGTCACCCGACGCTCGAGATCAGCCTGAAATACTATGATGGCACCCCGGTCATTCGCGAAATCAGACGGGTCTCGACCCCTGGTCGTCGCGTCTACATGGGTGCCCGTGAGATCCCGCAGGTCCGTCAGGGCCTTGGTGTCTCGATTGTATCGACGCCGAAAGGCGTCATGTCTGATGCAAACGCTCGCGCGGCCAATGTTGGCGGCGAAGTGATTTGCACGGTCTTCTGAAGGGGTCCGCAATGTCTCGTATTGGAAAAAAACCGGTCGAGCTTCCGTCGGGCGTCAGCGCGTCGGTTTCGGGCCAGACCATCGAAGTCAAGGGGCCGAAAGGCACCCGCAGCTTCACGGGCACCGACGACGTGTCGTTCAAGATTGGTGAAACCGCCATCTCGATCGAACCGCGTGGCAAGTCCAAGCGCGCGCGCCAGCAGTGGGGCATGAGCCGCTCGATGGTGCAGAACCTTGTGACCGGCGTCAGCGACGGCTTCAAGAAAGAGCTGGAAATCTCGGGCGTCGGCTATCGCGCCCAGATGCAGGGCAACGTGCTCAAGCTCAATCTCGGCTATTCGCACGACGTGAACTTCGAGGTTCCCGAGGGCGTGACCGTGACGTCGGCGAAACCGACCGAGATCACCATCGAAGGTATCGATCTGCAGATCGTCGGCCAGGTCGCGGCCAACATCCGCGAATGGCGTGCCCCCGAGCCCTACAAGGGCAAGGGCATCAAATACAAAGACGAGTATATCTTCCGCAAGGGCGGCAAGAAAAAGTAAGGAACGCGAGAATGGCAAACAGCAAACGACAACTGTTTCTGAAACGCCGCATGCGCGTTCGGAACAAGCTTCGCAAGACCAACGCCGGCAGGCTCCGGCTTTCGGTGCACCGTTCGTCGAAGAACATCAGCGCACAGCTGATCGACGACGTGAACGGCGTGACGATCGCCGCAGCATCGTCGCTCGAGAAAGACCTTGGCGTGGTCGGCAAGAACAACGTGGAGGTCGCCGCCAAGGTGGGCGCCGCGCTGGCCGAACGTGCCAGGAAGGCGAACGTCGAGGAATGCTACTTCGACCGTGGCGGCTTTCTGTTCCATGGCAAGGTGAAGGCTCTGGCCGACGCCGCGCGTGAAGGTGGTCTGAAGTTCTAAGGCGAAGCCGCAACCCCTGAAAAGGGGTCCGGTTTCCGGCGCAAGTTGCGGAATGAATGAACATGCGGGTGGCGTTCGCGCCGCCCCGATGATCCGGGGGCCGTTCCGGCCCACCAGGATTGAGGAAATTCGGCGCCCGAGCGCGCCACCATGAAAGGAATGCCGCATGGCAGAACGTGACAATCGTCGTGGCAACCGTCGCGAACGTGAAGAAACACCGGAATTCGCCGATCGCCTCGTGGCGATCAACCGGGTCTCCAAGACGGTGAAGGGCGGCAAGCGCTTCGGTTTTGCGGCACTCGTGGTCGTGGGCGATCAGAAGGGCCGCGTCGGCTTTGGCAAGGGCAAGGCGAAAGAGGTCCCCGAGGCCATTCGCAAGGCCACCGAACAGGCCAAGCGCCAGATGATGCGCGTTCCGCTGCGCGAGGGTCGCACGCTGCACCACGACGTCGCGGGCCGCCACGGCGCCGGTCGCGTGTTCATGCGCACCGCACCGCAGGGCACCGGCATCATCGCCGGCGGTCCGATGCGCGCCGTGTTCGAGATGCTGGGCGTTCAGGACGTGGTCGCCAAGTCGATCGGGTCGCAGAACCCCTACAACATGATCCGCGCGACGCTCGACGGCCTCAAGCTGCAGTCGTCGCCGCGTTCGGTCGCACAGCGTCGTGGCAAGAAAGTCGCCGACATCCTGCCCCAGCGCGACGAGGCCCCGGCCGAGTCGAGCCAGGTGGCGGAAGAAGCGTAAGGAGACGGACCAATGGCGAAAACCATCGTAGTCAAACAGATCGGTTCCCCGATCCGCCGCCCGGAAAAACAGCGCAAGACGCTGATCGGGCTTGGCCTCAACAAGATGCACAAGACGCGCGAACTTGAAGACACCCCCGCCGTGCGCGGCATGGTCAACAAGATCCCGCATCTGGTGGAGATCATCGAAGAGCGCGGCTAGGGCGATGCCGGGCTGAAGCCCGGCCAACGTAGGGCGGGGTTCCACCCCGCCACCCGCGAGAGATTGAAACGCCCCGGTCAGAGATGGCCGGGGCGTATTCGGTTCGGGAATAAATGGTTGGCGAGCATCTCACCTAGTTCCTCGCAGGCCCATTCCAAAGTGCGCAATTGCACGTCTTCATGTAGCCCGAAAGCGGTAATCACCTTGCTCTGATAAAAACCTTTCTTGAGGTACCTGAACTGGCTGCCATCTCTTGAGTGCCGCCTATGTAACCAATCTATTTGTTCCCGCAGTTTTGGCAATTCGTTGCCGATGGTTTCATTGGAGAAAACACCGAACTCTTCCAGAACCGACTCTTCCTCTGACCCAACCCAAGTGGATATTCTACGCCTGTAGTCGTCACGCGAACTCCTGAGGTAGGACTTCCAACGCGCACGCACGGTCTTCTCTAGAGCGGTGATTGATACTGTCTCGTTCTCAATTTCTTGAGCAGAGTCAAAGAGGTGCAAGATCCGGTGTTCATAACTGCGAACTTCGTTCTGTGGTTTCCCCAGCAGAAGCAAAGACGCTTTCAAGTTAAGCTCCAATGAATGCGCCAATAATGCGAACAACGGGGCATCATAAGTGATCTTCAGATTGCCGGCTTCTACTTGCCGGATAGCGCACTGCGCTGTCTGGAGATAGCTTCGCGCGAAATTGACGAAGCCCAATGCATAGGTGCGCGAATTGTCCATCTGCTCAATGTCAGCTAGTGCGGCGTGCATTGCAAGGTTTTGGCTGTTTACTACCATATCTGCGCGATCCGGTTCGCGCACCCCAACCATCCCACCCCTCTTGATCCCCAAGCCGCACACGCGTATACGCCCCCGGTGGCCCTTTGGGGCTGCGACTCAACCAAGAAACGCCGTGGTCGGCCGCTCCCGTCGCTGGGGGCCGCATCCGGCACAGGAGAAGCGACATGAAACTCAATGAACTCCGGGACAATCCCGGTGCAACCAAGAAGCGCAAGCGCGTTGGCCGCGGTGCCGGTTCCGGCACCGGCAAGACCGGCGGGCGCGGCATCAAGGGTCAGAAGTCCCGTTCGGGCGTGGCGATCAAGGGCTACGAGGGCGGCCAGATGCCGCTCTACATGCGTCTGCCCAAGCGCGGCTTCAACAAGCCGAACCGCAAGCGCTTTGCCGTGGTGAACCTCGGCATCATCCAGACATTCATCGACGCCAAGAAGCTCGACGCCAAGGGCGAGATCACCGAGGATGCGCTGCTCGAGGCAGGCGTGATCCGGCGCAAGCTCGACGGCGTTCGTGTTCTCGGCAAGGGCGACCTGACCGCCAAGCTCAAGCTCACCGTCACCGGCGCGTCGAAGGCGGCGATCGAGGCGGTTGAAAAGGCCGGCGGTTCGCTTACCGTCGCGACCCCGGCGGCTGAGTAAGCGGTTGCGAGGGGCCGCAACGCCCCTTAGATAGCCACGAGAATTCCAACGCCGCCGGGGCCGGGGATGGGCCCGGCGGCGTTTTGTCATGACAGGGGGCCTTTATGGCATCTGCAGCGGAACAAATGGCGGCGAACCTTTCGTGGGGTGCGCTCGGCAAGGCGACCGAACTGCGCCAGCGCATCTTCTTCACCATCGGGCTTCTGATGATCTACCGGCTGGGCACCTATATCCCGGTTCCGGGCATCGACGCCGGCGCGTTGAAGGAGTTCATGGAGCAGGCGGCCTCGGGCATCGGCGGCATCCTGTCGATGTTCACCGGCGGCGCGCTGGGGCGGATGGGCGTCTTCGCGCTGGGGATCATGCCCTACATCTCGGCCTCGATCATCGTGCAGCTTCTGGGGTCGATGTGGGAGCCATTGAAGCAGCTCAAGAAAGAGGGCGAGGCCGGCCGCAAGAAGATGAACCAGTATACCCGCTACGGGACGGTTCTTCTGGCGACCGGGCAGGCCTTCGCGCTGGCCAACAGCCTTCAGGCCGGCGATCTTGTCACCACGCCCGGCCTGTTCTTCATCGCCTCGGCGGTGATCACGCTGGTCGGTGGCACGATGTTCCTGATGTGGATCGGTGAACAGATCACCGCGCGCGGCATCGGCAACGGCATTTCGCTGATCATCTTCGTCGGCATCGTCGCCGAAATCCCGGCCGCTGCGGCGCAGTTCCTCAGCCAGGGCCGCTCCGGCGCGGTCAGCCCGGCGGTGATCATCGGCGTGATCGTGATGGTCGCGGCCGTGATCGGCTTTGTCGTGTTCATGGAGCGCGCGCTGCGCAAGATCCATATCCAGTATCCGCGTCGTCAGGTCGGCATGAAGGTCTATGACGGCGGCTCGAGCCACCTGCCGATCAAGGTCAACCCCGCGGGCGTGATCCCGGCGATCTTCGCCTCGGCGCTGCTGCTCCTGCCGACCACGATCTCGACCTTCAACAGCGGCACGAGCGGGCCGGTGATGTCGACGATCATGGCCTATTTCGGGCCCGGCCAGCCGCTTTATCTGCTGTTCTACGCGCTGATGATCGTGTTCTTCACGTTCTTCTACACTCGCGAAGTGTCGTTCAAGACCGACGAGGTTGCCGACAACCTGAAGAACCAGAACGGCTTCGTCCCCGGCATCCGGCCCGGCAAGAAGACGCAGGACTACCTCGATTATGTCCTGACGCGCATCCTCGTGCTCGGATCGGCCTATCTGGCGGCGGTCTGCCTGCTGCCCGAGATCCTGCGCTCGCAGTTCGCGATCCCGTTCTATTTCGGCGGCACGTCGGTGCTGATCGTGGTGTCGGTGACGATGGACACGATCAATCAGGTCCAGTCGCATCTGCTGGCCTATCAATATGAAGGTCTGATCGAGAAATCCCAGCTGCGCGGCAAGCGCAGTGGCGGGAAAGCCAAGACCGCCAAGAGGAAGGGGCCCGCAAGACGATGAACATCATTCTGCTCGGACCGCCGGGCGCCGGCAAAGGCACCCAGGCACGCAGGCTTGTCGAAGAACGCGGCATGATCCAGCTTTCCACCGGCGACATGCTGCGCGCGGCACGCTCGTCAGGCACCGAGATGGGCCAGAAGGTCGCCGCGATCATGGATGCGGGCGAGCTTGTGACCGACGAGATCGTCATCGGCCTGATCGAGGAACAGCTCGACGCACGGCCCGAGGGCGGCTTCATCTTCGACGGCTTCCCGCGCACGCTGGGCCAGGCCGATGCGCTTGGCGCGCTGCTGGCGCGGCATGGCATGGCGCTGACGGCGGTGATCGAGATGCAGGTGGACGACGATGCGCTGGTCCGCCGCATCACCGCGCGTTCGACCTGCGCCAAGTGCGGCGAGGTCTATAACGACCTGACCCGGCCGATCCCGGCCGACGGCGTCTGCACCAATTGCGGCGGCACCGAATTCACCCGCCGCGCCGACGACAACGAGGAAAGCCTGCGCACCCGGCTGATGGAGTATTACAAGAAGACCTCGCCGCTGATCGGCTATTACTATGCCAAGGGCGACCTGCGGCAGATCAACGGTCTGGGCGAGATCGACACGGTGGCAGCGTCAATCAACGCGATTCTCGACTGATCCGGGCCTGCTTCGGGGCGGTTCGGGCCGCCCTCTTGACGCGCCGGTAAAACCCATCTAAAGCACCGCATCCCACACGGGAATCGGTGCATTTCGGGGCGGCGCGCGCCCTCGCATCAGATCAGAACATCAGCCGCGGCCCGCAGGGACATCCCCCGCGGGCTAACGTTGTGAAAAAAGGACCTGGGGCTACGGGTCCGCAACGAAAGGAAGACCGACTTGGCACGTATTGCCGGCGTGAACATCCCGACGCACAAACGCGTCCCGATCGCCCTCACCTATATCACCGGAATTGGTCCCTCGACGGCGAAAGCCATCTGCGAGGCCGTGAATATCGACCAGGCCCGCCGCATCAACGACCTGACCGACGCCGAAGTGCTCGCGATCCGCGAACATATCGACGCCAACGTCATGGTTGAAGGCGACCTTCGCCGTGAAGTCCAGATGAACATCAAGCGTCTGATGGACCTCGGCGCCTATCGCGGCCTGCGTCATCGCCGCAACCTCCCGGTGCGCGGTCAGCGCACCCACACCAATGCGCGCACGCGCAAGGGCCCGGCAAAAGCTATTGCCGGCAAGAAGAAATAAGGGAGGGATAGAGAATGGCTCGCGAAAAACGCGCCCCCAAGCGCAAGGAACGCAAGAACATCGCTGCAGGTGTGGCGCATGTGAACTCGTCCTTCAACAACACCAAGATCCTGATCTCCGACGTCCAGGGCAACGCGATCGCGTGGTCCTCGGCCGGCACCATGGGGTTCAAGGGCTCGCGCAAGTCGACGCCCTATGCCGCCCAGATGGCCGCCGAAGACGCCGCCAAGAAGGCGCAGGAGCATGGTGTCAAGACCCTCGAGGTCGAGGTTCAGGGCCCCGGCTCGGGCCGGGAATCGGCGCTGCGCGCGCTGGCTGCGGTCGGTCTCAACATCACCTCGATCCGTGATGTGACCCCGATCGCGCATAACGGCTGCCGTCCGCCGAAGCGCCGCCGCGTATAACGTCTTTCTGGCTCGGGCTTTGGGATTCCCCAAGGCCCGAGTCTGTTTTTTGAACCTCGGGCGTTCTGTCTTTTGGACATGGGACAGAACATGAATGGAGGGACGCATGATCCATAAGAATTGGGCCGAACTCATCAAGCCGACGCAACTCGACGTGAAGCCGGGCAATGACCCTGCGCGTCAGGCGACGGTGGTCGCCGAACCGCTCGAGCGGGGCTTTGGCCTGACGCTCGGCAACGCGCTGCGTCGCGTTCTGATGTCGAGCCTTCAGGGCGCCGCGATCAGCAGCATCCAGATCGACAACGTGCTGCACGAATTCTCGTCGGTCGCCGGTGTGCGTGAAGACGTCACCGACATCGTGCTGAACCTCAAGGGCGTCGCCATCCGCATGGACGTCGAAGGCCCCAAGCGCCTGTCGATCGCCGCCAAGGGTCCGCAGGTCGTGACCGCTGGCGACATCTCGGAAAGCTCGGGCATCGAGATCCTGAACAAGGATCACGTGATCTGCCACCTTGACGATGGCGCCGATCTGTTCGTCGAACTGACCGTCAACACCGGCAAGGGCTACGTCGCCGCCGACAAGAACCGCCCGGAAGATGCGCCGATCGGCCTGATCCCGATCGACGCGATCTATTCGCCGGTCAAGAAGGTGTCCTACGAAGTGCAGCCGACCCGCGAGGGCCAGGTGCTCGACTATGACAAGCTGACGCTGAAGATCGACACCGACGGCTCGCTCACGCCGGATGACGCGGTGGCCTATGCCGCGCGCATCCTGCAAGACCAGCTTTCGATCTTCGTGAACTTCGAAGAGCCTGAATCGGCTGGTCGCCAGGACGAGGAAGACGGGCTCGAGTTCAACCCGCTGCTTCTCAAGAAGGTCGACGAACTGGAATTGTCGGTGCGTTCGGCCAACTGCCTGAAGAACGACAACATCGTCTATATCGGCGACCTGATCCAGAAGACCGAAGCCGAGATGCTGCGCACCCCGAACTTCGGTCGCAAGTCGCTCAACGAGATCAAGGAAGTGCTGTCGGGCATGAGTCTGCACCTCGGCATGGATGTCGAGGAATGGCCGCCGGAAAACATCGAGGATCTGGCCAAGAAGTTCGAAGACCAGTTCTAGGCGGGATTTACCCCGCCATGGGCAAGAGGCCCCAAGGAGAGCGGCTGACACGCATCGGCTGCCGGACAAAGCAAAACCGCCCGTAGAGGGCACCAGGAGTAAGAAACATGCGTCACGCAAGAGGCTACCGCCGTCTCAACCGCACCCACGAGCACCGCAAGGCGCTGTGGGCGAACATGGCCGGCTCGCTCATCGAACATGAGCAGATCAAGACCACCCTGCCCAAGGCCAAGGAATTGCGCCGGATCGTCGAAAAGCTCGTCACGCTGGGCAAGCGCGGCGATCTGCACGCCCGCCGTCAGGCCGGCGCGCAACTCAAGCAGGATGCCTATGTCGCCAAGCTGTTCGAGGTTCTCGGGCCGCGCTACCAGGACCGTCAGGGCGGCTATGTCCGCGTGCTGAAGGCGGGTTTCCGCTACGGCGACATGGCGCCGATGGCGATCATCGAGTTCGTCGACCGTGACGAATCCGCCAAGGGCGCAGGCGACAAGGCCCGTGTTGCCGCCGAAGAGGCCGCGTTCGAGGATTGATCGCGCCACACCGGACAAGACAGAAAGCCCCGCGTTCCGTCGCGGGGCTTTTGCGTTGGAATGGGGTTCAGTTCAGCCGGCCCAGCCGCGCCGCCTCGCAGAGCGCCCGCGCCAGCGCCAGGCGCGCGCTGTCCTTGTCCTCTTTCGGCCGAAATGTCTCGGAAAGACCCAACACCTGAAACAACCGTGCCCGCGTCTCGTCGGGCAGGGCGTTCATCCAGTCCAGCACGTCAGGTTCGGTGCGGTCCATTTTCTCCGTTCGCGTCTTTGCGGCTTGCCACATCGCAATACCGCAATCTAAAGTTGTCAAGACAAACCGGGAAAGTCCAGATAATAAGTGACTTACCGGCAAGCCAAGCAGGCAAAGGGGCGCAATGACCGACACCGTCAGGCTGGATCAGGGGCTCGCGCAGCTCGCCGATCTGTCGCCCAAGGGCTATGCGCTGGCGCTGCACATCCGCTTTGCCTCGGCGCAACTGATGATCCAGACCTACGATCCGCGCTGGACCGAGATCTATACCGAACGCGGCTATATGCTGGCCGATCCGATGGTGTTCTGGGGGTTCGGGCATGAGGGCGCGATCCGCTGGTCGGAGGTCAATCTTCCCGATCCGCACGACATCTGGACACAGGCGCGCGAGTTCGGCCTGCTCTTTGGCGTGGCGATCTCCTGCGGTCCGACCTCGTCGCGCACCATTGGCGGCTTTGCCCGCGAGGACCGAGAGTTCACCGATGACGAGATCGCGGTTCTGGAGCGGATCGTGCAGAAGCTTCACGCCGAATCGACCCCGCCGGAAAAGCTGACCCCGGCGCAGCGCATGGCACTTCGCCTTGTCGCCAAGGGCCGCCGCCACGCCGAGGCGGCAGCGCTTCTGGGGATTTCGGAAAGCGCGCTCAAGGCGCGGCTGCGTTCGGCGCGCGAGCGATTGTTCGTGCGCACCACCGCCGAGGCGATCCAGCGGGCGCAGGAATACAACCTGCTATAGTACGTGCCGCCCGGCAAGCCGGGCGAAACGCCGGGGAGGGCCAGCCCTCCCCGGACCCCTCCCGAGGTATTTTCGGAGCAAAGACAGAGCGGGATCGTGCTGGTGGCGCGGGGGCTGCGCGGATAGTCTGCGGCCATGGCCGACCTTTTCGACACCGCTGCCGACCCCACGCCGTCCACCGCGCCGCGCCCGCTGGCCGACCGGCTGCGCCCGCGCGCGCTGTCCGAGGTGATCGGGCAGGACGAGGTGCTCGGCCCCGAGGGTCCGCTGGGCGTGATGCTGGCGTCGGGCAGTCTGGGCTCGTTGATCCTGTGGGGGCCGCCCGGTGTGGGCAAGACCACCATCGCGCGGCTGCTGGCGGATGAAACCGACCTGACCTTCGTTCAGATCAGCGCGATCTTCACCGGGGTGCAGGAGCTTCGCAAGGTGTTCGAGGCGGCCAAGCACCGGCGCGCGAACGGGCAGGGGACGCTGTTGTTCGTCGACGAGGTTCACCGCTTCAACAAGGCGCAGCAGGACGGGTTTCTGCCGCATATGGAGGACGGGACGATCCTGCTGGTCGGCGCGACCACCGAGAACCCGTCGTTCGAGCTGAACGCGGCCCTTCTGTCACGGTCGCAGGTGCTGGTTCTGAAACGGCTGGGGTCGGCGGACCTTGAGCGCCTCGCACAGCGCGCCGAGCGCGAGCTTGGCCGTGCGCTGCCGCTTGATCCCGGCGCGCGCGATGCGTTGATCGAGATGGCCGATGGTGACGGGCGCGCGATCCTGAACCTGATCGAGCAGGTGATGGCCTGGAGCGTCAAGGCGCCGCTCGACCGTGACCAGTTGGCGACCCGTCTGATGCGCCGTGCGGCGAGGTATGACAAGTCGGGCGACGAGCATTACAACCTGATTTCGGCGCTGCACAAGTCGATCCGGGGGTCCGACCCTGACGCGGCGCTCTACTGGCTGGCGCGGATGCTGACCGGCGGCGAAGATCCGCGTTTCCTCGCCCGGCGGCTGACGCGCATGGCGGTCGAGGATATCGGCCTTGCCGACCCCGAGGCCAACGCCGTCTGTCTGAATGCCTGGCAGATCTATGAACGCCTCGGCAGCCCCGAGGGCGAATTGGCGCTGGCGCAGGCGGTGGTCTACCTTGCGCTTGCGCCGAAATCGAACGCCACCTATGGCGCGTTCAAACAGGCGATGGCGGCGGCGAAAAAGACCGGCTCCGAACCGCCGCCCAAGCATATCCTGAACGCGCCGACGAAGCTGATGGAAGATCAGGGCTATGGCGCGGGCTATGCCTATGACCACGACGCGCCGGACGGGTTTTCCGGGCAGAACTATTTCCCCGACGGGATGAAGCGCGGCGTCTATTATCTGCCGGTCGAACGCGGGTTCGAGCGTGAGTTGAAAAAGCGGGTCGACTGGTTCGCCAAGCTGCGCGACAAGCGACAAGGTTGACATCGCCCGCGCATCGGACAAGGAAGCCGCATGTTTTCGACGCTCATCTCCGTGGCCCTTGGCGGCGCAATCGGCGCTTCGGGCCGATACCTGACCAATGTCGCGGTTGCGCGCACGGTCGGGCTGGGGTTTCCCTATGGCACGGTGATCGCGAACGTGGGCGGGTCGTTCTTGATGGGGGTGATCGTGGTGGTTCTGGCGCGCAAGGGGGGCAACCATCTGGCGCCCTTCCTGATGACCGGGGTGCTTGGCGGCTTCACGACGTTTTCGGCCTTCTCGCTCGACACGCTGACGCTGGTCGAGCGCGGGGCGCTGGGGCAGGCGGGGCTTTACGTCGGCCTGTCGGTCGGCTTGTCGCTGGGAGCGATCGTGCTGGGCGTGCTGGCCGCGCGCGCGGTGGTGCCGCTATGAGCGGGGTTCAGACCCTGATCGTGGCCGAGGGCGACGGCGACCAGCGGCTTGATCGCTGGTTCCGGCGGCTGTTTGCACATATCTCGCAGGGCCAGATCGAGAAGATGTGCCGCAAGGGCGAAATCCGGGTTGATGGCGGCCGGGTGAAGCCCGCGACGCGGCTGAGCGCGGGGCAGGCGGTGCGTATTCCGCCGCTGCCCGACACCGGCCCGCCGCCAAGTCTGCCGAAACCGCCGCGTGTGACTGACGCCGATGCCAAGCTGATCCAGTCCTGCGTGATCTACCGCGACGACCACATCATCGCGCTGAACAAGCCGCCCGGCCTGCCCAGCCAGGGCGGCAGCAAGCAGACCCGCCACGTCGACGGGTTGGCCGAGGCGCTGAGCTTCGGGCTTGAGGAAAAGCCGCGCCTCGTTCATCGGCTCGACAAGGACACCTCCGGCGTTCTTCTGATGGCGCGCACGCGCGCGGTGGCGGCGCGGCTGACCGATGCGTTCCGCTCGCGCGAGACCCGCAAGATCTACTGGGCGGTGGTCGCGGGTGTGCCGCACCCCAAGATGGGCACGCTGAAATGGGGGCTGGTCAAGGCGCCCGGTCACGGCGCCAGGGGCGAGGCGGAAAAGATGCTGTGCATTCATCCCTCCGAGGTCGACTCGACCCCGGACGCCAAGCGCGCGGCCACCGATTATGCGGTGTTGCAGGCGCTGGGCGGCCGGGCGGCCTGGGTCGCGCTGGTGCCGGTGACGGGGCGGACGCACCAGTTGCGCGCCCATATGGCCGAGTTTGGCCATCCGGTGGTGGGTGACGGCAAATACGGCGGATCGGGGCAGGACAACATGGGCGACGGCTGGGGCGCGATGCTGGGTGGCGAGATCTCGAAAAAGCTCCACCTGCACGCGCGCTCGATCAGCCTGACGCATCCGGTCACCGGCAAGCCCCTGACGATCACCGCGCCCCTGCCCGACCACATGGCGCGGACGTGGAAAACGCTGGGCCTGAACGAGAGCGACGTGCCGGACGACCCGTTCGCGCCCGAGGCATGATGAGCGACTGGGCCCCGAAACGCTTCTGGAATAACGCCGAGGTCAGCGAGGCCGAGGGTGGCCTCACGATCCTGCTCGATGGCCGCCCGGTGAACACCCCGGCGAAGGCACCACTGATCCTGCCGACGCGGACCTTTGCCGAGGCGGTCGCGGCCGAATGGCAGGCGCAGGGTGACAGGATCAGGCCGGAGACGATGCCGCTGACCCGGCTGGCGAACTCGGCGATCGACAAGGTCGCGCCGCAGTTTGCCGAGGTCGCGGACATGCTGGTGGCCTACGGCGAGACCGATCTGCTGTGCCACCGCGCCGATACGCCCGCCGAGCTGGTGGCGCGTCAGGCGGCCATATGGGACCCGGCGCTTGACTGGGCCGAGGCCGAGCTTGGCGCGCGACTGATTCCAACCGTGGGCGTGATCTGCCGCGAACAGGACCCGGCGGCGCTGGAACGGCTGCGCAATCTGACACATTCTTTCGACGTGTTCGAGCTGGCCGCGTTTCATGATCTCGTGGCATTGTCGGGGTCACTGATCCTTGGGCTTGCAACGGTGCGGGGCTACGACACGCCGGAAGCGATCTGGAATGCGTCTCGGGTGGATGAGACTTGGCAGGAAGAACAATGGGGTGCCGATGACGAAGCCAGCGCCCTCGCGGCGCTGAAACGCCAGGCCTTCATGGACGCGGCGCGGGCTTTCCGGCTGCTGCGGCACGGCTGACGCGCCAGGGTGGGTGCAGGGACGAAGAACCCGTAAGCTGCCCCTGGGTCAGGCATGGCTTTTCCCGAGGCCGCACTTGACCCTCTGGTCGGAAATCGACCAAACTCTGCTCATGGAGGGGGGATCAGTCCTTCTTCGTGTCGCACCGGGCTCTTTTCGGGCCTGGAAAGAGACGCCCCGTCTTGCCGGGGCGATAGATCAGGAAGAGGTAAACATGAAAAAATCTGTTTTTCTTGGCGCGCTGACCGTGGCCGGTATGATGGCTGTAACGGCCTCGGCCGCCACGCTCGATGACGTCAAGGCGCGCGGCAAGTTGAACTGCGGCGTTTCCACCGGCCTGCCGGGCTTTTCCTCGGCCGATGCGAACGGCCATTGGGAAGGTTTCGACGTTGCCGTTTGCCGCGCGGTGGCCGCTGCGGTGCTGGGCGACCCCGAAGCGGTCGAGTTCGTGCCGACCACCGGCAAGACGCGCTTCACCGCGCTCGCCTCGGGCGAGATCGACCTGCTGGCCCGCAACACCACCTGGACGCTGTCGCGCGACGTCGACCTCAAGTTCGAGTTCGTCGGCGTGAACTACTACGACGGCCAGGGCTTCCTGGTTCCGAAAGCGCTGGGCGTGACCTCGGCCAAGGAGCTTGATGGCGCGACCGTCTGCATCCAGACCGGCACCACCACCGAGTTGAACCTCGCGGACTTCTTCCGCGCCAACAACATCACCTATGAGCCTGTTCCGATCGAGACCAACACCGAGGCACGCCAGCAGTATCTGGCCGGCGCCTGTGACGCCTATACCACCGACGCTTCGGGCCTTGCCTCGAGCCGTGCGACCTTCGAGGACCCGACCGCGCACGTCATCCTGCCCGAGATCATCTCGAAAGAGCCGCTTGGCCCGCTGGTTCGCCATGGCGACAACGCCTGGGGTGACATCGCGCGCTGGACGCTTTTCGCGTTGATCGCGGCGGAAGAATACGGCATCACCTCGACCAATATCGACGAGATGCTGGCGGGCACCGACAACCCGGAAATCAACCGTATCCTCGGCACCGAAGGCAACCTGGGCGAGATGCTCGGGCTTGACGCCGCCTGGGCCGTTCGCGCCATCAAGGCGGGCGGCAACTATGGGGAGATCTTTGCCAAGAACATCGGCGAAAACACCACCATCGGCCTTGCCCGTGGCCTGAATGCGCAGTGGAAAGACGGCGGCATCCTCTACGCCATGCCGTTCCGGTAGGAGCAACGGCGAAGGGCGCGGACCATCCCGCGCCCTTCCCACCCTGAGCGAACCAAGACCAAACACCCGGGCAAGAGCGCGACAACGCGCCGGAACGCCGGGGCCAACGGGGAAACCTCATGACGACTTTGACCGACCCGCAACGCGAGTCGTTTCGGCTGTCCATGCTCCTTTACGATAGCCGCTATCGGGCGATGACCATCCAGATCGTGGCGCTGATCCTCTTTCTCACGCTGGTCGGCTGGCTGGTGAACAATACGGCGCAGAACCTTGCCGATCTGGGCAAGGAGCCGAGTTTCAGCTTCCTTCGCGAGGCCGCCGGCTACGACATCAACCAGATGCTGGTCGAATACAACAACCAGGACACACACCTGCGCGCCGCTTTCGTCGGCGTGCTCAACACCCTGCTGGTCGCGGTCCTGGGCTGCATCGCGGCAACCATCGTTGGGGTGCTGGTCGGGGTGCTCCGGCTGTCGAACAACTGGATCGTCTCGCGCCTGATGACGTTCTATGTCGAGATTTTCCGCAACGTCCCGGTGCTCTTGTGGATCGTCTTCACCATGGCGGTGCTGATCGAGGTTCTGCCAGCGCCCAACGCCTTTCGCGGCGACGAACCCAGCGCCACGATGTATCTGTGGGACAGTGTCGCGTTCACCAACCGGGGCTTCTACATTCCCGCGCCGATGATCGCCCACAGCCTCGGCGACATCCACCTGTTCGGCACCTCGCCGCTGCGCTTCAACGTCAGCCTCGATTTCATCGCGGTCGCGGCGACGCTGATTGCGGGCATCCTGATATCGGGCCTGATAAAGCGGCGCGCCGACCGGGTTCAGGAAGCCACCGGGTTGCGTCCGAAAACCTGGTTCTGGCGTCTGGGCGTGATCGTGGTTCCGGTGATCGTGCTGCTGACGGTCCTTGGTCTGCACTGGGACCACCCTGCGCTCAAGGGGTTCAACTTCCAGGGCGGCACCTACATGCGCAACTCGCTGATCGCGCTGTGGCTGGCCCTGTCGCTCTATACCGCCGCCTTCATCGCCGAGATCGTGCGCGGCGGCATCCTTGCCATTTCGAAGGGCCAGACCGAGGCCGCCGCGGCGCTGGGTCTGCGCAACCGGCGCATCATGAGCCTGGTGATCCTGCCGCAGGCGCTTCGGGTCATCATCCCTCCGCTGATCTCGCAATACCTGAACCTCACCAAGAACTCGTCGCTGGCGATCGCGGTGGGCTACATGGACCTGACCGGCACCTTGATGGGGATCACCGCCAACCAGACCGGGCGCGAGCTTGAGACGGTCCTGATCGGGATGCTGATCTACCTCGCGATCTCGCTGGCGATCTCGGCGGTGATGAACGCCTACAACGACCGCGTGAAGCTGAAGGAGCGCTGAGATGGATGATACGTCCTTTGTCCGCACCGAGATGCTTCCCGAAAGCGAGCCGCCGGGGTCGAGCATCGGGGTGTTCGGCTGGGTCCGCGACAACCTGTTCAACGGTGTGCTGAACTCGATCCTGACGATCCTGTCGCTGGTGTTCATCTACTACGTCCTGTCACATGTCCTGCCCTGGGCGATCTCGCCGACGTGGAATGCGACATCCCTGAACGAGTGCCGCGAGATGATCGCCGCGTCAGGAGCCAGCCACGGCGGCGCCTGCTGGGGCGTCATCAACGAGCGCTGGTCGCAGATCCTGTTCGGCTTCTACCCGGACGAGCAGCGCTGGCGCGCGACGCTGGCGTTCTTCCTGTTGTTCGTGGCGATCATTCCAGTGCTGTTCAGCATGATTTCGCGGCGGATGAACTGGCTGCTTCTGACGCTGGTGCTGTTCGTCGCGACCTTCGTGTTCGAGGCCACGGTGCTGATGCTGCTGGTCAAGGTCGCGCTGGGCGCGATGCTGGCCTGGCTCGCCTACACCCTCGTGACGACCAAACGCGACGCGCGGGCCGAGGAGATCAAGGCCGGGGCCAGACGCCTGCCGAACCCGCTGATCTTCTCGGGTGTCTATGTCTTCCTGATGCCCTGGCTGTTGTGGGGCGGTTCGGTCTGGGCACCGGTGGGCGCGGCGCTGGGGCTTTTCGTCGGCTGGCTGGCCTACCGTTTGCTCTCGCCCATCGCGGGCAGTCTTGCGGCGCAGATCCTTGCGGTGCTCGCCGCGCTGGTCTGGTGGCTGTTCCTGATCGGGCCGTTTTCGGCGGCGATGAGCAGCGTGATCCCGCTCGGGCTCGACCGGGTCGAAAGCCGGCTGTTCGGCGGGCTCTTGCTGTCCCTGACCATCGGGGTCGTGGCGATCGCGGTGTCGCTGCCGCTGGGCATCCTGCTGGCGCTGGGGCGGCAATCCGACCTTTTGATCGTCAAGTGGCTGTCGGTCGGTTTCATCGAGTTCATCCGCGGCGTGCCGCTGATCACGCTGTTGTTCGTGGCCTCGATGCTGCTGAACATCTTCCTGCCGCCGGGCACGGATTTCGACATCATCCTGCGGGTCATCATCATGGCGACGCTGTTCGCCTCGGCCTACATGGCCGAAGTGATACGCGGCGGGCTGGCGGCGCTTCCGACCGGGCAATATGAGGCCGCCGACGCGCTGGGGCTGGACTACTGGAAGGCCCAGCGGCTGATCATCATGCCGCAGGCGCTGAAAATCTCGATCCCCGGCATCGTGTCCACCTTCATCGGGCTGTTCAAGGATACCACGCTGGTGTCGATCATCGGCCTGCTGGACCCGATCGGGCTGTCGAGCACGATCCGCGCCGACCTCGCCTGGAACGGCATCGTCTGGGAGCTTTACGGCTTCATCGCCTTCCTGTTCTTCATCTTCACCTTCCTGATGTCCCGCTATTCGATGTATCTCGAGCGCCGTCTGCGCACCGATCACAGTTAAAGGAGCAACCCATGTCCAATTTGCAGACTGAACGCGAGATCGACCGGTCCCAGATGCACGTGTCGGACAAGGTGGCGATCGCGATCACCGACATGAACAAGTGGTATGGCAGCTTCCACGTGCTGCGCGACATCAACCTGACCGTCTATGAGGGCGAGCGGATCGTGATCTGCGGCCCGTCGGGTTCGGGCAAGTCGACGCTGATCCGCTGCATCAACCGGCTGGAGGAGCACCAGAAGGGCTCCATCGTCGTCGACGGGATCGAGCTGACTTCGGACCTGAAGAATGTCGACAAGGTGCGCTCCGAGGTCGGGATGGTGTTCCAGCACTTCAACCTGTTTCCGCATCTTTCGGTGCTGGAGAACCTGACGCTCGCGCCGATCTGGGTGCGCAAGGTGCCGCGCAAGGAAGCCGAGGAAACCGCGATGCACTTCCTCGAGAAGGTCAAGATCCCGGAACAGGCGCTGAAATATCCGGGGCAGTTGTCCGGCGGTCAGCAGCAGCGGGTGGCAATCGCGCGCTCGCTCTGCATGAAGCCCAGGATCATGCTGTTTGACGAACCGACATCGGCGCTTGACCCCGAGATGATCAAGGAGGTGCTCGACACCATGATCGAGCTGGCCGAGGAAGGCATGACCATGCTCTGCGTGACGCATGAGATGGGCTTTGCCGAGAAGGTCGCGAACCGGGTGATCTTCATGGATGCCGGCCAGATCGTCGAGGAGAACGAGCCGACCGAGTTCTTCAACAACCCGAAGTCGGAGCGCACCAAGCTGTTTCTCAGCCAGATCCTCTAGCGGTTTTCGGTCAGGTCGCGCGGGACCACGAAATCGACGACGTCGCCCGCGCTCCACGTCACGTCCGACCAGGTGTCGATGTCGAAGTCGAAGACCGTGGTCGCGGCGGTGGGATATTGCGCGAACCGGCTGTCGGAGGGCGGACGCGCCGCGAGCGCCCGCGCGAACCAAGCCGATCCGGGGTTGTGGGCGATCATCATCACCGCCTTGCCCTTCGCGGCGCGCAGGACGGCCAGCATCCGTTCCGGCTCGGCCAGATAGAGATCGTTGCGGATGGTCGCCGCGGGCGGGTTCGCCAGACGTGCGGCGATCCGGTCCCAGGTCTCGCGGGTGCGCGCGGCGGACGAGACCAACGCCTGATCGGGATGAAAACCCCGCGCCGCCAGCCAGTCACCGATGGCGTCGGCCGAGACGCGGCCGCGTTCATTCAGCGGGCGGCCATGGTCGCCGACATGGGGATCGTCCCAGGTGGATTTGGCGTGGCGTGTCAGGATCAGGCGCAGGGTCATTTCGGGTGAAAGGCTTTCATGTGAAACCGGGCTTGTCCGGGGCTTCTGCCATAGGCTCGGCTGACCGGGCAAGCCCGCCGCGCGGCGCAGCCGTGGTCAAGGCAATCGGCCCCGGCCGGGGTGTCAAGAAAGCTGCGGCAGGCGGCGACGTCATAGCCCTCGGGTTTGAGTGCATCGACCGGGCAGGCGCTGCGGCAGGGCTGTCCGGCGCAGGTGTCGCAGGGGCGGGTGCCGGGCGGCAGGTCGACCAGTTCAGGCACCCGCACCGCGCCACGAAAGCTCAGCCAAAGCCCCTGCCGGTCATGCACCAGCAGCCCGACCGGCGATGCCCAGGCCCGGCCCGAGGCGAGCGCCCAGGCGATGAACGGCGGGTAGGGTGGGCCGTCGGAGGGAAACACCGCCGTGCCGCCCCACTCTGCCGCCAGCGCGCCGATCACCCGTTTCGACCAGCGGTCGAGCGGGTCGGGCGCGCTATCGGCATGTTCGGGCGAAGCGGCAAAGCTGGGCCAGAATCCGGGTTCGCGCGGGCCGAGCAGCAGGATCGTCCCGTCGCCATCGGAGACCCCCCCGAGAAGCTCGAGATCGGCCCCGGCAGCGTCGGCCCGGTAGTCCATCAGCCTTTTCGGATGATCGAACCGGCGCCATGCTCGGTATAAAGCTCAAGCAGGCAGGCGTTCGGGGCGCGACCGTCTAGGATCACCACGGCGCGCACGCCGGCCTCGATCGCCATCAGCGCGGTCTCGGTTTTCGGGATCATGCCGCCGGAAATCACGCCCTGGGCGGTCAGGTCGAGGATCTGCTGCGAGGTCAGTTCGGTCACCACGGCGCCCGAGGCGTCCTTGACCCCCTCGACATCGGTCAGCAGCAGCAGGCGGTCGGCCTTCAGCGCCCCGGCAATCGCGCCGGCGGCGGTGTCGCCGTTGATGTTGTAGGTCTCGCCGCCACGGCCCATGCCGATCGGCGCGATCACCGGGATCATTTCGGCCTCGAACAGCTTTTTCAGCACGGATGGGTCCATCTCGACCGGTGTCCCGACGAAGCCGAGATCGGGGTCGGTCTGTTCGCAGATCATCAGCTTGGCGTCCTTGCCGGACAGCCCGACCGCCTTGCCGCCCTCGTCGTTGATCGCCTGCACGATGCGCGCATTGACCCGACCGGCCAACACCATCTCGACCACCTCGACGGTCGCGGCATCGGTCACGCGCTTGCCGCCGACAAACTCGCTTTTGATGTCGAGCCGTTTCAGCATCTCGTTGATCATCGGCCCGCCGCCATGCACCACCACCGGGTTCACGCCGACCTGGCGCATCAGCACGATGTCGCGTGCAAAGCTGGCCATCGCCGCGTCATCGCCCATCGCGTTGCCGCCGAACTTGATGACGACGGTCGCGCCCTCGTAGCGTTGCAGGAAGGGCAGGGCCTCGTTCAGAGTGCGGGCGGTGGCGATCCAATCTCGGTTCATGATCTGCTTTCTCATCGGTGTGGTCCCCGGACTGCGCCCGAAACATCTAGCCAAACCGGGCAGCCGCGCCAAGGGCGTTTGCCGCGCCGGGCTATTCCAGGGTGGCGATGATCGCGCGCAGCGTGTCGATCCCCTCGCCCTTTTCCGAGGAGGTCAGCACCAGCTCCGGGTATGCGGCGGGGTGTTTGGCCAGTGCTGCGCGCACCTGCGCCAGCACCTTCTCGCGCTCGGCGTCCTTGACCTTGTCTGCCTTGGTCAGCACCGCCTGGAACGTCACCGCCGCCCGGTCGAGCAAGGTCATGATCTCTTCGTCGACCGCCTTCACGCCGTGGCGCGTGTCGATCAGGACGAAGGCGCGGCGCAAGGTGGCGCGGCCGGCGAGGTAGGACTTGAGCAGCCGTTGCCATTTCTCGACCACCGCCAGCGGCGCGTTGGCATAGCCATAGCCGGGCAGGTCGACCAGGTAGGGGCCGCCGGTGGTGGTGAAGAAGTTGATCTCCTGCGTCCGGCCCGGCGTGTTGGAGGCGCGCGCCAGCCCCTTGCGCCCGGTCAGCGCGTTGATCAGCGAGGATTTTCCGACGTTCGAACGCCCGGCGAAACAGACCTCGGGCCGGTCGCCGGGCGGCAGGCCGTCCATCGCGACCACGCCCTTGAGAAAATCCGTCGGCGCGGCAAACATCAGGCGCCCGGCTTCGAGCGCCGCCGCGTCGGGCGGCTCGGCCAGCGGAAACGGCATCGGCGAGGTCATGTCGTCACCATCATCGGCCGGCGCCCGGTCACTTCGCGCCCTTTTCCTTGGGCTTGCGCTTGAAGGTCTTGACGACGTTGCCGAAAACGTCCGGTTTGTGACCGTGCAGGCGCATGATCGAATATTGCTGGATGAATGTCAGCGTGTTGTTCGAGATCCAGTAGAGCACGAGGCCGGAGGCGAATTGCCCCAGCATGAACATGAAGACCCAGGGCATCCAGGCCATGATCGTCGCCTGGGTCTGGTCGGTGGGGGCCGGGTTCAGCTTCTGCTGCATCCACATCGAAATGCCGAGCAGGATCGGCATGGCGCCGAGCGAGAAGAAGTAGAACCAGCTTTCCGGGCCGGGCGCGGCGTAGGGCAGCAGGCCGAACAGGTTCAGGATCGAGCTCGGGTCGGGTGCCGACAGGTCCCTGATCCAGCCGATCCAGGGCTGGTGGCGCAATTCGAGGGTGACGAAGATCACCTTGTAGAGCGAGAAGAAGATCGGGATCTGCAGGATCAGCGGCAGGCAGCCCGATGCCGGGTTCACCTTTTCGCGCTTGTACAGCTCCATGATCGCCTGCTGCTGCTTGGTGCGGTCGCCGCCGGTGGTTTCCTTGATCTTTTCCATCTCCGGCTGAAGCTCGCGCATCCGCGCCATCGAGATGTAGGATTTGCGGGCAAGCGGGAACAGCACGGCCTTGATGATGAAGGTCAGTCCGATGATCGCCCAACCCATGTTGCCGAGGAAGCCGTGCAGCCAGTGCAGCACCGCGAACATCGGCTTGGTCAGGAAAAAGAACATGCCCCAGTCGATCGAATCGATGAACCGGTAGATGCCGAGGGTCTTCTCGTAGTCGCGGATCGCGTCCCATTCCTTGGCGCCGGCGAACAGCATCGTCGTGGATTGCGAACTGGTGCCGGGTGCCAGCTCGACGGTCGGAAGGCGCACCTCGGTCTGGTAGATGTCGGCGCCTTCGACCCACTTGACCACGCTGGTGAACGCCTGGCCGGGTTGCGGCATCAGGGTGGTCATCCAGTAATGGTCGGTGAAGCCGATCCAGCCGTTCGCCGTGACCGGGACGACTTCGGCATGGGCGGCCTCGCGCGGATCGACCGCCAGCTTTACCGCATCGTCGTAGTCGATTTCGGTCAGCTCGTTGTCGGTCTGGCGGATGACGCCTTCGTGCAGAATGAAGAAACCCTTGAGGTCAGCGGGTTCCCCGTGACGCGCGATGATGCCGTAGGGTGCCAGGCGTTGGGTGGCGTCCGAGCCGTTCTCGACCGATTGGGTGACGGAGAACATGAACCTGTCGTCGACCGCGATCGTGCGGCGGAAGGTCATGCCGCGCTCGTTGGTCCAGACGAGGGTGATCGGGCTGTCCGGGGTCAGGGTTGCACCGGACTCGATCTGCCAGGCTGTCGCCGCGCCGGGGACGTCGCCGATGTCGAGATCGCCGCCGGGGGCCCATCCGTAGAGCGCGTAATAGGCCGCGTCGGTGCCGGCCGGGGTCAGAAGGGTGACGGTTTCGGACTTGGGGTCGATGGTTTCGTGGTAGGCCTTCAGGCTCAAGTCGTCGATTCGCCCGCCGATCAGCGAGATCGAACCGGTCAGTTCCGGCGTGTCGATCGGGATGCGCACGGTCTCGGCCAGGGCGTCGGCGCGGTCGGTGACCGGCGCGGCGGTCAGATCGGACGGGCCGACCGTGCCGGGCGTTGCCGTTGGCGTGGTCACGCCGGCGGGCGTGCCGGCGGTGGGCGTGGCGGTAGGTGCGACCTGGGGTTCGGGCGGCGGAAACAGCAGCATCCAGCCGGTGATCACCAGAAAGCTCAGCACCGTTGCCAAAAGGAGGTTCTTGTTCTGGTTTTGCATCGTGGCCCACCACGTCGATTTCAAGTCACGGTGGTTCAACAGGCCACAGGCGGGAAGGTCAAGCGATTTTCCGGAATGCGGGCAGGTCCGGGAGGGTGCGGTCAGTCGTCCGGGGCGGTGGTTTTGGTGCTTGTCGGCCTGCCCTGGGCGCATCGTGACCGCGTTGGTGCCCGTATCAGGCGACTCCGTGCGGTATTTTCGGCGGTTTGGCGAGCTTTTGCCGGTAGGTGCGAATCCAGTCCGCGACCTCGTCCAGTGGCATCGGCTTGGCGATGGAGTAGCCCTGGACATGACGACAGCCAAGCTGCGCCAGCATTGCGTGTTCGCCATGCGACTCGACGCCTTCGGCGACGGTGTCGAGCCCGAGCCGGTCTGCCATGGTCAGGATCGCGTCGACCATGTTCTGCTGGTCGCGGTCGGTATCGACATGGGTGACGAAGGACCGGTCGATCTTGATGCGGCTGACGTCAAAGCGGCGGATATTCGCGATGGAGGCATGGCCGGTGCCGAAATCGTCAAGGTCAATGCCGCAGCCGAGCCGGGACAGGGCGGCGATGTTGCGGGTGATGGCGTCATCGTCCGAGCGGGCGACGACGTCCTCGAGAACCTCGAGCGTCAGACGGTTCGGAGCAAGGTCGAAGCGGTCAAGCTCCCACCGGATCCGGTCGAACAGTTTCGGGTTCTGAAGCTCGTCCGACGACAGGTTCACCGCGACGCTGGGCACCTCGAGACCGGCGCGGTCCCATTCGCGGATGGCGGACAGGCTTTGATAGAGCATGACCTCGCCCAGCCGCTCGAACAGCCCCGCCGCCGCCACCGCTGGCAGGAAGGCGCCCGGTGCGACCAGACCCTTCTCGGGGTGACGCCAGCGCGCCAACGCCTCGAACCCGGACAGCGCGCCGGTGTCGGTGGAGATCTGCGGTTGGAACCAGGCCTGAATCTCGCCGGTCTCGAGGGCACGGACCACCTCCTTGAGGATGTTCACCGGCAGATCGACCCGGGGCCGCATCCCTTTTGCAAAAGCGCGAACCGAGCCGGGTCCGGCGCGCCTTGCTTCGTCAAGCGCGCTTTCGGCAGCGCCGAGAAATGCCTCGCCGGTCTGTTCGGCCACCCGCGAGGGCAGGGCAAACCCGACCGAGGCCGTCACCAGCACGCGCGCGGCGTCGACCATGACCGGGGCAGCCAGTGACTCCTGCAAACGGGCCGACAGTTGCAGCATGGTTTCGAGGTCGACACGTGGCGATTTGCCGAGGGCGATCCCGAACCGGCCCCGGCCCAGCGTCGCGATGAGGTCGGAGTCGCGCAGCGCGTCCTGAAGCCTGCGGGTGCAGGCGCGCAGGATCTTGTCGACCCCTTCGGCGCCATAGCTTTCCTGCATCCGGCCGGTATCGTCGATTTCGAGCGTCACACAGAGCCGCAGGTCGCCGTCCGCCGTCGCCCCAGGGGTGAGGGCGGCGTCGAGATGATCGACCAGCGCCTGACGGTCCGGCAGCCCGGTCGTGCCGTCGCGCCGCTGGCGTCGCGGCCCTGGGCGGGTGACGAGCCCGGCGAAGGCCATCAGCGCCGGAAAGATCACCGCGACGGTCAAGAGCACGCCTTCGCCGCCGAACCAATAGGCGCCCAGCATGATCGCCGGCAGAAACGCGGCGAGTTGCGGGCCGACGAGCATCGCGCGGATCGTCGCGCGCGATGCGGCAAGGCTGGGTCTGATCCTTTGGGCCATGCGCCCTCCATCCGGCATGAGACGGGTGCTCATGGGCCGGACGCTAATACATGGACGTCAAGCAAGGGTTAACAGGCGGGGCCTTCGTCGCGATTTTCCGCAGGCTTCAGCGCGAGACCCTGAAAATCGAAGATGTTCGGGTCGAGCAGGTGCGACGGCCGCGTGTTCATCAGCGCCCGGAACATCTTCTCGCGCCGTCCGGGGCTGCGCCGCTCCCACTCGTCGATCATCGCCTTTACCTGCTGGCGCTGCATCCCGTCCTGCGAGCCGCAGAGGTCGCAGGGGATGATCGGATAGTTCATCGCGGCGGCAAAGCGCGCGCAATCGGCTTCGGCGACATGCGCGAGCGGGCGGTAGACGAACAGATCGCCCTCCTCGTTCACCAGTTTCGGTGGCATTGTCGCCAGCCGCGAGCCGTGAAACAGGTTCATGAAGAAGGTTTCGAGAATGTCGTCGCGGTGATGGCCGAGAACCAGCGCGGAGCAGCCTTCCTCGCGCGCGATACGGTAGAGGTTGCCGCGCCGCAGCCGTGAGCAGAGCGAGCAATAGGTGCGGCCCTCGGGCACCTTGTCCATGACGATGGAATAGGTGTCCTGATACTCGATCCGGTGCGGCACCTTCATGCGCTCGAGAAACTCGGGCAGCACGGTTGCCGGAAACCCCGGCTGGCCCTGGTCGAGGTTGACCGCAAGCAGCTCGACCGGCAGAAGCCCGCGCCATTTGAGTTCGTAGAGTGCGGCCAGCAGGGTGTAGCTGTCCTTGCCGCCCGACAGCGCGATCATCCATTTCGCGCCGGGCTGAACCATGGCGTATTGGTCGATCGCCTCGCGGACATTGCGCAGGATCCGCTTGCGGAGTTTCTTGAACTCCGTGGTCGAGGGCGCGCCATGAAACAGCGGGTGGATGTCATCGGTTTCGTCGAGCATGCGCGGGGTTTACGCCGGGCGGGGCGTCCGGGCAAGCGCTATGCAATGCGGGTGGGACACCCGCCTCAGCGGATGTCCCAGTAGCGTGGCGAGGGCGTCTCGGGCGGCAACCCGAGGTCGCGCCGGAGATGGTCGCGAAGGCCGGCCGGCACTTCGGGCCGGCGGCGGCGGGTGAACACAACGGCGGCAAAGGCGCGCAGCGTCGCCCAGGTTCCGTATGTGTCGACCACCCGGTCGAGCATGTGGCGGGCGGAAAGCTCCGCCGGCAAGTGTTCAATGCGTGGCATGGTATCGCCCGGCAAAAACCGGGTCCCTGATGGCAGAAATGGATGATGCGCCGCGCGAGGGGCGCGACCGGATTTCAGGTGTCTGAAAGGAAGCCCGGAACGGGCGGCGGCGACAGGTTTCTAGGCGGTCTGGGTAAACAGACAGGCCCAGCCTTGGCCGGGTTTCCCGACACGAAGGTGTGCGGTGCTGGTGCTGGTCATCATGTCACGCCCTCCTGTGCTCGTGTGGGACGGGGCGTTACTACAGCGATGAGGCCGAAAATCAAGAAAAACCTGCGACAACCCGTCGCAGGCGTGGCTTTTCGGCAACGGGACGTCAGTGCTCGTGTTTGTGGTCATGCGCCGGGTCGACCCCCGGCACCGGGTCATAGCCCGATCCGCCCATCGGGCGACAGGACAGGATGCGCCTTGCAGCGTAGTAGCCGCCCTTGAAGGCGCCGTGCCGCTCCAGCGCCTCGAGCGTATAGGCCGAGCAGGTCGGCTGAAATCGGCAGGAATGACCGACCCAGGGGCTGAGCAGCAGCCGGTAGGCGCGCACGGGAAGGGCGAGGATATGGGCGAGCGGCGACATGGCGGGGATATAGGATGCCGTGACCGGCGCGACCAGAGGGCGGGTGCGGTTAGGCGCGCCCGCCCGCAGGCGTCAGTAACCGCCCTTGCGCCGGCTTTCCGGCAGGCCCGCGATCCGACCGCCCTGTTTCGACGGGTCGAGCGGGAACAGCTCGTAAAGGTCGCCCTGCTTGATCTTCTCGTCCCACTCATCGCTCATCGCCTTGATGATGGCGCGGGTGTTGGGCTGGTTCTCGCGGTTGTCGAAATATTCGGCGCGCAGGTAGTTGATCACGTCCCAGTGCCGGGCGGTCAGTTCGGGGATGTCCTCGGCCGCCGCCATGACGCGGGCGAGGTCTTCGGTCCAGTCGTCGTGGTTGACGAGGTAGCCGCTGGCGGTGGTCTCGATCGTCCGGCCGTTGAATTCAAGTGCCATTCGCGGTTCTCCCTAACCGTTGGTTGGTATGAATATGCAAATATACTGATACACGATTTTTATGGAAAGAACGACCGCGGTCAAGAACCCTTTTGCGCGTTTCTTGGCGCATGGACTTTGGTGATGGCGCGTTCGAGGTCGCGCTCCATCTCGGCGAAATTGCGGCTGACGGTCTCGCCGGCGCGCGCGACCAGCACATAGTCCCAGCCGGGCTGCCCTTGATGCGGCAGAACCGCGCGCGCCAGAGCCCGAAGGCGGCGCTTGGCTTGGTTGCGGGTGACGGCGTTGCCGACTTTCTTCGAGGCGGTGAAACCTACCCGGATCACGGCGCTGTCGTCGCTCCGGTCGCGGGCTTGCAGCAGGAACGCCGGCATCGGCTGCTTGCGCGCCCGCGCGGCGGCCAGGAAATCGGCGCGTTGCTTCAATGTCTCAAGACAAACGGAAACCGCCGGGGGCCTGTCCACACTCCCGGCGTCGTTGCCGTTCATGGGGGCCTCCGGCGGCTTCATTCCGATAGGGCCGTGTCGGGCGCTTACGCGCTCAGCGACTTGCGGCCCTGCGCGCGGCGCGCGTTGATGATCTTGCGTCCGGCCTTGGTCGCCATGCGCGCACGAAAGCCGTGGCGGCGCTTGCGGACCAGATTCGATGGTTGAAAGGTGCGTTTCATCGCCCGTCTCCGTGGTTTTCATCACAGCCCGAGAAGCCCGGTGGATTCGGGGGCCGTTGCATTCGAAGCCCGTCCTATAGGGGGGGTTCGGCGCCAAGTCAAACGCCGATGCAGGGTTTTTGGTCCCCGGCGCGGGGTTTGTAACAAATCGCCACGTCGGATCAATCGGCCGTGAGGGGGGTGGGAATATCTCGCCCGGCCCCGCATGTTGGCGCGAGGATGGAGAGAGAATGCAAGACAAGACCGACACCCTCGCGCGCCGCGCGCCATTCATCGCGATCCTTGTGGTTGCTGTGCTTGGCGTCGTGTTCCTGCGCGACCGGCTGGGGTTCGACGTTCTGGCCGAACACCACGAAACCCTTCTGGCCTATCGCGATGCGCATATGGCGCAGGCGGTGGTCCTGTTCATGGCCGCCTATGTGCTGATCGTTGCGTTCTCGCTGCCGGGTGCCACGGTGGCGACGCTGACCGGCGGGTTCCTGTTCGGCCTGTTTCCCGGCGCGCTGATCAACGCCGCCGCCGCGACGGTCGGGGCGGTCCTGATCTTCAGCGCGGCGCGCAGCGGCTTTGGCGCGCAGCTTGCCGCGCGGATCGACACCGGCGAGGGCGCGGTCCGGCGGCTCAAGCGCGGGATCGACGACAACCAGTGGTCGGTATTGTTCCTGATGCGGCTGGTGCCAGCGGTGCCGTTTTTCGTGGCCAACGTGGTGCCGGCATTCCTCAACGTGCCGCTGCACCGGTTCTTCGTCACCACGGCGCTGGGCATCCTGCCGGGGGCGCTGGTCTATACCTCGATCGGGGCCGGGCTGGGCGATGTGCTGGCGCGGGGCGAGCGTCCCGATCTCGGGCTGGTGTTCGAGCCGCATATCCTCCTGCCGCTGATCGGTCTCATCGCACTGGCCGCGCTGCCCATCGCGCTGAAGCTCGTGGGCCGCGAGGCCAAGGCATGAGCAAACTCGTCAGGACCGACATCTGCATCATCGGGGCCGGGTCCGGGGGGCTGTCGGTGGCTGCGGGCGCGGTCCAGATGGGCGCGCGGGTGGTCCTGATCGAGAAGGGGGCGATGGGGGGCGATTGCCTCAATACCGGCTGCGTGCCGTCCAAGGCGCTGCTGCATGCCGCGGCGCAGGGCATGGGCTGGCGCGCGGCGCACGAGCATGTGCGCGAGACCATCGCCACCATCGCGCCGCACGATTCGGTCGAGCGATTCGAGGAACTGGGCGTTACCGTCCTCAAGGGCGCGGCGCGGTTCAGCGGGCCGCGCAGCGTGGCCGTCGGTGACACCGAGGTGCGCGCGCGCCGCATCGTCATCGCCACCGGATCGGTGCCCTTCGTGCCGCCGATTCCGGGGGTCGAGGATGTGCCCTATCTGACGAATGAAACGATCTTCGACCTCACGCAGGCGCCGCAACACCTGATCGTGCTGGGCGGCGGGCCGGTCGGCGTCGAGATGGCGCTGGCGCATCGCAGGCTCGGGGCCGAGGTCACGGTGATCGAGGCCGAGCGCGCGCTGGGCCGAGAAGACCCCGAGGCGGCGGCGCTGGTGCTCGCGTCGCTGAGGGCCGAGGGCGTGACCTTCGAGGAAGGCGCCAAGGCGGTGCGCCTGCGCAAACTCGATGACGGCGTCGAACTGGTGACGCAAGATGGACGGGTCATCACCGGCTCGCACCTCATGGTCGCGGTCGGGCGCAAGGTGGTTACCGAGGGGCTGGACCTTGGCGCGGCCGGCATCGAGACCACCGACAAGGGCATCAAGGTGAACGCTTCGCTGCGAACCACCAACCGCCGGGTCTATGCCATCGGTGACGCGGCTGGCGGGCTGCAATTCACCCATCTGGCGGGCTACCATGCCGGGGTGATCATCCGCTCGATGCTGTTCGCGCTGCCCGCGCGCGCCACCACCGCCCATATCCCCCGCGCCACCTATACCGACCCCGAGGTTGCCCAGATCGGCCCGACCGAGGCCGAAGCGCGCGAGACCTATGGCGACCGGCTGAGGGTTGCGCGGATCGGCTTTGCCGCCATCGACCGGTCCATCGCCACCGGGCGCGGCGCCGGGTTCATCAAGGTGATGGTGGTCAAAGGGCGGCCTGTCGGGGCCACCATCGTGGGGGCGGATGCGGGGGAGCACATCGGGCTCTGGTCGCTGGCCATCGCCTCGAAACTCAAGATGAGCGCGATCTCGGGCATGGTCGTGCCTTACCCGACGCTCGCAGAAATCAACAAACGTGCCGCTGGCACCTATTTCTCGCCGCGCCTATTTGATAACCCGTCTGTGAAGCGTGTCGTGCGGGCCGTGCAAAAGCTCGTTCCATGACACGCAGTGTTCGGGGCCGGCATGTTCAATTCGCTATCAGGCCGCTTTCTGATCCTGACCACCGCCTTCGTGATGCTGGCGGAGGTGCTGATCTTCGTGCCCTCGGTGGCGGGGTTTCGCGAGGACTACCTGCTCGACCGGCTGCGGCGGGCGCAGATCGCGTCGATGGTGCTTCTGGCCGACGACATGATCGACCCAGACCTCGAGGCAGAACTCTTGCGCAACGCCGAGGTGTTCAACGTCGTCCTGCGCCGCGACGAGGCGCGCGAGCTGATGCTGTCCTCGCCGGTTCCGGGGCCGGTTGCGAATACCTATGACCTGCGCGATGCCTCGGCGCTGGTGCTGATCCGCGATGCGCTGGCGCGGATGCTGTCGTCGGGGGAATCCGTGATCCGGGTGATCGGCGATCCGGTGCGCGAGGGCGGGCTGGTGATCGAGGTCACGATGGAAAGCGCGCCGCTCCGGGTGGCGATGATCGATTATGGTCAGCGGATTTTCCTGCTGTCGCTGATAATCTCGGTGATCACCGCGTCGCTTCTGTTTCTCGCCGTGCGCGTGCTCATGGTGCGCCCGATCAAGAGCGTGGTCGGGCATATGCAGTCCTACAGTCAGGCCCCGGAGGATGCCCGCCGGGTGATCGAGCCGTCTTCGTCGGTGCGCGAGATCCGCGAGGCCGAGGTGGCGCTGCATGACTTGCAGACGCAACTGTCGGCGGCCCTGAAACAGAAAGAGCGGCTGGCCCAGCTTGGCGGAGCGGTGGCGCGGATCAGCCACGATCTGCGCAACATCCTGACCACGGCGCAACTGTTCGCCGACCGGGTGGAGATGAGCGAAGACCCCTCGGTCCAGCGCACCGTGCCCAAGCTGATCGGCTCGATCAACCGCGCGGTGAACCTCTGCGAGTCGACGCTGGCCTTCGGCCGTGCCGAAGAACCGCCGCCGCGGTTGGCGCGCTTCAACCTGGCCGAGATCGTGAGCGACGTGGTCGAAAGCGAGCGCCTTGCGACCGGCGGCGAGGATATTTCCTTCGGCGAGGACATCCCGACCAGCATGACGCTGCGGGCCGACCCCGAACAGCTTTACCGCGTGCTGCGCAACCTCGTGCGCAACGCGCGTCAGGCCATCGTCGCGTCGGGCGAGGCGGGCGAGATCCAGGTCTCGGCGACCGAAGGCGCCGAGGCATGGACCATCACCGTCAGCGATACCGGCCCGGGCCTGCCGCCGAGGGCGCAGGAGTTGCTGTTTCAGCCCTTCGCGGCCGGTAGTCTCAAGAAAGGCGGCTCCGGCCTCGGACTTGCGATCGCATCCGATCTGGTGCGCGGCCATGGCGGTAGGCTCGATCTGGTTTCGACCGGCCCGGAGGGCACCGTCTTCGCGCTCCATCTGCCGAAAGGGCTCGACGGGGCGGCGGAAGAATAGCCGGATTGCCCCTTGCATTGCCCGGTCAGGGCCGCTAAATCCCGCCTGTCCGCGCGCTGGTAGCTCAGTTGGATAGAGTACTTGACTACGAATCAAGGGGTCGGGGGTTCGAATCCTCCCCAGCGCGCCATATCCTCCCCAGCCCGTCCCGCTATCGTTGAATACCCATGGCGGCGACGTCGCGATTCAGCGAATTGGCCAGATCCTCAATGGAATCATACAGCAGTTCCAGGGCGTAATGCGGGTTATGGGCATAGACGCCGGGGTCGGCGGTGACGAATTTCCAGTTATAGGCGGCCTTCAGCAGGCGCGGCGTCCATGACTTGAAGGGAACCGGTTTGCCGTCGGCCTGATCGGCACGGTTGTCGGCATTGGCGTCGGCGAAGAAATACGGATAGCGCGTGCCGTCATAGACCATCGGCATACCCGCCACCGTGGCCGCATAATCTGCAAAGATCTGTCTCAGGAGGCCCGCATTGGCCGCGATATCGGCGCTGATGCCCTTGGACAGATCGCCGCTGCCATCATAGCTGAGCCGCGACAGGCGGATATCCCTGGCGCCCGGTTGCTCATGACAGGTCAGGCAGGTCTGCTCCTGCACCTTCAGCGAATGAGGGTCGTGGCATGAGGCGCAACTGGCAACCGGGCGGGCATGGAAGAACCTGCCGGAATAATCCTTGCCCGGATAATGATAGCCCGAGGCCCCATAGCCCCCCAGCCATGACGACGCGGCGACGGCATAATGGGGGTTGACGAAATTCAGGTCGGGGTCAGGGGTGTCTTCGGCCTTGTCGGCCACGGCTTTTTCAACCAAAGCGCCCGCCGCGAGGCCCTGGTGGCATGAGAGGCACGAAGTCTCGCCCGGCGCGACCGGATGCATCAGCCCGCTGGGAAAGCGCACCTCCTTGACCTCGGACAGGCGCGGATTGTGGCAGGTGTCGCAATCGACGACGCCGCCGGTCGGAATGGGTTGCTCGGGCGGGCCTGGTTGCGAGCCGTCAAGCCCGTAGCGCGAGCGAAAGCCGGCGCCGGAATGACAGGTTGAACAGAATGGCGGGATCTTTCCGTCTTCATTCCAATGGGCAAAGGCTTCGGACGAGGCATTGGCATGGCCAGACCCGGCCCATGCCGCAATCGCCGCCGCCTGGCCGATGGCGATCCGGTCGGGACGGAACGGCCCCGAGTCCGGCATGACATAGGGTGTCAGTTCCTGCTCAAGCTGTTCGATCTCGGTCGCGTCAGACGCTGCGGCCCCGGCCTGCTGCGCCGAGGCGGGTGGTGCCGAAATGATCGTCAGTGCGGCACAAAGCGCGATGGTCGCAACGGAAAAACGCTTGATATCCATAGGCATGGGTTTGCGCCTTGTTGTGTTTGTTCTACACTGACCGCGTTCGAACCAGTGGTAACAAGATTATGCGTTCCGGCCAACCCGCAGAATGTGCAGCAGGCCGCAAGCGGATCGGAGAATGATGTTCGGTCATCTCTTTCCCGCAGGCCTTCGTCTGCCCGCCACCGGGGTTCGCGCGAGCGGGGATTGCCCGATCATTCTGACCGAAGAAGCTGCGATCACAGCCGACCGCAAGGAGGAATTGCGGGTCGAGGCGCTGGTGTCCGAGGATGCCCTGGTCGCGCAGGGCCAGCCGCTCTTGCACCTGCGCGCCGATCCGCGAATAGCGCTGGTCGCGCCGATGTCCGGTCGGGTGGCGCGGATCGAGCTGGCACCGGGCCGGCGTCTGGTCCAACTGGTGCTGTTCCACGAGGGCGCGCAGCGCCATGCCCACAAGCGGCAAACACAGGACGAAGCCGGGTTGCGGTTGCTCATGCAGGGGGCGGGGCTGTGGCGCAGCCTGCGCAGCCGGCCGTTCGGGCGGATGCCCGGCGGCGATGAGCGCCCCGCCGCGATCTTCGTTATGGCCACCGACACACGCCCCGGTGCCCCTGATCCGCAAGCTGCGGTGAAAGGCCGGGAGGAAGATTTCGCCGCCGGTCTTGGCGCGTTGCAGCACCTCACCTCGGGTCAGGTCTGGCTGTGCGAGGCCGGTGCGAGCGGTCTGCCCGTCCCTGATGGCGTGCGCCGGGTCCGATGCGGGGCGCTGCATCCGCAGGGGCTGGCGGGCATCCAGATTCACCGCCTGCACCCGGCCCGGATCGACGCGCCGGTCTGGGACATCCACGCCGAGGATGTGGCGGATATCGGCAGCCTGATGGCCACGGGGTTCTTGCCCGAGACGCGGCTGGTCAGCGTCACCGGCGCGGCGCTGCGCGAGCCGCGACTGCTGCGCTGCCAGCCGGGCGCCGATCTGCGCGGGTTGGGGCATGGGTTCGTGCGTCCCGGTCCGCACCGGATGCTCACGGGGTCTGCGCTGGACGGATGGCAGGCGCATTGGCTGGGTCCGCGCGACCGGCAGGCGACGTATCTTCCGGGCGCGGCCGGGCCTGCCCATCGCCACTGGTTCGGGGCGGCCCTGCGTCGCGCCGCGCGGCCGATGCCGATCATTCCCACGGCGGCGCTGGAGCAGGCTTTGGGTGGTGACATTCCCGCCCACGCCCTGATCCGCGCGCTGGGCGCGGGCGATCCCGAAGCCGCCGCCCGGCTGGGTGCCTTGTCCTTGCTGGAAGAGGATCTGGCGCTGGCCGATTACGTCACCGGGGCCGAACCACGCGTCTCGGCGCAGTTGCGCGCGGTGCTGGACGGCATCGCCACCGAGGAGGCCGCCGCATGACCCGAGGTCTGTGGGATCGCGAGATGGTCGCGCTGGTGCTCTTGGCGGCGGTGATGCCGATGGCGCTGGCCTGGCTCTGGTATGGTGGCAGCGCGGCCCTTGGCCGATTGGTCCTGACGCTGCTTCTGTCGGGCTTCTGGCATCTGGTGTTCATGCTGGCCCGCGCCCAACCGCCCTCCTTTGCCGGAGCGCTGACCGCGCTGGCCGTGGCGATGCTGGCGCCGCCGGATCTGAGCCTGTTCCAGTTGGTTCTGGGCATCAGCTTCGGCTCGGTGATGGCTGAACTGGTGATGGGAGGCTGGGGGCGCAACGTGCTGAACCCGGCGACGGTGACGCTGGCGTTCCTCGGTTTCGGCTTTCCCGCCGCCGCCTGGCCCGACCTGCCGCTGCCGGTGGCATGGGCGGCGATCCCGGCGGCGCTGATCGGGATGGTTGCCGGGGTGATGCCCGCGCGCATCGTGCTGGCAGCGGGGCTTGTCGGCGGGCTGGCCTACTGGATCGGTCTGCCCGTGGGGCCGGTACTGCCCGCAGCCGGTATCGCGCTGGTGCTGCTGGTCGCGGACCCGGTGGCCAGCGCATCGACCCGCGCGGGGGGCTGGCTGAACGGGTTGCTCTACGGCGCGCTGATGGTGCTGTTCGCGGTGCAGTGGCAACAGACCGCGCATTTGCAGATGGCGGTTTCAGCGGCGCTTCTGGTGTCACTGGCGGCACCCTTGCTGGACGAAATCGCCATTGCGGCGTGGCTTGCGGGAAGGAAACGACGGCATGGCTGATTTGAACCCGATCAAGGCATGGCGTCGCCTTCTGGCCCTGCCCAATGAGAGCCGCACCAAGACGATCGTGATGGCCTTTCTGGTGTCGGGCACCTGCGCGCTGATGGTCAGCGGCGCGACGGTGATCCTGCGTCCGATCCAGACCGCGAACCGCGCCGCCGAACAGCAGGCGCGGCTAGAAGCGCTGGTGGCGGGCATCCCCGGCATGTCGGCGCTGCTGGAACAATCGGGCGGCAGCCTTGGCACCGTCGTGGTCGATCTGGCGCGCGGCGCCGCCGCCAAGGATGTGACGCCCGAAACCCTGCCGGCCGCGCTGGAAGAGACCGCGAACTGGACCGGGCTTGTGCCATCCGAAGACCTGGCCGGTCTGCGAAGCCGCCCGAATTATGCGCAGATCTATCTTTTGCGCGACGAAAGAGGCGATGTCTCGCTGGCGATCCTGCCGATCAGCGGGTCGGGATATAACGGCCCGATCGACGCGATCCTCGCGCTCGAGGACGACATGACCACCATCGCCGGTCTCGCCATCACCGGCCAGTCCGAGACCCCCGGCCTTGGCGCGCGGATCGAGGAGCCCGCCTGGTTGTCGCAGTTTCCCGGCACAAGGGTCGCGGATGGCTCGGGCGATGTGCGGTTCGCGGTGGCGCGCGGCGCCTCGGGCAACGAATACGAGGTGGACGGCATCACCGGCGCCACCCGCACCAGCAACGCCATCACCCAGATGGTGCGGTTCTGGCTGGGGCCGGAGGGCTATGGCCCGCTGATCGCCGCCATCCGCCGGGGCGAGTTCTAGACGATGGCGCGTCCTGCCCTCTGGTCGGTTCTGACCGACCCGTTGATCCGCCAGAACCCGGTGACGCTGCAGATTCTCGGCATCTGCTCGGCGCTGGCGGTGACGACGTCGGTCGCAACGGCGCTGACCATGTCAGCGGCGCTGACGGCGGTGGTCGTGATGGGCGCGGGCATCATCAGCCTGATCCGCCGACACATTCCCAACTCGATCCGGCTGATCATCCAGATCGTCATCATCGCCTCGCTGGTCATCGTGATCGACCAGCTGCTTCAGGCATATCTGCCCGAGATCAGTCGCAAACTGTCGGTCTTTGTCAGCCTCATCACCACCAACTGCCTTGTGCTCGGGCGCAGCGAAAGTTTCGCGCGCCTAAATCCGCCGATTCCGGCGATGATCGACGGGCTTGGCAACGGGCTTGGCTATTCGCTGGTGCTGATCGTGATCGGCTCGATCCGCGAGCTGTTCGGAGAGGGGTCGCTGCTGGGCTATCAAGTCTTTGCGACGGTCGATCAGGGCGGCTGGTTCACGCCCTTGAACCTGATGCTGATGGCCCCCAGCGCGTTTTTCCTGCTTGGCGGATTGGTCTGGGCGGTGCGCAGCGTTCTGAGCGAACAGATCGAGGCCCTCGAACACAGCCCGCCCGACAATGTTGAGGAGCGGGCATGAGCGAGCTGTTCCCCCTTTTTCTGCGCGCGGCCTTTGTCGAGAACATGCCGCTGACGTTCTTTCTGGGGCTCTGCACCTTCATCGCGCTGTCGCGGCGTCCGTCCTCGGCCATCGGGCTTGGTGTGGCGATGATCGCGGTGCTTGGCGTGACGGTGCCATTGAACCACTTGATCTATATCGCCCTTCTTGCCCCCGGCGCCTGGGGCTGGGCCGGGATGCCGGCGCTCGATCTGTCCTATCTGTCGCTGATCGCCTTCATCGGGGTGATCGCGGCGGTGGTGCAGTTGCTGGAAATGGTGCTGGATCGCTTCTTCCCGGCCGTCTACGCCGCCTTCGGGGTGTTCCTGCCGCTGCTGACCGTGCAATGCGCCATCCTTGGCGGTTCTCTGTTCATGGTCGAGCGGCACTATGATCTGGCGCAATCGGCGGTTTTCGGACTGGGCGCGGGCACCGGTTTTGCCGTCGCTGTGGTCATGCTGGGCGCGATACGGGCGCGGCTGGCTTATGCCGATCTGCCCGGCGGTCTGCGCGGGCTTGGCATCACCTTCGTCACCGCCGGCATGATGTCGCTGGGCTTTTCGGCCTTTGCGCAGATGGTGGCATCATGACCGAAATCGCGCTTGGTACCCTGGTCGTTGTCGTGCTGGTCCTGATGCTGACCACGACGCTGCTGGCGACACGGCGGCGGTTGGTCCCGGCCGAGGCGCTGGCGGTCACGGTCAACGAAACCACTGTCATCGAGGCCGCGCGCGGCGACCGGTTGCTCGAGGTGCTGCAGGACGCGGGCATCGGCATCCCGGCGGCCTGCGGCGGGGCGGGCACCTGCGGGTTGTGCCGCGTCACGGTCGAGGGCGCGGGCGCGGGCGAGGCTCAGGCCACCGAAAAGGGCGTGCTGACCGCCGCCGAGCGCAAGGCGCATATGCGTCTGGCCTGCCAGACCGTGCTGCGCGGGCCCTGCGACGTCACCGTGCCGCAGGATTTCCTGGGCGCGACCGGGTTCACCGCGACGGTCGTCTCGAACCGTCAGCTTGCACCCCTGATCCGCGAACTGGTGCTGGACCTGCCCGAGGATCAGCCGTTCGACTTTCGCGCCGGGGGCTTCATGCAACTGACCGCGCCCGCCTATGGGCTGGCGTTTCGTGATATCGAGGTGGACGAGCCGTTTCGCGAGGCATGGCGCCATGCCGGTTGGCAGGACATGGTCGCCTCATCCGACGCGCCCGTCACCCGCGCCTATTCCATCGCCAGCCGCCCCGAGGATGGCCGCCGCGCAGTGTTCAACATCCGGCTTGCCGTGCCCCCCGCCGGACAGGAGCGTGAAATCCCGCCCGGCGTGGTTTCAAGCTGGCTGTTCGCACTCAAGCCCGGCGCGACGGTCGAGACGTCCGGGCCGTTCGGCGATTTCCATGTGCAACCCACCGACCGCGAGATGATCTTCATCGGCGGTGGCGTCGGCATGGCGCCGCTGCGGGCGATGATCCATGAGCAGATCGGGCAGGGCACGACCCGCAGGATACGCTATTTCTATGGCGCGCGGACCGCTGCCGACCTGTTCTATACCGAGGAATTCGATGCAATCGCCGCCGCGCATCCGAACTTCAGCTGGACGCCCGCCCTGTCCGACCCGGCACCGGGCGACCGCTGGACCGGCGCGACCGGCTTCATCCACGATACCGTCCGTGCCACATTAAAAGACCACCCGGCGCCCGAGGATTGCGAATACTATCTCTGCGGCCCGCCGATCATGATCTCGGCGGTGCTGGCGATGCTGGAACGGCTGGGGGTCGAGCCGCAGTCAATTTTCAACGACGATTTCGGAGTGTGACCATGACCGGACCTTTCCCGCATCCGACCCGCCGCCGCGTTCTGGCAATGACTGGTGTAGCGCTGGCCCTTGCCCCCAGCATCCTGCGCGGCGCTCCGGCGGTTCGACACCTTGACGGCAGGGCTTTCGGCAGCAGTTGGCGTGTGACCCTGCCGGATGTGGGCGGCACCGATACGCTGCGCGCTGCGCTCGAGGCCCGGCTGGCGGATATCGACCGCCTGATGTCACCCTGGCGCACCGACAGCGAGATCACGGCCTTCAACTACGCGCCCGCATCCGTGGCCGTTTCCGGCGAAACCGCGCATGTCGTTGCCGCAGCACAGGCCATCGCGCAGGCCAGCGATGGCTGGTTCGACCCCACGGTCGGGCCACTGGTTCACCGTTGGGGCTTTGGCCCGATCGAGGGCGGCGCGGGCGACTGGACCGGGCTGCGCCTCGAAGGCGGGCGCTTGTCCAAGGACGACCCCCGGCTGACCGTCGATCCCTGCGGCATCGCCAAGGGGTATGCGCTGGATGTGATGACCGAGGCTCTCATCGCAGCCGGTCACGCGCATTTCCTGATCGACCTCGGCGGCGAGCTTGCGGCGCGTGGGCGCCACCCTTCGAGCCGTGACTGGCAGGTCGCCATCGAAGATCCCCGGCCTGACGCGCCAGACGGCGCGGCGGTGCTGCGGCTGGACGACATGGCGGTGGCGACCTCGGGCAGCCGCGCTCAGGGCTTCGATCTGGGCGGGCGCCGCTATAGCCACATCATTGACCCACGCCGCGCGATGCCCACCTTCGGGTCACTGGCGTCGGTCTCGGTCCTGTCGCAAAGTGCGATGATCGCCGATGGCTGGGCCACGGCGCTTATGGCGGCGGGCGAGGACGGGCCGGCGCTGGCACACCACAACAAGATCGCCGCGCTGTTCATCTTCGCCGAGGCGGGCGGGTTGCGCCGGGTCGTGACCGGTGGGCTTGATCGGCACATCCTGTAGGAGGCACGCAATGGAAATCCTGATGGTTCTGGTCATCTTCCTTCTGGCAGTGGGCGGGCTTGCGCTTGGACTGGCGCTTGGGCGCGGACCGTTGCGCGGCTCTTGCGGCGGCATGTCCTGCATGAAGGACATCACCTGCGAGGGCTGCCCGCGCAGCGCCGCGGAACCCCGGCCGTGACCGTCGCGCGCATCGATGTGCTGGTCGAGGCCGAGCCGCTGACGCTGCGGCCCGACACGCCGATCCGGCGCGCCGCGGCGCAATTGGCCCAGACCGACACCGCCGCCGCGCCCGTCACCGACGATGGCGGCAGCTTGCTGGGCATCCTGACCCAGAAGGATTGTTTCCGCCCGGCCCTGCAAGCGAGCTATTATCAGGAGTGGAAGGGCAGTGTCGGCGATTTCATGAGCACCGATCCGGTCACGCTGCGCCTTGGCACCGATCTGGTCACGGCGGCGGAGGCGTTTCTGGAGCATCCCTATCGAAGCCTTCCGGTGCTCGACGGCGACCGGCTGGCCGGGATGCTGCGGCGTGAGGACGTGTTTCGGGCGCTGATACAGGCGGGATGATCGACGGCGGCCATGGCGCAGCCGCTATTTGCGGATGTCGCCGACGTCGAGCACGGGCGAGGCGTCGAGCCCTCCGGCGTCAAGCATCGCCGCCACCCGCTCGAGCGACGAGATCAGCTGCGCCTGCTCCCAGTCCTCGAGCTTGCCGAACTCGCGCACATAGCGCTGTTGCAGGGGGTCGGGGGCATTGTCGATGGTCTGGCGGCCAGAGGCGGTCAGCACCACGTTGGTCTGGCGACGGTCGGTCTCGGAGCGTTCGCGCGTGACCATTGCCTTGCCGACCAGCTTGTCGACCAGCGAGGTGATCGTGGCCAGTGACACGCCCATGCGCGTCGCAATCGCCGTGGGAGTCGTGCTGCCGGTCTCGGCAACGATCTGAAGCACGCGAAACTGCACCGGCGTCAGCCCGGCGGCCTGCGCCAGTTCGCGCCCGTAAAGCTCGGTCGCCCGCAGGATGCGCCGGAGCGCGATAAGGCTGATGTCGATCCGGTCCATCGCGATCCCTTTCCACGATGATCGTCGCATGTGAGGTCATATGCTTTCAATCCCAAAGCCGTTGGGGCGAATGTTAGAAAGCCAAATCATTTACTTTCGATTTTCCAACCTTGTGGATCGCTAATACGCCTATTATGCCGATATTGAACACTTTATTGCTTAGCCACTTGAAACAAACTTGCGGCTGCTATACTTAGTGACGCGAACCAACATGGAGTCTCGTGGACCGATGCAGAAGCAAAAGCTCAAACCCCGAACGCAAATGCCCCGTTTGCGCAAGCCTGAAAAGCGGGACGGGGCCGCAATCTGGGAGTTGGTGCGCGCCTGCAAGCCGCTCGACGAGAATTCGATGTATTGCAACCTGATCCAGGCGGATCACTTCGCCGATACCTGCGTCGTGGCCGAGCTTGACGGTGATATCGTCGGCTGGATCTCGGGGCATATCGTGCCGGGCGAGGACACCGTCTTTGTCTGGCAGGTCGCGGTCAGCGCCAGTGCGCGCGGGCTTGGTCTTGGGCGCATGATGCTCGAGGAACTGCTCGAGCGGGATGCCTGCGATGGCGTCGACACGCTCCAGACCACGATCACCAAGGACAACGCCGCCAGCTGGGGCCTGTTTCGCAGCCTCGCCCGCACGATGGGCGGCGAACTCAGCGATGATCCGCACTACCGGCGGGATGAACATTTCGACGGGCGTCACGACACCGAGCACATGGTGACGATCACGCTGCCAGAGCCTCTGGCGCGCGCGGCCTGATCCGCCCCAAATCCACCAAACCGAAGGACACGCCATGACTGCTGACATGTCAGCCGACACATCCGTATTCACCCGCCGCGAAAGCGCGGCCCGCAGCTATTGCCGGGGTTTCGACACCGAATTCGTCCATGCGACAGGGTCTGAACTGACCGACCGCGCCGGGCGGACCTATGTCGATTTCCTCGCCGGGTGCTCGTCGCTCAACTACGGCCACAACGACCCCGACATGAAAGCGGCGCTGATCGAGCACCTGACGAACGACGGTGTCGCGATGGGGCTCGACCTGCATACCGACGCCAAGCGCGGCTTCCTCGAGGCTTTCGAGCGTCACATCCTTGCCCCGCGCGGCATGGACCACCGCGTCATGTTCACCGGCCCGACCGGCGCCAACGCGGTCGAGGCGGCGATGAAGATCGCGCGCAAGGTGACGGGGCGATCCAACATCATCGCCTTCACCAACGGCTTTCACGGCGTCACCCTTGGCGCGGTGGCGGCGACGGGCAATGCCTATCACCGGGGCGGCGCCTCGACCGAGCTTTCCGGTGTCACCCGGATGCCGTTTGACGGCTATTTCGGCGAGGGCAACGACACCGCCGAGTATCTCGACAGGATGCTGTCGGACCCCTCGGGCGGCATCGACGCGCCCGCCGCGATCCTGTTCGAGACCGTGCAGGGCGAAGGCGGTCTGAACGCCGCGCGGCCCGAATGGGTGCGCCGCATGGCCGAGATCGCCAAAAAGCACGGCGCACTTCTGATCATCGACGACATTCAGGCCGGGATCGGCCGGTCGGGCACGTTCTTTTCCTTCGAGGAGATGGGCGTCACCCCCGACATCGTGACGATGGCCAAGTCGATCTCGGGCTTCGGCCTGCCGATGGCGCTGATGCTGGTGCGGCCGGAGCACGACATCTTCGGCCCGGCCGAGCATAACGGCACGTTCCGTGGCAACACCCATGCCTTCGTGACCGCGCGCGTCGCAATCGAGAAGTTCTGGGCCGATGACGCCTTCCAGAAGACCATCGCGCGCAAGGCCGAATTGCTCAGCCGCGCGCTCGAGGAAATCGCGGGTCTGGTGCCGGGCGCGTTCCTCAAGGGACGGGGCATGATGCAGGGTGTCGATGTCGGCTCGGGCGAGCTGGCCGGGCAGATCTGCGCGCTGGCCTTCGAGAAGGGCCTGATCGTCGAGACCTCGGGCAACCGGGATCAGGTCGTGAAGATCCTCGCGCCCCTGACGACGCCGGAGGAGACGCTTGTGAAAGGGCTGAACATCCTGCTGGACGCGGCGCGCGACGTGACCACCGAACACAAGATTGCAGCGGAGTAACACGATGATTGTCAGAGATCTCAACGAACTCAAGAACACCGACAAGGCCGTGTCGGATGCGCAATGGACCTCGGTCCGGATGCTGCTGGCGGACGACGGCATGGGGTTTTCGTTCCACATCACCAATCTCTTTGCGGGGTCGGAGCATGTGTTCGAATACAAGAACCACTTTGAAAGCGTGTTCTGCATGGCGGGCAAGGGCTCGATCACCGACCACGCCACCGGCGAGACGCATGCGATCAGACCGGGCGTCATGTATGCCCTGAACAAGCATGACCGCCACACGCTGCGCGCCGAGGAAGAGCTGGTCATGGCCTGCGTCTTCAACCCGCCGGTGACGGGCACCGAGGTGCACCGCGAAGACGGCTCCTACGCGCCGGCCGACGAATACGCTTAACAGAGGGTCCGGGCCAACACCCGGGCGGATCATTTGACACATAATGCCCATACCGTCGAGAAAGTCGGCGGCTCATCCATGCGCCGCTTGCGAGAACTGCGCGACACGCTTCTGGCGGTCGAGCGAAACGGAGTGCGCTATCAGCGGGTCTTCGTGGTCTCGGCCTTCGGTGGCATCACCGACCTGCTTCTCGAGCACAAGAAATCGGGCGCGCCGGGGGTCTATGCCTCCTTCGCCAATGACGAGGACGATCACGGCTGGCTCGATGCCCTGAGCAGGGTCGCCACGGCGATGGACGAGGCGCACCGTGCGGTTCTGGATCATCCCGGCGACATGGCCGCGGCGGGCGATTTCGTGCGCGACCGGATCGAGGGCGCGCGGTCCTGCCTGTTCGACCTTCAGCGGCTGAATTCCTACGGCCATTTCCGCCTGACCGAACAATTGCAGGTCGTGCGCGAGCTTCTGGCCGGGCTGGGCGAGGCACATTCCGCCTTTGTCGCCTCGCTGATGCTGCAGCGCGTCGGGGTGAACGCCCGTTTCGTCGACCTCTCGGGCTGGCGCGACGAGGCCGATATCAGCCTCGAGGACCGGATCAGGACCGGGCTGGCCGATGTCGACCTCGAGACCGAGATGCCGATCGTGACGGGCTATGCCCAGTGCCGCGAGGGGCTGATGGACGAGTTCGACCGGGGCTATTCCGAAGTGACCTTCTCGCGCATTGCCGCACTGACCGGCGCGCGCGAGGCGATCATCCACAAGGAGTTTCACCTGTCTTCGGCCGACCCGAAACTGGTGGGCGAGGTGGTGAAGCTTGGCCGCACCAATTACGACGTGGCCGACCAGCTGGCCAATCTCGGGATGGAGGCGATCCACCCCAAGGCCGCCAAGACGCTGCGCCGGGCCGAGATCCCCTTGCGCGTGACCAACGCCTTCGAGCCGGACGACCCCGGCACGCTGATCGACGACCGGCCGGCGGATGCGCCGGGGGTCGAGATCGTGACCGGCCTCGACGTCACCGCGATCGAGCTGTTCGAGCAGGACATGGTGGGCGTCAAGGGCTATGACACCGCCGTTCTGGAGGTGCTGACCCGCCACAAGGTGCGGATCGTGTCAAAGACCTCGAACGCCAATACCATCGTGCACTACGTCGAAACCTCGCTGAAGGCCGCGCGCCGGGTCGAGCGCGATCTGAAGGAGCGTTTCCCCTCGGCCATCGTCACCCTGCGCAAGCTGGCGCTGGTCTCGGCGGTCGGGCGCGACATGTCGCGGCTCGCCACGCTCCGGCGCGGGCTCGAGGCGCTGGAGCGTTCCGGCGTCGATGTCGTCGCGGCGATGCACGGCATGCGCGGCGTGGACACGCAGTTCTTCGTCGAGCGCGATGCGAAAGATGCCGGCATCCGCGCGCTGCATGATGAACTCGTGCTGCCGGGCGCGGCGATGCCGGCGAAAAAGGCGGCCTGAGGGGCAGGCCTGCGGTCACAACGAAAACGGCCCGGACGCAAGGTCCGGGCCGTTTTTTCGTGGAAGACCGGTCAGATCAGATCGGGCTCGCGTCCACGTTCAGATTGTTGTCCCGCGCGACCACGGCAACGCTGTTGACCAGGGCTTGCCGCTCGGTCGCGGCGATCCGGCCTTCAGCTGCCATCTGGTTGATCACCCCGGCGGCGTCGTTCAGGAACTGCTGCAGAACCGCCGCGGGAATGGACGGATCGGCGCTGGCCTGCGCGATGGCGGCTTGAAGAAGCGCCGCGCAGGATGCGGCGTCGGCGCGACACTGTTGCTGGATCGCCGCCAGATCGGGGATCGTGACGGTCTGTGCCGGGGCGGTTCCGACCAGACCGGCGGTCGCAACTGCGGAGGCCAATAGAATCTTGCGCATTATCAAACAACTCCTGACGCCAACTGATTTTCATGCGCATATATTCCACAGCGATGACAGCTACGCAACCATGACGTGCAAAATGGGTTGCGATACACCCGGACCTGGGCGAAAACCGCCGCAACGAGAGTTTTCGCGGCGTTTCCATGCGGTCTGTTGCCTGAAACAGGTGCCGGGCGGATAGACAGGCGCGCGGCGATCATGCATCAGGCGGCTCAATCCCGGCAGAGCGCCGGTCGATTGATGCAGGAACGGCACAGGTCGGGTGGGGAGCAGGTATGGTTGCGGCGCGGATTGGGGCAGCGGTTTTCGGTCTGGCATTGTCCGCAATCGCCGCGCTGTTCGCCCTGAGCGAATATCGCGCCTTCCTGCAATGGAGCGTTCCGCCGTCGGATCTGGTGGCCGGAGTCCCGCGCGAGGGCATGGTCTGGGCTCCGGCCCGCTCGATCCGGACCGAGGACGAGCAGATGGCGGCCTGCATCCGGGCATTTCAGTCGGTCATGTATCGCCTTGCCGACGACGAGCAGCGCGCGGCGCTGGCGAACGCCTGTTTCCTGCGCGCGGGCGCGATTCTCGATGCGTCGCCGACCCGCTCCGCGGCGCATCTGGCGCGTGCCATGTCGGCGGAGGAGCGCGGCGACACCTGGGCCGCGCTGGACCGGTTGCGCCTGTCCGCCGCGACCGGCGCGAACCTGGGCTGGCTTGCCTACCGCCGCGTGCGGTTCGGTCTGGCGCTGCTGGATACCCATTCGGACAACGCGGGCTTCGCAAACCGTGTTCTACCCCTGATTGAGGCCGATGTCGTGGTTCTTGCGACCGAGCCGAGCCTGACACCCGCGCTGGCCAGCCTCTATGTCACCAACGAGGCGGCGCAGGACTGGATGACGGCGCTGGTCGAGCAGCAACCGCCCGAGATTCAGCGGGCCTTCCTCGCGCGGGTGCGCGCCGTGCTGCAACCGGCGGCAGGCTCATGATGGATTTCGGCAGGCCGTTTTCCGCGACGCCCCGCGCTGAACCGTCCGGCCCGGCTGCGCAGTCCGAAGACGATTTCGGTTTCGAGGAAATCCGCCTCGGCGCCGGGCAAACCGGGCATGCGCCAAGCCGGCGGGCCCGTAGGATCAATGACCGCTACGGCGCGGCGCTGGTCGCGGTGGCGGTGCTGGCGGCGATCCCGATCGCCTCGGCACGGCCGGTTTTCTGGATGATCTGGGCGATGCTGCTGGGCCTGATGCTGGCGGGCTACATGCTGCGGATGGCGCGGGTCGATCCTGAGCGGCCGATCAACAGCCTGAAACTCAAGGCGGTGCTGCTGCCGGCGCTGGCGATGCCGCTGTTCGGTTTGGCGCAATACCTTATCGGCGGGCCGCTTGCCCTTGGCGATTTGCCGGGCGGGCTGTCGACGCGCTTTGGCACGCTTGCCCCTGGTGCCACCCTGATGGCCGTGGTCCGCCTGTTCGGCGTTTTCGCCCTGTTCGTCCTGGCGCATGAGGTTTCGACCCGCGCGCGCCGCGTCAATGCCATGGCCTGGGGGCTGTTTGCGGGCATCGCGCTGCACGCGGTCTGGGCGCTGATCGCGCTGGTCTTTCTGGACGATATCGCCTTCTGGGGCGAGAAAAGCGCCTATTCCGGCGTCGCCACCGGCACATTCGTCAACCGCAATGCCTTTGCGAACTTCCTCGCCATGGGCCTGTGTCTTGGCGTCGCGATGATCCTGAGCCGCGCCGATGCGCCGCATATCAGGATGCCGGGCGGGCGCTCCCTGTTCAGCGAGCGCAACCTCGAGACCTTCGCGCTGTGGATCATCGCGGGGATCGTCGGAATCGCGCTTCTGGCCACGCAGTCGCGGATGGGTGCTGTGTCGGGCATCACCGGCGCGCTTGTCGTCCATGTCGTGATGGTTATGAAGCGCGGCCACAACCGGCGTGCCGCAGCGATCCGGCTTGGCGTGGTCGGGCTGCTTGCCATTGTCGGCGCCTTCGGCCTGTTCGGGCGCGGATTGCTCGAGCGCGGGATGTTCACGGCGACCGACTCGGTCAACCGGACCGATCTTTATGCGCAGGTGCTCGGCATGATCGCCGAGCGGCCGCTGGCGGGAACCGGGCTCGACAGCTTCCAGCCGGCGTTCGCGCTTGTGCATCAGCCGCCGGTCGGCGCCGGCTATGTCTGGCGCTTCGCGCACAACACCTATCTGACCCTGTGGGCCGAGGTCGGGCTGCTCGTCGGCACCCTGCCGATGCTCGCGGTCGCCATCGCGGCGTGGAAACTGGTGACGATCATCCGGCGGCGGCGCACCGACCATGCGGTCGCGGCGGCGGCGCTGGGCGTGATCGTGTTGCAGGCGCTTCATTCCATGGTCGATTTCAGCCTCGAGATTCAGGCGAACCTGATGCTGTTCGTCGTGATCCTCGCCATGGGGCTCGGCCCCTTGCGGCGTCGTGGCGGGGCGGCGTGATGCGGGGGCTGACGCGGTTGTTCAGGCGGCGGGCGGCGCCGGTCAGACGTGAAGCCAGCGTGGCGCACCGCATCCTGTCGCTGCCGCAGATGCCGGTGGCGGTCTACGCGGTTGGCGACCTGCATGGCTGTCGGAAGCTCTACCGGACGCTCGAGGCCACAATCGCCGCCGATGCGGCGGCGGCGGGGTATGACGGGCCGAAGCTGATCGTGTCGCTGGGCGACGTGGTCGATCGCGGCCCGGATTCGGCCGGGCTGATCGGCGATCTGCTCGGGCCGGCGCCGGACGGGTTTCGCCGCATCGTCCTGCGCGGCAACCACGAAGACAAGATGGCGGATTTCCTCGAAGACCCGGACGGACACCGCGAATGGCTGCGGTTCGGCGGCGACGCCACGCTGCGCTCCTACGGGCTACGGCCCGAATCCGACGACCGCGGTTTCGACATGCCGGCGCACCGGCTGGCGGCGATGTTTGAAAGCGCCATCCCCGAGGCCCACCGCGCCTTTCTGCGCGATCTGCCGCTGGCCCTGACGCTCGACCGCTACATCCTGTGCCATGCCGGGATCGACCCGGCGCGCCCGATGGATGAGCAGGACCCGGATCAACTGGTTTGGGGCGATCCCTCGCTGGTCGACGGAACCACCGGCCTGCCGACGGTCGTCCACGGCCATGTCATCGTCGACGAACCACTGATGACGCCGGCGCGCATCAACATCGACACCGGATCATACGTGACCGGCCGCATCACCGCGGTGTGCCTCACGCCCGACAGCGCGCCGCGCTTTCTGGGCGCAAACGGCCATCCGGCCTGACGGGCTGCTGCTGCATCGGAAAATCTGGAGCGGGCGGCGGGAATCGAACCCGCATCTCTTGCTTGGAAGGCAAGGGTCTTACCATTACACAACGCCCGCTCGGTAACGGCAGTATCTATTTCCCTGCCGTTTCGACGTCAAGGCTTCGTGTCCGGGCGCATCGCGACGGCGATCCGCCGGACCTCAGAACCGGCGTGAGCCGAGGCGTCGGCGCAGCGGCGCGACCAGGCCCGTGACCAGCAGATAGCTCACCCCCGAGACCGCCAGCGTGATGATGCTGACCAGCAGTGTCACGCCGGGCCCGCGCTCCGCGAACGCCAGGACGATCAGGTAGATCGGAAGATGCCACAGGTAGATCTCGTAGGACGCTTTGCCGAAGAACCGGACCCAGCGGCGTTCGAGGATCGTCCGCAGCCATTGCTGGTTCTCGGCAAAAACCAGAGCAGCGACGCCCATGCCAATCGCGATTGTCTGTGGCGTGTATTTCCACGCGATTTCGTAATCGACACTCCAATGAACCATCGACAGCACCGAAAGCGCCGCCCCGCCCCAGAGCAGGAGGTGGCCGTGTCTGGAGAGAACTTCGGCCCGCAGCCATCTGGCGTGCAGCAGCAGGGTCAGCAACACGCCCCAGCCCATCGCGTCGATCCGCGTGAAGGTGAACCGGTAGTTGAAGGCATCGGCGAGATCGGGCGGAAGGCTGAACACCGCATAGGCGCGAAGGGCCAATGGTCCCAGACAACCGGCCAGAAAGACGACCCAGATCCGTGCCCGCATCGAGCGGGTGATCAGCAGGACGAGAGGCAGCATCAGGTAGAAGTGTTCCTCGACCGCAAGCGACCACAGCGGTTCGAACGCCACCAGCCCGTCGCGCCATCCGTGAAAGTCGACGAGCAGGGGAAAGATGTTGCCAAGGTAGCCGAAGGCAAACAGAATCTGCGTCCAGTTGAATTCAGCAGGGTAGAGATACGCGAGGACAGGGATCGTCATTGCCCCCATCAGTGCGAGCGGCGGGATCAGCCGGATGAAACGGCGAAGGAAAAACCCAGTGATGTCCATCCGCCCGCGGTCTCGTTCTTCGGCAAGAATCAGGCGGGTGATGAGCAACCCGCTGATGAAGAAGAAGACCGAGACGCCGAAGCCGCCGGGAACCTTGTCGGAGTAGTCCAGGTGACGCGCGAGGACGATCAGGACCGCCACCAGACGCAACCCGTCCAGACCTTCGATCCTGTCGGCTTGCGCCTCTGCGGTCACATGCGGATGTGACAGATCCGCCGTATGCTCTTGCGAAAGGACACCGGCGTCGACTGCGCCGTGCCTCGTTGCGCCCGGATTACGCCGAAGCGGTGCCACGATGGGCCTGAAAACCGCCCTCACCACGCGCGGTATTCCTTGGCGGTCGCTCCCGACAGGGCGCATATCTCGGCCCAGATCGCGCCGGGATCGCGGCTTGCGTCCGTGATCGCCAGCACCGCCTCGCCGTTCTCCGGCGTGAGGAGGCGGGCGAAGGCGGGTTCGGGTTGTCCGAACACAGGGAAATGCCGGGCCTGCTCGGCGTCGGACAAGGCACCGCGCAGGGCCGTCACCGTGACCTCGCCCGCGTGCGCCGCAAACAGGAACCGCGCCGCGCCGTGGGTCGCAAGCCAGCGGTCGTGGAGGATCACCCCGTCCGGCCCGACATGGATCGTCCGCGTCGCGGTTGGCGCCCCGTGGCCCAGCGAGTGGCGCATGCCGCTGAACACCAGCCAGTCGCCGGTCTGCCGCACCGACCATTGCGGCGCGCCGATGCGTTGGCCGACCCGGAAGGCGCCCCAGGCGTCCATGCCGCGATCCGTGGCGAAGCTCGGCGCATTGTGCGAGGCGCGGGCGCGGCTGCGCGCACGCGCGGCGCTGGCGGTGTAGGTTTCGACGCCATGATCGACGATCAGGCGCGCGCCTGCGACGGCGACCTCGATGCTCAGCGCGTCGTCATGGCCGTGGCCGGGATTGTCGTCGGGGCCGATCCGCCCGTGATCGACGATGACGGCATATTGGCCCGCTTCGAGCCGGGTGTAGCCGGTCTGTGGCAGGCTCACGATCCCCGCGGGCGCCCCTCCGGGTGCGAGCACGGAGGCGGGCGGCGCTTCTCCGAGCCACGAATCCCCGAATAGCGCGATCTCGCCGTCGCCGAAGCTCATGGCGTGCAGCGCCGCCCGCATCGCCGCGATGCGCCGGTCGAGCCAGTCGATCGCGTTGGCCGGAAACATCCGCTCGGGAATGGCCCGCAGCACCAGAAGATCTGCCAGAAACTGGGCGTGATACATCGGGCAAAGCTCGGCATGTCCGCCATCCGGAAGGATCTGGCGGTCCGCCGCCCTGGCAAACCCGGCAAAGGCGCGCGGGCCGATCTTGCCGGTCCGGAACGCGGCGCTGACCATCAGGGCGAGCAGGTTCTTGGTCAGGTGATTGTAGTGGATGTCTCGCTCGGTGCTGCGCGCGACCAGCGCCGTCGCCTCGCGGATTGCCCGGTCCAGACCGGACAGGTCCTCGGCGCGCCCTTCCAGAAGGCTGCGCCCGGCGATCATGTTGATCAGCCGGTGGCTTGCGCAATAGGGGTGCCAGTGGCGATCCTGCGCCCTGGGCGCGGCCCAGGACTGCGCGCTGGCGAAGCCCTCGGCCAATGCCAGAAAGATGCGGCGCGCGTCGGGGTCGTCGCTGGCGGCTGCGCTCAGGCCATATCCCATGTAGCCAAGGCTCATCTGCCAGAGATAGGGCAGATCGTCGGGCAGGCCCCGGTGCGGCTGTTCCGGCAGGATCGCGACGCTGACGCCGTGGATCGTCACCTCGAGGCGGCCATCAGGCAACAGCGCCCAGCCGGTTGCCACCTCGGCCTCATGGGCAAGGCGAAGCGCTGCCAGCGCGGTGAGCGGGTGTGGCGTCATCGGCAGGGCCGCGCCGGAGCGTTGCAACAGGGTGTAGGTCGGCCCCGGAAGGGCCGTGTTCAACTTGCGCTGCCCGCGCCGAAGGACGCGCCAGAGGTGACGCTGCGGCGGGATGTGCCGGATCGCGTGGAGCGTTCGGAGGGCACGCGCGATCACCCGTGCCTCCCGGCGGGCACCGCGCTCGGCTCCGCCTCGTCTTGCCGCTCGCCGCGCGGTGCCGCCTGGAAGAAACGGTTTCCCGCAAACCCGACAAGCAGCCAGAACATCGGATAGGCCAGCGGGAAACTCTGCAGCCAGGTGAGAAACATCAACGATGCGACCGCGTATCGAAGGACCATGCGGCTTGCCAGCACGCGCCAGAACACCATGACGATGAGCAGGATGCCGACGACGCCGTATTCCGTCAGCAGTTGCGGAAACACCCCGAGTGCGGCCGTCTGGAGGCTGCGGAACACGGCGTCGACGTGGTAGTCGTTGAGCTGCAGCACATGGCCCAGGCCCTCGGCGACATAGATCCGGGGGCCGACACTGGTGAACGACCCGGCGCCGTGGCCGGTCCCGCCGGACTCGATCAGGGCGATCACGCCGACAATGTTGTGAACCGCCCGATGCGCGAAGGAGGTCTGCAAGATCGACGCGGGCTCTGCGATGAAGTCGGAGAGAACCCGAAACCCGCGGATGCCGTCGAACGCGCCCTCGGGAAACAGCATCGCGACGGCACCCACCGCGACAACCGCCAAACCCGCCGGGATCAGCCTGCGCCATCTGGTCAGAAGGCCCAGGTTCATCACCCCGAGCACCAGCACCGACGCGAAAACCCCCGAGGCGGATTTGGATAGCAGGATGTTCAGGATCGCCATCGGGATCAGGACCCGCCCGAAACCCTTGCCGCCGCCCTCGGTGCTCGCGAGGACCTTTCGGACCAGAAGGATGATCACCAGCAGATAGACCGAGGTGAAGCCGAAATCGGTCGCCTCCGGTGCCAGCGACGCTGCCCCGCGTTCGCCGATCACGAGGTCACGATTGGCGACAAAGGGGCTCACCACCGCAAGGAACACCTGCGGCGAGGCATATTGCAACAGCGCGAAGGCAAGCCAGGCCGGAACCGCAAACCGCAACGCCCTGGCCACCGCCTGAGGCGTGATCTCCGCCGCATAGACGATGATCCCGAGCGACAAGAGCAGCGCGAAGGTCTTGCGAAGAAACGTCAGAATACCGCCTTCGGCTTCGGGGTAGACATAGACCATCATCACGATCGACAGGAACACCATGACGGCGAACCAGACATCGCCGCGCAGACGCATGGTCGTGACCAGCCCGAAGACCACCGCCCCCCAGGCCATGAGCGCGGCCCAGGGCTGAACCTCGGTCGGCATCGGGATGCCGGGCGAGATGTAGGGCATGAAGCAGGCCATGAGGAAGAGGGTTTTATACATTCGCAAGCCTGACCATCCGCCGCCATTCGGGTAGGCCGCGACACGTCATGTCTCGACCTCCGGCGGACAAGCGTTCCTGCCAGCAAACATTGACTCAATTTCTTCGAGTGGCGGAAGTTCTTTCATCAGATCAACGCACGCACGATGTAGCCAGGAAGGGTGAAAGGGGCCGCGAATATCTTGTAGAGCCATGGGAGTCTCCGGCGTCCCTTGGTGTTGGGCATGAACGTGAAACTGCCTTCGTGCCGCAATTCGTTCCCGCCGAGATTGTGTCCAATCTGGAAAGCTCCGAGTTTCTCGATCTTTCTGGTTATTTCCGTGGTGTCGATTTGCAGAAAGCTCCCAATCCGAGCTATTTCTCTTTCAGGATCGCCAACAAGATTTTCATATTTCAGATGCATGACCCGCTTGGGAAAACGCATCTTGATGATTGCGCCGAGGCATATCGCAACCGACCAGGCGAATGCGGTGAGCATCATGGCGGGCAGGAACATGAACTGAGGTGAATATTCGCGTTTGAGAAACTTGAAGGGCAATCCCTTCTCCTTTCTACGATAATAGTGCGATCCGATGATTGCGAACGGCGAGCGATGGAGGTGAATGACCCGTGAATTCGGGTCGGTCCTGAGTATCATCAGCCCGCGGGAGTACTCCTTGTTGCTATCCAGAATATTGCGACATCCACTGATTTTCGCGACGGAAGCAAACAAAGCCAGGTTTCGCGTCTTGTAGTCGTTCCACTGACTGTCGGGTGTGTCCGGATCACAGAACCAGACCTTTGCAAAATTGCGAACATCCGACATCCGCCAGAGCCATGCACCATCTTGAAAAAGATCCCTGCCACCGGTGCGGTCGCTGTAGTCCTGCGCGACCTTCTGCCAGTATTCACAATCGCCCGCCTTCAGCTGGCAGCTACAGATTTCTCCACGCCCGCGCCTGAGCCCGGAAACGACTTCACCGATGCTTTCCACATCTGGAGCGGTGCCGAGCATCACGTCAAGGAAGGTCGTTCCGCTATGGCCGCGCCCCATGATATAGAGAATTCGAGCCTGTTCCATCATCTCGTCCTGTCGTTCGATCTGACGTAGATTAGCGCCAGGGTGGCGAGCATCAGGGCGACTGCATAGGGCAGGACAACCCCCATTCCGTCCAGTATCAGCAACTGCATCGCGACAACCGTAACCACAATGGCGAGGAAGTAGATGACGGTGACCGGCCGCGAGCGGTGGCGATACTGAAGAACCGTGCGCAGCCCGAAAGCGGGAAGATGTGCAACAAGCAGACCTGCCGCAGCGATACCGTAGTCGGAAAATGGAACATACTTCGCGCCCAGAAATATCCGCGTGATCGCCGGAGCAAGCAAGAACGCGACAGCGAACAGAGCCAGGCCCAAACCGGCCCCGGCCAAGGCGACATGGCGGGTGCTGTCAACGAACCGGCCAAGGCGTGTATCGACTTGCCGGTAGGCCGTCTGAATAACCGCCGACATGAGCAATTCGGATCGCTGGAACAGCGCCCAGAACGACACGAACACGGCGAACGACCCACCTTCCATGAACTCGGAGAAATAGACGCCTGGAAGCCGCGCCATGCCGACAGCGGCAAGGATGCTGATCGCCGTGGCCATGCTGGTGAGAACATAGCGTGTGTCAGGTTTCCGTCGCAGCACGACGATGCCGCCAACTTCCTTGCGTGCCTTGATATGCAGCAGCAGACTTCGCCCGGCTCCCAATATGCCCATTGCGAACAACCAGCTTGTCGGGTTCGTTTCCCCGAAAAGGGGTTCGGCAAGAAGGAACACGAGAATGAGTGCCGCCTGTTCCATAACCGCCAGAATGATCTCCGTGCCCGGCTTTTTCAGACCGCGCAACAGGCTCGCGGATGTATCGGCGATCGGCGCGGTTGCTGCCACGAACCAGACCGCAAGCGCAGTTGATATGTCAGCAAAGACAAAGCCGGTGGTGGCGAAACAGAACACCAGCATCACCAAGCTGCCCGTCAGCTTGATCTGAAAGGCGGACGATGCAGCGTCACCCAGCCGCTCAGGCGGTGATGAACGCATCGCGGAAAATGCAAGTTGCCGTTGTCCGAGATCAGACAGGACCGAAAGCACAATGGCACCAGCATAGAGCGCCATGAAACGCCCATATTCGTCAGGCGTTCCAATACGCGCAAGGATCGCGAACTGGACCAGCAGTCCCAGCGGCCGCACGATCTGCACGGCCAGGAACTGAAGCAGGTTACGGCGCAACCGTCGGTCTCCCGTCGACGGCGAGCGCGTCATGGAAAGCGGCTTCGAGCTTGTCGAAGTGCGCCTCCCAGGTCCAGTGGTCCAGCGCGAAGCTGCGCGCGGCCTGACCCAGGGCGCTGGCGGCCGCTGGATTGTCCAGCAGCCACAGCACCTCGCGGCTGAAATCCTCGGCGGTGTCGGCGATCCTCAGCGCCTGCCCGTCGGGGGCGAGGATGCCTTCGTTGGCGACGCTGGTCGCGACGATCGGCTTGGCGCTGGCCAGGTATTCGATCAGCTTGTTCTGCATGCCGCCGGCGGCGAGCATCGGGTTGATGCAGACCGCCGCCTTGCGGATATGCGCGCCGACATCGGGCACGGTTCCGGTCACGGTGATCCCGTCACGACCGCCCAGCGCGCGCACCTCCGGCACCGGGTCGCGCCCGACGATGTGCCATTGCGCGTCCGGTCGGCTGGCCCGGATCGCAGGCCAGCAATTGGCATGAAACCAGCGCACCGCCTGCACGTTGGGCTGATAGAGCATCGACCCCGAGAAGATGATGCGGTCGGCCACGACCTCGTCGGGGTCGGCGGGGCGGAAAGCCTGAACGTTGGTTCCGTGGGCGCCGTAGATCCAGTTGGCGATCCGCGGCTGCCCCTCGGCCGCGCAGGCCTGCTCGACCGCTTCGACGTCTTTCGGCCCGATCAGCAGCACCTTGGTGAAGCGTTGCCAGACCCGCGCCTCGAACCGCCGCATGAGCCGCCATTCCAGCCCGAAGACCAGCCGCTTCGTCAGGCTGGTGGCGTTTTCCAGAATACGGCTGATGTTGAGGGTCTGGGAAAGCTGCATGGCAAGGAAGGTCGCCGTGCGCCGCCCGGAATAGACCTGCACGAGGTCGGGGGCGAAGCCGGAGGGAACGGCGTTGGCCGACCGCAGGTAGTAGCAGTAGACGATGTCATACTCGCCCGCCTCGACGCGCTCGCGCACCATGCGGGTGACGGTGGGGTTGCTGAACAGGCCGACCTGAAGCGGGCGCAGCGCGGCGAGGCTGCCGATCAGCCCGCGCAGCATGGCCAGCCTCGACTGCGGCAGGATCGTGACCCGGCGGCAGGAAGTGTCAAGCCAGTGGCGCTGGGCGGCGGTGAGCGAGCCGTCGATCTCGGTCGTCACCAGGTCGACGACATGGCCGCGCGCCTTCAGGTAGGACAGCAGATGCGCGACGGTCAACTGGTCGCCGCGCATCATCGGAAAGGGCACCCGACCGTAGAGCACGAGGATATTCAGCGGCGTCTCGGCCCGCTCGCGGTCCATTTCCTTGGGGAGTGCTGCACCTGTGCTCATCGACCCGGCCCGTCAGGAGATCGTGTGCGTGGCAAGGACCGGCACGCCCGGCGGCAGCGCAAGCTGCCCGATCATCGCGTTCGAGGCGATCACCAGATCCCAGTTACCGGCCTCGGCCTCGGCCTTGCCGATCAGCAGCGCGTCGATGGTCGGCAGGAAGCTGTAGGTATAGCCCAGGTTCTGGCCGCGCAGGCGCGACGGTGTCAGGCCGCTGTCATAGACCTTGAGCTCCACCCCGGCCTCCAGCAGCTTGCGCGCGATGTCGACATTCGGGCTCTCGCGCAGGTCGTCGGTGCCGGCCTTGAAGGCAAGCCCGGCCATCAGAACCCGCGCGCCCTCGCCGGGCAGCAGCTTCATCGCGGCGTCGAACTGGAACACCTTGTGGGCCTCGTTGCTGCGCAGGAGGCTGTCGAGCAGGTGCGTGTTTGCCCCGATATCGGTCGAGATGTATTGCAGCGCGCGCACGTCCTTGGGCAGGCATGACCCACCGAAGGCACCGCCCGGACGGGTGTAATAGGGCGAGATGTTCAGCTTGGTGTCGGCGACGAAAATCTCGTGCACCATGCTCGCCGACACGCCGAGCCTCTGGCAGACCCGGCCGATCTCGTTGGCAAAGGCCACCTTTGCCGCGTGCCAGGAATTGTCGACGAACTTGGTGATCTCGGCTTCTTCATAACGCGTCACGAAGGTCGGCGCGTCGATGTTGGCGTGAAGCCGCTCCATCACCTCGCAGGGCTGGCCGTCTTCGGTGCCGATGACGATCTTCGACGGGTTGAAATAGTCGTGGATCGCCTGGGCTTCGCGCAGGAACTCGGGGTTGTAGACAAGTTCGACACGGTCGCTCCACGCGGGTCCGAGCATCGAGGCGAAGATCGGCGCGACCAGTTTGCGCATCGACCCCGGCCGCATGGTCGAGCGATAGGCGACGGTCAGCCTGCCGCCCTGCACCTGTTTCAGCGCCGCGGCGATGTGGCGCGTGACTTCGATGATATAGCGCATGTCATGCGCGCCGTCCGCCCCCGAGGGCGTTCCGACGCAGACGAAGGCAAGCTCGGTGCCGACGAGCGCCGCGGCATTGTCCTCGGTGGCGCTCAGCCCGCCGGTGGCAGCGCCCTTCTTCATCAGTTCGGCCAGGCCGGGTTCCTCGAACGGCGGGATGCCTTCATTGACGTCGGCAATCTTGTCGGCGTTGACGTCGACGCCGACGACCTCGTGACCTTCGCTCGAGATGCAGCAGGCCGCGGTGAAGCCGACATAGCCCAGCCCGAAGACCGCCACCTTCATCGAAACCCTCGTTTCCGGTCGGTCGAACGGTCGCGGCGAATTGTCATGCAGATTCGCCCGTCATCGATGATTGCCCGCACCCTGCCACCATGCCTCGCCCGCCGGATCGACTTCTTCGTTCCGCCGCCCATGGCGCTCGCCGATTGCGTCCCTTGTCCGAAACGCGATCAGCGCCATGCGCAGCCTTACCGTGTTCGCCAGCATTTACCTCAATTTAAGGTTGATCTAACCCGATAGCTTTTTGGTGTCCAGTCTCGTGCAACCGGCGCGGGTGATAGGTGGCGGGAATGGACGTCATGCGGGTGCGATGGGGCGGGCGGATTTTCCGGTTCAGGACAAGGAAAACGCTGCGGCTACGACAGAACGCCCTCGAAAACCATCACATCGCGCAACATGCCGTGACAGCCGAACGCCGAGGTGGGCGACCCGGCGAGGCGGGCTGTGATCGGGGTGATCGCTGCCGCCAAGGTGACGCTGCCAAGCAAGCCGCCCGCGACAGACAGGGTGGCCGCCGTGCCGTCAATCGTGAAATCGAGCGGAACATCCGCAGGCGGCAGGCCGGCGGCGGGGATGATATGTTCGGTACCAGCCGGTTCGCGGATGATGTAGCTTGATGTGCCGGCTGCCCAGAACAGGCCGACGGTGGATTGGTCCGCCGCCTCGAACGCGGCCAGCGGTGCCTTGGTGCGGAACGGGACCAGTTGCGTGAAGTGTGCGCGCAGGGTCAATCCGGCCCCGGTGTCCAGCGCGCTCAGGTCCAGCGACAGCACATCGCCCGTTTTTGCGCCCGGCGCGCCCAGCGTTTCGACCGGATCGCCGGCAACGAGCGTGCCAAGCTCGAACTGGGGTCTGCTGACGCGCAGGGTGAAATCGACCCCGACGGCACCCTTGGCGATGCGCAGGTAGATACCGCTCGAGGTGATCTTGGTGCTGGTGGGCGGCGTCACGAAGTCATGGCTCATCCGCGCATGGGTGGCGGTCGGCGTCACCTCCTGCATCCCGCCCGACAGAAGGGTATTGGATGCGGTGCGGCAATGCCGGAACAGCCGGACCGAGACCGCGCCGGGGATCGTGCCCGCGACGGTGCTGAGATCGGCAGAGACCACGCTGGCGGTTCCGGCGGCCACACCGTCGATCGTCGCGTCGTCCGAGAGGTTGAGATAGAGCGTGTTGCCCGGATTGGCGCCGGAAATGCGCCAGTCGAGATAGCCGCCATGCTCGGGCCCGGTCGCGACCACTTCGGCGGTGATGCCGCCGGAACTGCCGGTAATGCCGACCGTGCCGAGTGTCTGCCCCGATGCCGTCAGCGCGGCGTGATCGAGGCGCGCGTAGGAAAACAGGTTGGTGACGGTCGGCGCCAGCTTGAGCCGCCGCGCGCCGGTGCTCCAGTCGAACGCGGCAGTGTCGGCGGGGACGGTCGCACCCTGTCCGGTGCTGTCGATCACGACCTGCGGCGCGGCGCGGGTCAGCGTGGCCGGGGCGGCAAGGCCCTGGGTGAGCTTCGCACCGCCGCTGAAACCGCGCTGCGCGTCCACCGCCAGCGCCGGAACCTCGCCGGTCGCCGCGCGATAGAGCGAGCGCCAGGGCGCGGCGCGTGACAGGAGCATCCCGGTGAAGGACAGGTTTGACGTGGTCCTCATTTCAGGACCAACGCATGCAGCCCCGTCGCCGTCGTGCCGGTGGCGCAGACCCGGCGCGCGCCGACCGGGAGGAACGAGAAATCAGTGACGACGACGGAGCGTCGTTCGCCGCGCACGGTGTCGAAACAGATGGTGCCGCCGCTCTCGGCATAGAGCGTGATCGCAACCTCGGTCAGGTCGGTGTCGTCATCCGGGGTGATCGGCGCGATGTCGGTCGCGGGGCCCTGGATCGACAAGGCCCTGTTGTGGAAGGGGTTCGCCATTTCTTGTCTCCATTGTTTGAGAGTGTCGACGCAAATCGGGGACACCCTAGACACGGAGTTTCAAGAATTCGTAAGCCCAGCGTTCGCAGCCTTTGCCAATGCCGCAACAGGGAGATTGGCGCCACCCGGCTCAGCCGGTTCCGAACAGGTCGCGGGTGAAAATGCGCTCGGAGACGTCGGCGATCTCGTCGGTCAGGCGGTTGACGACGATCACGTCGGCCTCGGCCTTGAAGGCGGCAAGGTCGCGCACCACGCGGCTGCCGAAGAACAGGTCTTCGTCCATGATCGGCTCATAGACGATCACCTCGATGCCCTTGGCCTTGATCCGCTTCATGATCCCCTGGATCGAGCTCTGGCGGAAATTGTCCGATCCGGCCTTCATCACCAGCCGGTAGATCCCGACGACCCTGGGGTTCCGCGCGATGATCCGCTCGGCGAGATAATCCTTGCGGGTGCGGTTGGCGTCGACGATGGCGCGGATGAGGTTCTGCGGCACCTCGGCGTAATTGGCCAGAAGCTGCTTGGTGTCCTTCGGCAGGCAATAGCCGCCATAGCCGAACGAGGGGTTGTTGTAGCTGGCGCCGATCCGGGGATCGAGGCTGACGCCCTCGATGATCTGGCGCGTGTCCATGCCGCCGGCCATGGCATAGCTGTCAAGCTCGTTGAAGAAGGCCACCCGCATCGCGAGGTAGGTGTTGGCGAACAGCTTGATTGCCTCGGCTTCGTCGGGATCGGTGAAGAGCACCGGCACATCGGTTTCCTCGGAGCCTTCGAGCAACAGGTCGGCGAAGGCGCGGGCGCGGTCCGACCGCTCGCCGACGATGATCCGGCTCGGGTGCAGGTTGTCCCAGAGCGCCTTGCCCTCGCGCAGGAACTCGGGGCTGAACAGCACCTGATCGGTGCCAATCTCGGCCCGCGCGCGCATGACGAAACCGACCGGAACCGTCGATTTGATGACGATCGGCACATTGCGGTTTTCCGCGATCACCGCGCGGATCACCGCTTCGACCGAGGAGGTATCGAAATAATCGCTGACCGGATCGTAGTCGGTCGGGGTCGCCACGATCACGAAATCGGCGGCGCGGTAGGCCTCCGTTGGATCGGTGGTCGCCACGAGATCGAGCGCGCCGCTTGCAAGCATCGCTTCAAGCTCGTCGTCGATGATCGGGCATTGGCGCGCGTTGACCAGCTCCACCCGCTGGGCGTTGATGTCCGCCGCCACGACCCTGTGGTGCCGCGCCAGGAGGGCGGCGTTGGACAATCCGACATAGCCGAGGCCGACCACGACGATGTTCATGGCGCTTTCCGTTCACCGGAGCGGACAACTGGCAACACCGTTTTTCCTCGCAAGATCAATCTGAAATCCGCAATATCCGAAGCCGGGGGTTGCCGCAACAGCGCGGCCATCCGTATCGCGACCAACGGCACGTCGTTCGGGAAAGGCACCATTCGCGCCCCAATGCGGGCCGGGATGCGAACGGGGGCATGGGCAACGGCAGACTTGACCGGGATCCGGGGCGAAAACACCCTGGGGATGGAACGGACCCCATTTACCTTTACGCGCCGCCGCGCCATCGCCGGGCAAGATTCAAACCCGGCCCCGCCAACAAGACCTGGCGGGCCCCCACTCGCTCCGGCGCGGGTCGCACCGGCACTGGTCACACGACCGTCGGGATGCGGTCGAGACGATTAAGCCATTCACAAAGGCAGAGTTTAATGGGAAAAGTAGGGGTAATTTCCCCGCAAGCGGTGCGGCGGGGCGTTTTGGGAGTTTGTATGAACGGGTTTAGCGATTACCTCAGGAAGCACACCGAGGCATTGGTCAAGGACGTCGGCATCGAGAATGCCTGCACGCTGTCGGGCAAATCGAAGGCGACGTTGGGGCGCTATTATTCCGACGCGCCCGAGCACGCCGACCGCTTCATGCCGATCGACACCGTCGCCAGGCTGGAGGAAGCCGCGCGCTATCCGCATGTGACCTCGGCGCTGGCGGAAATCTCGGGTCATACCGTCAACGCCAACGACGACCGGCGCAACGCCCCGCCGGGCGGGGTGAACGCCGACGTGATCGCGCTGGCGCAGCGCTTCGCGATGCTGATGGCCGAGTATCAGCAATCGATCGAGGACGGGATCATCACGGTGAACGAGGCCAAGCGCCTTCTGCACGAGACGCTGGCGTTGCAGCAGGTTCTGGTCGACATGAAACTGCACCTCGAGGAAGAAGCCACGAGCTGACCTGTTGCGCCGGTTTCGGCGCGGGGCTCAGAAGCTGCCGCGCAGATGTTCCAGCATCGCCTTGTTGCGGCAGATTTCCGGCGCATTCGTCGCCCCGCCGGCATGTTCTTCCAGCCACAGCTCGCAACCTTGCGAGTCCGGGCATTGGCTGCACCGCGCGATCGCCTGTTCCAGCTTGGCGCGGCTCAGACGCGTCAGATCGACCTCCAGCCCCAGGTCGAGGCCAAGCAGATCCGCCATCCGGTCCAGCAGATACTGATGATATACCTTGTGAGCCGTGTCCTTCATTTTCCTCCCTCGCCGGCGGCAGAATGCCGCGTCGCGCGGTTCGGTCCTTGATCGAGATCAAATCGGCTTTCGTCCGGGCGCGGCGCGGCCTAGGGTGACGGCATGTTTACCATCGAACACGAATTCGACTCGACAATCGTCACGCTGGTCGACGAGGGCAGCCCGCATTTGCAGGAAGACGTGGTCATCAACGCGTTTGACGATTGCGTGACGCTCGAGCAGTGGGAGCCGACCACCGAGCGGCTGATGCGGGTGACGCTGTCGCTTGTGCAGGTGCGCGACCTTGCCGCCGCGCTGGACCTGCCCGAAGGCGCCTACCAGTTGACGCGCGATCCGCAGGCGGAATAGGCGGCTCAGTCCAGCCGGAACACCTTGTCGCGCGCGGTGGCGCCGCGCAGGAGGGTAAGGCGTGTTTTCGGCACGCCAAGCGCCTTGGCCAGCAGTTTCGCCACCGCCTCGTTGGCCTTGCCGTCCTCGGGCACGGTCGTCACCGAGATGCGAAGCCCGGTATCGGTCTGGGCAACCTTGTTCGCCGCCGCCTTCGGAGTGACCCGAACGGCAATCTCGCAGCCGGGAACGGCGAGGTGGGCAAGCGCGGCTTTCTTCATTGCCCGACCTTGGCCGATGGGGGTTGCAGGCGCAACCGCGCGCGGCCAGTCTGACGCCAACGCAGGAGGGCAGATGCGCAGGACCGGATTTTTCGTGGACGAAAGGTGCTTCTGGCACGCGGGCGGCAACTATGCCGGGATGCTGCCGATCGGCGGGCTGGTGCAGCCGACGGCGGCGGGCGGCCTGCCGGAAAACCCCGAGACCAAGCGGCGGTTGAAGAACCTGATGGAAGTCACCGGGCTGATCCGCGAGCTCGAGGTGCAGAGCGCCGAGCCCGCCAGCCGGGCGGAGCTGGAACGGGTGCATCCGGCCAGCTACCTCGACGCCTTCAAGGCGATGTCGGACGCGGGCGGTGGCCAGTTGGGCTTGCGCACGCCGTTCGCGCAGGGCGGATACGAGATCGCCGCGCTCAGCGCCGGGCTGGCGCGCTCAGCGCTGGCATCGGTGCTGCGGGGCGAGCTTGACAATGCCTATGCCCTGTCGCGCCCGCCCGGCCACCACGCGCTGCCGGATTTCCCGAACGGCTTTTGCCTTTTCAACAACATCGGCATCGCGATCCAGGCCGCGCGCGCCGAGGGGCTGGCCACCCGGTTCGCGGTGATCGACTGGGACGTGCACCACGGCAACGGCACCGAAGCGGTGTTCTATGACGACCCCGACGTGCTGACGATCTCGATCCATCAGGAACACAACTACCCGCTCGACACCGGCGAGATCGACAAGCGCGGCGCAGGCGCGGGCGTGGGCGCGAACATGAACATCCCGCTGCCGCCCGGCGCCGGGCATGCGACCTATATCGAGGCGATGGAGCGGCTGGTGGTGCCGGCGATCCGCGCGCACCGACCCGAGGTCATCATCGTCGCTTGCGGCTATGACGCGGCGGCGGCCGATCCGCTGGCGCACATGCTCTGTCATGCCGACACCTTCCGGCAGATGACGCGGATGATGCGGGCGCTGGCGGATGAGGTCTGCCTCGGGCGGCTGGTGGCGGTGCATGAGGGCGGCTATGCTGACTGGTATGTGCCCTTCTGCGGCCATGCGGTGATCGAGGAACTGGCCGAAAGCCTGACCATGGCCCCGGACCCGATGGTCGAAGCTTACCGCATCCGCCAGCCCAACGCCCGGTCGCAGGCGTTTTTTTCGGGCCTGATCGACGAGTTCGAGCGCTATTTCTTCTAGGCGCCGTTGACCTCAACCACCGCAACCCCGACATGGGGCGATGTGAAGGAGACTTACATGCCCGAGAGAAATCAGGCGGCGCTCGACTTTCTGCTCAGCCGCCGCTCGCGCCCGGCCAAGACGCTGACCGCCCCGGTGCCGACGCGCGACGAGCTTGGCCCGATCCTGACCGCTGCCGCCCGCTCGCCCGACCACGGCAAGCTGGAGCCGTGGCGCTTCATCGTGCTGGAAAGCGCTGCGATGCGCCGGTTGTCGGAGCTTGTCGTCGCACGCGGGCAGGCGCTGGGGCTGGAGCCCGAGAGGATCGAAAAGGTGCGCTGCCAGTTCGCCGATGCGGGTCTGGCGGTGGCGGTCGTGTCCTCGCCCGTGGCCTCCGAGAAGATACCCGAGATCGAACAGGTCTATTCCGCCGGTGCGGTCTGCCTTGCGATGCTGAATGCGGCGCTGGCCTCGGGCTGGGGCGCGAACTGGCTGACCAGCTTTGCCGCGCATGACCGCGACTTCCTGCGCGACGGGCTTGGCCTTGCGGCGCATGAAAGCCTCGCCGGGTTCATCCATATCGGCACCGAAGGCTCTGCTCCGCCGGAACGCCCGCGCCCGGACCTCGGCGCGATCACGACCTGGGTGTCAGAATGATGTTTTCGGATTTCGCCAAGGCGCTGGGCCAGTTGACCGACCCGCGCTTTCGCCGGGTGCTGCTGCTTGGCGTCGGGCTGACCATCGCGCTGCTGGCGGTGGCGACGGTGGGGTTTGCCTGGCTGGTCGGGCTGTTCGTGCCGGACACGGTCAGCCTGCCGTGGATCGGCGACGTCAACTGGCTCGACAACGTGGCAAGCTGGGCGACGGTGGGCTTGATGCTGGTGCTGTCGGTCGTGCTGATGGTGCCGGTCGCGGCGGCCTTCACCGGCATTTTCCTCGATGACGTCGCGGCGGCGGTCGAAGACCGCTATTACCCCGGCCTGCCTGCGGTGGGGTCGGTGCCGCTTCTCGATACGATCAGGGATTCGTCCAGCCTGATCCTTGTCACCATCGGCGTGAACCTCGTGGCGTTGATCCTGTTGTTCTTCGTCGGGCCACTTGCGCCGGTGCTGTTCTGGGTGGTGAACGGCTATCTGCTTGGGCGTGAGTTCTTCCAGATGGCGGCGATGCGGCGCGAGGGGCGCGAGGGCGCGACCCGGATGCGCAAGCGCCATGGCGGCCAGATCTGGGTGGCCGGAACGCTGATGGCGGTGCCGCTGTCGATCCCGGTGGTCAACCTGCTGATCCCGGTGCTCGGGGCGGCGACCTTCACGCATATGTATCACCGGCTGGCGGGGCAGGAAGCGCGCTAGTTCGGCACCCGCTCGTCCAGCACGTTCATCCAGTCGAGATCCTCGATCGAGATCCAGCCCGACAGAACGATCCCGGCAGATATCGCCCAGACCAGCAGCGCCCAGAGCGTCACGATCAGCACCGTGCGCCCCAGACGGAAGTCCGCCGGCGCACCCTCGGGCGTGCCGGGGACGACACTTCCCTCGTCGGCCTGACTGCGGGCGCGGATCGGCAGGATGATGAACATCATCATGAACCAGAGCACCACGAACAGGACAATTGCGCCGGTGACGGACATCAGACCTGCTCCAGCTCGACCAGACAGCCGTTGAAATCCTTGGGGTGCAGGAACAGCACCGGCTTGCCATGCGCGCCGATCTTCGGCTCGCCGGTGCCCAGCACCCGCGCGCCAGCGGCCTTCAGCCGGTCACGGGCGGCGAGGATATCGTCGACCTCGTAGCAGATATGGTGGATGCCGCCCGAGGAGTTCTTTTCCAGAAATCCGGCGATGGGCGAATTCTCACCCAGCGGATAGAGCAGTTCGATCTTGGTGTTGGGCAGGGTGATGAACACCACCGTCACGCCGTGGTCGGGCTCGTCCTGCGGCGCGCCCACATCCGCGCCCAGCGTGTCGCGGTAGAGGGCCGAGGCGGCCTCGAGGTCTGGCACGGCGATGGCCACGTGGTTCAGGCGTCCGATCATCGGGGTCTCCATCCTTGCTCCGCCCGGTTATGCCCGCCGCTCCGCCCCGCCGCAAGGGCAGCGCAACGTCGCAGCGCGCGCAGGTTTACGACCTTTTAAGGAGATTCGTGGTTCGCTGGTGGTGAAAGGAATGAATGCCATGAGCGATGACCGATTCTATCTGCCGCCGGGCGGGCCTGAGCGTCCGTTGCACGGCCTGACCGTCCTTGTCGTCGAGGACAGCCGCTTCGCCTCCGAGGCGATCCGGCTGTTGTCGATCCGCTCCGGCGCCCGCATCCGCCGCGCCGACAGCCTTGGCGCCGCGCACCGGCATCTGGCGGTCTACCGGCCCTCGGTGGTGATCGTCGATATCGGATTGCCGGATGGCTCGGGCGCCGACCTGATCGCCGATCTTGCACGCGCGCGGCCGCGCCTGCCCGCGATCCTGGGGATGAGCGGCGACCCCGACGGCGAAGCCGCGGCACTTGCGGCCGGGGCCGATGCCTTCCTCGCCAAGCCGGTGGAAAGCCTTGCGCTGTTTCAGCGCGTGCTGCTCTCGGCGCTGCCGGGCGGCAGGGTGGCGTCGGGACCGCAGGAGGTGCCGAACGACAGGATCCTGCCGGATCAAGTGGCCTTTGCCGACGACCTGACCCATGTGGCCGAGATACTCAGCCTGGGCGACAGCGGCGCGCGCAGCTATGTCGCGCAGCTTCTGACCGGAGTTGCAATCGGCGCGCATGATGCGCCCCTTGCCGCCGCTGCCGGTCAGCTTGCGCAAACGGGCGCCGATGGCGCGCTGCGGCGCGTCGTGCATCTGGTCGAGGAACGTCTGTCGCGGGCGCAGGTGGTCTGAATGTCAGCGTTGCAACGCCGGATCGTCAGCCACGCGCACCAGCCGGGTCAGATCGCCCAGCCGCTCGATCTGGTGGCCTTCGGCGTCGAAATTCGACGGCGACAGCCAGGCCCGGAACGCCTCTTGCAGGCCGGGCCATTCGGCGTCGATCACCGCGAACCACGCCGTGTCGCGGTTGCGCCCCTTCACCACCGTCGCTTGCCGGAAAATACCCTCGTAGCTGAACCCCAGCCGCTGCGCCGCCCGGCGCGAGGCAAGGTTGAGCGCGTTGCACTTCCACTCGTAGCGCCGATACCCGGCCTCGAAGGCCCATTGCATCATCAGATACATCGCCTCGGTCGCCGCCCGCGTGCGCTGCAGCGCCGGCGACAGGTTGATGTGCCCGACCTCGATCGACCCGGCCTCGGGCGCGATCCGGAGGTAGCTCGCGACCCCCTGCCACTGGCCCGCGTCGCGGTTCCTGATCGCGTAGAACAGCGGATCGTCCGCCGCCTCGACCTCGCGCACCCAGCGGTGATAGGCCGACGACGAGGCGAAGGGACCATAGGGCATGTAGTCCCAGATCGCGTCCGAGACGCTGTTGGCCTTGAACAGATCGGCGGCATGGGTGTCGGCCGCCAGGCGTTCAAGCCGGGCATAGCGCCCTTCGAGCCTGTCACCCTGCGGTCGAGGCGGCGCCTTCCAGCCAGCGACGCTTGCACCGATATCCCGATTTTCGGCCATCGCAGCCCCCCGTTTGATCCGACCGCCAGCAATAGGGCAAAGCACCTGACCCCGCCACCGAGAATCCCCCAAACCGTCCGGGTTTTGGCCCGGGCCGACCCCATTGCCGCCCGATTTCGGCGGCACATTGCGACCAGGCCACCGGGGAATTCGAGATGTCCAGGATTTTTGACCGCCTCACCGACACAAGGTTCGACAACGCCGTGATCGACTGGCTTGTCCTGGCGACCGGGATCGTGGTTCTGACGGCCTCGGTCGCGGCTGGCGTCACCGCGTCAGAGCATGGCCGGGTGTCGGGCAAGGCTGCCGGTTTCGGGCAGCAGACAGAGGTTACCCCCAGCTGATCTCGTGAGTGGATCGAAGGGCAGGGCGGCGCGCTTGGCAGAGCGCGCCGCTTTTTCGTCGGCGTCGATGATCCGGTCGATACGGGGGCAAGACGGAACTCAGTGCCGCCATCGCGCGTTCGTGTCGCGACATGAACCAGGACGGAGACGGAAATGCCCTCGATTTACGAAGCCATCAAGGCCGACCACAAGCATCACCGCGACCTGCTCGACAGGATCGCCGACACGTCAGGCGATTCCGATGCCCGCAAGGCCGCCTGGAAGGAGTTCTATTTCGACGTGAAGGCGCATGCGGCGGCCGAGGAGGAAACCTTCTACTCCAGGCTGATGTCCAAGACCTGGGGGCAGGACAGGGCGCGCCACTCGGTCGAGGAACATGCCGAGCTTGACGATCTGATCGAAGACCTCAACGAGATGGACATGGCGTCATCCGGCTGGCTGAACAAGTTCCACAAGCTCGCGCATGATTACCACCACCATATCGACGAGGAGGAAGACGAGGTCTTCACCCGCGCCCGGGAGGTGATCGACGCGGCCGAGAACGAAGGCTACGGCGCCCGTTTCGAGGCCCGCAAGGCCAGGGAACTCAAGCTGGTCGAGCGCAAGCGCAAAGACCATCTGGAGGACTGAATCCCGCGCACCGACCGGACGGGACCCACCCGCGCGCGCGTCATTCGTGCAGCGAGGCGCGGGCGATCACGCCTTCGCGTCGACCACCCGCAGGTGCAACTCGCGCAACTGCTCGTTGGTCGGCTCGGAAGGCGCGTTCATCATCAGGTCTTCGGCGCGCTGGTTCATCGGGAACAGCACGACGTCGCGGATGGTTTCCTCGCCGGCCAGCAGCATCACGATGCGGTCGATCCCGGCGGCGCAGCCCCCGTGCGGCGGGGCGCCATACTGGAAGGCGTTGACCAGCCCGCCAAACCGCTTGCGCACCTCGTCCTCGCCATAACCGGCGATCTCGAACGCCCGGAACATGATCTCGGGCTTGTGGTTGCGGATCGCACCCGAGAGGATCTCGGCGCCGTTGCAGGCCAGATCGTATTGCCAGCCCAGCACCTCGAGCGGTTCGCCGTCGAGCGCCTCAAGCCCGCCCTGCGGCATCGAGAACGGGTTGTGCTCGAAGTCGATGTCGCCGGTTTCCTCGTCCTTCTGGTAGATCGGGAAATCGACGATCCAGGCGAAGGCGAAACGGTCCTTGTCGGTCAGCCCAAGCTCGTCACCGATCACGTTGCGCGCCAGCCCGGCGACACGCTCGAAGCTCTTGGGCTTGCCGCCGAGGAAGAACGCCGCGTCGCCGACGCCAAGGCCCAACTGCTGGCGGATCGCCTCGGTGCGCGCGGGGCCGATGTTCTTGGCCAGCGGGCCGGCCCCCTCGAGCCAGCTGCTTCCAACCTCTGCATGAAACTCCACATCCTGTGGCGAATACCGGATGTAGGCCACTCCGGACTTTCCCCCGAGAGCTTCGTTGGCTTTCTCGTTCAGAAAGCTCTCTTCCCATCGCTTGAAGTCTTCACTTAGGGTGTCGACGTCCTCTTGTGTCAGTGTTTTCTCACGCCAGAAAATATACCCCATCCCCGGCAGGCCCTCTTTCTGGGCAAAGGCGTTCATCCGGTCGCAGAACTTGCGCGAGCCGCCTGTCGGGGCGGGGATGGCGCGGATCTCGGTGCCGTCCTGTTCGAGCAGCTTGGCGAAGATGGCGAAACCGGACCCGGCGAAATGGTCGCTGACCACCTGCATCCGGATCGGGTTACGCAGGTCGGGCTTGTCGGTGCCATACCAGAGCGCCGAGTCGCGGTAGCTGATCAGCGGCCAGTCGGTGTCGACCTTCTTGCCGTTCGCAAACTCCTCGAACACGCCTTGCAGCACCGGCTGGGTGGTGGCGAAGACGTCTTCCTGAGTGACGAAGCTCATCTCGATGTCGAGCTGGTAGAAATCCGTGGGCGAGCGGTCGGCGCGGGGGTCTTCGTCACGAAAGCACGGCGCGATCTGGAAATACTTGTCGAAGCCCGAGACCATCAGGAGCTGCTTGAACTGCTGCGGCGCCTGCGGCAGCGCGTAGAACCGGCCGGGGTGCAGGCGCGACGGCACGAGGAAGTCGCGCGCGCCTTCGGGCGACGAGGCGGTGATGATCGGCGTCTGGTATTCGCGAAAGCCCTTGTCCCACATGCGTTTGCGCATCGAGGCCACGACGTCCGAGCGCAGCTTCATGTTTTCCTGCATCGCCTCGCGGCGCAGGTCGAGATAGCGGTATTTCAGCCGGGTTTCTTCCGGGTATTCCTGATCGCCGAACACCATCAGCGGCAGTTCCTCGGACGCACCCAGCACTTCCATGTCCTGAATGAACACCTCGATCGCGCCGGTGGGCAGTTTCGGGTTCACAAGGGTTTCGTCGCGCGCCAGCACCTTGCCGTCGATGCGGATGCACCATTCCGAGCGCAGTTTCTCGACCTCGGAAAACACCGGGCTGTCGGAGTCGGCCAGCACCTGGGTGATGCCGTAATGGTCGCGCAGGTCGATGAACAACACGCCGCCGTGGTCACGGACGCGGTGCACCCAGCCGGAAAGGCGCACGACGCTGCCCACATCGGCTTTGGTCAGGTCGGCGCAGGTATGGCTGCGATAGGCGTGCATGATGGTCCCCGGAACGCTGCAAGTGGTCCGTGGCGATACAGCGCGCCACCGTTGGAAAGTCAACCCTGATCGCCGGTGCAGATCCGCCGTCGGGCCTGCAATTGCAGGAAAATGCTTTACATTCAGGCGCGAATTGAAAAACATTCCGGTGCGTGACAAGATGATAACTGGCGACACCGCACGGGGGTGGAGTTCCCGGAGCGCGAAAATCGGCCAGCAACCAGGGACCGGCCCGGCGCCGGAGTGAAAAGGAGACCGCTATGTGGCGCGTTTTTCTGGATCACCTTCTTTCGCATATCGTGCAGGCAGGCACGTTGCGGGTGACATTTTGGGACGGCAAGACCAGGGATTACGGGAAGGGCGCGCCCGTGCTTGGCGTTACGATCAAGGACCCGCGATTGCCGGCACGCATCCTGCGCAATCCGAACCTGGCCGTTGGTGAAGCCTATATGGACGGCACCTTCGAGATCGAGAACGACGATCTGCGCGCCTTCTTCGACCTGATGATCCCCAACATCAACAACGCCGGATCGGCGTGGTTCCAGCGGCCGCTGGACGGCGCGCGGGTCATGGCGCGGCGGTTTCGCCAGTTCGCGCCGGTCGGCAAGGCGCAGGCCAACGTGGCGCATCACTATGACCTGTCGGGCGAGCTTTACGGGCTGTTTCTCGACGCCGACCGGCAATATTCCTGCGCCTATTTCGCGCATGACGGCATGACGCTGGACGAGGCGCAGGAGGCCAAGAAGCAGCATATCGCGCACAAGTTGCTGATTGAGCCGGGCATGCGCGTGCTTGATATTGGCTGTGGCTGGGGCGGCATGGCGCTGACGCTGGCGCGCGATTATGGCGCGCGGGTAGTGGGTGTCACGCTGTCGAAGGAACAGCACGCGGTGGCGGTGAAGCGTGCGAAAGAGGCCGGGCTTGCCGACCAGGTCGAGTTCCGGCTGCTGGACTATCGGCAGGTGCCCGAGAGCTTTGACCGGATCGTATCTGTGGGGATGTTCGAGCATGTCGGCGTGCCGCATTACGACGAGTATTTCCGCTTCGTGCGCGATCACCTGAACGAAGACGGACTGGCGCTGATCCACTCGATCGGCCATGTCGGGCCGCCCAACGAGGCCGACACCTGGATGGTGAAATACATCTTCCCCGGCGGCTATTCCCCGGCGCTGTCCGAGATGCAGGGCGCGGTCGACCGGGCCGGGCTGATCTCGACCGATATCGAGGTGCTCAGGCTGCATTATGCCAAGACGCTCGGCCTCTGGCATGACCGGTTCATGGCGAGGGTGGACGAGGCGCGGGCGCTCTATGACGACCGGTTCGTGCGGATGTGGCGCTATTACCTGTTGTCGATGGAGGCGAGTTTCGCCGTCGGCAAGCTTTTGGTCTATCAGGTCCAGATCGGCAAGCACTTCGCCGCCGCGCCGATCACGCGCGACTATCTCTATCGCGACAGGGAGCAGACCCACGCCAAGGCCGCCGAATAGAGCGCGGTTGTAAAAGCTTGCAGTGCCGTGGTTGCCAAGCTACGCGGACAATCATGGAAAGAAACAGGCAATGGGGCATCACGGCAGGGTTCGTTCTGATCTGGGCGGCGTTGCTGATCGTGGTGCTGGATGTTGCGCCGCGATCTTCGGATCTATTGGCGCTGTGGCTCGCGGCGCAAGCATTTCACGCAGACGAACTCGGCGCGATATACAATTCCTACGGTGACCTGTTTACCATGCTGCCTCCCGCCGATTGGGCGGAATGGGCCAGGGCAGCCGGTTACGAAGGTGTCGTGTATCCTTACGTTTATCCGCCGCTCTGGGCGGCATTGGTCGCGCCGCTGACCGATCTGATGTCGTTTCAATCCTTCTCGGGCGCTATGCGCGTTGCCAACATCGCGCTTTTGATCGCGACCGGGGCGCTGGCTTGGAGGATCATGCGACCTTCCCTGCCTCTACTTTTGTTTGTCGCGGCGGGGCAGGCGATCACCCTCGGTACGGTGTTCGGCGCACTTGCGCTTTTCGAAAACCAGCCACAGATCGTTGTGACTTTCTTGATCGCGTTGGCACTCGAGCGGTTGCGTAGCAATTCCCCATTGGCTGCGGGCGTGGCATTGGCCTTTGCCGCGTCGATCAAGCTCTATCCGGCGCTGTTTGTGGTGCTTTTTCTGGCCGCGAGACAATATCGCGCTGCGGCGGCATTCTTCGTTGCTGGCACCGGGCTGGCGGCTGTATCGGTCGGATTGGCGGGTTGGCCGCTGCACGAGATATTCCTTTTGACGCTCCGCGCTCTATCCAGCACCGCGCTTGAAGTCGGCACATCCTTACAACTTGATCGGGTGCTGGCACCGGTTTTCGCCACCGAGCCGGCCATTTTCGTCCCCAACTTCCTTTCGGATGGTGGCCGAGGCGACACGGGTTGGTTCGCTTTCCGGAAATCCGCAGTATGGATGGCGGCGAACCAGATCATTCTTCTAGGCATTCTTGCCGGGCTTGCCGTATGGATGCGGCGTTCGGTTCCAGCACGGCAGTTCGCGGCTGTGTGGCCCGCCGCGATCATTCTTCTGTCGTTGCCTGCGCCTGTGGCCTGGGCCTATTATTTCTGTCTGCCGGTGATGATGACGCCTGCCTTGGTACCTGCGATGGGGCCACGTTTCAGCATCTTTGCGGGACTGCTACTGCTGGCTCCGTTCGCCACCTTTGCCTTGATCGCGCTTTCGGCAGTAGGGCTGGCGACGTCGAAGGTCGTGCTGTTCGGTCTGCCGGCTATGGTCGCCCTTGCCGTTTTATTCGGGGTTTTCGGTGGGCAGCCGGATCGCCCCTTGCACCCGGTGCGCTCGCGTCTATAACCCACGAGAATTTGCGCGCGGCCGGGTTGGTCGCGGCCCGGACCCGCTGCCACAGGTGAGACCATGCCCAAAAGAACCGATATCAAGTCCATCATGATCATCGGCGCGGGGCCCATCATCATCGGGCAGGCCTGCGAGTTCGATTATTCCGGCGCTCAGGCCTGTAAGGCGCTGCGTGAAGAGGGCTACCGGGTGATCCTGGTGAACTCGAACCCGGCGACGATCATGACCGACCCGGAAATGGCCGACGCCACCTATATCGAGCCGATCACCCCCGAGGTTGTCGCCAAGATCATCGCGAAGGAACGGCCCGACGCGCTGCTGCCGACCATGGGCGGGCAGACCGGGCTGAACACCGCGCTGGCGCTGGCCGACATGGGGGTGCTCGAGGAATACGGCGTCGAGCTGATCGGCGCCAAGCGCGAGGCCATCGAGATGGCCGAGGACCGCAAGCTGTTTCGCGAGGCGATGGACCGGCTGGGCATCGAGAACCCGAAGGCGACCATCGTGACCGCGCCGAAGCTGCCGAACGGCAAGCGCGACCTGCGCGCCGGGATGGAGATCGCGATGGCCGCGCTGGATACGGTCGGCCTGCCCGCGATCATCCGCCCGGCCTATACGCTCGGGGGCACTGGCGGCGGCATCGCCTACAACCGCGCGGATTACGAGAAGATCTGCCACTCGGGCATGGACGCCTCGCCGGCCGGGCAGATCCTGATCGACGAAAGCCTGCTGGGCTGGAAGGAATTCGAGATGGAGGTGGTGCGCGACAGCGCCGACAACGCCATCATCGTCTGCGCGATCGAGAACGTCGACCCGATGGGCGTGCACACGGGTGATTCGATCACCGTCGCCCCGGCGCTGACGCTGACCGACAAGGAATACCAGCTGATGCGCACGCACTCGATCAACGTGCTGCGCGAGATCGGCGTCGAGACCGGTGGTTCCAACGTGCAATGGGCGGTGAACCCGGACGATGGCCGCATGGTGGTGATCGAGATGAACCCGCGCGTCAGCCGGTCGTCGGCGCTGGCCTCGAAGGCCACCGGCTTTCCGATTGCCAAGATCGCGGCGAAACTGGCGGTCGGCTATACGCTCGACGAGCTGGACAACGACATCACCAAGGTGACGCCGGCCAGTTTCGAGCCGACCATCGACTATGTCGTGACCAAGATCCCGCGTTTCGCGTTCGAGAAATTCCCCGGCGCCAAGTCCGACCTGACCACCGCGATGAAATCGGTGGGCGAGGTGATGGCGATCGGGCGCACGTTCCACGAGAGCATGCAGAAGGCGCTGGCGTCGATGGAGACCGGGCTGACCGGCTTTGACGAGATCACCATCGAGGGCGCGCCCGAAAAGGCCGCCGTGACCAAGGCGCTTGCCGCCAAGACGCCCGACCGCATCCGGGTGATCGCGCAGGCGATGCGCCACGGGTTGTCGGATGACGAAATCCACAACGTGACCGATTTCGATCCCTGGTTTCTTGCCCGTATCCGCGAAATCATCGTGGCCGAGGACAAGGTGCGCGAAGCCGGATTGCCCAAGACCGAGGAAGGTCTGCGCGCGCTCAAGATGATGGGCTTCACCGACGCCCGCCTTGCGATCCTGACCGGCCAGAACGAAGCCGAGGTGCGCCGCGCCCGCCAGAGCCTTGGCGTCACCGCCGTATTCAAGCGCATCGACACCTGCGCCGCCGAGTTCGAGGCGCAGACGCCCTACATGTATTCCACCTATGAGGCCCCGGTGATGGGCGAGGTCGAATGCGAGGCGCGGCCATCGGATCGCAAGAAGGTGGTCATTCTTGGCGGCGGTCCGAACCGGATCGGGCAGGGGATCGAGTTCGATTATTGCTGCTGTCACGCCTGCTATTCGCTGACTGCGGTGGGCTATGAGACGATCATGATCAACTGCAACCCCGAGACGGTCTCGACCGACTACGACACCTCGGACCGGCTGTATTTCGAGCCGCTGACCTTTGAGCACGTGATGGAGATCCTGCGCGTCGAGCAGGAGGCCGGAACCCTGCACGGCGTGATCGTGCAGTTCGGCGGCCAGACGCCGCTGAAGCTGGCCAACGCGCTGGAACAGGCCGGCATCCCGATCCTTGGCACCACGCCCGACGCCATCGACCTTGCCGAAGACCGCGAGCGGTTTCAGGATCTCGTCAACCGGCTGGGGCTGAAACAGCCGCATAACGCGATTGCCTCGACCGACGAACAGGCGCTGGAACTGGCGCTGGAAATCGGCTTTCCGCTGGTCATCCGGCCCTCCTATGTGCTGGGTGGCCGCGCGATGGAGATCGTGCGCGACATGGACCAGCTGCGCCGCTACATCCGCGACGCCGTGGTGGTGTCGGGCGACAGCCCGGTGCTGCTCGACAGCTACCTGTCGAACGCGACCGAGGTCGATGTCGATGCGCTCTGCGACGGCGAAACCGTGCATGTCGCGGGCATCATGCAGCATATCGAGGAGGCCGGCGTGCACTCGGGCGACAGCTCCTGCTGCCTGCCGCCGCACACCCTGCCCGCCGATATCCTCGCCGAGATCGAGCGTCAGACCGAGGCGCTGGCGCTGGCGCTCAAGGTCAAGGGGCTGATGAACGTGCAATTCGCGGTCAAGGACGGCGAAATCTACCTGATCGAGGTCAACCCCCGCGCCTCGCGCACCGTGCCCTTCGTGGCCAAGGCCACCGACAGCGCCATCGCCTCGATCGCCGCGCGCCTGATGGCGGGCGAGCCGATGTCGAACTTCCCGCATCGCGCGCCCTATCCCGCCAGCGCCGCCTATGGCCAGCCGATCCCCTATGCCGACCCGATGACGCTGTGCGACCCGAACGTGCCGTGGTTCTCGGTCAAAGAGGCGGTGCTGCCTTTCGCCCGCTTCCCCGGCGTCGATACCATCCTCGGGCCCGAAATGCGCTCGACCGGCGAAGTCATGGGCTGGGACCGCTCGTTCCCGCGCGCCTTCCTCAAGGCGCAGATGGGCGCGGGCACTGACCTGCCGCGCGAGGGCACGGTGTTCATCTCGATCCGCGACGGCGACAAGGCCGACGAGATGCTCGAGGCGGCGCAGATCGTGACCGGCCTTGGCCTGACGATCCTCGCCACCCGCGGCACCGCCGCCTGGCTGACCGCGAACGGCGTGCAGGCCGAGACCGTCAACAAGGTCTACGAAGGCGGGCGCACCATCGTCGACCGGCTGAAGGATGGCGATGTGCACCTGGTCTTCAACACCACCGAAGGCACCCAGGCGGTCGACGACAGCCGCGAGATCCGCGCCGTCGCGCTCTATGACAAGATCCCCTATTTCACGACCGCCGCCGGCAGCCACGCCGCGTCACTGGCGATGAAGGCACGCGAAGAGGGCGAGATCGAGGTGCGGAGCCTGCAGGCGTAAACCTGCGGCTCCTGCTCACCAGATCGGGCCGTAGTGCTGCGCGAGATGCGCGTATTCCGGCTCCAGCCGCGCCCGCAGCGCAGCCTGCCCCGTGGGCGACAGGTCGCTGAACTCAAGCGCCCGACGACTGCGATTCATTCGCGGAACCTTCACCACCGTCCCGGTCACCTCCGACAGGTCGGCGGCGAGGGCGTCGATCTCGGCCGTGCGGTAGACCTTGGAAAACCGCTCGAGTTTCGGGCCGGTGAACACGATCTGTGGTAGTGCATGGTGCTTGATGACCGACACCAGCGCCGCGTATTCATCGAGGTGACGAAAGAAGAAATCGGGGTCCGGATCGCTCGGCAATGACGGGTTGCCGCGCTTGAAGCTGCGCGCGGTGCGGATCATGTCGCGCCCCGCCACGAGATCGGAATAGACCGAGAGCAGACGTTGCAGAGGATCGCGGATCACCGTGAAGCGGAAGAATTCGTGGTAGGCCACCCAGCGATGGCGGCGAAACCGCAGTGTGGGATAGATCCTGTGGACCACCGTCGGGTCGGCGGCAAAGATCTCCCGACCATGATCGACGCGCGGATCGACCACCGCGAGGGCTGCCTTGACCGAGGAACACGCCGCTTTCGGCACCGGCATATAGGCGAGTTTGTGTGGGTCGACGACAACGGCCATGGAGTGCCCGCACCATCTTGGTCTGCTCGTTGCGTCTCAGGGTCTCAAAACGTCAGGCGCTTGTAAAGGCTGACGCTCAGACCAGCCGCCCCCACAGGTCATACTCCCCCGCCTCGTCGACCTCGACGGTGACGATATCGCCGGGGGAAACTGCGGCGAAGCCCTCGTCGATGAACAGGTTGCCATCGATCTCGGGCGCATCGGCCATGGTGCGGCAGGTGGCGCCGTCGCCGTCGACCTCGTCGACGATCACCTCGAGCCGGTGGCCAACCTTGGCCGCCAGTTTCGCCGCCGAAATCGCCTGCGCCTTCAGCATGAAGCGATCCCAGCGGTCCTGCTTGACCTCGTCGGGTACATGATCGGGCAACGCGTTCGCCGCCGCACCCGCGACGTTCTCGTATTGAAAGCACCCGACCCGGTCGAGCTGCGCCTCGTCCAGCCAGTCGAGCAGCGTCTGGAACTCCGCCTCGGTCTCGCCGGGATAGCCGACGATGAAGGTCGAGCGCAGGGTGATGTCGGGACAATCGCGCCGCCAGGCGGTGATCTCGTCCAGCGTCCTCGCCGCCGCCGCCGGCCGCGCCATGCGGCGCAGCGTGTCGGGGTGGGCGTGCTGGAACGGGATGTCGAGATAGGGCAGCACCAGACCCTCGGCCATCAGCGGGATCAACTGGCGCACATGCGGGTAAGGGTAGACATAGTGCAGCCGCACCCAGGCGCCCAGGCTTCCCAGATCGCGCGCCAGGTCGGTGATATGCGCACGGTGGCCGCCGCTTTCCGCATGGCGCAGATCGACGCCATAGGCCGAGGTGTCCTGCGAAATGACCAGAAGCTCCTTCACCCCGGCCTCGACCAGCCGCTCGGCCTCGCGGATCACCGCATGCGCCGGGCGCGACACAAGCCGCCCGCGCATCGCCGGAATGATGCAGAACTTGCAGTGGTGATTGCAGCCCTCGGAAATCTTCAGATAGCTGTAATGCCGCGGCGTCAGGCTGACCCCCGAGGCGGGCAGCAGGTCGATGAACGGATCGGGGCTGGGCGGCACCGCAACATGCACGGCGTCGAGCACCTGCTCATACTGATGCGGTCCGGTCACCGCCAGAACCGAGGGATGCGCGCCGGTGATATATTCCGGCTCCGCCCCGAGACAGCCGGTGACGATCACCCGGCCGTTCTCGGCCAGGGCCTCGCCGATCGCGTCGAGGCTCTCCGCCTTGGCCGAGTCGAGAAAGCCGCAGGTGTTCACGATCACCGCATCGGCCCCGGCATAATCCGGGCTGATCGCATACCCCTCGGCGCGCAGCCGCGTCAGGATGCGCTCGCTGTCCACCAGCGCCTTGGGGCAGCCGAGGCTGACCATGCCGATCCGGGGCTGGCCGGGACGGGCCACCTCGCGAACCTCCGCACGCGCCAGATCGGGGCGCAGGTCAGGCGGATTGGTCATGTGGCTTCATCTTGGTCGAAATACTCCGGGGGGGAACGTTCAGATCGCCTCGCGATTTGAACGTGGGGGGCAGCGCCCCCCTTCGGTCGGACCGGCAAGGCCGGTCCGATATCGTCACCGCTTGCGGTCGCGGCGCGAGGACATCGGCTGGAACGCCACCCCGACATGCGCCTCGCAATAGGGCTTGCCCTGCTGCACCGGCAGGCCGCAGAACCAGAAATCCGGCGTCGCCGGGTCGCCGATCGGCCATTTGCAGGTGCGTTCGGTCAATTCCATCAGGCTGATCCGCTTGGCCGTCTTCTCGACCTCGCGCACGCTGGCCAATGCCTCGGGGCTGATCTCGTTGGCCGAGGGCTGCGGCGGCAGCGGCTGGCCTGCCGGGATGATCTGCCGGCGCGCGGGCACGACCGGCTTTTCGACCACCGGTTCCGGCTCGTCCTCCACCACCGGTGTCGTCTCGGCGGCGGGCTTGGCCTTGGCCGCGGCGGGCTTGGACGGTTTTTCCTTGGCCTTCGGGGCCACGGCCGGGCTGGGCGCGGTGCTGCCGCCGGCGCGGTTGGACAGGCCCAGCCGGTGCACCTTGCCGATCACCGCGTTGCGGGTGACGCCGCCAAGTTCCTTGGCGATCTGGCTGGCCGACTGGCCTTCGGCCCACATCTTCTTGAGTGTTTCCACCCGGTCTTCGGTCCAGGACATGCGATTTCCCAAGTTCGGACGGACATGGCCCGCCTTTGAATGTTCCAGCGCCCTATTCTAATCATGCGCCGGGTGGATACAAGGCGCGGCCGCGAGTTCGGCCCTGCGTTCCCGCTTCCCGTATCCTAAGCGGTGCCGCTTGAAAAGGGGATGGACAGGTCGGAGGCCAGGCCCTATTGCCGCCGCATGATCAACGCGATGACCTTCCGAAAGACCCGACGCCAGCGCATCCGCGCCTGACGCCCCGTCGCCCTTGATCCCGCGCCTCGATGGCGCACCTTACCCAAAAATATTGACACCGGCCTGCCCTTGCGGCACCCAAAGGCTTCTTCTCAAAGGATGACCGAGATGATCCCGTCCGTTCTGCCGACCTACAATCGTGCCCCTTTTGCCTTCGAGCGCGGCGAAGGCTCGTGGCTGGAAACCACCGACGGGCGACGGTTTCTCGACCTCGGCGCCGGGATCGGGGTGAACGCGCTGGGCCATGCGCATCCGGCTCTGGTCGCGGCGTTGACCGAGCAGGCGGGCAAGCTCTGGCATGTCTCCAACCTCTACGAGATCCCGCAGCAAAAGGCGCTGGCCGACCGGCTGGTCGAGGCGACGTTCGCCGACACCGTGTTCTTCACCAACTCGGGCACCGAGGCGCTGGAACTGGCGGTGAAGATGGTGCGCAAGCATTTCTACGAGGCCGGCCAGCCGGAGCGGACCGAGATCATCACCTTCGCGGGCAGTTTTCACGGCCGCTCGACCGGCGCGATCGCGGCGGCGGGCAGCGAGAAGATGGTCAAGGGCTTCGGCCCTCTGATGCCGGGGTTCGTCCATGTCGGCTTTGGCGATCACGACGCGCTTTATGCGGCGATCAACGACAGGACTGCCGCCATCCTGATCGAGCCGATCCAGGGCGAGGGCGGCATCCGCGTGGTGCCGGACCAGTGCCTGAAGGGGCTGCGCGACATCTGCGACCAGCACGGGCTGCTTCTGGTGTTTGACGAGGTGCAGTGCGGCATGGGCCGCACCGGCAAGCTCTTCGCCCATGAATGGGCCGGGATTTCGCCCGATATCATGATGGTCGCCAAGGGCATCGGCGGCGGCTTTCCCCTGGGCGCGGTGCTGGCGACCGAGGCGGCGGCGGCGGCGATGGTCGCGGGCTCGCACGGCTCGACCTATGGCGGCAATCCGCTGGGCTGCGCGGTCGGCGCGAAGGTGATGGAGATCGTCGCCGACCCCGCCTTCCTCGACGCGGTATCGCGCAAGGCCAGCGCGTTTCGCCAGCGGCTCGAAGGGCTGGTGGCGGCGCATCCCGAGGTGTTCGAGGGCGTGCGCGGCAACGGGCTGATGCTGGGCCTCGTGTGCAAGGCGCTCAACACCGACGTGGTGAAGGCGGGCTATGACCATGCAGTGCTGACCGTTCCCGCCGCCGACAACGTGGTGCGACTGTTGCCGGCCCTGACCATATCGGACGCTGACCTCGCCGATGCGGTCGCGCGGCTCGACGCGGCGGCGAATGCGGTGAAAGGGGCGGGGGCATGAGGCATTTTCTCGACATCAACACCACCGACCCGACCGAACTGCGGCGGATGATCGACAATGCGCGGCGGATGAAGGATGCGCGCGATGGCTTGCCCAAGGGCACGCCGGACAAGGAACAGGCGCTGGCCAATCATGTCGTCGCGCTGATCTTCGAAAAGCCCTCGACCCGGACGCGGGTGAGTTTCGACGTCGGAGTGCGCCAGATGGGCGGCGAGACGCTGGTGCTGACCGGCTCGGAGATGCAGCTGGGGCATGGCGAGTCGATCGCCGACACCGCGCGGGTGCTGAGCCGCTATGTCGATCTGATCATGATCCGGACCTTTGACGAGACCTCGCTGCACGAACTGGCCGAGCACGCCACGGTGCCGGTGATCAACGGGCTGACCGACCGCAGCCATCCCTGCCAGATCATGGCCGACGTGATGACCTTCGAGGAACATCGCGGGCCGATTGCCGGGAAAAAGGTGGTCTGGGCCGGCGACGGCAACAACGTCGCGGCCTCGTTCATCCAGGCTGCCGGGCAGTTCGGGTTTCACCTGACCTTTACCGGGCCGCAGACGCTCGACCCGGACCGGGCCTTCGTCGAGGAGGCGCGGGGCAAGGGGGCAAAGATCGAGATCCTGCGCGACCCTGTCGAGGCGGTGACCGGGGCGGATCTGGTGGTCACCGATACCTGGGTGTCGATGCACGACGCGCTGTCGACCCGCGAGCGTCGGCACAACCAGTTGCGCCCCTATCAGGTGAACGAACGCCTGATGGCGGCGGCGGCGCCCGATGCGCTGTTCATGCATTGCCTGCCGGCGCATCGCGGCGAGGAAGTGACCGATGCGGTGATGGACGGGCCAAGCTCGGTGATCTTCGACGAGGCCGAGAACCGCTTGCACGCGCAGAAGGCGATCATGCGCTGGTGTCTCGAGGTGTGAGAGCTTGCGAAATCGTGCGCCTGCGGCGCGCAGGTTCGTCTCGGTCCCGGCCTTCGGCCGGTCCCTCGGGTTTTGAGTATTTGGGCCAAGATGAAGGGGTGAGCGGTCAGGCGAGGGAAGCAGGGATCTGTTTTTCCAGCAGGTAGTGATAGGTGATGAGTTGTTTCGTGCACCAGTGCGCAGGAGCCGTAGGGCCTGGGTGAAAGTGCGCTTTGTCGATCGCGCGCCAGGCCCTGTTGCCGGGCATGACTTCGACGTAGCCGTTGTTTCTCGACATCGTCGGCAGTGACGGTGATGATCCCGGTCATGGCGTGGACCGGTCGCCATGATCGGGGTCAAACCGGGAGGACAGGGATGGCGCTCATTCTGCCGGATGGGCCGGGCACGGCCGGGGTGCTGGTGATCCATTCGTGGTGGGGGCTGACGCCGGGCTACCGTGCGTTTGCGGCGCGGCTGGCGGGGGCGGGCTTTGCGGTGGCGCTGGCCGATCTTTACGACGGTGCGGTGGCGACGAGCGAGGCCGAGGTGCGGGCGCTGCGGGCCAGGCCGCGTCGGGTGCCGATGTATCGAACACTGGAGCGCGACCTTCATGAGTTGCGCGCGGCGGGGGCGGATCGGCTGGGTGTGATCGGGTTTTCGATGGGCGGGCATTGGGCGGTCTGGCTGGCGCAGCGGGCGCAGTATCGGCTGTCGGCGGCGGTGGTCTACTATGCCGCGCGGGACGGCGATTTCAGCGAGGCGCCGCCGATGGTGGCGCATTTCGCTGAAACGGATGCCTACGTGACTGCCGCCGCGCGCAAGGGAATGGAGCGGGCGATTGCCAAGGCCGCGACGCCCTATCGTGCACATGACTACCCCGGAACGTCGCATTGGTTTGCCGAGCCGGATCAGACCGGGAATTATGACCCGCAGGCAGCCGACCTCGCGCTGAGCCGCACCATCGGGCTCCTGCGTGAAACGCTCGCCTAGTTCTTCGGCCCGAGCTTCTTGTGCACCTCGTCGAGGTCGATCTTGCCGGTGGGCATCTTGTTGGCCGGGTTGGCGGCGTCGTATTTGAACACCTCGAAATCGCGTTTGTAGATTTCAAAGACCAGGTGCATCGACAGGTCGTCGAAATAATCCTCGACCGGGTGGGCGCGTTTCGGGCCGTGGCCCTCGCTTTCGTTGAAGCGCGGGATCTTGGCCAGGTCGACCTTGTGCGGCGGCTTGATATTGTCCAGCACCACCTGCATTCCGGGGTTGAAATCCTCGGTATGAAAGATGTGGTCGTAGGTGCCGCCGTTGTGGATGAAGGTCGAGACATGGCCCGACATCGCGCTCCAGTGGATGTCGGGGTCCATCGGGCGGCGCCAGCGGATGGTGTCGCGGGCGAACAGCAGGAAGCGGCGGAAGCTGGTGATCTGGTCGAACTCGAAGCCGTTTTCCGGGTCACCGACCTCGACGCCGTATTTCTGGATCAGGAGCGGCACGAGGTTGCCGCGATAGCGTTTGCCGTTGCGCTGGATGCCGCAGATCTTGTCGAAGAAGCTCGAAAGGATACGCGCGTAGGGGTTGCGCACGGCGGTGAAGGCATAGCTCTTGTGCGCCTTGACGTTGGCCTCGATCACCGGCTGGCTGTCATCGAAGGCCCATTTGTGCAGCCCCTCGGTGGCGTCGTGCACGTCACCGTCGTAGAACGTGCCATGATCGGAATAATACATGATCTGTCCGATGGTCGAGCAGGCGCATTTCGGCACCACGCGGTAGAGCACGCTTTCGCTTTCCGTCATCCATGTTCCGGGAAAACCCATTCCGCCCGTCCACCTTTGTCTGCCCGCATCCTGCACAGGTTGTTCTTGTTTCAGAGAAAAAAGCAAACAAACACTGTTTTTTCAATGGTTGGTTGCATTAGGTATGTCAACAATGCCCGCTGACCCAGCCAATTGGTTTCCGAAATGGCAAGAATCGCCTTTATCCTCCTGAGCCACAAGGACCCGAAAGCCATCATCGAGCAGGCCGAGCGCCTGACCGCGGCTGGTGACTATCTGTCGATTCACTTCGATGCGCGCTCGAAGAAGTCGGACTATGACATGATCCGGGCGGCATTGGCGGACAATCCGTCGGTGGCCTTCGCGAAAAAGCGGGTCAAGTGCGGCTGGGGCGAGTGGTCGCTGGTCGAGGGCACGCTGGCTGCGGTCGAGGCGGCGGTCGAGGCGTTTCCGCGCGCGACGCATTTCTACATGGTGTCGGGCGATTGCATGGCGATCAAGTCGGCCGAGTTCACCCATGATTTCCTTGACGCCGAAGACGTTGACTATATCGAGAGCTTCGATTTCTTCGAAAGCGACTGGATCAAGACCGGGATGAAGGAAGAGCGGTTGATCTACCGCCATTTCTTCAACGAACGCACCCAGAAATGGCGCTTCTATGCCTCGGTCGAGTGGCAGAAGCGGCTGGGCCTGACCCGCAAGATCCCCGACGATCTGCAAATCATGATCGGCTCGCAATGGTGGTGCCTCAGGCGGCGCACGATCGAGTGGATTCTCGAGTTCACCCGCAAACGCCGCGACGTGATGCGGTTCTTCGCGACGACATGGATTCCGGACGAGACGTTCTTTCAGACGCTGGTGCGCCACATGGTGCCGGACAGCGAGATTCGCACCCGCACGCTGACCTTCCTGATGTTCACCGATTACGGCATGCCGGTGACGTTCTACAACGACCACTACGACCTGTTGCTGTCGCAGGATTACCTGTTCGCACGCAAGATCAGCCCCGAGGCGCGCGAGCTGCGGCGGCGGCTGGGCGCGCTCTATGCCACCGAGGGGGTGGAGTTCAAGATCTCGAACGAAGGCCGGTCGCTGTTCAACTTCCTCGTGGGGCGTGGTCGCGCCGGCCAGCGCTTTGCGCCTCGGTTCTGGGAGGCGGAATCGACCCTTGGCCGGGAACGCGAGCTGCTGATCGTGGTTGCGAAGAAATGGCATGTCGGCAAGCGGCTGATGGTGCGGATCACCCAGACCACCAACATCCCGTCGATCGAATACCTGTTCGACGAGGAAAGCACCGCGCTGCCCGATTTGGGCGGCATCCAGACCACGATCGAAAAACGCACCCGCCATAGGCGCGCCCTGATGCGGATGCTGTTCGACTATTTCGAGACCGACCGGCTGGCGATCTGCCTTGACCCCAACAATATGGACCTGTTGCGCGATTTCTACGCCGACCGCTCGACCACGCGGCTGCTCGAGATCGAGACCGAGTTCGCCGACGACTGGATTCGCGGCCATGCGATGCGGATCGGGCTGGCGGGCGAGCGCACGCCCGAGGATGCCATCCTCAAGCTGATCCCGACCATCCGGGCGGATTTCTATTTCGAGAGCGACCGGATCCGCGACGCCGATTTTGAGCATACCTACCTGATGCGCGAGACAGACTCGGCCGAGGAAAACGCGCGACCCCTTGCCAAGTTCCTCTCGATCCCCGAAGACCGGGCGGTCGAGATTGCTCGCTCGGAGAACCTGTACTGCGACTAGGAGGCCGCCTTGGCATACGCCTATGACCATGAGAACATCTTCGCCCGGATCCTGCGCGGCGAGATCCCCAACAGCACCGTGCTCGAGACCGAGCACAGCCTTGCCTTCAACGACATCGCGCCGCAATCGCCGGTGCATGTTCTGGTGATCCCCAAGGGGCCCTATGTGACATGGGACCACTTCATCGACGCCGCCAGCGACGCCGAGATCGCCGACTACAACCGCGCGATCCGGCAGGTGATCGACAAGCTGGACCTCGCACCGGGCGAAGGCGGGCAGGGCTACCGGGTGATCGTCAACAGCGGCGAGGCGGGGGTGCAGGAGGTGATGCATCTGCACACCCATATCTGTTCCGGCCGCGACCTTGGCCGGATGATCCCGAACGAACCGAAGTAACCCCCGCACACAGGCCGATGCCCCTTGTTCACGCATGGTGGCTTGGTATCATGCGGGGTGCAACGAACAGAGGCCAGCCATGACGCTCGAAGCTCCTGAAACCAAGGTCGTCCACAAGAAGAAGATCGCCTGCGACGGCGGCGGCCCGGCCTCGGGCCATCCCCGCGTCTGGCTGACGATCCCCGACGATCCGGGTTGGATCGAGTGCCCCTATTGCGATACAAGATACGTTCTGGCCGAGGCGGCGCAAGCGGCGCACTGATCCGCAAGGCGCGACACGGCCCCAGCTTCGGAAAGGAGCCGCAATGGCCTTCGGCAAGGGATGCCACCTTCACCTGGTCGATGGCTCGGCCTACATCTTCCGCGCCTATCACGCCCTGCCGCCCCTGACGCGCAAGTCCGACGGGCTGCCCATCGGGGCGGTCGCGGGCTTTTGCAACATGCTGTTCAAGCAGGTCGAGGACAACAAGGGCGAGGACGCGCCGACCCATGTGGCGGTGATCTTCGACTATTCCGGCAAGTCGTTCCGCAACGACATGTATCCCGCCTACAAGGCCAACCGCCCGCCCGCGCCGGAGGATCTGGTGCCGCAGTTCCCCCTGACCCGCGACGCCACCCGCGCCTTCAACATCGCCAGCATCGAGAAAGAAGGCTTCGAGGCCGACGACATCATCGCCACCTATGCAAGGCAGGCGCGCGAGGCTGGCGGGCGCGTCACCATCATCTCGTCGGACAAGGATCTGATGCAACTCGTCGGCGGCGGCGTCGAGATGCTAGAGCCGATCAAGGGCCAGCGGATCGACCGCGAAGGGGTCGAGGCGAAATTCGGCGTCGGCCCGGAACGGGTGGTCGATGTGCAGGCGCTAATGGGAGATAGCGTCGACAATGTGCCGGGTGCGAAAGGCATCGGTGAGAAAAGCGCCCCCGGAGTGATCCGGGAGATCGGACCCTTGGATGTAATCTTTGATGATCACAAACGCGAAGCCGCCGTCAAACCCCTTGAATCGGACATCAACAGCTACGTGGAAACCTTCTCCGCCAAGATCGGTCGCCCCTTCAAGCTCAATGCAAAACAAGATGCGCTCGACCTTCTTAATGCCGAGTACCCGAACTTGGGCTTGGAAAAACTGAGCGCGGACGATTTACGGGATCTAGAGAAAAGGGGCTATGAACTGGCAGGGTGGCTCAACATCGCGCGTGAAAAAGCGAAGATTGTTGGTTCGCTGCTACCGAAAATCTTGGAGCAGAAGGAACAGGTGTTGATGTCGCGCGATCTGGTGCGGCTGGATGAAAACGTGCCGCTGGACGAAACGCTGGACGATCTGGAGTTGCGCGATCCTGACCCCGACGTTTTGCTGCCCTTCCTTGCGTCGATGGAGTTCCGGTCGCTGTCCAAACGCATCGCCGACCGGATGGGCGTCGAGATCGGCGACATTCCCGAGCCGCCTCAGGCAGAGAACACCCCGGACAACCCCGGCCTGCCGCCGATTGACGCTGCGAGCTATGAGCATGTCGCGACGCTGGATGCGCTCGACCGCTGGATCGCGCAGATTTACGAACGTGGCTATGTCGCGGTCGATACCGAGACCACGTCTCTGGACGAGATGCAGGCCGAGCTTGTCGGCATATCGCTGGCGGTGGTGCCGGGCGAAGCCTGCTACATCCCGGTCGGGCACAAGGTCGGCGGGGCGGACGATCTGTTTGGCTCGAACGAACTGGCCGAGGGGCAATTGCCGCTGGATGACGTGCTGGCCGCGCTGAAGCCGGTTCTCGAAGATGCGTCGATCCTCAAGATCGGCCAGAACATGAAATACGACGCCAAGATCTTCGCGCGTCACGGCGTCAGGGTCGCGCCCATCGACGACACCATGCTGATGTCCTACGCGCTCTATTCCGGGCTGCACAATCACGGCATGGACGCGCTGTCCGAGCGCTATCTCGGCCACATCCCGATCCCGATCAAGTCGCTGCTGGGCGGTGGCAAGTCGGCGATCACCTTCGACCGGGTTCCGCTGGAGGACGCGGTGAAATACGCCGGTGAGGATGCCGACGTGACCCTGCGCCTCTGGCAGACCTTCAAGCCGCAACTGCACCGCGCGCAGGTCACCACGGTCTACGAAACGCTCGAACGTCCGCTGGTGCCGGTGCTGGCGCAGATGGAGATGAACGGCGTCGAGGTTGACCGCGACACGCTCAGCCGGATGTCGAACGCATTCGCGCAGAAGATGGCGGCGCTCGAGGACGAGATTCACACGCTGGCGGGCGGCAAGTTCAATGTCGGCAGCCCCAAGCAGTTGGGCGAGATCCTGTTCGACCAGATGGGGCTGGACGGCGGCAAGAAGGGCAAGACCGGCGCTTACGCGACCGGCGCGGATGTGCTGGAAGACCTCGCTGCCGAGGGGCACGAACTGCCCGCGCGGGTGCTCGACTGGCGGCAATTGTCCAAGCTGAAATCGACCTATACCGACGCGCTGCAACAGCACATCAACCCGGAAACCGGGCGGGTGCACACAAGCTATGTGCAGACCGGGGCGAATACCGGGCGGCTGGCCTCGACCGATCCGAACCTGCAGAACATCCCGGTGCGCACCGAGGAGGGCCGGCGCATCCGCGAGGCGTTCATCGCGCCCAAGGGCAAGGTGCTGGTGTCGCTCGACTACAGCCAGATCGAGCTGCGCATCCTGGCCCATATTGCCGGCATCGAATCGATGAAACAGGCGTTCCGCGATGGCGAGGATATCCACGCCGCCACCGCGTCCGAGATGTTCGACGTGCCGCGCGACCAGATGACGCCGGACGTGCGCAGGCAGGCCAAGGCGATCAATTTCGGCGTGATCTACGGCATTTCCGGCTTTGGCCTGGCGCGCAACCTGCGTATTCCACGCGCCGAGGCGCAGGGCTTCATCGACCGCTATTTCGAGAAATACCCCGGCATCAAAGAATACATGGACGACACCGTGGCCTTCGGCAAGGAACACGGGTTCGTCCAGACCCTGTTTGGGCGCAAGATCCACACACCCGAGATCGGCGCCAAGGGGCCGCAGGCCGGGTTCGCGCGCCGCGCCGCGATCAACGCGCCGATCCAGGGCACCGCCGCCGACGTCATCCGCCGGGCGATGATCCGGATGCCCACCGCGATCGAGGCGCTGCCGGTCAAGATGCTGCTGCAGGTCCACGACGAATTGATCTTCGAGGTCGAGGACGGCGTGGTTGACGCGGCGATTTCAGTGATCCGCGACGTGATGGAGGGCGCCGCCGATCCGGCGGTCAGGCTGTCGGTGCCGCTGGTGGTGGATGCCGGGCAGGGCGCGAACTGGGCCGAGGCGCATTGAGGCAACAAAAAAACCCGGCCAGAGGGCCGGGTTTTTCGGTTTGACTGTCGGAAGGCTCAGTGCAGCTTGGCCTCGACGTCCGCGATGGCGTCGTCGATCAGCTTGTTGCTGTCGGCGGCGGTCATCTTCTGGGCGATCAGATCCTGCGCCGCGCCGATTGCAACGGCGATGGCGGCGTCGCGCACATCCTTGATCGCGGCGGCTTCAGCCGAGGCGAGGTGGTCGTCGGCGGCTGCCAGACGGCGGGCGATCGACCCCTTGAGGTCCTGCTTGGCAATGTCCGCCGCGATTGTCGCTTCGCGCTTGGCGTGCTCGACGATCTGCCCGGCTTTCTCGGCCACTTCCTGCAGCTTGCGCTCATAGGAGGCAAGGATCGTCTGCGCCTCTTCACGCAGGGCGCGGGCTTCTTCGAGTTCGGCCTTGATGCCCTCGGCACGCCGGTCGAGCAGTCCGCCGATGATGCCCGGCACCTTGAAGTAGATCAGCACCGCGATGAACAGGATGAAGGCCAGCAGCACGACAAAGTTGGTGTTGTGCAGCGAAAAGAACGGGCCGGATGCAGCCAGCGCCGGAGTGGCGGCAAGCGCGAGGGTGGCGGCTAGGACGTGTTTCATCGCGTTACCCCTTCATCCGGGCGTTGACCGCCGCGGTGACAGCCTTGGCATCCGCTGAAAAGCCCATCGTCGAGACGATTTCGTTCGCGGCGTCCCTGGCCACTTCCTTGACGCTCGCAACGGCGCTGTCGCGGATCGCGTTGATCGCCTTTTCCGACTCGGCGGTGCGGGCGGCGATCTCGGCGTCCGCCTTGGCGGCGGCATCGTCGAGGTCGGCCTGAATCTCGGCCTTGGCTTCGGCGATGATGGTCTGGGCCTTGACGCGGGCATCGGCCAGCGCCTGATTATAGGCGTCTTCGGCCTCGACCGCCTTCTGCTTGAGGTCTTCCGCCGCCGCGATGTCGCTGGTGATCGCGCCCTGGCGATCGTTCAGGACACCCGCGATGCGCGGCAGCGCAATGCGCGTCAGCACGAGGTAGATGACGACCAGCGTCACCGCGAGCCAGAAGATCTGGTTCCCGAAGGTCGAGAAATCCAGTTGCGGCATACCGGGGCCGGCTGCCGCCTCGTGGGCCATGTCTGCCGCCGCGTTTGCCGCGTCGGCTGCACCTGCGGCCGCGTTGTCGGTTTCGCTTGCCATGTTTTCCTCCTGGAACCCGGATCAGATCGGCAAGACCGGCCGGAGCCGGCCTTGCCGTTCGTAAGGATCGTTAGGCAGGATCAGACGGCGAACATCAACAGAAGCGCGATGAGGAACGAGAAGATCCCCAGGGCTTCCGCGAAGGCGATGCCGATGAACAGCATTGCGGTCTGACCGGCGGCGGCCGACGGGTTGCGCAGGGCACCCGACAGGAAGTTCCCGGCGACGTGGCCGACGCCGATGGCAGCAGCACCCGAGCCGATGCCCGCGAGGCCGGCACCGATGTATTGACCGAGTTGAGCGAGTTCGCCTTCCATGATTATTCTCCTTACGATGGAATTGCGTTGATCTTGAGAAGTCCGACCTAGTGCGACGGATGCAGCGCATCCTTGAGGTAGACGCAGGTCAGAATGGCAAAGACATAGGCCTGAACACCGGCCACGAGGATTTCGAGCCCGTAGATCGCGGTGATCGACAGCACGGCAAAGGGGCTGATGGCGGCGACCGCGGCAAAGCCTGCGAACACCTTCATCACCGCGTGACCGGCCATGATGTTGCCGCCAAGCCGGATCGAGTGGCTGACAGGCCGCACGAAGTAGGAAATCAGTTCGATCACGGCCAGGATCGGGCGCAGCACCAGCGGCGCCGACGAGACCCAGAACAGGCCGAGGAACCCGGCGCCGTTCTTGACGAAACCGACGATGGTGACGGTCAGGAACACGGCAAGCGCCAGCACCCCGGTCACCGCGATGTGCGACGTGGTCGCAAAGCTCGCCGGGATCAGGCCGAGGTAGTTCGAGAACAGGATGAACATGAACAGCGTCATGACATAGGGAAAGAACTTGATCGCGTCCTTGCCGGCCACGTCCTCGACCATCTTGTAGGTGAAGCCATAGAGGATTTCACCGATCGACTGGGCGCGGGTCGGCACGATGGCGCGGCCACGGGTGCCAAGGACGAACAGCGCAACGATCCCCAGCACCGCCAGCGCCAGCCAGAGCGTGACGTTGGTGACGGTATACCAGTGGATCGCGCCTTCGGGGTTGAACAGGGGCTTCACGATGAACTGGTCGAGCGGGTGAAACACCAGCCCGCCGGTCTCTTCGCCTTGTGCCGCTTCAGTCGCCACGTTTCTCTTCCTCGTCCGCAGCGGCTTTCGCCGCCAGTTGCCTTTCGATCTCCTTGGCCGAGCCGAGCATCGTCTTGATGCCCGCCGCCAGCCCCAGGAGGACGAAGGTCACCATGAACAGGGGTAACGTCCCGAACAGACGATCCAGCCCGTATCCAATGCCGAAGCCGATCCCCAGACCGGCCACCAGCTCGATGACCATGCGCCAGGCCAGGTTCGCCTGGGCGTAATCCTTCTTCATGTGGTGGGCATCGTCGCCTGCCGTTTTCGCCTTGGCCAACCGTGCCTCGAGCGCCTTCAGGCGGTCGCTTGGGAAGTCGGTTTCTGGCTCGGTCACGGCGCGCAATGCCCCCTCACGTGCTTGGCGTGTTGCTATGCGGCGGCGGGCTGCGAGTCAACCGGGTTCAGTGTTGCGGTAGGGTGCGTCAAGGCATTGAAGTCGCGCTATAAAACAAGCTGTGCGAGTCTGTCGCAACCGCCCTTGCGCCAGTCTGCGCGGTTTTCCCGGCGCCCGAGCATATTCAACCTCCCGGTTGACCATCGCCGCCACCGCGCGTAACGCGAAGCCATGCAGACCCGCCTCGACCTTGTCTTTGCCGCGCTTGCCGACCCGACCCGCCGGGCGATCCTGTCGTTGCTGCTCGAGGACGACATGGCCGTGACCGACGTGGCCGAGCCGTTCGAGATGTCGCTGGCGGCGATCTCCAAGCACCTCGGCATCCTCAGCCGCGCCGGCTTGATCAGCCAGGAAAAGCGTGGCCGGGTGAAGTGGTGCAAGCTGGAACCGGATGCGCTCAAGGATGCGTCGGTCTGGATGCAGGGGTTCGGCCAGTTCGAACCGGTGAACCTTGACATGTTCGAGCGGTTTCTGGAGCAGGAATTGCGCGACGACCCTTAGCCGCCAGTGTCGTGTTGCAGCCGCTGGCGGGCAATCGCCTCGTTCGCCTCGGCCCGGCGCAGGTCGCGGAAGGCGTCGGTGACGAAATCCAGATGCGCCTCGATGGCGGCGCGGGCGGCGGCCGGGTCGCGCGCCTGAAGCGCCGCGTTGATCGCGCCGTGCTGGCGCAGCAACTCGTCGCGGGTGGTGTTGCGCGCGAACATGACCTGCCGGTTATAGAACACGCCCGCCGCCAGCATGTCATACATCGAGCGCATCATGTGGAGCAGGATGACGTTGTGGCTGGCCTCGACGATCGCCATGTGGAAATCGGCGTCGCGCGCGGCCTCGTCGCCCGGTTTGGCGGTCTGCATCCGGGCAAAGGCCGCGTCGATCACCGCAAGGTCGGTGTCCGAGGCAAGCCGCGCGGCGCGCTTGGCCGCCAGCCCCTCCATGTCGCGGCGAAAGGCGATGGCGTCAAACAGCGCCTCGTCATGGGACGAGAACAGCCGGACCAGCGCGGGCGAGAACGCCGAGCCAAGCACATCGGCGACATAGACCCCGGCGCCGGGGCGCGTGGTGAGCAAGCCGCTGTCCTGCAAGGTGGCGATCGCTTCGCGCAGCGACGGGCGCGAGACGCCGAGTTTTTCGGCGAGGTCACGTTCGGGCGGCAGGCGTTCGCCCGGCGTCAGCACGCCGCGCAGGATCAGAAGCTCGATCTGGCGCACCACCGCCGAGGCCAGTTTCTCCGGCTGAACCTTCTGATATGGCATCGCCCGCCCTCATCCCCGCGAATTGGTCAAGAGATATGACCGGAACGGCGATGTGACAACGAAAAAGGCCGGGCAGTTGCCCGGCCTCTTGCCGTGTTGTCGATCCGATCAGTTCGGAATGATGATGATCTCGACCCGGCGGTTCTGGGCGCGGCCCTGTGCCGTCAGGTTCGAGGCAATCGGCTGATCCTCGCCACGGCCGACGGTCACGACCCGCCCGGACGACACGCCATTGGACACCAGCACCGCCGTCACCGCGGCAGCCCGGCGACGCGACAGGTTCAGGTTGTAGTTGGCATCGCCGACGTTGTCGGTATGGCCAATGACCTGCACCGCCGAGTTGCGGTATTTCTGCAGGTGGCGGGCCAGAACGGCCAGATCGGACTGCAACGCGCCGGTCAGGTTGGCGCTGTCGGTGGCGAACAGGATGTCCTGCGGCATCGTCACGACCAGCGCCGAGCCGGTGTTGACCACGCCGATGCGGTTGTCGCCAAACGCGCCGCGCAACTCTGTCGCCTGCTGGTCGAGGCCCTGGCCGATGGCGCCGCCGACGATGCCGCCGGCAACCGCGCCGACTGCCGTGGATGCGGCACTGCCGCCGATGGCCGCGCCGAACAGGCCGCCGGTGACGGCACCGATCGTGGCGCCGGTTCTTTGTTTCGGTCCGGTCGTTTCACATGCCGAGAGCGTCAGGACGGCGGCAAGCGGAAGAACCAGAATTGGTTTCAGGATGTTCATCGAATCCCCCTTTTAAGGCAAAAGCTAAACGCCATTGTAGGGTAATTGTTCCCGGCGTCGAACAGAATTCCCTGATGGCGCCATGATTTATGGCGACAACTCGCCGGTTTGCCCGCCGGAATCGGCGCGCGCGGCCTCCCAGGCAAGAAGCGCGCGTTTCACCGGCAGGCCCCAGTGATAGCCGCCAAGCTCGCCCGATTTGCGCAAGGCGCGGTGGCAGGGGATCAGCCAGGACACCGGGTTTTGCCCCACCGCCGTGCCGACTGCGCGCACCGCCTTCGGTGAGCCGATGGCCGAGGCAAGCTCGGAATAGGTGGTGACACGGCCCGAGGGCACCGACAGAAGCGCCTCCCAGACCTTGATCTGGAACGGCGCGCCGATCAGGTGCAGGTGCGCCTCGCCCTTGCGAGCGAAGGCCGCGCGCACGTCGGGGGCAAGCGCCTCGGGGTCTTCGACGAAAGCCGCCTTGGGCCAGCGCGCGCGCATGTCCTGCATCGCCGCGTCACGGCCGGTCTCCGAGGCGAAGGCCAGCCCGCACAGGCCACGCTCGGTGCCCATCACCAGCGCCTGCCCGAACGGGCTGTCGAACCAGCCCCAACGGATCGTGAGGCCCGCGCCCTTTTTCGCGAAGTCGCCGGGGCTCATCGCCTCCCATTTCAGGAACAGGTCGTGCAGCCGGCCCGAGCCGGACAACCCGACGGAATTGGCGGTATCCAGCGTCGTGAACCGCTCGCGCAGCAGCGTCTTGGCGTGGCCCAGCGTCAGATATTGCTGGTAGCGCTTGGGGCTGACGCCGACCCAGCGGGTGAACAGGCGCTGGAAATGCGAGGGGCTCATGTTCATGTCGCGCGCCAGATCCTCCAGCGACAGGCCGGGTCCGCCCGCGTCGATCGCGTCGATGGCGCGGCGGATGACCTGGTAGTGATAGCTGCCTTCGTCGGCATTCTGGTCGATGAGCGTCATGGTGGTCTCCTTGGCTTGGAGACTATGGATTTGCCCGCATGGTTGCGACCCGATTCCTGCGCAAAGATGGCGAAACCGCGCTTGCCCTCGGCGGGCGGATTGGTGATACCCGGAGCATGGCAAAGCAGATGGACTACCCCACGATCCGCGAGGTGTTCCGGCGGTTTCACGACTCCGAACCCGAGCCGGAAGGCGAGCTTGAGCACGTCAACGCCTTCACGCTGGTGGTGGCGGTGGCGCTGTCGGCGCAGGCCACCGATGTTGGTGTGAACAAGGCGACGCGGGCGCTGTTTCAGATCGCCGACACGCCCGAAAAGATGCTGGCGCTGGGCGAGGACGGGTTGACCGAGCACATCAAGACCATCGGGCTGTTTCGCCAGAAGGCGAAGAACGTCATCAAGCTGAGCCGGATTCTCGTCGACGATTACGGCGGCGAAGTGCCCAATTCCCGCGCCGCGCTGCAAAGCCTGCCCGGCGTCGGGCGCAAGACCGCCAACGTGGTGTTGAACATGTGGTGGCACCATCCGGCGCAGGCGGTTGACACGCATATCTTCCGCGTCGGCAACCGCACCGGCATCGCGGTCGGCAAGGATGTCGTCGCCGTCGAGCGCGCCATCGAGGACAACGTGCCCGCCGATTACCAGCTTCACGCGCATCACTGGCTGATCCTGCACGGCCGCTATATCTGCGTCGCGCGCAAGCCCAAATGCGGTGCCTGCATCATCCGCGACCTCTGCCAATACGAGGAGAAGACCCTGTGACGAAACGCTTTCAGGTTGTCGGGATCGGCAACGCGATGGTCGACGTGCTGTCCTATTGCGACGATGCCTTTCTGGCCCGGCACGGGGTCGAGAAAGGCATCATGCAACTGACCGACATGGCGCGCGGGGTCGAGCTCTACGGGCTGATCGGACCGGCGACCGAGATGTCGGGCGGCTCTGCCGCCAACACCATCGCCGGCATCGCGCATCTGGGCGGGCGCACCGCCTATGTCGGCAAGGTCAAGGACGACCAGTTGGGCGCGATCTTTGCCCATGACCTGCGCGCGCAGGGGGCGGTTTACGAGGTGCCGCTCGCCCCGAAGGATCATCCGCACGAAACCGGCCGCTGCATCATCCTTGTGACGCCGGACGGCGAACGCTCGATGAACACCTATCTTGGCGTCACCGAACACCTGTCACCCGCCGATATCGACGAGGCGATGATGGCGGATGCCGAGTGGATCTTCCTCGAGGGCTACCGCTTTGATGGTCCCGAAAGCATCGATGCCTTCGCCAAGGCAATCGCGGCGACGCGGGGCGCGGGGGGAAAGGTGTCGCTGACCCTGTCCGATCCGTTCTGCATCGACCGCCACCGCGAGGCTTTTGCGCGGATGCTGCGCGAGGACGTGGATCTGTTGTTCGCCAACCGGGCCGAGATCACCGCGATGTATCCCGACGCGGAGAGCTTCGACGCGGCGCTTGCGGCGGCTGCTGCCGAGGTCGAAACCGTGGTCTGCACCGAAAGCGAACATGGCGCGCATATCCTGTCTGGCGGCCAACGCATCCACTGCCCCGCCGTGCCCACCAAGGTGGTCGATGCCACCGGCGCGGGCGATCTGTTTGCGGGCGCGTTCCTCTGGGGGCTGGCCGAAGGCCATGACCTCGAAACCTGCGGGACCATGGCCAACATCGCCGGCAGCGAAGTCATCAGCCACCTCGGTGCGCGGATCGAGGCGGACCTCAAGGCGCGGTTTCGCGAGCATGGGCTGAAGGTCTAGCCGATCCAGCCCAACCCGTCTTCCGTCCGCCCCAGCGGGTTGTATTCGCCCGACACCCAGCCGGCGTAGCCCTCGGCATCGAGGCGGCGAAAGAACGCCGGATAGTCGATCTCGTCCGCCACCGGCTCATGCCGCCCCGGCAACCCGCCGACCTGGATGTGCCGCGCCCGGTGGCCGTGCCGCTCCCACGCGGCGATGCCGTCGCCGGTGATGGTGTGGGCGTGATACATGTCGAACTGAAGGTTCAGGTTGGGCGCACCGACCTCGTCCAGCACCTCGGCGGCAAGATCGAAATCGGTCAGGAAATAGCCCGGCATGTCGGCGTCGTTGATCGGCTCGATCGTCAGGCTCATCCGGGGCGCTTGCGATGCCGCCCAGCGCAGGTTGTCGACGAAGGTGGTTCGCGCCACCAGCCCCTTCGCCTTGCCCGCCATGATGTGCAGATGCTGCGCACCCAGCGCCTCGGCATAACGCAGCGCGCGGCGGAAATCATGGCGAAAGCGCTCGGCCCCGCCCGGCACGGCGGCAAATCCGCGCGCGCCCCCGGCCCAGTTCGGCGGCGGCGCGTTGATCAGCACCATCTCGAGCTTGTGGCGTTTCAGCCGGCGGGTGATCTCGGACACCGCATCGTCATAGGGAAACAGCACCTCGACACCAAGAAATCCCGCCTCGGCCGCCGCCTCGAAACGCTCGAGGAACGGCAACTCGCGAAACAGGAACGTCAGGTTGGCGGCAAATCTGGGCATCGGACCTCCAATGCCAGAAAACCCCGCGACGCGCCCCGGCGCAACCGAAACCGCTCAGGCCTCCAGTTCGGCAGAGGGGATGACGGGAAAGAACGCGCCGCCTGACCACAGGCCGAACCAGCTTTCGCCGCCCTGATCCTCATGCGCGCCGATCTCGACCAGCCGGTAAAAGCTCTTGCGGTCGATCAGCGCATCGAGGTTGGCGCGCACGTTGACATAGGGCGACGGCTCGCCGGTCTCGGCATCGCGCACCACCCGGATCGGATGCTCGGGGCCGGCGGTCACGCTGTCGCCGACATGGGTGGTGAAGGTCAGGCTCTGGTCGCGGCCCGCGCCTTGGGTGGTGAAATCCACAGCAACGAAGGGCGCGTCATCGACCGTGATTCCGACCTTCTCGACCGGCGTGACAAGGAAATAATCCTCGCCGTCCTTGCGCAGGATCGAGGAAAACAGCCTGACCAGTTCCGGCCGCCCGATCGGGGTGCCAAGGTAGAACCACGTCCCGTCCCGCGCGATCCGCATGTCGAGGTCGCCACAGAACTCCGGGTTCCACAGATGCACCGGCGGCAGGCCGTTTTTCGCCGCCTTTTTCGCAGCGGTTGCGAGGCTCTCGGCGGAAGCGGTGCGATTTGCGTCGATTGTCGGTTTTGTCATTTGGTTCCTGCTCGCGTTCGGCTTTAATGGCCCCCGGACTATGGCATCGGAGACGGCGGATGGACAAGGCAGAGGACCTGGTGGCGGAGATCGAGGCGCTGGGGGTCAAGCTCGGGCAGGCCAAGGCGATGATCGCGCGGCGGATCATCGGGCAGGAGGCGGTGGTCGACCTCGTGCTGTCGGCGATGCTGGCGGGCGGGCATGCGCTCTTGATCGGGTTGCCGGGGCTGGGCAAGACGCGGCTGGTCGATACGCTCTCGACGGTGATGGGGCTCGACGGCGGGCGCATCCAGTTCACGCCCGACCTGATGCCCGCCGACATTCTCGGCTCCGAGGTGCTCGAGGAGGGGGCCGACGGCGCGCGCGCCTTCCGCTTCCTGCCCGGCCCGGTGTTCTGCCAGCTTCTGCTGGCGGACGAGATCAACCGCGCATCGCCGCGCACCCAGTCGGCGCTGTTGCAGGCGATGCAGGAACATGAGGTGACCATCGCCGGGCATGCCCACAAACTCGCCGCGCCCTTTCATGTGCTCGCCACCCAGAACCCGATCGAGCAGGAGGGCACCTATCCGCTGCCCGAGGCGCAGCTTGACCGGTTCCTGTTGCAGGTCGATGTCGCCTACCCGACGCGCGATGCGGAACGCGACATCCTGATCGCCACCACCGGCGTGGACGAGGCCGGGGCCGAGCCGGTCTTCACCGCCGACGACCTGATCGCCGCCCAGCGCCTGTTGCGCCGGATGCCGGTGGGCGAGGCGGTGGTGGAACTGATCCTCGACCTCGTGCGCGCCTGCCGCCCCGAGGACGATACCGCACCCGAGCATGTGCGCGACGCCGTCGCCTGGGGGCCGGGGCCGCGCGCGGCGCAGGCGCTGATGCTACTGGTGCGCGCTCGCGCACTGCTGGACGGGCGGCTCGCGCCCTCGCCCGGTGACGTGCGCGCGCTGGCCCGCCCGGTGCTGATCCACCGCATGGCGCTGGGCTACGCCGCACGCGCAAGGGGCGACAACCTGTCGGGCCTGATCGACCGCGTCGTCGGCAGTCTGGACTCGCGCGAGGCCGCGGCGTGACCGGACGCCCCTCCTTCAAGTCTTTGCTCCTGAAATACCTCAGGGGGTCCGGGGGACAGCGTCCCCCGGCGCGCCTTTGATGACCCCCCTTCGCCCCCGCGCCGAGGCGCTGGCGCAACCGATGCCGCCGCTTCTGGCGCGCGCGCGCCATCTCGCCTCCGGCGTGGTGCTGGGGGAACATGGCCGGCGCAGGCCGGGGTTGGGCGACAGCTTCTGGCAATACCGCCCGGCCCAGCCCGGCGACAGCGCGCGCGCGATCGACTGGCGCCGGTCGGCCCGGTCGGATCAGCATTTCGTGCAGGAAAAGGAATGGCAGGCGGCGCAGGCGGTAGTGTTCTGGGTTGACCGGGCGCAGTCGATGCGGTTCGCGTCGACCTCGGCGCTTGCCCCCAAGGCCGACCGCGCCGCGCTGATCGCGCTGGCGAGTTGCGTGCTGCTCAACCAGGGCGGCGAGCGGATCGGGCTGAGCGACATGGAAGCGCCACCGATGCGCGGCAACCTCCAGCTTGAGCGGATCGCGGATGCGCTGGGCAACCCGGTGTCCGCCGACTACGGCGCGCCCGACGTGTCGGTGATGCCGCGCCACAGCCGCGCGGTGTTCCTGTCGGATTTCCTTGGCGATCCGGCCCCGGTCGAGGCGGCGCTGACCACGGCGGCGGATCGCGGCGTGACCGGCGCGCTGATCCAGGTGCTCGACCCGGCGGAAGAGGCGTTTCCCTATGATGGGCGCACGCTGTTTCGCTCGATGGGCGGCAGCCTGGAATACGAGACTCGCAAGGCCGGCGATCTCAGATCCCGCTATCTCGACCGCCTCGCCGCGCGCAAGGCGCGGCTGGCGGAGCTTGCCCGGCTGACCGGCTGGCAGTTTCACACCCACCACACCGACACCGCCCCGAGCGGCGCGCTGCTCTGGCTGTATCGCGCGCTGGAAGGGCGGTTCTGATGTTCATCCTCGGCCCCATCGGCTTCACCGCGCCGTGGCTTTTGCTCGGGCTGATCGCGCTGCCGGTGCTGTGGTGGCTGTTGCGCGCCGTGCCGCCCGCGCCGGTGCGCCGGGCGTTTCCCGGCGTGGCGCTGTTGATCGGGCTGACCGATGACGAGGCCGAAACCGACCGCACACCGTGGTGGCTGCTCCTGCTCAGGATACTGGCGGTGGCGGCGATGATCCTTGGCTTTGCCGGTCCGGTGCTGAACCCCGATCCGGTCGTGCCGGGCGACGGGCCGCTGGTGCTGCTGGTCGATGATGGCTGGGCCGCCGCGCCGGATTGGCGGGCACGGATGCAGGCGGCCGAGGCGCGACTTGCGGCGGCGCAGGCCGCCGGCCGGCGCGCCGCGCTGGTCCTTGCCAGCGATCCGCCAGAGCCGGGCGAGTTGCCGCTTCGCGCTGCTGGCGACGTCACGGCCAGCCTCGCCGCGCTGGAGCCGAGGCCGTGGCCGGTTGGTCATGCGGCGGCGAACGACTGGGCGGCGGCGCTGGATCAGGGGGTCGAAACCATCTGGCTGTCCGACGGCCTTGCCAGCGACGCGCGCGGTGCTCTTGCAGGCATCCTTCAGGCGCGCGGCCGGCTGACCGTGCTCGAGCCGCCGATGCCGCGCCTTGGCCTTCTGCCCGCCGAGATCGAGGGCGGCGTGGTGCGCGTCACCGCGCTGCGCAGCCGGGACGGTGCTTCGCAAAGCCTGACGATTCGCGGCATCGGCCCGGACCCTGCGGGGGTCGAGCGTGAGCTTGCCAGCGAGGCGCTCGGTTTTGCCGAGGGCGAAACGCGCGCCACGCTTGAATGGTCGCTGCCGCCCGAACTTCGCAACCGCATCGCCCGGTTCGAGATCATGGGCCAGCGCGCGGCGGGTGCGGTCACGCTGGCGGATGATTCGCTCAAGCGGCGCAAGGTGGCGCTGGTCGCGGGCAGCGCCGGGCGCGAGGGGCTCGAGCTGCTGTCGCCGCTGCACTACCTGCGCGAAGCACTGGCGCCGAGCGCCGAACTGGTCGAGGGCGCGCTGGCCGATCTGCTCAAGGCCAGCCCGGATGCGGTGATCCTGGCCGATGTCGCGGTGCTGGCGGAGCCGGACA